>JAJYVF010000037.1 GCA_021792135.1 Acidobacteriota bacterium | reverse complement strand
CCTCGACAAATCCTCCTCCCCACGACCTCAACACACTATCCGGCCCTCGGCACTGCTCACCAAGCACCGCCAAACACAAACACATCCCGGATCACGCGCCGGAATCAGTACCTGTGAGAAATGCGGGTTAGTGTGAACACGCCCCAGACAACTCACCGTTTTGAAACCGACCTCCTGCAACGTGTCCTTTCAGCGGCACGCGATGTGGCCGCGGACCTGCATACGCTTCGACAGCGAGGCGCAGAGCGCAGATCTCAGCGATAGCGTTCCCATTCGCTGCCCGGCGCGGTGGAGCGGCGCAGGGCAGCGGTCTGACCGGGTTGCAGACCTGCCGCGAAGATCATGGGACTGCCGTTCACCATGGACATGGACAGATCGCTGTAGGGGTTGATGCGCCAGCCATAGGCGGTTTCGACGGACACGCCGGGCGCCGGGGGTGTGTAGCCGGCGGGCGCGGCAGCGAGCGGAGGACTGAATTCCTGCGCTGGAGAGACCTCGGCCCAGGCGCCGCTGGAGCCATCGAGAGTATGGACGCGGAGATTCCCGTTGTCCGCGATGACGGCGACCTGCACCCGCGTGGCAGAGATCACGAGAGCCGCGAGGCCCGAATGGGGGAAAACAAACTGGGTTGGGCTGCCTAAGGTTTGCAGAGCGCCCCAGTTGGTATTGGTGAACTCGATGTAGCGCAGGCGCTGATCCTTGCCGATGGCAAAGACATGCAGCTTGTTGGCGGCGGCGCTGACAGCGGCGAGCGCGGACGTGGGCAGCAGCAGGCCTGGGGCGGCGTCGAGCACCTGGGAATTCGAGTCAGGCCAGCTTGCTGAGGTTGTGGACCACCAGGATGTGGTCAGCAGGCCGGCGTCGTTGAAGGTGAAGACGTCGACGCTGGCGGTGGCGCGGGAGGTGGCCGCGAGCAGCGCGGAGGGATGGAGGCGCAGAGCGCCTCCCATCTGCGCGGGTGTTCCCCAGGCGCCTCCGGCGTTGCGCAGAGCCCAGAGGGCGCGATCCTGGCCGACGAGGAAGATCTGGAGATCGGTCCCCGTGAAGGCTGCAAATGCCAGGGCACGGAGGCGGCGCAGCTGGATGGTTGCGGCCGATCCCGTATTGAGCCATGTGCGTCCTGCGGAGTCGCAGGCGGCAATGTCTCCGGTGGTGAGCACGGTGGCAAAGCTGGTCTGCTGCGCGCCTGGGAATGTGACCCGGGCAAGGGGGGCATCGGGCTCGACGTACGTTGATGGCAGCAGGGGAATGTTGGCATGGCCGGCCGGGCCGATCATGTCGACGGTCATCTGCGGCGGATCGGTGCTGGTGCGCGCCGTGAACTTTCCCTCGATGACCACAGGATCGGAAGTACCCGGCGACGAACCGGGGGCGACGCCGGCGGCAACGCGCGGGTCGGCCGATGGATAGGCCGGATCGCGCACTACCGAGGAGTCATAGTCCCAGCCGCCATAGGGATTGAGGCCGGCCACGGTGGTGGTAATGGCTGAGCCGGCGACGGGCATGCTTCCCGTGTAGGAGCGGAACTGGCGTCCCACGCTCCAGCCAATGTTCTGCTGCGCGCCATTCGTCAGAATGACGGGACCGAGTGATCGAGTGGCGTCGACGATGAGCGGATTGGCGGTCCTGTCGAAGGGAGCCGCGGGCGTGGTGGTAGTCGCAGTGTCGTAGGTTACTTCCCAGAGAAAGACGTAAGGATAGGTGTTGAGGAATTTCGCGCCGACCGCGGCATGCGCGTAGAGGCCGGGGCGCAACGCCGGCAGAGTGCCGGGGCCGGGCGACTGCAACTCATCGAAGAAGGCATCGTAATACGGGATCAGGCTGCTGACGGTTGTACTCGATGGGTCCTCGTTGTCGAAGTAGACGACGGCTCCGTCCATCGCGGGCGAGATGCCGGAGATAATGGTTTTGGCGTGCTGCGCGTGGAGTCTGCCGCGGGCCGCGTAATCGGCGGCGGCCAGTTGTGAGAGCGGCGGCAGAGGTTCGCCTCCGCCGATGCTGTAGCCCACATACCAGAATGCGACACCCCAGCCTTCGGTGCGAAGCGCGGCGACGTGGGGAATCCAGTCGCGCGCAACGTCTTTCGTGGAGGCCGTAAACTGATCCGCTGTGGCGCCGGGGGGAAAGGTGATTCCTTCGAGATAGGCGCCAACGAAACGGAGATTGCTGTTATCCAGCAGCAGCCCGTACCAGCTGGGATCGGAAGCTGCGCCGGCGACACGCTTCATCGAGCTGCGGTCGATGCCCACCCATGCAACGGGCAGCCTGGGGGGCAGTGCTGCGGCAGTGGCTGTTTTCGCGAAGCCGAGGAGTTGCAGGAGATCCGCGATGAAACTCATGATGCGCCCCCCTGCTTTGCCGAAGGAGGAGGCGCCGGCTTGAGCTTCAGCCAGCCTTCCATGGCGTTTGGAGGGAACTGGGGCAGAAGCGCGTCCTCCGTCGCATTGGTAACGGGATTTTCCGCCCACTGTGTTGCGGCGGCGCGGTAGTCCCACGCCCACGTTGTGCCTAGATCCGTTGGGATGGGCATGCGGATGTGATTGGGATCAACTAAGACCGGACCGAAGCGGAAGGTGGGCGCGATGGCCGCCAGGCCCGTGGTGACCCACTGGCGGCGCATGCCGATCTCCTTGCGCGGAGCGAGGCCCATGGTGGCGTGAACCGTCGTGAGGGGCTCGACCAGCAGCGTCAGGTTGACGATCTGGTTGGGGCGGATCCGGAGCAGACCGGTGGTGTCGATGTACGGGTGCGTCACTGCGGCGTTGCCCCTGGCGGCTCCCGGAGGGAGATCGTTGGCGAAGGTATCGTAGAAGCTCCGGACGAGGTTGATCTGCGAGAGGAAACCCTGTCCGGGACCAAAGAGGCGGGCCATGCCGGCCGCGGCTGCATCTGCCACATAGAGCTTCGAGTAGTCGTCGTTGACGAAGTAGCCGAGCAGACCATCGACCCAGTGCGCGAGATTGCCGAGCCGGATGGGAACGGCGAGTACGGTGTTGTCGGGTACGGAAATGGGGTCCTGGAGCTGCAGTTCGAGCAGCGCGCGCATCACGCAGATGGGGTGGCCCAGCAGCAGTGCCAGGTGTTCGTCGCCCGCGTGGCCGAAGGGATCGACCGACCAGAGAGTCGAGTCGATACAGCGCATCAGCGCGGAGAGGGCGGCTTCGCGATCCTGGCCGGCATCGGCGATCCCCCAGTTGATGAGGCCGCGCGCGAGCTGCGCCGCGTAGCTGTTGGTGAGGGTGGAGAGGGGGTCCTGTCCGGCGGCTGTACTGATGCCGGGAGCCACCTGCCAGCCGATGGTGCCGTCGTCAAGGGAAACGATGCTGCCTGCGCCGCTGCCATCGGCATTGAAGCATTCGATGGAGCCCTCAAGGTGATTCGGCATGAGGAAGGCGCAGACGGGGCTTGTTTGATAGTCGGCTTCGGCGGTGGGATAGGCGGGATCGGCATCCATGTAGCGGAACCAGGCGCACACCGGAGCGGTGAAGCGAGGAGGCAGGCCGAGAGTGCCGGGCTGCGAGGGGAGGGTGAGCGGAGGAGAAATCAGGAAGCCCTGGGCATCCTGCGTTGCACTGGAACCGCAGAGATCCACGAATTGTCCGAAGCCGTCGACGAGACGCAGCCGCTTGATGCGCAGAAAGCCGCCACGCATGGCGAAGAAAGGCGTGGGAACGCCGCCTTCGGGATTTTTGCTGACACCGTCACCGGGCACACCGCCGCGCAACTGCGTGATGAGTCCGTTCAGGCCGCAGGAGAGAACGTCCATCTGCGAGAGCGCGGTGGAGATGTCGGTCAGCTGAGCCGATTCACTGGCGTTCTGCCCGTCCAGGGGCGGAGCAGTGAAGTTGAGGAGCCTCAGCGCCTGGTAATTTGCCGTGAGGTTCCTCGCCATACCGGAGAACCAGGCTTCCTTGTGTGCTAACGGAACAGGGCCGGTACCGGCGATGCCGGCCGCCTGCTGGATGGCGTTGGCGACGGCGGCGGCCAGTGCATGGCTGGCTCCGCCGGTGACCTGCGCTCGGCCGCGGCAGATGATTCCGCTGCCCGCCGGAGGAATGACGGCATTGGGTTTGAGCGTGTAGTCAACCTCGTCCAGCGTCCAGTCCTGCTCGCCGTTGGGGGACTGCACGTATTCGGCTTCCCAGTCGAGGTGCATGGGCGACCAGGGCCGCGTGGCCGGCGAGATGGAGAATGGAGCCGGCAATCTTCCGGCGATGCCGCTGCGCGCCAGCAGAGGCCCATGATCCACGCCGGGCTGACGGAGCGCGTACCATGCGGTCTGTTCGACCGCGATGTGGCGGGCCGCGGTGGCCTGATCCAACGCGGTTCCGGGTGATGCGGCGCTGACGGCCGCGGCGGCCGCGGCGGCGATGGACCGGGCTGCTCCCGAGTCGAGCAATACAGTTTCCCGCAGGAGGACTTCGCACTCGATCGGGACACTTCCGTTCTCGACGCCGCTCTCCAGGACGTCCTCGCCGCGTACGAAGAAGCGGTTCCTGGTCTGGGGCATTTGCCAGCTCACTTCGGTCACGGTCAGCATGCGGCAGACGAGCAGGCCGTTTTCGCTTTTGAGGCCGCTGTCGTGGGTGAAGGCCCGCTTGCCTCCCTGGATGAGCACGACGGGATCTTTGGGCGCATAGAAGCGAGGCATGGCGCGGTCGACGGTGACCTCGCCGCCGGGGTCGGAGAGCGGTGGATCCAGAGAGAGCTTTGCAGCCGAGATTGCGTCGCGCAGGCGGCCGGAAACGAGGAATTCTTCCGCGACGACGTAGTGCGTTTGCCCACTCTGCACCTGGACCTCGCCGAGCGTCAGTTTTCGTACCGGACCTTTGCCGACCGGGAACTTGACCGGGCCGCGTTCGAGCTGCGAGGCGAACACGCCGGGGCCGGGAACCGCGGGGGTGGCCGGGGGAGCCTGCATGACGCCGCTGGGCGCGATGGTGAAGGGCTCCGTGACGGCGGCCAGGCCGGGAAGGCTGATGAAGGAGTTGGCGTGGACCTCCTCGTCCACCTTTGCTCGGCCATCGGGCTGATCGATCTGCTTCAGCACACCCAGCTGGAGGGCCTCGACGATCAGAGCCGCTTCGGAAGTGTTGTCGGCCTGGGCGACGACGGCTCCCATGGTTTCAGCCATGGTGTTGCCGAAGGCGACGGTGACCGCTGAGGCGGCGGGCGGGCCGCCGACTTCTTTGGTGTCGCCGGTTCCCGGCCAGTCGATGCCGACGACAGCACCGTGCAGGACACACGATTGCGGCCACCAGGGGCGAGTGGGCACGAAGGCCGATTCGCCAAAACCGGCCTGCGTGGCAGCGAAACGAGCGTCGAGCGCAATGCGAAGACCCGCCGAGGCAGCCGCCGAGGCGTAACTCTCGGCTTGCTGCTGGAGCTGCGAGGTATCGCTGTCGGGCAGGGCCCATCCGAGCTGTTGGAGCTTCGCGGCGAAAGCTGCGGCGGAGGTGATGCTCTGGTCGCCGAGAGGGTCGAGGGTGGGATCGGAGAACCATCCGCAGACGAGATAGGAGAGCGGGCCGGTGGCTTTGTCGGAGTCCAGATAGGTGTCGGCGAAGCTGAGGCGGTTGAGGACGTTGTCGAAGTAGCCGGCCCAGGAGAGGTCGCCGTGCCCGATGGCGGTGACGGGATTCTGAACGGCGGGTTTGGTGCCGGGTTCGGTCCATCCCTTCAGATCGAATGAGACCGCGGGCTGGCCGCCGGCTTCCAGAACCCAGCCGCGCACCGCGCGTCTCTCCAGCGCCCTGCCGGCATAGAGGCGCAGCACCAGCCAGCGGTCGGGAATGGGAGGGAAGGTGGCGCCTGTGCTGTCTGCCGTGGCGCTGGTGAAGGCACGGGGCAGATACCACTGCAGGCAGGCACCCCGCTGGCGGGTCTGGGCGGCCTGCGACTGGCTCAGCTCGGCGAAAGGCGCAGGCAGGAGACTCGATGCGGGCACCGGCTGCGGAGCGTCCGGGCTGGGAACGCTCATGCCGCACTGCGCCCAGCTCTGATTCGCACTGCGGATCATGAGCGCATCCACTTCGATGGGAACCAGCAGCCGTGGCGTGCGAATCAGCGCCGGGTACCAGGTGGCCACCGTCCGCCGCGTGATGCCGTAGGCGGCGGCCATGGACAGCGCAGCGTTGCTGACTGCGGGTTTGGGTATGGTGGCGGCCATCAGAACAACTCCCTCACGGTTTGCTGCAGCGTCGGGTTGGCGATTACCCTGGCAACGGAATATTTAGCAACAAAGCCACCGGAGCCCGGATGGCGATCCGAGCCGGCTCCCTGGAAGCGTTGCCGCCAGGGCAGCTGCAGCATCTCGATGGCGAGCGCCGCGCTGCCGGTCTGCGGTACGAGGTTCGGATCATGGAGCGCGTTGAGCTGGTTGCGCAGCTGCTGGATGGCGATCACGCGGTGATTGGCCGCGCGCACCGGCACCTGTACGGACTGCGAGCCAGGCTCGAGTTCGCCACTGGCCTCATGCCGGTCGAGGTAGAAGATGCCGGCTTCCCCCGAATTCGTGACGCCGAACTGAATGCCGTGGTGCGGCTCTTCACACCAGACCAGCTGCGGAATGCCGTCGAAGAGCGCCAGCAGAACGGAGGGGGAAAGGCGTTCGAGGCGCAGGGTGGGAAGCTGCACGGCCGTGGCGTTGGCCGCCCACTCCGCTGCTCCCGGATCGTTCACGTTCCCCGGCGAGGGCGGCACGATCTGGCTGAAGGCGCGGACATCCATGGAAGGCCAGCCAACGACGGTCGCGGAGCGCAGCAGGAATCCGGTGATGATGCCGGCGGGGCCGCTGTTGGTGGGGAGCTGCTTGCCCGTCTGGATATTGCGGATGGTGCGTTCGGTGAGATCCAGCTGGCTCTGGAGATTCGGCGCCTGGGCCTGATGATGCGCCTGTTCGCGGGTGCCGCTTTTACCGACGGCGACGGCGCCATCCACAAGACGGTCGGTCCAGGAGCGGTCGAGATAGAAGAAGCGAATGGATTCGTCGGGCAGGAGCCGCGAGTCGGGCACCATGTAATCGAAGGGCACGCCGATGAGCACGCGGAGATGCGCGAGGAAGGATTCCATGTACGGCGGCATGGAAGACTCGGGAACGCTGAGGTCGACCTGGGCTTTGGCGACCATGCGTTCGCGCAGGGCGGCCGGTCCGGTGATGAAAGCAGTACGCATCAGGAATTCTCCAGCGTGACGGCGGCATTCTTTACGGCTTGGGTGCGGGCGGCAGAAAGCCTGGTGAGGCCGGCGGTATCCGCAGCCACCGTGCCGAGGGTGGTGTCGCCGCGGGTGGTCTCCGGGGGAGCTGTGACGGGCGCTCCCAGCGAGCCGGGATCGGCGCCGAGCAGGTTCTGTGCCTGGGCGGAGCTGATCTGCCATGCGGAAGCAAGATTGGCTGCATTGAGCCCTGCGGCTCCCACGACTTTGCCCAGGCCGTGAGCGTCGGCGATGATGGGGCCGCTTTCGATAACCGCACTGGTCACGGAAACGGAGGCGACGGGAGGAATGGGGCAGTGGAGCTTCTCCGCCAGCGTGGCGGGGAGATTGAGCGGAATGCGGGCCGAGACCGCGGAGATCGTGTCGACGCGGGCAGCCTGTTTGTAACTCTCGCGACGCCAGGTCATCAGCGCCTGGGCCAGTCGCGGATCGGAAGCGGCCAGCAGGCGGCCCAGCTCGAAGGCGGCCGCATAGGAGACGTCCTCGGCGCCCGTCTCCGGCGTGACGCGCCTTGCCTGATCGGCACTGTGGTACGGTCCGAGGTTGTCGCGCGTGAGCTGCCAGGGAACCAGCGGACCGCGATACCAGACCTGCTCGACTGCGCCCTGACGATCATCGAGGGAAATTTGCAGATGGCCGGTATCGCTGAGGGGCGGATGGCCCGGGTTCTGCACGTTGCCAAACATGGCGTCGTCGAGACTCTGCATGAGATCGCGAAAGGTCCCTGGCCCTTCGCAGGTGAATTTCCAGCTGTAGAGCGCGACCAGCCGCACCTTCTGTACGGGAGGGAAGCCAATGACGATGGGACCGCGTGGCGGGAACCGATGGGCCGGAGCCTGCGACAGCGTGAAGACCGTGCTGCCGGGTGCGATGAAGGATTCGCCTGCTGAGATCCTGGCAGCCTGCGGCCGGCTGACTGGATGCTCGAAGATGGGCGGCCCCTGACTGGCGACCGGTGGAGGGTTGGACTGTACGAGGTCAGAGCGCTCCTCAAGCGAGACGAGCACGGCGCGGCACTGCGCACTGGGCGAGGGCAACCGGTTGGAGACCACGACAGAAAAGTAGCCATCACCGCCGGCGGTGTTCAGCTCGCGGTCGTCGACATTCACCCAGCGCACGTGCGCCAGCAGCTGCAACTCCTCCAGCGAGGGCAGGATGGACTGAACCAGCGGGAGCGGGGCTTCCACTGCATCGCACTGGATACTGGCCGGCGAGCCCAGGCGCGAGAAGACGTCGGCGGGCACGACATTGTCGAGCGGGATATTGGGATACCAGGTGTATTCGCCCTCTTCAAAGAGGAGCAGGGCCACCCAGGGGACAGGGTCGGTGGGAACAGGCGCGTCGCCGGGATTGTGGGCGGGTGGAGGGATCTTTCCTTCGGGATCGAGCTTGCGTTCCCAGGGAAGCGTGCGGCGGCTGAGGACAATGTGCGGGAGACTGTCCTGAAATGCGCCGTGGCTGTTGGTGGGCGGGAAGGTCCCGGCAACCATCGACTGCGGCACGCTGAAGCGTGGACCGACGATGTCGAAGTAGTTCTGCTTCGTGAATGCAGGAGGATTGATCGGGCCGGTAATGGCGGTGGAGCAGGTCAGCCGGTAGGAGCCATCGTCCAGCGGCGGCGTTGCCGAGTTGAAGAGATACATCTGACCTTTGGGAGGAGGCGCTGTCATGCTGCTGCTCCTTTGGCTGCAGGGGACGGGGAGGAGTAAGTCACGGTGAGCGACCCGTCCGGCGTGAGCGGCCCGCTGGGAACAAATTGCGGAGGGATGCCATTGCCGAGCTGCGCAGCCCAGTCGGCCGCCCGGCCGTGCACACCGATGACGCCGGCCACCTTCCAGGCCGTCTCGCTGACGACAGAAATCACGATGGAGGCTGCGCCCTGGTCGATCGAAGCAACGTCGTAGAAGAGCATGCGCCGGTTCGCCGTGGCTACGCGTGTCGGGGGAGTGGTAAGAGTCGCGCCGTCGACCGCGATGGTGAGGTCGCCGGAAGCGGCCGCATTGGCATCCGCGAGGTCGAGCAGCAGAATGACTGTGCTGATCGACGCGGCAAGCTGTGTCTCGACGGCGGCCTGCCCCTGGAGGGCGGTGGAGGCGAGGATGGTTCCGGAGCTTGCCTTCTGCCGGAGTTGCTGGCTGGCAGTCGCGCGGGGAAGACGCAGGGAAGCGCCGCGGGCCAGCAGGCGCGTCGGACCGAGCTGAAAAAGAGTGTTCGATTCCTGCCATCCGACGGCAAGGGGCTGGGTGGGCGGCGCGAAGGCGGCGCTGATGGCTCCGAAGGCGGGCGGTGGCGGAGTGACATCGGCAGGCAGATTGCCCAGCGACTCAAAGATGGCCAGAGCCGCCCCCGGAGGCACGGGAATCTGCGCTGCGGATCCGTACTCCTGATCGCTGAGGACCGCGCCGCTGCGATCGCTGAAGGCTGCGCGGAAGGCGCCCTGTCCGGTCACCGAGAAGACGCCGGCGCTCTGGGCGAGTTCCCACACGTGGGCCGCGCTGCCGGCGAGGACGACGCCGTTGCCGAGCAGGCTGGAGGCTGCTGCATCGAGAGCCTGCTGATGCAGCGGAGCGATGCGCAGGCCCGCGGCTGCATTGGTGGAGGCGCGCGGCGCGATGGAGGCACTGGTGGGCCGCGGCGCTGAGGCGGCGGGCACTCGAATCAGACGCGCCCCGGTTAAGGCCGTTGCGGCGGGAGGAACGAAGCGCGGAACGGCCGTGGCGGCTCGCGCGGCGGAACGCGTGACGGTGGTATGGAGCGCCACCGGAACGTCGCTCACGGGCAGCGGAACCCGCTGCAGCACATTGCGCAGCCGCGGCTGCTCGAGGACGATCGAAGCCACCGGGGCCACGGTCTCCGCAAGGATGGGGGCTTTCAGCCCGACGGGTTTCATGGTGAGCCCGGTGGTAATGGGCATGACGGCCGGAGGCGCTGAGCGTCGGTATCTGAGCGCTGCGGTGGCCAGGGGCGGAATGCCGCTCGCGGGCAATCCAAATGCGGTGCGGTTCTGGCTGAAGGCGTTGTTTCCGGAGAGGATTTCACTGCCGGCGGCCAGCATGACTGACGAAGAGGAATCCCGGATCGAGTTCAGGAGACTGTCGGCGGCAGCGCCGTAGCCCTGCAGTGTGGGCGCAGCAGCAGCTGTGGTGGCGAAGGGCAGGGGCAGCGCATATTCGGGAAGGTCGGCAACCAGAGTGGAAATGGGAATGAGGGCGCTCTGCGTGTTGAAGACCACATGCCCGTCGATGCTGATGCCGTTCACGGCCGTGATGGTGCGCGCTCCGGCGGGGACGTTCTTTGGGTCGAACCAGTGCCATGTGGCTTCCGGGAAGTAGCCGGTTTGCACGCTGAGCGTGAAGTGATCGGAGGGATCGATGAGCGCCGGCGGCTGCCAGGAACCATCGCTCTGCTGCTGCTGGAGAAGGATGCTGTGCGTTGACGTGACGCCAATCTCATCCATCGGCGCCAGATCGAGAGAATTGACGCCGGGCGTTGGCGCGGGGCTGGTGTTCATCAGGAAATCCTGCGTCTGATTGGCCGGCATGCGCGTGGAAGTCTGGAAGGCAAATTCGATACCCACCTGCCATGGCTGCGACTGGGTTCCCGGCACCGGCTGCGCACCGGGAGGATTCGGAGCCAGCAGGCCCTTCGAGAACTGCAGGAGCACGGCGTTGCCGTTGGGATCGCCGGCGGTCAGATACTTCTGCGAAAAGTAGCCGAAGTCGGTGATGTAGTTCGGCGACTGCGGGGTGCTGCCGAAGGACACGGTGATGGTGGTGACTTCGGCATCGATGGATGCGGTGCCATGGAAGGGTGGGCCGGCAATCATCAGCTGCGCGCCGACAGAGATGGAAATATGGATGGTGGCGCAGGCAAAGAAGCAGACACGAATGTTGAGCGAGGCGCCGATCTCGACGCCGATGTCGAACTCATAGGCGAAGGGATCCCACGCGACCAGGAAATCGACATAGCAGTTGAACCAGGCGCTGATCGGCCCGAAGCTGGCTGTGGCGCTGAGCGAGCCTCCGGCCATGACACAGGTATTGGTCAGGGCAAAATAGGCACCGCCTTTGACGACGATGTTGCTGCTGACGCTCCAGTTGAATCCGAGACGGGGAACGTCAGGGAACTGCGCCGGTTTCGAAAATACCGGATTGTAGCCGCCGAGAGTAAGGACAAACTGGCCCTGCGGAAACCATGCGAAGAAGGCGAAGCCGCCGGTGAGCTGGCAGTCACGGTCGAAGAGATAAGAGTTGTCGGTGAGCTGGGCCTGGACCGAGAGCACGCCCTCTTCGGAGTTGTAGCGGGCTTTGAGAGCCAGCTCGACGCTGGCGAGGGCGAACTGCTCTGTGGGAAGCGCCATGCGCGAGATGCCGAGGACATCGATCTCGAAGCCGCGATCGAGCGCGATCACGACGATGACGGTGCTGTTGACGAGAGCAAAGCTGGTGAAGCGCACGCCCGCCGCGAGCCAGTAGGCGCCGCGAGCCGGAGGGATCGAGCTGCCGATGCTCATCAGCGCGGACATGGGATCATTGGCGAGGCTGTCGTCATCGATGGCGCTGACCAGCAGGAAGGAGTCGATGTTATTGATGTCGGCGGGGACGTTGAGCTGGCGGTTGTAGCCGAAGCCGCCGCCAAGGCCGATGACAAAGGCAAAGGGCGGCCCGCCGAGGGGGAAATCCAGGGCCACAAACATGAAGAGAGAGGTGTAGGCGCCCTGCGCGTCGGAGGGTCGCGAATACGCGGCGACGATGCTGAAGCCGATGTTCTCGACGGTGACGGAAAGCATTCCGTCGTACTGAATGGGCGGGCCGGGATTCTTGCTGAGGCCGCCGGAAATTTCAAACGGATCGGCGCTGAGCGAGACGGCGAGGCCTTCGAGATCGAGCGACCAGGTGGATGGGTCGAGAAGCGAGGGAAGCGGGACCTGGAGCGCAAGATCGATGACGCCCACAGTCAGACCGTTGATCTGCAAACTGCCATCCACACCCAGCGTTACGGAATTGGTGCCCGCCAGCGCCAGATCGATCTGGTCGATGTAGACCGGGCCGAAACCCGCGTGCACGGGAATGACAATGGGCTGATTCGTGCCGGCGAACTGGATGGTGAAACTGCCGTCCAGGTAGTAGGCGATGACGTCGACAGCCGGATTCGGCGGTGTGCTGTCGCCAGCTGAGCCGCCGTTGGAGGAGAGCAGGCTGGAGGCCACGGGGTTGCTGGAGCTGGCCGAGTTCAGCAGATTGAGGGGCAGGCCCAGCTTGTCGATTTCGAGGCCGCCGCCGAGGTCGCTCAGATGGCCGGTTTTCAGATCGAGATCGAAGGCGAGATACGCATCGACAGCGCCGATGCTGAAGCCGGATTCGTTGAGCAGGGGCGCGTCGCCCGCGCCGCTGAGGCCGATGCCGAGACCCCTCACATGAAGGGCCGGCGCGAAGTTGACTCCGCCGGATGTGGTGAAGAGGTTGAGAATGATGCCTGCGGTGGAACCGAGCCACGTGGCCGGAGCGCCGAAGAGCAGGGAGACGGACGGCGATCCGGCCGAAAGCGGGAGAGAGCCGAGAATGCCCACACCCAGGGTGCCGCCGGAATCGCTGAAGACGAGGCTGAGCTGCGGGTTCGTGCTGAGCGTGATGGTCACCGGCGAAAGCGCGGCGGCAATGTTGCCCAGCAGGGTGGGCACGGATGCAAGCGGCGTGTGCAGTTTGTAATGCTGCGCAGACGGGTTATCGACGATCTGCGCCTTCTCGAGGGTGGTGGCGATGGTGGGACCACCATTCCACAGCGGCTGCGTGAACTCTGTGCCAATGGCATTGATCAGCAGTTCCGCGACCAGAGGAATGCCCCACCCAGCGATGATCTGTCCGGGCGCCGACTGCGAGAAGGTGAAGGAGGGCGAGGGCAACAGCCGGAGAGACAGGGTGCTGGCGGTGCCGGTGCCCAGCGGCAGCAGCGTCATGGATACAGTGCTGCCGGTCACGCCGAAGTTCAGCTCGGGGACGACGCTAATGCCAAGCGCGTCCTCGAGCGAAATGCCGAGGCCGATCCCGACGGTGAAGCTACCCGAGGCGAATCCGAGAGTCGTGTCGATCGAAAGCGGTGCCGCGCTCAGCTGCACGGCGCTGGCTGCAAACTGAATTGCCGGGCCGGAATTGTCCCAGCCTATTTCGAGGGAGAGATTGCCGGAGCCGATGCCACCGGGGATGGGGAAGGTCCACTTCAATGTGGTCCCCGAAGTGGATATCGTGCCAGGCAGCAGGCTGTGGAGCGGCGAACTGGCGTCGTTAAAGTACGTGGCCGCGCTGGTGAGGAACGCGTTGCGCACCGTGGAGCCCAGCGAGGTAAACCACGAACCATCGAGCATCGCGGTCAGCTGCGCGGTGTGCGCGGCGAAACCCCCGGCGGAATCGTAGATGTCGAGAGCCGCAGCTACTTCCAGCGCCAGTTTGACGAGAGCTGGCGGGGATGCGGGATTCGGCGCCAGTTCCCTGATGAGGCCGTCCAGCGCCGCCGGAAGCGGGGCCTCGGCGGCAGCGGCAAATGTCGCCGATCCGCTGAAGGTCGGCAGCAACTGGATCGGCTGGGCACCCCCCCCAGGTGTGACAGCGAGGGTGATCCCGGTGGAGCTGACCCCAAACGTGACGCCCACGTTGGGCCATGTGCCGCCCTTGAGGTTCGTCTGGATCGTAACGGTACCAGAGGGAGCCAGGTGACGGGTACGGTCGATAGCTACGCCGAGAGCGATGGTCAGCAGGCCGCCGATGGGCGTGCTGTTGGCGAGAGAAATGGTCGTGGGATCCTTGCCGGAGGCTGTCAGCGTGATCCCGGATGGCAACATTCCGAACTTCGCAAACAGCTGGTTGAGCTTTGCGGGATCCAGCACTGTGCCATCGCCCAGCGCGCTGGTTCCAACGATCCATGCTCCGGGGTTCTGGAGGAACGTGAGGAGACCGGAGACGGTGTAGCCCGGACCGGCCACCGCGCTGAGGGCGGCGGAGCCCAGGCTATCAAGCAACAGCAGAGGAACCGAGGCATTCAAGGCGCTGAGGATGTTGCCCGTAACGGGAAGCGGATACAGCTGCAGGGCAGGCAGCGCCGGAGGCACAGCGAGACTCAGCGATCCGTTGCTGAACGTGAGGGTCGCCGAACCCAGCGTGAGCGACGCGGAAAGCGTGGGCTGAAGATTCGCGAGTGCCAGCGCGGCGGAGAAGTTCAGCGCGACGCTGCCGGCCACCGCCAGGCCTCCGGCGGAGGAAACTGTCTCGATTCCGAAGCTGGCGGGAGAGGTGGAAATGACCGCCTGCAGCGGCAATCCGGGGATCGTATAGGTCCAGGCACTTCCGGAAGCCGTGAAGCCCGGGATCTGCGCCGAAGACAGCGTCGACTGCACTTTGCCGGCGAGGAAAGTGAGGGCATCCGCCTGAAGGGCTGTGATGGCGTCGGCGGAGATCGCGAGCGCTCCGCTGAAATCGACCGCGACCACGCCCAGCGCCTCCAGCGCGGAGAGCAGGGTTGCCAGCGATGTGCCCCTTGCCGGCGCAGGCGAGGCGATCTGCGCGAACACACTGCCGAAGAGGCTGGAGAGCTGCGCGTTGCCCCACGGAACAGACGCGCTGGCAGGGCTGTGGAATGCGGCATCCGTCAGCGTCGCAAAGGGCGTTGCAGTGAGCGTGCTGCCGGTTTGGGCCACGACCGCGCCAAAGCGGGCGCTGCGCACGCGAATGTCGGTGAGGGCTGTCCCAGGGCCGTTCCATGAGAGCGGTCCGCCTGCCAGCCAGCCGCCCTCTTCCAGCAATGTGCAGGTAACGGTGAGCGCCTGCGCCGGGCGCGGCGGCGGAGGAGTGGCGGAATTCCACGCGAAGCGACCAGTGTCGAGGCGCACTGTCATCTCGCTGTGTACGCCGCTGTCGGGTCCGAGATTCAGCGCGACGCGGGCTCCATAACCAATCGCCGTGGGTGCCTGCGCAGTAAAGGCTGCGAGCTGCGCAGCAATGGCGGTGGTCAGGGCACCGAGCAGGTCTTCTGTCAGTTGCCCGCCAAGCGCCAGCACCGGCACGCCGCCTGTGTCTGTGCCGGCCGCACCTGCAAAGCTGCCGATGGGATAAGGCCACGCCTGCGGCAGCTGGCCTGCAGAGGCTGCCGGCAGATAGCTGTCGAGGGCGCTCCTTAGATGCTGGAGCGCATCATGCAGCGGACCGGCTGCAACACCGGAAGGCAGCAGGTTGATAAGGAATCTCACGGCTTCGGCCGTGGCGCTGTCGGTCAGTGGCGTGAGCGCAGCCCCGAGGTGCGGCGTCCCCAGGGTGATGATCCCCTTCAGCTGGGTGCTGTTGGCCTGCGCATAGGCGCGAGCCGCGACACCCGCTGTGGAGTGCGCGGCGAGAATGATCGCAGCCCCCGGCTTGAGGGCGAGAATGCGTGCAATGACGGGCCCGATCTGGCTGGTCAGCGAAGCAAGATTGCCGCTGCCGTCATCGTAGAGATCGGCCGTGTAGTAGTCGGCGACTACGGTGATGCCGCGCAGATCGATGGAGGCCGGATCGACTCCCGGAACACGGAGGTTGAACGTGGCGGCTGCATTGGTGGACCCCGGATGCGCGCTCTCCTGCTGGGCGAGCAGAGTGTTCCAGATTGCGTGATCGGAGAACCCGGGTCCCAGCAGCAGAATGGCGCGGTTGGTGCCCGGCGCGGCCCAGGCATCGACCTGAGCGAGAATCTGCGTGCATGCGGAAGAGTCCAAAGGTTGATCGGGATGCGCGGCGGTGATCGCCGTTCCGGTGGACCATCCGGCTGCGGCGGGCTGCTGCGAACTTAGCGGTACCACACCATCGCCGGAGGCAAGATAGCTGGAAAGCGATTCAAGGCCGGAAGCCAGGGTCGCCGGGGAAAGCCCATCCGGAAGTGCGCCCAGATAGCGCGGGTACTGCGCTATCAGCGTGACCAGCGAAGGAAGATCGGGCACAGCAGTAATTGCTCCCGCAACGGTGGCGGCTTCGCTGAGGGGGCCATCCGGTTCGAGCCACAGCAAGGCGGATGCCGCGGAACTGCCGCCGCCGATGGGGATGCTCCACGGGTCGGCATAGGTCCCGGAACCGCTGAAGATGGAGGCATCGGGAGGCGAGGACAAATCCGAAGGAGGATTTGCGGAAACCAGGCCCGCGATCCACGGAACAATGCCTCCGATGAAGGCCGTTCCATCCGAAGAGAGACCGGCGGCCACGCTGCCCAGCCAGGAACGCCAGGCCGAAACCGGATCGGTGAAGAGGGATCCCGCAGCACCGGCGAGGGCCGGAAAATCCGTCTGCAGACCCGTGGCGCCCGGAGCGGCGCCGAGCAGGGCGGCAAAGCTGAGCCCAGAGGGACCAAGGGCGCTGCTGAGCTCGCCGGCCAGCAGAGCCAGGACCACCTGTTCCAGCTGTGCCGCGCTGATGCCCAGCGCTGCGGGGCTGGACAGATCGAATCCTGCGGGCATGGGGAAGCTAAGCGAAGGCACCTGCACGGTTCCGGCGGGCGTGGTGACGCTTACGCCGTCGAGGGCGAGTTGCACAGCCGGCGCCGATCCGGGGATCAGATCAAAACCGGCGGTGATGGTCTGAATCTGCGCGGTGATTCCGGCGACCTCCGGCAGGGACCCCGGCGTGATGGATGCGCTGGCGTGATAGCCGCCGAGGATGCGAACGGTATTGCTCCCCTGCGCGACCAGATCCGCCGAGAGAATCTCGATGGTGCAGGAGGTGGACGCAGTGAAGGATGAGGACGCCGCGGTCGCCGCTGCAACACTGAGCCCGATTCGCAGCATCTGCGGGTCGGCGCTGTTGCCGGAAGTCTGCGCATTCCAGGCAACCAGATTAAGGGAGAGCGGTCCTGCTGTCGCGATCGCCGCGCTCCAGGGGGAGGCCGTAGTCCCTGAGCCCGCGACCGGGCCGGGAAGGTCCAGCAGATGGACCAGTTCCTGGAAGTAATTCGTCCAGGGATGCGTGCTGCTCAGCAGAGCGCTTCGATGCAGGGTGGCAATGGCTGCGGTGGGATGGCTGACCAGCTGACCAAAATCGACAAGCGGCGCACTGCTGTCGGCCAGGGGTTCCACGAGCCCCACGAGTGCGGCCAGGTGTGTGCCTGCTCCTGCGCTGCCGAGTGCCTGGTTGAGAGTACTGGCGACGGCATTGCTCGCCGCTGCAACAACGTTGTTGGCATCCGTGAGGTCGATTACGGCGTAGGGACCGGAGCCGTTCAATTTCACATTGGTCAGCTCGAGAAGCGGCTGGAGCGTAGAGCCATTCCACGAGAAACCGGCCTCGAGCGAGTCGGCAGAAAAGACGCCGCCCGGAGGCACCAGCTTCGCCGTGGAATCCGCCGGAGCTCTGACCGTGATGTTCCCATTGGGGAAAGCTGCCGGTTGCAGGGAGCCGGCCAGCGGCATGGTCAGGACCGTCATCTCTGCGGCCACGCTGACGGGACCCGACGCGCCGGGCACGAGATTCACTCCCAGTCCCACGCTGAGCTGGGGCGTCACTTTGTCGGCTGTGGGAGCAAGCGCGAGCGTCAGCAGCAGCGAGGAATTGCTGTCGAGTGCGATAACCGGCACTGACCACGTCGTTGTCGAGCCGCTGACCGTGGTGGTAACGGTTGGGATCGAGTGGCCTGCGGGAATGGGAGCGCCCAGCAAGGCAGCAAGATTGCCGAGCCAGCCGGTGAGCGGGGCAGGGGTGCCGGTGGTCAAAGACCGCAGCCAGCCGACGAGCGCCTTTGGATCCGTGGCCAGGGTTGTGAACGGGAAGAGCGGCAAGTCCCCGGTGAGGCCCAGCAATGCGGGCAGATTCGCCGCAACCACCTGTGCCTCGCCCGAAGCGGTTGCGAGGATCTGCTGCAGTTCTGCGTGAATCAGTCCGATGAGGAGATTCGCGGCTTCGCTGCCGAAGTCGCCGGGGCCGAGCGTGACATCGTGACTGCCTTTCCCGTCGAGATCGAGCCCCTCCAGTGTGACCTCGAAATCTGCGACAGGATTCGCTGCGAGCGGCGCGAAGAGGAGCGCGGCAGACAGGGTGCTGAGACCGATGGGATTGGCCGGCTGGGTCCAGTTGAGATCGACGGCAACAGATAAAGACAGCTCACCGGTTTGGGTGAAGGCGATTAGCGAAAAGGAAGAGCCGCTCACGAATGCAACGGGCAGCTCGAGCAGTATGGAAACTCCGGGCGAAGCGAGTGCCTGGTATTGCGCGCCGATGCCGATGGCGATGGCTCCGGTCTGGCCGCTGGGAGAATCGTTAACGGTCAGATAAACGTTGCCGGTGGCCTGCGTACCCAGCAGGGGATGCCACTTCTCGCCACTCGGCGCTCCGGGAACAGTCTGGGACGGAACAATCTGGTCCAGCAGAGCAAGCAAAGCCTGCCGCTGAGTTGCGTTTGTCAGGGCCTGGCTGAGATGTCCGACCGGATCCTCAAACCACGAAGGCGAGAGATTTCCGCTGCCGTCGACCAGGCCGAGCGCCTGCGCGACATCCAGGATTTCCGGGCCCAGGAAGCTGGCGACGTTCATGGCTGCCTACGCGATCTTCAACGCTGGCCCGGTTTCGAGCTGAAGGTTTCCGCTTCTTATAACAACAGCGACAGGAGACATACCCCGTTCCGTTGCATGATCGTTGGCAAGAGAAAGAAATGCGTTCCACACCGCAGCCTGGAGTATCGCGCCCCAGCGTGCTGCCAGCGCTCCGTTTCCCCGGGGAAACTGATCCGTAGCGGCGACTAACCCGCCCTGCGCGTCCTGACCCAGCGACAAGGCGACGACCAGCGGGGTTCTCCCGGTCTGGTCGCATTCCAGATCGATGGAAACGAGTACAGTCTGGTCCACAATCTGCGTGGCCAGGCTGTCGAGATGTACCAGAACTTCACCTCCGCTATCCACCCACACCACGGTCTGCGGGGTAGAAACGGAGGTGGATCCGCTGAGTGGAGTTCCTGCGAGTCGAGGGCCAAGCCAGGCGGCCAGAGCTGTCCCTGGAATCTGATTCGGGATGGTCGCGCCTGTGCCTCCTCCGCCGGTACCTCCGGTGCCTGTGCCCTGCATCTCGCTGCGCAGATTGAGGAGCAGCAGAAGAATCGCGAGTAACAGGACAATCGCGAGAATGAGTAACACGATGGGGAGGACCATAAGTTCTCTCGTAAACCTGGCCCCGGAAACGTGCAGCAGAGCCTACCACCGGCGGTGACGTCGCGCAACAGAATTTTCCGGCTCTGATGCGGAGCGGTAAGTCTGTCGGATTTCGAAAAGTGGCGTAAATCGGTTTACAGGCACAACTACTTACCGGCTGTCCGAATATTCGGACAATGCAGACTTAGCGGGTCCCGAATGGTACTTTCTTGTCTGGCGGGATTAGTTGGGCAACAGACCGTACACGTCGAGTTCGCCGGGAATGCTGGTACTGCTGTCCGGTCCGCCCGTGTTGTTGCCTCGGGTGCCCACGTACACCTTCCCGTTGGCGACCGTAGGAACCGTGAACTTCACAGCATTGCCGGCAGAGTTACCGGTACCCTGCGCGCTGCTCCAGAGTTCATTGGCGAGGTTCCCCGCATCGTAGGCATACAGAATTGCCGGGCCACAGCCCGGGGATTGGGGGGTGCAATACTGACTGTCGTCCAGGGCCCAGACGATGCCGTTGCTGTTGTCGGGCATGGAGGAAACCGAGGGTGTGGCGCCAGGGAAAGGGAACACCGGGACCTTAGCGCCGGATATCTGCGTCAACTGGGCGGTCGCTGCGTTAAGAGAAAAAGCCTCGAGTGTTCCCTTCCACGGGGCCAGGTAGAAAGTGGAGTTCCAGAAGGCGCCGGTCGCGAAGATACCGAGGTTAAGGCTGATTTTTTGCCAGGCGTTCGTATCGCCGAGGCCACCCATAAGATCACGATTCAGGACATAGAGAACCCCATCCTTGCCGCCACCCATGACCAGGTGTGTGGGGTTGCTGCCATTGGCCGGCAAGTCGGCCAGGACGACGGCGCCTCCGGAGCCGAAATCGTTGTCGTTGATGTTGTCCGACTGCTGATCGCTGGGCGTAAAGTACTGTGTGACCTGGAGCCCGCTGGTCAGCTGCAGGAACGAGTCTCCGTAGTCGTTATTCGGGGCCGATGAACTGTTCGCATCGAAGTTTCCATTGCCTGTGGTGACATAGAGATTGCCGGACGCATCCACCGCAGGGGCGCCTCCGCTCATCCAGATCCCGCCATATCCGGCGTTCGGGGTGTCGCTGAACACGCTTACCTGAGAAAGATTGGCCGCATTATATCCGATGACCCACCCATAATAAGTCGGGGTATCCCCGTGCGAAGCCCAGGCAATGTAAACCACGCCATTCGAAAGAGCAAGGCCGGCGCGCTGATTTTCTCTGAGCGCGAGAAAACTAACATTGGTGCTGCCATCCCCGGTCCCGGGGTAAGTGGCAGCAATGGTTGCAGGTCCGGAAAATTTCTCATTGCCGGTCGTCAGGTCGATCGCGTGCAGCCGCTGATAGGCAGAAGAAGTTGAGGAAAGCCAGGACTTCGAAACGACATACAAAGTATTAGTCGTCGGATCGATGACGGGAGTGCCGGTGATGCCAATCTCCGGAGCGATGTCGGCGAGGCCGGAACCACCAGCGCTGGAACCGTCAACGACCGACGCCGGCACAGAGGTTTCGCCCGGAGTCGCACCATGCGCGGCATCCAGCAGGCTGGCGTGCCAGAGCGGAACGCAGGGAGACGTATTATTGTCGGCGTCGAAAGCATACAGGCTGTCATTCTGAGTGGCGACAAAGACTACGTTGTGCTTCGCCGACCCGATGGTGAGGTTGGGAACCCAGAGGGGCTGCGCGTAGATCGCCGCGTCGACTGTGCAGGAGAAGAGTTTGCCGAATGTCGAGGTCGTCACGGTCGACTTCGACAGCGCGTATTCCTGCGTGTTTGCCCCATTGCGGGAGAGATTATTGTGGTAGGTCAGCACGCCTGCCAGATCTGTGACGAAAAGAGCGACAGACGCCGATGCCGATCCATCGCTGATGCTGGTTGCGGTTATGGTGTAGAGCCCCGCGGCAGCCGGGGCGGTATACGTAACAGGTGCGCCGCCTGAGCTGATGGCTGCGGAGAAGGTGCCACATGCGTTGCCACTGCAGCCGCTGGCCGACCAGCTGACGCCGGCGGCGTCATTCGTGGTCGCGGTTATAGCAAGATTCTGAGCGACTGCAAGCCCCGCGCGCATGGGGGACACGGAGACCGTGATGACAGCAGAAGAGATTGTCAGCGTAAGGCTGATCGACTTGCTCTGGGCAGGATTGCCGGAATCCGTGACGGTAAGGGTGAGTCCTGCTTCGCCGGCGGGGGCCATCGGAACGCCGCAGATGGTTCCGGTCGCGGAGTTCAGGGTGAGCCCGACAGGCAGAGTGCCGCCGGTCACCGTCCAGGTGTACGGTGCTGTTCCGCCGGTAGCGGTAAGCGCGGCGCTGTAGCTCGTCCCGACCTGACCCTTGGGCACCGCGGTCGAGGTGATCGCCAGGGGGGATAGGGTGGGTGCGGCAATCGTCAGGGTGAGGCTGACCGACTGGCTCTGAGCGGGGCTGCCGGAGTCAGTCACTTTCAGCATGAGCGCAGCTGCGCTGACGGCAACGGTCGGCGTGCCGCTGATTGTGCCGGTCGCAGCGTTGAGTGACAGCCCGGCAGGCAGGGAGCCACTGGTGACAGCCCAGGCGTACGGCGCGGTGCCGCCGGTCGCCGTCAGCGTCGCGGTGTAGGGTACGCCTGCCTTGCCCGCTGGCAGCGTGATGGGCGCAATGGTCAGTGGAGGTGGAGGGGCTGCGGCGATTGTCAGCGTCAGGCTGACGGATTTCCTTTGAACGGGGCTGCTGGCGTCGGTGACCGAAAAGGTGGCAGTCGCGGAGTCGACGGGCGCGGAAGGAGTGCCACTGATGGTTCCAGTTGACCCGTTGATGGACAATCCGACCGGCAGGGCGCCGGTGGCGAGGGCCCAGCTATAGGGTGTCGTGCCGCCGGTCGCCGTCAGCACGGCACGATAGGCTGCGCCAACCTGGCCTGCCGGTAGTGACGAGGTAGTAATCGAGAGTGGAGTCACGGGAGCGACAGTCATGTTGCTGCGGTCGCTACAGCCGGCAATCCCGGCGGCGAAGAGCAATGCCCCGCAAGCCACAGCCAGAACCTGCAGCGGCAGATGAACGCAAAGCAAACGAGGGCGTCCCATCGAATGCTCCGCGCGGAAAGATGTCCCCAAGACCACTCTGCACCCCTTCGGGAAGACTTTCGAACTGCTCAGGGGGAGTGAAGATTGTGCCGCCGCCAGGCATTGCGAGCGCCCGGCGATTACTATTCAGTACTGCAAATCACTGAGCAACCATACAGGCGAACTGTCGCGGGCTGACAACGAGAGAGCACGCATCCTACCCGCGCAGACACATTCGCCACAGGCGCTGGCCAGCTATTTCAGCCGAACCCCGGCAGCTGCTTACGCCGATGGACTCTCTTGCACCGCTCTGACCGGAATCCGGATCAGAAATCTGATAACCGTTTGTGGATGATATGTTAAGTCGCAGCGTTAAGCAAGACCCGATCGGCTCTGGTGTAATTGGCGGATAGCGGAGCTGCGCACAAATGTTTTCCTGCGGCAACCAGCTCTGCGTGCCTGACGCAAGGATGGATGCGGAGAGCTGGCTGCTTCCAGGAGGAGTGCAACTGCTCAAAGTTCCAAACGAGTTCCGGAAAGGCAGGAATGAAAGGAAACTGCGCGAATGTAGTACTCGCCTGGGAAACCGGAATGTTTTCAGCGCATTACCTTTTGCGCGGGATCGTTGTGGATCCTTTGATTCGGAAAAGGCCCTTGGCAACTGGCAGGAGTTCGTGCAATGATTCGACTCCATCCCCCGGAGTGATCTGTAGACTGGATTTAATTCCCCGGAGGAATGAAGGGTGAGAGGGGCTGTGGCAGGTACGGAAGTAAAGAGATCATCCATCGAGGTCATGCGCAGGTTCTCGGTTCCTATGGCGGCAGTTCTTGGGGCGGGGATTTTGCTGGGTTGCGGTTCCAAGTCCAGCGCTCCCGGTCCCTATGTGCCGCCTGGCACGAACCCGCCGAATCCCACGGCCACCGGAAACTGGCAGATCACCTTCACACCGACTTCCGGCGCGACCCTGTTTCCGACGCTCTCCGGGTATCTCAAAGATGACGAATCGGATACTCCTCCTTCGCCTTTCACCACAGCCGAGATGACCGCCTACGCGTCCTCCGGCTGCTTTGTGGGCCGCAATTCGATCTTCCTCTACGGGAACATCAACGGGGCGGATCTCCCCATGAATTCCAGCTCGGTGAACGGTCAGTTTCTCTCGATCGATGCCACGCTCGATGCAACGAGTTCGAACCTGACGGGCACGTACAAGGTCAACGGCGGCTGTGCTAACGGCGCCGCCGGTACGATGACAGGATTCAGGGTCAGCACAATTTCCGGAACGTACACCGGCTCCACACAGGGTGCGAGTACAGCGCTGAATCTGCAGCTGTCGTTGCAGCAGAACTCGTTCGGAAACGGAAACGGATACTTTGAGTTCAGCGGGTCAGCCAGTGTGACCGGCATCAGCTGCTTCGGAAGCGGAACCATCGTTCCGGCAAGCAGCCTCGTAACGGGAACCTCGCTGCAGCTGACCTTCTCCACGTCTGATCCGAGCGGAGCCCAATTGGTGATGACGGGCACGGTGAACGCCGCCGCCAATACGCTCACGATTTCCGGGATTCAGGTGACTGCCGGCTCCTGCAGCGGAACCTACGGAACAGCGTCCCTGAAGCTATAGGCAGCGCGCACGGCTTCTATTTCCGAGAATAGAAAGCCCCATTCCAGGAGATGTGTACCGTCTGGCCGACGTGAATGGTCAGGCGGAAACCGCTCCGGCTGACCACGCTGACGGCTTGCGGACCCAGGTTCTTAATGTCGATTTCCCAGGGAACCCTGTGCGAATCGAGCCGCGGAGGTGCCTCGGGCAAGGAAACCACCGCTGGAGCGTCGATAAGCTCCAGCAGTTTCCCCCCAAACTGGTTCCCGATGTAATTGCGATGTGGCGGCAGATGGGCGACCGGCTTGCTCTGCAGATCCATCTGACCCATCAGGAGTGCGAGACATATCAGACACGCTTGCATGCATGCTCCGGCAGGAATTTGAGCCCTGCGTTCAGCGGTTCCGTTCTGTTGGGCAGGCGCGCATCACGCACTGGTGATCGCGCGAAGCTTCTTTCCGGTCCTCAATCCGCCTTCGCGATCCTCAGCTGGGGTGGAGCTGAAGGTGTGCCCTCGAAGGGTCAGGTAGAAGAGGAGTTCGACGCGGCTCGATACCCCGAGTTTCTCGAATGCGCGCGAGAGGTAATTCTTAACCGTATGTTCACTCAGGCTTAATTTCGCGGCAATGACTCTGTTGGTCTGGCCCTTGGCTGCACACTTTACGACCTCCAGCTCGCGCGTGGTCAGCGCCGGCGAATCAGCTGTGGACGGGACCGGGGCCGGAATACTCCTCAACACTTCAAGCAGATAGATCGTCTCCTGAGCGCCAACCCAGATCAGCCCCTTGCGAACCTGATCGATGCATTCGAGAAACTGGCTCATGGGTTGCTCGCGCGAGAAGACTCCGCGGGCGCCCGCGCGAAATGCAGTGAGGACAGAGTCGCTGCTCGACTGATTGACCAGCATCACGATGAGGATGTGGGGGTAAGCACGGCTGACAGATTCGGCCAGATCAAAGCCGCTCCAGTTCTTCTGGTTCAGGTCAGCGGCGATGATGACCACGTCGGTATGGCTTGAGGCAAGAACCCGCACCAGATCCGCCGACTGGACGGTGGCGGCATGGCAGGAGGTGTACCGGCTGAGCGCACCCGCGAGCAGGTCGCTGCTCATGGAGTCACGGTCGACGATCAGGGCCCGAAACGCTCGTTCGGCAGCTTGCGCAGCACTCTTCCCGTCCTCTTCCCCCGTGCCCTGCGACGGAACCCAGCGGGCCCCGGAGGCACCGGGGAGAGAACTCCCTCTTGCACCATGTGGAGTCATTCGCATTCGTACACTCTGGTTTCAACAGCCCCGGGGACCCACGTACCAGCAGGGGAGAACGCTTCTGAGTACCGGTTCCATAGCCAGAGACACGACCTCCGCGTCTGATTCGGAGCGCCTGGGGGGCTTCCCTGGAGATCCGCGGCAGCGTACTCGGGGATCTTGGGTTACCGGTGTCACATTATTCTACGCGATCTGGATGACAATGCAAACCATCTCTATCCGGCGTCCGGGGACTTTCTTCCCTGGTTCCGCCCAGAGCCGCTTTCTCTGCCGCTCCCGGCCCGTCCGGCCCAGGACGACAGGGTCAACGAGCCTGGATTTGCAGCTCTTCGTCTCCAGTGCATTTCCCCTTTCAGCTTCTTGCGAGCGGCGAGCGGGAATCATAGTCTAAGTCAACCTATGCGCCCCGCTGTGGTCGTGGAGCTGAACCGTCGCCGCAGAGCTGCCGTGAGATACAAGTTGCGGTTGCCTGTGATCTTTCACTGGAACGACGGTACCGAGCATACCGGGGGTGGTTTCACGAGCGACGTCGCACTGGACGGCGCCCTGATTCTGAGCAGCAGCTGTCCGCCTGTGGGATCGGAAGTTCGCATGGAGGTTTTGCTCCCGTCGCCGGATCACAGCGGCGAGGAGATCCGGATTGAATGTGTGGGAACGGTGACGCGGACCGCGGAACATTCCGGGGCCGGTGCATTTGGAGTTCATGGTCGCTTTGACGACAATCACCTGACGCGCCGTATCCTGGTTTGACCGGTAGCAATTGCTGTGGCGATTGGCCTGGAAAGCCTGGTTCAGAAGCTCGCTAAGTGAGTGGAAGTTTCAAAAGTCGGGTCAGTGCAGCAAGGTTGTAACCGGCCCAGCTTGCAACAGGAGCCCCGAGATTAATAGGCAGGCCCTCCCTGGGACTGAGAGAGCGGAGCTATACTTCGCGGGCGACGAGAGCTCTGAATATGCAGCAGTCAACAGAAGCGAACAGCGATACCGGAGAGGCGCGCTGGTATGCCGTGTCGACGCGCTCGCGTCAGGAGAAGGTGATTGCCCTGGCCCTGGAAGGCCTCGGCATTCCTCACTTCCTGCCGCTGATCGAGGAGCAGCGCCAGTGGAGCGATCGCAGGAAGACCGTCTCGGTGCCCCTCTTTCCCGGATATCTCTTCGTCCGGACGGGCCGGGCAGCGGAATCTCAGCTGCGGCTCAGGAAGATTTCCGGTGTGGTGGATCTTGTGAGGAGTCACAAGGGGCCGGTCGAGGTTCCGGAAAGCGAAATCGCCAGCGTTCGCACACTGCTGGCCCGCGGCATCAGATGCTCTCCTCACCCGTTTCCTGAAGCCGGCGATCGGGTACGGGTGGTTCGGGGGGCTCTCGCCGGAATCGAGGGAGTGTTCGTCCGATGCGGAGCTCAGGCTTCGCTGGTGATCTCGGTGGACGTGATCCGGCGTTCCGTTTCAGTCAATGTGGCGGCTGCCGATGTGGAACCTCTGCTGGTCTCGACACCACAAACGCAAAGGCTATCCGCATGAAACAAGCAGATCCGGCTGGCCTTCCCGGAGTATTCGCGAGGAAGAAGATGATCCAGAGAAGATTGCATCGATCCCTATGTATCTCCGCCCTTCTCGCAGTCGCTGCTGGGGGGCTTTTCGCCCAGGAGCAGGCCGCACCTGCTGCAGCTCAGCAACCTCAGACGGGCGTCTTTCCAGGCCCGTATACCGCAGCTGAGTCGGCGCAAAAGCCTCAGTCCACCGCAACACCGGTTTCTGCGACGCCGGCTGTTTCGTCTCCGCCCGCTGTTTCGTCTCCGCGGCTCCAGCAGCGCTATCCTCGCTACGAGATCCAGCGCGAGGATGTGCTGATGATCAGTTTCCCGCTCTCGCCGGAGCTGAACCAGACAGTCACGGTGCAGCCGGACGGCTTTATCGATCTGCAGAGCGCAGGCAGCATTCACATCCAGGGGATGACGGTGCCGGAGACGGTGGATGCAATCCGGCATGCCTATGCGGGGATCCTCAATCACCCGATCATCAATGTCGATCTGGAAGATTTTCAGAAGCCATTCTTCATCGTTTCCGGACAGGTCGGGAAGCCTGGCCAGTACGACCTGCGGTCCGATATCACCGTTGCGGAAGCCATCGCTATCGCCGGCGGCCTTGCGCCAACCGCAAAGGACCAGGTTTTCCTCTTTCACAGATCTTCCAACGACTGGTATCAGGTGGAAAAGCTGAAGCTCAAGAACATTCTCAACGGCAAAGACGCCAACGAGGATGCCCTCATCCGGCCGGGAGACATGGTTTATATACCCGAGTCGCGGATCACGAAGTTTCGGAAGTTTGTGCCGTACAGCATCAATGCCGGAAGCTATCTCGCCGAGAACCAGAACAACCCCTAGTCTTCATTCCCGGAGAGACTGCGCAACTCAGAGCAAGGAAGATTGCATATGAGAGAAACGAACGTTCAGATACCGGTAGCCGGCGGGGCCCCCGATCTTACCGTCCGCGACGTGCTGATGCCCCTGTTCCGCCGCAGGCGGGTCGTCCTGTTGACGTTCGCCGGCGTATTCGCCGCGGTGATTCTCGCGGCGCTGCTCATGGGACCCTCCTACTCGTCGCGGATGTCCATTCTGGTGAACCGGGAGCGGCTGGATCCGCTGGTTTCGACGGAGGTGACCACGCAGCTTGTCACCGGCAACAACCCGGTTACCCCGGAGGAGATTAATTCCGAGATCGAGCTGCTGCGAAGCCAGGATGTGCTGGAAAAAATTGTGATTGCCAACGGCCTGGCGAACCCGCATGGATTCTCGCTGCTCGATCTGCTCAGGCCCCATCAGACCAGAGAGGACCGGATCGCGCGTGCGGTCAGGACGCTGGCCAAACAGCTCAAAATCCAGGCAATCAAGGAATCGAACGTCATCGAAGTGACGTACAAGTCGTCGGATCCGCAGCGATCCTATGCCGTCCTCAAGTCGCTGGGAGACGCCTATATCGCGAAGCATGTGGCTGTTCATCGCCCCGCCGGCTCCTACCAGTTCTTTGCCGATGAGACGCGGAAATATCACCAGGAGCTGATCTCGGCGGAGAATAACCTGCGACAGTTCGAGGAAAAGAACCTGGTGGCCGCGCCCGAGGCACAGCGCAGCGACCTGGCTGTGCAGTACGCGCAGTCGGTTGGCCAGCTGCACGACGCGGAGCAGTCGATTGCGGCGGACGAGCAGCGCATCGCGGAGGACCGCAGGGAAATGACAGCCACTCCCCGGCGTTCCATGACGCTGGAAGCCTCCGCGGCCAACGACAAGCTGATCGATGACCTGAATGCGGCCCTGCTGGCCGCGGAGACGAAGCGCACCCAACTGGTGCTGAAATACGATCCGAGCTATCCCCTGGTTCAGGAATCCGATCAGGAGATTGCGGAAGCCAAAGCAGCCGTCCAGCAGGCCGAAGAGAAGAAGTACGTCACGGAAACAACCGACCGGGATCCCACATGGGAGCTGCTGCGCGAGGACATTGCCAAATCGGAGGCCGATCTGGCTGCGCAGCGCGCAGCGCGCATAGCCACCCAACAAAGCATTCAGAGCATTCAGACGCAAATGGTCAACCTGGATCAGCTGGCGCTCTCGCAGCGCGATCTGCAGCGCGAGGCCAATGCGGCGGAAAGCGATTATATGATGTATCTCGGCAAGAGGGAGCAGGAGCGAGCTTCCAATGCCCTCGATGTGACACGCATCGCCAACGTGGCGATTGCCGTGCCGCCCGCTATCCCGGTGCTGCCGGTGATGGGCTGGCCCATGATTGTCCTGATCGGCCTTGCTTCGGCGGCCGTTCTGGGCATCGGGGCGGGCTATGCGACAGATTACCTCGATCCTACCTTCCATACTCCGGCCCAGGTGACCGGCGTGCTGAATATCCCGGTCGTGATCTCAATGCCCAGGAGAGTTGCATAAGGAACCAGGATGGTTCCCACCTACTACAATCTGCGGGAACAGCCCTTCGGGCCAACGCCCGACTCGCGTTACCTGTTCCAGAGCGACAGCCATCGCGAGGCGCTGGCTTCGCTTCTCTATGGGATTGAAAGCGGCTGCGGCTTCATCGCACTGATCGGCAAGCCGGGCATGGGGAAGACAACGCTGCTCTTCCGCTGCCTCGACCAGACGCGCGGAAGGCACAGAACGGTCTTTCTCTGTCAGACGATCACCAGTCCCCTCGATCTGCTGCGCGCAGTGCTTGCCGAGCTTGGAGTCGCAGATCTCCGGGGGAGTTACTTCGAGTTGCAGGCGCGACTGAATGAAATTCTTGTCGAGCATTCGGGTCGTGGCGAGCGCGTCATCCTGATCATCGACGAGGCCCAGAATCTGAACGAACCGGTCCTGGAACTGATACGCATGCTCTCAAACTTTGAGACGGCGCGGCAGAAGCTCATGCAGATTATCCTTTCGGGACAGCCTGAGCTGGCCCGCAGGCTCGCGTCGCCGGCGCTGCTGCAGCTGCGGCAAAGGATCTCGATCCTCACCCGCCTGAAACCGCTCACTGCCGGGGAGACGGCGGACTATATCGAATACAGGCTGAGGTTCGCCGGATACGAACCCCCTTCCTCACTGTTCACCGATTCCGCGCTGCGGCTGATTGCGGAGCACAGCGGTGGTATTCCGCGGAACATCAATACGCTTTGCTTCAATGCGCTGTCGCTGGGATGCGCGCTCAGAAGAACCAGCCTCGATGCTGACATCATCCGCGAGGTCATCGCCGATCTCGAACTCGAGTCAGAGACAGAGGCCGAACCTCAAAAACCAGTCGCTGCCAGAGAGGCCCGGCTTCCAGTGCTGATTCAGTCCATAAAGCTGGCACGTACCGCTCTGCTGCGGTATGCGGTATTCGGCGCTGCCGCTGCCCTGCTGATTGTGCTGATGGTGATGATTCACAACGGGACGAAAACGACGGTCAGAGCAAAAGCTGTCCAGCCGGCGGCCATTCTGAAACCGGCGACTATTCTGAAGCCGGAGAAGCCGGCGGCCAGTCCGAAGCCGCAGGCAGTTCTGCCTTCCGCAAAACCGAACGATCCACCCATTATCGCCATTTCCGATGTTCCCCGGCAGCCGCCGGACGCGGAGAGTCGAGTCCTGGTACCCCCCGGCGCATCTCTTTACCGGATCTGTGCAGAGGCGCTGAAAACCTGCCGGTCCCGGGAACTCGGTGCGATCTATCGTTTGAATCCCTGGCTGGACGACCCGGACTATCTGGAAGTCGGCCGGGTTCTTCGCATTCCATCCCGCAACGAACTGGCAGCGGCCACAAGGCCATAGAACTAATCCTGGCTCACATACCTCGACAGGAGGCAGCAAGTTCATGAGCAGACACTTCGATCTAATGCAGCAGCTTGACAGCGATACATGGTTTCGCGGGCGGAGCGCTCCCGGTGAAGCCGTCGAGGACCGGCCGGGCCATCCTGCGCCGGCTGCCGAGTTCGGAAGCAATGTCAATGAAGAAGCCCTGCAGCTGGTGCAGAGAATCTTTCTGGTACAGGGCGAGGATGCGCCCCGCGTGGTCGCCTTTGCCGGGGTTGACCATGGCGAAGGGTGCAGCCGGATATCGGCCGCGGTCGCGGAAATTCTGGCAAGAAACTCCGGCGGCACCGTGTGTCTGGTGGAAGCCAACTTTCGCTCCCCGGGCCTGCCAGGCCTCTTCGGCACAGCCAATCATCACGGCCTTGCGGATGCGCTGCTCCACGACGGCCCGATCCGTTCCTTCGCCAGGCCCCTGCTGCCGGACGCGCTGTGGCTGCTTTCCTCCGGAGCGCTGGAACCTGGCTCGGCAAACCTGCTCAGCTCGGAGCGGATCAGGACAAGGATGGCTGAGCTGCGCGATGAGTTTGACTATGTCGTGATCGATGCGCCACCCCTCTCGCGTTACAACGATGCGTTGACGGTCAGCCGGCTTACCGACGGCCTCGTGCTGGTCCTTGAGGCCGGTACTACCCGGCGCGAAACCGCGCAGCTGGCGGCCGCCAATCTCCGATCCTGCGAGATTCCTATCCTGGGTGCGGTCCTCAACAATCGCACGTTCCCCATCCCCGAGAAAATCTACAGGATGCTCTGAGCACTAGTCCCGCCGGGGCAGCGAGAGCATTCATCTCCGGAAACCCCGCAACGATCTTCGCCGCAATTCAGCCGCCGCTACTCTAAACCGGGCAGGCTGGGGGAGAGATTTCGTGACCGACACCAGGCGCCGGTTTGCCATCAGTTGTCTCAGATTTCTCGATGTTGTTCTGGTTGTGGCGTCCTTTGGACTGACGACCGTTCTGATCGTGCAGGCGCAGAACACGATCTCGCTGGCAAAATTCCTTTCGATGAGGACGAAGGTATCCAACTTCCTGATCTTTCTCCTGATCCTGCTGGTCTATCACGCCATCTTTCGCACCTTCGGACTGTACCGATCGCGAAGGCTGTCTACCCGCAGCGCGGAGCTCGGCGACATTCTGAAAGCAACCACACTGGCCTCGGGATACCTGGTGGGGGTCGGATGGGTTTTCTCCGTCAGGATGCTGAACCCTCCCTTTGTTTTGCTCTTCTGGGCCATTACCACGACGATGATTTTTCTCTCGCGAATCTCGCTTCGCACCGTGCTGGCCCGTGCCCGCGTCCACGGAAGAAACCTGCGCTATCTGCTCATCCTGGGAACGAATCGGCGCGCGATCGATTTTGCGCGCAGGATCATGGCCAGCCCGGAGCACGGATACAGGCTGGTCGGGTTTGTGGACAACGAATGGCCGGGTCTGGAGGAGTTCCGCAGCAGCGGGTTCAATCTGGTTTCCGACTATGAAGGCCTCGCGGAGTTCCTGCGTCGGAATGTCGTGGATGAGGCTGTCATCTATCTGCCCTTCGCGTCTTTCTATCGGCACTGGTCGGAGGTGGCCAGCCTGTGCGCACACCACGGTATCATCGTGCGCGTCAACTTCGATACCTTCGGCCTGCATAACGCCCGCTGGTTCGCGGAGGAATTCGGGGGCAGTCATTCCCTCGCCACCTACACCGGCGCCGGAGAAGGCTGGCCGCTGGCTGCGAAGCGTGTGCTGGATGTCGTCCTGTCGGCCACGATTCTCATCCTGCTCCTGCCGATCCTGGTTACCGTGGCCATCATGATCAAGCTCAGCTCTCCGGGGCCCATTCTCTTCCGGCAGGATCGGGTCGGACTGAACAAGCGGCGGTTCAGGATCTATAAGTTCCGCACGATGGTTGTCGACGCCGAGAAGATGATGCCGGAGCTGGAGAGCAGGAACGAGGTTTCCGGCCCCGTCTTCAAGATCAAGAACGATCCCCGCATCACGCCGGTCGGGAGATTTCTGCGCCGGACCAGCATCGATGAGCTGCCGCAGCTTCTGAATGTCCTGCGGGGCGAGATGAGTTTGGTGGGGCCGCGGCCCCTGCCGTTGCGCGACTATGAGGGATTCAGCGAGGACTGGCAGCGCCGGCGTTTCAGCGTGAAACCCGGTATCACCTGCCTGTGGCAGGTCAACGGCCGCAGCGAGATCTCCTTCGATCAGTGGATGCTTCTCGATCTTCAGTACCTCGATGAATGGTCTCTGTGGCTGGATTTGAAGATCCTCGCCAGGACGGTGCCCGCAGTCGTCCGCGGATCGGGAGCTGCGTGACGGTGCCAGATCTCATCTCAGGCCCAGAGATTCATTTTTTTGGAGTCCGCCAATGAGCGCTACGCTGACGCACGGTCGTCCGGTGCCGCTGCCGCGAACGCTCCCCGACGCCGGCGCTTATACCGATTCCAGCGACCCGTTCCTGTTTCGGAGATTCCGGACGTGGTGGCTGCTTATCGCGCTGTTCCTGATGGCGCAGGGCAATGGAATCCTGAATCGGCAGGATGATCGGTACTGGAGCCTGAAAAGGGTGAGCCACCTCACCCAGTCGTCGCCAGTCTATCTGCTGCTGACCGTGACTCTCTGGCTCATGTGCGCCAGCCTCATCTTCGGTCACCTGCGGCCTGCGCTGCAGATGATGGTACGGCAGAGAGTAGTACTGGCGTTTGCGGTCCTCGCATTAATCTCCACGCTGTGGTCGCAGGACCCGAACCTTACATTTCGGAAAGCCACGCTGCTTTTCCTTACCTTCCTGTTCGCGTGGTTTTTTGCAACGTATTACAGTCCTGCCGATCAGATGCGGATTTTGATTGCCGCCGGCGTCGTCGTTGCGCTGGCGAGCTGTGCCATGGCAATCCTGCTCCCGCAGTATGGCATCGCCTCAACAGGAGAGTGGAAAGGTGTCTTCGGACAGAAAAATCGACTGGGCCTCGGCATTTTCTTTCTGTTTTCCGCCCTGCCGTTCTGCAGCTTGTCCAGCTACCGCAAGCGGATCAGCCTGGCCCTGCAGGCCCTTCTGCCCGTCGGCCTGATTCTCCTCTCCCAGTCGAGAACTTCCCTGATCATGGCCCTGGTCCTGGTTGCCATCAGGATCATCGGACCGCTGATTGCGCGCGCAAGGCGGGATCAGCTGCCTTTCATGTGGTACTCGGTAGTATCGGGTACTCTCTTCGTCGGCCTCGCCATCAGCCTCGGATCGAGTCTGCTGCTGACCACGCTCGGCCGGGATGCCACGCTGTCGGGAAGAACCGAACACTGGCCCCTCCTTCTTTCCTTTGCCTTCCGTCACTTATGGCTGGGTTATGGCTATGAGGCTTTCTGGACGGGGACAGGGGATTCCCTTACCGTCATCCGCAGCGTTGGCGCCTTGATGAGGGGCGCCGACAGCGGTTACATGGACACGATGCTGCAGTTTGGCCTGACCGGCATAGGGTTGCTGCTGGTGCTGCTTCTGCTGCGCATCAGGGATTTTGCGCGTCTGCTTCGCAGGCCGACTGTGCCCCTGATCGCCTACTGGTACCTGGGAGTTATCCTGGCGACCTTTGTTGGAAGTTACACCGAAATCCTGTTCCTCACATCGAATGGCATCATTACTTTTATCTTTGTGATTGCCTGCGCAGGCCTTACCCGCCTGCAACAGCCGGAAGCCTGGGTGCGCAGCTGATGCGGGATGCGGGAATCCGTTGGCGCGCTCTTCTTGTACTCGAAACGGGCAGTTACTGGCGGAATTCGATTGCCGTCATGGATCGGGCGGGGAATACATGCGATGCCAGTCCGGAGCCGCTGAGCGAAAGCCTGGTATCCGCCTGCGATTCGGTGGTAGCTGAACCGGATGTCAGGGCGGGTGCACTGACCTGCCAGTACCGCGCTTCATCCGCCGAAAATCCCCGCAGGCGAATCGTAGTCGGAATCGAATCGGAATCGCTCTTGTTCAGCACGATCAGATACAGACTGTGCCGGTCGGAGGAGAGGCTGGCGGAACTGGTCAGGAGCGGATAAGCAGAATCGTGAGCCGAGGCGAAATCGACAACGATCAGATTGTGAAGTTGGAGTGTACCGGAAATCTTCCTCCCGTCCGTGCTCAGGCGGGCGATCAGATCCACGCTGGGTGTCTGCGCGCCGAGCCTGTAGGTGACGTTGAAGTGTCTCCATGTGCCGGTGTTCGCGTCGAGTTCAGCTCCGGAGCGGTCGGCATTTGCGTCCCGCGAATCCCGGAGACCAATGCCCATCGTTATCGGGTCGCTGCCTGCATCCGGGATAAATCGGGCGTCGACGCTGAGAGAGATCTCTACGGGAATTCCCGGGTTGGTGGAAGGCCGCGGGATGCGCGCCAGCACCGGATGAATGCTCCCGCTCAGATTCTCAACATCGATGCTCACGCCAGACTTCTGCCAGTGGATCTGAAGGTTATCGGCAGGAGTATCCGGCGGTACTCGATACTGCATAGGGTCGACAGTCTGAAGCCGCTGTCTGGGTTCCGCCACACTGCCCCGGGAAGCCTCTTCGCTCCCTGCTCCCGGAAAATCGGCCACAGGAGACTGGACATTCACCTGTACCAGCTGCGATCCGAAGTGCGCCGCCCAGAGTTTATAGAGCAGAAGAGCAGGCGCTTCGGATGCCGGTTCGCCGCTCGGGGAAAGCATGGTCGTGCGCAGCATTCCAAAAGGTCCGTTCACGAAATCCCAGTAGCAGGCGAGAACAACATTCGATGCCGATTCGAGGAAGACGCGTATCAGATCGGCACACTCCAGTGCATCGCCGAAGCTGAGGCGCCAGGCCGGCTGTTCGAGAGCCCCGTTGAATTCGGTGATGGCCAGCGGCAGGTCATGGCCGAGCTGCTGCCGGATCATGCGGTGATAGTCCGCCAGCCTCTCCGCAATATGCTGTGGCGCCACCATCATCGCCTGCATGAGGAGATCGGCCGGAATGTCAGCCTTCTCCTGCGGTGCATAGACATGAAGCACGACGAAATCCGCACTGGCGCCCGCCAGACGGACGACCGTGCGGTTCCAGGCGTTGTTGACATCCGTGCCGGGTCCGGGCGTCATCACGATGCCGATCCGGATTCCTGGATCGACGCGACGCATCGCGGCTGCCGTCGCATTCGCATAGGCCGCATATTGCTCCGGCGTGTACTGACGGTGCGGAAGCACCCGATGATTACCGTGAATGCTCTCGTTGCCCAGCTCAAACCAGGCAACGTGGTAAGGAGCCGGATGTCCCCATTCCGCCCGTTTCATCGCCCACGGGTGTGCCGCGTCCGCCGGGGAGTTCAGGTACTCGACCAGTCCCGCGGCATTCTCCGGCATCTGGTCCGCGGGCAGAACATAGTCGCTCACCGTAATCAGCGGAGTAGCGCCAATCGCATCGCACAGCCTGAGATACTCATCAAGGCCAAAGAGCCAGCCCCGCGCCTTCGCCTGCGGACCCACTGTGCGGCGCCAGTCATAGTTATGCACCAGGCATCCCCCCGGATAGCGCAGCATGCTCATGTCCACTGCTTTACTCTGACGCACAACCAGCGGAATCGGCGCACCTCGCTCAGGATCCCAGAAGCCTTCGCCACGCTGGATGAGGTTCGGATTGGTTGTGTCACTGGAGAAGATGCGCGCGTCATCGCCAGCGTTAATATTCTGACCGAAGATGCGCCGATTGACTGGCCCGGACACCTGATCTGCGTCCACCGAAATGGTGGCGACAGATTGTCCGCGGACAGGGAAAACCAAACCGGCCACGGCAGCGGCCAGCAGGACGATGTGAAGACGCGATGTCATCATGGAGGCAGGCGAATCAGTGAATATAGTAATCCCCAATGGTCGCTCCGTGAGGGATGGCTGAGGATCGCATCCCCGGATCACGACGAGATCGCTGGATCGCATTCCCCCTTGACGGCCGCGTTCTGCACAGGTGCTCGTCCCGTAGCCGCCCGCCCCGCATTTCTGAGACCGGAACCCGGCTCTTCCTCTGCCCGGGTCATTGGACCACGCGCGCTGCAGGAGAGGAGAATCTGAATATGTCGGTTGCACAGCATGCAGGAACAAAACCATACCGGGACGTCGAATGGTATTCGAGCCGGAGCGTCCGGCTGTGGGCCTGGGTCGCAATTGTCATCCCTCCGGTATTTTTCTATCTCCTGGCATCCAGAGCGCAGAGCAGCCTTCCCTATCTGGACGACTACAACGGCCCTCTTGCCTTCCTGCTGGAATGGAAGCAGCAGCATGGGCTGCAGCATCTAACGGAGATCGTGACGTGGCAGCACAACGAATACCGTCTGGTGCTGCTGAATGCTCTGCTCGGACTGCAATATTCGGTTCTGGGGCATATCGACCTGAAGGCGCTGGCCATTGTGGGCAATCTGTTCATCCTGTTCCTGTTTGGCGCTCTCTATCTGGTGTGGCGGAGGCAGAGTTCGCCTCCGGGGTTTGCATTGTTGGTCTTTGTGCCTGTTTCCTGGATCCTGTTTCAGCTGCAGTACGCGTCGGCCATGGATATTTCCATGGCGTCGCTGCAGTATTTCCCAGCCCTTCTGTTTGGGATCCTGGCCTGCTATTTTCTTCCGTCGCCGGGAAGAACCGCTGCCGGGCTGGCAATGCTGTGTCTCGCGCTCAGCACGGCCGGTTCAGCGAATGGCCTGTTCCTGGTTCCCATCGGCTGCGTCATTCTTCTCCAGCAGAAGAACTACGCGCGCCTCGCTGGGTGGCTGGTCGTCAGCGGAGCGATTACGTTTCTCTACTTCCACGGATACAACTTCCATTCCGCCACCACTCATGCCGACCATAACGTTTTCAGTTCGGCAAAGCACCTGTCGGCGGCGTACAGTGCGGCGTTTCTCGGTTCCATCGCAACCGTCACCAGGCCCCTTCCGGCAATCTTGCTGGGTGGTGCTCTCACCGCGGTCTTCTTCCTGGCGACGAGAGACCGGGTGTTCCAAAGCAATCCCGCACTATACTACTCAGCCGCTTTTATCCTGATCACCGCGATCGGCGTGTCCGGCCTTCGCTCTGACGGGGGGCTGACTACGGCGCTCGGGTCCCGCTACCGCATCCACTCCACGCTGATGCTGATCCTGATGCTTCTGTACCTCTGCGGGAAGTACCAGGACCGTATCGGGCGCTGGCGCGGAGGAAGGAGAACCGCAATTGTTTGTGTGTCCGGACTCATTCTTGTTGCCTTCAACCTGAAATCCAATCTTGCCGGGTATAGATTTCTGCTGATGCGGCGGGCGAAGCTTGAAACTGCTATGTTGCGATGGGAGAAGCACGAACCTCCGGAAGCCCCCCACGCTCTCGGCCGCGAAGACTACACGATGTTGAGCGATAAGAAGGGCTACTACGAGCCGCGTGGCGCGATTCTCAGCGCTGCGCTGCACGAAGGTATCTACCGATTGCCCGATCTTCCTCAGCAGCACTGATGAAATGAACAACCTCTACGCCACCCAAGGAGGCTTGGTATGGAAACCCTGTTCAGTGATGATTACGCACAGAAATTAGAGGCCCTCGCGACTGAGAGCGCAGAGAAATACAAGAATGCAAAGCCATTTCCGCACATCTGTTTCGATGACTTCCTGCCGCTCGATGCGGCTGAGGCGGCGCTGAAAGTTTTTCCAGAACCGAAAACGCTGACCTGGACTGAGTTCAACGAAGAAACACAGCGCAAGCTGGCCTTCAACGAGGTTGAAAAGCTGCCCGCTGCCCTGCGCGATGTCCTTTATTTTCTCAACTGCCGCCCGATGCTCAAGTTCCTGGAGATTCTTACCGGAATCAAAGCAGTTATTCCGGATCCGTACTACGCCGGCGGTGGATTACATCAAATCCGACGGGGCGGCAATCTCGAAGTTCATGCCGATTTTAATTTTCACCCCAAGCTTAAGCTGGATCGCCGCATTAATGTACTGATCTACATGAACAAAGACTGGAAAGAGGAATATGGCGGGCATTTCGAGTTGTGGAACAAGGAAATGACGGCGGCGGAACAGAAGATCCTGCCCGTATTCAATCGATGTGCGATCTTTAGCACAACCAGCACGTCCTATCACGGCCATCCAACACCGCTGGCCTGTCCACCCGAGAGAACCCGCAAGTCTATTGCCACCTACTACTACTCCGTGGGCCGGCCGGAGGAGGAACTAAACGATGCGCACAGCACGCTTTTCCAGCAGCGTCCGGGAGTTCGGCACCACGTCAGCGTCAGGGACATTCTTGTGGCAGTGACTCCGCCCATTGTGCTGACTACGGCAAAAAGAATCCGAAATCCCCGCGTGCCTCAATAGACCGCAACGCAATCCATTATGGATGTCTGGCAGCGACTATTCCATTACCCGCAGTTCAGATCATGTAGTTGCCGGTTAGCGGTAAAGGGAGAATATGAACATATCGGTTGCAGATGAGGATGTCCGTTACGTTCCGGCGGAGCTGGAGCCCACGAATCGCTGTGCAATCATGCATAACAGTCGATATCGGTGGCTGCTGGGTATAGTTGATGTCTCGGGTTCTTCTATCCTCGATTTCGGATGCGGTTCTGGATACGGCGCGGATTACCTGGCACAGAGAGGTGCAAGGGTTCTGGGGCTGGATATCTCGCCGATGGCCATCAAATATGCCAAAGCTACCTTCGCGCTTCCGCGTTTTCAGGTCCAGGACCTCACCAACTGCACTCTGGTCTCGCAAATCTCAGAGCGCTTTGATGTGATCGTGTCGTTTGATGTCATCGAACATGTCGAGAAGTGGTGGGTCTTCCTTGACAATGTCCGCGGGCTATTAAAGAAAGATGGAGTCGCGGTCATCGGATGTCCCAACCGGATAGCGCATTTCGATTTCAATCCATTCTGGAACAAGTTCCACGTCCAGGAATTCACCCCGGTGCAGTTGCAGTGGGTCTGCTCCAAATACTTCGATCGTGTGGAAGTGTTAGGGCAGCGCTTCCTAGATCCAAAGGATAGGGTCCGATACACAGCCCAACCGATGGGCCCCCTGTGGTACATGAAGGAAGCGTTGCTTCTGACTCCCCTCCGCACTCCGGTTCAAAAGGCTATAAAACTCATTCGGAATGGGGATTCAGCAAGACCCGTGAAGACGCGTGGCGGCCGGAAGGGCGACGAAAAGGCAGAAATTGTTTTTGACGCGATTGATATGCACGACGAAGCCTCCATGCGAGCCCCCTTCGGGCTGGTTGCGGTCTGTCGGCCCTAGAACAGTGCGGGGATTGGAGGAATATTGAGACACAAACTCGGTCCGCACTTGATACAGGATTTCGATTTAGCGATAACCGGAGATGATGATTCGTTATGAGCGGCAGGGTTGTGGGAAATGCGGTCTCGGTGATGGCGGCGCAGCTGGGCTCCTATGCCCTGCCGCTGATCACGGTGCCTTACCTGCTTCGCGTGATCGGTCCGGAACATTATGGGCTGATCGCTTTTTCTCAGGCGGTGATGGCCTATTTCGTCACGCTTGTTAATTATGGATTTAATCTCAGCGCGACACGGGAACTCGCGGTCCGGCGGGATGACAGGGCGCTGCGGTCGGAGCTCTTTTCGACGGTCATCACGATCAAGCTGGGCCTTTGTGCCCTGAGCCTCGCTGTACTGGGCCTCCTCATTCACTTCCTGCCGCGCTTTCATCAGGATGCTCCGGTATTTCTTGCGAGCTTTGGAACTGTGATTGGGATGACGCTCTATCCCGTGTGGTTCTTTCGAGGAATCGAAAAGCTGTATCTGATCTCGGCTGTGAACATTACAGCGAATCTGATCTTCACCGTCAGCATTTTCATTTTTGTCCGGCACTCCTCGGATTACCTGATTGCGGCGATCCTTCAGGCGGCTGGCCAGATCGTGGCAGGAGTTCTTGCTCTCGTTCTTCTGTTTGCACGCGAACGAGTAAGGCTGGTTATTCCCACGGCCGGACAGCTTCGTCACCGGCTGGTGGATGGTTGGTATCTCTTCATGTCGACGGCCGCCGCGACGCTGTACACGAGCTCAAACGCCGTAGTGCTGGGCTTTGTCTGCGGGATGACGCAGGTCGGTTACTACAGCGCGGCCTACAAGATCTTTGCGGCGGGTCAGGGACTGGTAGCACCGATGTGCCAGGCGATCTACCCGCATGTGTGTTCGCTGGCCCACCGCTCGGGCGAGCTAGCCATCAGTTACCTGCGCAAGGCGATGGTGGTGATCGGCGGTCTTACGTTCGTCGGCGGAGCGGCCGTGATCCTCTTTGCCCACCCCATTGTTCGCGTTGCGATGGGATCGAAATACCTGGCTTCGGTTCCGGTTCTGGAACTCATGGCAATGACTCCGTTTGCCTGTGCGCTGAACAATATCTACGGCACGCAGGGCATGCTGAACTTCGGAATGAAGGCGCAATACAGCCGCATCATTATTGCGTCTGCCTTCTTTAATAACATGATTCTGATTCCCCTGTGTCTCTGGTTTAAGGCGCCGGGGGCAGCGGTGGCAGGGCTCATCACCGAGACGGTGGTGACGATCATGATGGGACTGGCGCTGCAGAGTCGGGGCGTGGATCTGCTGCCTCGCCCTTCGGATTTTCGGGCCCCCTTTATCAATCTCTCGTTTGTTGCCCAACGAAGCTTCGGAAAGGTGAGGGGATGGAGCCTCGATTGAAAATCAACTTTGTTATGGCGCGTACCGGGGAGTGGCCGAGCGGAGGCTGCCGCGTCATCTTTGAGTTTGCCAACCGTCTGTGCCAGCGCGGCCACCAGGTCACGATCGTCATGCCGGGCAGGCTCGTTATTAACCCAACGAGTCTGGATCACGTCAAGAATGCGGCTCGGTATCTGCTTCGCAAACTGGACGGGCGCTACACGCCGGAGTCCTGGCTCAAAATGGACCCCGGAGTGCGGTTCATCTGTGTGCCGTCCCTTGCCGAACGCTTTGTTCCGGATGGCGATGTGGTCATCGCGACGGCCTGGCAGACAGCGGAGTGGGTAACCCGATACTCGGCGTCGAAGGGCCGCGCTTATTACCTGATCCAGCATCTGGAAACCTGGAACGGACCGGCGGATCGGGTCTATGCCACCTGGAGGATGCCGCTCCGGAAGATCGTTCCTTCAAAATGGCTGGCTGATGTTGCGCGGGAACTCGGGGAGACCGCAAGCCTTATTCCCTATGGGCTCGATGTTGACGCCTTCCGGATCATCACGCCCTCGGAAGAACGCGATCCAAAGCTGCTCATGATGCTCTACCACAAGGCGCACTGGAAGGGCTGCGATGACGGGCTTCGGGCTGTCTCTCTGGTCCGCGAGAAGATTCCCGACATACGCCTGATTGCCTTTGGAGTCCCGGAGCGCCCGCAGCACCTTCCGGAGTGGGCAGAGTACCATCAGTCGCCATCTCCGCAGCTGTTGCGCGAACTGTATAACAGGACCGCGGTTTTTGTTGCCCCGAGCAGGACGGAAGGATGGGGACTCACCGGCTGCGAAGCGCTTCTCTGCGGCGCCTCGCTCGCGGCGACAGACATTGATGGACACAGGGAGTTTGCCTTTCACGAAAAGACAGCGCTGACCAGTCCGGCGAAATGCCCGGAGGCGCTCGCGGCGAACGTCGTGCGCCTGGTGCAGGATCGCGCGCTGCGGCTCAGGCTGGCCGAGACAGGCCATCGGTTTGTCCGCCAGTTCACCTGGGAGCGCGCGGTGGTGAATCTGGAGGCCGCACTTTACGAACAGGGGCAGCAAGAGGAGAGCAACCGATGCTCGAACAACCTGGTGTCGGCGCGGTCGTCGTAACCTACCATCCGCGCCCGGCATATCTGGAGAACCTGGCAAAGTTACGGGACCAGGTTGACCAGCTTATTGTGGTTGATAACGGGTCAGACGAGAGCGAACTTCGGACGCTGCGCATGGTCAGGCAGCGTCTTAATTTCACTCTCCTCGAGAACGGCCGCAACTTCGGTATTGGAGCCGCTCTGAACCGCGGTGTGCGGGAGGCGCAGCAGTATGGTTGCCGGTGGGTCGCTCTGTTCGATCAGGACAGCGCCGTAACCGATGGTTTTATGGCCGCGATGATCGAGGATTTTCGCACCTACAGCCGCGAACGGCCGATCCTGCAGATTGTTCCCCGCTATCGTGATCCTGAAACCGGCATGGAGCGGCCTGTATCGCGATTCCGCGATGGCGGAGTATTTCTGACCATCACATCAGGGAGCCTCTTCTCGGTCGAGGCTTTCGAGAAATGCGGTCTCTTTGAAGAGGATCTTTTCATCTATTGTGTCGACGATGATTACAGCCTCCGCATTCGCAAGCGGGGCTATTACATCGGTGTGAGCCGCCAGGCGGTCCTCCTGCACCAGTCAGGGGAGCCTACGTCGCGCCGGATCCTCGGCAAGGCGGTGAGCACGAAAAACTATCGCCCGGAGATCCGCTATTACTATGCACGCAATAAAGTGTGGATCCTTCGCCGGCATGCCAGAGACTTCCCCCGCCTCATCGTCCCGACCCTGCGTGAATTTGTGAGCATTCCCGTGAAAATTGCTCTCATGGAAAAGCAGCGCTGGAAGAAGATCCGTTTCTTTGGCCGCGGTCTGCGCGACGGCGTGGCGGGGCGGATGGGCCCGTTGAAGGAATCTGCCTGACCGTGCTGCCCGGAGAATTATCAGCAGAAAGTGCCGTGCCGATGACGACCAGCGCCGATGTCGTGCTCTTTGTTCACCATGCAAACGACATGTATGGAGCAGATATCGGATTGCTTCATTCCATCGCATCTCTCGATCCGACGAGATACTATCCCGTTGTTATCCTTCCGTCCGATATGCCGGAGGGCATGTTATCTGCCGAGCTGGCTCGCCGTGGCATTGAATACCATTTTGCTCCCCTTGGCATCCTGCGGAGAAAGTATCTGTCGGCGCGCAGGATTCTGCCCCTGGCACGTGATTTCATCCGGGGGGTTGCTCATGTTCAATCGTTGGCGCGCAGGCGTAATGCAAAGCTGATTTATGTCAACACGATCGTGGTCCCCTCAGGAGCGATCGGCGGCTGGTTAGCTCGCGTTCCGGTGCTCTGGCACATCCGGGAGATTCTCTCAATGCCGCGCCCGGTACGCTGGACCCTGTATCGGACACTGGGCCTCTGTTCTGACCGGATTATCTGTATCTCCAGAGCGGTGCGGGACAGCCTGGTGAGAGAGGCGCCCGACCTGGAAGGGAAGTGCGAGGTGCTCTACAATGCGGTCTCTCTCGCGCCGCGTACACGGAACAGGCCGCTCGTCGGCATCCGGGAGGAACTGGGGATCCCTGACGGCGCGCCCCTCATTGGCACGGTGGGTCGCATAACCCACTGGAAAGGTCAGGAAATCCTGGCGCAGGCTGCAAAGGTGGTGCTGCAGAAGCATCCGGATGCGCATTTCATAGCTGTGGGCAGTTACTTTGCGGACGAAGTCCATTATCTGCGCAGATTAGAGGCTTTCGTGGCGGAGTCAGGGCTGAGCGACAGGTTTCATTTTGCAGGCTACCGGGAAAATGTAACGGAGCTCTACAGCGCATTCGATATCTTTGTACTGGCCTCCAGAAAGCCGGAGCCGTTCGGTCGGGTCACAGTGGAAGCCATGATGGAGGCGCGCCCCGTCATTGCCACCAACCATGGCGGGACCTGTGAGCTGATCCAGGATGGAGTCACGGGCCTGCTGGTGCCTCCCTCTGATCCGAAGTCGCTCGCCGCCGCTCTTGACCGGCTGCTCAGCGATCGGGAACTGCGGTTGCGGCTGGGACGGTCTGCGGCGATCTACGCACACGCAAATTTCAGCCTGCGGCGCTATAAAAAGGAGATTTGCGGAATTATCGAGCAGTTGGTTGCGGCGGCGTAGCTCGCCTATAAAGCAGCACGGCATTCGCCGCCAGGCAGCCCCTCCGATATCCAGGCAGGTCCTGAAAGCCGGCAAGAAACAACCCTTGTCCAGACCCGGAGTGAGATCTATGCATGTTCTGATCCTGGGAACTCGCGGAGTGCCGTCCCGGCACAGCGGATTCGAAACCTTTGCGCAGGATTTTTCGCTCTTCCTGCGATCGCGCGGCCACGACGTGACCGTGTACTGCCAGGCTGCGGCGGATGAACCGGTCCGCGAAGATACCTGGAACGGGATACGCCGAATCCACATTCCTGCGGCAGATGGACCGGCGGGGACGATTCAGTTCGACTGGAAGGCAATCATGCACTCGCGCCGCGAGCAGGGTGTGATTCTGACGCTCGGCTATAACACCGGTGTCTTCAACTTCGCCTACAGATTAAGCGGCCACCCGAACATCATGAATATGGACGGCATTGAATGGAGGCGTGCGAAGTGGTCGCTGCCGGCGCGCATCTGGTTCTGGATGAACGAGTGGGCCGGGGCGCGTGCGGCGCACCATCTTGTCGCCGACCACCCCGAGATCCGGCGCCATCTCTCGCGGCATACTTCCCATGAGCAGATCACCGTCATTCCTTACGGAGCGGATGCTGTGACGTCAGCGCCGCTCAGCCTGATTGAGCAGTATGGGCTGCGCAGCGGGCAGTACGACCTTGTGATCGCCCGACCGGAGCCCGAGAACTCCATCCTCGAGATTGTCCAGGGCCACACGTCCCGCGATCGGGGAGTCCCTCTGGTGATCCTCGGGAAATACTCCGCCGACGGCACGCGCTATCAGCGGACCGTGCTGGAGGCGGCAGCGGGACGGCAGGTCCTTTTCCTTGGACCCGTGTTCGAGCGCGACATCGTCAAGGCCCTGCGCTTCCACGCGCGCGCCTACTTCCATGGGCACCGCGTCGGCGGGACGAATCCGTCGCTGGTGGAAGCCCTCGCAGCCGGGAATGCCGTGATTGCCCACGACAACCGCTTTACCCGCTGGGTTGCGGGAGAAGGCGCGCTGTACTTCCAGTCCTCGTCGGATATCGATCGGATTCTGAATTCGCTGAGCGAGAATCCCGCACAGCTGAACGCCATGGCAGAATTCAGCCGCAACCGACATCGCGAAGCGTTTACCCAGGAGATCATCCTCACGGCCTATGAGGACTTGCTTCTCCGGTTTGCGCCTGCGACGGTCGCTGAAGAGCCCAGGGCGAGCGAACCCGAGGCGGTAGCGTAGAGGCAGGTTCGCCTCTGCGCCACCCTGCGGGACAACGCGATTACAGGTCGCTGTTCTCGAGAAGCACCGGCATCTGCGTCACGGATATCTGCCCCGACAGCGAATTGACGTTGTTCTGCCAGTCCCGGTATACCGTCATGCCCAGACTGCTCGGTACGGACAGCGGGATACTCGGTCCCTTGCTGCTCCACACCATCCACGCGTCGTAACCCTCCGAGCGTTGCAACTCACACGCCCACAGTCCATTCTGGTACACATCGCACTGAGCCAGATTGGCTCCTTTCATCCAGCTCTCGATCGTATCGTAGGCCACACCAGGCTGCGTCGGCTGACCGACAGGATCCTGAGGGTTCTGACAGAAGGGCGACATCCACAGCGTTCCCCAGCTGCAGTTGTCGTAGGCATACCAGATAAAACGCGAAACGCCGTTGATCGCCTGCACCATGTGATACCGCATCAGCCAGGATGCCTGTTGCTGCTCCGGCAAGCGGAAATCCCCTTCCCAGCTGGCCTCCGTATTCCATATAGGAACCCCGGAGAGACCGTGTTGTGCCAGGGTCTGCCGGAACGCCTGCATCTGTGGCCCGGTGGTCATATCCTCCGGGTTTGAAAACGCATAGCCGTGGAAAGTGGCAATGTCCGCATAAGGATACTGGGAGCCCGCGGCGGCCAGGTAGGAATTCAGCCAGCTAAGACCGGTCGATTGAATATTGCTGACGGGTGGCAGCAGCACCTGGTTCGGATTGGTTCCCCCGTTTGGAGAGCACTTTCCGTTGCTGCATCCACAATTGGCAGGATCTTTCACAATCCGGTAGACGTCGCTGGCAATCGTGAGCAGCTGCGAGTTGTTTCCGTCCCAGAACTGCGGGTTATCCGGTTCGTTCCAGGGCTCGTAGTAGTTCACCACGCCGCAGTAACGCTGAACAACCTGCGTCACAAAGGTATCGAACGCCTGCATGTTAGGAGGACTGCAGGTGCCAGGGCCCGAACCATTCGTGCAGGGGTCCGCCGGATTAGTCGACGCCCACGCCGGCACATGCCCGAAGGTAAAGATGAAGTCTTTCGTGCCGTTTTCTTCCGCAATGGCGATCGACTTATCCATCTTGATCCAGTCATATGTCCCTTCCGACGGTTCCATCAGAGCCCAGTAAGAGACATCCCAGAAACGCAACGCTGAAACGGGGAAGGTCGGGAATGGCGTCATGCCGGGTTCGGCATAATTGCCATTGGGCGCCAGATTGTAGATCGTCATCCCGAAAAAGCTGCCAGTAATAGGCGCCGAAGGGTTATCCGGTACCAGCGCGTTTTCGAGTTGGCTCCCGGTGTAGGGGAACGGCGCAGAAGGACCAGAGCCGCCGGGACCAACCACCGAGGTTCCGCTGAGGCCAATCGCTGTGGTGCTGCTGGCTGTCGAGTTGCTGGCAATGGTTACCTGACCAAGCATCACCCCAGCGGCTGTTGGCTGGGATTGCACCGTCAGCATCATGGTTTGTCCAGGGTTCAGAGTGACCGGAGAGTTCAAGCCTGATACGGTAAAGCCCGGTCCCGCAGCTGTCGCTGAGGTAACGGTGATGGGCAGAGTCCCGGTCGAGGTAAGAACCACAAAACGGCTGGCCTTCGAGTTGGTGGCCACATCCTCGAAGGAAAGGCTGCTGCTGCTCGGAACCAGAATGCGCGTTGCTGCATTGAGCTGCAAGCCATAGCTGACCGAACTGCCTCCGTCATTGGCAGTCAGTGTCGCCGACTCTGTCGTGGTGACGGAGGAAACGTTCGCGGTGAACTGAACGGCGGTGGCATTAGCCGGCAGTGTGACGGTCGCCGGAATGGCGACGGCACTGTTGCTGCTGGTCACAGTCACGTTGACCGGGCCGGTGGACGGCGCGGCCAGCTTGAGGGTGCAGATGTCGGCTGCCGATGCCTTAATAGTGGCAGAGGCGCAGTAGAAGGCGCTGAGCGCAGGGACTCCGCCGGTCGCGGCCAGGCTGACGACCGCCGTACTGCCCGCCGTCGAGTTGCTGGCGATGACCAGCTGGCCAGTGGTGTTCCCGGCAGCCGTCGGGGCATACGTTACCGTCAGGGTGGCCGCTTGTCCGGGATTCAGCGTAAGCGGAAAACTGGCGCCGGAGACGCTGAAGCCGGCTCCGGTGGTGGT
>JAJYVF010000006.1 GCA_021792135.1 Acidobacteriota bacterium | reverse complement strand
CAAAAATCGTAACTTTTCCTTCATGACCGGCTCCCTTCCGCTTGTGGCTCTGAACTGTGCGTCCTTCTGAACTCACAGCCTAACCCACGATCAGCGCATCGGTGCCGGCCACTCCATACTGACTGTTCCCCCGACCAATTCTCCGGAGTGTGAGAAATGCACATGATGGTGGGACAGCCGGCGGGCTTCGATCCTGAGGCGAACCTTCGCACTCCGAGACCACCTGCGATTCACTGAAGACATGAAGCAAATTCTGCTGCTCAGGCCGGAATGGGACTTTTGGCGCTTTGATGCATTCTGCGAGTTCGAATCTCGCAATCAGAGCAAGGCAATTTCAGCCAGCGGCGTGAGTGCAGTCCCAGGATGATACTCATATGCAGCCGGGCTGATTTCTACACCCGCCGCCGGTAACGGATCTCGAACTCATATCCGGGGTTCGGAGGAAACTGCTCGGTAATGTGCCGCAGCCGCTCGGCCAGTGCCGGCGCCGCCAGCAGCGGATACTCGCGCTCCCGCAGATCCGCGTAATCGAAATCGATGGTCAGCGACAACATGTAAATCGCCAGAGCGTCGGCAAAGGCAGACTCGAAATAGCTGCTCCTGGCCTTCTCGTCGATCTCATTGCCGCGGCTGCGGTCGGTCGCACGCCGCCGGCTCTCCCAGGCATCATGGCTGGTCTCGCCCCGCACATCCGACTGCGCCTGCGACCACACCAGATCCGCAAAGCTCTGCGGGACACCTACCGCGTCCACAAACTGGTGCCCGACGTTGATCAGAAACTCGAAAGCCAGCGCAAACCGGTCCTGCATCAGCCGCGTGGAAATGAAGATGCACTCCGCGCCCCCGAGGCGCACATTGCGGTGGCAAATCGCGCGGTCGCCGAGATCGACCGAATAGTCCGGCGCCACCACCACCGTCTCGTCGCTCTCGCCGATCGCCAGCGGAACGAAATACCAGGCCCGCTGCCGCAGCGCAGCCGCAATCACCGCAGGCACCGCCTGCACAATGTGCTCCAGTTCCTCCTGGGTCAGGTGGATCTCTCCGAAGCTGGCGTAGCACAGGCCGTTCTCCGCCTGGCGGACAGCTGCCTCCTGGGCGACTTTTGCGGCGGGGAACAACGGGATCTGGGCGGCTCCGGCCATAAGTCTGTATTCTAGCTGACGTGGGGTGTTGCGTATGTCCGCCAGTGCAAGTCCGGCCAAACTCCTGGGTCTGCCCCTGGGCGACTTTGGTTTCTTTTCCTCCATTCTGCTTGCGCTCGCCTCCGGATTTCTGACCTTCTTTGCCAGTTGCTTCCTGGCCATCGTCGCTCTCCTCTTCTGGAACACCTTCAGCCACCACGCCGTCAATTTCGCGGATACCTATCTTTATGTGGCATTTCCGCTCGGTGTTGCCGTGACGGCCGTGGGACTCGTCTTCTTCACCGGAGTCTGGCTGCGGCGCAAACTGACCGGAGCCCACTGATGGCCGTCGTCAGCGTCCCGGCCGGCATGATCGAGCCTTCTCCGGAACAGGCCCGCGCCTGGTGCGCTCAACTCGAATCCGGGGACATCCTCTACTTCCCGCGGACGCCCGTCCCACTCCCGCCCGATGACATCGGCTTCCTGCTCGGCCAGCAGCAAACCGACAGTTCCCTGCACAAAAACATCGCCTATAAGCCCGGCCTCGACCGCCTCAGCGGCGTTGATACCCGGACTGCCAGCCCGGATGCCGTCGCGCGCCTGCACGGGATCATGCGCCACTACTCGCAATCGGTCGTGGCTTTTCTCGCCCGCTTTCTCTCCCCCTATCAGGACAGATGGCAGCTCGACTACGCAAGCTTCCGTCCCCAGGAGGAGCAGGGCCGCGATCTTCCTCTGCGCCGCCGTAACGATCTGCTGCACACCGACGCCTTTCCCACCCGCCCCACCCACGGTGCTCGCATCCTGCGTTTTTTCAGCAATATCCACCCCCGGCGCTCCCGTGACTGGATCGTCAGCGACCCCTTTGCCTCGACCGTTCGCCAGTTCGTTCCCCGGCTGATCGCTCCTCGGCTCGGCTCCCCCTTCTCGCGCATGGGCAAAGGCGCTGCCCGCGCCATCGGCCTTGGATCTGCCATCCCCTCCCTGAAGCGCTCGCCCTACGACGACTTCATGATGCGCTTCCACAATTTCCTCAAGGAAAACCCCGCCTGGCAGGCGCAGTGCCCGAAGTATTCCTTCCAGTTCCCCGCCGGCTCCAGCTGGATGGTCTACACCGATACCGTTCCCCACGCCGTCCTGGCCGGACAATATGCCCTCGAACAGACCTTCCTCGTGCTCCCCGAAGCGATGGTCCGCCCGGAGGTTTCGCCTCTCCGTGTCCTTGAAGAAATCGCCCGCGCGCCGCTGCTATAGCTCGCAAATTCGTCGTGCGGAACAATCTGCGACTCGGCGTCGACCTGTGGCATCCTGAAAGGCGGGAAGTCTTTCGCCTCCTGTCCCGGCACGAATGAAACGAAACCTCATCTCTTCGGTGCGCCTGCTGGCGCTCGCCCTCCTGGCATCTGTGGCCGGAGCCTGCAACTCGGCCGGCGACGCGCAGCCCTATGAGCCCCATCGGATTTACGACGCCAGCGCCGATGCCCGCGCTGAGATCCACAATGCCCTCCTCCAGGCCAGGCGGCAGCACAAGCGCGTCATCCTCGACTTTGGCGGAAACTGGTGCAGCGACTGCGAGATCCTGGACTACTACTTCCACCAGCCGCCCAACTCCGTGCTGCTGGCCCGCAACTTCATCCTCGTCGACATCGACGTCGGCGAATACGATCACAACCTCGATCTGGCGCAGCAATACGGGATCCCGCTCAAGCTGGGCGTGCCTGCGCTGGCGGTCCTCGGTTCCGGCGGACAGCTCCTTTACAGCCAGCGCAATGGCGAGTTCGAACGGATGGGCCAGATGGATCCGTCCTCCGTCACGGATTTTCTGAATCGCTGGAAAGCGCCGGTCCGCGGCTAACCCGCCCGGGCTTGCATGCGGTTGAAACCGCTGATGCCGCGCTGCCCTGCCAGTGCATACCGCGGGTACACTGTGTAGGTTTATGCTGCGCGTCTTCCGGCACCTGCAACGGGCAGTCTGGTCGGCCTTCGATCACAGTGCGCTGTCGACGGCCAAGGCCGCGGCATACTCGGCCATTCTCAGTCTCTTCCCCGCCCTGCTGGTCGTCACCACGCTGTTTGCCATCATGCCCTCGTTCGAGGATATGCGCGGCGTCCTGCGTGCCGCCTTTCAGCAGGTCCTGCCGCCGGATACCATGTCGCTGGTCCAGATGTATTTCATGGTCAATCACGCCCGCTCCCTGCGCATTGTCTGGGGTTCGACCTTCGTCAGCATCTTCGCGGCCATGGGCGTCCTGCTTTCGCTCATGGAGGGATTTCGCCGCGCCTACCGCCTGCCCCGCGGCCGCTGGGGCTTCTGGCAGGAACGCATCGTGGCGCTTCTTCTTGTCCCGGGAACCCTCGTCCCCATGGCCCTCGGAACGGTCTTCCTCGCCTTCGGGCAGGGCATCGAGCACTGGATGATCGAGCACTCCGGCCTCGAACTCCACCACTACCTCATTGTCCTGTGGCGGCTCATCCGCTGGGGCATCGCACTCCTTGCCAGTGTCGTGGCGCTCGCCATGATCTACCACTTCGGCGTCCCGCGGCAAAGGCTCCCCACCCGCGGCGGCAAATTCGCCTACGTGCGCGGCCGCTGGCGCGAAACCATGCCCGGGGCCACGATTGCCACCGCCACCTGGTTTCTGGCCACGCTCCTTTACGGGTGGTATGTCACGCGCTTCGCGGACTACTCCGTCGTCTACGGCTCGCTTGGCGCCGGCATCGCCACCCTCGTCTGGCTCTATATGGTGTCGCTCAGCGTGCTCATCGGTGCGGAATTCAACGCGCAGTTGTTCCCGCTTCCGGAATCGGCCCCCCTGCCCATCCTCGAACAGCCCCCCGGCCCACCACAGGATGCAAAGCTCTATAAATTCCCGCAAACCGGCGCCTCGTCTCAACGAACGTGAACCCGGGGCCGCTACACGATAAAATCAATTTGGTGATTCCTTCGCATTGACCCGAAACACAAAATCCAAACAAGAAGAACGCTGGGGGTTGGATGAATTTCATGCCGTCTGGTCCGGGCCTCATGAGCGAAAACCCGCGACGCGCCAAGATTGTCGCCACGCTGGGGCCCGCATCGTCCCATGAACCGATATTTCGTGAACTGCTGCGCGCCGGACTCGATGTCGCGCGCCTGAATTTCTCTCACGGCACCCATCCGGAGAAGCTCAAGCTGATTGAGATGGTCCGTAAGGTTGCCCGCGAGGAAGGCAAGCCCATCTGCATCCTCGGCGATCTCCAGGGACCCAAAATCCGCACCGGCCGCCTCAGGAACCGCATCCCGGTGCAGCTGAAGGCCGGTCAGCGCCTCGTCGTCACGCCGCGCGATATCCTCGGAACCTCCAGCCTTATCGCCACGACTTTCCCCACTCTCGCTGAGAATCTCGAGCCCGGAGCCCGGATTCTCCTTTCCGATGGCCTCATCGAGCTGCGCGTCATCGAGATCCCCGGTGAGGACGTCGAATGCGAAGTCATCAACGGTGGCATGCTGGGCGAGCACAAGGGCATCAACCTGCCCGGAATCCCCGTCCGCGTCCCATCCCTCACCGAAAAGGATGAGGAGGACCTGGAGTTCGCCATGAAGAATGGCGTCGACGCCATCGCTGTCTCCTTCGTCCGCACCGCCGAGGACATCCGCCACGTCAAATTCCGCGTTGCGGCCATGGGCGTGGAGACCTGGATCATTGCCAAACTCGAAAAACCCCAGGCCATCGAAAACCTCGAGCCCATCCTCGACATCGCCGACGGCGTCATGGTCGCCCGTGGCGACCTCGGCGTGGAGATGCCGCCCGAGAAGGTCCCCGCCATCCAGAAGCACGTCATCCGCCGCGCCTCCGAGTACCGCAAGCCGGTCATCACCGCTACGCAGATGCTGGAGTCGATGATCGAAAACCCCCGCCCCACCCGCGCCGAGGCCAGCGACGTCGCCAACGCCATCTACGACGGCACGGATGCCGTTATGCTCTCCGCCGAAACCGCTGCCGGAAAGTATCCCGTCGAAGCCCTTAAAATGATGGCCAAGATCGTCAGCGAAACCGAGACGCATCTGCGCGAAACCCGCTCCTGGGATTCCCGCCCCAGCGGCGTGCATCTCTCGATCGCCGAAACCATCTGCGAATCCGCCGCTCACGCCGCCGAAGATCTGGACGTCAGCGCCATTGCGGTCTTCACTGAAACGGGAACCACCGCGCGCCAGATCTCGAAATACCGCCCCAGGCCGCCTATATTTGCCCTTTCCAGCGTGGAGCAGGTCATTCACCGCCTGGCGATGCTGTGGGGTGTTCATCCCATCAAATGCCCAAAACTCCACACCGCCGAGCAGATGGTCGACTACGCCGAAACGACTCTCGAGCAGGGCGGCTTCTCCAAACCCAGGGAGATTGTGGGCATCGTTGCCGGTACCAGCACCCGCTCCGGATCGACGAATTTCCTTCGCCTGCACGTCCTCGGCGACCGTCTGACGGACAGCCCCGTTCCCCGGCGGGAAACCGAAAAGGCTTCGCGCCCCGCGCGCAAAGCTGTTCCCGTCCCGGCCCGTAAACCGGTTCGCAGGAAGTAAACGCGCTCCCGGAGCGGCGGCACGAACCCGCTCCGGAGTGATCTCCCCGGGGCATCTCCGCCGCGCCATTCCGCGCCAGCGATTCTATCGCTGGCAACTGCGCCTCGGTTCCCCTGGTCCCCCGGGGGAAAGCGGGTGCGTTCCCGGTTTCTCCCGCGCCAGCACTCCTGTCGAAAGCTCTGTGACGAGCGTGCTTGAAATTTCCTGAGAACGGAGCCATGCTGTTGGAGTCTGGGTGACCTGCCTGGGGGCCGGTATGTCTAGGTCCGTGTATTCCGGTCGTCGCTTCGCTGCGGCGGTACTCTGCGCGCCGCTTCTCCTCTCTGTTGTTCCCGCATCCGCCCAGGTGTTCACCATCGAGAGCGAACACGTCGAAAAGCATTACACCGAGTTCCCGGCCACCAATGTCAAGCTCCCTTCCGAACCCATGAACGCCGCCGGCCGCGAGCGCCTCATCCGCTTCATGCAGTCGGAACAGGGCTTTGCCATGCGCCCGCTCCCCGTCGGCACCCTGATCCTCCACGCCAACGGCACCATGGAGCCTTCCGGTGACAAATACGTCAATGAACTGCACACCAAGGGGGTAGCAGCCAAGCCCGGTGATCGCCTGGCCATCACCAACGTCAGGATTCATGACAACACTGTAATCTTCGATTTGAATGGCGGCCCCTACCACAAGCACAGATTCCTGCGCCATATCTCCATCAGCATGGATCCCTACGACGACACCGACCCCCTTCTCGCCGATAGCGCGCCCCCGACTGGCACTCGCCTCATCGTGGCATTCCAGCACCGCATCCCCGACATCTCCGGCCAGCAGATGGAGTCCCTGCTCAAGCCCATGATCGACTTTGGCGTGAGGTCCCAGGCTGCGGCCTATGCCGAATCGCTCCCCACATTCCTGCGCCAGGCCATCGAGCAGCACCGCGTCCTCATCGGCATGGACAGCGACATGGTCCGTTACGCCAAGGGTCAGCCCATCCAGAAGATCCGCGAATCGAAGGATGGGCAACCCTTTGAGATCTGGGTTTACGGCCAGGCGCCGCAGCCGGTTGAATTCGTCCGCTTCGTCGGCAACTTTGTCGTACGCGACGATCTCGCTCGCGTCGGCCAGCCGCTTGAGGTTCGTACCGCCAACGAAATGGGCAATTACTGGGGCACGCAGCCCGTCGTCGCTGCCAACGAACACCAGATCGAGATGGGGGACCGCAGCGCCGCGGATATGCAGGAGGAAAACGCCCCCAAAGCTCCGCCCACTCTCCGCAACCCCGGAGAGAAGCTGCCCAGCGACAATGACAAGAACTCCCGGCCGGCGATGGCTCCGGTCAACTTCCCCAAGGATCAGCAGCGGCCGGGCGATCCCGGCTACACACCGCCCGCGCAAACCCAGCCAGCAGGCGGAAGTCCCCAGCAGCAGCAGCAGCGACCCGCCTCCGGCAGCGTTCAGAAGCAGTCCGGCAACTCCGGTTCGCAGGAACAGCCGAACCCTCTCAATTCCGCTCCGCAGCCGAAGGGATCCGGCAATGGCCAGTCCTCCGGCAGTCCCCCCACCTCGCAGCAGTAAGCTGATCGGCTAACATGGCCGGGGAGGCCCCGGCATGATTCGATCCCTGCTTGCTCTCGCTGTTCTGCTCACCCTCAGCGCCGCCGCACAAACCGACTGGCATCCGCCCGCCTCCGATCCGAGGCTGCTGCTGTGGCCCTCCGGAGCGCCCGGACCGCAGACCGCCACCGGTCCCGAGCACGACACCACCACCTCCCAGGATCATCTCGTCGCCGGCCGTCCCGTCATCCGCCTCGGCGATGTCTCCGCTCCCACCATCACCCTCTTCGCCGCGCCCGCCGCGCGCAACACCGGCGCGGCCGTCGTCGTCTTCCCCGGCGGCGCCTATAAGATCCTGGCCATCGACCTCGAAGGCACCGAGGTCTGCGACTGGCTCAACTCCATTGGCGTCAACTGCGTTCTGCTCAAGTACCGGGTCCCCGACAGCGGTCCCTGGCCCAAATCCGCCGCCGCCCTTCAGGATGCGCAGCGCGCCATGGGCCTGGTGCGTCAGCACGCCGACGAGTGGCAGATTGACCCGCACCGCATCGGTGTTCTCGGATTTTCCGCCGGAGGCCACCTCGCCGCGGCCCTCAGCACCCATTTCGAACAGCGCCTCTACCCCGCCATCGATGCCGCTGACCAGCTGAGCTGCCGTCCCGACTTCGCCCTCGTCATCTATCCCGGCTATCTCTCCATCGCCGAAAAGAATTTCGAATTCAACCCCGATATCCCCGTCACCTCCGCCGTTCCGCCCACCTTCCTGGTCCAGGCCGAAGACGACCCCGTCCACGTCGAGAACGTCATCGATTACTTCCTCGCCCTGAAGAAGGCCGGCGTGCCCGCCGAACTCCACGTCTACACCCACGGTGGCCACGGCTACGGCCTGCGCCCCACCAGTCTGCCCATTACCACCTGGCCGCATACCGCCGAAATATGGCTGCACACCATTGGTATCCTTCCGGGTCCCTCGCAGGAGGAGCCGCTTCAGTAAGAAAAGGGGGACCGGGTTTGCCGTGTCCCGCTCTTCCCTGCCGCGCAGAGGTCTTTCCTGACGCCTCCGATCATTCACAGCCCGAGATCGCGGCTTCGAAGACCATGACTCGCCGCGCCGGAGCAGGTTGGGAAATGGCGTAGCCAGGTTGACTGACCTCCACACCGCCGTGCCGCCGATGAACAGCGGCACATGGATCAGTCTGACCTGGACACAGCTTTTCCTGATTTGCTCTAATGCGTCACCACTGGCTCCGATCCCTCGCTCTTCGGCCGTTCGCACATCAGCCCCAGCGTATTCCCCGATGGATCCTTCACAAACGCCAGCCACAGATCGTACCCCTTCATTCGTGCGACCAGATGCGGCTCCTGCACAATCTCTACCCCCAGCCGCTGCAGCGCCACGAAGCTCACGTCCAGATCCGGCACTCTGAAGTAGACAATCGTGCCCTCTCCCGTCGCCGGCTGCTCCGACTCTCCCAGCAGCACCCGCGCATCACCGCACCGGAAGAACACCATCGCTCCAGACTCAAACGAGAACCGCAGACCCAGCACATCCCGGTAGAACACCCTGGCCTCCTCCAGATCCCTCACAGCCAGCGCCACCTGCGCAATGCCTTCCACCTGGATCCCATCGCCGTTCGTCATCGCTGTCGTCCCCTCCCTTGCTCAGGTTAACCGTGTACCACAGAGCAGGCTCCGCGCGGAATTCGGCCCGCTGGACCCTTCCCGCAACCAGGCGTGCCTTTGCCCTTCCACAAAAGTAACCACCGGCCGCGGCCATCGTCAGCACTCTTCCTCCGCGAAGGCCTTCCGCGGGCTCGCCGAGTCCTAAAATCGATCCATGGACACTGCGGACGTAGCAATTGCCGGCGGAGGCATCATCGGTCTGGCCACGGCCCTTGAACTCACCGCTGCCGGGCAGAAGGTTACGGTCTTCGATCGTGCCGAAGCCATGTCGGAAGCCTCCCGCGCCGCAGCCGGAATGCTTGCTGAGGCCGACCCCGAAAATCCCCCCCAACTCCGCGAACTGGCTCGCCTGAGCCTCAGCCTCTATCCGGAGTTCCTGGCGCGCGTCGAGCAGCTTTCCGGAGCGGGCATTCCCATCCGCACCACCACGACCCTCCAGGGCCTCCGGCATCTTCCTCCCGGCGCCTCCGCTCTGAGCAGAACCGAAATCGAAAAGCTCGCCCCCGGCGTTAACACCCGCGGATGGACCTTCTGTCTTCTCGAAGAGAGGAGCTTCGACGCCTGGGATCTGGCCGAGGCGCTCCCCAAAGCCGTGCGGGCCGCCGGTGTCGACCTGCGCGAGCACACGCCTGTGCTGGGCGCTCGCGGAACGCGCCACGGCGCTGAGCTGGCGACCGCATCGGGACCATTCTCCGCAGGCGCCTTTCTCAACGCTACCGGAGCCTGGGCCACCGCGCTCGACGACGCACTTCCCGTTGCCCCGCGCAAAGGGCATATGCTCACCGCCGAGCTTCCTGGCCTGCGGCAGACGCAGTGCGTCCTGCGCACGCCCAATGTCTACATCGTTCCCCGCGGCGGGAACCGCTACACCGTCGGCCCCACGCTCGAGGACGCCGGCTTCGACAAGAAAATCCACCCCGAATGCATCCAGGAGCTGTTCCGCAAAGCCACCCATCTCTGGCCCACGCTGAATGAGGGCCGCATCGCCGAAAGCTGGGTCGGACTCCGCCCCGGCTCCCTGGACGGCCTGCCGATCATCGACACGGCCGAGGAACACTGCTGGGTCGCCACCGGCCACTTCAAAAACGGCATTCTGCTGGGCCCCGGCACTGCCCGCGTCCTCAGCCAGTGGATGACCGGCGCCCAGCCGCAGATCGATCTTTCGTCTTTCCGCTGCTCGCGTTTCTCCCCTCCGGAATCGCCGGCGCCTGAGGCCCCTGGTCCGCAGTGATCTTCGTAATCCTCCTGGAGCCGTCCCGCTCCGCGGCGGAGGGCTGGCCTCGTTTCGCGTAAGCTATAAAGGGTATTCTGGTCTTTTGTTCGCGTGGGAGTTCCGCCGCCCTGCATCGCGCGGCACGCTCTCCGCATCCCCTTAACGGAGTGACCTGGAGGAACGAGCAGCGGTATGGCGACAGCGACGGTGGTGAAGGGACTGGAAGGTGTAGTGGCCGCAAATTCCGGCATCTGCTGGATCGACGGCTATGCTGGAGTACTTGCCTATCGCGGCATCGACATCCATGAGTTGGCGGAAAACTCCAGCTTCGAGGAGACCACCTGCCTCCTCTGGTACGGCAAATTACCCGGCCGCTCCGCCCTCCAGGAATTCAGCAGCAAACTGGCGGAATCCCGGCAGCTTCCCTCCGAAATCTACTCCCTGCTGCGTTCCTTCCCGAAGAGCGCCACCCCCATGGAGGTGCTGCGCACCGCCGTCTCCGCGCTCAGCTTCTACGACCCGGCCGAGAACGCCGTCGACCACGATTCCAATGTCCGCAAGGCCTTCGCGCTCACCGCACAGCTGCCCATGCTGGTCGCCGCCTTCGACCGCATCCGCAAGGGCAGGGACATCGTTCAGCCCGACCCCTCACTGAGCCACGCAGCGAACTTCCTCTGGATGCTGCACGGCGAAAAGCCCATCCCCGCGGCCACCCGCACCTTCGACATCGCCCTCATCCTCCACGCCGATCACGAGCTGAACGCCTCCACCTTTGCGGCCCGCGTCATCGCCGGCACCCTGGCCGATATGCACTCGGCCATCACCGGCGCCATCGGCGCTCTCAAGGGACCGCTGCACGGCGGCGCCAACGAAGCGGTGATGAAGATGCTCTTCGAAATCGCCCACCAGGGCGGCGATCCCGTCGAGTACGTCCGCAGTCTGCTCGCTCAGAAGAAGAAGGTCTTCGGCTTCGGCCATCGCGTTTACCGCACCGAAGACCCCCGCGCCACCCACCTGCGCAAAATGTCCGAGCAGCTCAGCCGCGACTCCGGCAACATGAAGTGGTTTGAGATGTCCCGCCGCATCGAGGAGTTCGTCAGGAACGAGAAGAAGCTCAACGCCAACGTCGACTTCTACTCGGCCTCGACCTATACGACGCTCGGCATCGATCTTGACCTCTTCACGCCGATCTTCGCCATCAGCCGCATCGCCGGATGGGCCGCCCACGTCATCGAGCAGCTCGACGACAACCGCCTCATCCGTCCCCGCGCCGAATACACCGGCCCCGAATACCCGGTGAAATACGTGCCCATCGAAAAGCGGTAATGGCTGGGGCCAGGCGGCTTTAGCGCCCACTTCTCACGACTCGCCGAAAAGCTACTTCCTTTGAAGGGGCGCGGCTCAGTTGTGCTCCTGGCACAGGAGCTCTCCGCTAAACGGCTCGAATCCGCGGGCCTACAGGGCTTCTTGTGCTACGGGTGACCCCCAGAACCGTGAATACGAGCTCCCTGCAGCCGAGACTCCCGGCGAGCGGTCACTCGGCAAAAACGGCACTGAAGGTTGTAGTTTGTAACAGGGAACGACCTCAGTCGTGCGGAAAAAGCACTCAAAGGGATCGGGTTTTAGCGCCTGAGCACCGGCAGCACGAAACTTCCGCAAAGCCGGTGTTACACCAACAAACGAAAACTTCACGCTCCGACGGCAGATCGCGACGGTTTTATGCTATGGCTCCTTTCGCAGCGACGCCTGTAATTCGAGAATCTGAAGCTGAACTTGCTTGATTTCCCTGAGAGTGCCGATCTGGACCGTATAGATCTCCCCGCGCAGCATGTAAATCATGGCCATGAAGAACAATACGGCCATGCCGACCTGGAGCCCGTGAAGGGCCACTGTGCCCGGCTGCCAGGGGCCGTGGTTCCAGAGAAACGACAGGGCAAGGGCGAGGAAGGCGAAGAAGCCTGCCGTGAATCTATCCGCGCGAAGGGCTCGCGCATGCTTTGCCAGCAAAGCTGCGGTCTGTTCACGATAGGCGGCGAGGTTTTCCGGCTGCGGCAATGCCGCAAGCAGGCGTTCGCGCACGTCATTTGATGGTTGTGCCATGTTTCTCTCCTTCGAGAATCTGTTTCAGTTGCCGTTTCGCATAGTGGATTCGCGACTTGACGGTGCCCTCCGAGCAGCCGACGATGCCGGCGATTTCCGGGATAGAAAGGTCCCGTAGAAAATGGAGAACAAGAACTTCACGGTGTTTCACACCAAGGCGGCTCAGCGCATCCCGAATGGCGGTTGCATCTTCTTCGCCGAAGGACGGCTCTTCATTGTTGAGCGCGTCGTCCAGTTGCGATTGCTCAGCCTTATCGCGTTTGTAGTCACGGCGAATCCGATCGACAGCGACGCCGTGGGTGATCGCGTAGAGCCAGGGCTTGATAGAGCTGGGGTCTTTCAGCCTTCGGATGCCGCGAACCACTTTGAGCCAGACATCCTGAAGGACATCGAGCGCTGTGTCCTGATTCCCGGTAAGGCTCGCTGCATAGAAAAGCAGCGGCTTTTCCATGACCGCGATCAGGTCCGCAAATCCGTCCGGATCGCCAGCCTGACAGCGGAGAGCAAGCCACTCAAACTGGAGCCGATCCTCTTCTTGATTTGGCATTTGCCTATAGGTCGAAGGAAAGCCTCTGCTGGTTCAATTCTCCTGTACAAAATCTGACCAGCCGAGCCTGGCGCCTTCGGCGACATCCTTGGCTCCGCATTTGCCGTCTGAAACCTCGATCGTTGCCGTGCGGTCATACGGGAGTTTCGGGGCGCGGGAAGCAAAAAGCAACCGCGGATTCCTCGCTCGCCTACCCATCTGCGATGGGGGCCCAAGGCGCTCGCTTCGGGATGACAACGCAAAGGTGGGAGAGGCGTGGGCACTCGGCAATTAGGAAGTTTCGGGCAATAATTGGCATACAGCGGTTCTGTTCCGCAATTATTGTGCTGCCGGGTTGCTCAATCGGTGGGATCGCGCGGATCCATCGCCCTCCACGCCCCGCCCGCAAACGGCGACCGCAGCCGCCGCCCCCACCAAAGCCACATCCCCAGCGCAATGACCGCCAGCAGAGGCAGAATCAGCACACTACCCTCCGGCCCGGTTGAGCCCCCGCTCCACAGAACTGCGCCCGCTGGCTGCTCCCGCAGCCAGTGACCCTGAGCCACCATCCCGCTGTCCGCGGTCCCATAGAAGAAGGTTTGCCCCCAGTCCCACGCCGCATGAAAACCCACCGCCCACCACAGCGACCCGGTGTACCAGAGGCTCAGGCAGAAGACCAGACCCACTGAGCCCGCCGCCACCAACCCTACCGGCGACTCGCCCGGGTTCGCGTGATGGAAAACTCCAAACAGCGCCGCGACCAGCAGCGCGCCCCACCAGAAGCCAATGCCCCGCGCCAGTGTGAACTGCGCATATCCGCGAAAGAGCGACTCCTCAAAGAAGCCCGTCAGGAGAAAGACCAGTCCCCACAGCGCCGCGTGGTGCAGCGCGTATCCCGCACCGACCACCGGCTTTTCCAATGAAACATAGCCGAGCCGCCACAGCGCCAGCACCAGCACGGAGATCGCGACGAAGCCCCAGACCATCCCGAAGAAGAAGCGCGCGCCCCTTGCCCTTCCGGAATATCCATATGAAAGCGCTGGTTTGCGTTCGAGCAGCGACATAACCAGGGTCGCCGCAATTGCCGAACCAAGCTGCCACACCTCCACCGTGAGAGCGCTCAGCGGCGTCAGCGGCGCATCGGGATCGATGTGAAGAAGCGGGCCGATCAGAAACCCAGTGGCGTTCAGCAGCATCCACCAAAAACCTGCAAACAGCAGCACCGCCCAGCCTGCCCGCAGCCTCTGCGGGCCCAGAAAGACCCACGTCACATCGCGGCGAGGAAGGTCATCCATGGATTCTCATGCCGCGCCCCAGCCAGGCTACGCGGACAGCCTTTCCACCGCCCGCCCCACGCGAAAGATCGTCCCCTCGTCGAAATGCCGCCCCAGGATCTGCATCCCGATCGGCAGCCCCTCCCGCGACTTCCCGCACGGAACCGACACGCCGCAGATCCCCGCCAGGCTCGCCGTGACGGTGTAGATATCCGCCAGATACATGGAAACCGGATCGTCCGCCTTCTCGCCGATCCGAAACGCCGGCGTCGGCGCGGTCGGCGTCACAATCGCATCCACCTCGCCGAACGCCTTCAGGAAATCCTCCGTCAGCAGCCGCCGCACCTGCTGCGCCTTGCGGTAATAGGCGTCGTAATAGCCGTGACTCAGCACGTACGTGCCCAGCAGGATCCGCCGCTTCACCTCCGCGCCAAAGCCCAGATCCCGCGTCCGCCGGTACATCGCCGCCAGCGTATCCGCCTTCGGTGCCCGGAACCCATACCGCACGCCGTCGAAGCGCGCCAGATTCGAGCTGGCTTCCGCCGTCGCAATCACGTAGTAGGCCGGAATCGCATACTGCGTATGCGGCAGCGAAATCGCCTTGATCTCCGCGCCTTCGGCCCGCAGCTTCTCAATGCCACCCTCAATCGCACTGCGCACCTCGGCGTCCAGGCCCTCGGCAAAATACTCCGCCGGCACGCCGATCCGCATCCCCTTCACGCCCCTGTCCAGATCGGCCTTGTAATCCGGCACCGGCAGCGGTGAAGAGGTCGCGTCCATCGGATCCTGCCCCGCAATCACCCCCAGCACCGTCGCCGCATCGCGAACACTCCCCGCAAACGGCCCCACCCGGTCCAGCGAAGAGGCAAACGCAATCAGCCCGTACCGCGAAACCCGCCCGTAGGTCGGCAGCACACCCACCACTCCACAGAACGAGGCTGGCTGGCGGATCGATCCCCCGGTATCCGTGCCCAGTGTCGCTGGAACCATCCCCGCGGCCACCGCCGCGGCCGACCCGCCGCTCGATCCGCCCGGCACCCGGTCCAGGGCATGCGGATTGTGCACCGGCCCATACGCGGAGTTCTCGTTCGACGAGCCCATCGCGAATTCATCGCAGTTCAGCTTTCCGGGGAACACCGCGCCCGCCTCGGCCAGCTTCCGCACCGCCGTCGCCGTGTAGGGTGGCCGATAACCCTCCAGGATCTTCGATCCCGCCGTCGCCGGAAAGCCCTCCAGCGTCAGAACGTCCTTGATCCCGATGGGCACGCCCGCCAGCACCGGCAGCTCCTCGCCCTTCGCGGCACGCTCGTCGATGCTGCGCGCCTGCGCCAGCGCAAACTCCCGATCCACACTCAGAAACGCATGGACCTGCGCGTCTGCCTGCGCGATGCGATCGAGGCAGCTCTCCGCCACCGCCGTTGCCGTCCGCTCGCCGGCCGCAATCGCCGCGCGAATGCTGTCGATCGACTCTGCCGCTGCCACCGTTGTCATCGCTCAATCACCTTCGGAACCTTGAAAAACACGCCATCCGTCTCCGGAGCCGTCGCCATCACCCGCTCCCGGTCCAGGCACGGCCCTGCCGCGTCCTCGCGCAGCACGGAAAGCCTCTCCGGCGCCACCTCGGCGTCCGCAGCCAGCACCTCCGATACCTGCGCCATCGGCGCCACCTCGGCCGTATCCAGCTCGCCCAGCTGCGCCACGTAATCCAGAATGGCGTTCAGATCGCGCTGCATGCGCGTCTCTTCCTCCGGCGTCAGTTCCAGATATCCCAGTTCCGCGACGCGCCGCACATCTTCGAGTGAAACCCGTTCCGCTTCCGGCATGGCACCAGTGTACCAGGCAGTCATGAGCACCACTCAAGATCGCTGTTGACAGAACACCCCTCCCGGATACAATCTGCCCCATACTCTTTTCTTTGGCACCTTCAAAACCCATGAATACGGTCTGCAAGCACCCTAAGGTTCGCGTGGTAGCGCGCGAGGACGATGCCGAATTCGTCGAGTGTCTGGACTGCGGCGAAGTCTTCGATTCCAACGAGTTCCGCGATATGGCCATCGAGGAATTGCAGGGCGAGGAAGAAGAAGAGACCGCCTGAACCCCTCGGTTCCGCGGATTCTTCCGCCCAGTGCCGTCTCTGCCCAGTGCCCTTGTGCTGTCCCTGCGTATCGTTGCGGCCAGCGGCTGCAGTGAATTTCCTGAGAATTGGTGTGCCCCACCTGCCGGGCCTTTCTTCCTCACCTGTTCCCTATTGCCTGTTGCCTGTCCCCTGTCTTTCCGCCCGCACCGACAGCGCATCGCTGCGCTTCGCCAGCCGTTCCCCGTGCTCATCCAGCACCAGAGGGCAGTGATACCACGCCGGGGGCGTCAGACCCAGCGCCCGGTACAGCAGAATCTGCCGCGCCGTGGACAGCAGCAGATCCGCGCCGCGCACCACTTCCGTGATCCGCATTGCCGCGTCATCGGCCACGACCGCGAGCTGATACGCCGGAACATCATCCCGCCGCCACACCAGAAAATCCCCGAAGCCCCGCCCCGCCACAAACCGCTGCGGCCCGAAGTGCCCGTCCTCGAAGGTCACCGCCTCGCCATCCGGGACCCGAAACCGCCAGTTCACCCCCGCGGGGCTCACAGACTCGCGCGCCGGCTCCGGACCGCCCGGCAGCTGGGGAACAGGCCGGCACGTCCCCGGATACATCGGCCCCTCATCCCCCTCATGCGGAGCCTGCGCGATCCGGCTCAGCTCCCGCCGCGAGCAGGTGCAGGGATAAATGAAGCCGCCCGCCAGCAGCCGCTTCCACACGTCCAGGTAAAATCCCCGCCGCTCGCTCTGTGAATATGGCCCATAAGGGCCGCCCACATCCGGCCCTTCGTCCCACCGGATCCCCAGCCACGCCAGATCCTCGAGAAAAGCATCCACGAACTCCCGCCGCGAGCGCTGCGGATCGAGGTCCTCATTGCGCAGCACCAGCACCCCGCCGGCCTCGCGCGCCCGCTCATAAGCGGTCCGGAACGTCCGCGCATGCCCCATGTGCAGCAGCCCCGTCGGCGAAGGAGCCAGCCGCCCCCGATACGTCGCAGTCACGCCGCCAGTCTACCGTCGCCCACCTCTTCCTGACACGGAACCGCTCCCCCGTCTCCCCCGTATACCCCGCAGAGGTTCCCCATGAAATCCTTCCTCGCAGCCTCCTCACTGGCGATTTGCCTCTGCGCCGCTTTGCCCGCCCAGACCCCAAAAGTGCCCGCGGAAAGCAGCCCCGGCCATCTTGTCCTCGAAAAGCCGCTCTCCCCCGGCGGAACCCTGGTCCTGACGCTCAACGTGGGTGATCTCCGCATCCAGCCCGTGTCCGGAAACAAAGCCGTGCGTCTCGAGATCGAAACCGAACGCCCCGCTGACCCGCAGACACTCGCCTCGTGGGTCACGCGCTTCGAGGTAGCCGCCGAGCGCGCCACCCTGGATATCCGCACGCCCAAAAGCTCCGACCATTGCGCCGACTGCTACGGTGGGTCCACGGTTGTCGTCTACGTTCCGCAGCAGACGGAGCTTAAAGTTCAACTCGGTGTCGGCGATCTCACCATCAGCGGCATCCAGGGGAACAAGGAACTCCATGTCGATATCGGGGATCTCAAGCTCGCGGTCGCCGGCCCCGACGAGTATGACCATGTCGAAACCCACACCCGCATCGGCGATATCAGCGATTCCCTGAGCCAGGGCGCTCACGGCCATTTTCTGGGGCAGAGCGAAGACTTTTCCTTGAATGGCCGTTTTCACCTCAAAGCTTCCGTGGGCATCGGCGACGTCAATATCCATCGCGAATCCGGATCCTGATTCGCGACTGCGCCACGGCCGTTTCGAGATAAAGTCTCGCGATCTGTTACAAATTCCCTCCGCATCTTTCCCACCGTGATGGACTCTCCGGTCCCGCTGTAAGATTCCCCGACCTCCCGCGTCAGCAGAGATAGAAGCGAGGCTCCGGCCTCGCAGAAGGAGAAAACACCATGGCATCGAAAACCGAGAAGAAGACCGCACCCCAGGGGTGCTCGTGCGCTCCCGGCGCCTGCAGCTGCGGAAAGGGAATCTGCGCCTGCAAGCCGGTCTGCACCTGCACCCGTTGCACCTGCCCCGTCGCATAACACCATCCCGCTGGAATCCTGCCTGGCAGCGGGCGGTTCTTCCGCCCCTCCAGGCGCATCGATTCACCAGCAGGAGATGCAGCGATGCCAGCGAAAACATCCCGGCGGATCACGGCCGGCCTTGCCCAGATGCACAACAGATTCCTGCAGTTCCTGCGCCCAGAGTCGCCGATCCGGCCACCGCGGAGGACATCCTCCAGGCCGCGTACCTCAAAGCCATCGAACACGGAGCCGAGATCCGCGACAGCGAAAGCGCCGTCGCCTGGTTCTACCGCATCCTCAGAAACGCGGTCGCCGATCACTACCGGCGTCTCGATGCCCATACCCGGGCCCTGGACCAGTGGACCGCGGGCTGGAGCGAAGGCTTTGAACCGGAGTTCGAGGCCCAGGCCTGTACCTGCATACAGGAAGTCGTTCGTGGCCTGAAGCCCGAGTACCGCGCCGCTATCGAGCAGGTGGACCTCGGCGGCCAGTCGGTGGAGTCCTTCGCCAGGGCGCACAGCATGACCGCCAACAACGCCAGCGTGCGGCTTCATCGCGCCCGAAAGGCCATTGCCAGCAGGCTCACGGCTGTCTGCGGTACTTGCGCCGTGCATCAGTGCATCGACTGTACCTGCAAGCACAACCCCCTGAATGAACCATCGCTCCGACCCGTTCCCGGCCCGGCAGCGAAGCCAACCGACCCTTGCCTGAATCGAATGAATGTATGCGGAATCTCTGCTCCTGCGTCCTTCGTTCCTGGGGAACCTCCTCCCGGCTGAACGTGGCGCAGTATCTCTGGGTCCTGCTCATGTTCGGCGTGCTGGCCGGTCTGGAGCATAACCGCATCGGCCTCTTCCTGGTCCCGCCCTTCGGCGCCACGCTCACGCTGCTGCTCGTTCTTCCCGAGGCCCCGGTTGCACAACCCTGGGCGGTCGTCGTGGGCTCCGTCACCGGAGCCGCGGTCGGCACCCTCCTCAGTCTCCTGGCCCGTGGCTCGGCCATGGCTATCCTTGCCGCGGTCCTGGCCTTCGCCGTCCTGAACGTCGCCCGCGCCTATCATCCGCCTGGAGTCGCGCTCGCGATGTATCCGCTGCTGCTGCACCCCGGCCACTGGTTCCCGCTCGCCGTCGTTCTCCCCTTCGCGCTGAGCGCGGCAGGATCCGCGGCGATTCTCAGCCGCCTCGTCGCGCACTGGCCTGCCTATCCGAAGCCGCTCCGCGGCCTCTGAAGGCCGTCGGTTTCGACTGGTGTCTTGTCGGTGATTCGCTCAGCCGCCTTTTTTCTGTCCTGCTGTTCCGATCGCCTTCGCCGCACGGCCCCTCGTGTATAAGGTTGCGAGGGAGAGACAGGATGAATCGTCGCGACTTCATGGTGACCACCAGCGCAGTCCTTGCTTCGGCCATGGCTTCAGCGGATCTCCACGCGCTGGCCGCAGGCGCCCGGGCCGCGCTCGACCCCGACACCGGCGCCTCGCCGAAGCAACTTCTCTTCGGCGTCGACTACTATCCCGACCAGACTCCTGAGCGCCTCTGGGAAGAGGACGCCTCCCAGATGGCCGCCGCCGGCATCACCAACGTCCGCATCGCCGAATTTGCCTGGGGCCTGATGGAGCCGCGTGAAGGAACCTACGACTTCGACTGGCTGCTGCGCAGTATCGCCATCCTGCACAGCCACGACATCGCGGTGATTCTCGGCACGCCTTCCGCTGCGCCACCGCCCTGGCTGACTCAGAAATACCCGGAAATCCTCATGGTCGACGACCATGGCATGAAGCTCAGCCCCGGCGCCCGGCGCTTCACCTGCCCTACGAATGCCACCTACCGCAGGCTGTCCGTGGGCATCGCCACCAAAATGGCCCAGGCCGTCGGGCATGCTCCCGGCGTCATCGGATGGCAGATCGACAACGAGCTGACCCTCGGCCGGAGCTCCCGCTGCTACTGCCCATACTGCCGCACCGGGTTTCAGGAGTGGCTGCTTAGCCGCTATCAGTCGCTCGCCAGCCTCAACGAGAAATGGGGCACCGTCTTCTGGAGCAACACCTACACCGACTTCTCCCAAATCCCTGTCCCGCTTCCCAGCGGAGCGCCGCCCAATCCCGGATTAGCTCTGGACTACGACCGCTATCAGAGCGCGGCGAATGTCGCTTTCCTCGAGGAGCAGCTCGCCGTTCTCCGCAGGATCTGTCCCGGCCAGCTCATCACGACCAATAACGTCGGCGGCCTGGTGGACGTCATCAATCTGCGCGACCTCTACCGCAACCTCGATTTCGTCGCTCACGACAACTACCCCGGCTTCTTCGCTCTCCGTCTCGCCGAGCACGGAACGCCAACGCCGGAGGCTGTTTCTACCCCGGTCTCCTTCGCTCACGATTTCATGCGCAGCGCAAAGAACGGCGAGCCGTTCCTGGTTATGGAGGAGCAGTCAGGCAAAGCCGGACAGCCCACCTTCTCACCGCAGCCCGAGCCCGGCCAGCTGCGCCTGTGGTCCTGGCAGGCCGTCGCCCACGGAGCCATGGGCATCAACTACTTTCGCTGGGACACCGCCACCTTCGGCGCGGAGGAATACTGGCACGGCATGCTGCGCCACGACCGCTCCCACAGTCCGGGCTTCGATGAAATCTGCACCACGATTCGCGAACTGAAGGCCCTCGGCGCTGCCCTGCACGCGCCCTACAGGGCAGAAATCGCCCTCTGCTACGACTCGGAATCCGACTGGGCCTTCACCATCCAGCCCGGTCAGCCTCAGGTCAGGTACGTCTCCGAACTGCTCTCCTGGTACGGTTCGCTCGGCGCCTCGCAGGCGGGCATCGATCTCGTGGACGCGAAGCAGGACCTCACCCGCTATAAAGTCCTCTGCGCCCCCGCCATGTACATCGTGACGCCGCAGCAGGCGGACCAGATCCGCAGCTTCGTGCACCAGGGCGGCACCTTCATCGCCGGCTTCCGCCTCGGCGTGAAGGACGAATACAGCCGCATCGTCACCACGCCCCTCCCCGGCCTTCTGCGCGATGTGATGGGCTGCGAACTCTTCGACTACGAGCCGATCTACAATCAGGGCCACAGCGTCAGCTTCTCCGGCATGCTGGCCGGAGCCGAAGCGCAGTGCCGCACCTGGGCCGATATCCTGACGCCGTCCTCTGCCGAATCCCTCGCCACCTACGCCGACGGCCGCTACGCAGGCCAGACCGCCATCACGTCGAATCGGTACGGAAGCGGCCGCGCCATCTACGTCGGCTGCAGTCTGGAAGCCGCGGATCTGGCCCGCGTCCTGCTGTCCCTGCTGGGGCCAGCCGGAATCCAGCCGAAACATCAGCTCGCCCCGGGCGTCGAAATGACCCGCCGCGGATCCGCGCGGCAGACCTGGACCTACCTGCTCAATCACACCGGCAAAGCCCAGACCGTCCAGATCAGCGGCACGTATCGCGAATTCTCCGGCGGCGCATCCGTCAGCGGATCTCTCGAACTGCCTCCCTATGGCGTGAAAGTCCTGACGGAAACAGGCGCCGCTTCCTGATCGTGCGACTTACCTTCGTACCGTCCTGGCCTGCGATTCGGCTTGCCCCGGCTCCGTGCTCAAACCTACCCTGAAAGGGAGGAAAGCTCTGTTCAGCGCGACAGAGCTTTTTCTTTTGGTGCTCCGGCTCAGGCCGGGACTGGGGAAACGTTGCTCCCCGCGTCAATCGTTCTTTGAGATCCCTGCCGCGCCACTCCATCGGGCCGCCTTGCGGCGCAGATCAGGCATCGTCTTTTCAATCATCTGGCGGCTCGGCCATGCGTAAATGACCTGCTTGCCACACTTACGCAAAGCGTCCTGGCTAAGTCCTTTGGTTTCCACAGATACGCAGTTTGCGAAGGAAAAAGGCGGGACCGGACCCGCCCCCGCTGCCTAGTCCGACCACGGAGCCGGCTTCCGCACCCAGCGGTGCTTTCTCAGCGTCTCCATCAGCCCGGCATCCAGCCCGCCCGCATCGCTCAGAGCCAGATTCCCCCGCACATGCTCCGACTTCCGCATGCCGACGATGATGGTGCTCACCACCGGATTCGCCAGGATGTATCGGATCGCCATCTCCGGCAGGCTCATCCCCGCCGGCAAATCCTCCCGCAGCCGGTCCACGCGGTCCATCGTCCGGCGCAGGTTCTCCGGATTGAAGTACCCCTTCCGCCAGTCGCCGTCGGGAAAGGTCGTTTCCCGCGTCATCTTCCCGCCGAGCGAGCCTTCATCCAGGGGCACCCGGGCGATCACCCCGACGTTCAGCTCCGCGCACACCGGAAACAGCTCATCCTCGGGATTCTGGTCGAAGACGTTGTAGATCACCTGCACCGCGTCTACCAGCCCCGTCCGGATCGCCCTGATCCCGTTCTCCGGCTCCCAGCGGTTCACGCTCAGCCCGAAGGCCCGCACGATGCCGTCGCGCTTCAGCTTTTCGACCGTGTTCCGGAATTCCGGCCGGTCCGTCCACGAGTCGTCCCATACGTGGAACTGCAGCAGATCGATGGTGTCCGTTCCCAGCGCGTGCCGGATCTTATCGGCATGCCCGAAAACATGCTCCGCCGGAAACACCTCGTTGTAGTCGTACTGAGGACGTGCTGGCCAACGCCCGTTCTTCGGCGGAATCTTCGAGGCCGCATACAGCCGCTTGTCGCGATTGGCCGCGAGAGTCTTCCCCAGGAAGCTGTCGCTTTTGCCGTCTCCGTAAGCCCATGCCGTGTCGAAGAAGTTGCATCCCAGATCCACGGCAAGCTGCAGAGCCTGAAGGGATTCGGCGTCATCCGAACCGCTCCATCCGCTCATGCCCCAGAGCCCGAGGGCCACGTCGCTGACCGGAAAACCGGTCTTTCCCAGAGCGCGATACTGCATTCGATTGTCCTTTTGCTGGTGTGATTCAGACGGACCAGTCTATCGCAGGGTCCGCCACCAGGGCGACTTCTCGGATGTGATGAACCCCGTTTTGCCCCCGCGCGCCAGCCACAGATCGTAAGACTGGCCAGCCTCGAAGGTCGAGCAGGACGGCCAGGTTTCGTCCATCAGCAGCCGCGTCGGCCCATCCGGACCGGAAAGTACGATCTCCCCGCTTCCGCACGAAACCACTCTCTGCCTGGTCAGCCGAAAAGTTGCTCCATGTGGCTGGACATCCTGCGTCGCATCGTTCGCATACTTTGTCAGAAACAAGGTGCCGACGATCAGTAATGTCCAAAGCAGAACTTTCTTCATACGCACATCCCTGAACGGAGCCTTCCATGCGGGGATTCGTCCACATTCTGTCATTCCGCGGAGACAATGAACAACCACAAACCGGGCACGGGTAATGCCCGTTTTGTGGGAGAAGGATCGATTCCGAACACAAAAAGAGCCGGGACTCGGGTCGAGTCCCGGCTGCCTTTCAATTGCTGTTCGAGTCGTCGCGGCGATGCAGCGTCGGCTGGTCACTGCCGCTGTCATCCGCCGAGGTACTCGCCCGGCGCAGCGTCGGCCTGCCCTGCTTGTTCTGGATCAGCCGCCGCTTGTTCTCGATCCGCGCCAGCCTCGCTTTCACGTCGTTGAATTCCGAGGTGGTCACCAGGTATTCGTCGCGCGGCGGCAGGATGGTCGCAATCTCCTTCTCCGTTGCCTGAATGCGGTCCGGAGTCTGCGGATGGTTCTCGAACACCTTGGCGACAATCCCGGGCTTCTGCTTCTCCAGATTCTCGATCTTCTCGAAGAAGCTCACAAAGGCCTGCGGATCGTACCCCGCCCGGTACATGTACTGCACGCCCAGGAAGTCGGCCTGCGCCTCAAACTCACGGGAGAACTCGAGGAAGGTGATCGGAATCATCAGCTGCGCCGCTTCGTAGATTCCGTAGCCCGTCCAGCTGTAGCCGGTCATCATGATCAGCGGGACCATGCCGATCTGGGCATAGTTGGCGCGCGTCATTTCCCGCGCCGCATGGTGCGCGCAGACGTGCGCCGTCTCGTGCGCCATCACGCCGGCCAGCTCCGCTTCCTCGTCCGCGGCCAGAATCAGCCCGGAATTGACGTAGAAGAACCCGCCCGGCAGCGCCATGGCGTTGATCTCGTCGGTATCGATCACCTTAATCGTGAACGGTACTTTGCAGTCTGAATTCTTCACGATGTTCTGCCCGATCCGGTTGACGTACTCCGTCACCACCGGGTCGGTAATGAACTTCGTGCTCTTCTCAATCTCGTCCGCGTACTGCTTGCCCATTCGGATCTCGGACTCCGTGGAGTACCAGTTCCCCATCCCGCGTCCACCGATGTTCCTGGTTCCCACGGCATTCACGTCGTCGATGCTGCCCGGTCTGACCCCCGGCATCATGCCGTTTTTCAGCGGTTGCTCCTGTTTGAACGGGTTTATGTTAGGGTCGCTGAAGGGCTGATTACCGGCCATATCGTTCGCGCTGGGAATCTTCGCCGAAGACCCGGGAACCCTGATGGGTGCGCACACGTCGCCGCCCATGCTGGCTGGCCGGTGCAGAACCGGGCCCTCACAATCCTCAGCCGCCTGGGTGCTTTGCGCCGCTGTCTGCGAGCCCGACTGCGCCGTTCCGTTCGCAGACGGAGCCTGACCGCTCGGGCCCTGCGCATAAAGACCAGCGCCGGACAGCGCCAGCGTGGCGCAGATCAAAAGATTAAAGGGAGCTTTGGGGGTGGGCATCGGAACCCTCCTTTGAAGCGAAGCAGGGCGAACGTACCCTCCTGCTGTTAGACGTAGTATGCGCCGAATCTGTCGCGGCAGGAGCAGCTTTAATTTCCTTCTCCGGGTCCCCGAAGTCATGGTGCCGCCGATGGCAGCCCGCCTCAGTTCACCTGCTGCAGGCGATCGATCAGCTTGCGAGCAAGGCTTTCCCCCGATTCCGACCAGAGCAGCCGGGTCGATATACCGCCATTCTTCTGGATTCCATTGGTAAATTCCACCAGGCGCTGCACATTCTGCTTCACCCTCCGGACCGCATCTTCGTCCAGATCCATGTCTTCGTAGAGAAAGGGCGTATCCGGGCCAAAGTCGATGCGGATGTGGCCGTTCGTCTCGTAGGCCCCTGCATCGAATTCGGGCCCGAAACCGACCACCCGGACCACCCGCGGCTCCTGACGCCACATCACGTCGAAGCCCGCCGCCTGCTCCGGAACCCACAACTCCCAGATCAGTTCGAATTCCCAGGCATAGTCGTCGTGCAGGCCCTCCATCGCAGCGGCAATGGCCGCGCGCGGGGTCGCCTCTTCGTCGTCCGGCTCGCCGCGATAGATGCGCTGGTACGCCGGGGTCTCATTCCAGGACAAAGGATAAGCCGTCGCCGCCGATACCCGCGACGAGCCGCCCACTGCGGCAAACTGCTCCATCACCTTTTCCAGTGCTCCCGGCAACGACTCCAGCCGGAAATTCGGGTACCACAGGCTCAAATAAAGCTGGTCCGCCATGGTTCTCCGGGATCTTTCTCCAGCAGTCGCAAAGCCATGGACTTCCCTGCCCCGCAAACTGTCACCCTATACCCTACACCGCTTCCTTTCATTCAATATGCTCAGCCGGTATGCGGCCTCGCTCCGGGCCCGCTTCATCTCTTCGACTTGCGCCGGGACCCGGCTCTCAGGGCGAAATTGAAGACGGTATTCCCCCGGCTCTCGTCATCAGTATGCCCGGCCCTGCGCCGTCCGCAGAAGATTCGCCGCAGAGTGACGATGAATCCGGTCAGCGGTTGCAGTACTTCTGCCCGAGCGGTCAGATGGATCCGCCCCGGCGTCCGCCACCCATCCTTCGCCCGGCCCGCGCAGTGATCATTGAGAGCAGCCTGACGTCGATGTTGCCCCCGCAGACTCTCCAGGGACCACTGAATCGGCCTCGGCGCATGGTCGACCGTAACCGCACATCGTGACAGAAGTACCCCCCGGGGAAAGGAACCGCAAGGGGCTCGGGGCTGACGGAGATTAAGCTGCACCCGGCCAATGACCAGTTTCGCCGGCTCCGGCAAGAAGCGGGCCGCTGCCCGATACAATGCGTTCATATGCCCTCATCGCCCGCTCCGACCGCGGAGGAACGCGCCCGCCGCATTAAGCTGATCATCTTCGACGTCGATGGTGTGCTCACCGACGGCGGCATCTGGATCTTTCCCGCTCCCGCTCCGAGTCAGACCACCGGCGATCACGCGGCGCAGATGGAGAGCAAAGGCGGCTACGCCCTCTCCTCTGCGAGCATGGTCGAAGCCAAGGGCTTCAATGCCCACGACGGCACCGGCATCTCGCTGGCCCGGCTCGGCGGGATGAAATGCGCCATTATCACCAAGCGCATCTCGGAGACAGTAGCGCTGCGCGCGCGGGATCTGCGCCTTGAGTATGTCTACATGGGCCAGGCTTACAAGATGCACTCCGTCCGGGAGATCATGGCGAAGGAAAACCTCTCTCTCGAAGAGATCGCCTACGTCGGCGATGATGTCATCGACCTGCCGGTCATGCGGGTCTGCGGATTCGCCGTGGCTGTTGCCAATGCCCGCCAAAACGTAAAGGACGAAGCCCACTACGTTACCCCGCATGAAGGCGGCCAGGGAGCCGCCCGCGACGCCATCGAGTTCATCCTCGACGCCAAAGGAATCCTCACAGAAACCATCGAGCGTTACATCGACGAGCGCAACCCGCTTCCCGCGAGTATGGACATTGGCAAGGGCGGCATTTGAACGGGCGAAAGCAGGGCTCGCCGCGAAGAGCCCGGGAAAGACGAAACACGGCAACGGGATTTGCTGCCCGCATTCTGCTGACCGGCGCGCTGGCCCTGGCAACGGCCGGAGCGTCGGCATGGATGATGGCCGGATCGGCGGCAATTCACTGCGACGACCTGGCTCCGCTGACGGTGCTGGCCACGCTGGCGGCGTTCATCATCTCCGTCTGTTTTCGCCAGATCAGCCGCTATCAGGGCCGCGCCAGCCGCTGGTTTCTTTTCGCCTGCCTGCTCCTTGCGGCGGCCACGCTCTTCACCGACTTCCGCTTCGTGCGCCGCTACCGGACCTTCTGTGGCGAACTGCGGCAGCAGATGCGGCAGGTCCATCCGCCCCGCTGAGCGCTACCGGCCGATTTCAGCGGAGATGCCGGGGATCGGCGAGGGCTCGTCCAGGAAGCCCTCGACCACCGGCCCGATGCGGCCAGCGCACTGACCCGGCGCGAGATGCCCGCAGCCGTCGAAGATCTCCAGTTCCGACTGCGGCACATCCTGATGAATCTCCTCGCCGACCGTCCAGGGGATCAGGTGATCCTGTTTGCCCCACACGATCAGCATCGGCATCTTCAACTCGCCCAGCCTGCCGTCCAGGAGGTCCTTGCCGGTCAGCATGGAGTCCATATTGCGCCGTACCACCCATCCATGCCGGCCCACATACTGGAAGATATGGCGGGCAATGAACCCGGGCACGCGCGGCGGAGGCGTCGGCATGAGCAGATCGTTGAGCTTCCGCAGCTTCTCCGGCGTATCGGGCTCGAAGAGTGAAGGATCCCAGTTCACGATGAAGCGGATTCCGGCGCTGTCGAAGATCATCAGCCGCCGGATGCGCTGGGGCTGGTCGAGCGCCACCTTCATCGCGACCCACCCGCCCATGGACCAGCCGCCCAGATCGACGCGGTTCAGGTGCCGGTTGTCCATGAAGGCTTCGACGGCGGCGGCCTGCTCGCTGATGGAGTAGGTCGCATCGCGCGGCCAGTCCGAGCGTCCATACCCCGGCAGATCGGGCGCATAGACACGATGACGCCGCGAGATGCGGGGCATGAGGCCGGCCCAGTCATCGGCGCGGCCGCCAAGCCCGTGCACCAGCACAACCGGGTTTCCGGAGCCTCCCACGTAATAGTGCACCCGAACGTTGTGAAGGTCTGCGCAGGAAATCCTGGTGTATTCGCTGTGAATGCCGGCAAAGAAGAGCCGTGTCTCGGCGGCCATCCAAATGAGCGTGAGGGGCCGCAGGACGGCGAACACCAGCACACCGAACACGACCGGGATCAGAGCCAGCAGTATTCCGCCAACGATGCGTCGGCCCGTCTGCAAACGCCGGCGCGGAGCTGCTGCGATAGTACCCATCCCCTGGTTCGCTCGCTCTCTTCGAGTTAGATGGCGCCCGCCGCCATCCGTACCGCCTTTTGGATCACCTGGACCGTCAGCGGCGTCAGCCCATCCAGTTCGTCTGGTCCAGCCCAGCGTGCCCCGACAGCATCCGTTGCACAGGCAAGCGAGCCACCCCTGACCCGGCAAAGGAAATCCACCAGCACATAATGGTACCGAACCCGCCCGGCTGCATCCCGGGAAATGCGATCGAGGGTCTCGATCATCCGCAGCGGTTCAATCACCAGGCCTGTCTCTTCCAGCACCTCGCGGCGGATCGCCTCTTCGAGAGTTTCGCCTAGTTCCACCGCGCCGCCGGGCAGCGACCATTCGCCTTTCAGGGGCTCCTGTCCACGGCGGATCAGGAGCACCAGGCCGTCCCGCACGATCACCGCTCCGACGCCCGCAATCGGAGCATCAGGGTATTCACGCCGCATCGCAACCCGGGGCCGGAGCCATCAGCACGCGTTCACCCTCAGAGATTGATCGGCTTGCCGTACTCGCCATCGAAGACGGTTCGCGCCATGCTGAAGCGGCCGCCGTCAAACTTGTCCTGCCCCTTGAGGTGACCGATGCCCAGCAGCGCCACTACTTCATAGCTCAGGGGCAGGCGCAGCACCTCGCAGACTTTGTCTGCCTCATAACCCTCCATGGGAGCGGTATCGTACCCCAGCACCTCGGCCATGAGCATCATGCTGGTGAAGGCGATCATGACGTGGCGGTTCAGCCAGGCGGTCAGGTTGGGGTGGTTGCCGAGATACTCCGGGATATTCACCCGCGCCTGCTCTGCGTAGTTCTCGGTCATGCCACCCTGGCGGCCCATGCGAATCATCTCGTCCAGGTCGGTTCGCCAGCCATCCTTATCGCCGCAGGCGACGACCACCACCGAGGCCTCCTCGACCTTGGCCTGATTGAAGCTGGCCGCGCGCAGGCGGCGGCGCTGCTCCGGCGTGCGCACCACCACAAATCGCCAGGGCTGCAGGTTGTATCCGCTCGGAGCTTTGAGCCCCGCTTCCAGGATTTTCTTCAAATCAGCATCCGCAACAGGCGTGCCGTCGAAGCTCGGCGTCGCCCTCCGCTGCTCAATTACTTCACTCAGAGTCTTCTCCATTGGACTGGCCATGCCTCAGCGCTTTCGGTTTATCAAATCCGTTCCTGGTTTCAGCCTCGTTTTTTCAGTTGCTCGGGGGCAGGGAACGAGGCCTCAATCTGTTCCATGGGCAATTCGAGCGCAAACCAGTTCGGCCGGTTCGGAGCCGAGGCGTGGACCCAGATCCCGTGGAACGCGTCGTGCAGCTCAGGGTGCTGCTCGAGCAGCGTCCGCATGACCGCGGTCACCTGAGCCCGCGCCGCCACCGGATCGGGGGTGGGCGTACCTTCATAGTCGACAATCAGATCCAGCTGCCCGCCAAATTCGCCGGTATGAACCTGAGTGACATTCAGCACCTGTCCATTGAAGGTGATCCGCATCGGCTCCGTACCGGGCAGGGTATCAGGCCGCGCCTGGTCGGCTTCCTTATTCAGTTTCTGCAGGTTTGGGCTGGTAAGAAAATCCACCGGCTGCAGCAGCAGCAGCGCCGTCTGATAGTAGAGCCACGCGCCCCACTGCTGCTTCCTGGCCGCGTACTGCCGCGCCTGCTGCCAGAACCACAGACCGTCGTGTCCAGCCACGGTCATCGGCTTCACAAAGAATCCTGCCAGCTTCCAGGAGGAGCTTCCGACAGGGTCGTTGGAAAGCACCATGGTGAGTTGCTGCGGATTCTTCACACCGGTCGCATGCACAATCGCCAGGGCATAGCGGCCTGGCGGGAGATTGGGAATGGATACCACCACGGTCAGCGGCGATCCGGCGATCCCACAGAAGAACTGGGTATCCGCGGGCGATTTCAGGTCGGTCGCATCCAGCAGGTAGATGGTGTTCACTGTGATCGCCGCACGCTGGATCGAAGCATCGACAGACTGGATCGAGGTGGCGATTCCGCCGAACTGAGCCCCGACCGCGGCGATGGTCTGCTCCCGCACGGCGCTGACATTGCCCGCCTGAACATTGGTAGCCAGCAGGCGGGCAGCCTGTTCCAGGGCAGTTCGCTGAGCCTGGTTCATCTGTGACTGGGTAGTGCAGTTGACGCCGAATACCGGAAGAGCCACCGCCAGGGGCAGCACTCCGGCAAGAACTCTCAGAAGACGGCGCATCGAAAACCTTTACCCTTTCCGTACAGGTGCGAGCGAAACCGGATCACTGCTAGTCTAGTACACAGAGACGGTGACTCCGGTTCCCCCGGATCACTCCAACCGTACTCAGGACTTCGATGCTGTCCAGCTACCTTTCCCGATGCCTTACCTGGGCGGCCGCTGCTCTTTTTGCGGCTTCGTGCTCGGCGCAGGTCATGCGGGATCCCGGTACGATGCCCAGCGGCCGCCGCGTTCATTTCCCCGGTGCCGGCCAGACGGTGCAGCCCGCTGCAACAGAACAGCAGGGGAAAGCACCCGCAGCGCAGGTGCAAAGTCCGCAGGCCCAGATCAAGACCGGCGCGCCCGTCGCCGCGCACGCGCAGGCGCCTCCGCCCATGCCTCCGCGGCAGGAGAGGGCTCCATCCCTGCTGGACAAGCCGCCCCAGCCGGCCACCTTCACGTTCTCCGGCGGCCGGCTTGCCGTCGAAGCCAAGAATTCGAGCCTTTCGCAGATCCTTGACCGCCTGGCATCCTCCACCGGCATGACGATCGACGGCCTCAGTCACGACCAGCGCGTCTTCGGCATCTATGGTCCAGGAACCCCCATGGATGTGCTCTCGTCCCTGCTGGATGACGCCGGCTACAACGTCATGATGCTGGGTGTCACGCAAAGGGGCGCGCCCCGCGAGATCATCCTGACGGCGCGCAGCAATGCTCCGCCCCCTGCTGCACAGGCGAGCCAGGCCGATCAGCAGTCACAGGCGGACAACGAAGAAGACGATAATCCCCAGCCCACGACGAATCTCCCCTTCCCGCAGCAGCACTATGCTCCGGAGGCGCAGACGCCACCGCCCCAGCCCGGCGCCGTGAAGACCCCGGCGCAGATCCTCCAGGAACTGCAACAGCTCCGCCAGCAACAACAGCAGCAGGGGCCGCCCCAGTAGCCTTCGCAGGCGGGGCCTGACACTCACACATTCGCGACCGATCCCTCGCATTGCCCTTGCCGAAGTCACGGGGGTAATCCCACTTTCGGGGACTGCCCCTGGTGCGTGACTCGGGTTATCGTTCGAGTAACTCCCCATTGCTCAAGGGCCAGCCATGCGAAAACTCTGCCTTGCTTCTTCTCTCGCCCTGGTTCTCTCGGTAACCGGATGCGGCGTGAAGAATCCACCCCTTCAGATCGGAAGCTCCGTTGCCGGCAACTGGGCGTTCACGGCCGCAAACCAGCAGCTGGATCTGAATCTCGGGTTTACACAGGGATCGTACGAAACGGTCAGCGCCGTGGGCCGGCTGCACGGCGTTGCCTGCATCAGCCCGGCCACCGATATTCTGCTGACCGGATCCGTCTCGGCCACCAACCAGATGACGCTGGTTTCCTCTCCGCTCAACGGCAGCACAGTAACGCTGCGGGGCCAGCTGGCAGCCGACAGCAGCGGGATGGCCGGAACCACCCTGACTTTCTCCGGTGGCCAGTGCGCCAGCCTTGGCACGAAGGCGGTGACGGCTATACAGTACTCGCCGATCGGCGGCACCTACACAGGAAATTTCATCGACGCGGACGGCAATCTGCTGGCGGTTTCTGCCTTTCTCGAGCAGACGACCCAGCCCAATGCCGACGGGCAGTTTACTCTTTCGGGAACTGCTACGTTCCCACCCAACACCTGTTTTGTGCAACAGCCCACCCTGACCCAGTCGGTCGTGACCGGCAGCAGCCTGTCGATGACCTATGCCGACGCGGGCAGCACCGCGACGATTAACGCTTCAGGCACATTCAACAGCGCCGCCACGCAGCTGACCATCTCCAGCTGGCAGATCCAGGGAGGGCCCTGTAATGGAAACTTCGGCACGGGGCTGCTCAACGAACAATAATGTCGGGTTTTGCGGCGAACGCGGGCTGCGGGCTGCCACGATCCGGAATCGCGTCAAATCTTTCCGACGACAGGGCGGGGCCATCGAGCTTCAATGGTGGAGGAAATTCCGCCGCGGGGGCGAAATTCGCCTTTCACGACAGCCCAGACCGGGTCGCACGCCCGAACCACATCCTCAAGGATCTGATTCACGGCATTTTCCTGGAATATTCCCAGATTCCGGTAGCAAAAGAGATACTCTTTCCACGATTTCAGCTCAAGGCACTGTTCGCGGGGCATGTAGCGGAGGGTAATCACCCCGAAATCGGGAAGCCCCGTCTTCGGGCATACCGACGTGAACTCCGGATCGTCGATGAGAATCTCATAACCGGGAAACTGATTCTGCCATGTCTCGATTGCCGGGAAATCGAAGTCCAGGCCGGCTTTAGCGTGTTCTTCTGTATAACGAGGTGCTGTTCCCATACCCCAATTCTAGGACCCAGGGCCGCAGGGCGCTGTAATGGGGTGCCGTTGCCATGCTTCGATTCCAGAGCTTCGCGCAGGAAGGCCGCGATGGGCGCCTCGGGAGATCGATACCCGGCAGGAAGCCGGAAGGCACGGAGCTCCGCCGGGTTGGCGCATTCTCTGAACCCTAACCTCAACCAATCGTGTCTTATATACTGACTTGGTCCAACGATGGCAATCAGACGGGAGAGGCGGAGTTCGGCGTGGGTGTGGATCATCTCCGCCGTGGTACTCGTTGCGGTGTTCTATTTCGCGCGGAACCTCACACGAGGCAAGCTGCCGATCCGCGCGGGCGAGGCGACGATCGGCGATCTGACCACAACCGAGTCGACCAACGCAAAGGTCGAGCCGGAGGTTAATTTCGAGGCGCACGCTCCGTTTGCGGGCGTGATCCGCGCGGTCTATGTGCATGAGGGGGAGAAGGTCCCCGCTGGGAAGCTTCTGCTGACCATGGATGACACGGATGCAAAGGCCCGCCTTGCCGCGGCACTGTCCGGGCTCCGGGGCGCTCAGGCGGCGTATCAGGCCGCACAGCAGGGCGGGACTCGCGAAGAGCGCCTGTCCCTCTCCGGCGAACTGGCCAAGGCGCGGATGGATCGCGATCAGGCGCAGCACGATCTTGCCGTGCTGCAGAAGCTGGAGTCCGGCGGGGCAGCCGCTCCCAGTGAAGTAGCCGCCGCACAGCAGCGGCTGGCCATGGATAACAGTTCAATCACGAATCTGCAGCAGCGGCAGACCAGCCGCTATGACGCCGCCGACATGGCGCACTCCCTTGCCAGCCTTCAGAACGCCGAGGCGGCGGCGGCCGCCGCCCGGAGCGAACTCCAGCAGGCAATCGTTCACGCGCCCTTCGCCGGAACCGTCTACTCGCTGCCGGTATCGCGCACCGAATATGTGCAGCAGGGGGACCGGCTGCTTTCCATGGCCGATCTGAACAAGTTGCAGGTGCGGGCGTACTTCGACGAGCCCTCCATCGGAGAGCTCCAGGTCGGACAGCCCGTGACCATTGTGTGGGACGCGCGGCCGAACCAGGTCTGGCACGGTTCGATCGCGCGGGTTCCGTCGACAATCATCGCCTACGAAACTCGCAATGTGGGTGAAGTGATGGTGCGGATCAACGGCGCGGACAGCGGTCTGCTGCCCGCCATCAATGTTCGTGTGACCGTCACCGTGGCGAAGGAATCTAACGTTTTGATTGTTCCGCGGGACGCTCTGCACATCGAAGAAGGATCGACTTACGTTTATCGGATCGAGCACGATACGCTGCATCGCACGCCGGTAACCATCGGCAGGCTGAACCTGACGGACGTGCAGATTGTGAGCGGGCTGAAGCAGGGCGATCCGGTGGCGCTGGGAACAACCAACGCTCAGCCACTGGTCGACGGTTACCCTGTCAGGATCGTGCAGTAGCGGAGGGAAGGATTTGTTGATACGGAAGCTGCTGCCGGGGTTGTTTTTTGTCTTTGCAACGGCTTCGTGGGCGCTGTCTCCCGCGATCGGCGTCCCGGTGCGTCAGGATTTGAAACTGGGCCGTGCGAACGATGCGCTGCAGCGGCTGGATGGCGCGCTGATACAGGACGCCTCCGATGCCGAAGGCCACAACCTGCGCTGCCGCGTGTATTACCAGGAGGAGCTTTGGGGACAGGCCATGGATGATTGCCTGGCAGCCGTGAATCTGGAGCCCGCGAACAGCAATTACCATCTGTGGCTGGGCCGCGTCTACGGACGGAAGGCGTCGCAAGTTTCGCTGGTTTCCGCCTACCAGCTGGCGCGCAAAGTGGCCGCCCAGTTTCAGCAGGCCGTTCGGCTGAACCCGCACAACATCGATGCTCTCTCCGATCTCGGCGAGTTCGACGTGGAAGCGCCCGCGATGGTCGGCGGTGGCCTCAGGAATGCGGTGACCGTACTCCAGCAGCTTCAGGGCGTCGATCCGGTCGCCGCGCTGGCGCTGGAGGCGCGCATCGCCGAGGCCAAACGGGATCTGCCCGCGGCAGAAGCCGATTTTAAAGCAGCCGTCGCAAAATCCCCGCATCCCGCCAGCGCATGGATGGATCTGGCCGCGTTCTACCAACGGCACAAGCGTCTCGACGATATGGTAACGGCGCTGCACAACGGTGTCGTCGCGGATCCGGGGCACGGTCCGGCGCTGGTCGAGGCCGCCTCCGATCTTGCGAAAGCCGGGGTCGACCAACGGACCGCGATTCAGTGGCTGCAGGAGTACCTGAGGTCGCACGCGCAGTCCGAAGACGCGCCCGCGTTCGCGGTTCACGCCCAGCTGGCGAAACTGCTCCAGAACGAAGGCAACGCGGACGGGGCGCAGCAGCAGTTTGCGGCGGTCCACGCTCTGGCATCTGGTTATCAGCTGCCCGGCCCCAATATCGCCTTCAGGGCCGGCCAGTAACCCGGTACACTCAGAGACAGATGCGGCAGCAGCAAGGCCTTAGCACTGGACCGGCAAAGCGAACGCGAGTGGCCATGGCCGCGATTTTCGCTCTGTTGTTGCCCATGGCGCAGGCCCAGATTTCTCTCTCCACCGCAGTCGATCTCGCCGAGAAGAGCAGCCCCGCGGTACGGACCTCGGTGGCCGATGTTCGCCGGGCCACCGCCGCCCTGTCAGAAACCAGGGACGTCTATATCCCGAATTTCGTCCTTGGCGGCAGCCCCAGCTATACCTATGGTTTTCCGCTGGGCTATCCCTCGGTCTTCAACGCCAACTCCTCTTCGCTGGTTTTCTCGTTTTCCCAGCCGGATTACATCCGGGCGGCCCATGCCGCTCTGAAGGCCGCCCGCCTCAGCCTGGAAGACACCCAGCAGCAGGTCGCCCTGGACGTTTCCGTGGCTTACATCGAGCTGAATCACGATCTGAGAGAGATCGCCGCGCTGGATGAAGAAAAAGGCTACGCCGACGAACTGGTGAAGATCGAGCAGCAGCGCGTCCTGGCAGGCGCTGATCCCCGGATCGAAGAGCTGCAGGCCGAACTTACCTCCGCTGAGGTGGACGAGAAGCGCATTCACTTCGAGAACGATGCGGATGAGATGAGAGAAAAGCTCAGCCATCTTGCAGGATTGTCCGCCTCCGGCCTGACCACCGACAGCGCCAGCATACCGCGGGTTCCGAATATCAGCGCGGACGCCAATGACCTGGCGATTGCCTCCAACAGTCCCGGCATCGCGGCCGCCTACGCGAACGCCAAATCCCATTTCTACACGGCGTTTGGCGATGAGCGCTCCAACCACCGGCCCATCATACAGTTTGGCGCCGACTACAGCATTTTTTCAAAATTCAACAACTACACCCGCTACTTCAATCCCCAGAGCTTTCAATACAACAACGCCGATATCGGATTCATCATGAGTCTTCCCGTTTTCGACGCGATCCATCGGGCGCACGGGCGCCGATCCATGGCGGAGGCGCTGCATGCCCAGGCCGAAGCGGACCAGTCCCGCATCGTGCTGGCCGAGCAGACGCATGCCATGCGGCGTTCCCTGCTCGAGATTTCGGCGCAGCAGAAGGTCGCCTCTCTGCAGAGCCAGCTGGCCCAGGCTCAGCTCCAGGCGGTCGAAACCGAGCTGGCCAACGGCACAGCCTCCCCCAGCGCGCAGCCCGCAACCCCGAAGCAGGCCCAGCAGGCGCACATCGAGGAGCGCGAGCGCTATGAGGACTCCCTCGACGCCAGTTTCTCCCTGATGAAGCTGGAGCTGAACCTGCTCCGCTTCACCGGTCAGATCCTCGACTGGGTCGCCTCTGCGCCCCGCTGCTGCTAGCAGGTGAACACTCCGCCCCACCTTATCGACCGCCCGGCCCGATTATCGCCGCCAGGGCCAGCCAGCAACCGTTACACTCAGAGACAGATGCGGCAGCAGCGAGGGCTTAGCACAAGACTGGCAAAGCGAACGCGACTGACCGTGGCCGCGATTCTCGCTGTGTTGTTGGCCGCCGCGGCACATGCCCAGATTTCTCTTTCCACCGCCGTCGATCTTGCCGAGAACAGCAGCCCTGCCGTGCGCGCTTCCCTGGCCGAAGTTCGCCGGGCCACTGCCGCCCTTGCGGAAACCAAAGACATCTATATCCCGAATTTGGTGCTCGGCGGCAGCCCTGGTTATGCCTATGGCTTCCCGCTGGGCTATCCGTCGCTCGTCAACGCCAACTCGGGTTCGCTGGTGTTCTCGTTTTCCGAGCCCGATTACATCCGCGCGGCCCAGGCCGCCCTCAGAGCCGCCCGCCTCAGCCTGAAAGACACCCAGCAGCAGGTGGCCCTGGACGTATCCCTGGATTACATTGAGCTGAATCACGATCTGAGCGAGATCGCAGTGCTCGATGAGGAAAAGGGCTATGCCGACGAACTGGTGAATATCGAACAGCAGCGAGTCCTGGCGGGCGTCGATTCCCAGCTGAATGAGCTGCAGGCCGAGCTGACCTCGGCCCAGGTGGCCGAGAAACGCATCCATTTCCAGAACGATGCGGACGAGATGCGGGATAAGCTGGGGCATCTGACCGGCCTGCCTGCCACGGGGCTGACCACCGACAGCGCCAGCGTGCCGCCCGCTCCGAATATCAACGCTGAAGCCAACGACCGAATGGCCTCGAATACCCCCGACACCTCCGCCGCCTACGCCAACGCCCAATCCCGCTTCTATACGGCGTTTGGCGACAAGCGCCAGAATCTTCGGCCACTCATTCAGTTCGGCGCCAGCTACAGTCTTTTCGCGAAGTTCAACAACTATACGCAATACTTCCGCTCCTTCCAGTCCAACAACGCCGAGATCGGATTCATCGTGAGTCTTCCCGTTTTCGACGCTGTCCGGCGGGCGCACGCAAAAGGGTCTTTGGCGGACGCGCTGCACGCCCAGGCCCAGGCTGACCAGTCCCGCGACATCCTGGCCGAGCAGACGGACGCCATGCGGCGCTCGCTGCTCGAGATGTCGGCCCAGCAGAGGGTGGCCTCGCTGCGGAGCCAGCTGGCTCAGGCACAACTGCAGACGGTCGAAACCCAGCTGATCAACGGCACGGGGTCCGCCAACGCGCAGCCCGTCACTCCGAAGCAGGCCCAGCAGGCGCATATCGAGGAGCGCGAGCGCTACGAGGACTCGCTCGATGCCGGCTTCTCCCTCATGAAGCTGGAGCTGAACCTGCTCCGCTCCACCGGGCAGATCCTCGACTGGGTCGCCTCTGCGTCGACCGGGGCCACGGTCCACTGACCGGCCCTTGCCCGTGCAGGACCGTGCGACCCGATACGGCAGGAGCATCCACTCCCCGCCCTGATATACTTGCCTTTCCCATAAGCTCTGCAGCCACGCAAAGGGTGAGGTTCCAGGTTTTGAAGAAGAGAAGTTCGCTGTATTCCGGCGTCGTCCTGAGCGCTGTTTTTATTGTTTGCATCACCGTCAGTTCCTGCGGTCAGAATTTCTTCTTTGCGGGACGCAATCTGCCCCCGAGTCAGGTTCTCAACCGCGTGCTCATAGCCGAGCAGAACCCCAGTGCTTTCTCGACCGGCGCTCTGCCGTTTATGGATGCCTATTACGACATCCGCCATCCCTACAACGCCTCGACCGGCCAGCTCAGCATCACGGGCTACTCCGGAAAGCTGCCTCTGACCATCCAGAACATGCCCGAACAGCAGGTCGGGGCCGTGTACGGGCAGGGCGACGGAAGCCTGGCCCTGGTCAGCTACGCTCAGGAGAAAGTCACCGCCACGATTGCCATCCCCGGGGGGCTCAGCAGCAGTTCCGAGGGCAGCCCGTACAACGGGATCTTTATCAGCCGCGATCTCGGGTACGTATACGCCGCGAACCCCGCCGAGCACGTCGTCAGTGTGGTCAACCGCAATAACGGGAGCTCGGTGATGCTGAACCTCCCGAACGCTTACGGCCTGGCAGTCAATCCCGGCGGCACTGTCGCTTTGGTTTTCGTCGAGAACGCCGACCAGCCCACAAATTACAGCACCCCGGGCGGTCAGTCACCCGCAACTTTCGCGGTCTACACGATCGTGCAGCTCACCCAGGCGGAGCAGGCGGCTGCCATCTTCAACCCCAATTACACTTATACCTACAAAGATCCCACGACGGGGGTGACCTCCAGCGTCACCGCGCAGGACTGCGAACCGCAAAACCTCCCCACTTTCTGCATCTTTCCAGTCGCCACCGGACCAGCGGCGAGCTTCGATCACCCGGTGAGGGCGGTTTTCTCGCCTGATGGCACGATGGCCTACGTCGTCAATTGCGGCCCGGAGTGTGGCGGAACGACAGCCAGCCTCACGACCATCCCCCTACCGGCCTCCGCCCTGAACCCGGGCAGCCTCGGCGCCAGCGGCATCCTGCTCAACGCCACAAGCAACATTCCCATCCCGGGAGGGGCCACGGACGCCATTTTCAACGGGAATACGCTGTATGTGGCCGGACAGCAGCTGCAGCCATCCAGCGGCCTGTTCACGGGCTTCCTTACCGTCGTGAACACGCCCGCGAACACCGTTGCGGGCACGTATCCCATCAGCGACGGCACGCATAACAAGATGCTGTTTGCCGACGACAATACCCTATGGATCGGCTCCTCCGGGTGCGGCCGCGGGGTCCGCTACGCGCAGGCCCAGACCGGGGCTTCGGTGCGGTACGGCTGCATCACGATGTTCAATGCCACGACCAATACCGCAACCATCGATTCCTATCTGGGCGACGGCACCGGAATCGCGGCAGTCGGTGGCCTGCACAAGGTCTACACCACCGAAGGCGGCCAGATCTATATCTACAGCACAAAGAATATGGCCCAGCTCTCCAATTCCAACGTCACGATCGCGGGCACCGCGATCGACTGCGCCTACATGGATTCCAGCACCGACTACAACAATACCAACTACTAGCGCCGTACCCCAGGAGCAGCATGGCGGAACCAGCCATCGCCGAAGTTCTTGCCATCGCCGCTCATCGTGATGACGTGGAGCAGACCTGCGGCGGCACGCTGCTGCGCATGCGCTCTTTCGGGGTATCGACTGCTATCCTCGACCTCACCCGGGGAGAAGCCGGAACGCGCGGCTCTGCCGAGGATCGCGCCGCCGAGGCTGCCGAGGCTGCCCGCATCCTCGGAGTCGCCTGGCGCGAAGCCCTCGACATTCCCGATGGCAGCGTGGAAAACACCTGGGACAACCGTCTGAAGATCGCCGCGGCGCTGCGCCGCGTCCGTCCCCGCGTTGTAATCCTTCCTTACTGGACCGGACGCCATCCCGACCACTACACCACGGCTGCGCTGGGCTATGAGGCGTGCTTCCTGGCCGGGCTTGCGAAAATCGACACCGGGGCCACGCCGCATCGCCCCTTCAAGATCGTTTACGCCAGCCTCTACGCCGATGTGCGCCCCAGCTTCGTGGTTGACATTACGCCGTTCATCGAAGACCGCCATCGCGCGCTGATGGCTTATCAGTCGCAGTATGCCAACCAAACCGCGGGCTCGGGCCTGTTCGTGCCGGAAGAGGAGATTCGCGAGCGCACGTTTGCCGAGGCCCGCCACTACGGAACCCTCGCCGGTGTCCGTTATGCCGAGCCCTTCGTGCAGAAGGAAGTTGCCCTTGTCGACGACCTCACCTTGCTCCCGGTGCAGTCTCTCTGATACAAGGCACTGGTTCCCTATGATTCTCGAATCGCCGTTCCCAGGTCCGCTGAACCACCCCCGTCGCCCTCTGGACGTGTGGCATGTAAGCGTGTACAGTGACCTCCGGCGCCGCTGCCCATTCTTTCCAGGAGGAATCCCCAGAGCATGAACCTGACCTACATCGACTGGCTCATCATGCTCCTGTACTTCGTTTTTGTGCTGGGCATCGGCTTTGCACTGAAGCGATTCATGAAGACCAGCAAAGATTTCTTCCTTGCTGGCCGCGCGCTTCCCGCCTGGATTTGTGGACTGGCCTTCATCTCCGCCAATCTCGGCGCGCAGGAAGTCATCGGTATGGGCGCTTCGGGCGCCAAATATGGCATCGTGACCAGCCAGTTCTACTGGATCGGCGCTATTCCGGCCATGGCCTTTGTCGGCGTGTTCATGATGCCCTTCTATTACGGATCGAAGGCCCGCTCGGTGCCGGAATTCCTCCGCCTGCGCTTCGATGAAAAGACGCGCGCCTGGAACGCCTGCACCTTCGCGGTGATGACCGTCTTCTCCTCGGGCATTTCGATGTACGCGATGGCGCGGCTTATCCAGACGCTGCACATCTTCGACGGGCTGTTTCGCGATCTGGGCCTGCCGCTGGACTGGATTTTCCATTTCGCGATTATTCTCTCGGCGGTCATCGTCCTCTGCTACATCTTCCTGGGCGGCCTGACCAGCGCGATCTATAACGAGGTCCTCCAGTTTTTCCTGATCGTCGCCGGTTTCGTCCCCCTTGTCTGGGTGGGCCTGAAAAACATCGGCGGATGGCACGGCCTCCGCGCTGCGCTTCCGCGCTCGTACCTGCATTCCTGGCATGGCATGAGCAATCCCCACACCAACCCGCTGGGCGTGGACTGGTTCGGTCTGGTCGCCGGCCTCGGATTCGTGCTTTCTTTCGGATACTGGTGCACCGATTTCCTGGTGATCCAGACCGCAATGGCCGCCAATTCCGAAGAATCCGCGCGCCGCGTCCCGCTGATTGCGGCGATTCCCAAGATGTTCTTTCCGTTCCTGGTCATCCTGCCGGGGCTGATCGCCATCGCCACACCCGTGGTGACCCGCAACGTGATGCATCAGGTTGCGCCGGTGGGCCTGAGTGCGAGCAGCGCCGGCAACGCCGAGTACCTGAACGCGGGGAAGGGGCTGATTCCCCCCAAGGTGGACCCCGTCACAGGCAAGATCATGCTCGACAGCCACGGCCAGCCGGTGCTCGATTACGATCTCGCCATCCCCAACATGCTGCTGCACTATTTCCCGACCGGCATTCTCGGCCTCGGGCTCACGGCATTGCTGGCCAGTTTCATGTCCGGCATGGCGGGCAACGTGACCGCCTTTAATACGGTGTGGACCTACGACCTGTACCAGTCGTACCTTCACAAGGGCGATCGCGACGAGCATTATCTGAAGGTGGGCCGATGGACCACCGTGGTCGGGATCCTCATATCCATGGGGACAGCCTATGTCGTCCTGGGCTTCAACAACATCATGGACACCCTGCAGCTGGTCTTCTCCATTGTGAACGCGCCGCTGTTTGCCACGTTTCTGCTGGGGATGTTCTGGAAGCGGACGACCGGAAACGCCGCGTTCACCGGACTGGTCAGCGGCACCCTGGCCGCCGTCCTCCACCACGGCCTCACGCTTCCCGCGAATGACCACGTCGGCATCCACGGCGGCTGGATTCACGTCGTCCACTACTATCCCAGCGCGATGGCTCTCAATTTCTGGCAGGCGATCTTCGCCTTCTCCGTTAACTTCGCTCTGACGGTCCTGATCAGCTTATTTACGAAGCCCCGCCCCGAGGGAGAGTTGGTCGGTCTGGTTTACTCCCTCACCCCGAAGCCCGTCGAACACCATATGGCCTGGTATGCGCGCCCCAGCGTCATCGCCATAATCCTGCTGACGATGCTTGTCGGCCTCAACTTCATCTTCAGGTAGAGCGCCGCCGGAGGAATCGATGACAATGGAAGGGAATACGATATGAGCCTCGACCTCCGCGTCCCGATGGGCCTGATGTTTCTGATCGTGGGCGCCATCCTCTCCCTGTACGGAGCCGTCACCCACGGCAGCGCCATCTACGATCGCTCCGCAGGTATGGACATCAATCTGATCTGGGGATTGGCGATGCTGGTCTTCGGAACAACGATGTTCATCTTTGGACGCCGGGCCGACAAGCACCCGCCTGCCCCTCCTGTCGAAGGAACCTCACGGCCGATGGGGCACGGCCACTGAAAGTGAGTGCAGCAGCCCGGATTCCGGATTCCGGGCACTGTATCAGGGTGGTACGGCATCTCCGGAACTCTCTTTCACGTAAGCTGTTGATTTTCAAGCCGCGAAATCCAGGATTATATGGCGCAGGAGGCGGCACCGCGCGCGGAGACAGTCATCCGCCCTCCGCGCGGCCTCGATTCGCCGGCTACCAGCGGTAGATCGTCAGTTTGTCGAGATAAGCCGTTGCCGAACCGGAGGTTCCGCGCCCGTCCACCTGAAAATTGGTCAGCAGGGTCGAACCCCATCCGAGCGCGAAGGCGGAATTCACCGTAACATTCAGATCCTGCTCGACGTTGTCCAGCCAGACGGATCTGTAGGTGACATTCCCGGCGCTGTCACGCGACCAGGCGATCTGCACATGGTGCCATGTGTTGACAGGCCAGTTCTGGACGTTACAGGGGGCATTCGAGTGCAGCCACTGGTCGTAGAAATTCTGAGGGTTTCCGGTATTGGCGGTATAGTCCCAGGTTCCCGAGTAACCGTCGCACTGGAAGCCGTAGATCACGGTCTGGCCGTTCGCCATGACCTGGTTCATGTCCATTTCGAGGTTGGCGATGCCACTGGAGGGGCTGGCGAGATAGACCCAGCCATCGTAAAGGAAGTTCGTCGCAGCCGTATCGGCGCCGAAGGAAACGAAGTATCGCTCACCGCCGTAGTTTGACCAGCTGGTGACAAACTGGCGCGCCGAACCGCTGAGCGAAGGGCTGCTGACCAGCCTCATCGTTCCCGAGGAACTGCCCGCACCTGTGCCACTGTCGTAGACCCCCTGCCAGTTCGTCAGGCCCTGAACAGCAACGGTAACGCGGGCATCGGATGGAACCGATGCAGTGGGTGACGCAACCGCCATAATAGCAACATCCGTTACACAGGATGCGCCCTGATTGCCCCAGGCTTTTACGTGCAGGGTGTGGGCTCCGGCAGGAGCGGAGACCTGCGCATCGACGGAGGTGTTATAGATGATCGTCGTGGCGGCGCTGGAATCCAGCGAGTAGCCCATAGCGGCAATCGGCTGCGAGGAGCAGGGCGATGCTGTGGCCACAAGGCCGAACGGTGAGACGACTTTCGCTCCATTGGCAGGACTTGTGACGGTGACCGTGGCAAAGGCGGGCACTGCAGGAAGCAGCAGCGCCAGAAGCAGGGGGAAAGGAACTTTCATGGGCGGGCCTCGAAGATTCACGCCCGAGCGCATACCGGGTCGTGGCGCCCGGCCGGAGTTTGCTGCGCACACAACCGCGGGTGCGGCGAGGGTGCAGTCTCGCTGCCGGGTTTACTCGATCTGCAATCTCAGGTTTGTTGTTGCGAACGTAAGGGACACACCCGGGGGCGTCAAGACTACTAAAGTCACGGTCCGGCCGGGCTAAGCCCGAAAGCGCCGGCAGAATCCCACCGAGGGTCTGCTGCGGAAATCAGGGCCAGCAAACCGGCCCGGACGAGATCAGGCCAGCGCGGCAGTTACGGATTTCTGAAAAAGCCGTAAGGTATTTCTTTCCGGACGGGGGGTTGATCAGTGGCCGTATGTTACGATCATCTGGACGGCTTGCGACCGTTTTGCAAGGTTGAGAGACTCCCCACGCAGAGGCTGACAGGATTTGTGCGGCATAGTCGGATTCACAATGAAGAATTGGAATCCCGGTCCGGAGCGCATCGGGCGGGCCAATGCAACCTTGTATCATCGCGGTCCCGATCAGCAGGACGTCTATCAGTCGAAAACCTGTTGTCTCGGCGCTACCCGTCTCAAAATCGTTGATCTAGCGGGCGGCGACCAGCCTATCTTCTCCGAAGATCGCGACACCGTCATCGTTTTCAATGGCGAGATCTACAACCACCTCGAGCTGCGCCGCGAACTTGAATCCCGCGGACACCGTTTCCAGTCGCATTGCGACACGGAAACCGTTCTGCGTGCCTTCCTGGAATGGGACACCGACTGCTTTCAGCGGCTCAGGGGCATGTTTGCGGCTGCGATCTGGTGCAACTCAAGACAGCGCCTGGTGCTGGCGCGCGACCGGATCGGGATCAAGCCTCTCTACCTCGCAGAACGCGGAGAGGATCTGCTCTTTGCCTCCGAACTGAAGGGCATTCTGATTCACCCTGAGGTGGAACGCAGGCTAAGTCCGGAGGGGCTGGACTGCTATTTGTCGGTCAATTACGTGCCTTCGCCCTGGACCCTGGTGGACGGGATCGAGAAGCTCCCGCCGGGAACCTGGCTGGAGTGGTGCAACGGCCGCATCCACCGGCAGGCTTACTGGCGCGTTCCCGAGATTGCTCCAGTCGCCATGCCGCTCGAGGATGCGAAAGCGGAGCTGCATCGGCTCATCGATCAGTCGGTCCGCGAGCACATGATGTCGGATGTGCCTCTGGGAGTATGGATCAGCGGAGGCGTGGATTCGACAACGATCCTGCACTATGCGGCGCATGCCTCCAGTTCGCGGCTGCGCACGTTCTCAATCTCCTTCAACGGGCACAGTTTCGATGAGTCGGCCTACATCCGGGAGGTAGTCAGCCAGTATGGGACGGATCATGAGCAGCTGGACCTGAATCCGGAGCAGGATCTGGAAGGCGCCACGCGCGAGCTGGCTTACTATTCCGACGAGCCGAGCGCCGACTCCGGCGCCCTGCCGGTGTGGTTTCTCTCGCGTCTCTGCCGTCAGCACTGCACGGTGGCCTTCAGCGGTGAGGGCGCGGACGAGATCTTCGGTGGGTACCTGACCTACCGCGCGAACCGTATCGCCCGGCTCGTGAAGCGTGCGCCCTCAGCAGCCATCCGCCTCGCGCTGCGCGCTCTGAAGGTGTGGCGCGGCTCCAACGAGAAGATCAGTCTCGAATACAAGCTGAAGCGCCTGCTGCAGGGAAGCCTGCTGCCGGCGGAACAGGCACACATCTACTGGAACGGAACTTTCTCGGAATCGGAGAAAGCGGACCTGCTGAACGCGCCGCTGCCCGGTTCGCTGAGGGAGATGCTTATGCCGCTGCGGGCCAAGCTGCCCGGCGACGGAATTTCCCCCTATCTTCAGTTCGACCAGAACTACTTTCTCCCGGACGATATCCTCGTCAAGTCCGACCGCATGAGCATGGCTCATGCCGTTGAGGTACGGCCGCCGTTTCTGGATCACCGAATCATCGAATTCGCGGCAAAGGTCCCCGCCAGCCTGAAGATCCGCGGGGATCGGCAGAAGTTTGTCCTCAAGGAGCTGATGAAGGGCAAGCTCAGTTCCGCGATTACGCAGCGCAGCAAGGTCGGCTTCGATATTCCGGCGCACGAGTGGTTTCGAGGACCTCTTCGCGGCATGCTGATGGAAACTTTCGAAGCTGCGGAAGCGGAACACTCTGAGCTGTTCAGCTTCGATACGATCTGGAGTCTCACCAATCTGCACATGAACCGGAGCATCAGCATCGGCTACCACCTCTGGGGTCTGATGGTTTTGTTCCTTTGGATGAAGCGATGGAATATCTGCTCACTACCGAGCCAGCAGTCGACAAAGCAGGCACTCGCGATCGGATTCTGAGCCCTCGCCGAATCTTCCTGCTGGTTGGGTTGTTCGCGGCGGCCATCTATCTCGGCTGCATTATCTCTCCGCCCTCGCTGATGGATGATGTCGATGCCGTCCAGGCTCAGATTGCGCGCAATATGCTGAGTTCCGGCGACTGGGTGACCGCCCGGCTGGACGGAGTGCCGTATCTCGAAAAGCCGCCGCTGATCTACTGGATGGTGGCGGGCTCCTACAAGGTCTTCGGCCCTCATGACTGGGCGGCGCGCCTGCCGGTGGCTCTCTCTGCCGTCGCGCTCTGCATCATCACCGCGGCTTTCGGGCTTTGGGCCTTTGGCCGGCGAGCCGGATTCTACGCAGGGCTGTGCATGGCCACCTGCATCGGCCTCTTCCTCTTCACCCGCATCCTGCTTCCGGATGTGATGATCACCCTGTCGATCGCCCTGGCGCTCTGGGGAATCCTGAGGGCTCTGGATGACGAGGAACGGCATCCAGGCCTCTGGATGGCCATCACCGCAGCGAGCATGGCGGCCGGATTACTGCTGAAGAGCCTGATCGGCGTGGTGTTCCCGATCGGTGCCGCCATCATCTACCTGCTGATTACGCACCAGTTGTTTGAGCGGCGCACCTGGAGACGGCTGAGGCCCTTCAGTTCTCTGGCCATCATTCTGCTGCTCGCCGCTCCCTGGCACATCCTCGCCACCCTCCGCAATCCTCCGTACTTCAGCTTCACGATGAAGAGCATCCCCGGGCAGTACCACGGCTTCTGGTGGTTCTTCTTTATCAACGAGCAGCTGCTTCGCTTCCTGAACCTTCGCTATCCCCGCGACTACGCTACCGTCCCGCGGCTGTATTTCTGGCTCTTCAACCTGATCTGGCTCTTTCCCTGGAGCGTTTATCTGCCTGCGACCGCGAAGCTGTCTTACCGGCCGGCGGACCGCGCCGGCAGGACACGGCTCATGGCGCTCTGCTGCATCGGGTTCGTGATGATCTTCTTCACGTTCTCGACGACCCAGGAGTACTACTCGATGCCGATCTATCCGGCCGCGGCGCTGCTCATCGGATCGGCCATCGCGGAAGGCGGGCGGGCGGTGCGCATCGGAACGCGGGTTCTCACGGGTATCTGCGCGGTCTGCGCATTGGCGGCGATCTGCATCCTCGTGGCTGTGCGCCATGTGCCCACCCCGGGCGATATTTCGAATGCGCTGAGCTACCACCCCAGGGCCTATAAGCTTTCGCTGGGGCACATGGAAGATCTGACTCTCGATTCATTCGCCTATCTTCGTGTGCCGCTGGGGATCGCTGCTGCGGCATTCCTGATCGGCGTCGTCGGTACGCTGCGCGCCGCGCGCAGGAGCGCTTACGTTCTGATTGCGGTGATGATGGTCGTCTTTTTTCATGCCGCGCGGCTGGCAATGGTCACCTTCGATCCTTATCTCTCCTCCCGGCCGCTGGTCGCAGCGCTGGACCGCTCCCCGCGGGGCAACCTGATCATCGACCACCACTACTACTACTTTTCGTCGGTGTTCTTTTATACCGACAGGCCGGCGCTGCTGCTCAACGGCCGGTTCTTCAATCTGGTTTATGGATCCTATGCTCCGACCTCCGCCGATCCGTTCATCGACGATGCCCAGTTCAAACAACTGTGGCAGGGAACGGCACGGTACTATATCTTCGCAAAGGAGGATCAGCTCGATCATCTCGATGCCGTGGTCGGGAAGGATCAGCTGATCCAGGTACGTGAAAGCGGCGGCAAGTTTCTGCTGACCAATCACCCCACGGGGGCTGCGGGAACTTCCTGAGATTTTTTTGACGCACATGCGTCCGGGCCATACAACAGTACGTCGTAAGTACAGTTCGAAATTGCTTTGGAGACAACATGAGAATTGCCATTCTTGGTGGCGACGGATATTGCGGCTGGGCTACGGCCCTTCACCTTTCGAGCAAGGGGCATTCGATCGCGATCATCGATAACTTCTGCCGCCGGCAGTGGGACTTCGAGCTGGGCGTGCAGACGCTCACCCCGATTCGGCCCCTTCCCGAGAGGCTCGCGGTCTGGCAACAGCTGACGGGCAGAACCATCGAGACCTTTGTCGGCGATGTCGCCGATTACGAGTTTCTGGCTTCGATGATCAGCACCTTCCGGCCGGAAGCCATCGTGCACTTTGCCGAGCAGCGGTCGGCGCCCTACTCGATGATCGACCAGAAACACGCCGTCTTCACCCAGGTCAACAACGTTGTCGGCACGCTGAACCTGCTGTTTGCCATCCGCGAACTGGCCCCCGACTGCCACATCGTCAAGCTGGGCACGATGGGCGAGTACGGCACGCCGAACATCGACATCGAGGAAGGCTTCATCACCATCGAGCACAACGGCCGCAGGGACACGCTGCCCTTCCCCAAGCAACCTGGCTCCTTCTATCACCTTTCGAAGGTTCACGACAGCCACAACATCACGTTTGCCTGCAAGATCTGGGGGCTGCGCGCCACCGACCTGAACCAGGGCGTAGTGTACGGCACGCTCACCGACGAGGTTCAGATGGATGAGGTGCTGATCAACCGGTTCGACTACGACGAGGTCTTCGGCACCGTCCTGAATCGTTTCTGCGCGCAGGCCGCGATCGGCTGGCCGCTCACTGTTTACGGAAAGGGCGGCCAAACGCGGGGCTTTCTCGATATCCGCGACACCGTGCGCTGTATCGAGCTCGTCTGCCTGAACCCGGCAGAGCGCGGTGAATTCCGCGTCTTCAACCAGTTCACCGAGCAGTTTTCCGTTCTGGAGCTGGCCAAGCTGATTCAGACGGTGGCCAGGGAGATGGATATACGTGTGGAGATCGACCACCTCCCCGACCCGCGCGTCGAAGCCGAGGCCCACTACTACAACGCGAAGCACTCCCGGCTGGCCGATCTGGGGCTGGAGCCGCATCTGCTCTCCGACTCGCTGGTGAACTCGCTGATCAACATCGCGGTCCGGTACCGGGATCGGATCGACCCTGCCATGTTCGCGCCGCAGGTGAACTGGCGCGTGGGCCGCAATCAGCGGCGTACCCTCAGTAATCTCCGGCAGGAACCGCTGGTGGTGAAGGAACCGATGTCGCTGTGACTAAAGTGGGGCTTCCGAAAATGGAAGCTCCTGCACGCGGCCTGAGGCGGTCCCTCAGGCCCGGACGGCGGAAATCGACTCGGCGGCTCTGGCAGGAACCAGTTCCCCATTGACGATGAAGTAGTCCTGGCCGCGCCAACGAATCGACCGGCGGGTAAAGCTCGCCAGCCAGATAAGGGTGGCCATGGCATCCCAGAGGGGGATCAGAGCGAGTTTCGCCAGAAGGCCGCGCTGCCTCAGTCCTTTCGAGCCCACAACCAGCGTCATCGCCGAGCGAACCAGCAGGTAGGTTCCAAGGTACCCGGCAGCAACTGCGCCCGTCGGATCGGCTGCGACCGCCAGCAGGCACCAGGGCAATCCCAGGGTAAAGATCAGCCCGGCATGTCCCCAGGGCCGCATGTGACGCATGACGGTGATCCAGCGCAGACGCTTGGAAAACAACTCATGCAGGGAGTTGTAATCCGGCACCGTCGATACAGAGTAGGGCAGCAGAACCACCTCATGTCCCTGCTCCGCTATCAGCCGCCCGACCAGCAGATCGTCAGCGGGCATGTTCTCAATGGCGGCATAACCGCCAAATTCACGGAGATGACTCCGGGTTGTGCAGATGGTCGGACCGAGAGCGAATTTCACGCCGTCGAGCTGTTTTGCCACCAGGATGCCGGGATAAAAATCCGACAGCATACCGATATCCTGCAGCTTCTGCACCCAGGTTCGCTCTTCAATAGGAACATAGAAACAGGTCACAGCGCCGGTGCCTGGGTTGGCCATGGGGGCGACAATGCGACGCAGATAGTCAGGCTCAACGCGGACATCGCTGTCGCTGATCACCAGATGCTCGCAGGAAGCTTCCTCGGTCAGACGCGCCAGCTTGGCTACTTTGTCATTGGCGGCCTCGCGGCCGGAGCCAATGATGATGCGGATGCGCTTCCGGGGGAAATCTGCCCTGAGTTGTTGAAGAACCGGAAGCGCGGGATCGTTCAGGTCGCTAACGCAGAAGAGGATTTCGTAATTTGGATAATCCTGCCGGCAGAAGCTCGCAAAATTTTCGTAGGCGTCCGGATCGAGCCCCCGTACCGGCTTCAGATTGCTGATGGGGGGCAAAAACTCGTTGGCTTTCAGCCTGGCAGTCAGAAAGAAGCGCAGGCAGCTAAAAAGTGCAATCCCATAGTAAACAAAGGGAATCGCGGCTAATGCCAGGAGAGCTGTTCGCATTGAGAAGAGTGATCAGGAGCGCAAGAGACACACTGCTAAGATGCAGTCTGGTCAGAATACCACACAAAGCGCGCACTCCCAGCGAGAACCTGAGCCGCTGATCCGTAGCCTGGACTACCTGCATCCTGTACCCAGATCCGGACTTGTTCTTCCGTGGAGTCTCTGCCGATTCGCAATCTCAGGTCCCGTCAGGATCCGGCAACCCGGAGCGCCGCTGAATCAGGTTTTGTTTGCCCGGTCTGCTGTCATCGGGCCGCCCGGAATGGTGCCAACATTGGGTTCTATAGAATAAAGCTGTGCCCACAGAGCAGATGAGCCGGGACATCCCGACCGCGAGTCACCACAAACCTCTGCGCCTGAAGACCTTTCTGATGATCTTCGTGATGATTATTGCCGGGCCGTTTGGCAACGTTCTGCTCGGCAGGGGAATGAAGCATATCGGCTCCCTGGCGCTCTGGCCTGCTTCGCAACTGCTGCATACCGGCCTTCGGGTTTTCTCATCGGCATCCATCTGGCTTGGGATTGCCTCGCTGATTGCGTTTTTTGTCTCCTACATGCTTGCGCTCTCGTGGGCAGACTACAGTTTCGTGCAGCCCGCATCATCGCTGGCCTATGGGGTTGTGGCGCTGCTCAGCTGGCTGATTCTTGGCGAGAGAGTTTCTCCGCTGCGCTGGGCGGGAATCGCCATCATCTGTCTGGGGGTATTCGTCGTCAGCCATACCGCTCCCCGGACGACAACCCGAAAGACGGCGGGGTAAACCAGGTTGCGCGATTTCATTCTGTTTACCCTGATCGTTGCCGCCGGGACGGGCGGCGAACTCTGCGTCTCGCGGGCCATGAAGAGCGTGGGTGAGGCGGCCAGCTTCCACCCGGCAGAGATCCTGAGGGTGATCCTCCGCGCCATCCGCCAGCCGTTTATGTGGGCCGGGATCGGCATGATGACCCTTGCCTTCTTCGCACTTCTGGGCGCCCTTTCCATCTACAACGTCAGCTTTGTCGTTCCGGTGACCGCCCTGAGCTACGTGGCCGGCGCCTTCGGGGGCGTGATTTTCCTGCACGAACATGTCGGCCCGCGTCGATGGATCGGAGTGCTGCTGGTTGCCCTCGGCGTTACGCTGGTAGTTCTTGGCAAGGGTTAGCCGCCAGGGCCGAGGATGGAGAACTTCCGGCTGAAGGTTTTCCGCATGGTGGCGGAGGAATCCAGTTTCCGCCGTGCCGCCGAGCGGCTGCATCTCAGCCAGCCTGCCGTCAGCCAGCAGATTCACGCGCTCGAAGAAGAACTGGGATACAGGCTCTTCGACCGGGGACAGGGCGGGATTCAGCTCACCGATGCCGGGACTGTGCTGCTGCAGTACGCGCGGAGGGGCGCCCGGCTGGCGGAGGAAGCGCTGGCGGCGCTCGAGCGTACACGCGGCGAGATCGCCGGGGAGCTTCGCCTGGGTGCTTCGCAGACCGTCGCGCAGTATATCCTTCCGCGATTGCTCGGCCCCTTTCTGCAGCAGCATCCGCAGGTTCGGCTCGCGCTGAAGAGCGGCAACACCGAGCAGATCGTTACGGCTCTAAAGAATGGGCAGGTTGAGCTGGGACTGATCGAGGGTCCCGTATCCAGCCGCGAGGTGTTTCGCCAGCGTCTGTGCGAGGACCGCATCGTGCTGATCGCCGGACGCCGTTACCCATGGCCGGAGAAGGTGGCCATTCCTTTGAGCGCGCTCGCGGAAGCTCCCCTGCTGATGCGTGAGCGGGGCTCCGGTTCGCGGCGGGTGGTGGAAATGGCATTGCGCCATGCGGGGGTTCGCCAGAAGGACCTGCACATTGCCATGAATCTTGACTCCATCGTGGCCATCATTTCGGCCGTCGAGGCCGGGCTGGGTGTGGGTTTTGTCTCGGAGTGGGCCATCCGCAAGGAGCTGCGTCTGGGAACGGTTCGCGTGATTCCGGTCGAGGGCCTGGATATTCGCCGCGATATGAGCCTGATCCGGCACCTGGGTCCCGCGCTGGAAGGACCGCCGGGGGCCTTTGAGCGGTTCGCCCTGGCGGCGGGAACGATGATGCACCTGCGATAAGCGGAACTTATCACCCTTTGAATATTCCGTCTGGACGGTGATCCCTTGCCGGACCACCATAGATCCATGACGAAGAACCTCTTCTTTCTGGGAATCATTCTCGCCGCCAGCGGGATTCTGTCGCCTCCGCTGGCGCTGGCGGCGGGACTGGCCTACGGCCTGACGGTCGCGCACGGCTATCATCTGGAAGCGCGGCGGCTGTCGAAATTCCTGCTTCAGGCTTCGGTGGTGTGCCTGGGCTTTGGGATGAACTTCGCCGAGGTTGTGCGCGTGGGCCGCTCCGGATTCCTCTACACCGCTCTGGGCATCACCTTCGCGATGCTGCTGGGGATGACGCTGGCGGTTCTTCTGCGGGTCGGCAGGACGCCCGGCTTTCTGATTTCCGCCGGAACCGCGATCTGCGGCGGCAGCGCCATCGCCGCGCTCGCTCCGGTGACGAATGCCACCGAAGAGGCGATGGCCGTTTCCCTTGGCACGGTGTTCGTGCTGAACTCGATAGCGCTCTTCATTTTCCCTGCGATCGGTCATGCGCTGCACCTGTCGCAGACACAGTTTGGGTTGTGGTCGGCGCTGGCGATTCACGATACAAGTTCCGTAGTGGGAGCTGCGGCTCGTTACGGAGCGGTGGCACTGGCGATTGCCACGACGGTAAAGCTGGCCCGCGCCCTGTGGATTGTCCCGGTTTCGCTGGGCACTGCGATCGTGCATCGCAGCCGCGCGCGGATTCAGCTACCCTGGTTCATCCTCATCTTCTGCATCGCGGTGCTGTTCGCCAGTCTCCTCCCCGGCCTGCAACCGGAGTACCTGCAACTGGCTCGCCTTGGCCGCCTCGGACTCGCCGTCACATTGTTCCTGATCGGCACCGGCATCACGCGAGCAACAGTGAGAGATGCGGGTGCTCGTCCGATGATTCAGGGCGTCCTGCTTTGGGTTGTGGTGGCCAGCGCTTCGCTCTTCCTGATTCTTCGTGGATGGATCCACATATAAGGGGCCCGCGCGGTTGCGGGCCTCCAACCGCTGCGCTATGTGGTCTTCCGCTGATTTTTCCAGTAGGCGGTGTAGCGCTCGTCCGCAACCTGATACAGCGGCTTCAGCTGCATCGAGGTCGGTTGGCCGATGGTTTCAAAGCGCAACTCTTCGCCGGAAACGCGGCGAACGGCAACGCTGCCCAGTCCCGAGGCGGTAGCAAGCTCGGGCATCGGGTAATCGCGGTGGTTGTCCTGCGGACCGTAGTGGCCATAGATCCGTGAGTTGCTGAGACCATCGCGTCCCATGTCGCCCGCCAGAACCAGCGGACCATACATCACTGCCTGCACTGTGGGGTCGTCGGGCGTCGGGCAGACATGGAGAGACATGGGCAGGCTCACCTCGATCCTGTCGCCGTCGCGCCAGGTGCGGTGCAGGGTGGTATAGGTTGCGGGCTCGGCATGCACGCGGTGCCTGCGGCCGTTAATGCGGAACGACACATCCCGGGTCGCCCAGTAAGGGATGCGCACGCGGATGCCCAGCACCGTGGGCCGCTGGGCTTTGATGGTTAGGGTGGTTCCCTCCTCCACAGGAAACCGGGTGTCCTGGATGACGGTGAGGCCCTTCTCCGGCCACTGAAGTTCGGAGCCGGCGAAAAGGTTCACGTAGAGATTCCCGTCGTCCTGGAAGTAGATTGAATCGTTGACCTTTGAATATTCCTCGATCCCGGTCCCGGTGCAGCACCAGAACGAATCGAAGGGCGTGCCGAAGGTCTTCCAGTAGCCGGGTTTGAGCGAGACGTAGTACATAAGCATGCCCTTCGGATCCTGCGTGCCGAGGCGGACATTGAACATGAGGCGCTCGTAGTAGTCGAAGATGCGCGGATCGCCGATCCAGCCGTAGAGGTGGCGGGAAAGCTTCATCATGTTGTAACTGCAGCAGCATTCTTCCGCATCGGGACCGAGGTGGTGCGCCAGGGTGCCCACCGGGTGCCAGAATTCACCGTCGCTGGTGCCGCCGGTAGCGAAGGCATGGCTGGTGGTCACCGCGTGCCAGAAGAAGTCGGCGATGGTGCGGTAGCGCTCGTCACCGGTAAGTTCATAGCCGCGCGCCGCGCCGATGACCTTGGGGATATTCGTATTGGCGTGATTGCCGCCGAGCTGGTCCTGGTGCGCGGCCAGAGGATCGAAGAAGCGCTTGTGCTCGAAGCGAAAACCGAGGTCCCGGTACTTTTCTTTTCCGGTGACGGCGTAAAGATTGAACGACACTTCGTTCATCCCGCCCTGCTCGACGAGCAGCATGCGCTGCCATTGTTCGTCGGGGATGGGCCGGGTGTAGTTGACGGCCCAGTCGGCCATACGCTCACACGTCTGCAGCGCCTGCTCGTTACCGCAGTGAACGTACATAGCGAGATGGCCGGCCATGATCTTGTGGTAAGTGTAAAAGGGCGCCCAGACCTTCTGGAAATTGCGGAGGCGGCCGTAAAAGCTGGCGGGATAGGCGCCGAGATAACCGTCGGGCTGCTGGCATTTGGCTAGTTCGGCAACCAGTGCATCCCCCTTTTCTTTGATCTTCTCGTCGCCGGTGGAGGCGTACAGGAGCGCGCACGCGGAGAGGTAGTGGCCGCCGGCAAAATGGCCGCGCAGTTCGCAGTCAGGGGCCTCCCACCCGCCGAGCGGCTCTGCGGTTGAGGGCAGGCCGGCGGTGACGCGGAACATGTGCGCGAGGCGATCATTGGGGACGAGGAAGAGATAGTCGCGATTGATCTCCAGCGCAGTCCTGAGCAGGCCGTCGCGCATGCGCACCTGGGTCATCGGGAAATCCCGGTATTTCCAGAAGACCTTTTCGTAGCCGGTGCGGTTGGCGCTGACGGGAACGTCGTCGACCGCATCCTGCAGGGCGTGCAGGTGGCGCGGGAGAAGAAATAATCCACCCGCGGCAGCGGCGGAGTTCAGGAATTCTCTGCGGGAAAAAGGGTGATCGCTTTTCAACGGATCTCTCCTGGGCGGGTCTGATGGTCAGATCCGATTCGCCTGCAATGATAGCTCTCAGATCTCGTCGGGCGCGGGGCACCGGTGGTTCCGGACACCTCCCTCACAAGCGAACCTGGTGGTACAGCCGGTACTGCTCATTCCTGATGCTCGGGAAGGATCGAAATGTAACCGGCGCCGTGGCGGATTCCACGCTCCACTGCGCAGCGCCTTCACCCTGCTGGCGGGCTGCCAGCAACTGCGCGCGGGTGAAGCGGCTCTCCGGAGAGTTGACGGCAAACAGAGTGAGCGGGCCGGCAAGCAGCGCGACGGTGTCGGGATCGCGCGCGTCCACCGCCTCCAGGCGCAGCGGCCGGTCGATGCTGTACTCAATCGTGTCGCCGTCCTTCCATTCCCGGCGCAGGGCATGAAAGCTTCCTGGCTGCAGATCGGTCTGGCGCTGCTGCCCGTTGACGGAAACGGAGGTGTCGTGGCCAGCCCATTCCGGCACACGCAGGAAAACGGTGAATGTCCGCGGCTGCTCCGTATGGACGCGCATGGTGACTTCCGACGCATAAGGGTACTGCGTCCGCTGTTCGAGCGAAACGCGCCCGCCGTGCAGATCCCAGTTCACGCGGGACGGAACGAACAGGTTGACGTAAATGCCTTCAGGGGAACGGAACCAGGAGCTGATACCGTAGTCCGCTGTCACCTGCGGGAAGGTTCCGGAGCAGCAGGGCCACCGTTCCGGATAATAAACGCGGGAACCATTGTTGTTGTAGTCGGAGTAGTAGAAGCTGAAACCTCCCTCCTGGAGAGGCAATGTGCCAAGTATGGTGTTGTAGAGCACCTTCTCCATGCTGTCGCCGTAGCGGCTGTCCCCGGTGATCCGCATCAGATAGCGGACGATCTTAAAGTGGCCGTAGGATCCGCACGGCGTCTCAAAGCTGGCATGCGTACTGGTCAGGCTGTCGGCAAGAACGCTGCTGTTGGGCGGACAGAAGGCCTCGTTCGGCCCCCAGCCTCCCGTGGCGAAGCTTTGCGCCAGCACAAATCCGAAGCCGTTGCGAGCAGCGCGCAGATGCTTCTCGCTCCCAAGTACGAGCCAGGCCTGCGAAGCGGAGCTCAGCGCGTTGACATGGCTGTAAGCATGCAGATGGGGCAGGACGTTATCGCCGGCGGCGAGCGGATCGAAATAGTCCTTGTCTTCGAGGAAGCGCTGGGCGAGTTCGAGATAGCGGCGGTTGCCGCTGCGCTTGTAAGCAAGAAAGAAGTTTTCCGGCAGGGTATAACTCTCGTCCCAGGTCCAGGCGATGTTCTTATGGGGGCGCGCCGCCATCTCCTCACGGGTGAGAGCCTTCTCCGGAAGGTGAGGAAGAACGGCATCCGTGGCGTGCGCAAGAGCCGGCAGCGCATCGGGATCGTGCGCAAACTGGTGGGCATCGATGAGGCCGCAGTTGCTCTTGTCGAAGGTGTAGGCGGGCAAGGGGTAGTCGACATAAAATTTCGGGCTGATGGCTTCCGCAAATCCACGCACCAGCCGGTTCACCTTGGCCTGAGTGGGCTGATCCCCGGTGATGGCGCAGGCGCGGGCCAGCCCGGACAGATATTGCCCAAACGAATGGCCGGGAATGTAGCCGGTCATGTTATTGGGAGGATCGAACTCGTCGGACCAGCTATACCAGCCCCCCATGTCCTCGCCGGGCGCGGGCAGGCCGGCGGGCTGGCGGAAGGGCTTCAGGAGCGCGTCTTCATTGAGGCGCAGAAAGAAAGCGTGGTTGGCGCGGAACTGCTCCAACATCGGTCCTTCCAGCAGCTGCACGTCACCATAATCGAACTGTTCGAGCTTCGTCGAGCCGCCGCGTGCCGCAGCTGTTGCCTCCGAGAAGGCGCTGCGGTTCAGCACACCCATGCCGGCGGCAGCGGCGCCGCCTTTCACAAAGGTCCGGCGCGAGATCCGATCTCTCATCCTGTTACCCTCCCGGTCAGCTCATCCGCGGCATGCAGTCCGGCCTGCCCCCTGAGCCAGAAATTGGGACCGGCCCACCGGAGAGGCCCGGCTCAGCAGAATATGCCTGCGACGCCCGTTGGTCGCGGCCGCTCAGAAAAGCTTTACCTCCCGCTCTTCAGCGGTGTCAACCCTGGATGGGCAGTCTGTCCGCACCAAGGAGCGCGCTGGCACCTCGTTCTGCCGGCACCGCCTCGCCGGTCTCGGTGGAGAGGTTATGCGTCTTTGCTTCAATTTGACGGTCGGAGGACGATCCTCGGGAGCAGGGAAACGTTCTCTTGACAGGGTGATCGGCAGGAACCTACAAAGAGGAAGTTTCAGAATTTTTCCTCGGGTGCGACTTCCATGAAAAACCCCATCACTCGCCGGATTTTCCTCGCCGCTTCGGCTGTTTCTCTGCTTCCTGCCGCCACGGCTTCCGTCTTGCCGGGGCAGGGTGGGCTGATGTCCGTGCTCAATGAAGCCGACACCACCGGCACCGCGCCGCACGAGGACTGGAGGCATACCGGAGTGCTGGATCTGTCGAAATCGCCATACGCGCGGCTCAGGACGATCCCGATCGCGGCGGTGACGATTCGGGAGGGCTTCTGGCAAAAGCGGCGGCAGACGAACGTGCAGTCCAGCATCCCCAGCATGCACGATGAGCTGCTGGCGCACGGGCGGATGGACAATTTCCTGCGCCTGCAGGGAAAGTCGGATGCTCCGCAGCGTGGCCCCGTCTATTCCGATTCGGACATCTACAAGTGGCTGGAGGCGGTTGGATTTGCCCTCCAGTCCGGCAATAACCCGCAGCTGCGCTCGACAGCGGAAACCATGATTCGGGAAGTCGCGGCCGTGCAGGAGCGGGGCGGATATCTGAATACCTACTACGTCGGAGACCGCCGCGACCTGCGCATGCTGCCGCAAACCCAGGAAACGGGCCATGAACTCTACTGCATCGGCCATCTGCTGCAGGCATCCGTGGCCTTCTACCGCGCTACCGGCGATGAGACGCTGCTGGACGCGGGCATTCGCTTCGTCGACGAGTTTCTTCTTCCCGGCTACGGGCCGGGAGCCAATCAGAAACCCATCGTGGCCGGGCATCCCGAGATCGAGATGGCCCTGATTGAGTTGTACCGGACCACGGGAAACCGGCGCTATCTGGAGCTGAGCGGGTACATTCTGCACGGCGACAGCCGGATCCCGCTCACTCCGCGGCAGATCACCTACATGTTCTGCGGAATCCCGTTTACTTCCCGGACGAAGCTCGAAGGTCACGCAGTGCGCGCCATGTATGCCTGCTGCGGCGCGGCTGACTATTATCTCGAGACCGGCGACCCGGAATACTGGAAGACGCTGAACCTCCTCTGGGAAGATTTGTCACAGCATCAGATCTATATCACCGGCGGCGTGGGCGCGCGGGCTCAGGGAGAGGCGTTCGGCGACGCCTACGAATTGCCCAACGCAAGAGCCTATGGCGAGAGCTGCGCCGCGATCGGCAACATGATGTGGAACTGGCGTATGCTGGCGGCAACCGGCGATGCGCGCTTCGGCGATGTGATCGAGCGCGCTCTCTACAACGGCATCAACTCCGGCATGTCTCTCGATGGAACCACCTACTGCTATCGCAATCCGCTGGCCTTCGATCCGGCTTCGGGGGACCGCATTCGCAATCCCTGGTACGACACGACGTGTTGTCCGCCTAACCTGGAGAGAACGCTGGCTTCCCTGCCCGGGTACTTCTACAGCACCAGCGATAGCGGCATCTACGTTCACCTCTACGACAACTCTGAGATGAACTGGCGTTTGCACGACGGCACCGGACTAAAGATTGTGCAGACAACGCGCTATCCCTGGGAGGGTGAGGTGCAACTGGATGTGAGTCCGGCCCAGCCGGCGGAATTCGTTCTGTACGTTCGCATCCCCCGCTGGTCGCAACAGAACAGGGTGCAGGTGAACGGCAAAGCCATTGCCGGGGCAGAGCCAGGCCGGTATCTTGCCATCCGGCGGCGCTGGGACGCCGGAGACCGCGTCATTGTGGCGCTTGACATGACTCCGCGCATCCTGCGAGCCAATCCCGCGGTCACCGAGAACACCGGACGAGTGGCGTTTCAGCGCGGGCCTATTGTCTTCTGCATGGAGGGGCTCGACCAGTCCAGCCCTCCGAGCCAGCGCAACCTGGCTGGGTACTCGGTCAGAACGTCCGGCAAGACAAGCGCCGCATATGATCCTGCATTGCTCGAGGGAGTCGTTGTGCTGGCGCACGAGGGTAGTCAGGAGCAGGCTCCGCCATCAGGTTCGCTGTACTATTCCGCGGAGACCTCGCCGCCCAGTGCGATTCCGGCTACACTCAAACTGATTCCTTATTATGCCTGGGCCAATCGCCAGCCTTCGGAAATGCAGGTTTGGATTCCCTATATCCGCCCGTAGCCGGGCGCGCGAGTGCTCCGGACAACGCCGACCCGAAGTGGTAAGGCGCAGGAGCGTACGCGATCTGATGGCGAGTACACGGCGGCTGCTGACGGCCTGCTGTGTCTGCCTCTGCGCGGCGGCGCTGACCGCCTCAGCACAGGATGGCTCCGACACCGCTCAGATTGTTCAGCTGCTGCGTGCCCGGCAGTACGATGATGCGCTGCAGGCAACACAGCATTTGCTGGCATCCCGGCCCCATGACTGCCGGCTGCGCTCGCTGAGCGGCCTGGCTCTGAATGGCATGGACCGCGCGGCAGAGGCTGGTCACGCCTTCCGCCAGGCTCTGCAGTTTTGTCCCAACGACCTGCTGGCCCTGGAGGGAGCCGCGCAGATCGCGTATGCGCGCAGGGAGCCCGATGCCCCACAGCTGCTGCTGAGGATTCTCAGGCTTCGTCCGGATGACGTCACAACCCACGCCATGCTGGCCGCCGCTTACCGCGGAAAACAGGAATGCAAGGCTGCCCTGCCCCACTTCGAGGCCAGCCGCGCGCTTTTCGACTCGCACCCCCAGTTGCAGGAGGGGTATGCGTTTTGTCTTGCGAGTACGGGGAATTACGACAAGGCCGCTGCCAATTACGAGCAGCTTCTGAATACCGATCCAGACGAAACGGCCCGCTACAACCTGGCCATTGTTCAGTGGAAGCTCCACGATGCCAAAGCAGCGCTCGCCACGCTCCAGCCGCTGCTGAAGCAGAACGACAGCGAATCTGTTCTGCAGCTGGGCGCGCGTCTGGCGGAAGAAACGGGTGACACCTCGCGGGCTGTTCAACTCCTCCGCGCGGCGATTCTGCGCGATCCAATGGATGTCGACAACTATCTGGATTTCGCACAGCTGTCCTTCAATCACCGTTCGTATCAGGTGGGAATGGACATGGTCAACGCGGGACTGACACAGCTGCCGGATTCCGCCAGACTTTATCTGGCCCGCGGTGTGCTGGAGGTGCAGGTGGCGCACTTCGATGCAGCCATGGCTGACTTCAACCGAGCCCACCAGCTGGATCCGCAGTTATCCCTGGCCATGGATGCGCTCGGAATCGTGCAGAGCCAGCGCTACAACTCCGCCGCGGCGCTGAAGCTGTTCCGCGAGCAGGCGCGCGTCCACCCGCATGACGGATTACTGCAGTATCTGTATGCGGAGGCCGCATCCGAATCCGATGCCGGCGACGAAACCCTCAGGGAAGCAATCGCAGCGGCGGAGCGGTCCATAGCCATCGATGGACAATACGAGCCGGCCCGGGTGCTGCTGGCGCGGCTGTACCTGCAGGCGAATCAGGCGCAACAGGCGCTGACCCAGGCCGAAGTGGCGCTCAGGATCCGCCCGAACGACGATACAGCCCTGTATCAGGAGATCATGGCCAGGCGCCGCCTCGGACAGACGGCCGATATTCAGAAGCTGGTTCGGCAAATGAATACAATTCGCCAGCAAAATGCTCAGCAGGCGAAAGAGAAACCCCAGTATGTCCTTCGGGATGAAGTGCCGCATGAATCCACTCCGTGATCGGGCTGGTGATCACGAGATTTTCCTGCATATCGAAGATCTCGGCCGGAAGATCACCCGGTAGCTCGCTGCACCACGTCCAGTCAGCCGACGAACCTGAACACAGGCCTCACGCGAACAGCCGGGATCCTTGGTCCCTTTTGCAGGTCAGTGCAGGAATCCACTTACGGACGCGCTCCGGATGCAAAATGGATATCGGTCCGTACGCCGGCGGTTTTGTCGCGGTACGGCATCCGGACAGTTTTGGCCAGCGAGTCCCGATCCGTTTCAGTTGAGAAAGGTCTGCATGAATCGCAGGAAATTCATTGCCACCAGCGGTATCGCCGCGCTGGCTTCTGCCGAGCGAGCCATACCGGCTACCACCGCAACCCGAGCTTCATCCGGGCCGGCCCTGATGAAGCTCGGCGATCAGACCGCCCCCACCAACGAAGTGCACCTCCAGTACCTCGCCCGCTACGGAGTGCGCCACATCTGCGGCTATCCGCCCATTGCCGACGACCGCCTCTATGCCACCGTCGATGAACTGCGGAGCATGACCGATCTGGCCGGGAAGTATGGCATCAGCATCGACTGCATCGCGCCGCCGTTCCTCGCCTCCAGCTACATCGATAAGGAAAAGCATCCCGCAATTATGCTGGCCGAGAGCCCGGAGCGCGACCGCGACATCGAACAGCTCCAGATTCTGATCCGCAACTGCGCACAGGCAGGCATCCCCGCGATCAAATACAACATGAGCATCCTCGGCGTGTTGCGCACCGGCCGCACACCAGGCCGCGGCGACGCGCTCTACAGCACCTGGAAGCTCTCCGAGGCGCATCCACCCACGCCTCTCACCCGCGCCGGCGTGGTCAGTGCCGATGCCTTTTGGGAGCGCATCACCTATTTTCTGGATCGCGTTATCCCCGTAGCCAGCGAATATAAAATCCGCATGGCCTGCCATCCCCAGGACCCCGGCGTTCCGCCTGAGGGCTATCAGGGGGTCAATCGCGTCCTTGGAACCGTCGAGGGTCTTAAAAAGTTCATCGCCATCCAGGAAAGCCCCTGGCATGGACTGAACTTCTGCCAGGGAACTATTTCCGAGGATCTCGAGAATCCCGGCACGGAAATCTTCGATGTCATCCGCTACTTCGGCACCCGCAAAAAGATCTTCAACGTGCACTTCCGCAACATCCGCGGCCGCCGCAATAACTTCGTCGAAGTCTTCCCCGACGAGGGCGACATCGACTTTGTGCGGGCCATCCGTGTCTATAAGGAAGTAGGTTACCCGTATATGCTGATGCCCGACCATGTTCCCCGGGCTCTCAACGATCCCGACAGCCTGCAGTCGTTTGCCTTCTGCTACGGATACATTCGCGCCCTCATTCAGTCGGTGAACGAGACCAGCTAAGCGCCGGCAGATCGGGAAAGCAGGCCAATCGAGACACGCGATTTGGGGTGGCGCCATGGATATCGCGCCGCAATCCGCCCTTCTCCCGCCGCAGGCCGACGCCGCGACAGGCCGGGGGAGTGCGTGGGCTGCGATCGTGGCCGGACTCCTGGCTGCCGGCATAGCAGATCTCTGGCTCTTTCCGCTGGCGCGGATGCAGTCCTCTTTCGCAGGGGCATTTGTCGCCGGATCACTCTGGCTGCCAGCGGTCACGCTCGCTGGCACTGTCGCTATGGTGGCTTCCCTGGTTCTCCTGGAGAGGGCTCGGCCATGGCGGTCCCCTCGCTGGGCCCTCAACGCCCCAGTTGCCTGGCTTCTTCTTCCTCCGCTTTTGATCCTTCTCGCCCGGCATTCGTCCTGGGCTCTTCTGGTCACCGCCTGCGCGGCAGGCACGAGTCGCAGCGCACTTTCAGCCCTTTTCCGGGAAAGGAAACCGCATGAAGCACAGCCGAATCATCGCAATCGCACTCCGCATACTGGATCGCCTGCTGCCCGCATCGTTCGGCAGACCGAATGCGAAGCTCGCGGCTGCGGCGGCGCGTACCGGTCGCGCCATCCGCACTACGGCTGCGCCTTTCATCTTTTCCGCAGCCTGGACCATGCTCTATCCCGCCTGGCGGACCCTGGCCAGGGGCTGGCTGCCGCATGCCGTTCCCAGCCAGTGGCTCGCACTGTCCTGGCCCTTGCCCTCGCTGCTGGAGATGGCCTGCGGCATGGTGCCGGCTGTGGTCTTCATCTGGCTCGGCTTTCTCGCCTACATCTTCTTCCGCCGCGATATTCTCGATGACCTCTCTCCCCTGCGTCTCATCGCAAGTCTCTCGGCCAGCCTCAACGTGCTTCTGGCCTCCACGCTCGCGCTGCTCCAGCACTTCGGGCACCAAATGCTCTCCATCACCCGCGAGGATTTCTACTCCGCCTGGCACCTGTACACCGTCAGCCTTCCCCTCGCATGCGGCGTCTTCCTCGCGGTCTGGATGGTGATGCCCCGCAAGTCCCAGCCGCCGCGGGTCCGCCGCCGTTCGCCGGCCCGACTACCCCAAAACTGGCTCTTCAACCGCCGTCAGACGGTGCCCAATGCGCGCGTGGCCTGAGGCGGCGAATCTCTTCCTCCAGCCGCGCCCGCCCGTCTCGGCAACACTCTCTGAGTATGGAAAGGGGCGCCTGGCTGCCAGACCATCACTGCGACGCGCTGGCCCGCAGCTCCACAAGGATCGACTGGGCAGGAAGCAGCGTCAGGCTGACCTGCTGATGAGCTGGCTCCAGGGCCTTCCCCGATGCGACATCGATCACCTGAACCGAGGACGCAGATGCCAGCGCGGTGCTGATCCGGGCAAGAGGCACGGTGATGGTCTGCTTCTGCTGGTCGTCGAAATTGAAGACGGCCAGATACATTCCATGCGACGAAGGCCGGACAAAAGCGTCTGCCGCCCTGTCTCCCGTGTCGCCTTCCACCGGCCGAAAGGCCTTGCCTTTGCTGGCCACCGCAAACAGATTCCGGTTGTCGTACACAGCGCGGGCCATCTCCCGCCCCTGCGGATCGTCGGCGAGCGCGGTGCTGTCGAGAATCATGCCGCCGCTGATGATCGCAGAAAGCAGACGGCTCTTCCCTTCGATGATGCTGCGCGCACCGAGGTTCGCCCTGGGGCCTAGAACCACATGGTCCGGATCGGCGATATACAGATTGCCGTTCGTCCACCAGCCATAGGTCAGTGAATTCAGCATGTACTCAGTCGACTGGTCGCCGCTGATGTGTCCTTTGGTATCGCACGAAATCCTTCGCGCATTTCCGTACCCCGAAGGAAACAGCGGAGCGATGGAGAGGCTCAGGAACATCTTTCCGCCCGCCGCAGCCACCACTTCCCGCATACCCTCGTTGTACGCTTCAATTCCGGTCTGGACAGCGGGATCGTAGTGCGCGCCTTCCAGCGCTCCGTGCGAGAGAAAATCGAGCTTCAGATACCGGAATCCCAGCTTTTCGAATTGCGCAATGTTGAAAGCAATCCGCTCTTTCTCGCCCGGATGCGAGGGGTCGATCGGCCTGCCTCCGTCGACTTTGGGAAGATACGATCCATCGGAAGCCTTCAGCAGGATATCGCGGTAGCGATACTTCATCCCGGTGCCTTCCACATACGCGTCCAGATCGTCCGACCAGTACGCGAAAGGAGTCCAGTAAATCCCAGGCTCGAAGTGAGTCCCGTCGGGAGTGCGCATGGACTGTATGATCCTCACTGCATCGGCAAGCTGGACCGCATCGAGATTCTGCCAGAAGGCGTCGAGGTTGACGTAGATCACCTTGTCGCGGGTGAAGCCCTGCGGCACAAGCGCGTCTTTGACGAACTCCGCGGCGCCGAGATAGCGGTCGTAGTTGATGTGCTCCTGGTAGGCCGCCCAGCTGTTCCAGCCCATCGGTGCTCCTGCCGGCCACACAAGCGGCGGATGCACTGTGGCATTCGCGACTCCATAGGCCTCCAGCCCATCGCGCCAGTCGGCAAACGAGCCGACAAAGATACGCGGCGAAGTGACCCGCTCGCCATGAACCAGACCGTGCGGTACGGTATCGTGCGTATCGGTACGCACCCCGGTGGGAGAAGAAATGCCGCCGTAGATATCAAGGTCCGTCAGCTGTCCGTTCGCCGCATGCGCATCGATAGCAGTCTTCCAGACGTCGTGCGTGATCGATCCCAGGATGATCGCCTGCCGGCTGGCATTGTCGAAAACAGCCGTAACTTCATCGCTCGAGTAAGTGGCTCCCGGCTTCATGCCGGCAACAGCCATGCTGTCGTACCGGAACCACATGTCGTTGTCAAACGGCACATGCAGAAAACGCTGTGCTGCGCCCCGCCCAATCTGCACGGCATTGGCGCCCTTCAGCAGGACTGCGTCGAAGTGCTTCGTTCCCACGCGGCTGGCGGTGGGCCCGAGTTCCGCCTCGATGGCGATCCAGGGCTTCCCATCACAAAGCCAGATATGCTGCAGGAGCACGGGAAGCTCAGGTTTGCTGCTGCGGATGGTGTATTCCTGCGCTGGACAGCCCGCAACGCCGGCTCCGGCCTGCTCGCCCGCGCCTTCGAGGGTATGGCTCGTGTAATTCGCGGTGTTCAGGACGCGGCCATCGGCCAGAGTCGCAGCGCTTTCAATTCCCAGCAGCTTGTGCCCGTCCTTCCACTGCACATCCATGGTGCCGGTTTCACGGTGGTAGCGAACGGTCGTGAGATCGCTGCGAAGGATGATCTCGCCGCCGCTGACCGACGGCGCCGCTTGCCCCCGCAGGACGCCCGGCGCAAGAAGAACAAGCAGCGCAAATCCCAGTAGCTTCACCCGACCATGGATTCCAGCACTGCCCCGCCGGCCTCTGCTCACCGATCCTCCATCCATCCGCGCCTCTATGGCTCTGCTCAGTGCGGCTTTCTCAATGCTGCCCGAATTGAGCGCGCTGCCTGATCTCCCTCAAGGGCAGACCCCGCCGGATTGAAATGCACCGGATCCTGATGCAGGTCCTGGTGCTTCAGCATCAGCGCATGCTGGTCGTCGATCGCGATGCCCTGGGCCTTTACCATCCCATCGGCGATTGCATTGCGGGCATCGATGCGTGCATTCGTCGCTCCGCCGGGGGCGTCAGCCAGCACCGGCGTTGTTGTCGCCCAGATCAGCGTTCCACCAAGACTGACGGCTCTGTGAACCGCCGCCAGAAAATCGGGAAAGCCTTCCCTGTACTGCGCTTCCGTATAGGCAAATCCATGCATCCCGTTATTGAAATGCACCACCCCGAAATGCACATGCTCCATCGCCACAAACTCCGCAATCTGATGTGGAAGGCGCGGATCGCCCACGCAGGTGGAGCTTGCCATCAGATACACATTTGCCGCGCCGGCAAGATCTTTCCTTACCTCCGGGAAATAGTTCCGCGTGATCGAGTCGCCCAGCAGAAGCACATTCGGCAGTTTGGGGTCGGGATGCGGCGGCCGCACCTCCCATGTCCATTCAATCTCTTCCGGAATCGATACTTCCTGTGCGAAGGCCGAGATCGAAGCTCCTGCAAGAAAGATCAGCATCAGCACAACTGGGCTCAACATCCGATAAGCCCGCACCGAGGAGCAGCATGCCATAGTTACTCTGTCCTTGTTCATCACGAATGCCATCAGGCGAGCGCCGAGTCATGCTGCAGCATGCCAGCACGGCGATTCGCAGGGAGGCCCTCAGTCCACGTGAAAAACCTCGTCCATCGTTGCCCACCACTCCCCGGAAGCACGATCCGGGAAGGGCTCCTGCATCGGCCCCATCACCGCCCACCATTTCTGCGTTGCCGGATCCGCCGCCATTTTCGCCATATCCGCTGCGAAATCAGACCCGATGTACTCGAAGTATCCGAACAGAACGGAATTCCTGAGATAGATCGAGTAATTGCGAATATTGCACTCATAGATGGTGCGGAGCACTTCCGCCGGAACGGCGGCATGCGCTTTCCGGTATGCCTCCTCGTGCTCAGGCCTGAGCCGGATGACACTTCCGTATCGCTTCATGCTTTTCCTCCGACAAAAGAAGTGCTGTACTCCCGTCGCTGGCCCTCGCGCACCGGCGAACCTGCGCACACGATGCTTCAGCCGGGTTTCTGCCCGGCTGAAGCCTGCCTTCGTGTTTATGCGGTTTTCAGCACCACGACGGTAGCAATCGGATCCAGCGGCTGCGCAGGCAGGGAAACATCCAGAGAGTTCCCGCTCTTTCTCAGCCGGAGCGGCTTCTTCGATGGGTCCGCCAGCAGATACGCGCTGGTTACTTCCCGGGGCACATTGTCCAGATGGAAACTGGTGCCCGGCCACTCGAAGATCTGGATGTAGATCTGGTTCCGTCCGGTCGTCGAACGCCATTTCCAGCTCGGAATGAACTTCGGCTTCCCGTTCTCATCTTTCTCCGTCGGCGAAAACGAACCGGCCTCGGCGCCGAAGAGAGTCGCCCGCGTGCCATAGATCGACTCGCCGTTCACGTCGAGCCATTTGCCCATCTGCTGCAGCCGTTCCACTTCAGGAGCCGGCACGACCCCCGTCGCCATTGGTCCGATATTCAACAGATAATTGCCGCCTTTGCTGGCGATGTCGATCAGGTTGCGCAGCAGTGTCTCCGTGCTCTTGAAATTCGTATCGTCCTGTTTGTATCCCCAGGTGTCGTTGATCGTCATGCACGACTCCCAGTCGCGCCCCGGATATCCACGAGCGGGAATATACTGCTCGGGCGTCTCCGTATCGCCCTTGTAACCGCCGCCCAGCCGGTTATTCCAGATCAGCTTCGGATGCTCGTTGAGAACCTTGACAATCTCCCCCGCCAGCTCGGGCGTCATATCTTTGGTCGGTGTGTCAAACCACAGGATCGCCGGATACTCGCCGTAATTTGAGAGCAGTTCCCGGATCTGGGGGATGGCCTTGGTGTGGAGATAGTCCGGGAAGCTGCCATTCTGCGCCGGATCCCAGTGAAAGGTTGGCGGCTGATGATGGTCGGTCTTATAGGCTGCTCCGCCCGGTGCCGTCCAGTCCTGGTCCTGCGAGTAATAGAAGCCCAGCTTGATATCCTGCTTCCGGCACTCAGCAGCGAGTTCCTTCAGTGGATCGCGCCTGAAGGGCGTCGCATCGACGATGTTGAATGAATTCGCCCGGGAATTGAACATGGCAAAGCCCTCGTGATGCTTCGAGGTAATCACGATATACTTCTGCCCCGCCGCTTTTGCCAGCCCCACGATATTCGCCGCGCTGAACTGTGTCGGATTGAACTTCGCAGCAAGCGCCTTGTACGGAGCCACCGGAATGGACGCCTCATTCATGATCCATTCCCCGAGGCCCGGTATCTCCTTCCCATCCCAGCGTCCTGCCGGAATTGAATAAAGCCCCCAGTGGATGAACATCCCAAACCGCGCCTCACGAAACCACCGCATGCGCGCGGCCTTCTCCGCCGGTGTCTCGGTTTCCTGAATTGGTGGCACCGGATGTTTCATGCCCATCTGATAGTGCTCGCCCTGCACCTGCGCCCAGATTCGCGTAGCCTTGTTGCCGAGTGCAACGCTCGATGCAGCGGCAACAAGGCCCCTGGAAAATACCCGCCTCGTTACTTTCATGAATTCTCCTGCTTCCAAAGGGTGCCTGGACCATTTCGCGGTACGCGCGGAATCGCGTGCAACCGGCTCAGAGGAACTGGCTCGCCCAACAATCTATCATCAGCGGTCGATTTCAATCTGTGAGACAGCCAGAGCCGGCAGGAACGATGAGAGAACCGATTCGCACAGCCCCGACGCCGCCTTCACAGTCATTTCGCTGCCGCAGGGCTGCGAATTCGTCATACCATGGCGGGATGAATCTCGGACGTCACGCGGGCTGCCAATTCCCCGGGGGAGTTCTCCCATGCAGATAAGCCTCCGCGGCCTTGCTACCTCCATCCATGGCATGCTCTTCGGAGCCTTCTTCCTGCTCACAATTTTCGGTGTGCTGGTGGAACTCTGCCGTCAATTCGGCGAAACCCGCCCCGCCGAGCAAAGCGCCCGCGCCCGTCTGCTTGAAAGCCTGTATCTCACCGCCACCGCCGCCCTCGGCTGGGCTGCGGTCCTCAGCGGAGCTTACATTGTCTTTCCGTGGTATCGAGCCGTTCCGCCCGCCGGCGCCATCAACCTGGAACCCTGGCCTCAGGCCCTGCTCCGGTCGAGCCGCCTCACCGCGGGCTGGCACACCTTCGGCATGGAGTGGAAGGAGCACGTCGCGTGGTTCGCGCCCATGGCGATGACCACGGTTGCCTGGATCTTTATCCGCTATCGCACGCAGGTTCGGACGGTGCCGCATCTGCGCACCGCCCTGCTGCTCTTTACCCTCGCCGCGTTTGGCTCCGCTGCAGCCGCGGGCCTCTTCGGCGCCATGATCAACAAGCATGCCCCCGTCGCGGGGATTCGCACGGCGATCAATATCATGGAGAGTACCCGGTGAGCACGGCGGCACAGCAGTCCCGCCCGTCTTCCCCTGCATCAGGACAGCAGACACCGCCCGTCGGCCCCGTCGCAGCCGCTATCCTCGCCACCGGCATCGGCTGCTTTGCCCTCGGCGTTCTGACGGTACTGGCCAGGGCCTCCCAAACCCTGGCCGCTGCCCTCACATGGTTTGCCCCCACCGGCCCGCTCTCCGGAGTGACCTCGCTGGCCATCCTTTTCTGGCTCCTTGCCTGGGTAGGGCTGGCGGGGCTGTGGCGCAGGAGAGATGTGCCCATCGGCAGGACGACGGCAGTGGCTCTGGTTCTTCTCGCCGTGGGATTCCTGCTGACGTTTCCGCCGTTCGCAGCCTGGCTGCCGGGCAAGTGACACAGGGTTTTCGGCGCAGATCCCGGGATTTTGGCAGCAGTGCCAGGTAGCTGATCCTGAAGGATTTGCCCGACAGACCGAAGGCGGCAATGTCTGCACCACCCGGCAGCCGCCGCGGTTGGGCTCCTCCGCCGGAACTTTGGCTCTTGCCAGCGGTGGGAGAATAGAGGTGTATGGAAATGCCTGGGCTCTACCTTGCCATTCCCTTCTGCCGTTCCAAATGTACCTACTGCAATTTTGCTTCCGGCGTTTTCCCGGCCGGTTATCAGGAGCGCTACGTCGCCCGTCTGGAAGAGGATCTCCGCAGCATCCGAACCCGTTCCGTTCCATGGGGAGCGGCCGTGCCTGAAGCTGCCGACAGCATCTACCTCGGCGGAGGCACGCCCACGCTGCTCTCGCCGGCGCTCTTCCGCCGCCTCTTCTCAGCCCTGCGCCGCGAATTTGCCGTTCTCCCAACGGCCGAGATCACCGTCGAGTGCGCCCCCGGCCAGCTTGAGCCCGCCGTCCTCGAAGCCCTCGCTGAATGCAGCGTCAGCCGCATCAGCTTCGGAGTACAGTCCTTTGTCGACAGCGAGGCGCGCCTCACCGGCCGCCTGCACAGCCGTGCCACAGCGCTCGAAGACATTGCCCGTGTCCGCGCGGCCGGAATCCGCGAAGTCAGCGTCGATCTGATCGCCGGCCTCCCCGGCCAGACACTGGCCTCCTGGTTCGAATCGCTCCGGATCCTTGCCGAAACCGGCGTCGATCATGCCAGCATCTACATGCTCGAAGTCGATGACGGCTCGCGCCTCGGCCGCGAGCTCCTGGCCAGCGGCCGCCGCTATCATGCGCAGGAAGTTCCGCCCGACGACCTCGTCGCCGACCTTTACTCCGAAGCCATCGGCTTCCTGGCCGGCCACGGCCTGGCCCAGTATGAGATTTCCAACTTCGCCCGGTCCGGCCACGAGTCGGCGCACAACCTCAAATACTGGCGCCGCGAACCGTATCTCGGCTTCGGACTGGATGCTCACTCCATGATCCGCACCCGCACCGGTGCCGCGCTGCGCTTTGCTGCCGCGGACGCTCTGGATGAGTACCTCGCTGGCCCCGGCTGGAATGAACCCCGCCGCCTTACCCGCGAAGAGGAGTTCGAAGAAGCGTGGTTCCTGGGCCTGCGCCTTACTGAAGGCGTCAGCCTCGCCGCTCTGCGCCAGGAGTTCTCGGCCTCCGCAGTTCAGGATTGCCTGAGCACCCTCTCCGAACTGGAATCTGAAGATCTGGTGGCGCTCCACGACGGAGATCGGGTTGTCCTCACGCCCCGTGGGCGCATGCTCTCCAACGAAGTATTCGCTCGATTCCTGGCCGAACCGGCCCTGGCCTGACTGCACCCGTTGAAAGGAAATGGATGTCCACGCACCCCGCTGTCCTCGCCAAAGAAGCGAGATCTGCCGCCACCGCCACGATCGACCTCCGCAGCGACACCGTCACAAAACCCAGCCCGGCGATGCGCGCCGCCATGGCTGCCGCCGAGGTGGGCGACGACGTTTACAGCGAAGACCCCACCATCAACCGTCTCGAAGCCCGTGCCGCCGAGATCTTCGGCCGTGAAGCTGCGCTTTTTGTGCCCAGCGGCACGATGGGAAACCAGACCGCGCTGCGCCTGCACACCCAGCACGGCCAGGAGATCATCTGCGAGTCGCGCTCCCACATCGTCGAGTGGGAAATGGCGATGGCCTCGGCCTTCTCCGGCTGCCAGCTCCGCGCCATTCCCGCTCATCGCGGCATCCTCACATGGAGCGACATCGAGCCTCACATTACCGGCAAGCACTACCACCGCGCCCGCACCGGGCTCATCGCCCTTGAGAACAGTCACAACATGGCGGGCGGCACCGTAACCCCGCTCCCCGTGCTCGAGGAGGTCTGGGCCGGAGCAAAAGACTGCGCCCTGCCGCTGCACCTCGACGGCGCCCGCATCTTCAATGCTTCCGTCGCGCTGGGAGTTGGCGTGCAGGAGCTGACGCGCGGCTTCGACACGATCATGTTCTGTCTTTCCAAGGGACTGGGAGCGCCCGTCGGTTCCATGCTGGTCGGCTCCTGGGAGCTGATGGACCGCGCCCGTATCATCCGCAAGGGTCTGGGCGGCGGAATGCGCCAGGCCGGAATCCTGGCCGCTGCCGGGCTCATCGCGATCGAGGAAGGCCCGAAGCGTCTCCACGAGGATCACGCCAATGCACGCCTGCTGGCCGAAGCCCTGGCCGAGCTGCCGCAGGTGGAGCTGAATCTGGACGCCGTCCGCACCAATATCGTCATTTTCACGCTGCGCAGCGGGGGAGACGCTGCCGCTCTGGTCGCGAAGCTGAACGAGCGCGGGGTCCTCGCCGGAACCGTGGGCCGCCACAGCATTCGCTTCGTTACCCACCTGGACGTGGATCGCGCCGCCTGCCGGGAGGCCGCTCGTATTACAACGGAAATCATCCGAACTGAATGACCTCCGCGACTGTCAGGATGGTGGCGGTGCAAGACGGCATCCGTCATCGACATGCGGCCCATGCGATTCGGGTGCCGCATCTGGCCCCCTTTCGGTGCCCTGATCACGGATGCGGACTGGCGGAAGTCTATAATTTATCTTTATGCCCAAGTATTCGATCGTTGTACCGTTCCATAACGAGGAAGACAACGTCACTGCTCTCTATGACCGCCTGAAGGGGGTCATGGAGCAGGTGGGCGATTCCTTCGAGCTGGTCTTTGTGGACGACGGATCGAACGACCGCACCTGCCGCCTTCTCGAGGAAATTGCTGCTGTCGACAGCCGCGTTCTCGTCGTCAAGCTGCGCCGCAATTTCGGCCAGACCTCCGCGCTCGCTGCAGGATTCGACCACGCCCAGGGCGACTTCATCCTGGCCATGGACGGGGACCTGCAGCACGATCCCGCCGAGATTCCCGCCTTCCTCGAAAAGCTCGAAGAGGGTTACGACGTGGTCAGTGGGTGGCGCAAGGAGCGCATCGACAACTTCGTGATGCGCCGTCTGCCGTCCCGCTGCGCGAACTGGCTGATGGCGAAACTCTCCGGGGTGGAGATCCACGACTTCGGCACCACCTTCAAGGCCTACCGCCGCGAGGTCATCCACAACATCCCGCTGTATGGGGAAATGCACCGCTTTATCCCGGCACTCGCCGCCTGGTACGGCGCCAGCATCTGCGAAATCCCCATCAGCAACGTGCACCGGCAGCGCGGCCAGTCGCACTACGGCATCGGACGCACCTTCCGTGTCTTCTTCGATCTGCTGACCATCCGCTTCCTGCTGAAGTACATGACCCGCCCGCTGCACTTCTTCGGAGTGCTGGGCGCGCTGGGTATCCTCGGGGGCAGCGCAGTCTCGGCCTTCCTGCTGGGCCTCAAGGTCTTCACAGCGCAGCACGTCATGGACCAGCACGGACCGCTGTTCGTGGTCGCCGCCGTCCTGATCCTGGCGGGAACGCAGCTGCTCGCCATTGGCTTGCTGGGCGAGCTGCAGGTGCGGCATTATCACGCCTCGGCGCAGCGCGCGCCTTATACCATTGACCGGCTTGTCCGCCTGCGCGCTCCCGAAGAGCCCAGTATGCTGCAGGACAACTAAAACCGCTCCGAGGTCGCATTTCTCCGGCAACCAGGAGCTGGTGCCTTCCGTCGGCCTCTCCGTCACCGGGGTGCCGGGTTCGTGGCCACCACGGAGGCGGGAATCCGCGTCTCCGCATGCTTGTTGCCGGATGCGCTACCCTATCATCCGGGGAGCCAACCGACACCATGCCGAAGCCCGCAGAAGGAAGAAAGCGCGTCGTCATCGAAAGCGTCGAGCCGGAGATCGACGCAGGCCGGTTTGCCATCAAACGCATCATCGGCGACTCGGTTCAGGTCGAGGCCGACATCTTTGCCGACGGGCACGATCATGTCGCCGCCCGTCTCCTTTTCCGCTTTGATCAGGTATCCGGATGGACCGCGATCCCGATGCAGCCCCTTGGCAATGACCGCTGGCGCGGCGAATTCCCCGTTGATCGCATGGGTGAATACCTCTACACCGTCGCCGGCTGGATCGACCACTTCGACACCTGGCGCAGCGATCTGGAAAAGCGCATCGCTGCAGGTCAGGACATTACTGTCGACCTTCTGAACGGCGCGAAGCTTGCAGAAGAAGCCGCCGAGCGCGCCGGACGCGACGACGCCGACGCCCTGCGGCGCTGGGCCGCGCAGCTGCGCGACTCGAACGATCTCGAAGTCGCAAAGAGTACCGCGCTCGACCCGGTGCTGGCGATCATGATGTCCGCTTACCTCCACCCGGCCATGGAAACGCGCTATGAACGCGAACTGCGGGTGACCGTCGACCGCGAGAAGGCTCGCTACTCCGCCTGGTACGAGATATTCCCCCGCTCCACGGCGCCCGAGCCCGGCCGCCACGGCACACTGCGGGACTGCGAGGCGCGCCTCGACTACATTGCCCGCCTCGGCTTCGACGTCCTCTACCTGCCGCCCATTCACCCCATCGGCAACGCCTTCCGCAAAGGCAAAAACAATTCCGTCGCCGCCGAAGACGGCGATGTCGGCAGTCCCTGGGCGATCGGCTCCGAGGAGGGGGGGCACACGGCCATCCATCCTCTGTTGGGAACGCTCGCCGACTTCCGGCATCTTCTCGAGGCTGCGGCAAGCAGGAATGTCGAACTCGCCATGGATATTGCCTTCCAGTGCTCCCCGGACCACCCCTGGGTCCGCGAGCACCCCGCGTGGTTCAGGCACCGCGCCGACGGCAGCATCCAGTACGCGGAAAATCCGCCCAAAAAGTACCAGGATATCTATCCGCTCGACTTCGAAAGCAGCGACTGGCAGGGTTTGTGGGACGCCCTGCGCGATGTCTTCCTCTTCTGGATCCAGCAGGGGGTCCGCATCTTCCGGGTCGACAACCCCCACACCAAGGCATTTTCCTTCTGGGAATGGTGCATCGCGGAAATCAAGCGCGACTTCCCCGACGCCATCTTTCTGGCGGAAGCCTTCACCCGCCCGCGTGTGATGCAGCGCCTCGCCAAACTCGGATTCACCCAGTCCTACACCTACTTCACCTGGCGCAACACAAAGCAGGAGCTGACGGAATACTTCACCGAACTGACGAAGACCAGGGTCTGCGAATACATGCGGCCGAATCTGTGGCCGAATACACCGGACATCCTCTCCGAATCTCTGCAGCTTGGCGGCCGCCCCGCATTCATCAGCCGGCTGGTGCTCGCCGCCACCCTGGGGCCGAACTACGGTATCTACGGTCCAGCCTTCGAACTTGGAGAGAACCGCCCCATCCGCCCTGGCAGCGAAGAGTACCTCAACTCGGAAAAATACGAAATCCGCCGCTGGAATCTGGACGCACCCGAAAGCATCGCCTCCATCATCGCCAGCGTCAACCGCGCACGGCGCGAGAATCCCGCGCTGCACGCCAGCCACGGGCTCTTCTTTCACCCCACCGACAATCCCTCTTTGATCGCCTGCAGCAAATCCAGCCGCGACGAGAGCAACACCATCCTCACCGTCGTGAATCTCGACGCCTTTCACCGGCAGTCGGGCTGGGTTCACCTCGATCTGAAGCGCCTGCGCCTCAGTCCCGGAGAATCGTTTCAGGTCCTCGACGAGCTGACCGGGGCCCGCTATCTGTGGCAGGGGCTGCGGAATTACGTCGAGCTGTCTCCGGATAAGACCCCGGCCCACATCTTCCGCGTGCTCCGCAAGATCCGTTCGGAAAGAGACTTCGATTATTACCAGTGAGACCGATGCCGGAAACCCAGACCATCCTCCGCAAACCGGGCAGCGCCACCGATCCCCTCTGGTACAAGGACGCGATCATCTACGAGGTTGCCGTCAAGTCCTTCTTCGACAGCAATAATGACGGCATCGGCGATTTCGCGGGCCTGATGCAGAAGCTCGATTATCTGCAGGACCTCGGCGTCACCTGTCTCTGGCTTCTGCCGTTCTTTCCGTCGCCGCTGCGCGATGACGGCTACGACATCTCCGATTACATGAGCGTCCACCCCAGCTACGGAACGCTCGATGACTTCCAGCGCTTTCTGGATGGAGCGCATGATCGCGGTCTGCAGGTGATGATCGAGCTGGTCATCAACCACACCTCCGACCAGCACCCCTGGTTCCAGCGCGCGCGCCATGCCCCGCCAGGCTCGCCGGAGCGTAACTACTACGTCTGGAGCGACACGGATCAGAAATACAAAGACGCCCGCATCATCTTCACCGACACGGAGAAATCCAACTGGACCTGGGATCCCGTGGCCCAGACATATTACTGGCACCGCTTCTTCTCGCATCAGCCGGATCTGAACTACGACAATCCCGAGGTCCTCGAAAAGGTTCTCGAAGTGATGCGCTACTGGCTCGACATGGGCGTGGACGCGCTCCGCATCGACGCGATCCCGTACCTCGTCGAACGCGATGGCACCAACTGCGAAAACCTCCCTGAAACGCATGCGGTGATCAAATCGGTCCGTACCGCCATCGACGAGCGGTATGCGGGACGCATGGTGCTGGCTGAAGCCAATCAATGGCCCACCGACGTCCGCCCCTACTTCGGCGACGGCGACGAATGCCACATGGCCTTCCACTTCCCGCTGATGCCGCGGATCTATATGGCGCTCCGCCAGGAGGACCGGCTGCCCATCACCGACATCATGGCGCAGACACCGGAGATCCCCGACAACTGCCAGTGGGGGCTCTTTCTGCGCAACCATGACGAGCTGACGCTGGAGATGGTCAGCGACGACGAGCGCGATTACATGTACCTGGCCTACAGCGCCGATCCGCGGATGCGCATCAACATCGGCATCCGCCGCCGCCTGGCGCCGCTGCTCGACAACAATCGCCGCCGCATCGAGCTGCTCAACAGCATCCTGTTTTCTTTCCCCGGCACGCCTATCCTGTATTACGGCGACGAAATCGGTATGGGCGACAACATCTATCTCGGGGATCGCAACGGCGTCCGCACGCCCATGCAGTGGACCGCCGACCGCAACGCCGGGTTCTCGCGCGCCAATCCCGCAAAGCTCTACAGCCCCGTCATCATGGACCCTGTATGGGGCTATGAGGCGATCAATGTTGAAGCGCAGCAGAACGACCCATCCTCGCTCCTCAACTGGATGCGCAACATGGTGGCGCTGCGCAAGCTCTTCCAGGTCTTCGGGCGTGGCACGCTGCACTTCCTCGATCCTTCCAACCGCAAGATCCTCGCGTATCTGCGGAAATACCAGGAAGCCACCATCCTCTGTGTCGCCAACCTGTCGCGCTTTGCGCAGCCGGTTCAGCTCGATCTTGCCGCTATGGAAGGCATGACGCCCGTCGAGATGCTTGGGTATGTGGAGTTTCCGGCGATCACCCGGCAGCCGTACTCCCTCACCCTCGGCCCCTACGGTTTTCTCTGGCTCGAACTGCAGCCGGCTCTCGGCATGGCGGAGCCGGCCATGGACGGCCGCGAGGAACAGGCCTTCTATGTGGAGAGCGAAACCGACTGGCAAAGCATCCTCTCCGGAGACGGAGTCCGCAGGCTTGAAGCTCTGATGCCCGGCTATCTCCAGGCGCAGCGCTGGTTCGGTGGCAAATCGAAGCGAATCTCCCACGCCCGGGTCGCGGATTCCCTGCTCTTCAACCAGAACCGGTCGGCCCTGGTCTGGGTCAGCGTGGAGTATTCCGAGGGCGAGCCGGAAACCTGGCTCGTTTCTCTGGCCATCAGTTTTGGCGAGGCCGCCAATGCCATCCGCCAGTCGTGCCCGCAGCAGATTCTGGCGACTGCCGGAACGGCGACCCGAAGCGGCGTATTGCACGAAGGCATGATTGGCGGCTCGGCGCCTGCGGCTCTGCTGGACATCATCGCCGACGGCCGGCAGCTGCGCACCCGCAGCGGAAATCTGCACGGACTGCCTGGCAGTTTGCTGCCCACCCTGCGTGGCGCCGAGCCTCTCACACCTCGACTCGGCGGTGCCGAGCAGAGCAACACCTCAGCGATTTTTGGCGACCGTCTGATCCTGAAACTCTTCCGCCGCCAGCAACAGGGTTCCAATCCCGATGTCGAAATCGGCCGCTTCCTCACCGAAACCGCCCGCTTTGCCAACATCCCTCCTTTCGGTGGTTCGATCGAAGCTCGCCGTGCTGACGAGGAGCCTTCCACCATCGCGCTGCTGCAGGGACTGGTGCCGAACGAAGGCGATGGCTGGGAATGGAGCCTCGACGAACTGGACCGCTATTTCGAAAGCACAGCCTCTGTCAGGTCTCCAGCCACATCGGCGGCGTTTGCCCTCGATTTCGCTCCATGGGAGGCGCGTGAACATGCCGGAGTCTATCTGGAAGCCGCAGCCACTCTGGGCCGCCGTACCGGCGAAATGCACCTGGCGCTGACCTCCGCCAAGGATCCGGACTTCGCGCCCTGCGTTCCCGGCGCGCACGACCTGGAACTGATGCGCGACCAGCTGATGAACCATGCCTCGCTGGCCTTCGATGCTCTCAAGGGCAGTATCTCGCGTCTGCCCGACGATACGATCGAGGCGGCCGGCCTGGCGCTGAGCCGCCGCGGGGCCCTGATTGGGAAGTTCCGCTCTCTGGCAAGTCTGCAGGATGCGGGCCGATGGATCCGCATCCACGGCGATTATCACCTCGGCCAGGTGCTTCGTTCCCGAGGCGACTTCGTCATCCTCGACTTCGAAGGCGAGCCCGCCCGCCCACTTGCCGAGCGCCGGGCCAGACAGTCTCCGCTGAAAGATGTGGCGGGGATGCTCCGCTCCTTCAGCTACGCGGCGTACGTCGCCCTCACCCGGTACACCAGCCGCCGGCCCGAGGACTTCTCCCAGCTGGAATCCTGGGCCCGTCTGTGGGAGGTGTCCGCATCCGGCGAGTTTCTTCGTGCATACCGGGAAATCGTCGACGGTTCTCCCATCGTCCCCGCATCGCGTGAGGGGTTCGACAGCCTGCTGGCCATCTATATGCTCGATAAAGCACTGTATGAGCTCGTCTACGAACTGAACAATCGTCCAGCGTGGATTCGCATCCCGCTGCATGGCATCTTGTCGCTGCCATTGTGACAGAAGGAAACGGCCCCTAATGGCAGAAATCGAATTTACGGAAGAAACGAAACAGCAGGTCGAACGGATCGGATCGGCGGACATTGTGGTTGGTGTCGCTGGCTCCATGGCGCCCGAGGATCTGCGCCTCCGGGCGGAACGCATCATCGAAGATCTCGGCTCCGGCGTACCTCCGCTGCGCTTCGTCTTCGCGTGGCCAGGATCCGGCGCCGAACCGGTGGCCAGCCTGCTCGATCGTCCCGCGCATGCCTCGCTGACAGTGTTTCCCTTCACACCGCCTGCGCATCCCGGCAGCGAGTTCTGGGCGCCTGTCTCGGCCAACCAGCGCGCCATCCTCGCCCTGGCCGCCTCGCTCAGCGCCCGCGCCTGCATCGTCATCGGATCGGACCTCGGAGCGCTCAACGCGCACGCGATCCAGCTTTTCGCCTACGCCATTCTCGACCGCCAGTGCGGCCTCGCCATGCCCGTCTATCCCGCCGGCAAGTACGACGGCCTGGTGAATATCGGGATCCTTTCTCCGCTCAGCCGCGCGCTTTACGGCAGGCGAATTCGCTATCCTCTTGCCTTCGATTTCGCCACCTCAGGCGCCATGAGCGCCCGCCTCGTTCGGGGCGAGCCCAGCGCCAATCACCATGGCAATCCCCTGCTGTGGCCGGTCACGCTGGCCGCCACCCAGTCGCCCCAGGACCCCGTCGGACAGGTGCATATCGATGTGCGGCATCAGATCTCCACTGAGGGACTGGAGCTCAGCGCCGTACTCGGCCAGGTGGTCGGATCGCTGTTCCAGGACCTGGAAACCTTCGCGCCCCAGTGGCAGCGAATTCGCGGATCGCAGCTCGCTCCCGTCTGGGGCAACGCTCCGGCAGAAGAGCGCGACGGCGATCCGATCGATACCCGCTCCATGCTGGACTCCTTCCTGCTCGGATCGAAGAACCTCGATGAGGTCTGGCGTCTGGTGCTGCCGCCTAACACCATGCTTGAGCTACGCCGGCTCACCCGCGTCGCTCCCGAGCAGTTCCGCATAGCCGATGAGCTCTGGGCCGGGATCGTTTACGACTTTGCTCTCGCTTACCACCTGCGCACCATCAGCCGCGTTCATCTGCTCGGCGCCTTAACGCCCCTCTACCTGGGCTGGGCCGCCTCGTACGCTCGCGAGGTTGCCACCCTCACACGCGCCGCGCTCGAGCAGCGACAGGAGCAGTTCGCCCGCGCCTGGGAAGAGAAAAAGCCGTATCTGCTCTCCCGGTGGAGATGGCCGGATCGCTTCAATCCTTAGCATGATTTGGATGGAGAAGACCCATGTGGAATCACGTACAACAGTCGCTGCAATCGTCGATGAGCCGGGTCATGGAGCGCATCGCTACGCTGCTCCCCGGCATTCTGGCGTTCATCCTGGCCTTCCTTCTCTTCCTCTTCATTGGCTGGGCGCTGGCCTGGGTGGTGCGACGCATTCTGACCGCCCTCCATTTCGATGACCGCATGAGCGGGGGCGCCAATGCCATTGCCGAGTGGTCCCCGCGCCTGACGCCCTCGCAGCTCGTCGGCCGCATTATCTTCTGGTGCTTTCTGACCGCAGGCGTGATGGTCGGCATCTCCGCCTTCGAGGCCGGCAGCTCGGAAAGTGTCGTCTCCGGCTGGATCCTCGGCTATGTCCCCCACATCGTGGGCGCGGCCATTCTGCTGCTGGCGGGCAATGTGCTGGCCCGCTTCGTCTCCCGCAGCGTGCTGATCACCGGCGTCAATCTCAACCTCAGCTATGCCCGCCTGCTCAGCATGGGCGTTCGCTGGATGATCCTCGTCCTCACCGGAGCCATGGTCCTCGATCATCTGGCTCTCGGCGGTGAGATTGTCGAGCTGGGCTTCGGAATCCTTTTCGGGGGCATCGTGCTGGCTCTGTCGCTGGCTGTGGGTCTGGGTTCCCGCGACCTGGTCAGCCGCTCACTCGAACGCGAGGCCACGCGCACCATCGAGGACCAGCAGCAGCCCGAGCGCATCCACCACTTTTGAGGGATGATTCTGATGAGCGCGGCCGCCCGCGTCAGTCCTGCAGCGTGAGCGTGATGCTGCGTGTGTCGCCGCCCGTCGCGCGCATCTCAATTTCGCCCTGACTGCGCCTCACGACGCTGGGAAACTTCTCGCCCCACTCCACCAGCACGATGCTGTCCGGTCCGGACAGCTCCTCAAGCCCCAGCGAGTCCAGCTGCCGCTCATTCTGGATCCGGTAAAGATCCAGATGGTAGAGCATCACCGGCTCCTTCCTGCCATTCACCGAGCGGGTGCCTTCGTATTCGTGGATGAGGGTGAAGGTCGGGCTGGTCACCTCATCCGGCTCGGCGGCATCCAGGGCTTCAGCAATGCCTTTCACCAGGGTCGTCTTTCCCGCGCCCAGATCGCCTCGCAGGATCAGGAATTTCGGCGGCACCAGCAGCTCCGCAATCCGGCGCCCCACGGCGATCGTCTCCCGGGCGTCATGACTCTCGAACTGATGTACTTTCAGCTCCGCTGTCTGTGTCATTGCGACCTCGCCGCCGAGGATGGAATCCCCTCAATCCAAACATATCCCCCTTCGTCCCGCGGGCGAAAGCGAAAAGCACGAAAAAGGTGACGGACGGTGTCGGTCGCCAGCAGCGTGTGCTCGTCCTGCTCGAGCAGCGCAAAGTCCGCCGCCAGGCCGTGCAGATACACCGCCGCCTCCACTGCCTCAGCCGGCTGATGGGGATACTGCGCCAGCATCGCCGCCACAATCCCCGTCAGAATGTCGCCGCTGCCGCCCTTCGCCATGCCCGGATTCCCGGTCGTATTCACCGCAATGCGCCCATCCGGATGGGCAACGAGTGTACGCCAGCCCTTCAGCACCAGGATCACCTGATGCTTTGCTGCAAACTCCCGCGCCAGCAGCTCACGATTTTCCTGCACCTCTCTGGTGCCGATGCCAGCCAGCCGCGCCATTTCCCCCGGATGCGGCGTCAGCACCATCGTTCGCCCCCGTCCGTCAACCCGGTCCGGATGCTTCGCAAGAATATTCAAGGCGTCAGCGTCCAGCACCAGCGGCAGCGAGGTCTTCTCGATGAGCCCCAGCACGAATTCCTCCGCCTCCGTGCCCATTCCCGGTCCCATCGCCACGACCGTCGCCCGGCCCAGCATCTTCTTCATCTGCTCGGGTTCAAGGTTCGCCTCGTCCGCCTCGCCCTCCGGGCCCTCCTTCAAGGGAAACGTCATCAGCTCCGGCGTAACGTCCGCCACCGTGTGCAGAATGGATTCCGGCACCGCCGCCGTCACCAGCCCCGCGCCCGCACGCAGCGCAGACAGCGAAGCCATGGCCGGTGCCCCGGATTTCCCGCGCCCCCCGGCCACCACCAGCACGTGCCCATACAGTCCCTTGTTCGCATCCGGCGTGCGCGGCTGCTCCGTAATTCGCTTCGATGCTCCCGCCCACGTCAGCCGCGTCGAGGATTCAATCGCCTCCTCCGGCGATCCGATCGGCGCCACCACAATCGGCCCCGTCGCGCTGCCTGTCAGATTTCCGCTCACGTGCGCCAGCTTCGGCGCGGTGAAGGTGACCACCGCATCGGCCCGAAATGCACCTTCCACCGCAAACTCCCGCGCGTCGGCGTCCCAACCCGAGGGCAGATCCACGGCCACTACCGGCATTCGCAGCGCATGTATCCGGTCGCGAAGCGTGGCCGCCACGCCCCGCAGCGGAGGTCGGAATCCCGTGCCCACAACCGCATCCGCCAGCAGTTCGGCGGAGGCAAGCAGCCTCTGCACTTCCTCCGATGCGAGCGCCGCGTCATCCGCCGCCAGCACCGGAGTTATGCCCATCTCCTCGAAGGCGGTCCTGGCATCGCCCTTCAGATCTGTCGGATCGCCCAGCAGCAGCACGCTCACCTCGCGCCCGGCGCGGCGCAGCTCGCGCGAGACAACAAAGCCATCGCCGCCGTTGTTGCCTTTGCCGCAGAGAACCGCGATCCGGGAGCAATGCCCGAATTCCTGCAACACGAAGCGCGCCACCGCGGCTCCCGCATTGCGCATCAGCTCGATCGAAGCGATCCCGTAGCGCTCCGCCGTCACCCGATCCACGCTGCGCATCTCATCGGCAGTCAAAATCTTCATAGCCAATAGGATGTTAGCCGAAACACGATTGCCGGATGACGCCGCCGCATTTCCGAGCCCGGACGTGCAGCGTCTCGCCGAACCACTTCACAGGCGCAATCCATACACGTACACGAGCGCCAGACAGCCAATAAACAGGCCAAGAAAAATGCTGTGCCTGAGCGTGAAGCGAAAGAGACGCGCCTGCTCAATGACCGGCAGCCCCGTGGCTGCAGCGGCCACGGCAATGGTCTGCACGCTGATCATCTTCCCCATCACACCGCCCGCCGCGTTTGCCGCCGCTATCAGCACCGGATCGAGTCCCAGCCGTCCCGCCGTAACCACCTGCAGATTTCCAAACAGTGCGTTGGCCGAGGTATCCGACCCTGTGAGGAAAACCCCGATCAGGCCGAGCATCGGGCTGAAGAGCGGAAATAGTTTTCCGGTCGAGGCAAACGCCAGCCCCAGAGTCGCCGTGGCTCCGCAGTAATTCATCACAAATCCGATCCCCAGCACCAGAAAAATAGTCAGGATCGGAATCGCCAGCTGCCGCCCCACCGCGAACAGAAGCCTGACAAATCTGCCCGCGCTCACGCGCAGGATGATCGCTGCCAGAAACGTGGCTGCCATGCACGCCGTACCCGCGGCAGAAATGATATTGAAGTTAAAAATCGCGTGATAGGGCGCTGGTCCGCTGGTGACCGGAGGCACCCGCTGCACAATCCCATCCAGCATGGGCCAGGCAAAGACGAAGCTTGCCTTGTTCATCAGCCGCTGAACCGGCCCCACACCCCAGAGGCACACGCAGCCGACCAGCAGAATATACGGAACCCAGGCGTACAAGAGCTGGCTAAAACTGCGCACCGGCACAGGCTCCGTGACCACCGCCGCACGTGCAACTGAGGCGCTTCCGGAATCCGCCGCCTTCAGCTTGTACCGGCCGGCTCCCCGGAATGCCGCCGCCTCCTCCATCTCACCGCATTCTCGCCGGCGAAGCCGCACAACCAGCACCAGCACTACCATGGACGCCAGGGCGGCCAGGATCGACGACAGCTGCGGCCCCATCAGTATCGAGACCATCAGCTGCGTTCCCGCGAAGGCAATGCCTGCGGCCAAAGCAGGTACCCACACGCCGGACAGCGCACCGAAGCCATCCATCGCCACAAGAAGATAAACAGGCATCAGAAGCGAAGCGGGCGAACACAGCAGCGCCACCGCCGAGCTCAGCTTGCCCAGAGGCAGCCCCGTGGTTCCGGCCAGAGTGATGATGGGAATCCCGATTGCCCCGAAGGCCACCGGCACGGTGTTGGCCAGCAGGCAAACCGCCGCCGCGCTGAAAGCCGAGAAGCCAAACCCCACCAGCATCGTCGCCGCAACCGCAACCGGCGTTCCGAATCCCGCGGCGCCCTCCAGAAAAGCACCGAACGAAAAGGCCACAAGGAGCGCCTGAAGCCGGGGGTCGGGCGTCAGGTGCGCAATCGAGTCCCGAATGATCTCAAACTTCCCCGTCTCGACCGTGACCCGAAAGAGCGCAATCGCCCAGAAAATGATCCAGCAGATGGGAAAGAGCCCGAAGCAGCCACCGTAAGCCGCGGCGCTCACCGCTGCCTTCGCCGGCATGCCGTATGCAATGATCGCCAGCGCCAGCGCCACCACCAGGCCTGCAATGCTGGCGAACCACGCCGCCCGCCTGAGCACACCGAGCAGAAAGAGCAGTATGAAGATCGGGAGGGAAGCAATCAGGGCAGATACGCCAACGCCCTGGCCGAAGACAGAATAGGTCTGATGCCAAACGGCAGCGGTCTCATTCATCCGGATCGATCACCTGCATTCGCGGCATGCCTGCGCGGGAAAATCCCCTTCGCCGCGTCAGGTCTCCACGATACCTGCTTCCGCTGGCGGCGGGATACCGCTGCGTGAGACCGCTGCCCAAATTTTCATCGCAGTTCTGAGCCTGACAACCCGGCCTTCTGCGTCATCATGTGCCGGACAGCGACAGATCCTCGCGGATGAACTGCCGGATGATCGAGGGAAAATCGGGATCGGGGGTAAGCCCCAGGCGAGCCGCACGCGCATTCTCAAATACCGCCGGCCAGCTTTCCACGAAGCGGTGAATGACGGGATCATGCTCGAAGCGCACTCTCTCCCGTGCCGCCCGTCCGGCTACCTGCTCCAGCGCATCCAGCATCTCGCCCACGCGAATCGTCAGCGCCGGAAGGTTCAGCGCAACCCTCCCTCCAAATGCCTCGGCTTGCGCTTCGGCGGCGGCAATCAGCCCTCGCATGGTAAGCGTCGGCGAGGCCAGAGCCACCGCCGTCTCCGGCGCCACCGGACACACCGCGAACTGCCCGTGCAGAGGCTCGCGAATAATCGACGAGAGAAATCCGGAGGCCGCGGCATTGGGTTGCCCTGGCCGGACCACCACCGTCATCAGCCGCGCGCTCCGCCCTTCCAGAAATCCCTTGCGGGAGTAATCCGCCACCAGTTGTTCGCAGATGAACTTCTGTGTCCCATAGGAGGACTGCGGCGTCGGCAGCGTGTTGTCCCGGATCACGGGCGGCATCGGCAGTCCCGGATCGTTGCCAAAGACCGCGACCGAGGAGGCGAAGATCAGGCGGGGCCGGTTCCCCGCCGCCCGCAGCGCCTCCAGCAGCCCGCGTGTGCTGTCAATGTTCGCTCGCAGCCCAAGGTCGAAATCCGCCTCGCACTCGCCGGAAACCGCGGCAGCCAGATGAAAGACCACATCGAAGGCTTCCCGGCTCAGCGCTGCCGCCGCTTCGGCCAGGAATCCCTGGTGAAAGCGCACGCGCGGGTCGGACAGCAGGTCCGCCGCGGGTGAAGCCATATCCGCCAGAACCATCTCCCGGACACTACGTCCACCGATTTGCCCCCGATCCAGAAGTACCCGCGCCAGGCGGCTCCCCAGGAATCCCGCCCCGCCTGTAACAAGAACCTTGACTTCATCCGTTTCCCGCATCGTCCTGATCCTATAACCATGAGGCGTCTCTTCGCGCCGTGAATTCAATCGGATACCATGCTCCAGTCAGGGCAGGAATGCTCCGATTTGAAAGCCTGCCGGAAACCTGCAAGCATTCCGGATCAGAGGAATGAGCTTGCTCCGGGGGCACGGCCGCAATGGAATCAGCTACTTACACGGACGACACTACGAGTGGCCACCTCCCGGAGATTAGATCTCTGGTTGATCGTCTCCGTCAGGGAGAGGTCCGGGCCCTCTCGCGCGCCATCTCTCTGGTTGAAAACGACGCTCCCCAGGCCCGTGCAATTCTCTCCGCCTGCTTTCCCTTCACCGGCCGCGCGCTCCGCATCGGCATCACCGGGGCTCCGGGCGCCGGCAAGAGCACCCTGGTCGACCGCCTCGTCCGGCATTACCGCACCCTGCGCAGAACCGTCGCCGTGGTGGCCATCGATCCCACCAGCCCCTTCACCGGCGGAGCCATCCTCGGCGACCGTATCCGCTTCCAGGAGCACCTCAGCGCCGGGAGTTCGGGCAGCGATCCCGGCTTTTACGCCCGTTCCATGGCCACCCGTGGATCGCTCGGCGGCCTTGCCCTGGCCACGGCCGATGTAGCCCTGGTCATGGAGGCGAGCGGCAGAGACGTGATCCTCATCGAGACCGTCGGCGTCGGCCAGGACGAAATCGAGATCGCCCGCCTGGCCGATATCACCCTCGTCGTCCTGGTTCCCGGCATGGGCGACGACATCCAGAGCCTGAAGGCCGGAGTCATGGAAATCGCCGATATCTTCGTCATCAACAAGTCCGACCGCGAAGGCACTGATCGCGTCGAGCAGGAGATTCGGACTCTGCAGTCCCTGGTTTCCGCCAGCGCGGCCTGGACACCGCCCGTCGTTCGTACGACAGCCACCACCGGCGAGGGCATCGACGCTCTGGCTGCCGCCATCGCCGAAACAGAGAAGTGGATGCGCGGGGAAGATCGGCTTGCCGAACGCCGCGCCCGCCACTGGCAGCGCCGCCTCGAAGCCATGCTGCGCAGCGAGCTGATGCGCCACGCACGCCGCAACGGCCTGGCAGAGGAGAAGCTCCACGAATACGCTGCCCGCATCGCCTCGGGCCAGGACGACCCCTGGAAGCTCGTCGGTCGTCTGGCCGAAAATCTGTTGGCGGGCGAAACACCGGATTCGGCGCCCAACCCGAAATGACAGTCCAATCAGCATGAGCCAGCTGGATCACATCGGAATCGCCGTCAGAAGCATTGCCAGAGCCCGGGGCCTTTACGAAGCTCTCGGGCTGAAGCTGCTGCGCGAGGAAACCATCGAGCACGAACAGGTGCGCACCGCCATGATCCCCGCGGGCGATGCCCGCATCGAGCTGCTTGAGCCCACCCAGGAAGACTCCCCGGTTGGCCGCTTTCTGGCAAAGCACGGCGAAGGCCTGCACCATATCGCCCTGCACGTCGACAACATCGCGGCCGCGATGGAGACTTTGAAGAAGTCCGGAGCCCGCCTCATCTCCGACAATATCCAGACCGGAGCCAGCGGGCATCTCTATTTCTTCGTCCATCCCTCCAGCGCCGGCGGCGTTCTGCTGGAGATCTGCCAGGACCCCATCGCGGACGTGTAGCATCGGCGATGGGGGTGTCATTCTGAGCGGAGGACGCGGATCGGGCGGAGTCGAAGAACCTGCAATTCTGCAAGAATCGGTGGGGCTGACCCAAGTCGATATGCTCCTCCTCGCCATTGACACCTGCGGCCCCCTCGGCACCGTGGCTCTGGCTCGCCTGGCTGGAGGCCGAATCGAAATCCTCGGCGAAACCGAACTTCCCGGTAAGACATGGTCCGTCCGGCTTGTCCCTGCCATCCACGAACTGCTGGGCGGTCACAACAGTCCCCTGGACCGGATCGGGGCGGTCATCATGACCAGCGGGCCCGGCAGCTTCACCGGCATCCGCATCGGTCTAAGCACCGCCAAGGGTCTCGCAGAGGCCAGGTCGATCCCGCTCATCGCTGTCTCCCGCCTCGCCGTGCTCGCCCACAAGGCGCAGGTTCGGGCTGCCGCTCTCGATGCCGGTCGCGGCGAGTTCTATCTCGGAGACTTCTCGGGCGAGAAACGCGAATCGCTCCTTACCCGCGGTGAATTCGAAGAGGCGGCCTCTGCCCAGGGTCAGAACCTCGCCGTCTGCGAAGCATCCGCCCTCGGAGTGGCGGCCGCCGCGACGCGCGTCCCAGCGCCCACCGCGGCCGATGCGCTCCTTTTCGCCCTGCCGCGCATCGACGCCCGCGACTTCGACGACCCCGTCGCCCTCGACGGCCATTACCTCCGCCGCTCGGATGCCGAAATCTTCTCCAAACCGAAGCTCAGCATGGTGGGTCGATCATGATGATCCGGCGTGCGGCGCCTGCGGATATCGAGATCATTCTCAACATCTGCCGACAGGCACTCGAAGCGCCGCAGTGGCAGCCCTCGGCGTGGGCCGCTTATCTGGCCCCAGCCTCTGAGCCACCTCTGCTGCGCGCAGCCTTTGTCGCCGAATCCGCCACCGGGATCCAGGGATTCGCCGCGGCCACGCTCCTCCGCGATGAAGGCAGCGGTGAGTACAGCCGCTGCGAACTGGACTCGATGGCCGTCTCCCCGGGTGCGCGCCAGCAGGGCATGGGCTCGGCGCTCTTCCGGGCCGTGCTCGCCTGGGCCGCTCACGAGGGTGCTCATCATCTCGGCCTGGAGGTCCGCACCGGGAACCTCCCGGCCCTTCGGATGTACGAGCGTGCGGGCCTCCGTCCCGAGGGCCGCCGGCCTCGCTACTATGCTGATCCCGATGAAGATGCCCTGCTTCTGGGCATGCCGGTTACTCCCGTGCCTGCGCCTGCCGATTTTTCCACTGGGAATTTGGTTGAAGGCAGGCCTCCGCGGTGCTAGCGTGGTACGTCTCACTCATGTGAGCAATTCGCCCGGCGAAGCGCTGCGCCGGCTCCGTCGGGGAAATTCCCGAAACGGAGGTGTCGTCCATGGACCTGGAAGCGAACGGTCAGCCGGATAGTGAGGAAATTCGCCGCCTGGAAGAAGAGCATCGTCACTATTCGGAAATGCTGGAAGCACTGCTCCAGAAGCCCTGGCTGTCCGAGGATGAACAACTCGAGGAAGTCCGCCTGAAAAAGCTGAAACTGCGCATCAAAGACCAGCTGGCGCTGCGGCGAAGCCGGTCCCGGGCATTTACCGCCGCCTGAAACAGCTCCTGAATACAGCCTCCCGTAGCAGGCGTTTTGCAGTCGCGGAGGGGGGAGTGTGTCTGGGCTGCTCTGCGGAAGGGGCTTATCGAGCTTCTTTGTTTCAGCGCTCCGGAACGCATAGAATGAAATGGACCTTCGGATGACGGGTGCCTTGGGTGCTTTGCCGCGGGAGCCTCCCGTGTTCGGGTTGTTCTCGCCGTTTACCGGTATGGTTGACAGCAGGGCCGGACTTTAGCGGCAGCAGTCGGCTGAGGGTTTCTTATTCCTTTCACTCATGGTGCGCGACGGATATTTTTACGGGCTGGCGCTGATTGCGGTAGCGGTGGTAGTCGGTCTGCTGACCGGCGCCTGGGGCTGGGCGGTTCTGCCCCTGCTGCCGGCTGCCTTTTTTCTGTGGTTCTTTCGTGACCCGGAGCGGTCCATTCCCCAGGAGCCCGGACTGACGGTTTCTCCCGCCGACGGAAAGGTGACTGAAGTGGCCCGCGTATCCACGCCGGACGGTGAGCGTCTGCGTCTCAGCATCTTTCTCAGCGTGTTCGACGTTCACGTCAACCGCTCTCCGGTGGCCGGAATCCTGCGCGAGGTGCGGTATTCCAAAGGCGAGTTCCTCAATGCCATGAATCCCGCCTGCGCCCAGCGCAACGAGCGGAATCTGGTTGTCGTGGATTGCACGGAGGGCTACCAGGTTTCCTTTACCCAGATCGCCGGTCTGCTGGCGCGCCGCATCGTCTTCACGAAACGCCCCGGCGACCAACTGGCTCGCGGCGAGCGCGTCGGCCTGATCAAATTCGGTTCCCGCACCGACGTTCTGCTCCCCGGCCATGCCGAGGTGCTGGTGAAGGCCGGTGATCGGGTCCGCGGCGGAGCCAGCGTTCTGGCCCGCATCCCTGCATCTGAACCGGAATCGCTGCCGGCTCGCTCTGGCGCGGAGCTGCTGGTTTGAGCGCCAGCGAGCGTGCGAACCTCAACCCCGGCGGGGCGGGGTTGCCCGGTGCGCCGCATTCACGGCGGCGGCCGCGCGGGATGTACATCCTGCCCTCGGTATTCACGGCCGGCAACATCGCCGCCGGCTTCTTCGCCATTACCCAGAGCCTGGAGGGGTCGGCGCTCCAGCCGCACCACTTCGATTACGCCGCGCTGGCTATTGGCTTCGCCATCCCCTTCGATGCGCTGGACGGCCGCATCGCCCGCCTGACCAACACCGAGAGCGATTTTGGCCGCGAGCTCGATTCCCTGGCCGATGTCATCACCTTTGGCGTGGCTCCCAGTATTCTGGCCTTTGCCTGGGGATTCCGCTTCCTTCCCCAGGCCATGAACCACGACCTGCGCCTCAAGCTGGTGCAGTTCGGAGCCTTCGTCTGTTTCCTGTTCCTGCTCTGCGGCGCCAGCCGCCTGGCGCGCTTCAACATCAGCGTCAATCCCACTCCCAAGAATCCGGGCAGACCTGACCGCAAGTACTTCGTCGGCATGCCGATTCCGGCGGCGGCTGGATTCATCGCCGCGGTTGTGCATGGCTTTGTCGGCTGGCCGATTTTCAGCTGGTGGGTGGCCGTGATCTGGTCCCTGCTGGTCGGCTTCATTGGATTCCTGATGATCAGCACCTGGCGCTTCTGGAGCGGCAAGGAGATCAACCTCACCGGACGTCAGCCCTTCCGCTGGATCGTTTTCCTCGGCCTGTGCATCTACCTGCTGGTTTTTTTCTCCCGCGAAGTCCTGCTGCTTCTTGCCTTTACCTACATGTTCTCGGGCGTGCTGGCGCGGCTCGCGTATTCCTGGCAGCGGCGGCACAATAGAATGGTGCCCCAAACGCTGCCATCTTCGGAAGGCCGGACCGGATGACGGATCCCCTGAAAATTGTCATTGTCGGAGCAGGCTCACTGCGCGGACACGAACTGAATGACGCGCTTACCGAGTCTCCCTTTGCCGACGCCGATTTCCTGCTGATGGACGACGAAGCCGAGATCGGCTCTCTCGAAGCCGTCGGCGACGAGGTCACCTTCGTCCAGCGCATTGAGCCGGGTTCCTTCGACCGCGCCGACTTCGTCTTCTTCACCGGCGATCCGGTGCTCACCGGCAAACACTGGCAGAATGCTCATCGCGCCCAGGCCAGCATCGTCGACCTTTCTGCTGCTCTGGAGGGAGAGCCCGGCGTCCTGGTCCGCGCTCCCTGGCTCGAGGAGACCCTGGAATCGCCGGGGAAACCCGCGCCCAATCTTGAGACACCCGCGGTGGTGCCCGCTCATCCGGTGTCCGTCGCGCTCGCGCTGCTGCTGGCGCGCATCGGTCAGACAAGCGCCGTGCGAAGCGCCTCGGCCACCGTCCTCGAGCCTGCCTCCGAATACGGCCGGGCTGCCATGGACGAGCTGCACCAGCAGACGGTCAAGCTGCTCAGTTTCCAGGAACTGCCGAAGCAGGTCTACGACACCCAGGTTGCCTTCAACACCAATGCCGCCTTTGGCGAGTCGGCCCGCTTCAGCCTCGCCGCCAGCGAATCGCGCATTCGCCGCCATTACGCTCTGCTTGCCTGCGGCCGCCTCCCCGAAGTCGGCATCCAGCTGTTACATGCCCCCGTGTTTCACGGCTACGGGATCTCGCTGGCGATTGAGCTGGACACGCCGGCCACCATCGACCAGATGGAAGCAGCGGTTGCCGGCGAGCACGTCGACGTGGTCACCGCCGAATCCGAACCGCCGACCAATCTGAGTGTTGCCGGCCAGCCCGATATCCTGGTCCGGATTCGCCCCCGGAGCGGGAAAAACGAGGACACCACTCACTTCTGGATCTGGGCCGGGCTCGATAACTTGCGCTTCGCCACGCTGAACGGCATCGCCTGCGCGATTGAGCTGAACCGGCTTCGGCCTCACGGCGAGGTGCAATAACTACGCCGCGCTCTTCTCCTCAAGTTCCAGTTCCCACGTTTGCCCAACCAGATCCTTGCCAAAGCTGTGATGCGGCTCCTCCCGCACCAGCCGAAAACCGGACTTCTGGTAGATGCGGTGGGCCGCCACCAGAATGCTCTGCGTCCACAGCGTGATCCTGCGATAGCCTGATTCGCGCGCAAACCGGAGGCACGCGTCGACGAGCACCTTACCGACGCCGTGCCCCCTGGCTTCCGGATCGACATAGAGCAGCCGCAGTTTCGCAGTATCCGCCTGCTCCGGATCCCGCACCAGGAAGATGTGCCCCGCATGGCGGCCATCGATCTCCGCAATCCAGCAGCGTTCCCGCGCCGGATCAAAGCTCAGCAGGAAGTCCCCAACAATCTTCGCCACCAGCGCCTCAAAGGTCTCGTCCCATCCGTATTCCTGCGTGTATCCTGCGCCTTCCCGCTGGACCACCAGCCCCATATCGCCGGCACGGTGGGTCCGCAGCGCCAGCGGCTCATTTGCCGGCTCCCGCCTCAGGACAATGTCCTCGATGGTGCGCATGGCGCCCACAAGCTGCGCGCGCGCGACCGGTTCAAGGCCTCCCAGAATGCTGCGGGCCTGCTTCTCCGATCGCGCGTTCAGGGTGCGGCATGCCGCCCGGCCTTCCGTCGTCAGCTTCAGATCGGCCGTGCGGCTGTCCTCCGCTGAAACCCTTCGCTCCAGCAGCCCGGCCTTTTCGAACCGGGTGAGAATCCGGCTCAGATACGCGGCATCCATCTCCAGGGCCGCGGCAATCTCCCTGGCGCGCGGCGAAGAGCGAGTCGCCAGTTCCTGCAGCACACGCGCTTCCGTCAGACTGTACTCGGTGCGGAGCAGCCCTTCGTTCAGCGTGTCGATGAATCGCGTATAAATACTGTTGAATCGGCGGAAAGCAGCGGCGTCGGCGGCCAGGTGCACATCCTGGGCGGCTGCGGCAGGCATACCCGACAGCATGCCTCCGAATAGTTGACGATGTCAAGCAACCGGCACAAATCTCCTGGTGGGAGTCGTCCCCGACGCCGGGGAACGGAGCGGGTACCCTAACATTGCTGCGAGCACCTTGCCGCCGGTCCGGCGCATCTCTTAGCAACGCGGGGGATTCACCCATGAGCCAGGCAAAGCTGCTGATGATCGTCGGCGATTACGCCGAAGACTACGAGACCATGGTGCCTTTTCAGGCGCTCCAGATGGTGGGGCATACCGTGCACGCGGTCTGTCCGGGCAAGAGAGCGGGCGATTCCGTCCGGACAGCCATTCACGATTTTGAGGGCGATCAGACCTACTCGGAAAAGCGCGGCCACAACTTCACCCTGAACGCAACCTTTGCCGACATCCAGCCCGATGACTACGATGGCCTCGTCCTGCCCGGCGGGCGCGCGCCCGAGTATCTGCGCCTCGAAGCGCGGGTGCTGGAGATCATCCGCCGTTTCGCCGAGGAGAGCAAGCCGATTGCCGCCATCTGCCACGCCGCCCAGCTACTGGCGACGGCCCGTGTCCTGAACGGGCGAAGAATCAGCTGCTATCCGGCGTGCGCACCGGAAGTCGAACTGGCCGGCGGGTCCTTTGTTCCGGTCGAGATCACGGCCGCTGTGGTTGACCGCAATCTGGTGACGGCGCCGGCCTGGCCCGCTCACCCCGAATGGCTGGCGAAGTTCCTGCCCGTGGTGGACAGCTACCTGGCGGCCAGGTCCAAATCTGCGGTTGCGGCACGCTGAATCGCGAACCCGGGCCGAAGTGGCCACGGCACCGCCGGTACTACTTCGGCTCAAATTTCCGGGAAATTCACCGAGGGCCCATTGACTGGCAATCGAAGCCGGGCTACTCTGTCGGCAACTGCGACTCATTTGGTGGCCATCGCCAATCCGGTTCTTTCGCTCTGCCGCAAGCATCCAATTGGTGTGGAGCGATTTCGGTCACGGCGCGCGCCGGGCCCCTCCACAATCCAGCTTCAGCCACGTGGTCCGGGGAAGGCCACATTTGGAGGTTTTTCCCTCATCTGATGAGAAAACATCTCGAGATCACACCGAATCTTGAGCCCCTGTTCGGGACCCGCGACGAAAATCTCAGACTCATGGAGGACGCTCTCCATGCGCGCATCGATCTTCAGTCCGATGCCGTGCTGGTGGAGGGCTCCGATGACACCATTGCGCGCGTGGAGCGCATCTTCCAGGACTATGAAGTTCTGCGCCGCCAGGGCGTCGTGCTGCAGAATGGCGAGCTGAACGGGATGCTGCGGCTCGTCACCGCCGACCCGTCCATCTCCCTTCGCTCGCTGGCCGAAAGCGGAAAGCAGCGCTCCGCCGGGATCAAGCGCATGGTGCAGCCGCGCTCACTGAACCAGCGGCGCTACGTGGAGGCCATCGAGCAGAACGATATGGTATTCGGCGTGGGGCCGGCGGGCACGGGGAAAACGTATCTCGCCGTCGCCATGGCCGCCTCCGCGCTGCTGGCGAAGAAGATCAGCCGCATCGTCCTTGTACGTCCGGCCGTGGAAGCCGGGGAACGCCTCGGCTTCCTCCCCGGCAGTCTGCAGGAAAAGGTCGATCCGTATCTGCGCCCGCTCTACGACGCGCTGTACGACCTGCTCGAACCCGAACGCGTGGACAAGATGCTGGAACGTAATGTTATCGAGGTGGCTCCGCTGGCTTTCATGCGCGGACGGACCCTGAACGATGCTTTCATCATCATGGACGAGGCCCAAAACACCACCAGCGAGCAGATGAAGATGTTCCTGACCCGCATGGGCAACAATGCCAGGGCGGTGATTACCGGGGACATCACGCAAATCGATTTGCCGAATCCACGCAAGTCGGGGCTGGTGGAGGCCATGAGCGTCCTCGACGGCGTTGACGGTATCCGTTTCGTGCGCTTCGAGGATGGCGACGTTGTCCGGCATCATCTGGTGCAGCGGATCATCCGCGCCTATGAAGGCTTCGGACGGGCGCAGCAGGAGGAACTGCCGCTTGCTCTCAGCGACCGGGAGCCTGAGCGGGAAGAGGTCCGGATCGCGCAGACCCAGACGCAGTAATTGCCGGGGGGCGAAACCGAGTGTGAGCCGAACCGGGACCGCGCTAACATGGAACAGGGGGGATCTGCCCTCCTGTTTTGCCTGTGCGCCAGACCTTACCCACGAGGTTCGCCGCACCCGACCATGATCCTGATCGAACCTGCGATACAGACCCAGTTCGGCCGCGCCCTGCGGCGCCGAAGGCTGGCAAGCTTCCTGGAGGAAGCCGCAGCAGCCACCGGGCTGAAAGGCGAAGTATCGGTTCTGCTTACGACTGACGAAGATATCCGCCGGCTGAACCGCCGGTTTCGCCGCAAAGACCAGGCAACGGACGTTCTTTCCTTCCCTGCGCCCGCGCCGCTCGATCGCCGGAACCCGGTTGCCGGCGACCTGGCCATCTCGGTAGAGACGGCTGCCCGGCAGGCGGCGCAGCTGGAACAACCCCTGGCAACGGAACTCCAGATCCTCATCCTTCACGGCCTTCTGCACCTCGCCGGATACGACCACGAAACGGATTCGGGCCAGATGGCCCGCAAGGAGGCTACCCTGCGCAGGCGGCTGGGCCTGGACGCAGGACTGATCGAGCGCAGCACGCGGTCCGCGGTTCCGGAGAAACCGGCAAAACGAGTGGAGCGGAGCCGCCGGCCATGACGATCGGCGCGGCCATTCTGATCGCGGTACTCCTGATTGTGCTGACCCTGGCGTCGTACATCGACCGGCTGTACTTCGAGATGGGCAAGTTTCTGTCGCGGGAGTTTCAGGAGAATATCGACATCTGGGAGCAGCGCATCGAGCCTCGTCTGGGCATGAATCGCGACCGCATAGCACTCTCGGCGGCGCTGCTGATGCACCTCTCGCTGGCCTTGCTGACGCTGGTTTTCGGCATGCTCCTGTTCGAGCACGCCCGCGCCGCCACAGCGGAGGAGATTGCCCAGGTAATCCTGGGCATCGTGCTGGTGATCGTTCTCTTCAATCGGCTGCTTCCGTTCGCCTTCTTCACGCGGACGTGCGGAGACTGGATCGTTCGCTTACGCTGGCTGCTAATCCCTTTGTTCTGGCTGGTGCTGCCGGTGACACTGTTCGTGCAGTTTCTTCTGTCGATCGCGGCGCTTGCGGAGCCCAGCCCGGCCGCGCCCATCGAGACCACAACTTCGGAGGCCGTGGAGGCGCTGATCGAAGCAGGCGAGGAAGAAGGCATTCTCCAAGAAAGCGACCGCGAACTGGTGCGCTCGGCGGTCGAATTCGGCGACAAGGTGGCATGGGAGGTCATGACCCCGCGGCCGGCCATATTCGCGGTGCCCGGCACACTGACGATTGAGCAGTTTCTGGAGCAGATCCGCGCGCACCCGTTTTCGCGGGTTCCTGTATACGACGGAAACCTCGACAACATCACGGGGCTGGCTTTCGCCCACGACCTGCTGCAGATTCCCGATGTCGAAGCCCGCGAGAGACTGGTGGCATCGATCCAGCGGCCGGCGACCTTCGTTCCTGAGACCAAGAAGGTGAACGAGTTGCTGCGCGAGATGCAGCGCGAGAAGCAGCACATGCGGATCGTCATCGACGAGTACGGCGGCGTGGCCGGGCTGGTGACCATCGAAGACCTGCTCGAAGAGATTGTCGGAGCCATCACCGACGAGCACGAGTACGAAGACAGCTCGCGGATTGCCAAAGAGCCGGGCGGCGCGTGGGTGGTACCCGGCAACCTGGAGATTGCCCGCATCGAGGACATCTTCGGCGACGTGGAACTGCCGGAGGATATCGAGGCGACGACTGTCGGCGGACTGGTCAGCGAAGCCGCGGGCCGGATCCCGCAGTCGGGCGAGGTGGTCGAAGGTTATGGGCTGCGCTTTGAGATCCTGGCCGCGACGGACCGGCGGGTCAACCGTCTGCGCATTTCCCGTCTGCCCGAGCCGCGGTTAACCTGAAAAGAGCAGCCATGACCCTGCGCTCCGGATTCGTCTCCATCATCGGACGGCCCAACTCGGGCAAGTCCACACTGCTGAACGCCCTGATCGGCGAGAAGGTCGCCATCGTGACGGCGAAGCCGCAGACGACGCGGACGCGGATCACCGGGATCGTGGAAGTTCCGGAGCGCAAGAAATTGCATCCGCCTGCGCAGATCGTCTTTGTCGATACTCCGGGCATCCATAAGCCCGCTTCGCAGCTGGACCGGAGCATGATGCACGAGATTCAGGAGGCGCTGGAGACGCGGGACATCGTCATCCTGGTCGTCGATGCGGTGCGGCGACAGCGGCGCAGCCCGGCGGCAAACCCGGAGACGGGCCCGGCCGAAGGGAAGAATGCTCCGCTGCAGATGGACCGGGCCAGCGAAGAGGCACTCGCCTTCGAGATGATCCGCAAGCTGGACTGCCCGGTTTTTCTGATCATCAGCAAGATCGATCTCGTTCCGAAGGAGAGCCTGCTGCCGCTGATCGAGGGGCTCAGGGGCCTGTATTCATTCGCCGAGGTCATTCCGGTTTCGGCGAAAACCGGAGACGGCATCCGGCGGCTCCTGCACAAGCTGGCCGAATATCTGCCGGAAGGGCGGCGCTGGTTTCCGAAGGAGCAGTTCACCGATCAGCCGGAGCGCTTCCTGGTGGCGGAGCTGATCCGGGAGCAGATCCTGACACAAACGGGGGAGGAAGTTCCTTACGCTTCCGCCGTCGTCGTGGAGCGGTTTGAGGAGCCAGTGATTTCAGCCGCGGTAAAGCGGGGGCGGGAAGGCAAGCCTCCGGTCACGCGGATTTCTGCAGCCATTTACTGCGAACGGCCGGGACAGAAGGCGATCCTGATCGGCAAGGGCGGCAGCAAGCTGAAGGAGATCGGCGCCGGAGCCCGGCGGGAGATTGAATCCCTGCTGGGAACCAGGGTTTACCTCGAACTGAGGGTCCTGGTCCGCGAGCATTGGCGCGATTCCCGGGTCTTCGTCGAGTCGCTGGACTGGCGCAGGCAGATTCAGGAATTGCAGGCCGGGCAGGAAAAATCCAGCTCGGAATGAGCGGCGCCTGAGGCTGAAGGCAGAGCGCATCCGCCGGCTCAGGGATGCACGACGAGGGTGGCAACGGCGCGGACGGCGGCGATCAGCCCGATCCAGAGGGTGGAGCTGAAGAGGAGCCCCCAGAACATACCGCGTGCGGGGTTCATCGGATCGTCCTCGCTCGGCTGGACCGGCAGGAAGCCGGCATGGGCCTTGTGCCACCGGCCTGTTTCGTCGAAACCTGCTCCGTACTGAATTGCGTCAATGGGGATGATCATTGCCAGCTCCTTACCTGCTCGTACCAACAGGAGCATGGTCGCAGCGGAGCGCGGCGGTGCGATGTGACATTTATCACCCTGCCCTGGACCGGCGGAAAAAGGAGAAGACCGCCGGATGCGAATCCGTCGGCGATCCGTTCAGGAAGAACTCGGGTTCAGGCGCGGAGGCGGCTGCGCAGCTCTTCGGGAATGCGGTCCTGCAGGACGCGCGCCTGTTCGATGGCGACCCCGGTGAGGTAGACCGGAGCCGGCGTGGCAATGGCCACGAGGATCCAGGCAGCGAGCGAGGCCAGTAGACCGAGGATGGCGGCAGCCTGCAGAGTCAGCACCATCTGGGTGTGCTCGAGGTGCATGACGACCGCGGCGGTGCGCAGCGGTTCCACGTGCTGGATGACCGCGAGGGCCAGCAGGAAAGCGACAATCGAGAGGGTACTGACGCTGATCAGGGTGACGTCGATGGCGCGGTGCAGACGCTGGCGCGAGCGGCAGTGCGCACAGGTGGCGAGATGTTCCTCGTAATCGACACGCATCTCAGGAGAAATGCCCGAGATGTCATAACGCCAGCTCGATAATATGTCCCCAACAACCGTATCGGTACATGAAGTCATTGTTCAGATCCCCATTTCTTTCCCCTCACCCACGCACAAAGCCCGGCCGCGACGTCCCGAGGGTGAGGTTCCGATACAAGGGGCGGCTTCAATTATTATAAGCACGTTTCAGTCCAGAACAATAGATTCCAGAGGCCGATGCTGCTCTGCCAGTACCAGTCGATTGGCGAGCAGGCTGACACGGTCGCGCAGCGCGCGCTCGGCTGAGAGGCGCGCCAGTTCGGGAAGGTTATTGCTCTCCGACAGATGAGCGAGCACGACCCAGGCAGCATGGCCGTCGTAGTCTCGCTCCAGAAAATCCGCCGCGGCGTCGTTGGAAAGATGGCCGACGCGGGACATGACCCGCTGCTTCACGGACCACGGGTAGGGACCGTCGCGCAGCATGTCGAGGTCGTGATTCGACTCCAGCATCAGGAGATCGCACCGGCGGAGGTGCACATGTACGTTGGATGGCAAATAGCCGAGGTCCGTCGCTATACCTACGCGAATTCCCTCCGATTCGAAGACAAAACCCACGGGATCAACAGCATCGTGGGGGACCGTAAACGGCGTAACGGCGATGTCGCCGATGCGGAAATCGTCGCCGGAGCGGAAATATTCGACGGCCGGCAGGCGAGCCGGATCGCGCTCCGGCTCGGCGAGGGACTCCTCGGCGGCGGACTGTTCCTCCAGGCTCGGCTCCCCGGCGGCGGCCGCCTGAGCTTTCCGCTGCTCCAGCCACTCGGCATAGGTGATGCGCTTTTTGGGGGTCATCCAGCGGACCCAGGCGCGGTGGGTGGGCTCGGTGACGTAGACCGGGATGCCGAGCTTTCGGGCGGTCACGGCGAGGCCCTGGACGTGGTCCTGGTGCTCATGGGTGATGAGAATGGCGTCGAGAGAGCAGGGATCTTCGCCGGCGGCCTTCATGCGCTTCATCAGTTCCCGGCAGGAGAGGCCGGCGTCGACCAGGATGCGGGTGCGGGCGCTGGAGACAACGGCGCTGTTGCCTTTCGAGCCGCTGGCCAGCACCGTAACGCGCACCATGAACCGGAGGATACGCCACATCGGTGTGGAACCCGCGGCAGAATCGCTGGCGGGGACTTCCGTGGGTACCCCCCTGTTTTTTTGCTATGTTCCTGGGGCCGGTGATTTGTTTTCAGCAGCTTGCGGGAGGGTGACCCCTCGACCCCCAGCCAGGTGTTTGATAACAGGTCAGTTGCGGCTCGGCTTAGGTTGCGGCAGACACGGCCGAAATTGCCGCAGGCACGGACGTGATCGGGCTATGTGATTGAGAGTCCATCACTTACGGGTCGGCCGAGTTTCCTGCAGAGTGGGTCGAGGTGAAGGGGTTCTCGGCCGAGGTTGATACAGGGTGGGTTGGGATTGATACAAGCAGGTTCATGACCCCTCACAGGGGCTAAAGCCCCATTGCGGCAATACAATCAGCAGAAGGAAAGCGGCTTACGTGCAAAGCGGCTCCATACCATGCCTAAACCAGCAAAGAAAAAGCCGACACCGAAGAAGCCAGGCCCAGAAGCGGACCGACTGAAGATTACAGGTCGCTGGCAGGAAGCGGTTAAGAAGTCGCTGGAGAAGAAAAAACCCCAAGGCGGCTGGCCCAAATAGGAACCCTCTACGGATGCCGTAATGTCTGTAAGTAAACGGCCACGATCACGCCTATAATTCCGAGTGCAATCACAAACCAATCCAGCGGACCGAGGTGCCTAATCCGTGTTCGCAAGCCGGAAGTGGACAAGAATTGCTCTCGCGCTGAATGTGGCCGGCGGCCTCCTATTGTTTTACTCATTTCAGGCCACCTCCTCATCGTTTCGTCTCGTTCGGCGCCCCATCAGTGCGGCAGGAGTACTACGCGGTTCCTATGAGTACGACATCTGCGTAGAGAACTATACGTTTCTGGCGACTGAGCCAGAGGCTGGAGCAGTGGAACTCGGGCATGCCGGTTGCCCAACTCCGGAAGATGACCGGCCAGCAGCAGTCGTCAACACAGAGCACCCCAACTTTATCACCATCGGATTTTTGACGATCCTTTTGGGCTTCATCATTTAATATTTCTCCGTTCCCGAGCCTCAATCAATTACGGAATTGAGAAGAGAAAATCGGCGCCTCCAAAAAATCCTCCGCGACAGCCGAAAGAATCGCGTTTGAGCCCTTGCGTAAAGTCCATACTTCCCATCCCGAATTAGTAGTGGGTCGTCGGCTTTCGGAAGTTTCGGGGCGGGGAAACAGAAAATGACGGCAGATCCCTCGCTCGCCTACCCCATCTGCGATGGGGCCCCAAAACGCTCGCTTCGGGATGACAGCTCGAAGGTTTGGTGGTTGCAGTGGGCTTTTCTCTTTCCTCTCTATTCTCAGAATACCAAGCCGGGCGAATTAGTCTGCCAGATTTCTTTGGGTGGTTTGGCGGGGAAGTGGTTTGGAATCAGCGGCGGTTACTTTGGTGCGAAGGGCGGGCTCTTGACAATTTTTCGGGAAATCCGCGAGAGGGCGCGTTTCGCGCTATGGGACGGGCGGGGGCCTCTACGGGCCGTAGGTGTAGAAGCCGCGGCGGGGGGGACTTCCGGCGGTACCCCCTCCTTCCCGGGTTTGTTCCTGGCCGGTGATTTGTTCTCAGCAGGTTGCGGGAGGGTGGACCTGGAGAGCCCGCGCTACCTGACTGATAAGAGGTCAGTTGCGGGTCGACCGAGGTTGATGCAAACCTGGCCGAGTTTGCCCGGGGGTCTCGGCCGACATTGCTGCTGGGTCGACCGAGATTGCTACAAAGGCGGCCGTGATGAATGGCTGGTGCGGGACCACTGGCGGGTACCTCCTGAATTCCTCCCGCATCTGCCCAAACCGGGCAGATGTTGATGGGCACCGGGCAGGCTCCGGGACCTTTTGGCACGGCTGAAGCCGTGCCCCTTCAAAGAAATGCCGCTCCTGCGCCAGTTGTGAACCCGTGACGCGACAAAGATGCTTGCCCAGCCGCGCGATTTCTGCCGGCTGCTGAAGCCTGCCCCCCGGGGGGAACACCTGCCCTGGGGAAGCCCGCGGCCACCTTAGCGAAGCTCGGCGACTGGTGGGACAGGCTGATCGGCGGCATCCTGGATCACCGAGGCGTCCGATGAAGCACAGCGGAGCCCTGGAATGATCCGGGGCTCTTCGTGTGCCTGCAGGTCAGAGCCGGTTCACCGCCAGCGCAACGGCGACAATGATCGCCATCAGCAGATTGCCCAGGAAAACACCGAACACGACCGTCCGCAGGGGAGTCGGGGAGGGGTTAAGGACGATGACCGGGATGATGGGGCTCCTGGCGTCGGGTGTATTCAGTTTGGTGGTCCCCCAATCGAGCGTCAACGCTTCGCCACTATCGAAGCTGAGGAAGCGGTTTCGGCTGAGATAGATGCCACGCCCGCTCCCCTAACCCGCGGTCCAGGCGACTTCGTCATCGGCCTTCAGCACATACGGTTTCTCTACTATGTCGGGTTCCGTCATCATTTTTCCTTTCGCTCTGCGGACACTCCCGCATCCGGGGCGGGTCCTGTGCATTGTGGCCGGAGAATAATGGCTGCGATGCACGGTGCCAGCGTTACTGCCCGGTGAAGCTGCCCGTCGGTGTACACGCGGCGTACATTCCAGGGCTGCTTCCGCAGTCACTTTCGCGCGAAGCTCTCGCTCCTGACAGTTTTTCCGCTGCAGTCGGTGTTGCCGATGCTTCAGGTTCGAGAGGCGACCCTGCTGGCCTCTCCACGCCGGCGCGGCCTTTCGAATCGTGACTTCCAAGTTATTGGTCAATGAAGTATCGTTCATCTCCTTTCTATTCACTGTTCCTTCATTAGCCATTCAATGGCCATTCATCCCTCCGCCCATACAGTTCCTGGAGAGCCCGGCTGCTGCCCACGAGGGAAACCGGGCGGATGAGCGCTCCTCCATCTGGGCCCGGGTTCCGACTCAATCATTCATTTTCGAAGAGAAAAACCAGGAGGCTGTAGGTGGGAAAGTACTGTCTGTTTCTTTTCCTGATCGTTATGTGTGCAGTGACGGCAGTCCGGAATGTGTGGGCTCAGCCGCCGGGCACGCTGAGCGGAGTGGTGCACGACTCGGCGGGCAATGTGGTTTCAGGCGCGCAGGTTATGCTGACCGGCACAGCGCCGGGCGCCGGCAGCAAGACGATGGTGACCGCTGCGGATGGAGCCTTCTCCTTCTCCGGCCTGAGCGCCGGCAGCTATTCGCTGCGGGTGATGAAGAGCGGATTCAGCCGGTACGCAACGACCGTAACGGTGTCGAGCACGCCGATGGCGCAGATGTCGGTCGTTCTGGGGGTTTCCTCGGTATCGCAGTCTGTGACCGTGACGGCAGGCGGCTCGCCGTATACCGCGGTAACCGAAGCCAATATCTCGCAGAAGGAGATAGAAGGCGTCGCCGGACCCTTTGGCAGCGCGGCGCAGGCGCTGACCGCCGCGCCAGGCGTCTTCGTCTACGGCTACGGCGGCGTGGCCGCGACGGCGCGCAGTGAAGTGGTGCTGCGCGGCGTCAAGGGCGGCTGGAGCAGCGTGAACGGCGACGTTCTGAGAAATGGGATTGCGTTTCTCTTCGACGGCATTCCGATGAACAACATGATCTCCAACAACGGTCAGTGGCAGACCACACAGATTCCCATCACGGACATGATCTCCAACATCAACGTGGATTATGGCCCGGGGGCTCCGTCCAATCGCTGGTTCGACAGCCTGGGCGGCACGGTGAACTACATTCCCATTCAGCCCAAAACGACGCCGGGCGCCGGTTTCGAAGTGGGAACAGACTACGGGAGTTACAACACCTCCATCTCTCACCTGATTGTGAATACCGGTATGCGCAAAGGCTGGTCGGGACTGCTGGCCTTCGGCTATGCCGCCAACGACACCTTCCGGGTTGGAACTACCGGAATCCCGGGATTCAGCGCGCCTTCCTCGGGGTACGCGGTACATACGAAAGTGCTCCGGCAGTTCTCGAACGGCTCGGTCAGCATTGCCTACTACCACAGCCGCAACACCGAGTACCGTCCCAACTTCCTTCCCCTCGTGCCGATCACACCCGCCTCCAACGGCGACTACGGAGACGCGGTGACAACCACCGGACTCTACGGAACCGACGCCCAGCCGAGCACGGCGATCCCGGCGAATGTGCAGTACTACAGCCAGGCGACGAGCGGGTTCTATTCCTCGCTGGCAGAGAATGTGTGGAACAAGCAGATCCGGACTCAGAGCGACATCCTCTATGGAAAGCTGTCGCTGTCGCTCTCGCCGCGGGTAGTGTTCAGCTCGCAGTCGTGGTATCGGCACGGATATCGCCTGCATAACCGCGTCGTCAATTTCTATGGACCCAACTACCCGGTGGGTCATGAGTGGTACGATCCCACCTCGAACACCATCGGCAACAGCAGTTCGGTTGCGATGGCCGCTCCGCATAACGCGGTTACGATCGGCGGCTACTGGATACATGGCGGTTATCAAAATCCGGTGGCCCTGTTCAATCCTGCCCTCGGCACCAGCAAGACGGCTCCGGCTTTCTTTAATGCCGACCACCTCTACAACGACTACGGATTTCTGTACGTGCAGGATCGCTTCGATCTCTTCCACAGGCGGCTGCTGATCACGCCGGGTGGCGCGGAGCAGCTTTTCCGCACCAGCTATTTCAACACCGGCCTGGTCGACTTCCCCGGCGGCAATCCCGCCAACGACAACCAGCAGGCTCCGGACACGCACAAGAACTTTCTGAAGTTCGCGCCGTCGGTGGGCGCGCAGTACGTCACCAACGACTGGCTGACGCTGCACGGCAATTACGCCATCACCTATCAGAACCCGACCGACTCGGCCTTCGGCGCGAACCGGCCGACGAACGGCGTGGACATCTCAAAACTGAAGGCAGTGGAGAGCCAGAACGTGGAAGCTGGATTCCTGGTCACCAAATGCCCGCTACGGCAGATGGGGGAGTGCGCCGTGGATGCCACCTATTTCCACGACGAATTGAGTCACGTCAACGTTGTCACCCAGGTGGCACAGCTCAGCCTGCCTGCTTCCGTCGCACTGGCATCGAGCGTGAACAACGGGGTTTCCATTAACTTCGACAACTCACCGGCGCATTACTTCCAGATCCACGGCAATGCAATTGTTCAGCATAACTACTTCCTGTCGTATATCCCGAGCGGAAGTTCGCTGAATTTTGGCAAATATCCAATCTCGAACAACCCGAAGTATTCCACCAACCTCGGTCTCACCAGCGAGTATTCGGGCGGCAGCCACCGCTTCGATCTGACGCCCGGTCTGTGGTGGCAGTATGTGGGCACGCGCTATCTGTTCAGCAATGTGGACAGCGCGCCGACCCAGCAGACCACGCCGGGGTACGGAGTTGTGAACTTCAACACTGACGGGAGCATCAACGGGCTGCTTCCCGGCAAACTCGCGGACCGGCCGCTGCAGCTTTCCCTGGGGGTCGAGAACCTCTTCAACCGCAGGTACAACCCCACGGCGTACCTGACCAGCGGCGGATATTTCGGCACCAGCTTCGGCGGATACGAACTGGTCGATCCGGGCGCGCCGCGGGAGTACATTCTCTCCCTGAAAGTCGGACTGTAACCGGGGCTTCATGCACTTTGCTGCCCGGCGGAGGCATCTCCGCCGGGCCTTTTCTCTGCAAGCAAAAGCCGCGGGGGGCTGCGCGGGCGCCTCTACGGGCCGTAGGTGTAGAAGCCGCGGCCGGATTTGCGGCCCAGCCAGCCGGCATCGACCATGCGGATGAGCAGGGGGCAGGGGCGGTATTTGGGGTCGCCGAGGCCTTCGTGGAGGACCCGCATGATGTCGAGGCAGACGTCGAGGCCGATGAAATCCGCAAGGGTGAGCGGTCCCATGGGGTGGGCCATGCCCAGCCTGAAGACTTCATCGACCGCTTCGGCGGTGGCGACGCCTTCCATGACGGCGTACATGGCCTCGTTGAGCAGGGGCATCAAGACGCGGTTGGAGACAAAGCCGGGGGCGTCGTTGACCTCGACGGGGGTTTTGCCCAGCTTGTCAGCCAGGGATTTAACCGTGTCGAAGGTGGGCTGGGAGGTGGCAAGGCCGCGGATGATCTCGACCAGCTTCATGACCGGGACGGGGTTGAAGAAGTGCATGCCGATGACGCGGTCGGGACGGCCGGTCTGGGCGGCGAGGCGGGTGATGGAGATCGATGAGGTGTTGGTGGCGAGGATGACTTCGGGGCCGACGATGGAGTCGAGTTCCTGAAAGATTTCCTTTTTGATCTCGAAGCGCTCGGTGGCGGCTTCGACGATGAATCCGCAGCCGGCGAGGGCGTGGCGGTGCAGGGTGGGCTGGACGCGGGCGAGGGCGGCGTCGGCTTCGGCGGGGGTGATCTTCTTTTTCTCGGCTTCGCGGGCCAGGTTTTTGCGGATGGTGTCGAGGCCCCGGTCGAGGAAGGGTTGCTCGATGTCGCAGAGGACGACGGGGAATCCGCTGCGGGCGAAGACGTGGGCGACGCCGTTGCCCATGGTGCCGGCGCCGATGACGCCGATAGTGTGGATTTCGGTCATGGGGTCTGGACCAGGAGACAGGTGATGTTGTCGCGGCCACCGGCTTCGGTTGCGGCTTCGACGAGGCGGTGGGCGGCGCGTTCGAGGTCAGGCTCGGCTTCGAGGAGCTGGGCGATGCGCTCTTCGCTGATTTCGCGCGTGAGGCCGTCGGTGCAGAGCAGGAAACGGTCCCCGGACTGGATGGGCAACTCGCGGATCTCTTCGGAGACGGATTGCTGCGTTCCGATGGCGCGGGTGATGACGCTGCGGAAGGGCGAGCGCTCGGCTTCTTCGCGGGTGATGGTGCCGAGGCGGATCTGCTCGTCGACCAGCGAATGGTCGTGGGTACACCGGGAGAGGCGGCGCTCGCGGAAGAGATAACAGCGGCTGTCGCCCGCGTGGGCAATGAGGGCCAGATCGGGATGCAGAAGCAGGGCGACCAGGGTGGTGCCCATGCCGTAGAGGCCGGCCTCGTTTTCGGCGTGTTCGAGCACCGTGCGGTTCGCTTCGGCGATGGCTCTATGGAGGAGCTCGCGGCCGGAATCCGGCGTGTGCTGCCCCGAGACGCGGGCGAGGACCGTGTCCACGGCCAGACGGCTGGCGATTTCGCCTCCGGCAGCGCCGCCCATGCCGTCGCAGACCACGAAGATGCCGCGCTCCGGGCGGCAGCCGAAGGCGTCCTCATTGTGGTGACGGACGCGCCCGGTGCTGGTGAACGCGGCGGCCTGGGGCAGCCATGGGTTGTTCGTCGTCATCGGCCTGGGAAATTAAGCCAGAAACACGATACACGAGAGGCGTGATCCGGCGCAGAGTCCCGGTAGGATTCGCTGGAGCCGGCTTGCGTTGTATCGGCGCTCACGGGGCCCGGCGGGAGGCATCCTCTACAATCGGTCGAGGAGGACTGCTGACGATGCCGCGAAAACCGCTGATTGCCGCTAACTGGAAGATGTACAAGACTCCGGCGCAGGCCCAGGAGTTTGTGAAGAATTTTCTGCCGTTGGTGACCAACCACGAGCGCGACGAGGTGGTGCTGTGTCCCTCGTTCATTTCGCTGTCGGTGGTGATTGCGGCGGTCACGGGCTCCGGCGTGGCGGTGGGGGCGCAGAATATGCACTTTGCCGAGGAAGGCGCCTATACGGGGGAAACTTCGCCGCTGATGCTGAAGGCGATTGGCGCGACGCATGTGATCCTGGGGCACTCCGAGCGGCGGCAGTACTTCGGCGAGACGGACGAGATCATCAACAAGAAGCTGAAGACCGCGCTCCAGCAGGGACTGGTGCCGATTGTCTGCGTGGGCGAAGTGCTGGCCGAACGCGAGTCGGGCAGGACGGAGGAAGTGCTGCTGCGGCAGACCCGCGGCGTGCTGGCGGGGATCGGGGCGGCGGAGGCGGCTCCCATTGTGATTGCCTATGAGCCGGTTTGGGCCATCGGGACGGGCAAGACGGCGACGCCGCAGATTGCTTCCGAGGCGCATGAGGTGATTCGCGGCGAAGTGAAGAAGCTGCTGGGCGGGGGCGTGGCGGAGAATCTGCGGATTCTGTACGGAGGCAGCGTGAAGCCGGAGAATGCCTCGGCGCTGATGAGCGAGACGGAGATCGATGGAGCGCTGGTGGGCGGAGCGAGCCTCGATCCGCAGTCGTTTGGGAAGATTGTGAAGTACTGAGAAGCAGGCAGGGAATCCGGGCGGCCCCGCGGAAGGCGTATCCAAAGGTCGAGCTATGAACGAAGCTGCGACAATCCACGAGATTCTGGAGAACGTGCAGACGATTGCCGTCGTGGGGCTGACGAACCGGGAGGGGCGGGCAAGTTACGGGGTTTCCCGGTTTATGCAGAGCCAGGGATACCGGATTCTGCCGGTGAATCCGCTGATCGATAGCGCGCTGGGGGAGAAGGCTTATCCGACGCTGGATGAGGCGTACGCGGCCGTCGGGGGCAAGATCGACCTGGTAAATGTCTTTCGCGCGCCGGAGTATGTGCCGGAGGTCGTGAAGGATGTGATCCGGCTGAAAATTCCCTACCTGTGGCTGCAGGAGGGTGTGGTGCACGAGGAAGCGGCGGAATGGGCCGAGGCGGCGGGGATCAAGGTGGTGATGGACCACTGCATTCTGAAGGAGCGGATGGCGGCGGGGTGGCGGCGGCGGGGGTGAAGCAGGAGCCGAGGCCGGCGTAACGGGCGCTGCTCGGCTGTTCGATCCCGTCGGCACAGCGATACGCGGCCCTAAATTAAGGGCCTGTGGCAGACGTCGAAAGCTCGTAAGATACGTCCCTCAGGGGATTTTGTGGCCTTTATGGCGCGACCAGGGTCGTGCCCTTTCAAAACACGACTTCTGCCACGGGCTGCTGAAATTCAGCGCTTGTTCCCCTCGGGATATTTGCCGTTATCGTGAACAATCGCTGAGCGCTGGAGACGAAATGGCCACGCTCAAGGGTGAAGAGCGCGCCTATTGTTTTGCCGGAGGCGCGGCGCTTCGATACGAGGCTGCGGTGACCCGAATTTCTTCGTCATACGGAGTTCCGGCGAAGCTGAAGGCGGTGAATTTCGATGAGTCGAAGAGGCAGGGCGAGTCGTCCTGGCAGAGCATTTCGCAGATCTCGCCCACGACCGGATTGAACCAGGGGAACGTGTGCCTCGGTCGGGGATGGTCAGACTTCGACGCCGCGGGGCTTCACGTTTTCGCGGATGAAGCGGACGACGGCTTCGAGCGAGGTGCCGGGGCCGAAGATCGCGGCGACTCCCTGACTCCTTAAATACTCCACATCCTGCTCGGGAATGGTACCGCCGAGGACGATGAGGATGTCGGCGGCGCCGCGTTCGCGGAGCAGCGCGGTGACGCGCGGAACAAGCGCGTTGTGGGCGCCGGAAAGGATGCTGAGACCGACACAGTCGACGTCTTCCTGGATGGCGGCATTGACGATCATCTCGGGCGTCTGGCGGAGGCCGGTGTAGATGACCTCCATGCCGGCGTCGCGCAGGGCACGGGCGATAACCCTGGCGCCGCGGTCGTGTCCGTCGAGGCCAGGCTTGGCCACCAGCACGCGAATCGGAGTTGTGCGCTCAGCCATGGGAACGGTGAAGGATAGCACAGGCGCGGGGGCGAGGTGCGCTCAGGAGAGGGGAAATGCCTGGTGTGATCCCGCGCTGAAAGCGGGAGGAGCGCGGGCGACTCAAAAAGGATTAGGCCAATTGCGGCATTGTAACGGGGTGCCAGCCGTGTTCGAATGCCTGCGCAAAGGCATTGAAGACCGGGCCGGAATGCCGCTCGCCCTGGCGAGCTGACCTGTTTCTCCGCGCGCATTCACGAGGATGCCGGGGTCTTCATCCAGCCAGAACCGGGCCCGAACGAAGCAGTCCGAGGCAGGCATCCGATGAAACATCTATGGAAGGGCGGATTCGCAATCCTTACGGCATTGGTCTGTCCGACAGCGGCACTGGCATCGGTCAGCGTATCGATTTCACCGACCACGGTTGAGGTACAGCCCGGGGGGCAGACGCAGTTTACGGCAGTGGTGAACGGCACCACCAACAGCGTGGTGCTGTGGAGTTTGGCGGGGACCAACTGCGCGGGAATCGCGTGCGGACAGATCAACAGCCTGGGAGTGTATACGGCCCCGGCCGTGGCTCCGCACCCCAATGTGGTCGCGGTGACGGCGACTTCGCTGGCCGACCTGAGCGCGAGCGCCAGCGCGGCGGCGATTATCGGAACGACCTCGGACATCACGGTTTCGGTCTCGCCCGCGTCAGCCACGTTGCTGGCGGGAGGTCAGCAGAGCTTTACGGCCACGGTGAGCGGCACCACGATCACGGGAGTGATGTGGCGGGTTGCCGGCAGCTGCTCGATCACGGGGTGCGGCAGCATCTCGCCCAGCGGGGTGTATACCGCGCCATCGACGGTACCCAGCCCGGCGCAGGTGACAATTCAGGCCGTCTCGATTGCCGATCCATCGAAGGCGGGATCGGCGGTGGTCACGGTGACGTTGCCGGTATCGGTGAGTGTCTCTCCGGCAGCGGCGACGGTGGTGACGGGAAAACAGCAGCAGTTCACGGCGACGGTGAGCAACACCAGCAATACCGCCGTGAACTGGAGCCTGTCGGGGAGCGGGTGCAGCGGGGCCAGCTGCGGGACGATCAGCAGCGGCGGACTGTACACCGCACCTTCGTCGGTGCCGAGCCCGGCGCAGGTATCGGTGCGAGCGACCTCGGCAGCGGATTCCACGAAATCGAGTACGGCGACGGTGACGGTGGCGCCGTCAGTTGCCGTGAAGGTTTCGCCGGCGAGCGTGCAGCTTCTGACGGCGGCACAACAGCAGTTCACGGCGACGGTGAGCAATACGTCGAATACCGGGGTGAACTGGAGCGTCACGGGGACGGGGTGCAGCGGAGCGGCGTGCGGGACGATCACCAGCGGTGGACTCTACACCGCACCGTCTTCGGTTCCGAATCCGGCTCAGGTATTTGTGACGGCAACCTCGGTGGCCGATGCCACGAAGTCGAGCACGGCTTCGGTGACGATCGTTGCAGCGGTGGCGGTGAGTGTCTCTCCGTCGCTGGCGAGCGTGGTGACGGGTAAACAGCAGCAGTTCACGGCAACGGTTCAGAACACGACCAATACGGCCGTGACCTGGACGGTGGCGGGCAGCGGGTGCAGCGGGGCAGCGTGCGGGACGATCAGCAGCAGCGGGCTGTACACGGCACCGGCCACGGCGCCCAGCCCGAACCAGGTGACGGTGACGGCGACCTCGGTGGCCGATACGAGCAAATCGGGTAAGGCCCTGGTGACGATCACCGGGCCGGTCGCGGTCAGCATCTCGCCGGCGAGCGTGCAGGTGACGCTCAGCAAAACGCAGCAGTTCAGCGCGACGGTGACGGGAACCACGAACACCGCAGTGAACTGGAGCGTGACCGGACCGGGCTGCAGCGGGGCTTCCTGCGGAGCCGTCTCCTCGACGGGGCTGTACACGGCGCCGTTTGTGGTGCCGAACCCGGCCCAGGTCTTCGTGACGGCGACGGCGGCGGCGGATCCAACGAAGTCGAGCACGGCTTCGGTGACGCTGGTTCCGCCGATCGCGGTGACGATCTCGCCGGTGACGGAGACGCTGACCACAGGGGCACAGGCGCACTTTGTGGCGACAGTGACCGGGACGGCGAGCACCAGCGTGACCTGGAGCGTGAGCGGCAGCGGATGCAGCGGGAGCGCGTGCGGAAAGATTACCTCGACCGGGCTGTATACCGCCCCCTCCAGCGTGCCGAGTCCGCCGCAGGTGACGGTGAAGGTGACGTCGGTGGCCGATGCGACTTCCTCGGCAACGGCAACGGTGACCATCATCCCGCCGGTAGCCGTAACGATTTCGCCCACGACGGCACAGGTGGTGGCCGGGGAGCACGAGCAGTTCAGCGCGAAGGTGACGGGGAACTCGAACACGGCGGTGACCTGGAGCGTGACGGGCAAGGGATGCTCGGGTGCTGCGTGCGGGGTGGTCAGCTCGACGGGCCTGTACAGCGCGCCGGGGACCGTGCCGAACCCGGCTGCAGTGACGGTGACGGCGACTTCCGCCGCAGATACCAGCAAGGCAGCGAGCGCTACGGTGACGATCCTTCCGCCTCTGGAGGTGAGCATTTCGCCCAGCAACGTGCAGGTGGTGATGGGCGAGCATCAGCAGTTCACGGCCACGGTGACGGGCAGCCAGAAGACGACGGTTTCCTGGAGCGTGACGGGGAGCGGATGCTCGGGCAGCGCCTGCGGGACGATCAGCCCGGCGGGGCTGTATTCGGCGCCGGCGGCGATCCCGACTCCGGCGCAGGTCACAGTGACGGCAACATCGGATGCGGACACGACGAAGTCGGCTTCGGCGACGGTGACGATCATTCCTCCGGTCAACATCACGATCACACCGGCGAGCGCGGTGATGGCGGTTTCGAGCCAGCAGCAGTTCGAGGCGATCGTGAAGGGCAGCACCAACACAGCGGTCGACTGGAGCGTAAGCGGGGCAGGCTGCTCCGGCTCGGGCTGCGGCACGATCAGCTCGGCGGGGCTGTATACGGCGCCGGGAGCGGTGCCATCCGCCACGACGGTGATCGTGAAGGCCTCGGCACAGATCGACGTCTCGCAGTCGGCCTCGGCGACGATCACGCTGGTGGCGAGCGAAGACGCGAAGCTCAAGGGGCAGTATGCGTTCCAGTTCACCGGGTTTGACGCCAACGGCATCTACCAGTCGGGGGGCTCCTTCACGGCGGACGGGAACGGCAACATCACGGCCGGGGTTGAGGATGCGAACAGCACGGGCGGCGGCCCGGCAACGGATGTCTCCTTCACCGGGACGTATCAGGTGGGCGGCGACAATCGCGGGACGATGACGTTCTCGACGGCTACAGGTACGCAGACGTTCCGCTTCGCGATGAACCTGGCCGGCACGAGCGGGCGGTTCATCGAATTCGACTCGACGGGAATCCGCGGCTCGGGCGTGATCGAGAAGCAGAATCCTGCGACTTTCAGCGATGAGTCGCTGAAAGGGGGGTACGTGATAAGCCTGGCGGGCCAGGACAGCAACGGAAGCCGCATCGGAGCCCTGGGAGTGCTTTACTTCGACGGCTCGGGCAACATTCGCCGCGGCAGCAGCATTGACGTGAACGATGGCGGCTCGGTTGCGCCGACGTATTCGAACCTCAATGGAGTCTACCGGGTCGACGGCACGGGCCGGGGCACGCTAACCCTGAGCGTGCCGGGTTTTGAGGGCGGGGCGTTCCGGTTTGCGTTCTACGTGGTATCGGCGCAGAAGCTGCTGCTGACTTCCGTCGATCCGCTGAGCCAGAACAACCCCATCTTCGGCGGGCCGGTGGAAATGCAGACGGGAACGCCGTATCTCAGTTCGTCCCTCAGTGGGACGACGGCGTTCAGCCTGAGTGGGCAACAGGGAGGCAATTCGCAGGCAGAGGTGGGGCGGATCATCTTCGACGGCATCTCCCAGCCGCTGGCGCAGTTCGATAAGAACGCCGCCGGCACAGTGACGACGGGCAATGTGCTGACGGGAGCCTACGCGGTGCAACTGAACGGACGGGGCACCATGAACCTGGACGACTCCAACGGGCACGAGACGGTGTGGTTCCTCTACGTGATCGGCCAGAACCACGCCTTCCTGATGGATGCAACGACGGCGGCGGTTGACATGGGCGAGATGGAACCGCAGACGGCGCAGGCGCGCTTCTCCAACGCAGCTATTGTGGGGACCTATCTGCTGGGGTCCGGGGAACCGCTGGCGGGCGGGGCTCCACTGTATTCCGGGGTCATCAGTTTCGACGGCAGGAGCGCGATGAGCGGGACGGAAGATATCAGCCAGAGTTCCGGAAATTCGACGGGGCAGGCACTGGCGGGCAGCTACAGCGTACCGGGTGCGGCGAATACCGGGCGCGGGACGCTGGCGCTGACCACGCCTTCGGGCAAGACGCTTGCGCTGTGGGTGGTGGGCCCAGCAGAGGTGCTAGGGCTGGATCTGAGCTCGGCGAATGCACAACCGGTGGTCCTGTATTTCGAGCAGTGAGCGGAAGGGCCGAGGTGGGGTGGAGAGGGTGACGCGACCGGGGATTTCTCCGGCGGTAAGGGCCGTGGAGCGGGGGACGCGCGGATTTTCGGATTTTCCGCGGGCGCGCGGGCGGGCGGAGGATGTACAGTTGTGCTGCCGGGAAATTGTTGTTCCCCCGCCCCCAAAAGACAATGGCAACCGTTACGAAGCTTGAGCAGCCGGTGGCGACCACGACCACGCGCATGCTTTCCCTTGATGTGCTGCGCGGGATCACGATCGCGTTCATGATCATGGTCAATAACAACGGAGGGCATGCGTACTGGCCCTTCGAGCACTCGGCCTGGAGCGGCTGGACGCCGACGGACCTGGTGTTTCCGACGTTCCTCTATGTGGTGGGGGTGACGATCGTCTTTTCTCTGGAATCGCGGCTGAGCCGGGGCGTGGCGCCGAGCGCGATGCTGCCGAAGATCTTTCGGCGATTCGTGATCCTTTTCTGCCTGGGGCTGTTCGTCAACGGATTTCCCTACTTTCCATGGGCGCATCTGCGCATCTACGGAGTTCTGCAGCGGATTGCCATCTGCTACCTGATCGCGAGCCTGCTGTATCTGTGGGACCGCCGTGCGAGCACCAAGGTGGCGATCCTAGTGTTCGCACTGGTCGCCTACTTCATCATCATGCGGTGGGTTCCGGTGCCGGGGTATGGGGTGCCGGGGCGGAATATTCCCTTCCTCGACAAGGACGCGAACATGGTGGCGTGGCTGGACCGGCATATCTTTCCGGGACGGCTGTATGAAGGGGTGCGGGATCCGGAGGGTCTGCTGAGCGACCTGCCGGCGCTGGGGACGACGCTGCTGGGCATGCTGACGGCGATCTGGCTGCGCACCAGCAACACGCTGCAGCGGAAATGCGCAGGGCTGCTGGGCGCGGGGGTGGTGTGCATCCTGCTGGGCGAGCTGTGGAACCCGTGGTTCCCGATCAACAAGAAGCTGTGGACGAGCTCGTATGTCCTGTTCGCGGGCGGCATCTCGATGGTGGCGTGGGCGCTGCTGATGTGGATGTCGGAGATCCGGGGATGGAAGAAGGGGTGGACGGGGTTCTGGCTGGTGTTCGGCGTGAACGCCATTTCGGCATACGTCCTGTCGGAGGTGCTGAGCGCCATCGTGGGGGTGATCCATGTGGCGCCGCATGAAAGCCTGGGACAGGCGGCGTTCGCGGTCCTTTATACGGTGATCCATCCGGCAGGAACGGCGTCGCTCGCGTATTCCATCTGTTTCATGCTGGTGTGCTGGGTGCCGATGGCGGTTCTGTATAAGAGGAAGATTTTCCTCAAGGTGTAGGGGCGCCGGTGCGGAAGGGCCGGAGGCATTCCTGGTATTCTGGTCAGGATTGCCGACTCGGAGAATGCGATGAAGAAGACCCTTTTGCAGCAGCTGGATGAGCGTATTGCGCGGTTCGATCTGCTTTGCCACCCGTTTTACAAGGCGTGGAGCGCCGGGAGCCTGACGCGCGAGGATCTGAGCGCCTATGCGGCGGAGTACTACCCGCAGGTCGCGGCGTTTCCGGCGTATCTGAGCGCGTTTGCCGCGCGGCTGGACGAAGGCGCGATGCGGCGCGCGGTGCTGGCGAATCTGGCGGATGAGGAGGGTAAGGATTCGCCGAGCGGCGGAGGGCGGCCCCACACTGAGCTGTGGCTGGATTTTGCCGCAGGGATGGGAGCGGATCGGGAAGCGGTGCGCGAAGGCACAGGCAATGCAGCGATGACGCGGTTGACGGAGCACTTCCATGCGGCAGCGGAAACGGCAGCGCCGGAGGGGGCGCTGGCGGCGTTCTATGCGTACGAGTCACAGATACCGTGGGTGGCCCAGGAGAAGGCGCGGGGCCTGCGGCAGTGGTATGGCGCGGATGCGGCAACGTGCCGGTATTTCGATTTGCATGCGACGGCGGACGTGCACCACGCGATGGTGTGGCAGAGACTGCTGACACAGGCGGTGGGCGACGATCCGCAGAAGGCGGAGGCGGCGCTGCAGTCGGCCGAGAATGCGGCCCGGGCGCTGTGGGCCGCGCTGGATGGCATTGAAGCCGAGCGGCGGGCGCGGGCAGCCTGAGGGGCTTGCGGCGGGCGCAAGGCCGCCTGCCGGATTCGAGGAAAGAAAGCGGGGACTACGGCCTGCGGAGGACGCCGGCGGACGGCTGTGTGTTTCAGGAGGGCCTCCTCCGAAAACGGGGTAAACTTCGCCCAGATGCGACAGTTCCGACAGTTTGAGGTTGCGGTGTTCCGGCGTCTCCACCGGGACCCGCCGCAGGGATTCGTGCACCGCACGGCCTTCTGGCTGTTTGTCGCCTATCTGGTCCTGGCTGGGCTGACGTGGCTGCCGGACGCGACGGGCGCGATCTTCAGCAAGGTTGCCCGGCTGAATCTATTCCTGCTCGTCATCTTCTGCGTTCCCCTGCTGTGGCGGTTTATCTTTACGCGGCTGCTGTGGAAGGTGCGGAACCGGCTGATCGTCACCTACCTGCTGATGGGGCTGACGCCGCTGGTGCTGTTTGTGACGCTGGCGGGGATTCTGCTGTACGTGTTCTCCGGACAATTTGCGATTTTCGCGGCGACCAGCGTGGTGAGCGCCGAGCTGGAGCACATTGCCTCGACGAACGGCGGGATCGTGATGCATGTGGCACACGAACTGGCGCACAGGCACGGGGCGGGGGGCGTGAACCTGGCGGAGTCCACCGACGAGGCGGCGAGCCATGAATATACGGGGTTGAATATCTCCGCCTTCCACGACGGAGTTCCGGTGGAGCTGGCTCCGCCGGGAATCGCATCGCTCAGCCTGACGGCGGTTCCGCCGTGGCTGCATGGGTCCTTTCGCGGCATTGTGATCGACCACGGGCAGTTGTGGCTGCGGGCCTCCGACGAAGTGACCCTCGACGGTCACAGGACGGTTGCGATCTCCAGCGTGCCGATCCAGAAGCAGAATGTGGAGGCGATTGCCGAAGGCCTGGGCCGGGTGACGATTTATCCGGGGGTGGGTTTCGGGGACCAGCAGCAGCCAGGCGCCCAGAACCCGAAGGTGGAAACCTGGCGGGCGCGCGCTGCGGGGAAGCCCGTGACGCGAGTGCAGATTGACAAGGAAGACGTGGAGGATGCGAGAAAGAGCGCTATCTCGGGCGGCCAGCTTGCGGCGGGGCTGCACTTCTACGACATTCCGGTGACGTTTCTGGCGCCGCTGGCCACGGTCGACTGGGCGACCGGGCAGCCGCATGAGACCTACGCGGATGTGACGTCGCGGCCGTCGCTGCTGTACCAGCGGCTGTTTATCACGTCGCTGCGGGTCGGGGACCTGGTGCGCGATGCGCTGATCGGGATCGCGGTAGCCTTCGGGGTGCTGGAACTGCTGGCGTTTCTGGCGGCGGTGCGGCTGAACCAGACGATCACTCGGTCGGTTCACGACCTCTACGAGGCGACGCTGGCCATCGACGGCGGGAATCTGGAACACAGGATCCAGGTGAAGCGCAGGGATCAGCTGGGGGCTCTGAGCCGGTCGTTTAACACGATGGCGGCGTCGCTGGAGCGGCTGCTGGAGGAGCAGCGGGAAAAGGAGCGGCTGCAGAACGAGCTGGAGATCGCGCAGGAGGTGCAGGCGAATTTGTTCCCGCACGGCCACATTGCGCTGCCAATGCTGGAGCTGCACGGGGTTTGTCTGCCGGCGCGCACGGTGAGCGGGGATTATTATGACTTTCTTCTGTTTGGCGAGACCGGGCTGGGCATTGCGCTGGGGGATATCAGCGGCAAGGGAATCTCAGCGGCGCTGCTGATGGCGACGCTGCACTCGGCGGTGCGGGCCTACCGCTTTGCGGGCGAAGAGCTGATTACGGAGGGGGCTGCGGCGCTGTCCAGCCCGCGGACACAGTATGCGGGCGCAAAGGAGATCGAGTGCGGAGAGTTGTTTGAGGAGCCAGCCAAGATACTGGCGCTGCTGAACCGGCACCTCTATCGCAGCACGCAGCCAGAGAAGTACGCAACGCTCTTCCTGGCGCACTACGATGGCCCCAGCCAGCGCCTGGTGTATTCCAACGGCGGACATCTGCCTCCGCTGCTGCTGCGTGCCAATGACACGGTGACGCGGCTGGGGCGGGGCGGCACGGTAGTGGGCCTGCTGGACGAACAGGGGTGGGAGCAGGGGACCGAACATCTGGGCGCGGGCGACATTCTGATCGCTTACAGCGACGGGGTGACGGAGCCGGAGAACGACTTTGGCGAGTTCGGCGAAGAGCGGCTGCTGGAGGTGGTGCGGCGGTACCGGCATCTGAGCCTGGAAGGCATCGCCGAGCAGGTGATTCAGACGCTGCGGAGCTGGATCGGCGCGCAGGAACAACCGGACGATGTGACGCTGGTGCTGGCCCGGCAGCGCTGAAGGCAGAGGTCCGGTTCGCGGGTATCAGGAATGCAGATGGCCTGATTCCGAAGCCCTGCCGGCCGGGGAGCAGAATGCAGATCCTTCGACCCCGACCGCCTCGTTTCCTCATCAGATGACAGTCTTGATTTAACCCCAGTTACTTGTCTCGACTCTATCCAGAATGGCCGGCCCGGGGCTTCATCGGGCCGGTGCAACGTTGCCGCGCAATACGACAATGGAGGCGGCGGGAAGCTCCACTTCCGCAGGGCTGATGAGGCTCTGGTGGAAGATGGGACCGTCGGGATCGGCGTTTCCGCCGTGGTAAATCTGGGGGGCCCTGTTGAGGACCTCGGGCGGGTGAGCGTTGAAATCGAGGCGCGCCGGATGCCAGTGGTACTGGCTGCGGCCGAAGACGGACTCGGTAACCGGACCGCTGAAAGATGAGGGCTGACCGGTTCCGGCGGCAAATTCAACCCGGACGCGATGGCTGCTTTCCTGATCGTTGTTGACCAGCATGAGGGACCACTGGCCGTCGGGCCGCTGCGCCGCGTAGGCGGTGACGAGGATATGGCCGGCGCCGTCGTTGATGTCGGAAGCGGCGCGGTAGATGCGGTTGGCACCGTCGGACTGCAGCCACTCGTGGTTGATCATCCGCGCGGCGAAGAACTGGGCGAGCGGCTGATTGATGGAGTAGTCGGGCTTGACGGTAAACATGCCGAAGGTGCCGGCGGAGTCGTTGCAGCCGCGTTCGAGCTGCAGGGGCAGGTAGTGGAAATAGTAGACGCCGCTGCCGCCGTCGGTGAGGAACGAGCCGATGTAGTCAGCGAGCCAGAGGCCGCTGAAGATATCCATGTAGGTCTCGCTGGTGGAAGACGAGAGATTGGATTCGGTGATGAAGTAGGGCAGATTCGGAGGCAGGCCGTCGGCGTGCCAGACATCGACGATGTGGCGGACGAGCTGCGGTTCGTCGTAGAGGCTTGCCCAGGTGATACGGCAGGGGTCGTAGGGGTAGTGCTCGAAGGAGAAGAACTGGAGGTCCTGCATGCGGTGGTGCTCGCGCAGATAGAGCAGGAAGCGGCCGAGCCAGGAGGTGCGGCCTTCAGTATCGGGCCAGACTTCGATGTCGTCGTTGACGCCCTGGAACGACGGGCCGCCGAGTTTGAGATTCGGATCGACACGGCGCAGCGCGGTTGCGTACTGGAGATATAAGGCGCCGTAGTCCTCGGGCAGCATGTACTGTCCGTCGGACTCCTCACCCATCTCGATCCAGGAGACGGGGTACTTGTGGTTCTCGAGGTAGCGAACCTCAGCGGCGGCGTTTTCCGGCGTGTCATAGAGCATGGCGATGGGCATCATGGCGGGAAGGCCGCGGGTGACGCCGCTCTGAAAGAAGAGATCGAAGCCGACCTGAGCCTCTTTGGGATTCACGGCACTGTGCTCGGTGTGCCAGGGATCGACGGAGGAGGCATAGGTGGTGGTCTGTTCCTGGTCGGGCGTATGGCGCACGAGATCGTGGAAGACGCCGTCTTTTGAAGTGGTACCGAGGTAGAGCTCTCTGATGGCGTAGCCGACGCAGTTGCGGGGATCGGCGGAGCCGTGGGTGTCGCAGGTGTTGGAGGACTCGGTCATCCAGATGCGGAGAAAGCGAACCCGCATCGGCATATCGGAGACGATCTGCGTGGCAGTACCGCCCTGACCGGAGGCGATGACTCCATGGGGGAAGGTCACCCAGGCGCCGCGGGTGGGAAGACGGATGGGATCGAGGCCGACCCAGTACTGGAGCAGGTACTTTGTCGCGCGCGGCTCGGCCCAGGAGATGCGGATGGTATCGACGAGCTCCTCGCGGGAGAGGTCGACGACGACCCACTGCGGATGCAGGGAATCCGGCTCGCCGGTAAAGTGGCTGGTCAGGTAGGGGTTGCTCTTCCAGTATGTGTTCTCGTCGCCGTCGGTGATGCGGGAGAAGCCGACGTTGCCGGTTCCGTCGTTGCGGGTGCTGCCGCGGTGCGGTAATGCGTAACCGAAGGAGTGACGGATAAAGCCGGTAGAGGTTGCGGAGCCAACGAAGTATCCCTGGCCGGAAGGATCACTCCAGACGCCCTCGGGATTCCAGTGCCATGTCTCGATGGCGAGGTCGGTGTTCTGGCGATAGGTGACGGGCTGCCAGCCCGACGCGAGGACCGGCGGCAGCGCCTGCGGCGTGAGATCGTGATCGATGGCGGCGACGGGGATGCGATCGACCCCGGCACCCACCGAATTGCGGGGGTTGATGGTGTTCACCGGAGCCGCGGTGTCGACGCGCACGGCCTGCGCGAGGATGCTGAGCGGGAGGGCAACAAGAAAAGCAGGCAGACGAGCGAGTGAAGCAACACGGGATAGGTTTGGCATCGGGCTTCCGAAGATCCGCGACGGCGAACGAGGAGCAGGAAAATTGTAACGGATGGCAGCCGCAGAGCGGGGCACACGGGGACTCGCCTGAACCCGGCTTCGACAGGAGAGCGGCTCGGCACGCAGATGTTTGCTCCGGCCGGAAGATCTCTGCGGGCGCGGGGCGCCGGTGTCATTTACAACCGGGATATGAGCACCATGCGCGCGATGCGGGGGGGGTGGGTGGATCGCAGGGATGTTCCGCGCGGTCCGAACGGGCGAGGACTGTGCCGATGGTGTTCGCTGGAAGTCCCCCGCGGGCGGTACACCTTTTGTTCCGCATATTGCGTGCACGAATGGAAGCTGCGCACCCAGCCGGCCTATCTGCGCGAACAGGTGTTTCTGCGGGACCGCGGCATCTGCGCAGCGTGCGGAGCGGACGCGATCGCCGCGGCGCGACAGCTGCGTCATGCGCGGAGTGAAAGGCGCAGGTTGCTGCTGGAACACTGGAAGCCGGGAAAACGCCGCCGCAGGGCTTTGTGGGAGGCAGATCACATTGTGCCGGTTGCGGAGGGCGGGGGCGAGTGCGATCTCGAGAACATCCGCCTGCTTTGCCTTCCCTGCCATCGCGCCGCGACGCTGGAACTGAGGAAGCGCATGCGGACTGAGAGAAGACGCGACGAGCAGACCAATAACAGCCTGTGGCAGAAGCCACAACTCCAATAGAAAACATCCCTCGGGAGCTAAAGCCCCAGTGACTTTGCAGTGCTTTTGGCACGGCTGAAGCCGTGCCCTTTCAAAGCAGTACTTTCACCACAGGCTGACAGCACCGGGCGACACGGCGGCGCGCGGGTGTAAGGTGATGTTTCGCGGTAAGCCGGAACGTTGGGCGTGAGCGAAGACCATGGGTAAGGGACGGGAGGGAAGCAGCGGGATGAAAGTAACGCGGCGCAGCGTGGCAAAGGGACTGGTGGGTGGAGGTGTTGCTCTTACGGGTTTGCCCCTTCTGGGGGCGGCGGTGGGCTGCCGGGAAGCCGGCAATCGGCATAGGGCGGCATGGCGGGAAGTCTTTCCCGGGGTGTGGCGGGCAACGATTGGGACGCCGGAGCGGCTGACGCCGGTTTCGACGCGCCTTGTGCCGCCGCTGAAGGAGGGGTTCACGCGGCTGCCGCGGGTGGGGAGCGCCCCGCTGCCAGACCTGGAAGGGAAGGTGGATGAGCGGGGGTGCGTGGTGACTCTGCCGCTGCACGCCAATGAGGCGGTGTACGGACTGGGGCTGCAGCTGCTCTCGTTCGAGCAGCGCGGGAAGAAGAAGGTGGTGCGGGTGAATGCCGATCCCAAAGTGGACACGGGCGACTCGCATGCGCCGGTTCCCTTCTATGTGACCAGCGAAGGGATCGGAGTGCTGATCGATACAGCGCGCTATGCGACCTTCTATTTCGGCGACGCGCGGCCGAAGCCGCCGCATGCCGTGGCTTCCGTCAATGAGGGGAATCCGGGCCCGGACTATACGACGAAGCTGGAGAACAGCGAGACAGGGCAGATCACGGTGGATGTGCCGCGCTGCCAGGGAGTGAGCGTGTATCTGTTTGCCGGACCCACCATGCTGGACGCGGTGCGGCGGTACAACGTGTTTTCGGGCGGCGGACCGGTGCCTCCGGAGTGGGGACTGGGCTTCTGGTATCGCGCGGACCTGCATTCGACGCAGCAGAGCGCGCTGGCACTGGCGCAGGAGCTTCGCAGCCAGAAGATCCCCTGCGATGTGCTGGGACTGGAGCCGGGGTGGCAGACGCATGCTTATTCGTGCACGTTTGTGTGGGAGCCGAACCGGTTTCCGGATCCGGGGGAATTTGTGAAATCGGCGATGGCGATGAATTACCGGGTGAATCTGTGGGAACACGCCTTCACGCATCCGGCTTCGCCGCTGTTTTCGCCCTTACAGGAGCACTCGGGCGATTATGGGGTGTGGGGCGGCCTGGTTCCGGACTTTGGCGGGGAGGCGGGGCGGGAGATCTTTGCGGATTATCACGGCAGGACGTTTGTGGATGCCGGGATCAGCGGATTCAAGCTGGATGAGTGCGACAACTCGGATTTCACCGGAGGATGGTCGTTTCCGGAGTGCAGCCGCTTCTCTTCCGGACTGGACGGGGAGCAGATGCATAACGTCTTCGGGCTGCGGTATCAGGAGGCGATCTGGAGCGGGTTCCGCAAGCGGGGGAAGGAAACCTATGGGCTGGTGCGTTCCAGCGGGGCACTGGCGGCGCCGTATCCGTTTGTGCTGTACAGTGATCTTTACGATCACCGCGAGTTCATTCGCGCGCTTGTGAATTCAGGGTTTGCGGGGCTGCTGTGGTGTCCGGAGGTGCGGGACGCGGTGAGCGTGGAGGACCTGATCCGACGGCTGCAGAGCGTGATCTTTTCGCCGCTGGCGATGGTGAACGGGTGGTACATCCAGAGCCCGCCGTGGAAGCAGCTGAATCGAGACCTCAACAACGCCGGGAAGCTGATGGCGAACTGGCAACAGCTGGAGGCGCGCTGCCGGGAGATTATCAACTGGCGGATGCAGCTGGTTCCCTACCTCACGGCCGCATTCCAGCGTTATGCGAGCGACGGCACGCCGCCGTTCCGGGCGCTGATTCTGGACGCACCGGGCGATGGGAACCTGGCCTCGGTGGATGACCAGTACATGGTGGGCGACCGCATGATGGTGGCTCCGCTGTTTGCCGGTGAACCGGGGCGGAAGGTGGTGCTGCCGAGCGGCGTGGACTGGCACGATTTCTGGACGGGCACCGTGGCGCGGGGCGGCACGGAGGTGAACGTTCCCGCATCGACGGATAAGATTCCGGTGTATGTGAAAACCGGAAGCGTCATGCCCTGGGCGGACGTGGGGCTGCATGCGGGCGCGCCGGAGACTCGGCAGCTGACGGTGCGAGTCTACGGCGACGGAGGTCTTCCGTTTGAGATGGGCTCAGGCGCGAACCTGCTGCGGCTGCAGTGGAGCGGCGGTCGGGGTTCAGTCGAAGGCCGCGGATACGACGTTTATGCCTGGAAGGCGATGGGCACATCGTGATCCGGGTCGACCGGCGCAGATGCTTCCGCAGCGGGAGCGTGGCACACTGAATGTATGAAAGCGCTGGTTCTGAAGGAATACAAGCAGCTCGAACTTCTCGATGTGCCGGAGCCCACCCCAGGCGCCGGTGAGGTGCTGATCCGGATTGCGGCGTGCGGCATCTGCGGCAGCGACGTGCACGGCTACGACGGCACGTCGGGCCGGCGCATTCCGCCGATTGTGATGGGGCATGAAGCTGCGGGGATTGTCGCCGCAGCCGGAAAGGGAGTGACCTCGTTCAAGCCGGGTGACCGGGTCACCTTCGATTCGACGGTGTATTGCGGAGAGTGCGACTTCTGCCGGCGCGGCGAGGTGAACCTGTGCGACCGGCGGCAGGTGGTGGGGGTTTCGTGCGGGGAATATCGACGGGCGGGGGCGTTTGCGGAATTTGTGACCGTGCCGCAGCGGATTGTTTGCCCGCTGCCGGAGTCGATGTCGTTTGCGGAAGCGGCGATGCTGGAGCCGGTATCGGTGGCGCTGCATGCGGTGAAGGTCGCTGAGCTGCGCGGGGGCGAGACGGCTCTGGTGATTGGCGCGGGCATGATCGGACTGCTGACGATGCAGGCCGCGCACGCCGCCGGATGCGGCCGCGTGATGATTGCCGATGTGGATGAGACGCGGCTGCGGCTGGCCGAGTCGCTGGGAGCGAAGGAAGCTCTGCATCTGTCCGGCTTGGAGCTGGCGCAGGAGGTGATGCAACGCACGGGGGCCGGCGTGGATGTCGTCTTTGAAGCGGTGGGGCGGAATGAGACGATCACTGCCGGGATTGAGGCTGTCGGCAAGGGCGGCACCGTGACGCTGATCGGCAACATTACGCCTCAGGTGACGATTCCGCTGCAGGTGGTGGTGAGCCGGCAACTGCGTCTGCAGGGATCGGCGGCTTCGGCGGGCGAGTATCCGGAGGCGATAGAGCTGGTGCGCAGCGGGAAGATTCAGGTGAAGCCGCTGATCACGGCGGTGGCTCCTCTGGAAGAAGGGCCGCGGTGGTTCGAGCGGCTGTACGCGCATGAGCCGAACCTGATGAAGATTGTTCTGTCGCCGGAACCGGAGGCGGTCCGGTGAGCGATTCCCTCTTCGATCTTTCAGGACAGGTTGCGCTCGTGACAGGAACCAGCCGCGGACTGGGGCAGTATTTTGCGCGCGCTCTGGCGCGGGCAGGCGCCGATCTTATCCTCACCAGCCGCCATCTCGATACGCTGAAGGACTTCGAAGCAGAGATTCGCGGGCTGGGACGCCGGGCTGTTTCGGTGGAGCTGGATGTGCGGGATCATGGCAGTATCCAGCGGATGGCTGCGGATGCGGAAGGGGCGTTCGGGCAGATTCATATCCTCGTGAACAACGCGGGATGCAATGTGAGGAAGCCCGCGCTCGACGTGACCTGGGACGACTGGAACCTGGTGGTGGAAACGAACCTGCGCGGCAGCTTCTTCGTGGCGCAGGCGATTGCGCGGGGGATGATCGTGCAGCGGTATGGCCGCATCATCAATATCGGCTCGGTAACCAGCGTTTTCGGCTATGCGGGGCTTGCGCCGTATGGAGCGAGCCGCGGCGGGATCCGGCAGCTGACGATGAGCCTGGCCGACGACTGGGGTTCGCATGGAGTGACGGTGAACTGCCTTGCTCCGGGATGGTTCAAGACCAGGCAGAACCAGGTGCTGTACGAGAACCAGGAATGGGTGGACTACCTGGTCGACCGCATTCCGGTGAAGCGCCCCGGCGCCCCGGACGATCTGGACGGGGCGGTGGTGTTTCTGGCTTCCGAAGCCAGCCGCTACGTCACGGGACAGACGCTGCTGGTGGATGGCGGCATCTCGACGGGGGCCATGCGCGCGACGGTTGCGCAGAAGGCGAAGAGTTAGGCGGCGCTGTTCTCCGCCGGTATGCGGTGAATGGTGCGGAGCAGGAAGAGATAGGCGCAGACACCGACGACGAGGTAGACTCCCGCGACGGTGAAGGCCATCCTGAATGCGTGGCGCGCGTAGACGAGATAGCCGGTGACGATCGGCGCCGCAATACCGGAAAGCTGATTGAAGAAATTGAGAATTCCGCCGACGCTCCCGACGCTGCCGCGGGGCGCAATGAGCGAAGGAACCGTCCAGCCGACCGGCGCGGCCGCGGAGAGACCGCCGATGGAGATGCTGATCCAGAACAGCGCCTGAGCAGTACTGTGCGACCAGATGCAGCCCAGGATTCCCAGGCCGAGGGCGGTGCCCCCTACCAGAACTGTCATGCGGACGCGGTTGGCACTCCAGCCGCGCTGGATGAGCGCATCAACGAGCAGACCGCCGATAAAGAGGTCGGTGGCGGTGGCAACCATCCAGGGCAGTCCGGTATCGATAAAGGAATGCAGCAGGTCGATGTGGAGCGATTCCGATAAGTAGGTGGGAAGCCAGGTCAGCAGGAGATAGAAGACATAGTTATAGGAGCCAAAGCCGATGGCGAGGCCGAGGACTTTGCGCTGGCGGATGAGATACCAGATGGAGGATTGGCGGCTGGTAAATGATTCGGTTGCCGCGCCTTCGGCGCGAATGAGCGCAAGCTCTTCCGCGGTCAGGCCGGGATCTTCGTGCGGCTCGCGGTAGATGGCGAAGAAGAGCAGGAAGTAGAGGAAGCTGATGAGGCCGGTGGCGGCGAAGCTGAGACGCCAGCCGATGTGCAGCAGGAGGATGCCGATGAGGGGCACTCCGATGGCGGGCGCGAATTTGGCGGCAGCATCGAAGAGGCTGGTGGCGAAGCTGCGCTCTTCCTGGGGGAACCAGCTTCCGACGGCCTTGGCATTGGCGGGGAAGGTTGGGGCTTCACCCACGCCGAGCAGCAGACGCGCGCCGAAGAATCCACTGACGCTGGGAGTGGCCGCGGCAGCGAAGGAGGCGATGCTCCAGACGAAGGTGCTGATGCGCCCGACCTTGCGAACACCCAGCTTGTCGATCACCACGCCGATGGGAAGCTGGCAAAGGGCGTAGGTCCAGTTGTAAGCGGCGAGCAGGTAGCCGAAGGTGATGTCGGAGATGCCGAAGGCGCCGACGAGGGCATCGTGCGAGACGGAGAGGTTGACGCGGTCGAAGTAGTTAATGAGCACGCCCAGGCCGAGCAGCCAGCCGATGCGCCAGCGGCGCCGCGCAATCGAACTTCGGCGCCGAAGACGCGGCGTCTCGTTTCGCACTAAGGTTTCATCCATGCGGGACCATACCTGGAGAGGCCGCAGTGTGCCGGGGAACGGCGGCGGACCCTTGCCCGATGATAGGACACCGGGAGGGTTCGGTGCACGCATCACTCAGGCAGGGCGCCGTGGCGGACAGCGTCGATGCGATGACACGAGGGTGACGGAATCGCAGAAAAGCTCCGGACGTCGCGCGGGTGGAAGGTTATCTGCCTGATTCGGGTGCCGTGCGCCTGAAAGCGAAGGGCCCGATCCGTACGCCGGCGGGCAGGCACAATGCGGCAAGAACCGAGGCCGCGGCAGACCACTGCATCAGGTCATCAATACCGCGATGGCGGTTCATGATGCCGGCAAGGAGAATGGCCACACCCCCGCCGAGGCCCCCAACCATGTTGAGCAGGCCGGTGGCGAAGCTGAAGTTGTGGCGGCGGACGACGTCGCAGAGGGACGCGAAGAGGTTCGCGATGAAGAGCCGGAGCAAAGGCCGAAGGGCAGAGCGGCCATTTTCAGCGAGAGCAGCGAATGCGTCGTGGACATGAGAGCGGAGAAGGGACCGCAGAGAAGGAGTCCGCAGGCCGTTACATCGAGCCGGCCGGTGGCGCACCGCAGGGCGGCAAAATCGCCGAGCCAGCCACCGATCAGTGCGCGAAGCAAACAACTGCGCGGCATTGACACTGAGCGCAGTGCCGAGGCAGGCGATGCTCCAGAGCGCGATGGCGGAGATAGCGATTGTGGACCCGGGAAGTGCGATCCACAATCCAGCCGGAGAGAGGCATGGAGGCGGCGTAGCTCCAGGTGAAGAGGCCGCCGACAAGGCCGAGCTGAACGTCGGAGAGGGAGAGATCTTCCGCGACTCCGGAAAAGGCCGCAAAAAGGAATTGCCGATCGACATAATTAATGGCGAAGGCGAGGGAGAGAAATGCCGTGATCCGCCAGGCGCGGGCGGATGGCGGCGCTTCGGTGTGGGATTGGGTATGCGGAGGCAAGGGCGACCGAACCCAGAATAGGACGGATTGTTCGGTGGTCCTGATTTTCGTCCAGCATTATGGATGAGCAGTCGGGGGACCGATTCAGCGTGCCGGGATCGAATAGTACTCGTACCGGTATTGCCAGTGAAAGGCTTCGCCGGGCGCGATGCTGATATGGATGAAGGGCTCCATGGCGATAATGGTTCGGATGGACCATAGCTCCAGCTTCGCGAGGGGATGGTCGCCCTGGACGCGCATGCCCGCGCCTGCCCGGGCGTTCTCGATGCGGATATCGTAGTCCTTTGCCGCGGGACCGAAGCCGCGAAGATCTGCAGCAAAGTCTTCGTGCCCCTGCAGCTCTCTCCGGTAACGGATCGTATTGCCGTCGATCTCCCCCAGCGCCGCGTTCACGGGTTTGGGCACGTGGACCGCGAAGGGCAGGGTGATCACGAAATCCGGGCCGATGGTGCGATGGTCGAGCACCAGAAAATTGTGATCGTAGACATCGGTATCGATCGTCTGCCTGCCGGTGTTACGCAGGCTGTGCTCGATGACCATCTCGGGCCTGCCAGGGATCAGGCGCAGCGTTTTCTCGTAGACATAACCGTAGCCGGAATGAGGGTCCAGAATACGCTGCTCGAAGGTGACGGACTGCGGTCCGGGACGTACGGTCCACCGGCCACCGTCGACGATTCTGTACAGGTGATAGTTGTCATACGGGGCATCGCTCGGCTTTTCCAGCACGCCGACACCGATCTTCACGAAGGTCCCACCCGGCGCGGCCCCGTCGTAGCCGAGAGCGGAATCGCCGGAGACGAATTCCTCCACCGGGCCAGTGATGGCGCTGCAGGGTCCGGCGATAATCCGATCTCCGGAAAAGACGAAGTCGTGCACCGTCGGATCGGTCGCAGTGAACCATGGGCCATAGTAGTCATGTCCAGCGTAGCTGAGGCTCTGAATGACGCCCGACCAGTCGAAGCGGGTGCCGCGGTAGGCTCCGTTGACCGGATCGGGCAGATCCACGGTTACGTGCAGCACGCCATTGTCGATTTTCACCTGCCGACCTCCTGCCCACGCGGGGCTTGCGATACCCAATGTCGAGACAATCAACAGAATCGCACTGCGACGGCCGGAGAGAAGAGTGAGCATAGTTTTCGCGATGGAGCACCTCATGAACAAATACCGCGAAGTGGCGCGCAACACTTCGCGCTTTCGGTCTTCCTGCTCTCATCTCCCTGCCCGCGTCCGGCCGGACGTACTGGCCCATGTGCGGACACGACGACGCCAGCACGCGGTTTTTCACCGCTCAGACAGATTAATACACGCAACGTGCACGAGCCGATTCGCGCGCAAGGAATCCCCACTGGCTGGTCGCCATCTGAGAGGCGCGCGCGGACGTCCTTCCGATTGATGGTGCCGAAGACATGCTCCTTCCCTGGTCCTGCAGGTCGTCGCTGTGGCCGGCCCGGGGGCGGACTCCGGTTTGCGGCGAAGGGCGGATCCTCTGCGCGGCAAATGGGCTCAGCGAGCCGGATGCGTGTCGCAATCTCAGGAGAATCGTTGAAAGCTTTTGACCCGTGTCGACTTTGAGAATCGCTCTTTCGACAGGATGGATTGTCAAAGTTTTTGGCGAATCTTTTCCGAGCCCTGGTGTGTCGAACGTGGAAGTCGTGCTGGCTTATCGGGAGTTTCCGTACCTCGATAAACTCTGGCATCTCGTGTGCGGATCCGGTCGGCAGATGCGGTGGATCGTGCGGTGCAGGACTTTCTGAATCAGCACAGACAGACGGGCGATGGTTTCAGCCTGTCCGATTGAGGACTTATCCGGAGGGACACATGAAGGCATTTTGTCAATCGAGGAACTTGTTCATCGCTCTGGCCGGAGCGCTTCTCCTGGCTCTGACCTTTCACGCGTCAGCTATCCTGGCGCAGTCCAATTCGGGAGCACCTCCCGGTTCCCGTCTCTATAACCCGAGTACCGAAATCACAGTGAGCGGAACGGTTACGTCCGTCTCGCAGGTGACCGGCCGGCGCGGATGGGCAGGAACTCATCTCCAATTCAATACAGGCGAAGGCATTCTGGACGTTCACGTGGGCCCTTCCTGGTACCTGCAGTCGAAGAACTTTCCAATCGCTGCGGGAGACAAGCTTGAAATCACCGGCTCGAAAGTCCAGATCGGCGACAAACAAACTCTGCTGTCGCGGCGCATCGTGAAAGGCGACACAGCGCTGACGCTGCGCGACGACCAGGGATTCCCCGTGTGGTCGCGGCGAGGGGGCTTCTGAAGGAGTTCCTGGTCTGCTCTGCTGGTGCGGCGGTTTCAGCTCCCGGACCAGCTTCGGCTGCGAAGTTCGCGGGGTTGGCGCTTATGGGAGCGCGAAGGCGACATAGGCGGCGCCCTGCGGGCCGCCAGCGTCGCGCGCGCCGCTGGCGGCAATGACGATGTATTGTTTGCCGTCGATCATGTACGTCGCGGGAGTGGCATTCCCGGAGTATGGCAGGCCGGCTGACCACAGCAGCTTGCCGGTCCGGCTGTCGAAGGCGCGAATCGTGTGGTCGAAATTGGTAGCAGCGATGATGACAATTCCTCCCGCAGTCACCAGCGGGCCACCATAGTTCTCTGTGCCGGTATTGGCCATGCCCTGGGCGGCCAGTTCGGGGTAGTCTCCAAGCGGGATCTTCCAGAGGTATTTGCCGGTGTTGAGATCGATCGCATTGAGGGTTCCCCACGGAGGCTGAACGGCGGGATAGCCGTCGGGGTCGTAGAACTTGCGATAGCCGGTGAAGTTATAGCGGTCGGCGGAGGACGATTCCACTTCCTGTTTGTCAGAATGGTGCGCGGCCGTTCGGCCGGCAGCTGGCGGGGTCTGGCTTCCTGCAAGGAAGCGCTGCAGGGCCTCGCCCTGCGACTGGTCAATGGAGGGAAAGGACGGCATACGTCCTTTCCCTTCGTGTACGGTTTTCAGGATAGCAGCGCCGGACAGGCGATGGGTGATACCGACCAGCGAGGGAAAGGACGGCGGCGATCCGCGGCGGTCCGCACCGTGGCAGACGGCGCAGTGCTTCTCGTAGACGCTCGCGCCGAGACTTCCCTCGGGCCGGTTTTCGGTCAGGCCGCCGGTCCACGGGATGTCGTTGGCGTTGACATAGAGGACACCGGTATGGGGATTAACCGCCGGGCCACCCCACTCTGCCCCTCCGTCGAAACCGGGAAAGACCACCGTCTGGCGATCAACGCTGAGAGGAACGAACTGCCCGTCGCTGATGAAGGTATTGAACTGCCCGACGGCCCAGGCGTGGGCCGCGGGTGTGCGCGTGGTGAGCATGTCGGCGGTAAGACGCTGGCGCGTGTAGGGCGCGGGCAGAAGCGGAAGGGGCTGGGTGGGAGAGGCTTTTTCGCCGGGAACCGTTGAGGCCGGGTAGGGGCGCTCGGCGATGGGGAAGAGCGGCTTACCGGTCACCCGGTTGAAGAGGAAGACGAAGCCCTGCTTGCTTGTCTGGGCGACGGCGTCGACGGTGCGGCCATGCGATCGCACCGTGACCAGAGCCGGAGGCGCGGGGAAATCGCGGTCCCAGATGTCGTGGTGCACTCCCTGGAAATGCCAGAGCAGCTTGCCGGTATTGGCGTTGAGCGCCAGGAGCGAATCGGCATAGAGATCGTTGCCCAGGCGATCGAAGCCATAGAAGTCGTTGACCGCCGATCCGGTGGGCACGTAAACAATGCCGCGTTTCGCATCGAGCGACATGCCCGGCCAGTTATTGGCGGAGCCGCTGGTCTTCCACGAGTTGGGCATCCAGGTGTCGTATCCCGGCTCGCCCGGATGCGGGATGGTGTGAAAGACCCAGCGGACCGCGCCGGTGCGCACATCGAAGGCGCGGATATCTCCGCGCAGCGCGGGCTCAGTTTCTGGTTCGCGGCCGCCGGTGATGATCATGTCCTTATAGATCACGCCAGGGCTGGTCATGGCGAGGAAGCTTTTTGTGTAGTCCTGCCCGGGGCCCGCCAGGCTTTGGCGGAGATCGATGTGGCCGCCATCGCCAAAACCGGGAACTGGCTTGCCGGTGGCGGGATCGAGGGCGTAGAGGTAGCTCACGGTGCCGGCAAAGAGGACGCTGCTTTTGCCGTCGGTCCAGTAACTGAGGCCGCGAACCGGCTGCTGGCTGGGTTGCTCGGGCGCGAAGATCCACTTCAGCCTGCCGGTCACGGCATCCAGCGCGATGACGGATTGCTCCGTATCGCAGGCGTAGAGGGTGCGGCCGATCATCAGCGGATTGGTCTGCAGGCCGCCCTTCTGGTGCAGGTCGTGAATCCATACGGGCCTGAGCTGCGCGACGTTGCCGCGATTGATCTGCCTCAGGGGGGAGTAATGATCGCCGGACTGGCCGCCGTTGTAAGCCGCCCAGTCGGCGTGGCGAGGTCCGCCCCCGGAGCACCCCGAGGCGAACGCGCCTGCCGCCAGTGTCACCAGCGCGGCGGAGAGCCGCACCAATCTTCCTGCATCGCGCCTGCTTCCAGCCATAACTTGCTCAGGGCCTCCCCATGGTCGCAGACGGCTGGCCGGCATGTCGAAACAACCGCATGGAACCGTAGTCGATATGAAGCTGCAATGGACAGTGTACGAGCGTAGCAGAGTGACTGCCGGTGGTGAAATCGCTGCGCCGGGGAAAATTTCCGGTGGCGCCAATGACGAGCGGGATCGCAGTATCGCAGGCAAATCGGGTTTCCGGCGATCGATTGGGTCGCGCGGATCATATGGCCATCAGGCCGCCGTCGATCGCGTAGAAGCCGCCCACGCAAAAGTCCGCCTCGTCGGAGGCAAGGAACAGTGCCAGACCTGCCACATCCTCCATGGTGCCGAGACGGCCGTAAGGGGTCATGGCGATCGGGCAGCGGCGCATCGCATCGTCGGAGAGTCTTGCGGCATTCATGGGTGTATCCATGCAGCCGGGAACGATGGCATTCACACGGATATGGTGACGGGAATAATCGGCGGCCATGGCTCGCGTCAGTGCGGCGATGCCGCCCTTGCTGACGCTGTAGGCGGTCAGGCCCTCATATCCGCGGAAACCCGTGAGACCGGCACCCAGGTTGGCGATCGCCAGCAGCAGCACCATCGCCTCAGACAGCCAGAAGCCGCCCACTCTGCGCGTGACGTCCATGAAGGCCGTAGCTATATCCGGGAAGGTTCGGAAATCGGGCCATACGCGCTGACCAAGATAGGTAATCAAGCCTCCGAAGATGCCGGTAAACAGGCAAACGATAACCAGCGCGAGCAGCACATTGCGCCTGGGATTGCGAACATCCTCCGCGAGCGTGGTAACCGAGTCGAAGCCTATGTAAGTGAGGGCGGCAAATGAGGTCGCGTGAATGACCGCCCCCACGTGGAACTCGCACGGATTATAGAAAGGAGCGGTGGAGAACAGTCCTGACGGGCCCTGATGCCACCACAGGTAGCGAACGGCGAGGACAATAAAGGACAACAGCACTACGCCCATGAATGCCAGCAGGATATGGTTGGTCCTCGCGGTGGCGCGGATTCCCCGCACGTTCAGCCAGGTGATCCCGCCCGCAAAGCAGGCGGAAATGATCACGTAGGGCACTTTCGGAATCATTCGATGGACGATGAGAGATCCATAGACGACGCAGAAGATCGGGATGGTGAGGTAGTCGAGCAGCATCGCCCATCCGGCCAGAAATCCACGATGCGGATTGATTCCCCTCCCCACATAGGTGTAAGCCGAGCCGGCGGCAGGATAGAGCGACGCCATGCGCCCATAGCTGACAACCGTGAGAACCATGGCCACCATGGCGAACAGGATCGTGTCGACGGTATGCCCGCGGGCGCGCACGGAGACCAGTCCGAAGACCGTCACTGGCGCGCTGGGAGTGACCGCCATGATGCCGAAGATGATCAGATCCTTCAGCGAGAGCACCCGGCGCAGGTGCGGGACGCCGTTGCCGGTCGAGGTGGCAGATGCATCCGCCAGGGAGCGATTTGCCTTCTGCATGTACTGCTCCGCTCAGTTGCCCCGCGTGGAACCCGAAGCGGTCAGCACGAGAACCCAGTCGCTGTCGCCATCATTGTTGCTGCCAGGTGGGGTGAACTGCCTTGTTTCGGCATTCGGAACCAGCCCCCGGAGATTTCGGTGTAGGCGCCGTTGGCCGGGTCAAACCACTTTGCGTCAGCCGGAGCTTTGACACTCGCCATATTCACCGTGATTGTGCGGGCCGTCGGCATGTAGGCGACGACCAGAGAGCCGTCGGGAGTCCCGGCAGCGGTGCAGTAGTCGCTTCTGCTGACACGGATGTGGGTGTCTCCAAAGGCTCCAAAGCCGGCAATGACGGCGGTGTGTTTCTGATCGGGAACCAGATTCTGCCACGGAAGCGAAGAAAAGAAATCCTTCCAGATCTCCAACTGTGTAACACCGGCGGTATCAAGATAGGACTTCCATCCGTCGATGAACGGCCAGATATAAGCATTGCCATAGAGCTGCCCAGTGCCGCCGCTCAGCATCGTCCAGTAGCCCTGCCGCCTCGGCACCAGGGGCGTCCCGTAGTCCGTCGGATTGCCGACCTTCTCCAGATCGTAATGCCCTTCGACGAGATAAGTCGGCATGACGGGTTTCTGGTTGTAGCTGTGCAGCATGCCAATATAAGTCGGCGAGTAAGCGTAAGTGCTGTTGAGAGAGATGAGCGGAGCACAGGTGGGATCGTCGAGGGAGGAGCTGGTGAAGGTATTCAGCTCGACTGTTTGCAGGGCGTCGGGATCGGCCGAGTGAATGCCTTTCGCGACGGCCTGAACGACGGCATCATCTTCGTGGGTCTGCCAGGTGTTGAAGTCGTCGCCGCTCAGCCAGATGATGTTCTTGCAGTGCCGGAAACGCTCGCCGAGGTATTGGCCGTACTGATTCGCGGCAGCCGGGCCGTTGTTGAGCATGGTCTCGAGCCAGACACCCCGACCCGGGGACTTGCAACAGGTATCGATGGGATCGAGAAAGACCACCAGGCCGTGATTGGCAGCGGCTGTGAGCATCTCATCCACACGGGTAAAGTACGCGGGGTTGGGCTTCGTCAGATCGTAGTGAGTACGATCCCGGCCACCGGCAACGTAGCCGCTGAAGGGGAGAATGCCGTCGGGGGTGCTGCACCGGCGCGGCTGTCGCAATACTAGGGAGTCGCGACCAGCATGTTCATCCAGACAGCATTGAATCCATGCGTCTGGCGATCGGCGAAATAGGCTTCGGCCACGGAGGCCATACCAACCACTGCGTGGGGATTATCGCCCATGATCAGGAACGGGGTGTTGTTCTGGTCGACCAGATACCGCCCGTTTGCGCTGACCCTGAAGGGATAGACATAGCCGCTCGCGCCCAATGCCCGCGACGGCGCGGCGATTTGCCACAACGCGCAAAGGGAGACCAGCGGCAGGCAGGTTGACTTCAGCTTCGATCTACTTCTTATCGGTTCCCCGCAACCCCCAGTTCTCCCCCCCGGCGACTACGCCGTTATCTGATCGCCTCCGGCTCCCAATTTTCCTGCAGTTGATGCGCGACCCTCAGAAGATGGCCAGAGGATTGAAGAGAGAGCCTGTGCCACCCGGTAAACGCAGGGGAGCCGCAACAAGCAGAAACTCCCAGCGGCGCTGCTCTTCGCAGACCCGCGCCACATCTTCCAGATTCAGGCTGTCGGCGCAGGCCATCCCCATGGAGGCAATCTGCAGGGCATGGATGGGGGCGCCGATTCCCTCTACCCTGCAGGGAACGGTTTCACCGTCGCCATCGGGAAGAAAGGCCGCCACCTGGCGTTCGTGGAGCAGGCGCATGGTTTCCACGTGCAGGCCGGCTCTTCCCTCTCCGTCGGGTCCGTTATTCCAGGCACCCAGCTCAAGACGGCGGCGGTGGTGGCCGGTACGAAAGACGAAGATGTCTCCCTGCTCGAGTCGAACCCCCTGCGCTCTTTCCGCCGCTTCCAGTTCCCCGGTCGCGACGGCTTCTCCCGGCTCCAGCCACTTCACGCCGCGCAGCCGCGGGATATCCAGCAGGACACCGCGGCCGATGACGCCGTGGGCGTAAGCGGTAATGTCCTGAAGGGTGGGGCCGACAGAAGTAACGGCACCCGCAAGCTTTCCGTTGTAAAGCCTGCCGTTGAAGGAGACGTGACAAAGCGCGTCGATGTGGGTGTGGGAATACCCATGGACCTCACTGGCCAGGTAGTCGGTGCAGAACCGCGGCTCGTCCTGGCCGGGAGCGGCGTCAAAGCCGCGAGCCATGTAGTGCATCGCGGGATGGGGGTTGTCGGGGCCCGCAACTTTGTTGACAGGGACCGCCATGGAGACCGACCGGCCGAGGCGAACCAGGCCCGCCGCCCGCCGAATGTGTTCCGGCTGAATGTAGTTCAGGGTTCCCCGCTCGTCGTCCTCGCCCCATCGCCCCCAGTTGCAGACTGCGCGGAACAGTTCGTCGAACTCGGCTCTGGAAACATAACCTGGTACCGTTGTGATCATTGTGTGTGCTTTCGGGCGTGAGCCGGGAAACGGCTCTGCGGGCTCCTCTCTCAGGTTCGGCCAGATCGAACAACAAGGCCTCAGCACAGATGCACAAGAATATCGCCTCCTGCCGGCCGGCATGTCAACCGCGACGGCTTACCTCCTGAATTACAAGGTTGGGGGACAAGAGCGGCCCCGCTGCAATTCCTGCCAGAGTGCGTCTCCTCCTTAAATTAACCGCCCAACGCTCCCGAGGTGAGCTCGCCTTTGCTTCTTCTCGGTGTCACGAGGGGCGTGGTGCTTCATTCCTTTGATCCTCCCTGTGACAGCAATCACAGACAAAAGTGGTCCCCGACGCTTTCTAATCTTAAGGTGCCGGGGTGTGCTCCTGCGGCAAGGGCCTCGCCCGTGCCCGTGGCGCATTCCGGCAGGACGAGCGATCTCTCAGAAGGGAGGGACCCCCTCTTGGTGCCGTCAGATACCCTCACTATTACCGACAATCGAACGAATCGCACGTATACCCTGCCAATCGAAGACGGGACTATCCGTTCCATGGATCTGCGTCAGATCCGAACCAGTAACGACGACTTCGGGATCATGGCCTACGATCCCGCTTTCACGAACACCGCATCCTGCCGGAGCAGCGTTACGTTCATCGACGGCGAACGAGGGATTCTGGAGTATCGGGGTTATCCCATCGAGGTGCTGGCCGAGCACTGTACCTTCCTCGAGGTCGCCTACCTGCTTCTCTTTGGAGAACTGCCGAACGAAGCGGAGCTGAATACCTGGATCTATGAAATCACGCACCACAGCATGCTTCATGAATCGACCAGAAAGTTCATGGAAGGCTTCCGCTACGACGCCCACCCCATGTCCATGCTGGTCAGCACGGTGGCTGCGCTCTCGGCGGTTTATCCGCAGGCAAAGGACGTTCAGAACCCGGCCAATCGTCTGCACCAGGTCAAGAGGCTGATCGGGAAAATGCCGACCATTGCCGCGATGTCCTATCGCCATGGCGTGGGATTTCCCTATGTCTACCCGGACAACGATCTGAGCTATACCGAAAACTTCATGAACATGCTGTGGAGGATGGTCGAGCCCAAATATGCGGCCAACCCCGTGCTGGCCCGGGCTCTCGACATCCTGTTCATTCTGCATGCGGACCACGAACAAAACTGCAGTACAAATGCGATGCGCTCCGTAGGCAGCTCCCTCGCGGATCCTTATCTGTGCGTGGCCGCGGCGGCTGCAGCTCTGGCGGGCCCGCTGCACGGAGGCGCCAACGAACAGGTCCTGAAGATGCTCGACGAGATCGGATCGAAGGAAAATATTCCCGCCTATGTCCGGCGCGTGAAAGAAGGACACGGGAAACTGATGGGGTTTGGGCACCGGGTCTACAAGAACTACGATCCGCGCGCCAAAATCATCAAGTGGACGGCCGAGCAGGTATTCCGGGTTACCGGACGGAATCCGAAGCTGGACATCGCCCTTGAACTGGAGAACATCGCGCTGCAGGACGATTATTTTGTCAGCCGGAAGCTGTACCCCAATGTCGATTTCTATTCGGGGATCATCTACCAGGCGATGGGATTCAAGCCGGAAATGTTTACCGTTCTTTTTGCCATCCCGCGCACGGTGGGGTGGCTTGCGCAATGGCAGGAGATGCTCACCGATACGGAACAGAAGATCGCGCGGCCGCGGCAGATCTACACCGGGCACCGCACCCGGCGCTTTCTTCCCATGCAGGAGCGCGAAACTGCCGGCGTGGTGAAGAAATAGACTGCACGCGGAGCCCGGAGATCACTGATTCCTGACCACTGACGAGCCAGGCGGAGGAAGAGCATATTGGGAGCGGGGCCGAGCCGTCCGGAGGTTCTCATGCTCTGTTTGTTCAGCATCACCACCGGATCCTCCGCCCCGTCTCGGGTTCTTATCGCTGTTCGGTACCTCGGCGCGCGCGTCGCGACTGCTACGGTTCGTTCAGCAGACGACAGTTCGAATATATCCTCGGACTTATGCTGCTGATCCTCTGCGAAAGACCGCAGGGAGGCACGGTCAGCGAACAGACGCGTGATACTGTCACTGCCTCGCGGTTCCAGACTGAATCCGTTCGCCGGGAAAGCCCGAGGAATACGCAACCCCTCGACTCTGCCCGATGAAGATGCCGTTCGGTGAACGGCGTTCAGGCCAGGAATGTCGTACAGGTCCGTCAACTGCAGCAACGTTGCCTGCAGACGTCTGGCGGCCACCTCCCTAAACCTCGTATAGATGGCATATCCGAGGTCGTGGTCCTGGTCGCATTTGGTGCGGACGTACTTACCGTCGAAGACCAGAGCACGCGTCGTCCGCGGAACCCTGGCGCCAAAATGCCACCGATGCGGAGGGAGCAGCCAGGACCAGCCGAGTACCTCTCCTTCTCCGAGAGTCTGCACCGTAATCATCCCTTTGTGCGGGACCGGGAGCTGCACAGCCACCTGACCGTCACGGATGAGGTAGAAGCAGTCGGCGGGTTCACCCGCACGGAAGATCATGCTGGCTGCGTCGAAGCGCAGGTTCATGGAACATCCGGCGATCAGCTGGATGTCCTGATCTCTCATTCCCTGAAAAAATGGCTGTTCCCTGACAACGGTCTCCAGCGTGTGCATCATGGCAGATCCTTACCCCGGTTTGCCGGAGCTGCCAGGCCGTTTCCGCTGAAGCAGCTGGCGCCGGTTCGGAATTTCCTCTGCAGGGCGCCGCAGCGGAGGAATTGTACCTCTGCCAGTGCCGCTGCGAAGCCGACGAATGCAACGGGTTTTCACGACATGAGAGAGTCGGCAAGGCAACGAACTTCGCGATCCCGGCAGCCCCGCGGAGTTGTTCGCGGAATGATGGTCGCTGATCGGTACTCTGCTGCCTGAATCCTGGGGACGACGGCACAGCCCGCAAGAGGTTCTCTTCCGCGGTGGAGCCCGACGACTGTGACCGCGATCACTTCGAAGTCACCCCGCGGACGGCTATCCTGAACAGTTTCACGACTGCCGGCGGTCCCCTGATCACGGGAGAGATCCAGCGACCATGGTCAGAGGGGTTTCGGCCTGAAGCCGGCGTCCCCTGTCCCGACGGCACAGCAGTGTGCGGGAGGCGCCTGGCGCTACAACTGTCCTCGCGAACGGTCGCATGGAGGCAGAGTTGGCCATTGCGGTTTACCTGGCGATTTACTCGGGTCTGCTGGTTTTTCTGATCGGTTGCTTCCTTCGTATCCGCGAATATTCCCGGGTTCCTTTCCACCTGCGATGGGAACTGTATCCGGTCCCGCACGAAGCTCCGCAATATGCCGCACATGGCGGCTCGTATTTCGAATCCGCGGAGTCGTGGCGCAAGCCCCAGGAGCACCATCACGTTCGGGAGTGGGCGGCAATGTTGGAGGAGATTGTCTTCCTCCGGAGCGTGTGGGAATCCAACCGGCGCCTGTGGGTGAGTTCCTTCTGCCTGCACTCTGGCCTGTATCTGTCGATCGCGGCCGCCGCGCTGGCAGCGATTGCCGGCGTTGTGCCGGCGCATGCTGCTCTTATTCCGGTGTCGGCGGGGCTCGCAACGGCCGCCGCGTGGATCGGAATCACGGGGGCGGTTGTCATCGTGGACGGGGCTATCCTCCTCCTGATCAGCCGCGTCCGCGAGCCCGGGCTGAGGAACTACACGAAGGGGGCAGATATCTTCAACCTTCTGTTCTTCGTGGCGACGTTTGGGCTTCTGATCGCGGGAACGCTGGTGTCGGGCCACGCCGCCGCCACTGCGGAGATCGTCCGCGGCGCGCTGCGCCTCGATCTCTCACTCCCGATCCATCCGCTGCTTGGAGCCGGCGTAGTCTGCGCCTCCGCCCTGGCCGCCTATATTCCGTTCACGCATATGTCGCACTTCATCGCGAAGTATTTCACCTGGCACGAAGTGCGGTGGGACGACCGGCGCATGGAGCGCGGCGGCGCGCTGGAGAGGCGTATGGCGGAGAACCTGCAATACAGGCCCACGTGGGCAGCGAAGCATGTGGGGGCCGACGGGCAGAGGAGCTGGGTGGAAATCGCCGCCGGTGATCCCCCGCAGGAGGTTCGGAAATGAGGCCGGGAGTCAGTCTGAACGATTTCTCGCGCACGGATCGCGAGCCGCTCATTCATCTCAGCAACGCCGATCTCATGCCCCTGCCGGAGCCCCTGACCGACAAGAAGGACGATCCGGTCTCGCCTGCGCTCAGCGAGGAATGCCGCAACCGCTACGAATGCGGGCTCGACGACACCTGCGCTGTGAACATCCCGCAGCCGAAGTCGCCGCAAGAGGAGGAGAGGCTGGTCGCGCAGTTCCTCACCGGACTGGAGAAGCTGTTCAGCGCGGCCAACAACTGGACTTTCCTGCAGCCGCTGCTGCTGACCATGGAGCACTGCACCGGATGCCAGACCTGCGCCGATGCCTGCCACATCTTCGAAGCCAGCGGGCGGAACGAACTCTACCGGCCGACGTTCCGGTCGGAAGTTCTTCGCCGCCTGTACTTTAAGTTCGTGAAACACGGCGGGCTGTTCAGCGCCTGGCAGCATGGGGATATCCGGCTGAACTGGCCGCTGGTGGCGCGGCTGATCGAGCTCTCCTACCGCTGCAACCTCTGCCGGCGCTGCGCCCAGGCCTGCCCCATCGGGTGCGACAACGGCCTGGTTGCCCACGAACTGCGCAAGCTCTTCAGCCAGGAGATGGGCATCGCGGCCCGCGAACTGCACGATCAGGGATCGATGCTGCAGCTGAAGGCCGGCTCTTCCACAGGGATGAACGCAGAGGTCGTGAAGGACAACGTCGCGTTCATCGATGAGGACATCAGCGAGCGCACGGGCATCGAGGTCCATACCCCGTGGGATGTACATGGCGCCGATGTTCTGCTCATCCACAACGCCGGCGAGATTATGGCGTGGCCGGAAAATCCGGGAGCATTCGCGCTGATTCTGACTCTGGCGGGCGTGAGCTGGACGATGTCCTCGGAGCTGGCGGGCTACGATTCGATTAACTACGGCCTGTGGTACGACGATGCACAGTTCGCGAGGGTGGCGCTGAAGCATGTGGAGGCAGCCCGCAAGCTGGGAGTCAAGCGGGTCGTTCTGGGCGAATGCGGGCATGCGCACAAGGCTCTGTGCGTCGTCGCAGACCGCATGCTGACCGGCGAATTTAATGTTCCGCGCGAGAGCTCCCTTCCACTGCTCCGCGACATCGTGCTGGGCGGCAAGATCCGCTTCGACCCCACGCGCAACGACTTCCCGGTCACTCTGCACGACCCCTGCAACCTGGTGCGTCTGATGGGTGTGGTGGAACCACAGCGGGAGATTGTGCGCGCTCTTTGCCCGCAGTTCAGAGAGATGGAACCGCACGGCGTCGACAACTACTGCTGCGGCGGCGGCAGTGGCTTCGCCATCATGAGCGGGAATAACTTCTCGGACTGGCGCTTCCATGTGGCGGGACGCAGGAAGCTGGATCAGGTTCTTACCGCGTTCTCCGACTGCCTCGACCCGGCGACACCGAAATATCTCTGCGCCCCGTGCAGCAACTGCAAGGGCCAGTTCCGCGACATGCTTGCCTACTACGACCTGTGGGAAAAGAACCGAATCCTGTATGGCGGACTGGTCGAGCTGATCGTCAACGCGGCTACCGATGTGAAGCCGGGATTCATCGAGTGGGAGTGGCACTGAGCCGCGACTTTGTCTTCTTCGAAGCACCGGCAGCCGGTGCGCCGGCGGTACGCCCTGTTCTCCCGGACCTGCGCAGAAATGCCTGGAAAGCCCGATTCGTAACCTGCTGCATCAGGCGGCGTCTGCGCTCTTTCTCCGGGATCTTCGCGGCCAGCAGCTGGCGGCGAGCGCTGCCCAGGTGCTCTACCCATTCCGCCCATTCCTCGCCGAACTGGAGCTCCAGGTCACGTCGCAGCCGTGCCGCCAGCGCAGGGCTGCGCCCGCCGGTAGAGACTGCGATCTGCAGAGACCCGCGGCGCGCGACGGCCGGATAGAAGAAGTCGCAATGAGGAGGATCGTCAACGCTGTTGCAGAGAATGCCGCGCGCCGCACTGGCGCGATAGACGGCGCGGTTGGCTGCCGGGGAGTTCGTTGCAGCGATCGCCAGAAAAGCGCCGGTCAGATGGCCGGCGGAGAAGCCGGTTCGGCGCCAGAGCAGCAATTCGGCGCGCGCCAGTTCCTGGATGGGCCGCACTGCGCGGGGGCTGATCACCACCACGCGGGCTCCGCACTCGAGGAGCCCGCGTATCTTTCCCAGGGCTATCTTTCCCGCGCCGACCACCACACAGGTGCGTCCGTTGATCTTCACCATCATCGGAAAGCAGAGATGATCTTCATTCACCGTGGTCACTCCGGAGTTGATCCTAACGCAGCAGGCAATTGTTTGCGGATTAACGGTGAACATGCGGCTCGCCATGGCTGCCCGCACAAAGGCTATGTATCGAAGGTTACATGGAATCTCTATAAGTCGGATAGCTCTGTGACGGGAGTCACAGCATGAGTATCTCTGCGACCTGTACCCTTGGGAGTCGCGATCCAGGCGACTGCCGAGTCAGCCTTCACAATCCGCGACTCCGATGAAAGGAGACCCTCCGTGGCGGATAACAACGGGAATTCGGGATCGAATGAAAAACCAGCCACAAAACTTCTGGACGAACTGGAAGAAGGACCATGGCCAAGCTTTGTCACGGAGATAAAATCCGCGGCTGAGGCGAATGACAGCGCCCGCGATCTGCTGGGGCAGCTTGAGGTTTCCTACGAGGAGAAGAAGAGCCATTGGAAACATGGGGGCCTCGTGGGCGTACTTGGTTATGGCGGGGGAGTTATAGGAAGATACAGCGACGTTGGCGATCAGTTTCCCAAGGTTGCTCACTTTCACACTTTGCGGGTTAACCAGCCGGCGGCGTGGTTCTATTCGAGTGAAGCTCTTCGCAAAGTGTGCGATATCTGGGAGCGGCATGGATCCGGCCTGACGAATATGCATGGATCGACCGGCGACATGATTCTGCTCGGAACTACGACGGATCAGCTGGAGCCGACCTTTCAGGAGCTGACGCACGCCGGATTTGATCTGGGTGGTTCCGGATCGGCGGTGCGGACGCCCTCCTGCTGCGTGGGCATGGCCCGCTGCGAATGGGCGTGCTTCGACACCATGAAGCTTTGCTATGACCTCACCATGACCTACCAGGACGAGCTGCACCGTCCGGCGTTTCCCTACAAGTTCAAGTTCAAGTGCTCCGGTTGCCCCAACGACTGCGTTGCTTCCATTGCGCGGTCCGATCTGGCGGTGATCGGGACCTGGAAGGACGATATTCAGATCGACCAGGAGGAAGTGGGGAAGTATGCGGCTGCGGGGCTGAATATTCAGCGCGATGTCTGCGGCAACTGCCCCGGCAAATGCATGGACTGGGACGGCAGAGCGCTGCACATCGAGAACCGCGACTGCGTGCGCTGCATGCACTGCATCAATGCGATGCCGAAGGCACTGCGCCCGGGCAAGGAGAAGGGCGCTGTCATCCTGATCGGCGCGAAAGCGCCGATCGTGCAGGGAGCTCTGCTCTCCTCGGTGCTGATCCCCTTTGTTCCCGCCGATGAGCTGCTGGACACGCTGAAGGAACTGGTGCAGCGCATCTGGGATTTCTGGGACGAGTACGGAACGAACCGCGAGCGCATCGGAGAGCTGATCCAGCGGGTGGGACTGCCGGCCTTCCTCGACGGCATCGGTCTCGATCCGGTGCCGGAGATGGTGGCGGCGCCGCGAGACAACCCCTACATCTACTTCCAGACGGAGAAGGAGGGAGATCAATGAGCACCGCTACCGTCCAGTCGCGCCTGACCGACATTGGTCCACCGAGTTATCAGAAGTACCTGCCGCCGATCGTGCTGAGGAACTACGGGCAGTGGAGGCACCATGAGACGCTGGCGCCGGGTGTCCTGTGTCACATCGCCGAGTCGGGCGAGCGGCTTTATACCGTCCGCGCCGGATCGCCGCGGCTGCTGAGCATCCAGACGCTGCGCCGCTATGCCGACCTGGCCGATCGGTACTGCGGGGGCTCTCTGCGCTTCACCAGCCGGAACAACGTGGAATTCCTGCTGGAGGATCCTGCCAGGATCGAGCCGCTGAAGAAGGAACTGGCAGCGCTGGGCATCCCTGTCGGGGGCACGAACAATGCCATCAGCAACATCGTTCACACGCAGGGATGGGTGCACTGCCACTCCGCGGCGACCGACGCCTCGGGACTGGTCAAGAGCGTGATGGATGCGCTGAACGACCACTTCACGCACGAGGACCTGCCCGCCAAGCTGCGGATTGCCGTGGCCTGTTGCCTTAATATGTGCGGCGCGGTGCACTGTTCCGACATCGCCATCCTCGGTGTGCATCGCCGGCCGCCGCAGATTCAGCATGAGGTGCTGCCCAAAGTGTGCGAAGTTCCGACGCTGATCGCGTCCTGCCCGACCGGCGCGATTCGCGCGGCCACGGTGGAGGGCAAACCTTCGGTGGAGGTGATCGAGGAGCAGTGCATGTACTGCGGCAACTGCTTCAGCGTGTGTCCGGCCATGCCGCTGAGCGATGCCGAGCACGACGGGCTTTCAATCTGGGTGGGCGGCAAGGTGAGCAACGCGCGCAGCAAGCCCAGCTTCTCGAAGCTGGTCATTCCCTGGCTGCCGAACCATCCTCCGCGCTGGCCCGAAGTTGTGGAGGCGGTAACGAAGATCGTGGATGTGTACCGTGGAGAGGCGCGCCGCTACGAGCGAATGGGCGAGTGGATCGACCGGATCGGATGGCCGCGTTTCTTCCAGCTGACGGGGTTCGAATTCACCCGCTACCACATTGACGATTTCAAGCACGCGGGATTGTCGTATGCGCGATCGGCCCACGTGCGGTACTGAGGTGCGCAGGCAGGTCGCTCATGGCGTTATTTAAGGAAGTCAAAAAGCCGGTTCTCAGGCCGACAGCTTCTGGCGGAGCGGAAGTAAGCGCAGGGCGGCCTGCCTATGTGGCAAAGACCGCACCGTGCATTCACAGCTGCCCGAGCGGCACCGACGTCCGCGGATGGCTGGTAGCGCTGGCCCAGCACGAGGCGTGGGGGCGAACGTCTGCGCAGGCTTTTGAAACGGCGTGGCGCACCATCCTGGAGCACAATCCGTTCCCCGCTGTCTGCGGACGCGTGTGCCAGCATCCCTGCGAGCTGAACTGCAACCGCAAGGCCAAAGACGGGGCAGTGGCGGTGAACCGTCTGGAGCGCTTCATCGGAGATTTTGCCATTGCTCAGGGACTGCGGGCCAGGCTGCCGCATCCGCCCGAGCCCGGTGTGGCAAAGGTGGCGGTAGTGGGCGCCGGTCCGGCCGGGCTGGCAGCCGCGTATCATCTGGCGCGCGCCGGCTGCGCCGTCACGGTGATCGAAGCCGCGCCGCTGCCCGGGGGCATGATGCGCTACCGCATCCCGCGCAGGGTGATTCCGGCGGAGGTCCTGGAGGGGGAGATCGGGAACATCCTCCAGCTGGGGGTCGCGCTGCACACCGGCTGCGTGGTGGGCCGCGATGTGTCCGTGGAGCAGTTGCAGAAGGATTACCGCGCGATCTTCTTCGCGATGGGGCTGCAGAAGGCCGCGCAGCTCGAACTGCGGATCAGCGACGACGCAGGGGCTCTCGCCGGGATGCTGCCCTCGGAGCCACCGCAAATTCCGGATCGCGAACCGGAAGAATCGGAGCCGCGCGTGCTGAACATGGTGAGCCCGGCGATCGCGCAGGGGCAGGCGGTGGCGGAACGGATCGCGGCATTCCTGGAACAGCGGGCCGTGAGACCGGCCGGCCGGCCGGCTGTCATCCGCTCGGATCGCGTGAAGCTGGACTGGTACGCCGGCGCGCTCCGCGTCGACGGGGATGCCCCGATGGCGGAAGCGGAGGTGCTGAAGGAGGCGGCGCGCTGCATGTCGTGCGGCATGTGCATGGACTGCGAAACGTGCTGGATGTACTGCAGCAAGAACTGCTTTGTGAAGCTGCCGAAAGGCGAGCACTACAAGATCAAGCTTGATCTCTGCAACGGGTGCGGGAAGTGTGCCGAGTCGTGTCCGTGCGGATATATCGAGATGAACTGAATGCGAGGTGAAGGATGCCCACGTTTGAGGTGGAAGGAAGGAAATACGATGTCGACGAAGACGGATTTCTCCAGGAGCCAGAGCGCTGGAACGAGGACGTGGCGCGGGATTTTGCCCAGTCCGAAGCGGTGAACGAGCTGACCGAAGCCCACTGGAAGGTGATCCGCTACATCCGCAACTACTATCTCCAGTACGGAATCGCACCGATGGTGCGCAAGGTCTGCAAGGAGACGGGTAATAAGCTGAGCGACATCTACTCGCTCTTTCCGTCCGGGCCGGCCAAGGGTGCCTGCAAGCTGGCGGGTCTGCCCAAGCCGACCGGCTGCGTGTAAACCGCAATGACCGATGCACCGATCGCCGCCCCGGTACCTGGCAGCTCGCTGACAGAAGCCATTGCCGAGCGATGGGTGTCCCTCAGCATGAACTCGTGGCCCGGCGCAGCGCGTCCCTTTCTCAGCGAAGAGAAGGACCCCTTTCGCAATCCCATTGGCTCCACGGTCCGCAGGAACCTGCACATCCTGGCGCGTGAAGTTCTGGGCGGGATGCAGGAAGCGTCGGTCGCGCCGGCCCTCGACGCGCTGGTCCGCCTGCACGCTGTGCAGGATCTCAGCCCTGGCGATGCCGTGCGCTTCGTCTTCGACCTGCGCACGGCCATTCGCGAACGCGCCGGGACCGTTCCGGAAACTATGCACGCCCGCATCGATTCCCTCGCGCTGATGGCCTTCAGCCAGTACGCACGATGCCGCGAGCAGATCTTCGAACTGCGCCTCCGGGAAATCCGTTTTCGCGCGGAGTGCGCCACCCGGTGAAGGAGGCCCGATGAGAGCGTTCTGGTCGCTGCTCGCGGTCGCCGCCCTGGTTCTTGTCGGTCTGGCAGGCGCGGCTGCAGCCGGCGGGCGGGTCATCCTCGCGCTGGCTGTTCCGTATGCGGCATTTGCCGTTTTCCTGGGCGGGTTCTGCTGGCGCGTCGTTCGCTGGTCGCGGGCCCCGGTTCCGTTTCGCATTCCCGTCACCTGCGGTCAGCAGAAATCTCTCCCCTGGATTCGCAGCTCAAGGATCGACAATCCTTTTACCGTCCCGGCTGTTGTGGTCCGGATGGCCGGCGAGGTTCTGCTCTTCCGCTCGCTTTTTCGCAATAACCGCGCGCGTCTCGCCGGCGAGCGTCTCGTTCTGGGAGAAAACAAGTACCTCTGGCTGGGATCCCTGGCCTTCCACTGGTCTCTGCTGATGATCCTGCTCCGTCATCTGCGCCTGTTCATGGAGCCGGTACCGGCCCTGGTCAACCGGCTGGAGCAGCTGGACGGCTTCTTTCAGCTCGGCGCTCCCCCGATCTATCTGTCCGACATCGCACTGCTCGCATCGCTGGGATACCTGATCGTCCGCCGCTTCCGCGACCCCATGGTCCGCTATATCTCTCTGTTCACCGACTACTTCGCTCTGTTGCTGCTCCTGGGAATCGCGGGCACCGGAATGCTGATGCGCTATTACCTCCGCGCGGACATTGTGAGCGTCAAGCAGCTTGCCCTGAGCATTGCGGCATTTCATCCCGTGGTTCCGTCCGCACTCAGCCCGGTCTTTCTGGTTCATCTTCTGCTGGTCTCGACGCTGGCGGCCTACTTTCCCTTCAGCAAGCTGATGCACGCCGGCGGCGTCTTCCTCAGCCCGACCCGCAACCTTGCCAACAACAGCCGGAGCCGGCGGCACGTCAACCCATGGAACTATCCGGTCAAGACCCATCCCTACGCGGAATGGGAAGAGGAGTTCCGCGAAAAACTGAAGGAAGCGGGAATCCCGCTCGAGGCCGAACATGCCGGGAACGCTCGTACAGATTGAATCGAAGCCTCCGCGCGGCGACTGGACCGACCCTCATGTCGAGTTCCGCAAAGGCAGTATCTGCTACAGCGCGGCGCCGAAGAACCTGGAGTACCTCGGGCTGCCCAATCCCCGCGTCTGGCAGCCTCTCGATGCCGACTGGAAGCTCCCTCCCGACTGGAAGCGGATCCTCCTCGAGGGGATGAAGGACAGGCTGAAAAAGTACCGCTCGTTTCGCCTGTTCATGGAGATCTGCGTACGGTGCGGCGCGTGCGCCGATAAGTGCCACTTCTATCTGGGCTCAGCCGATCCGAAGAACATGCCGGTCATGCGCGCGGAGCTGATGCGGTCCGTGTACCGCCGCTACTTCACGCTCACGGGCCGGCTCTTCGGTGCGCTGGCCGGAGCGCGCGAGCTGACCGAAGACGTGGTGAAGGAGTGGTTCTACTACTTCTATCAATGCACGGAGTGCCGGCGCTGCTCGGTGTTTTGTCCCTACGGCATCGATACGGCCGAGATCACGATGATGGGCCGGGAGCTGCTGAATCTGATCGGCTGCAACACGAACTGGATCCTGGAACCGGCTGCCAACTGTTTCCGGATGGGGAATCACCTGGGCATCCAGCCGCACGGCTTCAAGGACAGCATTGATTTTGCGGCGGAGGAGGCTTCGGAGATTACGGGGCTCAAAATCGAGGTGCCGATCCAGCGCAAAGGCGCGGAGGTGCTTTTTGTCATGCCCTCGGCGGACTATTTCGCCAGCCCTCACTACTACACCCTGCTGGGCTATCTGATGCTGTTTCATGAAATCGGCCTCGATTACACCGTCAGTGCCTATGCCTCGGAGGGTGGGAATTTCGGACTTTTCTCGTCGCACGAGATGATGAAGCGCCTGAACGCGAAGATCTATGAAGAGGCCCGCCGGCTGGGTGTGAAGTGGATTCTGGGCGGCGAGTGCGGCCATATGTGGCGCGTTCTCCATCAGTACATGGATACCATGAACGGGCCCGCCGATTTCCTCGAAGTTCCCGTCTCGCCGATGACGGGAACCGTCTTCGAGAATACCCGCTCCACCAAAATGGTGCATATCTGCGAGTTCACGGCCGATCTGATTCATCACGGCCGGCTTCGCCTCGACCCCTCGCGCAACGATCACTGGAATGTCACCTACCACGACTCCTGCAACCCTGCGCGCGGGATGGGGTTGCTGGAGGAGCCGCGCTACATTCTCAACAGCGTTTCCCGCCATTTTCACGAGATGCCGGAAAACACCATCCGCGAGCAGACCTTTTGCTGCGGCAGCGGCGCCGGGCTGGGCACGGACGAGAATCTCGAGATGCGGCTGCGGGGCGGCTTTCCGCGCGCCAATGCCGTGAAGTATGTGAAGGAGAAATACGGGGTCAACCTGCTGACCTGCATCTGCGCCATCGACAAGGCCACCCTGCCCACGCTGCTCGAATACTGGGTACCGGGCGTGGAGGTTGCCGGCGTGCACGAGCTGCTGGGCAATGCGCTGGTGATGACCGGCGAGAAAGAGCGCACCGCCGACCTGCGTGGTGAACCGTTCGCTCCGGCGAGGGAAAGCGAGGCCCTGCATGCGTGACCGGATCTGGATCTTCGCAGGCCTGGCGTTGTTTGTCGGCGTGGCGACCCTTCCATTCTGGTCGGCACACGGACGAACCGCCGGGATTGCCGGCGTTCCCAACCTGCAGCTTCCCGTCCGCGCCAGGGAGTGCGTGGCCCCGGTCGAGTATATGCGGCAGTCGCATATGCAGCTGCTGCTGCGCTGGCGCAGGGACGTGGTGCGTCTGGATGAACGAAGATACGTCGCACCCGGCGGCACGGTCTACCAGCGGAGTCTGACGGGAACCTGTCTCGGTTGTCACAACAAGGAGCAGTTCTGCGATCGCTGCCACGCCTATGCCGGCGTCTCCGGTCCCTATTGCTGGAACTGCCACAACCAGCCCGCGACCCGTGTGGCCGGAGCGTCCTGGCAGGCAGAGCCGGAACTCAGCGCCGTCCAGCAGGCGGCGGGCTCGGCAGCCCGCTTTCTGAATCAGCCTGGAAACGAGCAACTCTCGCCGTTCCACGGGAGCAGGCCATGAAAATCACGCGAAAGGATTTCCTGCGGCTCAGCGGGTTGTCGTTTCTGGCGGCCGGCGCCGCGGGAGCGGCGCGCGCGATCGCCGGACGCGGTTCCTCTGCCGAGGGCCGCCAGGCAGCGGCACCGGTGCGCTGGGGAATGGTCGTCAACCTCGAGAAATGCCGGAAAGAGGAGGGCTGCGACGCCTGTATAGGCGCCTGCAATACGGCGCACAACATACCGCACTTCTCCGATCCGAGGCATGAAGTGAAATGGATCTGGACCGAGCCCTTCGGAACCGTCTTTCCGTTCTCTCAATCGGGATATGCAGAACGGAGCGACGTCCATCTTCCTGTTCCGCTGATGTGCAATCACTGCGCCGACCCACCGTGCGTGCACGTGTGCCCCACGCAGGCGACGTGGAAGAGGGACGACGGGATCGTGATGATGGACTGGCACCGCTGCATCGGCTGCCGTTACTGTATGGCTGCCTGCCCGTACGGCTCGCGCAGCTTCAACTGGCTGGACCCGCGGCCGGCGATCGCCAGCATCAACCCCGATTTCCCCACGCGAAGCAAGGGCGTGGTGGAGAAATGCAATTTCTGCGAGGAACGCCTGGCCACGGGGATCAGCCCGGCATGCGTCGAAGCCTGTCCGGAAAAGGCCCTGGTCTTCGGCAATCTGGCCGACCCGGATTCCGAACCCCGGCAGCTGCTGCGCACGCGCTTCGCCATACAGCGTGAACCCGAACTCGGAACCGGCCCCTCGGTCTACTACCTGGTGTGATGCCATGTTCATGTTCGAAAGAGCGATTACAGGAGGCCGCCGGTACTGGACGTGGGTGTTCTGTCTGCTGGGCGTCATCGCGGTCGGCTTCTTCTCCTACATGCACCAGCTGAACGTCGGTTTGGGAGTCACCGGCATGGGCCGCGACGTAAGCTGGGGCCTTTACATCGCGCAGTTCACCTTCTTCGTGGGGGTCGCGGCTTCGGCAGTGATGGTCGTGCTGCCGTACTACCTGCACGACTACAAGCAGTTCGGCCGGATCACCATTCTCGGCGAGTTTCTGGCCATTGCCGCCGTGATCATGTGCATTCTTTTCATCTTTGTGGATCTTGGCCAGCCGGCACGGGTCTTCAATATCGTTCTCTATCCCACGCCATGGTCCCTGATGTTCTGGGACATGATCTCTCTGGGCGGATACCTTCTCCTCAACATTGTCATCAGCCTGGTGATGCTGACCGCCGAGCGCGAGGAAATCCCCGCGCCGGGATGGATCAGGCCGGTGATTCTGCTGTCGATCCCGTGGGCGGTAAGCATTCACACGGTCACGGCGTTCCTCTACAGCGGTCTTCCTGGCCGGTCTTTCTGGCTCACCGCGATCCTTGCGCCCCGCTTTCTGGCTTCCGCCTTCGCCTCGGGACCCGCACTGCTGATTCTCTTCTGTCTGGCGCTGCGCAGGCTGGCGGGCTTCGACGCGGGAGAGCAGGCCATCCGGAAGCTCGCGGTCATCATGACTTACGCCATGACCATCAACGTGTTTTTCATCCTGGTCGAGGCATTCACGGTTCTCTATTCCCGTATCCCGGCGGACACGGAGCATCTCGAGTATCTTTTCCTGGGACTCGACGGAAATTATCACCTCGTGCCCTGGATGTGGCTTTCGATTCTGTTTGCTCTCGGAGCGCTCACCCTGCTTCTGGTTCCTGCATGGCGGACGAGCCCGGTGCTGCTGCTGGTGGCGTGTGTCCTCGTGTTCTTCTCGCTCTGGCTGGACAAGGGACTCGGCATGATCGTGGGAGGATTTGTCCCCTCTCCGCTGGGCTCCGTCGTGCGGTACACGCCCACATTGCCGGAGTGGAGCATCGTGGCGGGAATCTGGGCCTTGGGAGCGCTGCTGATCACCATGTTCTACAAGATCATGCTCTCCGTTCGCAGGGAGGTTGGGGAAGAGGCGCTGGCGGTGAGTCACTGAAGGGCGGTTGTGCATGGCCGGGGGCTGTCAGATGGGTAGACGAGGGCAGAGCGGCTCGACACCCGGAAACACGGAAGGAAAGAAGGATGATGAGGACGGGAAAGGTGATTCTGGTGGGCGCGGGTCCGGGCGATCCGGATCTTCTGACCGTCCGTGCCGTGCGGTGTATCGGCAGCGGCGATGTCATTGTGTACGATCGCCTGATCCAGCAGGGAGTGCTTGCGCTGGCCAGGCCCTCCGCGGAGCGCGTGTACATGGGCAAGCCGCCTGGCTGCGCCTCGCTCCAGGATTCCATCCACAGACTTCTTGTCGAGAAAGCCAGGGAAGGAAAGACGGTCATTCGGCTCAAAGGCGGCGACCCGTTCCTGTTCGGTCGGGGTGGCGAGGAAGTCGAATACCTGGCCGAGCATGGAATCCCGTTTGAGGTCGTGCCCGGCGTCTCGGCCTGCCTCTCCGCTCCGCTGAGCGCGAATATCGCGGTGACGCACCGCAATGCTTCCTCCGCCGTGGCCATTGTCACCGGTCACAACGCCGACGGCAACGACGACCGCGTCGACTGGCACGCGGTCGCCCGATTCGACACGGCCATATTCCTCATGGGCGTGCACAGTGTCGAGGACATCGCCCGCCACCTTGTGGATGCCGGACGTTCCCCTGCCACCCCTGCGGCCATGATTCAGAAGGCGTACTGGCACGGGGAATACGTCGTTGTCGGCACGCTGGGGACGATTGGCGAGGCGGTGCGGCGAAAAGGCGTGGAACCACCGGCGACCCTCGTGGTCGGCGAGGTGGTGCGCCTTCGCGAGAAGCTGCAACAACTGGCTGCTTCGTGCCCCGACCTGGACGCGGAGCGGAAAGAGGTACTCGTATGAGCGAAGCTACTACCGTCTCCATTGAAACCATCGCTGAAGAGATGTACCAACTGGTCTCCGAGTGCGCCGGGAAGAAGAATCTGAAAGCCGGCGACCTCACCAAGGCTATGATCGCCAAACACGGCGAACAGACATGCACTCGGGACGACTGCAAGAAGGCGATCCGGCTTCTGATCGATTCCGGCCGCTGCATCTACAGCTATCTCGGCGGCTCCTATATCCAGCTTCCTCCCAAAGAGGGCAGCGAGCAGGCCGGGTAGATTCGATTGCCGTCGTCGTCCAGTTCTTCGGTGCGCGCCATGCCCCGCCTGCTCGTCGCGGGTCTTTCCGGAGGCTCCGGGAAGACCCTGGTCTCCATGGGCATGCTATTGCTCTTCCGGCGCGCCGGCATTGACGTGCGCGCGTTCAAGAAGGGGCCGGACTACATCGATCCCGCGTGGCTTGCCTGGGCTTCGGCGGGAACGGCCCGCAGCCTCGATACATTCCTAATGGGATTCGGGAGCGTTCTTGCTTCGTTCACCCGGCATGGCATCGATGACGGAGTGAACCTGATCGAGGGCAATCGGGGACTCTTTGACGGATTCGATGCCGCGGGCACGCACAGCAGCGCCACGCTCGCTGAGGAACTGGCCGCGCCTGTTGTGCTGGTTGTCGATGCCACGAAGATGACCCGCACGGCCGCGGCGCTGATCCTCGGCTGCCAGCACCTCGACCGCAATGCGGAGATTCGGGGCGTGGTCCTAAACAATGTCGGGGGCCGAAGACATGAAGCGATCCTCCGCGACTCCATTGCCGCCGCATGCTCGATTCCGGTGGTCGGCGCTGTTCCCCGCGCGGTGCGCAATCCTCTTCCGGAAAGGCACCTGGGTCTGATTCCGCCCGAGGAACATCAGGAAACGGAAAAACTGGAAGAGAACCTCCTCAGGATGGTGGGAGACTACCTGGATCTGGATGCGCTGCTTTCGATTGCGCGGAGTGCTTCCCCGCTCAGTTTCCTGCCTGAGGAATCCCTGGCGTTGCCTGATGCCTCTGGCCTGCGGGTTGGCTATTTCCTGGATTCCGCGTTCAGCTTCTACTATCCCGAGAATCTGGAGCAGATCGAGAGGGCCGGCGCCACGCTGATTCCGATCTCACCGCTGCGCGCCGAGATGCTTCCGGACAATCTGCACGCTTTGTACATCGGGGGCGGATTTCCGGAAACCCATGCCCGCGATCTGTCAGGGAATGTGGGCTTTCTGGGCTCCATCCGTGGGGCATCGGAGGCGGGTCTGCCTGTCTACGCGGAATGCGGGGGCCTGATGCTGCTGGCGCGGTCGCTCTCCTGGAGGGGCCAGCGTTACCCGATGGCCGGCGTGTTTCCCTTCGATGTCGCGGTCGGGGAAAACCCTCAGGGGCACGGCTACAGCAAACTCCGGGTGGATGCGCCCAACCCTTTTTTCGCGCAGGGAACCATCCTGCGCGGACATGAGTTCCATTACTCCCGCCTGATCCCTGGCGCGGAGCCGGCGCGCACAGCCTGCGCGGTCATTCGCGGCGCGGGAGTCTTTCCGGGCCGCGACTTCCTGACCGCACACAACGTCATGGCCGGTTATACGCATCTGCATGCTCTCGCCGCACCGCAGTGGGCGGCAGGTATGCTGGCGGCAGCGCAGCGGTTTGCCGCGCAGACCCGCGGAAGACAGAGCCTGTTCTGAATTGTTTTGGCACATGAAACTTACCAGCTGAAGGGATTGGGCCAGCAGCCTGTCGCAAAACTCGTGTCTTGAAAGGACACGATTTTCAGTCGTGTCATAAACACCGCACAGTCAATGGGGCTTTAGGCCGCTGAGGGGCGCATTTTGCGAACTTTCGATTCCTGCCACAGGCTGTGAGCGGGGAGTAACTCGGAACTCCGGCGCATTTGATCTGGCTTTCACGGCCTGCCTGCAGCCGCTGAACATCGCAGTCGTCCACACACATTTCGTTCCGAGTTACCGGTAGCTCCCTCAGTCGGCACACCTGTGATCGCAGTCACAGCCAATGATATGCAGCAATTCCTAGAATTACAGCCGGTTGAAGGGGCGGGCACTCTGGGTTCGCAAACACCATTTGACCTTCACGACCACTATTCCGTGTATACAAAGATGCCGCTTGCCGGCAGATCTGCTTTCCACGGAGCTGTTTCTTACTTCTTCATACCTTCCAGATCCCGCGCGACTCACTGCGGGGAACCCGAGGCGCCAACCTCGTTCGCCTCGCTTCCATCGCGAGCGCGCCTCGTCCATTCGTGCGAACTGTTGCAGCCGCAGTGATCGAGAGCGCCTTCTGCAAAGCCGCAAAACATCCGGTGTAACTCAGACCTTCGGAGGTGATTGGTGCCGAGCTATGTAAATCCCGACAAGTGCGATGGGTGCAGAGCCCTGGACCGTACTGCATGCCAGTACATCTGCCCTAACGATCTTATGGTCCTTAACAAGGATATTCAGAAAGCTTATAACCGCGATCCAGCCATGTGCTGGGAGTGCTACAACTGCGTCAAAATCTGCCCGACCCAGGCTATCCAGATCCGCGGCTATGCGGATTTTGTGCCGCTGGGCGCCCAGGTTACACCGCTGCGGTCGACAGATTCCATCATGTGGACGGTGAAGTTCAGAAACGGAAACCTGAAGAGATTCAAGTTCCCGATTCGGACGACGCCGGAAGGAACAGCAGCGCCCGATGGAGGATTCCAGTCCGGAGACGACCTGAACAGTGCGGCGTTGTTTACCGAGCCGGCTTCGCTGGGTCTGCCTGCGGTATTCAGTCTCGATCAGAAGGGAGACGCCCGTGCCTAAGCCGGAAACAGTCATTGTCGATACCGATCTTCTTATCCTCGGCGGAGGCATGGCGGCCTGCGGGGCCGCGGTCGAAGCCGCTCACTGGGCAAAGAAGCATGGCCTGAAAGTAACCCTCGTGGACAAGGCCGCGGTGGACCGTTCCGGCGCCGTGGCAATGGGGCTTTCCGCGATCAACCAGTATGTCGGCCTGAAGGACGGCGCGAACAGTGTGAAGGACTATGTGGACTATGTCCGCAACGACCTGATGGGTGTGACACGTGAGGACCTGGTGGCTAACATCGCGCGCCACGTCGACTCCAGCGTTCACCTCTTCGAGAAATGGGGCTTGCCCATCTGGAAGGATGAAGCGGGCAAGTATGTCCATGAAGGCCGCTGGCAGCTGATGATCAACGGCGAGTCGTACAAAGTCGTGGTTGCCGAAGCGGCGAAAAACGCGCTGCTTGGAGACGGAGTGGGGCAGATCTTCGAGCGCGTGTTTATTGTTGGACCGCTGATGGACGGAGACCGCTGCGCCGGCGCGATCGGCTTCTCGGTGCGCGAGAACAAGATTTATCTCTTCCGCGCGAAGGCGACGCTGGTGACGCTGGGCGGCGCGGTGCACGTCTTCAAGCCGCGCAGCTCGGGCGAGGGCATGGGGCGCGCGTGGTATCCGCCGTGGAACTCCGGCTCGTCGGCCTACTTCACGCTGAAGGCGGGCGCAGAGATGACCTGCCAGGAAGTGCGCTTCATTCCAGTGCGCTTCAAGGACGCCTATGGGCCGGTGGGAGCGTGGTTCCTGCTGTTCAAATCCCGGGCGACCAATGCCATGGGAGGAAATTACATGGTGGAGCGCGGGTCCGAACTTGAGAAGTGGGGCCCCTACGGACGCGTGAAGCCGATACCAGCCAATCTTCGTAACTATCTGGGCATGCTCGACGTGCTGGAGGGCAAGGGACCGCTGTTCATGAGAACGGAGGAAGCCCTGACCAAAATCGCGGAGCAGTATAAGGACGATCCCAAAGCCTATCAGAAGAAGATGAAGGAGCTGGAATCGGAGGCCTGGGAAGACTTCCTGGACATGACCATCTCGCAGGCGATTCTGTGGGCTGCCAGCAACGTGCAGCCTGAGCAGAAGAGCTCCGAGATTGCCGCGGCCGAGCCGTACTTCATCGGCTCGCACTCGGGAGCTTCCGGGGCATGGGTCAGTGGTCCGGAGGATCTGCAGACCGCGGAGACCAAATCCGAGTACTTCTGGGGCTACCCGAACATGTCCACGGTGAAGGGCCTGTTCTGCGCAGGAGACGCATCGGGAGCATCGAGCCACAAGTTCTCGTCCGGCTCGCACGCCGAGGGGCGCATCGCCGCGAAGTCCGCGATCCGCTTCGTCGTCGAGAACAATTCGCTGCCTCAGCTGGATCCGGCCGAGGTGGAGAAGATCGTCGCCCAGGTGCTGAAGCCGCTGGAGACCTTCGAGGGGAACCGGAAGCTCACCACCGACGAGGACGTCAATCCGAACTACATTCGGCCGCGCGCGTTCATGTTCCGGCTGCAGAAGATCATGGACGAATACGCGGGCGGGGTGACGGCACAGTTCACCACCAACAAAGCCCAGCTGGAGCGGGCGCTGGAACTTCTGGCCTTCCTGAAGGAGGACTCCGAGAAGCTGGCAGCCTCGAACACGCACGAGCTGATGCGCTGCTGGGAGAACGTCCACCGCATGTGGCAGGCCGAAGCTCACGTCCGGACGATGCTGTTCCGCGGCGAAACGCGGTGGCCGGGCTACTACATGCGATCCGACACGCCCACGCTCAATGAGGAGAAGTGGCATGTCTTCGCCAACTGCCGCTGCGACCCGAAGACAGGAAAGTGGGAGATGCTGACACGGCCGATCTTCCACATCTTCGAGCAGCCGAAGGCGCAGGAGCCGGCGACGCCGCAGCCGGCAATGGCGCGATAACCCAGACGGGCTCCGGCCTCACGCCGGAGCCCCGTTTTCTGCCTTGCGCGAGGCACATATGGCCTTCGATCGCGAAACCCGGTGCCCCCACTGCAGCCGCCCGATGCGCCGCTGGGCGAATCCGCAGCTGGCTTCCTGGGCAGGCGCCTGGCAGCTCGTGTGCTTCAACGACGACTGCCCGTATTTTGTGCGCGGCTGGGAGTGGATGCGGAGCCAGTTCAATGCGACCGCTTCCTACCGCTTCCGGCTGGAGCCGGACACGGGCGACTGCGGACCGCTGCCGGTGTGGTCGCGGGACGCCCTGAAGGACAACATCCTCACGGAAGAAGAGCAGAATTCCCATGCCTGAAACCACGACTGCGCAGCGAATCCTGGAAGAGGCCCAGCGTCTTACCCCGGATTCCCGCTTCATTTTTCGCTGCGGCCCGGAGGCCGACTGCTTCAACTGCTGCTGCCGCGATGTATCGATTCTGCTTTCTCCGTATGACGTGCTGCGTCTGAAGCGAGCGCTGCATCTGGATTCGTCCGAGTTTCTGGAAAAGTACACTGTCACCCTGCATTCGCGAGAGCGGCACATTCCGGCCGTGTTTCTGCGCATGGACGAGCAGAGCCGCCAGTGTCCCTTTGTGGGCGAAGCAGGATGCCAGGTCTATCCGCACCGCCCGTGGGCGTGCCGCATGTATCCGCTGGGGATGGCGCAGCCGAAGAGCGCGGAGGCCGCAGCGGACCGGTTCTATTTCCTTGTCGCGGAGGAGCTGTGCCACGGGCACCAGGGCGAGGAGCAGTCGGTGCGGGAATGGATTGAGGAGCAGGGCATCGAGCCCTTCGACCGCGGGCAGCTGCCCTTCCTCGAGCTGATGGCGCACCCGGGCTGGGATCGCCCCGGAGCGATCGACGAGCGGCAGCTCAGCATGTGCTTCATGGCGCTGTACGACCTGGACCGCTTCCGCCGGTTTGTCTTCGAAACGCGCCTGCTCCTGCTGTTCGAGGTGGACGAAGAGCGCATGCACGCGATGGCGAACGACGACGAGGATCTGCTCGAGTTTGCCATGGACTGGCTGGCGTTCGCTCTCTTCTCCGAGCCGCGCATGCGGATGCGGGATCCGCTGACGTTCGCGACGTCTTCGCAGGTGGACGGCAAACAGGGTACGGGAGAACAGGAGCACGGTGATGCCAGCCGCTGAATCCGGCAACGGGAAGCCGCTTCCCATCCTGGTCGTGGGCGGGGGCATCGCCGGGCTGACCTGCGCCATCGAAGCCGCGGAGGCTGGGAACCGGGTGGTCGTGGTCGAGAAATCCCCCTGTCTCGGAGGAAGGGTTGCGGGCTTTCACCAGTACTTTCCCAAGCTGTGCCCGCCGCCGTGCGGTTTGGAAATCAACTTCCGGCGGATCCGCAACAATTCGCTGATCGCCGTGCACACTCTGGCGGAACTGAAGGACCTGTGCGGGAAACCCGGCGACTACGAGGCGATCATCCGCTTCAATCCGCGCTATGTGACCGCGCAGTGCACGATGTGCGGCGAGTGCTCGCGCGTCTGCCCGTCGGAAACGCCGGACCCGTTTGACTACGGCATGAGCAGCGCTCGGGCGATTCGCCTGCCGCACCGCTTCGCGTATCCGGCTCAGTACGCGATCGACCGCGAGGCCTGCATGGACGGCTGTCATGCCTGCGCGGACGCATGCCGCTACGGCGCAGTCGATCTGGCGCAGAAACCTGTGCTGGAGAAGATGCGCGTCGCTTCCGTGGTAGTCGCAACCGGGTGGGCTCCGTACGATGCGGCCCGCATCGACAATCTCGGCTTTCGCCGGTTCTCGAACGTAATCACCAACGTGATGCTGGAGCGCCTGGCCGCGGCAGATGGACCGACCGGCGGAAGAATCCTGAGGCCTTCAGACGGCAAGGTTCCGCGGGCTGTCGCTTTCATCCAGTGCGCGGGATCCCGGGACGAAAACCACCTCCCCTACTGCTCCGGCGTCTGCTGCACCGCCTCTCTGAAGCATGCGGCCTACATCCGCAGCCAATATCCGGACGCGAAGATCACGATGTTCTACATCGACCTGCGGACCCCGGGGGAACTGGATCACTTCGCGGCCAAGACCGTTGCCGACACGGGGATTGAGCTGATCAAGGGCAAAGTGGCACGTGTGCAGGAGCACCCGGGGAGCCGCGATCTGCTGGTCACCGCGGAAGACGTTCTGCGCGGAAGAAAGATCACGCGGGAATACGATCTGCTGGTTCTCGCCGTTGGCATGGTTCCGCAAACCGCCGACCTGCCCATGGGAATCAGGACGGACCAGTTTGGATTCGTCACCGAAGCGGCTTCCGGGATCCACGGCGCCGGCTGCGCCAGGTTCCCGGCCGACACTGCCGCGTCGGTGCGGGATGGGACAGGGATGACGCTGAGGGCGATGCAGAGTGTGTCAGCGGGGCGGGAATCATGACCGGAAGGATGGGAGTCTACCTCTGCAGCGGCTGCGGCATCGGGGACGCGGTTTCTCTGGAAGGTCTCGCGAAACTTGCGACGACCGAACTGAAGGCTGCGGTGTGCCGCACGCATCCGTTCCTGTGCGGGGACGAGGGTCTGGCCCTCATCCGTGAGGATCTCGCGAGCGGGGCGATCGAGGCGCCGGTGATCGCCGCCTGCTCTCCGCGGGTGAAAACCGACCGCTTTTGTTTCCCGCCGGGTGAAGCTCCGGAGCGGGTGAATCTGCGCGAACAGGTTGCCTGGTGCCACGCCCCCAACGACGACGACACGCAGATGCTGGCGGAAGACTCGCTGCGCATGGCTGTCGCGCGGCTGGGAAAGCTCAGCCCCTCCCAGCCGCTGGCTGAGGCCGTGTCCCGGAAGATCCTCGTGGTCGGCGGTGGGATCACCGGAATCACCGCGGCGCTGGAGGGAGCGGCAGCCGGCTACGAAGTGCTGCTGGTGGAGAAGGAGGCGCAGCTCGGAGGGTTTCTGGGCGGCGTGAAGAAGCTCTACCCGACCGGAACGCCGTATACACAGGAGGAGCAGGGCGGCCTGGCCGAGAAGATCCGGGCGGTCAGCGCGAACCCGCGCGTGACCGTGCTGTGTTCGACGAGAGTGGTCCAGACCGAAGGACAGCCCGGCATGTTCGATGTCACACTCGAGAATCGCCATTGCTCAACGCATCGTGTGGGCGCCATCGTGATGGCGACTGGCTGGAGAGCTTACGATCCGACAAGACTCGGCGCCCTGGGCTATGGGCTGCCGGATGTCGTGACGAACGTCGAAATCGAGAAGATGGCGGCCGCGGGCACGATCGTCCGTCCCTCCGACGGCCGTGCAGTGAGGAGCGTGCTCTTTCTGCAGTGCGCGGGTTCGCGCGATCCCGAACACCTGAACTACTGCTCCTCGGTCTGCTGCATGACGACCCTGAAGCAGATCGGCTACTTCCGGGAGCAGGACGCGGATTGCCAGGTCTTTGTGCTGTACCGCGACATGGTCACGCCTGGCCCGTACGAGATGTATTACCAGAAGGTCCAGAATCACCCGCTGAACTTCTTCATGAAGGGAGGCGTCACAGGCGTGCGGCGCGACGACGAGGGCAGGCTCCTGGTCAGCGCCGACAGCAGCCTGATCGGGGCTCGGATTGAGCTTGTGGTGGATCTGGTGGTGCTGGCCACAGGCATGGTGCCGAACTCTGCCGACAACGAGGCACTGCTCAGCCTGCGCGAGGCGAAGAAGTCCCTGGAGCGCAATCCAACCGACAAGCAGCGCCAGGAGGCTGTGGCTGTGGTGGAGCAGCTCGGCAGCCTGGAGGGAAGCCAGGTTCTGAATCTTGCCTATCGCCAGGGTCCGGACCTGCCGATTCTGCGCGACGGCTTCCCGGATTCGCATTTCGTCTGTTTCCCGTACGAGACGCGGCGGACGGGAATATATGCCGCAGGCGCGGTGCGCGCGCCGATGGATGCGGCCCTGGCGGGCGGTGATGCGGCGGGGGCGATGCTGAAGGCGATCCAGTCGATCCAGCTCGCCACGCGCGGCCAGGCAGTACATCCCAGAGTCGGCGACGATTCGTATCCGATTTTTTCGCTGCAGCGCTGCACACAGTGCAAGCGGTGCACGGTGGAGTGCCCGTTCGGGGCGATCGATGAGGACGAGAAGGGCACGCCGAAGCTGAATCCGTATCGCTGCCGGCGCTGCGGCATCTGCATGGGCGCGTGCCCGGAGCGGATTATCTCGTTTCACAACTATTCAGTGGACATGATTGCCGCGATGGTGAAGGCCATCGAGGTGCCGGACGAGACCGAGGAGAAGCCGCGCGTCCTGATCTTCGCCTGCGAGAACGACGCTTACCCGGCTCTCGATCAGGCCGGGGCCCGGCGCGCGACCTACGACGCGAGCGTGCGGATCGTGCCGCTGCGGTGCCTTGGCTCCATGAATATCGTGTGGATCGCCGACGCGCTCTCGCGCGGCATGGACGGGGTGCTGCTGCTGGGATGCCGTTTCGGGGACGACTATCAGTGCCACTTCATCCGCGGCAGCGAGCTGGCGAACCGGCGTCTGGAGAACGTGAAAGACACGCTGGAGAGGCTGCAGCTCGAACCGGAGCGGGTACAGATGGTGCAGCTGGCTATCGACAACTACGACAGCATCCCCGCGCTGATCGACGACTTCGCCGCGCGCATTCGAGCGCTGGGACCGAACCCGTACAAGGGGTTTTAATCATGGCAGACCCGATCATCCTTCATCCAGATACCGAATTTATCCGCGATGTAACGCGGGGCGGCGGCGCGGATATGAAGAAGTGCTTCCAGTGCGCCACCTGCAGCTCGACGTGCGGGTTGTCCACGGAGAACAGGCCCTTTCCCCGCAAGCAGATCGTCGAGGCCCAGTGGGGCATGACGGATCGCCTCATCGGCGATCCCGCCATCTGGCTCTGCCACAACTGCGGCGACTGCACCACCCGATGCCCGCGGGGCGCGCACCCTGCCGAGACGCTGAGTGCCATCCGCTGCGCGGTCATCCGGCGCCTGGCTTTCCCGCGATTCATGGGCGGGGTCTTCGCGATTCCGGAATCGGCGGTTGCCATGCTGGCCTTCTCCGCGATTCTGCTGCTGAGCATTGCGCTGCTTCCCGCACCGTCTCCGGGGTCCTCCCCTCTGGTCTTTGCGCAGATGTTCCCGAAGACGAGGCTTGAACCGTTCTTCTTCGCCGTCAGCGGGTGGGTGGTGCTGGCGCTGACGGTGGGCGCGGTGCGGTTTGCCGGGGCTCTGCGACGAGGGGGCGCCGAGGGACCGATTCTTTCCAATCTGGTTCCGGCGCTGATGGAGATTGTTTCCCATCGCCGCTTCGCCGAATGCGGAGCGCAGCAGGGCCGGCGGTGGGGACACCTGCTGGTCTTCAGCGCCTTTGTGGGGCTGGCCGCCATGGGCACCACCGTCGGGATCGGCAGCATGCTGGGTCTGATGGACACGCCGATTCCGTTTCTGAATCCGCTAAAGCTCTTTGCCAATCTGTGCGCCCTTGTGCTCGTCACCGGGGCGGCCGTGCTGGTCTGGAACCGGCTGAAAGATCGTCAGGCGCGGGCAGGAGCCGTCTTTTCCGACTGGTTCCTGCTGATCCTGATCGGGGGCGCCGGACTGACAGGACTGCTCTCCGAGGCGCTGCGGCTCACGCAGCTGCGGGCGGCGATGTTCTTTATCTACTACACGCATCTCACCCTGGTCCTCACGCTCTTTCTGGGTGCGCCCTATTCCAAGTTTGTCCATTTTCTTTACCGGACCATGGCGATGGCGGCTACGCGGCAGGAAAGCTCCTCTTCCGGTTGGCCTATAACCCGACGCCGACAATCTCCCGCGACGTCCTGACTTTTTCGAACAGGAGTCTTATCTATGCATACACTTGTTGCTCCGCACGGAAGCCCCAGCCTGAAACCGCTCCTGCTGGACGGCAGTGAGCGGTCGGCAGAGAAAATTAGGGCGGCGCATCTGAAGCATGTCCCCCTGACTACCCGCGAATCCGGCGACCTGATCATGATGGGCATCGGCGCGTTCACGCCGCTTGAGGGCTACATGGGTCACGACGACTGGCTGGGGTGCTGCAAGGACTATGCCCTGCCCAGCAAGGGCGGCCTGTTCTGGCCGATTCCCATCACCCTGTCCACCGACGAGGATCATGCAAAGTCGATCGCGCTCGGCGAGGAAGTAGCTCTGTGGGATGTGGAGACAGACTCGCTGATCGGCACCATGAAGGTTGAAGAGAAGTACAGGATTGACAAAGAGCTGGAGTGCCGGCAGGTCTTCCGCACCACCGACCCGAAGCATCCGGGTGTGCAGAAGGTGATGGAGCAGGCCGAAGTGAATCTGGCCGGTCCGGTAAAGGTGCTTTCGGAGCTCTATTTCCCCGAGGAGTTCAAGGGAATCTATCAGCGTCCGGCGGAGGCCAGGAAGCTTTTCGAGGAACGGGGCTGGAGCACGGTGGCCGCTCTCCAGCTGCGCAATCCAATGCACAATTCGCATGCCTATCTGGCGTGGATCGCGATCGAGGTGTGCGACGGGGTTTATGTCCATCAGCTGCTGGGCAAGTTGAAGCCCGGAGACATTCCGGCCGATGTGCGGGTGAGAGCCATCGATGCGCTGGTGAACAAATACTTTCGCAAAGAGCGCGTCATTCAGGGCGGGTATCCAATGGAGATGCGTTACGCGGGTCCGCGGGAAGCACTGCTGCATGCTCTGTTTCGCCAGAATTACGGCTGCTCGCACCTGATCGTGGGACGCGATCATGCCGGCGTGGGAGATTACTACGGCCCCTTCGATGCGCAGAAGATCTTCAGCGAGATCCCCGCGGGCTCTCTGAAGATCCAGCCGCTGTGCATGGACTGGACCTTCTACTGCTATGAATGCGGAAGCATGGCGTCGATGAAGACCTGCCCGCACGAGAGCAAGGCGGTGATCGATGAGAACGGGAACTACCGGGGCGGCGCACGGCTGCTGCTCTCCGGCACCCTTCTGCGCAAGCTGATGAGCGAAGGAAGGCCGGTGCCCCCGGAGTTTTCCAGGCCGGAGGTCATCGCCATTCTGAAGCAGTACTACGACAGTCTCACGGAAAAGGTCGAAGTTACTCTTCACTCCGCCGCGACCGGCACCCCCGGGCCGAATAAATAGCGGGGGAGGGTTTCAACGGAGGCAGGTTCCGGCCCACGCTGCGATGCAGCGTGGGCCGCGCACCATCGGGGAAATTGCCATGTCGGTGATCACGATTTCACGAGGCTCCTTCAGCGGCGGCAAGACGCTGGCCGAATGCCTGGCCGCAAAACTGGGCTATCGCTGTATCGACCGGGATGTCATTGTCGAGCGTGCCGCGGCCAGCGGCGTTTCGCAGGAAGAGCTGCGCGATGCGCTGGAGAAGCCGCCGGGATTTCTGGAGCGGTTTGGGCATAAGCGCTACAAGTATCTGGTTCTGGTACAGGCGGCGCTCGCCGACGAAGTGCGGACGGGCAGGGTGATCTATCACGGGCTGGCGGGGCACCTGCTGCTGGGCGGAGGCCGCCATATTCTGCGAGTCCGGATTATCGCTCCCATGGGCTACCGGGTGCGCATGGTGTGCGAGAGCCTGCACTACAGCGAGAAGCAGGCGGTTGCCTACATCGAGAACATGGACGATCAGCGGCGGCGATGGACAAGCTGGCTGTATGGCGTCGACTGGGGAGATCCGTCGCTCTATGACGTGGTACTCAATCTGGAACACATGACGATCGACACCGCGTGCCACATTGTCAGCGCCGCGGCGCAGCGGCGCTGTTTCGAATTCACGCCGCAGTGCCAGAGGGCGCTGGAGGATCTTGCCCTGGCCAGCAAAGTACGCGCCAGCCTGGCGATTGCTCCACCCACCGAGGGACTGGAACTGGAGGTCACGGCTGCCGACGGAGTCGTCGCCATCCGCGGCAAGCTCGCCATACCCGAGCAGCTTGGGGACGTGGAGCAGATTGCCAAAGCAGTACCAGGAGTCACAGCACTCAATCTGGATCAGCTTGCACCTCCCGTTCAGGTGTGACCGGTCCGGGTGCAGCCCGAGAGGCGCCCGGCAATGAACGAATGGAAGCTGCCCATCAGCGACAACCCGATGCGCTCGCTCTACGCGGAGTTCCGGAATCTGCTGTCGCTCAACAACGACTGCCTCGAAATCCTCGCGGGCATTCAGGAGGATCTGTGTCATGTTCCGGCGGGACGCGAGGTGCCCGGCGAGCGGGCGTCGATGGTTTTCGACAAGCTCGTCGATGTCGTGAGCGCTCTGGAAAGGCTCACGGGGCGCAGCTACCGCCGGGTCATGGCTGCCGTCGGCGCACAGCGAAAAGCCGTGGAGGCCTGGGTTGCGAGGCAAAGCGAACAGCCACGGCCGCCGCTCGTCCTGGAACTGGCAGAGGTCGATCGCAGTTCTGAGCCCCTGGTGGGCGGCAAGGCAGCGAGGCTGGGAGAAATCCGGAATGAACTGGCACTGCCGGTTCCGGATGGATATGTGCTGACCGCCGAGGCATATCGCCGGCACTTCGGAGCATTTCTCTGGAGACAGGTGCGCGATCTGACGCGCCGGATTGACCTGGACGATCTCCGCAGGCTCGAAGAAGCTTCTGCGCTGCTGGTCGAAGCCGTACAGAAATCTCCGATTCCGAGAGTCATCGAGGACGCCATTGCGGAGCGCGCGCTGCGTCTGGCGCCATGCGGCCGCGGACTCGCGGTGCGGTCCAGTGCTGTCGGCGAAGGCGGCAGACGAACCTTCGCAGGCCAGTTCCGCACGACGCTGCATGTCGCTCCTGAACGCGCGGTTGAAGCCTGGCGGGAAGTGATTGCCAGCCGGTTCAGCGCCACAGCCCTGTCGTACCGCCTCTCAGCCGGAATACCGGACGTCGAGAGCCCGCTGGCGGTGTTGTTTATGCCGATGCTGCGCGCCCGCGCCTCCGGGATCATGTACACACGCGATCCTGGGCTCCCGAAGAGCGACGCGCTCTGGATCACAGCGACGAGCGGCCTGCAGCCGGAGAAGAGCAGCGGCGGCGCGACAGCGGAGCTCCTGGTCGTCTCGCGCAGCGAGCCGCATGCCGTAATCGAGAGGCACATCGTGCCCTCGGTCGAGCAGGTCGCTCTGCACAGAGACGCCGGGGTTCCGTGCTGCGGCGCCGTCAGCGCACGGAACCTGACCGGGGATCAGTTAGGGCAACTTGCAGCGTGGGCGGGCCTCATCGAGCGTCACTTCGGATGCCCGCAGGATATCGAGTGGGTTCTGGACGAGGACGAGAAGCTGTGGATCGTCCAGACGCGGCAGCTGGTACTGGCCACCCCAGCAACCCAGCACCTGCCGGCTCAGATTTGCAGCCAGCCGATTCTGTCGGGCGGATCCGGCGTCTACCCGGGGCGCGTGTCGGGAGCAGCGCATCTGGCATCCGATATGGTTTCGCTGAGCAGTACGCCTCCCGGAGCCATCCTGTTTTTGCACAAGGCATCTCCGGAAATTGCGGAGGTGCTACCCCGGATCTCCGGCCTTGTGGCGGAGTGGGGCAACCTGACGGGCCACGCTGCCGCATTGCTGCGCGAGTTCAGGATTCCATCGGTCTTTCAAATGGCGGGCGCCTTCGAGGCGATTCGCCAGGGAAATCCCGTCAGTCTGGATGCTGTCCGGCCGCGGGTGTATGCAGGCGCGTTCTGGCCCGAATTCCGTGCCGAGGCTCCCGCGGCGCGCGCGGGCAAAGACGGCGAAGAGACTCCCATCGACGGCCGGCTGCTGCGCCTTCATCTGCTCGATTCTTCCGGCATTGGTTTCCGGGCGGGGGCGTGCCGCTCGGCGCACGATGTTCTTCGCTACTGCCATGAAAAAGCGATTCAGACGATGTTCGCGCTGAGCGACGGCCGGCTCAGCCGCGATGGGGAAACGGCCAGAAGACTTGTGACCTCGGCTCCGGTCGAGCTCTGCGTGCTCGACCTCGGCGGCGGACTGGCCCTTGCCGACTCTGCCAGCCGCCAGGTGCGGCCCGAGGAAATTGTGTCGCGACCCTTCCGGGCGCTGTGGCGCGGAATGACGGGCCCGGGAGCGGGGTGCCGATGCGATCTGCCCATCGCGCTCAGCGATCTGGCTTCGGTGATGGCAGCTTCGCTGAATACCGACACAGCCCGCGCTCTCGGACAGACGGGTTATCTGATCGTGGCCGCCGAGTACATGAATCTGAATGCGCGTCTGGCGTACCACTTTGCCTTGATGGATGCCTGCGTCACGGATACGCCGCGCAACAACTCCATTTCGTTTCGGTTCGTGGGCGGGGGTGCCTCCCGGGAACGACGCGATCTGCGGGCACGCTTTCTGGAAGGCTGCCTCGCGCACTACGGGTTTCAGGTTCGCTGCCGTGGAGATCTGGTCGACGCCTGGTACAGAAAGGCGCCCGCCACCGAGATGGAGCACCGCCTGGAAATGCTGGGCAGCCTGATCGCCTGGGCTGGCCGGCTGGACATGTACATGCGCAGCTACCAGGTCATGGACTGGTACAGGAAGCGGTTTCTGGAGCGCGATCTCATGGCGCCAGCGCACGGTCTGGTCTGCGAGACATGCGTCAGCAGCGCCGAAAGTTCAGGCTGCCACGAGGTATCCGCATGATACGCATTCTGCTTCCGGTTGCCGGAATCGGCGTAAACCTATGGGTGGTGGTGGCGATCGGCGGCGTCATCGGGCTCCTTTCGGGACTGCTGGGAGTGGGGGGCGGATTCCTGCTGACGCCAGCCCTGATGATGATCGGCGTGTCGCCCACCGTGGCTGCGGCATCGGGAACGAACGCGATTGTGGCAGCCTCGTCCTCGGGTGTCGCCGCACATTTCCGCCTGCATAACGTGGACCTGCGCCTCGGAGTAATCCTGGTGTTCGGCAGTCTTGTCGGAGCGGGAGCCGGGGTTCGCTGCGTGCGGCTGCTGCGTGAAATCGGCAATGCCGATTTTGTAATCACCCTGACCTACATTCTGATGCTCGGTTTCGTCGGAAGCTTCATTGTCCGGGACAGTTGGCGGAAGCTTCGCGGCGGTCTTGTCGCGGGTTCGGCACAACCCCAGGTTCGCTCAGGCGGTTTTCTGGCTCGCTGGCCGATGCAGGTGGAATTTCCGCGCTCCGGAGTCCGGCACTCGATTCTGCTGCCCTTCACGCTCTGTGTCTTTGTCGGGCTGCTGACGGGAATCATGGGGGTCGCAGGCAGTTTCATCCTGGTGCCACTGATGGTTTACGTGCTCCGGGTACCGATGCATGTGGCGGTCGGCACCAGCCTTTTCCAGGCGCTGTTTGCGTGCGCGGGAGCGACCCTGATGCAGGCTGCGTCGAATCACACCGTCGATCTGACACTGGCGCTGCTGGTGGCGGCTGGATCCACGTTCGGGGCGCAGATTGGAGCGCGTCTGAGCCGCCTGCTCCGCGGCGAGCAGCTGATGATCCTTCTGGGAGTGCTGGCACTGGGCGTGATGGTCAGGATGGTGATCAGCATTTTGATTCCCCCGTCGATCAGAATTTCGGAGATCGCGATCCTTGAATTCGTGCGATCCATGCAGCATGCGGGCATCGGGATTCTTGCGCATGCATGGGGGACGATCGTGGGGTAAGGCATCCATTCAACGCGTTACCGGGCTGGAGGCGCGGGACAATTCTGCCCATCGTATGGCTCAGCTTTGCCGCAGGCAGCCTGGCTGCCCTGCCGGGCGCGACCGCGCAGATGATGCCACCGTCGCTTGCCCCGCAGAGAATTGCGATGGGAACCTTTTACGACGGGTCGCGGATCCATGTCACGGGGACCGCGCCCTCCGGCTCGGGTATTCTGATCGTCTTTCGCGGGTCAGAACAGGACGAGTTCTTCGACTGCAAGGGGCGGGAAGGATTCATCTGGCTCAATGCCGACAAGATCCATGTAAAACATGCGCCCTCTCTTTTCCTCACCTTTGGGTCGGGCAGCAACAGCGCCCTGCTGGATCCGCTGTCCCTGAATCGCTACGTACTGGACGAAGGCGCGCTGGCCGCGCGCATCCGCTGCCTGCGCCACTGCAAATGCAACCGGACCGGTAATCAGGCGAACGAGGACGGCGCTCGCGATCAGGTGCCGGATCCCGCCTATGCAAAGATGCTGCTCACCAGTTTCTTTGCGCTGAAGGAGCATGAAGGACGCTACGCCGCACGCGCCGGAGCCGTTCGGCTCAAGCCGGAGAACGGGGAAACGCGATATTCGCTGCAGTTGGAGTGGCCGAAGAGCGCGCTGCCCGGCAAATATCAGGTGGAAGTGTACGCGTGCCGCGACCACGGAGTGATTGCCCGCTCTGCGACCGTCCTTGAGGTTGCCGAAATCGGGTTCCCGGCTTACATGGCCAATCTGTCCACAGAGCACCGCTGGATCTACGGAATCTGTGCAGTGCTGGCGGCGATGCTCGCCGGATTTGGAATCGACGGGCTGACCAGCCGCTTCCGGCGGAGCAGATCCGAATCGGGCACGGGCGGCTCCTCTTCACCGCCAGCGAACTCAGACGAAGCAACAGAACCGAATTCCGAAATCGCGCGGCTGAATACGCCGGTGTCCCGCCGCTGAGGGACAGGACGCAGGACAGACTGCCCGTCCTGCAGGAGAAAAGGGCTTGCGAAGAAAGTACGACATCTGCCGAAACATCGGCCATGCTGTGTTCATCTTTCTGCTCCTTGTTCGTTGTGTCTCTCCGCAGTCCGGCGGAGGACAGGTGAGTGCGAATTCACCTCCCGTGAGCAACCTGGTGCCAGCGGTCCGCGCCGACGAGAGCTCCAGGCGTTTCTCCTGGGGGCACGAGGGCCTGCTGATCGGGAGCGAGGAGGGTTTCTACAGCGTCAGAATCCACGGCTACCTTCAGAGTGACGGGCGCCTTTTTGTCGACAATCTCGCGGGCCGGGACCACGCTGTCTTTCTGTTCCGCCGCGTCAGGCCGCTGGTAGAGGGACGACTGTCAAGCGGAATCGACTTCCGGTTCATGCCCGATTTCGGCGAAGGCAATACTGTGGTCCAGGAAGCTTATGCCGAGTGGAATTCGATTTCAGCACTCAGGATGCGCATTGGAAAATTCAAGACGCCCATCGGCCTGGAGGTGCTGCGTTCGGACCGGGATCTCACCTTTGGCGAAAGATCGCTGGCTTCCGATCTGGTCCCGCTGCGCGATCTCGGAGGTCAAATCGAAGGCTCGTTCCTGCAGGACGCCGTTGGCTACGAAGTCGCGTGGCTGAGCGGAACCAACGACGGCTCCAATGCCAATTTTGAATGGCGCGGTTCGAATGAGGCCGTCATGCGGACCTTCTTTCAGCCGTTCGTTGCGGCACAGAGCAACGCCGCACGGGAGTTGGGCATCGGGTTGGCCGCTTCCGTGGGTACCAGCCGGAACCCACTGCCGGACTTCAAGACTACCGGGCAGGAGACCTTCTTCAGGTATGTGCCCGGTGCTCTCGCCGATGGGGAACAAAGACGTCTTTCGCCCCAGGCGCGCTATTATCTGGGACCCGTCGGAGTGATGGCCGAGTATGCTGCTTCGGGCCAAAAGGTGCGCGCAGGCACGGCTTCCCGATACCTCTCGAATGAAGGCTGGGAGGTTGCCGGCTCCTGGATTCTGACCGGGGAGAAGAATTCCTTCGAGGGCATCGAGCCGGCTCATCCCCTGGAATTCAGCCGCAACGCGCGGCATCTGGGTGCCTGGGAGGTCGCTCTCCGGCACAGCACGGTGGAGTTCGATCCTCATGCATTTCCTCTGTTCGCGGCACCGGGAACTTCGGCCGACGGGGCCTCCGAATCGGCAGCGGGCGTGAACTGGTACATCAACCGCTATACAAGGCTGCTGGTCAATTACGAGTACACGGGGTTTCCATCGATCCCTGCGAGTGCCGCCCGCTCCGGTCCGGAGCATCTGTTTCTGACCCGGGTCCAGCTGGCGTTCTGAGCAGCCTCGGCGTAGCTCATTGCCGGGGTGCACCAAAGACACACCGAATCTCCACCTTTCGATGGAAGCATCCCTGCTTCTGTCTGAATTAAGCTCGTGTTTCCCCAGAGAAACGGAGCGGAGGTGACGGGAAGCTGGAAGGGCCAGATTGATGGTTGGCCCGATGTTCTGAGGTGCATGCCCGATGACTCAACGGTCATCCGCGCCGGTGCCGTTGTGGCCGGCAGTGGCAAGTTCGCGATTCTACCGGGGCCGTGCCCCGCAGAAATCGAGCGGCAGCCGATGGAAAGTGCCCAAAGGGCAGCCGTTGCTGGAGCTCGTGTTCTGCACGGCGGCGCCTTCCATGTGCACATTGCTCCCTGTGCTTTCCGGTGCATCGGGCTGGAGGGGCTGCAGCTGCCAGCCCGCGCAGAACAGGCCACCGGGCTGGCGACCGTTACTGAAGTAATAACCGCAGCCAAAGCAACACAGGCCGCCCAGTACGCCGACATCCTGCGGATCGGCTGCTCGCTGGATGGGGTTGCACGCCACGCGCGACCGCGCGCTGCAGACGGCTGCCTGAGACGCACACCATCCCTTCGAGGACTCTGCTCCCGGCTGCGCGGCTGCCTGGTACAAACAAAGCGGTCCCCGCGCAGGCCATTACTGCGGTTCCATTCTGTTGACCCCCACTTCGGTCCGGGTGTCACCGCCGCACTGCACGGGGAGACAGAGTGACGATACCCCAGGACGCAGGGCTCGTTCCGGTTGAGCAGCCGCGGGCAGAACATCTGCGTGAGCTGTCAGACCCGCCCGGACCGCTCGCCAAATCATCGTGTTCCCCAGGTTTGCCGCACAGCACCACGCCAGTCGCGTTAACGGGACACCGCCGTCCGCCAATCCCGGAGGCCAACGACAAATGAAGCCCAGACGGTTACTTATTCTCGGAATGGCCTCCGCCGCAATCGCGCAGACAGGAGCAGCGAATCCCGGCAGCGTGCCGAATGCCCCGCAGGCGACACAAGCCCGGCAGTCGCAAATCCGTTTTGAGGATGCGACGGCAAAGGCCGGCATCAACTTCACGCACAGCATCGGGTCAGCGAAGCTCAGCTCGCTGCTGGAAGGCACAGGTTCAGGCTGCGTGTGGTTCGACTACAACAACGACGGCCTGCCCGACCTTTACGTGCTGAGCGGACAAACGCTGCCGGCATCCATGACGACCAGCCCGCTGCAGAAGGCGCCGAACCCTCCGCCGCACAACCATCTTTACCGCAATAACGGCGACGGAACGTTCACCGATGTGACGGAACAGGCCGGGCTCGATCCGGTCCTGTACGCCACCGCGGTGACGGCAGCGGACTACGACAACGACGGCTACGAGGACCTGCTGGTGACCGGCTACGGGAGGGCCATTCTGTACCACAACAACGGCAACGGAACGTTCACCGACGTGACGGCGAAGTCCGGAATCAAGGTGGACGGATGGTCGATCAGCTCCACCTGGCTGGACTACGACCGCGATGGCTGCGTGGACTTGTTTGTGGGCCGCTATGTGAAGTTCGACCCGAAATACAGAAATTTTTATGCCGCCGATAACTATCCGGGACCCCTGGATTACGAAGGCGAAACGAACCGCCTCTACCACAACAACTGCGACGGAACGTTTACCGATGTGACGGACAAATCCGGCATCGGTGCGTCCATCGGCCGCACCATGGGCGTGACGGCGGCGGACTTCGACGGCGACGGCTGGGACGACATCTACATCGCCAACGACAGCACGCAGAACTTTCTGTTCCACAACATGCACAACGGCACATTCCGGGAGATCGCGGAAGATGCCGACGTGGCCTATGGGCAGGACGGCGAGGCGACTTCATCGATGGGTCCGGTCTTTGCCGATATTACCGGCAGCAAGCTGCTCGATCTGTGGGTGAGCGACGGCCACTACAACCGGCTCATGAAAAACAACGGAGACGGAACCTTTACCGATATCGGTATCCTCTCCGGTCTCTCGCAGGCCAATGCGCAGTATGTGAGCTGGGGCAGCGGCGTCTATGACCTCGATAACGACGGCCTGCTCGACATCATGGTCTTCCACGGCGGGCTGATCCACATGATTCCCATGGAACACTCGGTGTTCAGGGGGCTTGGCCAGGGACGCTTCGAGGATGTTTCTCGAGATGCCGGCGAGGTGGTGAACACGCGCACGGTGGCGCGCGGCGCATGCTTCGCCGATTACGACAACGACGGCAAAATCGACGCCTTTGTCGTGAACCTGGGCGCGCCCGGCACTCTGCTGCACAACGTGTCGACGGGGACAGGGCACTGGATCGAGATCCGCCTGCACGGGGCCAATACGCCCAAGGATCATTCAGAAAGCAATCGCGACGGCATCGGCGCACGCGTGGAGATCTGGGCCGGCGGGCGCTATCAGATGGCGGAGCGCGTGGCCTCGTCCGGGTATCTCTCGCAGAACGACGGGCGGCTGCACTTTGGACTGGGTGGGGCGGAGAAGATCGACAAGGTTACTGTGCACTGGCCCAGCGGGCACTCCCAGACGATCGAGAACTTAGGCGCCGACCGCGTGCTGACCGTGGAGGAGCCGCGGTGAAGCGCCGTTTCATTCCGGCGATCGCCTGCGCCGCGCTCGCCGGCCTGGCCGCGCTCTGGCAGCCGCGCGTCGTAAGCGGCACAGCAACGCCTTCCCTCGATAACACGGAATTATACGCTTCGCCTCTCGAACTGCTGCTGTCTCCCGACGGATCGCGTCTCTACGCCCTCTGCGAGGGCACGGGCGACGTACGCGTTCTGGATGCGCGGAGCGGGCGGACGCTGCAGACCATCCCCGCTGGACATGATCCCCGCGGCTTTGCCTTTTCCCCTGACAGGCGGCGGCTCTTTGTCGTGAACTCCTGGGACGACACGCTCAGCGTTATCGACGTCAGGACAAGCGCAGTCGTGGCGACATGGAGGGCCGGGTTTGAACCTTCGAGCGTCGAAGAGGATCGCGCGGGAAAGACACTCTTTATTGCGGACCGCGTCGGGAACAACATTACGGTGCTGGATGCGGCGACAGGGGCAGTGGAGGATACCCTGGAGGCGGGCCGCGGCGCCAGCTATATGGCCATCACAGCGGACGGCGGACGGCTGTACACAACACACATCTATCCGAACCCCGGGCCGTACCGGACTCCGCCTCGGTCGGAGATTACGGTGGTGGACCCCACCCGTGTCATGGTCGTGCAGCGCATTCCGCTGCCCTCTATCGCGGGCGCCTTCCATGTAGCTGTGTCGCGTGACGGCCGCCTTGGCGTGGTTGCGGAGCTGCACCCGAAGAACCTTGTACCGCTGGCGCACGTGGAACACGGCTGGGCATTTGTCGATACGCTCACCATCTTCGGCGCGGATGTCGGCCGCCCTGTCGAGGTTCCGCTCGACGAGCTGGACCGCTACTTCGCGCGGCCGTTTGGGGTGGCCATCGCGCCCAATAAATCGCGCATCTACGTCAGTCACGGCGGCTCCGACTGCGTGACGGTGATCGACGCGCAGCGCATGCTTGCATACATCCGGAGAAATCGAGAACCGATTGCCGAAGATCTCTCGGCGAGCGCACGTTATGTAGTCGCCCGCATTCCGGTGGGAAAGAATCCACGCGGCGTGGCGCTCAGCGGCGACGGTAACCTGCTCTACGTCGCCAATCGCCTCGACGACACCATCAGCGTCATCGACACCCGCACTCTGCGCGTCGCGCGGACGATCCGCCTGGCCGGTCCGGAAAGAGTCACCGCGCTGCGCCGCGGCGAGCAGACATTTTATTCGGCGCAGTATTCGTTTCAGGGGCAGTTCGGCTGCGCCAACTGCCACATCGACTCCACCTTCGACGATCTGCAGTGGGACCTTGAGCCGGACGGTTTCGGCCGCGACATCGTCGACAACCGGCCGATCGAGGATCTGCGCGGGACGAATCCGTTCAAGTGGAACGGCAAGAATCCCTCTCTCTCGATGGAATGCGGGCCGAGAACGGAAATGTATTTCTGGCGGTCGCAGAACTACGACGATCTGCGGCTGGCGGATCTGGTGCTCTATGTCCGCAGTCTGCCTTCGCGACCCCGTCGATGGAGCACGGCGGACGGTCAGCTCACTGCCGCACAGGAGCGAGGCAGAGAGATTTTTTACCGAACGACAGACAAGCTGGACCGGCCCATCCCACAGACAAACCAGTGCGCGTACTGCCACAGTGGGCCCAAAGGGACGAATCAGAAATCGTTCGATGTGGGCACCGGCAAGACGACCGACAACAGCGGTCTTTTGGATACGCCGCAACTGAGCAACATTGCGCTGACAGGGCCTTACCTGCACGACGGCTCGGCGCAGACGCTTGAGGAAATCTGGACCATCTACAACCCGCACGACCGGCACGGCCGCACCAACGACCTGACCAAGGACGAACTGAACGACCTGATCGAGTACCTGAGGACGCGATGAAACGAACAGCGATGTTCGGAATCCTATTCGCAACGGCGCTGGCCCTGGCACAGCCGCCGTCGCATCCTGCGCGAGGACACGCGGTTCCTGCATCCGCAAAGGCTGCAGCCGTACCGACGATGCCGCGATACCACTTTGTCAATTACACGACGGCGAACGGGCTGCCGAACAGCCATGTCTATTCCGTTCTGGTGGATGGCGACCGCATCTGGGCCGGGACGGACGACGGGCTGGCGGAATTCGAGAACGGCCACTGGAAGATCTATACCGTCGCCGACGGGCTGGCGCAGCAGGCAGTTCTCTCGCTGGCTCTGGACAAGCGTACCGGCGCGGTATGGGCCGGAACCATGGGCGGCCTGAGCCGCATTTCGGCGGGACGCATCGATACGTATACGCAGCTCAACTCGGGCCTGAGCAACGACGTCGTCTACGGGGTTGCAGTCGAAGGCGATTACGTCTGGGTTGCAACCGCAGCCGGCGCCTGCCGGCTGAACACTCGCACCGGTCAGTGGTCACTCTGGAATGAGCGCAACACGCCCATGCGGGAAATATGGGTCTACGGCGTCTCCGCGGCTCCGGACAAAGTGTACTTCGCGGTGTGGGGCAGCGGGCTGCTCGAATACACCCAGAAGACCGGTGCATGGGATATGTACAAGGATCCGGATAGCGAGACCGAGATTGTGTTGTTGAGGAATCAGGGGCTGATTCACGACATCACCAGCGCGGTAAGTTATGTGGACGGCATTGTGTGGGTCTCGACCTATTTCGGTGACAGCCGTTATGACGGCCGCTACTGGCATAACTTCCTGACAAAGGACAGCGGACTGCCCAGTAACTTCACCAACTCTGTGAAAGCTGTCGATGGCAACCACGCCTGGTTCTGCACCGACAAGGGTCTCGCCTATTATGACGGCACAAACTGGGCCGTTTACCGGCCCGCTCTCGATACCGGCAAGCCCGAGATGATCGTTCGCGACGCGGCAGGGCACGTCACCAACATCCCCGTCACCACCGCCCCTGCTCACAATTACATGCTCGGCATCGATTTTCAGGGACGCGATATCTGGGTCGCGACCGCAAAAGGTCTAAGTCACGGAATTTATCAACCTAAGGAGTCATACCGATGAATACTGTAGCAGAGCTTCTGGCTGACATCGCCCATGCGCCCGTCGAAAGACGGGCGATCACCAACCACAGTGTCCTGAACGAAGCTTACGCCTACGCGAAACCCAGTTCGTTTTCGCGCGGCATGAGGATCGACCTGAACGGGCTTACCATCCTGCTCATCTCCGGCACAGCCAGCATCGACGAGAACGGCCGCAGTGTCCACATCGGCGACTTCCGAGCTCAAATGCGGCGCACGCTGGCCAACATCACCGCGTTGCTGGCGAGCGAAGGCGCGACGTGGCACGACATCGTGCGGACTTCCTGCTACCTGCGCGACATTGACCGCGACTACGAGGCCTTTAACGAAGAACGTACAACGTTCTACAGGGAGCTGGGGCTTGACCCGCTGCCGGCGTCCACGGGCATCCAGGCAAAGCTCTGCCGGCCGGAGCTGCTGGTGGAGATTGAAGCCATCGCCATGTTCCGCACGCCTAAGCGCGAGGAGTAAGAGCCATGCGGCGAAACCTGGTCGATTGCGGAGAGGACACGGGAACCTGGCCGCTCGCCTCGGTTGCGGCACTGGTGACGGTGTGCGCGCTGGCGGCGAGCGGTTTCGGACAGGCGAGCCACGCCCCTGGGCCAGGTTCGTCCACCGCAGAGAACAAGCTCGCCGGGAGCCCGGGGTCACCAGTTCCCGGCCCCGGCTGCTCCTGCGGAGCGCATCCGCCTGGGCCACCGCCGGATCGCACCGTGGAGCCATACGCCGGAACTCCGGCGGATCTGGAGCCTTACGGGCATTTCGCCAAGCCGTACTACGAGAACTACACACATCCGAACATTTACACAGGGCCGGGACGGGATATCCCCGTTCCGACCAACGTGAAGGAGGTGAGAATCGGCTTTCTCGGTCCAATCGCGAAGCAGGCCGATCAGGTATATGGGCTGCGCATGCTGCATGGCGCGCAGATGGCTATCGATGATGCCAATGCACGCGGCGGGTACGGTGGCAAACCGTTCCGTCTGATGGTGCACGATGATTACACCAACTGGCAATTCGGCGCGGAGGGCGGCCAGGAGCGACCCACCGATTCGGCGATCTGGGGCGCGCCCCTCGACGAAGCGGTAAAGATGATCTACCAGGAGAAAGACTGGGCGATCTTCGGGTCCATCAGTTCGGAGTCGACGCACATGATGTTGCGCCTGGCGTTGAAGGCGGAGTTTCCCATCGTCAACTCGGCATCTACCGATCCGACTGTGCCGGAAACCTATATCCCCTGGTATTTCACCGATCTCCAGGACGATCGCGTGCAGAGCTACATTCTGGCGCGGCGGATCTTTACCGAACTCCGCCTGAAGCGCGCGGCGCTGCTGCGCGTGAACAACCGCTACGGGCGAATGGGCGTGGAGAAATTTCGCGACGCCGCCGTGCGGCTCGGGCATCCCGTGGTAGTCGAGCAAAAGTATATGCCCGGAGATACGGACTTTAGCCGCGAACTGCGCATTATTCGCGATTCGCGTGCCGATGCGATCGTGCTCTGGGGAGATGCGCCCGAAGCGGCGGCAATTCTCGGGCAGATGCGGGCCATGGGCATGAAGCAGCGGGTTTTCGGCAGCTATCGCACGCTCGGCGACGAGTTGCTGGCGCGGGCTGGGTCGGCCGCGGAAGGGTTCGAGGCGGTCTATCCCTACGATCCCGCACGCTCCGACCCCACATGGCTCTCCTTTGAGCAGCGGTATGAGGCGCGGTTCGGCGAGAAGCCTGAGCAGTTCGCGGCCCTTGCCTACGACGCGATGAACATTCTGCTGGAGGCCATCTGCCGCGCGGGGCTGAACCGGGCGCGCATTCAGGATGCGCTGGATCAGGTGTACCAATACGATGGCGTGACGGGCCACATGGTCTTTGACCCCAACAACAAGAACGTCAGCCCGATGTACCTGGGCACAGTCCACGACGGGAAAATTACGTACCGTGTCGCAACGATGTCGGGAACAGAGCGGGCGAGCACACCCGGTATGAGTTCCTCACTCCGGGAACCACGCGGCAGGGGGGCGCCCGGGTCTGATCCTCCCACACCTTACGCCCGGGTCGGCGAGGATGAAGTCGTCTATGCAGGCCCGCATCGCGCCAACCTGCCGCGGGGACCTGTGAACATCGTCCTCTTCGGCCCTCATGCAGAGCAGATCACCGCGAGCACGGAGCTGAAGGATGAACTGCGTCCAGCCGGCTGGCGGGCCGTGGCCGTTGACAGCAATCAGAACTGGGGCGCGGCGACCACGCAGCTGGTTAGGGCGCTGGAGAGCGGCCATGCACTGGCGATCATCGCGCTGGACCGGGATTCGGCGCACTTTGCCGAGCAGATGTCGCTGAAGATGTTCCTGCCGGTTATCGCTCTCTCCGGCGACCACGCGCTGACGTCCACCAACGTGCCATGGATCTTCCGGCTCCCGCAGGACGCCGGGGCAGAGGAGGCAAGCCGCGTCCTGCGGGCGGCGGCGCGGACAAGCGGAAACAATCCGGAGAAGCTGCGCGATGTGCTGGCGTCGGGAACCGAGCTGGCCGGAATGAGGTTTGAGTCAACCGGGGAGCCGATGCAGACGACAATCAGCAACCGTTAGCCCGCAGTTAGTAGTTAGCAGAAGGGCTGGGTACCGATGCACCCTGTCGAATAGCTACTCTGCCCTCACCCGGGCCCCAACTCATTGGTTTTTCACACATGTAGTCAGAAGGAAAGCAAGATGATCGTCCAAAAGGTCGGAACTAATATCATCCCATATGAAGAAGACAGGCCTATATCTCTTTGATTAATGTGTTAGAGGCTGTTTCATAAACATCGCCTGAGGGTGATCCAGAGACAAGCGAGATAGAAGAAGGCACGGTAGGTAGCGAGAAGATGCTCATGTCTTACCAAGAGTCGTCGGAACTGACCGAACCATG
>JAJYVF010000036.1 GCA_021792135.1 Acidobacteriota bacterium | reverse complement strand
CTGGATCGCAAGGGAGGCAAGATCGTGGGGCTGGGCGGGTTTGGCGATATGAACGCCTATCCGGCGCAACTGGTGCTGGAATCGGTTTCAGACGTAACGGGAAAGAAGGTGGATTACGCGAAGCTGGACGCAATCACCAAGGGATCGTCCGAGCAGTTCACGCCGGGCCCGTCGGAATCGTCTGGGCAGGGTATGTCGAGCCTGTATCTGTTCGATCCCGTTGCGGCTCTGCTGCAGGATGCCGCGAAATTGAGTCCGGGGCCGCTGACCACGGCGATCCAGAAGGACGCAGCGGTATTTCCCACCGTCAAGGAAAAAATCAAGGACGGGGTAAGCATCAACTATGGCGCCATGGACGACGTGCTGGCCAATGCAGACACGCCTGGGACGGCGGATTCCTCGGACGGGGCGCTGTTTGTTTGCACGCTCAATAAGGACCGGCTGGGTAGCTCGCTGGGCACAGCGCTGATTCATTTAGGGCAAGAAATCAACGATCTGCGCAATCCGCCGCCGGGAAACGAAAATGCGCCGCTCTACATCATGGAAAACAATGGGTGGGTGGTCTCGGTATCCTTCACCCTCGCTTACAGGCCGAAGTTTTTTGCTTTACCGGGCGGGTATCTGATGTGGGATTCGGCGTGGCCGCCAGCCGAGCGTCAGAGCAAAATGCAGGATGCTCTCACTAGTTTTCTTGCTAACGAAGAGATGCTGAGCAAGTGAGAAGCGGCCGGCGGCTAGGTCATGCTTGAGTTCGGCGATGCGGTTTTCCATGACGGCGCGGCGGTTGTAATCGCGCCCGATCGCTTCCTCAGCGATGGCGCGCGTGATAACGAAGGCGCGAAAGGTGTAGCCGGGCACGTCGATCAGCTTGTGCCCTTTGGTGCCGCGGCCTTCGCGCTCCAGTTTACACACCGCCACGAAGCGCCGTGCCTGCTCCCAGATGCAGAGTTTGAGCCGGAACTCGCCGCAGAAAAATTATTTGTCAAAAACTGAAAACGGAACTTCGGGTTTCAGGCTGAGAATCCCAACCCTCGTACAGTGCGCAAGAGGAGACCCCAAAAAAACGAAATCGGCAATGAATACTGGACGATACTTCTGACGCACTGCAACGAGATCAATAGATCATCTTGAGCGAAAACTGAATTTGCCGTGAAGTGCCGGCCGTCTGGCTGATGATGCCGAATCCAGATCCCTCGATGGTGTTTGCGGGCAACCCCATATTCACGATATTGAAGAGGTTGAAGAACTCCCCGCGGAACTGGAGGTCCGCGCGCTCAAGACCGCTGCGCCTGTGGCCGATTGGGGTTGTCTTGATCAGCGCAAAGTCGAAGTCGTAATAGGCTGGCCCGCGAAAGGTGTTGCGGCCTAGCTTCCCAAAGCGCCCGGAGTTCGGCCCCGTGCCGCCGGGAATTCCGATGGGGATCAAAAAGAAGCTGGCGTTGCCGGCGCCGAGGCCGAAGTAATCTTCGCGCCGGCGGGTGGGGCTTTTCGCCGTGGAGAGATCCGGTGTTCCGGTCTGATCGGGGCGGTCTGCCCCAATCGTCCCGTAACCCGTCTGCTGGATCCCCGAGAGAACCGTAAAGGGAGAACCACTGGTGATCGTCGAAATGCTCAGCAGTTGCCAACCCTTCGTCAGCACCCGGGCCTCCGCCGGCAAGAACGGCAGATTCTGCATGTGCAGGTTCTGCACCGCGCTCACCGCGAAGGCGTTGGTTACATCGAAGTTCGACGGACCTCTCTCGGCGCGATTGTCGAACGGATTCTGAGGGCTGAAAACCACCACCGCACCCGCTGATCCGGTTCCGCCCGCTACGCCGCTTACGTCGTCCAGAGACTTGCTCCAGGTATAGCCAGCCTGGAGTTGGGGACCGCTGTGCCGAACCTGACCCGAAAGCGAGGTTTGCAACGCATTGTACGACGAGTGCGCTTCAGCCTCCATGACCGTTTCGAAACCGAAGCCTCCAGAGGGCGTTCCGCTGCTGCCGAAGTCGGTAAACGGCGCAAACCCCGGCCCCGCCCCCGGATAGGCATTGGGATAGGAGTTTCTGGGGAGCCGGGACGCGGACGTTCCCACGTAGGCCGCGTCTGCCGTGAGGCCGCCGAAGGTCCGCTCCAGCCCCAGCGTCCAGGTGTTGAGTAAGGCATTTCCAAATTTGGGGTCCACCGCGCTCAGGCTCAGCAGCGATAGCTGATGGCCGGGCGCCAGTTCGGCCAGGTCCACCTGATAGCGATTCACGTCCATCACCGTGTTGGCCGGCACTTCTTTAGAGTTCCCGCTGGCGAGAAAAGCCACGCCCTGGGGCGTGTAGACCTGTGGCAGTTCGCTGGGCGTGATCTGGAATCCGTAGGCGATCTCTCCGCTCTTCGACGCATCCACCCGCGGATAGACTACGAAAGGCGTCGTGCCGGTCAGGAAGTTATCCTGCCAGAGGTTGGGCGGTATCACCGTGATCGCTCCGCCCACGTGCATGAGCACGCCGAACGGCGCGTTCCAGTCCGCCTGCACGCGCGGACCCCAGCCGTTCCAGTCTGTCCTGTAGGTTGGCCGAGGGTTGATGAGATACTCCTGTCCCACGCCCGCTGCCGGAAACGGATTGAGAAAACTCGCGGTCCGGTCGGCCCGTTCCGTGATAGGCGTGTAGAGCTCATAGCGGAGACCGTAATCGAGCGCCCAACGGCTGTTGATCTTCCAGGTGTCCTGCACGTAGGCGTTGAAGTCTCCGCGGTTGATCGCCGCGGGCCCGATGTGCGCTCCGTTGGAGGAGTAAGGCGGAGCCACCGCAACTGTATATGCGTAGGGATAACCGAGGAGCAGACTGCTGAGCGTATCCGGCAGTGGATCGCCCGCCTGCACATCGTGCTTCCCACTTGCCGAACGAATGAATACCGGCGAATACACCGTCCCGCCGCCAAAGTCGTATTCGCCGTTGGGGCTGATTCCGAAGTAGGTTGTGTCCCGGTTCAGAAGCGTCTCCGCCCCCCACTTTACGTTGTGCCGCCCCGCGGTCCAGGAGAAGTTCACTTGCCCCTGAAACAGGTTGCCGAAGGCCGCCATGACGGAACCGCCCGCGGAGTTGAAAGGCTCAAACAGGCCATCAATGAACTTAAGCGCCGGCTGCGTGTGGTTGGGGGTCACAAAGGAGGGAGTCGTCCTCATCACGCTCAGCGAGGACGACCAGAGAAACCGCGGCGACACGGTGCGGGTGTAGGTGAAGACCGCATTCTGCTCCCGGTTCACATACTGCACGCCAAAGCTCGGATCCAACAGCGTCTGGTCGGGATTCGTCGTCGGGCCCCGAATATCGTCCCAGGTATACCGGCTGAAGAACTGCCCTTTCGCGCCCATTTCCTGATCGATCCGGATCGAGAACTGATCCTCGTTGGTATCGACGTTCGATGGCGCCGCATAGGTCCGGTCCCCATACGCGCCGGTGGGCAAATCCGGCAGCGGATAGCGCGCCAGAATGGCGGCAATCGCGGGATTGACCGGCATGCTGAGGGTATCCGTGCTCCCATCCGGGTAGGTCACCACATCCTGACCCGCTCTCTCCGCTGCGGTGGGCACCGCCAGCACTTGAGTCGTTCCGAGCAACTGGCGAAATCCCTGATACTCGCCGAAATAGAAAGTCCGGCCACTGCCGTCGTACAGATGGGGCAGCACCACCGTACCGCCGTTGGTGAATCCGAATTCATTTCTCCGGAAGGGCGGGATGCGTCCCGGATCTGCAATCGAAGGGTGGTCAAAAAAGTTGCGTGCGTCGAAGACCGAGTTGCGGACAAACTCGAAGAAAGAGCCGTGAAACCCGCTTTTGCCGGAGCGCGTGATGATGTTGGTAAATCCTGCTGCCCCGCGCCCGATCTGGGCCGGCATCCAGCCCGAACTGGACTTGATCTCTTGAATTGCATCCACGTTGAAGTTGTTGAAGGCGCTGCCGCCCATCTCCGGCTCGTCGATGTCGGCGCCGTCCATGGCGAAGACCGCCTCGACGCCGCGCTGCCCGTTGATGGCGAACTGCTGCGTGAAGTTCGTGGCTCCGTTTACGTCGGTCATCGTGCCCGCCGCCAACAACAGCAGAGTGCTGAAATCGCGGCCGTTCAGCGGCAGCTCGCTGACGGTTTGGCCGGAGAGCTGCTCACCACCCGTTCCTTGGGCTTCATTCGCGGTTGCGCTGAAGCCGGTATTCGAAACGGTCGAGGGTCCCGGCCCAGCGGCGGCATGCAGAGTATTTTCATGGGAGACCGTAAGAATAGCGGGCGCGGCGGTCACAAGGACTGGGCGCGGAGCGGTCGGCGGCCGGCCCGGTAATTTCACCGTGACCACATAGCGCCCCGGCAGAATATCCGGAAGCCGGAAGCGTCCGCCGGCGCCAGTGACCGCACGGCGCCTTATCCGCGGCGCCGCAGCGGAGAAAACGGTCACCACTGCACCCGCCTGGGGTTGGCCGGCAGCGGTGTCTACCTCACCCGTCCAAGCGATCCTGGACCCAGAGGCCGGTTGCGCAACGAGCGGCATGGAGACTAAGAATCCCGTCAGCAGGCAGGCCGCCGCTAAAATGAAAGCAGCCCGAAAGCTCCGTCTTACACTGGGCTTCATGTCCTTCTGCCAGCCGCTGGCTCCCTGGCCCATCGATCCGTGCCGCTTCGTTCTCTCTTTCACGCTCGAAGCCTATGCATCGTTTTGCTGGAAGATCGCCCGGCGCTGTTGTCATTGTCGAAGGCCCGCGCCCATGTTGTCCAATAGGTATAAGACAAAGGCCGCGGAGACCGCGCGGAAGCCGAAGACCGTGCCCCCGCAAAAGCTGCCAATACGGGGCAAAAACCCGCCGGCACAAACCGCAGCAGCTCGCATCCGAGATGATAGCGAGCGTTACGGGCCGGGTTTCTCCGCATGCGACCGCAGCCAATCCTGCGCCTGCCCCTGCGCTTGAGCGATTTGGTCCTTGGTCAAATGCGAGGCGGCATAGTTGAGCCAGTGGTTCCGGTCGCTGATCTTGCCATCAATGGCAAGATCGATCCAGAAGTAGGCCTGCTGATAGTCCTGCGGAACGCCCTCGTGCCAGCAGTAGGAGATGCCCAGACTGTATTGGGCCTTGGGATAGCCTTGGTCGGCAGCCTTGCGGTACCAGCCCGCCGCCTGCGTGTATCCTGCCTGCGTGTTCAGGGCGTAGTAGTAGTCTCCAAGGCTGTTTTCCGCAACCGGGTCGCCTGCCTGCGCCTTGGCCAACAAAGCCGGGTCCTGTGCGGCAACCGCAACGGTGAGCAGCATAAAAAGCGGCGCAAGCGCCGGGATTAGCAATCGTTTCCGGAGAACGCGCACTTGAGCGTCTCGCGCCGGCGCCTCGAACGGCAGTGTCTCTATGATCGATTTCATATTCCTCCGCGCCTTTTCCAAACAGGCTTAGGGTGTTGTTTAGCGTTCATTGTTTTGGTTGTAGTGTATTTTGCGCCATCATGCAAGGCGGAAAAAGATCCGCGCACCGGCAGCGAAGCCATCCCTGCCGTGTTGGACTCAAGCGGGAGGTCCATCTTCGAGGCAAGCTATGCGCGCTTTTGAAACCGTTCGGCATGGACGATACCCGAACCTTCACGAATCGTGATGGTCTGGCCTGCCTCAACGTTGGTCAACCGCGTTACTGCGCCGCTGGGCCAGTGAACTTCAATTACATTGGCTTTCGCGGAAGCGCCCAAGCCGAAGGTCAGCACCAACTCGCTGGAGGACAGATAGCTCGATCCGCTGGTGAGCATCTGCCCCTGCGAGGTGGTGTTGGACTGCACCCAAACCTCCGAGCCGATGCCGTCGCGATTGGATTTGGTTCCGATCAGCTTGATGCGCAGAGCATGGTTGGTGGCGCCTTCGTTCAAAAAGAGCTGCGCGGGACCATTGTTTGTGGTGATCACGATATCCGGTGCGCCATCATTGTTGATGTCGCCGTATGCAGCGCCGCGGGCGACGCGGCGAGCGTCAAAGGCGGCGCCCATCCGGGCGGCTACGTCCACAAAGTTTTTGCCGCCGGTGTTGCGGTAGAGGTGTGGCCGCTCGGCGTAGTGGACGCGGTGCTGGATGACCTCGATGGCGGGGTCGAGGTGGCCGTCGGCGACGAAGATGTCGGGCCAACTGTCGAGGTTGTAGTCGAAGAAGAAGCAGCCGAAGCCCAGCGTGAGCAGGCTGGTGCGGCCGATGGATGAAGTCGGAGCGACGTTTACGAACAGGCCGTTCTTCTGATTCTGATAGAGGGCGATCATCTGGTTGGAGAAGTTGGTGATGAGCAGGCTGGGATAGCCGGAGTGGTCGTAGTCAGCCGCGGCGATGCCCATGCCGGCGCGCGCCACGCCATCTTCGCTGTAGGCGATGCCGTCGGGAATGCCCCTTTCCGTAAAGGTGCCGTTACGGTTGTTGATATAGAGCTTATTGGGTTCGGTGTCGTTGCTGACGGCGATGTCCGGCCAGCCGTCCTGGTTGGCGTCGAGTATGGCGATGCCCAGGCTTTTCGAGGTCGGGTCGTAGAGGCCGGCCTGCTTCGTCACGTCAGTGAACGTGCCGTTGCCGTTGTTGTGCCACAGTTCCAGCGAAGCGCCGTGGTAAGACTCCGGCGTGCAGTAGGATTTGTGGACACCATCCATCGTGCAATACAGGTCGGCCTTCGGCGTCCACTGGACGTAGTTGGCCACCAGCAGGTCGAGACGGCCATCGCGGTCGGCGTCGATCCATGCGGCGCTGGTGCTTAAGCCGCGGGTCCCCGACTTTGACAGGCCGGCTTGCTTCGTTACATCGGTAAAGGTGCCGTTGCCGTTGTTGCGGAAGAGGTGGTTTCCGCCATAGGCGGTCACGAAGAGGTCATCATAGCCGTTGTTGAGGTAGTCGCCGACAGCGACGCCAAGCCCGTACATGGGAATAGCGAGGCCGGCTTGTTTGGTCACATCGGTGAACGTGCCGTTGTGATTGTTGCGATACAGGGCCGGCGTGGTGATGCGGCCGGGATGGCCGGGCCATTTCGTGCCGTTGACGAAAAAAATATCCTGCCAGCCGTCGTTGTTGTAGTCGATGAAGGCGACGCCGGGGCCAAGCGTCTCGGGCAGATATTTCTTGCCAAATGCGCCGTTGTTGGCGACAAAATGGATGCCCGCGGCGCGGGTAATGTCGGCAAAGTGAATGTGTTCAGGCGGGTTCGCCGGTGCGGCCGCGGCTAAAATTACGGGCAGCAAAGCAAGACCTGCGCTGACGAGGATGGCGGCGCCGGCCAACGCGGCGCGGGAAGCCTTCAACGCGCACCTCCGCCGAGCTGAGCCCATTGCGCGGACGGCCGCGGTGGAGTCTGCCTTGCTGAAGTTGCCAGCGCCGAAGGCAGCAGCACGAGGTTCTTCTCCACTCCGTTGTTGGCGTTGGCTTCAGCCAGCGGCACGGATTGGTGCTCGTGGATCGGCTGCCTCTCCAGATTGTCGAAGGGATGTTTGGCGCGGTACGGGCCGGTAAGCGTCTGCGCAGCTTCATTGGCCTTGAAGCGCATGTATCTTTCCTGGTAGGCCGCGGATAATTTGTCGTTGCCAAGGCCGGTGTAGCAGAGCATCAGGTTGTAATTCGCCTCCAGGTTTTCGGGATCGATGGCGATGACCTTCAGAAACTGGCTGCGCGCCAGGGCGTAGCGGCGCTCAAGAAAATACACGCGGCCCAGGTCGTTACGCACCACACGGTCGTAGGGATATTGCGCGATGACGAGTTTCAACTGGGCTATGGCGGCGTGATACTTGCCCTGCTCGCTCAGAATCCGGGACAAAAAGTAGTGGGTGCGGGCCAAATGGGGCGAGAGCTGCAGTGCTTTGTCCAGCGCCTGCGTGGCGCTGACGAGATTGCCCTCATCGAGGCGCACGCGCCCGATGTTCACCCAGCCATCGGGATTGTTGGGATCAGCCTGCGTAGCATGAATGAAAGCCGTTTCCGCGGCCCTGAGATCGCCCTGGAGATAGAGGCCGATGCCGTAGTCGTTCCAGCGTCGCCAATCGATCTTTTCGGTGGCGATTTTTGCCGTGGGCAGCGGCGCACCGGGCCGCAACACGGTCAAATCCGCGGTGGACTGCGCCATGACCACGATGGGAAGGTTGGGAATGGCCTTGATCTTGCCGGAGACATCCGCGGTGCTGGCGGTGAAGACCATGCGGCGGTCGTCGTAGGCGGGCGCAACGTCATGGGGGCCCGTGCTCAAGAACTTGCCGGCAAAGGCAAACTGCGTGTTGATCCATGCGAACTTTCGGTAGTTGAGCCGCGCCAGCAGGTGGATGTGTCCATGCGCGTCCCTGGGAATGTGCAGACGGTAGTGAACCGTGTCTGCGGCGCCGGGCGGAATCAGGTGCACGTAAACGGTGGCGCGGTCGGCCCAGGCGTTGCGCTTATCGGTGGCGTTGCCGTGCGCGTCGATGGCGAGCGAGCGGTAGAACTCCGCGCCCGGATCGACGGGGCCTTTGCCGTGATCCTCGGCCATCCCGCTCCAGAAGAGAACCTTGCCGCGGTCGTCGGTGGCTTTCAGCTCCAGCCAGCAGTCGACGGCGTCTACGGTGCCGCCGGGGAAGAAATGACCGACGCCGAGGGTGCGGACGACCACATCCACCCGGGCCGTTTCCCCCGGAACGACGATTCCCGCCACGCGATTGAGCGGCGCGGTGACGGGAGCGACATGCACTTCGCCGGTCATGCCCGTGATGTGGCGCTCGGCCTCTTCACCCACGGCGAAGGTGGTTTCCGCCTGCATGGGCGACGCGGCCGAGGCTTGTAGGATGCGGTTTGCCCCGGTTTCCGGCGAAATGGCGAAGATGTCCACGCTGACCTTGTGATCCTGAAGGAACCGCTCGGTGTCCTCGAGCTGGGTCTGGTCTTTGTTTACCAAGGGCAACGCCGTGTTGGCGGCGATAAAGCGATGCGAATGAATGAAGCCGTTGACATTGCCGGCATCGTTCGAACCGACCATGTGCATATGGCAGTCAACACAATTTTCCGGATGGGGCGGATAGTAAAACGAGCGCGCGCCGAATCCCGACACGCCGCTGGCCTGCCAATTGTCGTAGTCGTTAAAGCCGCGCACCCAGCGGTAGTGATTCACCGGCACATCGAGGTGGACCTTGTGGCAGGCGGAGCAAAATTCCGCCGGGTTGTTTTGCATAAACGGCTTCATGAAGGTGCGGCGGTGGGGCTCGGGGTCCTCTTCGATGAGAAAGTCAATGAGCCTGCGCAGCAAGGGGTTTTTGGTGTCAACCAGCTTGAACAGGGCCGGGTACTCAATCGTATAGCTGCCGTTACCCATGGTGCTGCGCACCATGCGGATGGAGTGGCAGACCATGCAGCCGATGCCGGCCTGCGCGGCGGGCGTGAAGATGCGGTTCTGAATGGGCGTGTTGAATTTGCCGGGGAAAAGGAGCGCCGGATCGTGACAGCCGGCGCAAAACTTGGAAGGCTGGACACCCTCTACACCCTGCATGTAGACGATGGCCTGGCGATACCACTGATTGTTGAACGAAGAAAAGTGATGAGCGGAGCTTTCCCACTGGCGGTAGATGTCGGCATGGCACTTTTCGCAGGCTTTTGAATCGACGAAGAAATCTCCGGGAATAGTCTTGCCAGATGCGGTCATAGCCGAAGCGGGAAAGAATTGGCCCTTGGGGCCGGCGCCTTCCTGGTACATGGAAGCCGGCGCGATAGAGGGGTTGTAGATAACGTTTTCACGCTGCCACGGCACGGTACGCACCCACCACGCTCCGGCGGCCACGCCTGCGGCCAGAGCGAGGCAACAGGCCAGCCGGGCCGAATCGCGCCGGGCGCCGCCGCGCAGCCGGCCAAGCCATCGCTGGCGCCCGCTCCAGACGAACAGCAGCAGCGCACAGCCAGCTATGCTGGCAACCTCGTGAGTGTAGAGGACGGGCCACATGTTGCGGCGCGCGCCCGTAAAGATGATAGCCGCACCGAAGGCTCCTCCGAACAGCACCACCGCCCAACCCAGCTTTTCCCACCAGATGCGATCCCGCATCAGGCGAGCCATCCACGGCAACGCGAAGACGAGGAAGATCGTCCCGGCAAGAATATGGAGCAGAACGACGGACTCGTAGAAAATGGTAGCCGCGGGAAACGCATACAAATAGAGCGCGCTGCCTGCAAGGGCAAGAACCCCAGCAATCAGGAATCGTCTGATGGACACGTCTCTCGGCCTCCAGGGAAGTTTGCGAGGCTTTGCGGACTCAGCGCCTCTCTTCTGATCCGGCAGCAACATAGTAACCGTTTAACAGCGGTCTTCCTATCCATCATTCGATGTATGTCTATCTCATCCTGCGAGTGGAGAGCGCGCGGGTCAAAACAGGTTGACTGCGTTTATCACTTGCGATCATGTTTCGGCCTATGCCTGTTGGAAAGCCGGAGATGCTCTATCCAAAAGCCAAGACACTCCAGCTGCCGCAACCCCAATGCGCGGCGGCCGTGCACAGAACTGAACAGGACACACCTGCTCGGGTTTTGCCGTAGAAAAATGGTCAGGCTTGTGAAGTGGCCGGTGGCAGGCGGCGCCAGAAGACATCGAGATTGAAGATCCGAGGCTTATCGCTTGCGCGGATCTCCGGTGGGAAGAAATGCGAATCCGGAGACGGGGCTGCCGGAGGCCAGCACATCCCGCACCCGCTCGGGGTTCGGCCCGCCGCGCGCCTCCGCATCCGTGAGCAGGCGCAGCGCAGCTACAGCGGAGGTTCCCGCCGGGAGCCGGAATATCCACGGTACGGCTGCCGAGGTAAGAGTCCGGTCGTCGGACACAGCCACGACCGGGACGAAGGTTTTCAGCGCCAGTTGTTCCGACAAATGACCGGCTTTGCGGCCTAAAGCAATGATCGCCAGTGCGTGCTCGTTCCACAAGGCACGAACCAGTTGGGTAGAAGCAACGCCCCACTGTTGGTCGCTGTCCACGGGCAGGAGCATCCAGGTGCGCCCCTTTTGCGACGCGAGAGCCAACTGCGTCTTCATTGCAGCCGACTGCGCCAGTTTGCCGGCCCCGGGGCCGAAGAGCACGACACGCACCGCGCCGCGCGGAATATCGGGCTGCGCCGGACCGAAATAATGGATGCCATCCTCACCCACGCGCGCATAGGGAATGGGTGCCGCCGCGGGCTGCTTCGCGGGAGCCTGGCTGGCCACGGCCTGTGCGGCGGTGGACTGCCCTGCGGCCGGCGGCTCCGACATGGGAGCAAGCCGGTAGGTGATCGCGCCATCGTGTACCGTGCCGATGTACATGGGCGCCACATTCTTCTGGTTGGGATCGAAGACCATGTGCCCGGTCACGCCGTCGTACTGGCGCACATTGTCCAGGGCGTCCTGAATGCGCACGCGATTCAGTCCGGCCTTGCAGATGGAGTCGAGCAGGATGTTCATGGCGTCGTAGGCGAGCGAGGCGAACTGCTCGGGCGGTTCGTGGAAGCGGGCCTCGAAACGCTTGTTGAAATCGAGCCAGCGCGGGTTTTTACTGTTGGGGTTGTAGGGAAAGACGGCCTCGAAGCCCTCCGCGGCCGGTCCGGCGCCGGCCAGCAGGGTTGGCCCCAGGGTGCGGTAGGAGCCGAAGACGCGCTGCTTCATCCCCATGGCGCGCATCTGCTTCAGGATGATGGCAGCCGGGACCTCGTCGGTCCACAGCACAATGGCGTCGGCGCGCGACTCCTGGATGTTCCTCAGTTCTCGCGAAAAGTCGGTGGTGCCGGCCATGAATTTCTGTTCGATCACTACTGGGTGTCCGAGGCGGCGCGAGGCATCGTGGAATTTGGGCACGCCCATGCGGCCATAGCGGTTGTTCACGCGCAGGATAGCGACGCGCTTGAGGCCGAGTTCGGTATAGATGCGGCGCGCCAGCGTGTAGCTCTGCACGCGGTCGTCTTGCAGGTCGGTGAAGTACCAGGGGACCGAGGTTTCAGGAATGGTGGGATCCGTGGATGCCGAATTGACGATGGGAATCTCGGCTTTGAGGGCCAGGCGCAACATCTCGTGGGTGGTCTCCGAGCTGATGGAGCCGAAGATGGCCCAGTCCTTGTCGTCGTAGATGCACTTGACGGCCGGGTCTAACCCGGCGCCCCAGATGGCTGGATTGGTAGGACGGACATTGCCGGCGACCGCCTCCGCTTGCCAGTTGTTGTAGTCGTCGTGCAACATCAGGCGGAACGGCTTACCGCCGTAGCCGCCGCGAGCGTTCGCCTCTTCCACCGCCAACTGCGCGCCGTGCAGCATCCGCATGCCAAAGATGTAGTCGGGGTCGCGCGGCGAAATAGGGCCGACAAAACCGATGCGCACCTCGGTCAGATTCTTGGGAGCGGGTATATTTCGCCCCGGCCCGTTCCAGATCGTCGGTTGGAGGTAATAGAGGTAGTACGGCTTAACGAACTTGGCGTAGGGCTCCATATCCTCCGGCGTATTCGCATACGGCTTGGCCGTCCATACTGGCTCCGGGCCCGGCGGATGTGCGCCGCACGAGCACCAGGGCTTCGCCGCCTGACGGTCAGCGGGCGCAACCGGACGCTCTTTCGGTTTCTGGCATAAAGCCGCGGCCGCACCGCCCGCCACACAAAGGCAGGCCGCGGCCAACCACCATCTATTGCACATGGCTGTTACTCCTTGCCGGTTGCCGCCTTATCGGTGCGAAACATGGCGATGGCCTCGATCTCGACCAGCAACTCCGGCCGGCAGAGAATAGCCTGAATGCCGGTCGATGCGGGCAAGGGGTCGAGCCCTTGTTCCTTGTAAAAGGCCGTGCGCTCCTCGTTGAAGGCCTCGTAATCGCGCTCAATGTCGCGCAGATAGCACGTGGTGCGCACTATGTCGTGCCAGGTGCAGCCTTCGCTGGCCAGAAGGCCGGTGATGTTGGCGAGGGTGCGCCGCATCTGGGCGCGGAAGTCGCCAATATGCACGCTCTTGCCGTTCTCGTCGATGGAAGCTGTGCCCGAGATGAGCAGGATGGCCACGCTGCCGAGGTCGATTCTCATGCCGCGCGAAAAGGAACTCGGTTTGGCATAACAATAAGCCTCGTTGAGCACGCTGTAATTGGTAACGGCGCGTTTCTCGATCGGTGCATGGGCGATGGTCTCAAGAAGATCGGCAAATGGACTCATGATGATGGCTCCTTATGGTTGCGGTTCGAAGATTCCGTGGCTCAACCCCCCGGCCGTTGCCACCCAGATATCGCGGCCCTGGAAATCGATGCCGAGCATATAATTGTTGGCCGGGGCGGTGGTGACGGGTATATGGGTCACATGGCCCTGAGCGTCGCGCACCCACATCTCCGGCTTGCCGGTGGTGAGCGATGGCGTGTAAACGGCCCAATTGGCGCCGTCGTAATAAGCCAGACCCTTGTCGGTGCAGAACCACGCGCGGTTGGCGTCCACGCCCTTTACATAGTTGGTGAAGTTCGACGGCAGCCCGCTGTCTTTGGTCAAGAAGTTATGCCAATAGCGGCCGTCGTAGCGGCTGTCGCCGAAGTAAGTGGCGACCCAGACGATCTTGTCCACGTAACTGACCGAAGATACGATGTCGTGGATCAGCCCTTGATTTTTGAAAAGTACAATCTCCAATTGGTGGTCGGGATCTTCGTAAATATCCCAGAGCTTGGTTTGCTGGTTATACTCGATCAAGCCGCTGCCCCAGACGGCGAAATACACCTTGTCCGGCGCGGCGGAGACGCCGTAGACCCAAATCTCCTTCATGGGGGTATTGCTATCGGTATAAATCGACCATTGACCGGTATTCAGATTCAGACGGCAGGCTCCGGCGGCGGTGGCCACCCACACGTTTTCGCCTTCCACCGACACGCCGTAGACAATATCGTTGCTCAACCCTGAGTTCAGTTGCGTGTAAGTAGCGATGATGCGTCCGCCCGAAATGCGGTTCAGGCCGCCCATCGTTCCCACCCACACATCGCCGGTCCGCTTGTCCAGCGCCAGCGAGAGCACGGCCTGCTGTGCCAGCCCGTCCTTGGTGGTATAGGTCTTCCACTTGCCGTTTTCATATTCCGCCAGTCCGTCGTCCGTACCCGCCCAAATGCGGCTACCATCCACCAGGACGGAGTAGACGTGATTGTTGGGCAGGCCATTGGCAGTGGTGTAGTTCACAAAGCGGTAATGCGGCATTCTGGGTGGCTGAGGCGCCGCGGCAAACGCTGGAGCCGCCACGGCCGCAAAGGCCGCGGCCAGCCAAATTTTGTTGAACACGCCTCTCATGTTCACTGTCCTTTCATCGCGTCCGCAGGTAGTCGATCAGGTCGTTCAGTTGGTCCTTGGTCAGGTCATTGGTGCGGCCGTGCTGGTCGTGGGGGTTGTAGATGGTCCAGATCTCCTCAAGCGTTGCGGCCTTGCCGTTGTGCAGGTAAGGCGCGGTGAGGGCGATGTCGGCCAACGACGGCGTTACGAACAATCCTGAATCATCGTGCCGTCCCTTGGTTCCCACGTCGAACTTCTTGTGGTCGGTCCCCAGCGGGCCGCTGTGGCAAAAGTTGCAGCGGTTGGTCAGCGGGATGGGCTTGCCGAAGTCATCTGCTGTGCGATCGAAGATTTCCTGGCCGCGCTCCTGCGCCGGCGTCAGCTTGCCGCCGGGCAGGTGCCAGCGATTGGGCCGCGGCGGCAGGCTGTTGATGTAGGCGGTTATATCGGCGAGGGTACGGACGCCATAATTCTGTGAGCGCCACATAAACAATTCTGTCCGCGGCCCGCACTGGGTGGGAAGGTTGGGGTTGACGCCGCTCCAATCGTAGGGCGCAGTGTCTCTGATGTCTTCCAGCTCCATAACATCCACAATGTTCCGGCCCAGGCCGTCCGGCTCAAAGTCCCACTGCAGCCCGTCGAAGGTGGAATCAATGTGGCAGTTGGCGCAGGCGTCACCACCATGAAAGGAGTAGCGGGTCGAATAGAAGGCCTGTTGGCCGCGGCGCAGCGCCTGAGCTTCCTTGATCCCGCTCAGATTCATCCTTTTGGCATTACGATGCCGCGCGTCGATATGGCAGGCGGCGCACCGCCTCTTCCCCGGCGAGGAGACGGTCATCGCAGCGAACATCTGCAGGCCGAAGTGCAGAGACCATAGATTCTTCGATCCGGCGAGATGAATCGTCGAGACGATCTTGTTAGTGTGCGTATCGATCACACTGATGGTGTCGTCGAGCCGGTTCGCTACCAGCAGGCGGCGCCAATGGGGGCTGAGCGCCACGCCGCGCGGGTCATGACCCACCGGGATACGATTAATCACGTAATGGCCGCTGGCGGCAAGGTTGTACACGATGGGCGCGCGATGGGTATGGACATAACGCAGCAGGTGCGGGAGGCTGATGACGGTAACGAGTTCCGAGCCGCCGCAACTGACATAAATGCGCGAATTATCCGGCGTAATGGCCACGCCGAAGGGACGGGCGGCAAAGCTGTCCAGGTCGTCCAGCGGCACTTCGACGGTCTTGTTGCCCACATCGGGGCCAAATAGCGTGAGCGTATCCTCGAAGATCCAGCCGTGCTCTACCTGCGTCATCGGCACCAGATTTTTGGGATACAGCTCGGCCACGACGCCTAGCCGGCCATCGGCGGTAAACGCGAGATGAAAGACGCCGGCAATGCTGTGCAAGGGAATGCGATTGACCACCTCGGCGGTTGCTGTATCGATGACCGTGACTTCCGATTCCGGCGGCGTGCGCGAGGGCGTGGGGTTGGGATAAACATGGGTGACATAGAGCCGGCTTCGGTTGGGTGAAAGCGTCATGTAGCTCGCGCCGCGCCCGGCCGCCAGCCGCTTCACCTCCGCGCCGTTCCGGGCGTTCAGCACGGCTACGTCGTTGCTGATGCGATTGGCGACGTAGAGGTACTTGCCCGCGGGTCCCTCAACCACACTCGAGGGCTCCATTCCCACATGCCATGTGTCAACCACCTTCAGCGCACGGGTGTCGATCACGGAGATGGTGTCGTCCCAGGAGTTGGCTACGAACAGCCGGCTTCCGTTGGAAGAAAGGAAGAACCCGCGCGGCACGTGGCCAACGGCGATGGTCTTGATGGGGGCGTAAGTTGTGGCATTCAGCACTCGCACCTCGCCGCTATCCTGGCAGAGCACATAGAGCCGCGCTCCGTCTGGCGAAAACAGCAATTCCACGGGAGAGGCGTAGCCCAGAATTGCGCCGGTTTGAGGAGCGGCGGCGTGGACGGAGCGGACGCGCCACGACACCATGAACAGCAATACCGCAATCAGCGCAGCGAGAGCCGCCACCCGGAGGGCCGGCACTCCGCGTCCGCTTCGCCCGGTCCGGTTCATCGCGGCTCCCCTCTTCCAGGCTCACGCACCGTGAGCACGCCATCAACCGGCTGATTGGTGAGTGTCTGCACGATTCCGCTAGGCCAGCGCACGACCAGTTTGTCGATGACCGTTGCCTTGCCTAAGCCAAAGTGAACGCGGCCGTCATTCTGCGAGAGATAGCCGGAACTTGCCACTCGCTCTGCGGTCCGGCGCACGCCCCCGGCGAAGACCTCGATGCGCGCGCCGATGCCGTCGCGGTTGCTCCTGGCTATAGGATTCCCGGCCGCCACGCCCGCATCGCCCTTTCTCATGGCGCCGACGAGCTTGATCTCGACCCAGTGGCCGGTGTTGGTAGAAACGTTGTGAAGCAGCGTTCCCTCCGATCCGAGATTGACCACGTAGGCGCCAACTTTGCCGTCGTTCATGTAGTCGGCAAAACAGGCGCCGCGCGCTACAGTGCGTACACTCAGCACGGGACCGGCCTGGCGCGACACATCCTCAAACTTGCCACCCCCTAACCCGCGGAAGAGGGTGTGCTCCATCGGAATCATGTGGGTCAGCCCGCCGTGAAGGACCAGGATGTCGAGCAGGCCGTCATTGTCGAAGTCGTAAACGCCGCTGCCCCAGCTCACGTATTGCCCCTCGACCTGGGAGATGCCGCTGGCCGCAGTAACATCCTCAAACCCTTGCCAATCCGGCTTTGGCGGGGAAGATCCGAGTTGCGGAGCGCCCAGATTCTTCAAGAAACGGTTATAGCTTCCGTCCGTCACCCAGAGGTCTAACATTCCCCGGTTCCAGAAGTCCGCCGCAACCGGACCCATAGACGATGTTGCTTCGCCATCTTCTCCATAGGCCGCGCCGGCATTATTGGCGATCTCCTCGAAGGTTCCATTGTGCATGTTGTGGAAGAGGAAGTTTGGAATGTTGTCATTGGTGACGTAGATGTCGTCCCATCCATCGTTGTCGAAATCCGCCGCGGTCACGCCCATGGTGCGGCCGATGTAGGCGCTGATTCCCGACTTATCGGATACGTTGGTAAACGTGCCGTTGCAGTTGTTGTGAAACAACATGTTGGTTTGGCCCGCATAGTCAAGCGGCCCGGGATAATTGTCCGCCGCATAATAGGCGCGGTATTTGGGATCGAACTGGACGTACCGGCCGACGAAGAGATCCACGCAGCCATCCCGGTCGTAGTCGAGCCAAGTGGAGCTGATGGACCATCCGGTTACCTTGATGCCGGCTTGCTTGGTCACATCGGTAAAGGTGCCGTCACCGTTGTTGTGGTAAAGAACCACTTTGCCGTAGCTGGTCACCAGCAGATCTTCATAGCCGTCGTTGTCGTAGTCCGCTGCGGTGACTGCTATGCCATAGAGATTCGGATCGAGACCGGCTTGCTTGGTCACATCGGTGAAATGACCGTTGCCGTCATTACGATACAGATGGGCATGGGGCGGCGGATTAGGCTTGACCTTGAGAGGATTGGGCGTCATGTCAGGGGGCAGCGTGCGGCCGTTGACGACGAAAAGAGACTCGCGGCCGGAGTTGTTGTAGTCGAACCACAAACAGCCAGCGCCTGTGCCTTCGAGCAGCGAACTCAGTTTGGCGGAGCCGAAGCTGTGGACGAAGTGGATTCCGGACTGCTGGGTGGCGTCTTCAAAGCGGATCGCCGGTTGGCCCGGCGCTTGCCCGGCATTCGACTGAGACTGCACCGCAGGTGCGGCGTTTTGCGCCGCGGCAAGCGAGACGGCGCCCAAGAAAAAAAGCAAAGAGCGAAGGATCATCTCTTGTTGCCTTCCTGCACATCGGCGCGCATCGATGTGCGGAGTGGATCGCCGGTCAGGTCAACCGGGGTGGTGGTGCGCAACAACACGGCAGGCACGCGATTTTCCGGCGAGAGCGCCGGTCCCGCGTGGCAACCGGCGCAGGTGCGCTGTTCGCCGCCGCGGCTCCAGAACCACCCGTGTTCGCGGCGCAGCACGGCGCCCTTCCGATCGAGCAGGAGAAAGCGAATAGGGCGGTCGCCGGGAACTTTCACAAAGAAGGAGCCGTCGGGGGCGACCGGCGCCGTGCCGTTGACTTGAACACGGCCATTCCGGTCTTGCGTCTCAAGGCGGACCGATGCGGGCGTTCGCTTCAAATTCCCTGCGAGCGACAGCCGCGAGTCGAGCGCCAGCAGATTGGCGTAGTTCCAGGGGTGCAGATCCGACGGAAACCGCCGGGGTGGAGTGCGCTGGGCCACCAGCACCGGCTCGACGAGGTTCTCGCCGCGCTTGGCCAGTACGTTTTCCAGCGACGGGGAGCCTGGCCTCCACAGATCGATGGCGTAATGCGTTGCGCCGGCTTTGCGCGCGCTGAACAGCCATTCGCCGGAAGCCGTCTCGGCAATCGCGCCGGCGTATTCAGCAGGGGGCGCGGTGACCGGAGTCTCCTGCGCCAGCGCAGAAGTAAACCGCGCCAGCGACCTGCCATGCGTGAATACCACGTCGCCAGAGGCCAGTTGCGAACCGCCCCAGCGGGCGCGGCCGTGATCGCAGCGGTACGATTCCACGCCGGAGCCGTCGGCGTAAACCACATACAGCTCCGGAATCGCGCCCGCTCCGAGCGGGTAGCCGGACTCAAAGAGAATGCGTCCGTCAGCCAGGATGGCAGTGGGAAAGGCGCTGGTTTGGATGTAAGTGAGCGGAAGCACGCCGGGACCCGCGGTCGGGTTCAGGAACGGGACCTTGGGCGGATGGCCGTCCCTGGCGGACTCGATGCGGAATCCGGAGGCGGTGCGCTGCGCCCAGACCATGCGGCCGCCGGGCAGATAAAAGGGCCGCTCGGCATCGGTCTGAGTGTCAATGACCTTCCGTACCGAACCATCCTTGAGCGTGAGCTCCCAAATCTGCCACGGATCGCCGGCCGCGCGTTTGCCTGCGAAGAGCACCCTTTGGGCGTCGAAGGAGACGTTGGCGTCCGCGGTATCGGCGAAGCCGGCCACGAGCGGCGCGGCCTCGCCGTCGCGGACCAGCAGCAACTGTGCTCCACGGGGGAATCGCTCATGGCCGTGCAGCTCCGCCAGAGGGATGTAAACGGGTGCGGCGGTGACAATGAAATCCGCTCCCACCCGATCCGCCGTGCGGGGCGGTAAGGCGCGCAAGGGCGCAAGCAGTACTGCACTGAGGACGATTAAAAAGAACCAGACCCGATCCCTCATCCGGCGACCTCCATCGGCCGCGCACCGGCCAGCTCGCCCAGTGCACCCGGGCGCAGTGCGAGGTAGGGATTGAGCGCATCCATCATGGCGCCGAATTCGGCGAAATCCAGCGACTGCTCGCCGTCGCTCCAAGCCTTATCGGGATCGGGGTGAACTTCAACCAGCAGGCCGTCGGCGCCCGCGGCCACCGCAATGCGCGCCAGCGCGGGAACCAGGGCGCGATGTCCGGCCGCGTGGCTGGGATCGGCGATCACCGGCAGGTGCGAGACATGCTTGAGCAAGGCGATGGCCGCGGCATCGAAGGTGTTGCGCAGCGCGGTTTCAAAGGTGCGGATGCCGCGTTCGCAAAGAATTACATAGGGATTGCCGTTTTCCAGGATCACCTGCGCAGAGTGAAGCAGGTCGGCGACCGTAGCCACCATTCCTCGCTTCAGAAGCACAGGCCGTCCGGAGCGCGCGGCAGCCTCCAGAAGCGAGTAGTTCTCCATGCTGCGCGAGCCGATCTGCAGAATGTCGGCGTACTCGGCCACCAGCGGCACGTCGCACTCCGACATGACCTCGGTGACGATAGCCAGGCCGTACTCGGCTCGGGCGCGTGCCAGCATCTGCAGCCCCGCAAGACCATGACCTTGAAAGGAGTAGGGAGAACTGCGCGGCTTGAAGGCGCCGCCGCGCAGGATACGCGCGCCCGAGCGGCAAACAAAACGGGCGGTGGCCATAAGCTGGGACTCGGTTTCAACCGAGCACGGCCCTGCCATGGTGACAAACTCATCCCCGCCAATCTCGATATCCAGGACCGGGACGATCGTTTGCTGCCGCCGTCCGCCCCTTAAGACATCCGGGGTTCCGGCAAACCGTTCTTGCCACGTGCCGCGCACGCCGCGCGCTCCAATCCGGGGAAGCGCCAGTGTACTGCGATCGTTTGCCGCCGCGCCTCCATCGAAAGGTGGAGATGCATACAGGTTGCGCAGAATCACATTTTCCGCAGAGCGCGTCCGCGACAGAAGGGAAGCAACGCCGGAGAGACGCGGGTTATGCCGTTGCCATGGGAGGCGGGTTGTATCCGAACGCCTCATCCAACACCGCAGCGACACCCAACGCCGTTTCGTCCGCGAAGGGCATGGCCGCAATCTGCACGCCGATCGGCAAGCCTGCCGCCGATTTGCCCACCGGAACCACCGCGGCCGGCGCGGCCAGCGCGTTGAACCACTGTGTATGCCGCACCGCGTCGAGATACTCGACTGTCCGGCCCTCGATGGTCCAACTGCGCTCGCCATGACGAAATGCCGGAATGCCGGCCACGGGGCAGAGCAGCACCGGATAGTTCTGCATCTCGGCCAGAGTCCTCAAGCGAACGAGGTCCAGCTCTGCCCAGGCGTCGAGCAACTGCGCCGCCGTGAGCGGCTGCGCCGATTCGGCTATGCCGAGGAACTCCTGGAAGATGGGACTCAGTTGCTCACGCTTGCCGCGAATCGCGGGCTCATAAAACATGGCGCCGCACTGCACAAAGAACTTCCACCACAGGCGGCGCAGCGCCTCCAACGTGCTGGGCCGGAACGGCTCGACACGGAATCCCGCTTCGCGCAGTGCCTGGGCCGCAGACTCGACGGCGGCCCGGGTTTCGCGCGTGACAGGAACCAGCCCATCGTCCTCGAAGCAGCCAATCGGATGGGCGCGCAGTTCGTCGAGGCTGGTTTCGCGCAGCGGCAGCGGGGGACTGGCCGGATCGCCCGGGTCCTGCCCGCTCAAGGTCCGAAACAGCAGTGCCACGTCTCCCATGGTGCGCGCCAGGGGTCCGATGGCGCCGAGAATTGAAAACGGCCCTATGCAGGGCGGCAAGTGGCCCTGACCCGGAATGCGCCCAGGCGTGGGCTTCAGCGAGCATATGCCGGTGAAGTGCGCGGGCACGCGCACCGATCCGCCGCTGTCGCTGCCCAGTCCCGCCGCTGTCAGTCCCGCGGCGATGGCCGCCGATTCGCCGCCGCTCGATCCCCCGGGCGTCCGTTCCAAGTCCCAAGGGTTGCAGGTGCGCCCATACAGCCGGTTGGCCGTTTCATAGGCCATCAGGAACTCAGGGCAGTTGGTTGTACCCAGAATCAGGGCCCCGGCAGCGCGCAATCGCGTCACCACAACTGCGTCTTTGCGAGGCATGTCGCCGCGATGGAGCAGGCTGCCGATCTCACAGCGAAAGCCGGCCGCAGCAATCGACGACTTGACGGTAACCGGCAGCCCATAAAGCGGCCCTCTGACGCCTGTCCATGCGTCCATGCGCTGGGCTTCGGCGCGCACACGTTCCGCATCGAAGTCCGCGAATGCGTTCAGCGCCGGATTCAGCCGCTCGATTTGCCGCAGATGCGCCTCGGCCAACTCCGTGACTGAGAGCCTACCGCTGCGCAACAGCTCCAGTTGCGCCTTGGCTGGAGCGAGATGGATGCCGGAGGCGGATTCGGTCATGATGTTGGCTCTGAAATCCACCCCCACGCCGGAGAGCAGAGATCTCCCAGGGGCAAGGCGGGCGCCTGGCCCGGCAAGAGCAAGTCCACTGAAATCGCCTTCATATGTTCCAAGTTCTACCGGCTTAGGACCACATATGTGCGGCCTTCGTAGAGCCGGAACTTCCCGCCCGGCTCCGCGAGCACATCAAGAGGCCGAGGCCGCTTGAGGCTGCTGTCGGTAACGGAATCGACCCTGAGCACATCGTGGCTGCCCACGTCAGTCACTACGAACTTGCCGCCGGCGATGAAACCGATGCCGTAGACGCCCGCCTCCAGCTTCATTCCATTGACGCGAATCGGAACCTCGGTAATGAAATAGGCCTGAAATTTGGACTGGACTGCATTGGAGTATCCTGACGTATCCACAAGGGTCGCCAGAACGTAGTAGCCGTCGCCAAACTTCACCCCGCCGGAGTTGCGCAACTCAGTCGTTGTTGTCTGGCCGCGATAGAAGACTGTTGCCGGGATCAGACTTTGCAACGCCGCAGGTTGCAGAACCGCCGCCTTCCCTTGCGCCCTCATGGCCATGGGTGAAACTACAATCGCCAGGGTCAACATCCCCCTGGCCGCCAGATTCGCTATCGACCGCTCGATCATGATCATTCGCCCCCTATAGTTGAATTGTGGTGCAGTATAGCGCGACGCAGCCGCGGTGATCCAATGTGCACTGCAGATGCGGCGCGTCTTGCCTTGCACCGCCGCAGGCTCGCGGGATCGGACACCTACTTCCGTATATCATCGGTACGATCGTCCCGCGGCGTGGACGGTAGCCATTGATAGTTGAACAGGTGCAACCCCGTGGGCTTGCCCGAAACATAACGATTGTTCCAGTTCAGGCGATACCGAAGCGCGGCGGCGCTCGCCGGAAAGCCTTCGTTCGCGGGATACGGGTAGGAGATCATCTCATGGAACGGAAGCGGCGCCACGGTAAATGGCGCGGAATCCCACCAGTCCATGTCCTTTTCGTATCCGTTTGCGTAGAAGAAGTAATCGCGCTTCCAGCCCGGCCGCAGCGGGGGCAGCTCAGATGCATCGAACTCCGCTGCAATGCCTTCGCCGCTGCCGAAGATGGCAAAGCGGTCATCGGCGTTTTTGAGAAGCGGAGTTACATCGCCGAAATGCGTGTAATCGCCGCGCTCGCGCTGAAAGGGCCCGGTGAGGCTCACGAGGTTGTAGTTGTAGCTGAGATCGCCAGGACTGGCGCCGTCGATCTCCTTGGGATAGCCTTGGAACTGCTCGGTGGCGAAGTCGAGCGGCAACTCAGTGGTGCGGAATTTGCCCTGGGCATGGTTGTCGATGAGCACTTGGTCCCAGTAAATCTGGAGATTGGTCATGAGGCGGATGCGGTGCGTGCCGGGCGGCAGCTTGCCCGTCAGGTTCACGACGATGGTGCGCTCCAGGCCGGCGGGAAATCCAGCCTCGCCGGTGATACGCCGCCATTCGCCGTCAGCGAGCTGCGCCTCGACGTAGGGGGCGATCGGCCGCACGCCCGCCTGCCAAGCCGCGTAGAGCGACGTGGCGCTGAAGTAGTCAACATAACCTGTCAAGAGCAGCCGTAAGGGCGCCTTGGGATCGATCCTACCCAGATCCAACGTCAACGCATGGAGATTGGCGAAGCCGTCATACGGCAGCGGAGTAAATCCGCTGGCAAATCGGTGATCGCGCCGGAGCAATTTGCCCAGCACGTTGCGGCCCTCGCCGTCCCATGCCCCTGCCGGCGGCCGCGCGTCCACGCTGGCCACCACGCGGCCTGAAGCGAACGGGGGATAGTCGAGGAACCGCTCGTCGGGATTCACTTTCACGTTATCGGGGTGATCCACGGCAACCAGCCGCACCTGGTCGATGTAGTTCACTTCCTCCATCGGTTCCATGAAGCGCACACTGATTTTCCCGTTCACCGGAGCCACATCGGCGCCGTCAATCTTGACCCACTCGCTGGGGCGGGGAATGTTGTGCCGCGTGGGCGTAAACCAGTGTCCAATCACTCCTGCGCCTAGCACGTCGGTGACGAACTTGTACTTGCGCCCGTTCCACACAAACAAAACCGGGCAGGAGCTGCCACGCCGGTCAACCTCGCTCTTGGCGATGGTTTCTGTGTGCGGCAGATTGATTTCGTCCTGCAAGACGCCGGTGGGCCACAGGATGCGCAGCAGGTCGATGCCTTCGGCCTTGCCCAGTCCAACCAGAATCTGCGGCGGCCCTTGCGTTTGGTAGCCAGATGCACCCGGTAACTCCCACTTTTGCCAGAGGCCGTTGGCGAAGACCTCTACCTTGATGCCCAATCCGGTTTTGTTGTCGGCATTGCCCGTGAGGTCGAGGCGTACAAAGTGGTTCTTGTTCGCGCCCACATTGCGCAGCAGCACGGGCGGCGCATTGCGCTGGGTAACAATCAGGTCCGCGGCGCCGTCGTTTTCCAGATCGGCCGCAATCAGTCCGCGCGGAGCCTTGAGCTTCACCTTGTCGAGCCCCAGTGCGCTACTCACATCCTGAAAAGTGCCGTTCCCCCGGTTGCGGAAGACCCGCACCTGGGGACCGGATTTCGTATCCACGATTGCGGCGAGATCGATCCAACCGTCATTGTCGATGTCGATGGGCGTCAGGCCCCAGCCGCGCAAGGCGCTATGCAGAGGCAGCGGTACACGTTCAAAACGCCGGGCTATGTGATTGGGGGCTGCAACATTGCGCCACAAGGTGAGTCCCGGCGGTCCTGCATGAGTGACGGCAATGTCCATCCAGCCGTCTTTGTTGTAGTCGAAGACAGCGATGCCCGTCGTGGGAGGTAGATTTTTGCCCTCATACAACGGCTGCGTGGGCCACTTGCCCTCGCGTGGGTTGATATACAAAGTGGGCGCGGCTCCATTGCCGGTCACCGCAATATCCACGGCGCGATCGTTGTTGAAGTCAGTCAGAATTGCGGCCGCGGTCTTGCCGCTTCCACCCAATCCGGTCTCCTGGGTCTGCTCGGTAAACGTGCCGTTACCATTGTTGCGCCAAAGCACATTGGACTCGCCGCCGGGTTTCAGGGGCGATCCAGTGAGGAAGAGGTCTAGGTCGCCGTCGTGATCGTAGTCGATAAACGTGATTCCAGTCGGCCGGTTGCGCGGCGCCAGGCCTGCTTTCGCCGTAACGTTCTGGAACTTGCCGTGCCCCAGGTTACGGAAGAGAAGCACCGCGTCATCCATGGCCACCGCCAGATCGTTCAGCTTGTCGCCGTTGTAATCTCCCACGGCGCAGGCTACGGCGTGACCGCTGACCCTCAGCCCCATGGCCTGTGCATCAAGCTGTTCAAAGCTCCCATCGCTGCGCCGGTGCAGGATGAGAATGGCCTGCGCGCCCGACTGCATTAGCACCAGATCCATCTGCCCGGAGCCGGTGGCGTCGATCATGCACGCGCCGCCGGTGGTTGTCCAGCCGGACTGCGCGTTCGTGGAAATTATGGACTCGGCTACCAAACGCACTGGAATCATCTTGCGCTCAATGGTCTCCGGCTCTTTCACCGCCGTGGCTGTCGAGTAGTGCCCTTGTTCTCCATAGGTCAGGCCGATCGGCGTGCCAATCTTGGTGCTCGTCATGTACTGAAAAACTTTGAAGTCCTCCCTGGCCTCCGATGTATGGCCCGTGCGCAACAAGGACCGGGCCAGACCGAACTCCGCCGAGGCATGGAAGGGATCGATGGCAAGCACCTTCTGAAAGACCGGGATGGCCTTAGAGAACTGTCCCATCTCTTCATAGCAGGCGCCTTCGAAATAGAGCGAATCCGCATCGTGGGGATCGAGAGCCGCCGCGTGCTTGAAGCTGGCCACTGCCTGCGCTAACTCATTTATCGAATGTTGCGTCAAGCCCAGGTTGTACCAGGCCTGTGCGCTATTCGGGTCGATGGCAATGGCCTTGTGCAGCACCTGCTCGGCGTCATTCAGCTTTTGCAGCGTGTAGAACGCAATGCCCTCGTTGATTTCAGCCTGCGCGAATCTTGGGTCCTTCTTGAAGGCTTCAGCAAAAGTCGCCGCGGCGCGCTCAGTGAACTGCTGACCCATGAGCGCAACGCCTTGATTGTTCAGCCGTATCGCTTCCAGGTTGTCATGCTTTTCCGCCGCCGCGCACGCATACCTGGCGGAAAAGATTATAAGCAATAAATACCCGGCAATTCGCACCCGCATCGTTATCCGATACTCTCTTCAGCGCAGCGGAGGATTCCTAATCCTTGAAACCGCACCAACAGTTAGTGTATGCGAACTTTGGGATTGAAGCCTCGCTTTGTGGATAGGAAACCTTGGCTGGAAATAAGATCCTGCAGCCGCGTCTTATACTGCGGGTATGATCTCCTTCCCGCAGATTCTAAACTGGGGCGGTTTTCTGGCTCGCCCAGGCATAGCGCCGCCGTCTTACGAGACGCTCGAAGGATTGCGCGAAGCGCCAGTTTTTGTGATTGGCGCCGGCGGGTCAATCGGCTCCGCGCTCGCGTTGCGCATGGCTGCGCTTGAGCCGCCCAAGCTCGTGCTCCTGGAGGCGTCGGAAAACGATCTTTATGCCTTGCAGCGCCAGTGGGCTGAGGCAAACGTGGCGGTGCCTACGGTATTCCGGCTGGGAAGTGTGGGAGATCGTGCTCTGCTGAAAGAGATTTTCGCTATTCACTCGCCGGGACTGGTGTTTCATGCGGGTGCTTTTAAGCACGTTTCTCTGCTCGAAGAGCAGCCTTTGGCGGCAATTGAGAACAATGTTTTCGGGACGCTCTCGTTGGTGGAAGCGGCAGCCGGCGCGCGTGTCATTCTGCTTTCTACCGACAAAGCCGTCGCGCCAGCATCCATTATGGGCGCTACAAAGCGGGTAGCCGAGCAGATCGTTCTTTCCACGGGCGGCACGGCGCTGCGCCTGGGCAACGTGCTGGCTTCGCGCGGCAGTGTTGTCGAGGTATTCGCCAGCCAGATCGCGGCCGGCGGTCCGCTCTCCATCACCGATCCGGCAGCCAGCCGGTATTTCGTCACGATAGATGAGGCGGTGAACCTGTTGCTTCGCGCTGCGCTGGAGTTGGAGCCGCCCGTGCTGCTCGCTCCCGCGTTGTCTGCACCGCATCGGATTGCGGATCTGGCGCGTTTCATGATCCGGGAAACCGCTCCTGGCTGCCCAATTCCCGTGAATTTGACAGGCCTGCGCGCTGGTGAAAAAGAGACGGAACGGTTCTGGTCCGCGGCAGAGATGCCACGATCCGCACAGGCAAAGGGCATGATCTCCATCGCTTCGCCGGCGCTTACTGGCGACAAATTGCGCAGCGCACTTGCCCGGCTGCGAGACGCGCTCGATGCGCGCGACGTGGCGGGCGCGCTGCATCACTTGCAGGCTTTGGTCCCGGACTACACGCCGAGCCGGGCGCTGCTGTCGCTGGCCGGTGAACGCGCTGCGCAGGTTCCCGCATGACTGGGGGCGAAGCTGCGCGCAGCAAGCGGCGGATAGGCGTGATCACCACCTCGCGCGCGGATTACAGTCATCTATACTGGCCGCTGCGCAAACTGGCCGGTCATCCCGATGTGGAACTCGGCGTTTTTGCGCTCGGCCCTCATCTCTCGCCCATGTTCGGCTCCACTATCACCGGGATCGAGCGGGACGGCTTTCCCATTCAGGCCCGTATCGAGTGTCTGCTCAGCTCCGATACGGATACAGGAATGGCGAAGACGATCGGGCTTGCCATTTTGAGTCTCGCCGACGCTCTCACGGCGTGGCGGCCTGATCTTTTGCTGCTAATCGCCGACCGCTATGAGATGCTGGCGCCGGCGGCTGTGGCTCTGGCGCTGCGCATTCCTATTGCACACATTGAGGGCGGCGAGATCAGCCAGGGCGCCATCGACGACGCCGTACGCAATGCGCTGACCAAACTCGCCCACATTCACTTCACTTCCACCTCAACCGCTCGCCGGCGCGTGATCGCGATGGGCGAAGAACCCTGGCGCGTGCATCGCGCGGGCGCGCCTTCCCTGGATCATCTTCGTCACTCCAAGCTCCTCACGCGTTCCGAGCTAGAACAGCGTCTTGGCATCGCACTCATTTCGCCGACGCTGCTTGCCGCATGGCATCCGGTCACCATTCTGCGCGACACGAATGCAGAGGCTGAGGCTCTGTTGGCCGCGCTCGCCGATGCTCCGGGACAGTTGATTTTCGTGTATCCCAACGCGGATGCCGGCAGTTATGCGCTCATCGAGCGCACGCGGGCCCTGGCGGCAGCGCGCGCTCATACTCATATCTTCGTCAACCTCGACGCCGTCACCTACTGGAGCCTGCTCCGCCAAGCGGATGCGTTGATCGGTAACTCGTCGAGCGGAATCATGGAAGCGGCGTCGTTTGCTCTGCCCGTAGTGAATGTCGGCATCCGGCAGCAAGGCCGTGAGCGCGCCCGCAATGTGATTGACGCGCCTGCGGAAACAGGCGCAATTGACGCTGCCATCCACCGCGCCCTCAGCCCGGATTTCCGCAAAAGCCTTGCCGGATTGACGAATCCCTACGGCGATGGAACCGCAGCCGAGACTATAGCCCTCGTGCTTACGACGGTCTCGCTTGACAGTCTGCTGATCAAGCAGCCGGTTCCGGTCTCCGATGAGGCGGAACATCTATGACTGTGCGCATTCCACTGGCCGCGCCGGATATTACGGAGGCGGAGATCGAAGCGGTGACGGCCGTTTTGCGCACATCCCAGCTCAGCCTGGGGCCAGAACTCGAGGCTTTTGAAAAATCGCTGGCGGAGTACCATTCCGTCGATCACGCGGTCGCAGTCAGCTCGGGCACAGCCGGCTTGCATCTCGCCCTCCTGGCTCTGGGGGTGGGCAAGGGCGACGAGGTGATCATTCCGTCGTTCGCATTTATAGCTGTTGCCAATGCCGTGGTTCAAGTACATGCCACGCCAGTCTTTGCGGAGATAGATCCGGTTAGCCTCAATCTCGATCCCGCATCCGTGGAGCGGGCTATCACTCCGCATACGCGGGCCATCCTTGTCGTTCACACTTTTGGGGTGCCGGCGGAGATGGATGCGCTTGGGGCAATCGCTCGCCGTCATCGCCTGGCGATCCTTGAGGACGCATGCGAAGCTGTCGGCGCCCAATTCGGCGATCCGCCTGCCGCCCGCCGCGCCGGCAGTTTCGGCGATCTCGCCGTGCTCGGCTTTTACCCCAACAAGCAGCTTACGACGGGCGAAGGCGGCGCAGTGCTTTGCCGCGATGCCGCTTACGCGAGGCGGCTGCGGAGCTTGAGAAACCAGGGGCGGAGTTCGGATCGCGATCCGCTGGCAGACGCCGTGGAAAGCAGTCCGCGATCACCTGACTGGCTTGACCACGCTGAGCCGGGCTACAACTATCGGCTCGCTGAGATGGCCTGCGCCCTTGGCCGCGTGCAGTTGAGCCGGCTTCACGAGATGCTCGCGCTGCGCGAAGCTGCCGCCAAAAGGTATGACGAGTTACTCGCGGATATTCCGGGCCTCGAGCGGCCGCCAGTTGAGCTCCCGCGCCGGGCCATCAGTTGGTTTGTCTATGCGGTTCGGCTCCCGATTGACGTAGACCGCAACCGGGTGCAATCTGAACTTGCGCGTCAGGGTGTCGCAACCGGGCGCTATTTCCCGCCCATCCACTTGCAGCCGGCCTGGCGCGGCCATGCGAGCGCCGCACTGTCGCTGCCGGTTACCGAGGCCGTTGCGCCCCGTATGCTGGCACTGCCCTTTTTCAACCGCATTGATCCAAGCCGGCAGCGGGAAGTGGCCGATGCCCTAAGGCGCGCTATTTCACCTGGGTAGCGAGCGGAGTATTTTTACCGCTGAAGAGTTCATGCGCCCAATGAACAGGCCGGCGCCAGCGACGGATTTTTCCCGGCGCGTGGATGGAATACGTCCTCCATCTTAAGTTGGATGTTCGGCGGGCTAATGGCCTGTCATACTCTAGTGAATTTGCGCAACACTCCATTCCCCTTCCTCCGGAGCGAGGTCTCATGCAAAAGATGGCGATAGTCGTCCTTACGGCCTGTGCGATTCATCTGCCGCTGATGGCGCAAGACGGATTCATCGCTCGATGGCAGAAGCGCGCCACGCAAACGCAAATGAAACAACCCGCGTGGGCTCCGCCGCTGGTCACAACCTTTGTGGAGCTGATTCAGGTCTATCGGGCCGATTTTTTCCGGCAAAGCACTTCAAACCAGGTCGAAACGTGGAACCTTGACGGCGGCAAGGGACTCGCCCTTATTCCGGCCGCAAATACGGAACTCGACATCGACCTTCCGCCGTACCTCGAACACAGCGCAGCGACGGTGGCCAATGGCGCGGGCGATATGTCGTTCCTTCTGAAGTACCGTTTTCTGGCCGGCAATGCGAAAAGCGGCAATTATGTTGTGAGCGCCTTCCTGTCCGCGACCCTCCCCACCGGAAGCTACAAAAATGGTAGCGCCGACGCGACCGTGGCTCCCAACGTAGCGTTGGGCAAGGGATTTGGGTGGTTCGACGTGCAGAGTACGCTGGGCGCAACCCTGCCCACACGCGATACCGCAACACTGGGACGCAGTATCGCATGGAATATCGCCGCCCAGGCTCACGTTGCAAGGTACTTTTGGCCTCAAATCGAGTTCAACTCGACGTACTATAAAGGCGGGCCGAACGACGGCAGCGCCCAAACCTTCGTTACCCCCGGATTGCTGGTGTCGCACGAGCTAGGCGGCGATCGCCATAGCCGCCTTGCGGTGTGCGCGGGCGCAGGTGAGCAAATTGCAACCAGCACCTTCTATACTTACAACCACGAAGTCGTTGTCACCACGCGCCTGCTGTTTTAGGGGCTGACAGTGCGCGACGAAGGCTGCTGGTTCGTGAAGCTGATGATCCGGGCCAGTGTGCCGCCGCAGCTACAGTGGGTCCGGAATTGTTATACCCGGAAAGCACGCTGCCGCCTTGCGAAACCTATAAATGCCGTAAATTCTGGAGCCGCTCTAGCGGGTGCGAACCAATCTGTACGGGATTCCGAACCGCCCAATTTGTATAAAACTATGTTCCTGCGGCGGCCAGATGTGGATGCTCTCCACCCGTCCCGGTCCTTGAATCCTTCTCGCTGTTACGGTCCCCACCAGCTTCCCGGTTGCGGCCACGTTGAAGTGAACGTACAGAACATCTTCGGCGCCCGCGTGCGTCCATCCCATGAGGTAATCTCCCGGCGGCAAGATGAATCCTGCAATGCGCATAGGAGCCTGCAACGTCAGATAATGCGAATATTTGCCATCCGCCGAGTATCCCGCCGTCAGCAGCACCACCCCGGCGATAAACTGTCCGCGGCTGTTCACGATTCCGGAGGCGGTACGCATCTCCGTCTCAATGTGCTCGTTCACGACCTGCGCCCGCGAGGGCAGCACAGACGCCAGTTCCGAGGCTGTGGCTTGACGCCATACCGTCTTTTGCGCATGCGCCTGCGCTAAAAGAAAGGATGCCAGAATCCCGCACAAAACCGGCCTGTTCATGGTTCTCTCCGTTTATGACTTCGGCTTCCCCAAAGAATCCAGTGAAACGATGCCCCGCCGGATGGCGGCAGTGGCTGCCTGGGTGCGGTCCGTCACACCCAGCTTAGCCAGCAGATTGTTGATGTGGGTCTTCACCGTGGCCTCTGAAATCTTCAGTTGCGCTCCAATCTCCTTGTTGCTCATGCCTTGCACGATCTGTTCCAGCACGTTGACCTCGCGTGGAGTCAGCTCTTCGGCCCCTATGCGCTCGGCGAGCCTTTCGGCGATAACCTGCGGAATATGGGATTTACCGGCATGCACCGTGCGGATGGCCGCCAGCAACTCTTCCGAGGTCATCCCCTTAAGCAAATACGCTTTGGCGCCGGCTTGGATGGCGCGATAAATATCTTCGTCGCCTTCGTAAGTTGTCAGCACAATGAACCGCGCCTGCGGCGCTTCCTTGCGGATGCGCAAGATTGTGTCCACGCCGCTGAGTTTGGGCAGGCGCAAGTCGATCAGCGTCACCGCGGGTTGGTGCTTGCGGAACTGGGTGACAGCCTCGACGCCGTCGGCAGCCTCACCCACCACCTCCAAACCCTCGGCCACCTTGAGCAAGGCCACCAGCCCTTGGCGCACCACGTTGTGGTCCTCGACTACCAATATGCGAATCGGTTTGTCCGTCATAGCGGCTCCTGTGCGCTCGCTTGCGCCTCCGCCGGTGCGGGCACGCGCAAGCGGATTGTGGTTCCCGTGCCGTGGGCGCTTTGGATCTCAAGCGTTCCCCCCATCGCTTCGGCGCGCTCTTGCATTCCGGTGATCCCAAAGTGTCCCGGTGCAAACCCGGACTTGTGCCGCACTGCGCCCCCGCGCCCATCGTCCCGCACTTCCAGTACGATCATCTCCTGCCCATACTCTAAACGGACCAGCAGCTCACGAGCCGCCGCGTGCTTCTTCACGTTGTGAATCGCTTCCTGCGCCACGCGCAGCAGTTCACGCTCCGTCTCCGGCGGCAGAGGACGGAACGCGCCGAAGACACTGAAGCGCGAGGTGAGATCTGCGTCTCGCGCCTGATCGGCCATACGCCGCAGCTTCACCGGGAGGGTCTCATCGCCGGAGTCTTGCGTGCGCAAAGCCCAGATCGACTGCCGCGCATCGGCCAACCCGTCGCGCACGTACTCCCGCGTCGTATCTAGCTGCTTGGCTGCATCGTCCAGCTTCTTGTGGCGCAATAATTCGGCTAACAGCTCCAATTGAACGGAGACCCCCACGTAACCCTGCGCCAGCGTATCATGAATCTCGCGCGCGATGCGGCTTCGTTCGCGCAGCACGGCGCGAAATTCACCCTCGGCAACGCGCAGCCGCAGCCGAAGCAACAGGAAAATGCTTCCTATCGTGGCCGCCAGCAGCAGAGCGTAGAACCAGATAGTCTGATAGAAATGAGGCCGCAGATTAAAGCTGAGTTTCGCGCCCACCTCATTCCAGAGCCCATCGTTGTTGGCCGCCTCCACGTGGAAGGTGTAGCGTCCCGGAGGAATGTTGGTGTAATACGCCGAGCGCCTGGCGCCGGCTTCCGTCCAGCCGCGGTCGAACCCCTCTAGCATATACCTGTAGCGCACCTTTTGCGGAGCGATGAAACTGAGTCCGGCATAGTCGAACTCAAAATCCACGTGCCCGGCGGCAATACTCAACATCGGTTCCGAGTCATGCAAGGGTTGATCTACATTGTCCACCGCAAACCGTTCCAGCACCACCGGAGGAGGCAGCGTGTTCAGCCGAAACTGGGCCGGGTCCACCTCGACGAGGCCTTTCGGGGTTGCGAACCACAAGAGCCCCTCGCGCGAGCGCCAAGCCGAGGGGTGGCTGTTGGTGGCCATTTGCCGGGTGCGCAGGCCGTCGGCGGTCCCAAACTCAATCCAGTGCGAGCAGCCGGCGGTGGGCCCTGCCGGGGCGGTTTCCTCGCAGTCGGCTCGCGCGATGCCATTCCCGGTCGCAAACCAGAGGTGTCCTCTGCCATCGTCCAGAATGGCGTGTATGGTGGTACGGTCCAGGCCGCTACCCACGACCGGGGAAAATCTCTGCCCATCCCACTGGTCCAGCCCATGGCCTTCGGTGCCGATCAACAGAGTTCCGTTGCGGCGCGGCAAAAGCGCCGTGGCTACGTCGTCCGATAGCCCGTCCGCAGTGGTGAAATTGGTGAACCTGCCATCGTGCAACCGCGAGAGGCCATCCAGCGTCGCCACCCACAGGTCGCCGCGCGAGTCACGCGCCATCGCACCCACTAGATCGCTGCCCAATCCGCTCGCGTGTGTATAAATTTTGATTTGCGTCCCGCCAGCGGGCCCTTTTGTCCAGTGCGCCAGCCCGTGCCTCGTCCCGATCCAGAGCGAGCCATCGCGATCGACCAAAAGGGAGCGAATGAAGTCGTCAGGCAGCCCATCGACCAAGGTGTATGTGTCGATCCGGCCTCCATAAATCCGGTTGAGTCCATCCGGTGTGCCCACCCAGACGTCTCCATTGGGCGCCGCAGACAGGGAGAGGATCACGTCGCTGGCCAGGCCGCTGCGCGCCGTGTAGGTCCGAATCGCTCCAGGCGCTGGAAACAGCTCGCTGCCTATGCCATTTTTCCGCAGGGGCACAGCGTTCAAACCCTGCCCCATGGTTCCAACCCAGAGCGTTCCCGTGCGGTCTTCCACCACCGTGGTTGTCCCATCTGCAACCAGGCCCTCCCGCATGTCGAAGGTGAAGAACCGCTGATCGCGCAGGATGTGCAGTCCGTTCGTCTCTGTTCCCACCCACAGATCGCCTTCGCTATCCTCCAAGAGCGCCAGTACCGAAGCCGTGCTTAGCGGATCGCCCACCGGGAACAATTGCAGTTTGCCCGCTGCCAGCCGCGCCAGTCCTTTATTGGTGCCTATCCACAAGCTTCCTTCGCGGTCGGCCAGCAGCGCCTGAATCCGCGCGCCCGGCAGTTCCTTGCCAACCGTCAAGCGCCGCAAAACCCGCCCGCCGCGTGTCAGCACCAGGCTTCGGTTCCCGGCCAAGGCCAGCCTGTTGTCCGGCAATTGCTGTGCCATGACCACTCCGTCTCGCGGCCAGGAACGCTGCCCCGCAATTGCCGTCCAATGTCCATTCTTGTAGAACTCCATCCCGTGCGTCCTTACTACCCAAAACCCTCCGTCTCCATCGCCGATCACGGCCGTTGTCTGACCCGGCGGCAATCCATACTTCGACGCCATTTCAAACCTGCCGCTGTTCAACCGCGCCAGTCCTCCATCTGTCCACACCCAAACCGTTCCGTCGCCCGCTTGTACCAGGGTGCGAATTTCGTTCCCCGGCAGCCCGCTCTGCATGGAGAACGCCGTCATGATTCCGTTCTTCCACCGTGCCAGCCCTTGCTCGGTTCCTATCCACAGAGCGCCGTCGCGGGCGGCGAGCAGGCAATTGATATCGCCGCTCGGTAGCGCCGCAGGCGAACTGCGGTCGAAGATTCGGAACTCCCTGCCGTCAAAGCGCGCCAAGCCGGCTTCTGTCCCCACCCATACGTATCCTTGAATCGATTGCACCAGCGATTGAACCGTATTCTGCGGCAGACCATTTTCCAGCACCCATGTTTGGCTACTCAAATCGGCCAGCGGTATGGAAGGATTGAGCGCCCAAGCGGTAGCGTTGCCGGAAAATAGCGCCAGGGCGCAGCAAAGCGCCAATACGATGCGGATAAAAGGCTCTTTGCCAACGGCCCGAATCGGCTGCTCCATACAGGCATGTGCGTCAGGCGGAAAGGACTGCGCACAGGGTACTCCCTTTCGCTTTCTGACCTTCGGATTGACGCGCAGGGAGGCCACTGAATGAGTCAACTATCCAGTCCGGTATACGATCGCGTATTCGGCCCGGCTGAATCCGGACCTCGGCGCTGGACTGTCACACCGTCACTGGCCGCAGAAAACTCGATCGGCGCGCACGCCCGCCACCTTCCCCGCTGCCATCATTCGAATCGGCGAGGGGGATTTAGTCAGACGAGACTCCCGCGAACGTTTACGCGGTGACGGCTAGTGTAGCGCATGGGCATATACGCAGGCTACAGCGACGCGAGGTCAAGCAACGTTGTACTATGGCTGCGGAGGTACAAGCCATTGCAATTCAACCGGGCCCGGATCCAGCGGCTGCGCTTTGGCGCACTGCGCAGCCAGCTAAGGAGACAGGGGAGTTGTTTGTGGCTCCCATTTTTTCTTGTCTTTGCGGTCATCAGTCCTTGGTTCGTCTGCCTTCTCCCGGGGACAATCGGGATTTTGAAGCCGGTGAGCGCCGCAAGCGGACAAAGCGGTCAAACTACAGGCGGGGGAATGGCCAATGCCGGTCCTCAACAGGCCGTTTTTGACAGCCAGGGCCGTCCGATCACCGCCGGCGGCTTTGTGAAAACGGGTCCCATTGTCTTTGAAAATGTTGCCAAAGAGGCGGGTCTTACCGTCTGGCATGAAACGACGGGCACTCCGGAAAAGCGGCTGATCCTGGAAGCCAAGGGTCCGGGCATCTGCCTGCTGGACTACGACAACGACGGCTGGCTCGACATCTACCTCGTAAACGGTTCTACCTATGACGCACTCGACGGCAAAGCCAAACCGCCTGAGGCTGCGCTCTTCCACAACAACCACGACGGCACCTTCACCAACGTTGCCAAGTATGTTGGCGTTACCAATGACCGTTGGGGCTTCGGTTGTGTGGTGGGCGACTACGACAACGACGGCTGGCCAGACATCTACGTTACCAATTACGGTAAGAATCGCCTCTATCACAACAATCATGACGGCACCTTCACCGACGTTGCCGAGCAAGCCGGCGTGGCCATCGACAAAGGGTCAGGCACGCCGTTTTGGTCTACCGGGGCCACCTTTGGCGACTATGATGGCGACGGCCACCTGGATCTGTTCGTGGGCGGTTATATCCATATGAACCTTAAGAATCCTCCGCTCTCCGGCTCCAAGGCCATGGGCTATGCCTTTTGCCAGTTCCGCGGAGTGAATGTGATGTGCGGTCCGCGCGGACTGGAGGGAGAGCACGACCATCTGTTCCACAACAACGGCGACGGAACCTTTACCGGCGTAAGCAAAGAACTGGGCGTGAACGGCCCCAACCGGTATTACACCCTTGGCGCTCTCTTTGCCGACGTGAACAACGACGGCAAGCCTGACCTACTGGTGGCCAACGACTCGACGCCCAACTACCTCTACATCAACAAGGGGAATGGAACCTTCGAAGACGACAGCTACATGAGCGGATACGCGCTCAACGGGGACGGGCGTGAAGTTGCCAACATGGGCATCGCCGCCGGAGATTACCTGAACAATGGCTGTCTCGATATCGTGAACACAGACTTTGCCGACGACTATAACGTTTTGTTCCAGAATGACTGTCACGGGAATTTTACCGACGTGAGCTACCAGGCTGGCATTGCCCAGTCTTCCATTCCCTTTGTCAGCTTCGGAGACGGATTCCTCGACTACGACAATGACGGCTGGAAGGACCTGTTGATCGTCAACGGCCATGTCTATCCCCAGGTGGACAAGCACCCGGAATGGGGAGAAAGCTACGCCGAGCGCCCGCTGCTTTATCACAACCTGAAAAACGGCAAATTCGCCCTTGTCCCCGCAGTCGAAGGGACCGGCTTGGCCGAAGTCAGCGTGGGCCGCGGAGCCGCCTTTGGCGACCTGTTCAACAACGGCAAGATCGATGTGGCCATCAATAACTTGGACGGCGTTCCGGTGCTGCTGCGCAACGTGAATCCGGATCATCACCACTGGGTGGAAATGAGGCTTATCGGCGGGCCCAAGAGTCCGCGCGACGCCGTGGGGACGACGGTCTACCTCGACGCCGATGGCCTGCGCCAGCGCGAAGACGTGCTCAGCGGAGGCAGCTACCTTTCGTCGAACGATATGCGGCCGCACTTTGGTATCGGCAATGCAACCAATCCCGGCACGGCGGAGATTCATTGGCCGGACGGCGTGGTAGAGAAAATCAAGCTTCCTGCTGTAGACCGCATCTACACCATCACCGAAGGCAAGGGGATCACCGGCGCGCTGTGCAGTGGCGTTCCGTGCAACGGGAATGCTCCCGCCGGAAAGGCGGGAGCGCCTTCCCTGTAACAGATTCGCCTGCACTTCGAAACGTTAACTTAACTCTCCCATGCTGTGAGCCTGGAGTTGTTCACGTCCGCGGAAGACTCAGGTCATGGCGCAACGGGAAGGGTGATGGAACCCAGCCGGCCGGAGTTTTCGTCGACGACGACGATCCGCACAGTGCCGATGTCCGGCTTGTGTGCGATGTATGCGGCAAACGGGATGCCGTCATACAGCACTCTTTGGTATGTGGTGGGCTTCAGGTTGAGCACCAATGTTTGCTCCTTCACCATCGCACGGATGCCCGTTCTATCGCGCTGTACGAGAAAGATGTCGAGCCTGTCTGTCCACAGGCCGCCCTCCTGCCTCATACCTACGTCTGTAGCGGCGATCCGGAGCGATACCGCAGCGCCTTCTGAAGCCTGACCCCAGTGGGCGGTGAGGCCGATGCCGGTTTCGTCCTGAGGCTGCCAAACCGCTTGCCGGAATCGGGCCTTCAGCGTGGTAGGTTCTTTCGAGTAGAGATAACCAGTACGATAGCGCAGCTCGATTCCGCGCCGAGTGGGAACAGTAACCGTGATCCGGTGATACTTACCGTCCGGCGGCGTGTCGGGCGCGAAGCTCAGCAGGTAAGCGGCATGGCCGTCCTCAATCACGCTGTTCAACTCATTAACCATGTTGCTCGCCCGTGGGAACGCTCGGCCTCCGGTGGCCTCCGCCATGTGCTGGATGGCCGGCTGAACCGCGTGCACGTCTTGCCGCAGTTGGGCCGCGGTGCGCCCGCCCTTCAGAGCCGATTGAACGCCCACGTCCGGGTACTCGTTCAGGGCCGCAGGGTTGAGCTGTACGCTGTTGTTCTGCAGGCTCGCATTCGTCGTCCCAGTCTCTAACTGGGAAGCATCCAGGGCGTAGAGGCTGACGTGGGCATCGTTGAGCGCCTCCTGAGCACGCAGACTCAGAGCGCCGATGATGTTGGCGCCCTCGCCCTGCTCCATCCCCGGCGCCTGGTCGCTCCAATCCGCCAGCACGTTGTCGCTGGCCACCCAGACAAGGTTCTTCTGCCCAGGGATGGCGTCCATGCGCGCTGCAACTGCGGTCAAAGCCGCAAGCGCCTGCCCAACCGGGTCTCGGCTTTCCTTCATCAGCTTCGGATCTTCGCTCGGGTTTCCGCCTTGGTTGACCATGACAGTGCTTAGGCCTGGCGAGCCGGAACTGTTCGCCGTTGACATCATCCCGGGCACGTTGCCGTTGACATACTGCATTTCGCTGGGAGACTCAACGGTGTCGAACTGCTGCCGATTGCGCATCTCCTCCTCCTGCGCGCGGGCAAGATCCTGGGCATTCGGCATCCATTTCCGCAGCGCCGCACTCAATGCGGCATGGTCCGTGGATTCTTGCGCCAGGACTTGGAATGCGGAGCCTGTCCGGACGTAGAGGCCCACCGGTTCGGACCTGGGAAGCCGGTCTAAAAACTTGAGAATCTGATGGCGGGCATAGTTCAAATCGGCAAAGTCAAGGCTCGTCGGATCAAGGAGGAGAATGGTCGAGCTTGCCGCAGCCGGTGCGCCCGCAGCTTGCGCGCTGCCGTTGCTAAAAGGAGCAGGAAGATTGGAGTAGAGAACGGGATTGGCCGCCGCGGCAAAGGAGCTGGGACTCGGAGATGCGGCGGCGCTTACGGGACTGAATGATTGGAGAGTCTGTCTCCTGCCGTTGTCGTAGACTACGAAGTCCTTCTTCGTAAGGCCGGTAATTGGACGGCCCTTTTTGTTGAATGCCGTCACGTCTACGTTCACAAGGCGAGTATTAACACGGAGAGAAAACCCCGATTTACCGGCTGCCTCCGGAACCAGTGTAGACGATTGCAGAAAAGGCGCAGGCGCTACAACTGCCATCTCTGGTGCAGAGGACTCCTTGGGCACAGTAGAAGTGAGGGCTGTGGCCGGCGTACAAGAGGGCGCTGCGGACTTGGCCATTGCCGGCGCGCCATAGGGCGCCGCGGGCTGCGATGTTGCGGCAGAAGGAGTTGCACTCTTGACTGCCATCGGGTGAGACGCTTCGGCCGCCGCAACCGTGCTCGCTGCGGGTGCCACCGGCGAAGGCTGGTTGTTCATACTGGTTGACGGCCCTGCCTGAGAGACCGGATTCGATGCAGCGGACCCGGAGGAAGCATTTTCGCCCGCCGTTTCGGCCGATTCGGACTGGGAGTTGTCGCCGGTGAGGATATGCATGTCGGCGCGAAAGAGATGATAGTGATCGAAGACCACTTCATTCAGCATGGTTTGCAGCGGAGCATCGGCTTCGCTCACGCCTGAACTGTGGGTCGTTGGAATCATGGTTTGCATTGGGACAATCCCTGCGTTCACACCGGAAGCGGATGAAGGGGTTTCTGAAATCGCACTCGCGCCAGCCCACTGTACCCGGGTGCGGGAGATGGAGATACTCCTACGCGGGCAAAAATATGTCTTTCCTCCCAGTTCAACCGGCCCGTACTCCAGCACCAGTTCGGCTTTGGTCATGGGGGCGTTCTTGGCCATATCCGCTATGAGGGTCACACGAAGAATTGTTCCCTGGGATGGATCGATACTGATCTCGCCGTGATACGCGGGGAATTGCTGAAAGACATTGCCGGCGATGCAGCAGTATCGTACCAGAAAATGCGAGTGGGGCTTGGGTACATCGAAACGGAACACCGCTTCCAGACCGGCCGGGCCGGTCTCCCAGTGACTCCATCTCAGATTCCCGTAGGGCAAATCTCCATAGACAACCGGAAAGATCGGGCCGAACTCGCCATACGTCATTAGACCGGCCGCCGGAGTTGTGCTGTTCTGCTGTCCTGCCTCATTCTGGACCATCTCCTGGCCAGCGCGGTAGAGCACCGTCACAACCGAACGGCTGACGGGATGCAGCGGCTGGTAACCGGAGAAGGTGCCTCGGGGAGATTCGCTATCGACTTGCTGTACTCCAAATGGGGTGTCTTCGTACTGAATCGTGTCGCGACGCGCAAACAAGTCCGGAAACCGGTGCAGCGTGGCTTCGACATAATCGATGGATTTGGCAATGATTGCGCGTTGCTGATCGAAACTGGGCGCCGGCTTATCGGGAATTTCCGCGGGCGGCGGATCCAGAAATTCTGCCTGGTCTGCAAGCACCACGAGCGCCCGGCGCGACTTGGGCCCAGGGAGCGATTGCTCGAAAGCGACGAGCCTCTTGGAGCTCAACCGCTGCGTCAGTTCTAAATTGTAGAGACGCCGGGCAATCTTCGGATCCTTCTGTTTACGGGAAGAAACGATCACATGGCTTAACTGATCGACGGTCACGCGTTTGGCGGCGAAGGCCGGTACGGTCATCAGAATTGCAAGCCAAAGGATTACTCTCCTACGCATACATGCCCCTTTGGTGCCTACGGCAAGTGTAGGCCCGGTAGCAGCAACTGGCAAGAAAGCTAGCCCATTCTCTTCTCTATGGGAAAACAAGCTGTACGGTCCGTTGTTTGGCATGATAGAGGTCTCCCTTCGGGCGCTGCGGCGAACGAGCCGAGACCCGGCAATTGCGCTTCCGGGATACACCTGCGCTGGTTTTGCTTTAGGACAAATTTCGCCCGCAATAATTTAGTCTCTTCGCCGAGTCTGGGTTGAAATTCCGAAACAGCCCAAACCGCCCCGCCATTCCGGTGTTTCGCGCTGAGAAAATGTTCTCGCGGAAAACGATTTCCCTATGCAAGTTCATGCCCTTGCGGGTCGCAATTGAAGGCCCGATACACCAGATGCAACTGGCAATTGAAGCAATTCTCTCCGCTGTCTTCTCCGCTCTGGTTCTCCAACGAATGCGTGGCCTCGTTCAAATAAATGGCTTTAGCCTTAAAAAGAAAAATTTTCGAACCGGAGGATGTAGGCTCATGACCCACGATAAATGGCTTTACCTTTCAAGGGGAAATCTTGGACAGGATGTAAAGCGAGGGCATAGAGATTTTGATTGTCTCCAATTAACATGTTTAATATGAAACATTTATAGACAACAGAAGGGATCGGGAAAGCTGCCCGGTAGAGCCTGCATAAAAAATCTCTTGACAACGGTCGTGCAGGCGAGTACAACACTGGCAATAAGCACGAGTACAACCTTGGTTTGATAAGCGAGTACATCGTGCGGTGATTGAGAAAGCGGTTACACCGCGTCTTAAGTCTCAACCGTGTGGTCCGCGCCTGTCAGGGCTACGCGGAAGTGAACACTCAGGGGTCTGTTGGGTCGTTAGGGAGTCTCGTAGCCAGAGGAGCCAGAATTTTCGTATCGATCAGGAAGGAATCGAAATTCTTGGCGGGTATCAAAGGCGTTTTTGTAGGGATGGGGCTTAAGTCAATCGGCGAAGCTCCGTACACAAGAGCGCAGACTCACACTGTGCGGATTTCCTAAGGCAGCAGGGCTTTGCGACCGCAGTGAATTCCGCATCAAGTTTTGACTAACAACTCTTTGCCCGGAGGCAAGTCATGCATTTGCTCGGAAAATTCATTCACAGTTTGCCGGTAGTGTCTGAGAACGGATCGTTGCGGAAGCGCGTGGCGATGTGCGCAGCGGTAGCCGCAGTACTACTACTCGTTTTCACGCCTTTGGCGCGAAGTCAAGAAAATGCAACGATTAGCGGTACGGTGACCGATACGACGGGCGCCGTGATCCCTAACGCCACCATCACGCTCACCGCCAACGCGACGGGAGTGACAAGAACCGTCAAATCCAACGCGGTCGGAGTCTATCGGATTGCGAACCTCGGCGTTGGCACTTTCACGCTGGTGGTCACCGCCCCCGGCTTTGCGAAATTTACGCGGACGGGCATTGTGGTAAGCGTGGCTACAACCCTGGAGGAGGATGCCAAGCTCAATGTGGGCGCCCAAGCGCAGACGGTTACTGTCGCCGCCCAAGCCTTGCAGGTGCAGACCCAAACCGCCGAAGTGAGCACTTTGATCGGTGAGCGGCAAGTAGAAAACCTTGCAACCAACGGCCGCAACATCGTCCAACTCGCCGCTCTTGGCACCGGCGTATCCAATACCCTTCCGTCTTTTGGCGGCGTCAATGCGTTAACCTCCGCAAACGGGCTCAGTTTCAACGGCACCAGGACGACCCACAATGTTTATCTGCTCGACGGGGGCGAACTGAATGACCGCGGCTGCGGCGGGTGCTACATGCTTCTGCCTGCGCAGGACTCGATTGCCGAGTTCAGAACGCTCTCCAGCAACTACAGTCCTGACTACGGTATCGGCTCTGGCGGAACCATTATCATGGTCATCAAGTCCGGGACCAGCCAATACCACGGAGAGCTGTACGAATACAACCGGAACACAGACTATAACGCCAACGATTATTTCAACAAGCAGGCCGGCAATGGGCGGCCGGAGTTTATGCTCAACGAGCCGGGCGGCAACTTGGGCGGCCCGCTGTTCATCCCTCACGTCTATAACACCGATAAGAGACGGACCTTCTTCTTCGTGAACGAAGAATGGCGGAGGCTGATCCAGGGCAGCTCGCCCTCGGTGATCAACACCGTGATGAAGAGTAATTTCCCGGCGCTGGGCCAGCCGCTCCTTTACACGTTGCCTCCGGGGGACAAAACCGCTCCCATCGTTCCAGCCCTGCCCAACAACACGGCCTATACAGGTTTGGAGACCAGCGATAGCCTGACTCCGGGCCAGCCATTCCCGACCAACGCGAGCGGGCAGTATGTGATTCCCGCCAACCTTTTGGATCAGAATGCCGTCCGCCAAGTCAATTTGGGCTTTCCCAAGCCGAACCTGTCCAATGGATACCAGTTCATTTCGTCCATTCCGCAACCCACCTATGTCCGCGAGGACGTGGTGCGCATCGATCACACCATCAACAGCAAGATGCAACTGATGGGCCATTTCGTCCATGACGCTGTTTCCACCTCGTTCTTCCCGCCCTTGTGGACCGGCAACGACTATCCGACGGTGGGAACCTCGATGACCAACCCCGCCTACTCCGTCGTGATCACGCTTACGCAGACCTACGCCCCCAACCTGCTCAACGAAACCTCGGTTGATTACAGCGGTAATAAGATCGGTCTCGCACCGATTTCAACTTCAGGTTATTCATTCGGAATACCCAGCGGATGGACGGCATCCAGCTTCTTCCCGGTGTCGGATAACGCCGGAAATGACATGCCGGAAATCGACCTGCAAGGGGCGCCGCTGAGTACGACCTGGACCGAAGCCTACTTCCCATGGAGGAACGGCTACGAAGGGTTCGAATACCGCGACGATCTTTCTTGGACGATCGGCCGCCACGAGCTCAAATTCGGCGCTGGCATCCTGCACGATTACAAGAACCAGCAGTTGCAGGCAAACACACAGGGAAGCGCGGCCTTCTCCAACAGCGCCTTCAGCCACGACTCCTATATCAACTGGATGCTCGGTCTCGCCAACAGCTTCACCCAATTGCAGACCCTGACGCCAAAGCATTGGGTGAACAACAACATCTTCTTCTACGGCAACGACAACTGGCATGTCACCCCGCGGCTGGTTCTGAACCTTGGGCTTCGCTATGACTACTTGCCCCGCACCTATGAGCGGTACAACATGTGGGCAAACTTTGTGCCGGCTGATTACAACTACTCGCTACCCTATCCTCTCACTGCCGCCGGAACCATCAATCCGTCTGCGCTTACGACGTTCAGTTGCAATACGCAGCGATGCAATACAAACGGAGAACCCTTCTATCTGAATGGCATGAGGGAAGCAGGCGTGAACGGCTTCACCAAATATAACGTGGCGAACGACTACTATACCATCGAGCCGCGTCTTGGCTTCGACTACGATATTTTTGGAACCGGAAAGACCGTTCTCCGGGGCGGGGCTGGAGTGTTCTATGAGCGTGTTCAGGGCAACGATGTGTACAATGCGGCCTTGGATCCTCCCTTTGCCTATCAGCCCTCGGCAACCAATGTCTTTTTCTCCGATCCGCACACCAGCGTCTTGACCGGACAAACCACCTCGCAGACCTTTCCTTCGACAATGACGAACATTGAATACCACTACCCAGAGCCAGGCACCGCGACCTACAGCCTGGGCGTCGAGCACCAGCTCCAAGCAAATATGCTCATGGGGGTGCAGTACGTCGGCTCAGGCGGGTGGGATCAGAACAACGACCGGGGGATTAATACCCTGCCTTTGACCGATTCCGCGAACCCAACGAATCCGTACGACCTTCGCGAGGGCGTTGCCAACGGTACGGTGAACGCAAACCTCTATCGCCAATATCCGGGATACGCCGGCGTCGTCCAGGAGGAAAATACAACCAGCTTCAACTACAATTCTCTTCAGGCGTCGTTGCGGATGGAAAACATACATGGGCTTGCGATGACGTTTGCCTACACTTGGTCTCACCTTCTCGACTACGTTCAAAACGATCTGAACATCCTTTCCGATCCCTTCGATCCCCACTACGATTACGGCTCCGACTTGGGGTATGACCAGCGCCAGATCTTCAACGCCACCTACATCTATACGCTCCCGTTCTTCCGGGAGAGCGGCAGTCTTGCAGAACGTGAAGCGCTAGGCGGCTGGACGATCTCCGGAATCACCGAGGCGCATAGCGGGACCGCAACTCAGATTGTCTATAACGGTGCGGACGTGTTAGGCCTCGGCGGTGATACGACTGATCGTCCTAACCTGGTTTCCAAGGTGAGTTATCCGAAGACACAGAAGGCATGGTTCAACACCAGTTCCTTTGCCACGCCGGTCGCGCCGTGGATGGGCGGCCCGAACGAAGGGTTTGGCAATGCTAGAAAGGATGCGGTGGTGGGGCCAGGCTTGATCAACTGGAACCTGTCCTTGTACAAGGACATCTTCTTGACGGGGCGAGAAACAGGACCGAGATTCCAATTTCGCTTTGAGTCATTCAACACCTTCAACCACACTGATTTTCAGAACCTCGATACCGGCTCTGTAGATCCGAACTTCGGCCAGGTGACCAGCGACTGGAGCCCCAGGGTGCTGGAGCTTGGCGGCAAGTTTATGTTCTGAATTGTAATGTTCCCTAACGAAGGCGCGGCAACGCAAGTTTTGCCGCGCCTATTTTCTGTTTCTGCACCTTCACTGTGCGGATTGCGTAGAACCGGCTGTGTGAGCGAAGATGCGGAAAGAGGTGAACGTGAGCCCGGCCGTCAAATACGGGTTAGTCGGAGTGTCACTTTTCCTGCTTACAATCGCCAATGGCCTGGCCCAATTGCCGCTCGCGCCCGGCCGGCAGCGGGAAACGGCGCTGGCGCTGGAACAGCAGAAGCAATATGTACAGGCCGAAGCCGCATGGCGCGCCGTCCTCCAGATGCATCCCAACAATGCGGAAGCTTACGCTCACCTGGGCTTGCTGGAGGCGCTCCAAACGCATTACCAGGCGGCGGTGCCTCTCTATCGTAAAGCGCTGGCCATTGACGCGGAGATGCCGGGCGTGCGCCTTGATCTCGGACTTGCGCTGTTCAAATCAGGCCAAATGAAGGCGGCCATCGAAATCTTTTCCCGATTACTAAAAAGCCAGCCTCCTTTCTCGCCCGAAGCGTTGCGCATGGGGACGCTGATAGGGCTGGCCGACTACGGCTTGGGCGAATATGCTCAAGCGATTCCTTATCTGCGAAAAGCAACCGTGAGCGATCCGCATAATCTTCCTTACCGTTTTTTGCTCGCGCAGAGCTGTATGTGGACGAAACAATATTCATGTGTGCTTGATACTTACCATCAGATACTGGAATTGAATCCCAACTCAGCAGAAGCGGACATGCTGGCCGGCGAGGCATACGACGAGATGAAGAACAAGGCCGGCGCTACGCAGGAATTCCGCGCCGCGGTCAAGGCAGATCCGCAATTGCCGTACGCGCATTTCGGGCTAGGTTATCTACTGTGGGGTCAAAATAAACTCCCAGAGGCGGTGCAGGAGTTCAAGGCCGAACTTAAAATTGTTCCCGATGAAGCCGACGCCATGGCTTTCCTCGCTGATTGCTATATACAAATGAATGAGCCGGCTGACGCTCTGCCCTTGCTTGAGAAAGCCGTTCGCATCGAACCCGGATTGCCTCGCGCGCATCTGGATCTGGGCATCCTATATTCCGATGCCGGCCGCAAGCAGGATGCACTGCGGCAGTTAGAGACGGCCGCTAAACTCGCGCCGAATGACGTGGACGTGCACTGGCGTCTGGGGAGGCTGTATATGGCTTTGGGGAAGCGGGATGCGGCGAAAGCGGAGTTTGCGAAGACCAAGAGTCTGAACGAGGCCAGCCAAAACACGATCTTTACCGAGCTTCATGCGGCGCAACAGAGAGGCAGGCCGAAGAACGGTCCAGAGCCGCCGGCCAAGTAAACAGCGGCGGTTCGTGGGTGCTCGGATGAGAGATCCGGAGGCGCCGGGAGACTCCTGATGTCCTCGCCCTGAAATCCGAGATGAACAAGTTTTTCGGGGGAGAATATTTGTTGACCTCCAGGCTTGTACCTGGTGGGGTGAGCCAGGGTTAACCAGTTCATTTTTGCTGTACAACTGAGTGCGCCGCATGTTGGCCGCGGGAGGAGAGCATGAAAACTTCATTGTTGTGGTTCTTTATAACGGGACTGTTAGGCTGCGGAGCGGCCTGCATAGCGGGCGCGCAACAGCCGCCGCAACCGCCGTATCTGAACACGAACCTGCCCCCCGAGCAGCGTGCGGCCGACCTCGTGCACCGTATGACACTTGAGGAAAAGGTCTCACAGCTCACCAACGAGTCGCGCGCCATTCCGCGCCTCGGAGTGCCCTCCTACAACTGGTGGAGCGAAGCCCTGCATGGAGTCGTCGGCTTCGTGAAGGGCACCACTGTGTTCCCGGAGCCAATCGGCCTTGCTGCAACCTTCGATGTGCCGGGTGTTCATGAGATGGCTAGGGCTATTGGAATCGAAGGTCGCATTGTGTATGCAGAGTCGGAGCACGATGGAAACTCGGCCATTTTTCATGGCCTCGATTTCTGGGCCCCGAATCTTAACATCTTTCGCGATCCCCGCTGGGGACGCGGCCAGGAAACTTACGGCGAAGATCCCTTCCTGACGGCGCGCATGGGCGTGGCTTTTGTCACCGGGATGCAGGGCGGCAACGCGAAGTACTATCTCGCGATTTCGACGCCCAAGCATTTTGATGCACATAGCGGGCCTGAACCAATTCGTCACTTCGCAGACTATGACATCAGCAAGCACGATCTAAATGACACATATCTTCCTGCCTTCCGCGCCGCAGTCGTAGACGGCCATGCGGATTCCATCATGTGCGCTTACACCGCTCTGAACGGCCAGCCAGATTGCGCCAACCAATTCCTGCTGCAACACATCTTGCGCGGCGCATGGCAATTCCAGGGCTACGTGGTCTCCGATTGCGATGCTGTGCACGACATCTTCACTGGTCACCATTACAGGCCCACGTTGGCCCAGGCTTCCGCGATCTCTCTCGAACGCGGCATGGACAACGAGTGTTTTGGGTTCACTGCCCCTGCAGACGGCAGCGACTACAAGCCGTACCTCAAGGCGGTGCAGGAGGGGTATCTCTCCGAAAGCGCGATCGACGCAGCGTTAATCCGGCTGTACACAGCGCGGATCAAACTGGGGCTGTTTGATCCTCCGTCGATGGTTCCCTACGATCACATCGACCCCAAGCAGCTCAACAGCCCGGCGCATCGCGCACTCGCGCAGCGGCTCGCCGAGGAATCCATGGTTCTGCTGAAGAATAATGGCGTGCTGCCTATAAAGAAGTCGGTAAAGCGAATTGCGGTTGTCGGTCCGCTGGCGGATCAAACCGCCGTGCTGTTTGGCAACTACAATGGCATTCCGACTCATCCGGTCAGCGTGATGGAGGGAATAAAAGCTGCGTTTCCCGATGCGAAGATTACCTATGTTCCCGGAACCAACTTCCTTTCAAACCAAGGTAGTCTTGTGCCCGCTGCGTTGTTCACTACGCCCAACGGCAAATCCGGCCTCGAAGCCGAATACAGATCAGGCACGCTCCTTTCTCCATCCGCTCCGAAGCCCTCTCTACTTATCTCACGCGTCGAACCCGCCGTGGATTTGAACCAGAGCAACCTTCCTCAGCAGGCGCAAGGAAAGTCCGCGCTTACTGTGCAATGGACCGGTTTCCTTAATCCCAACGAGACGGGCGACTACATGCTCGGCGTTAAGGCCAACGGCATCTTTGCGAGAGTCTCGCTGGGTGGTACGCAGGTCGCGGCGACTTTCGGGGGCGGCTCGAACCTGGGATGGGTTCATCTCCGCAAGGGGCAGCCCGTAAAATTG
>JAJYVF010000035.1 GCA_021792135.1 Acidobacteriota bacterium | reverse complement strand
GGGTGGTGGAAAAGACGCGGGCTGCGCCCGCTTGGAAAACGCCGTTGGCGTTTCCCACTTTCCCGCCGCCCCGACGGCGACTATGAATCTCGTATAGTCAATTGGACGAAGAACGGGGTCAGATCAGAGGGAAGGTGTACTTCAATCAGCAATTCAACGTAAGCGCGATTCTGATGCGAAAGCTCGGGGTATACAACGGCCAGGTCGGCGTTGATAACCGCATGTTTGTAGACCCGAAGTTGCTGGTAAAGGGGGAAGATGAGTTTGCAGGAGCACATCAGGACCTTTTGGACTATTTCGCGCGAGTGATTGCCCTCATAAAGCAATCCAAGTCGCAGAGCGAGAAGGACCCGTTTTGGGCTGCCGCGCAGAAGATGATGCGATTTAAGGAAACGTCCAATACAGGGTTGGGCTGTTCTGAGCGCGGGACTGACGGCAACGCAATCGGTAAGACCCTGGCGAAGCGGATTATTACTCAGGCTGCACACATTTTGCCGCACGCAGAATATCAACCCGAAGTGCTCGAACTAATCGGCGTGTTCACTGAGGGTCTGGGATGTGATCGCATCAGCGACATGATTGTCTCGGTCCTGAAGCCCCGTTTCCTTGCGTATACGAATCGCGTAACGCGGCAGCTAGGCATACTTGAAACGATGCCGGTTGAATATAACGTAAATGAGTATCTCTGCCCCCGCATCAGGAAGGTGGGCAAAGCTAAGAGGGACAAGCCGCTCATTTTGGTGCCTCGACGCCTTCTAAAACCTCTTCCCATTGCTGCCGACATAGGAGAAGCACTCGATATGGCTGCCGACCTCAATGAAGAAACCCGGCGGACAGCCAATAAGATGTTTGACCAAGCACGTGAACGGGGAACGCAAACACCGGCCAAATCCGAGGTTCTTGCCTTCATGTCATCCCGTCCGGCCACATACAGAGAGCTTGTTGAACGGTACAAACGCATCGAAGCCGTTCCTTATGATTTTGATCGCAATCCCAAAAGGGCGGATTTTGATCCGATAGCCGCAGAGATAGTTGGAAATCCGATTCGTGCCTACGCTGGAACGGACTCCTGGGGCAAGGTTAAGGCGTGCGCGAATCAAACGATAGAACACCTAAAGCAGAGCATTGAGGACAACCGACTTTCCGACGTTTTGTTTGATGAGAGCGGGAAGCCCCGCCGGGAGCTGATTTCACAGCGAATTGTGTTCTCGATTGCCAGGATATTCGCAAAGCTCTATGACGTGGATGTAACGCCGGAAGGTAATTCCGGCCCCGGAGCCGTGGATTTCAAGTTCAGTATTGGTAACAGCCAGAAACTGCTCATTGAGACTAAGCTGTCAACTCATGAGCGCCTGAAAGACGGCTACTACCTACAGTTGCCAGCCTATGCGAAGGCCGAGGGCATTAAAGCTCATGGGCGGCCAGATGAGAGAAACCGACTCGTCCTTTTGATTCTTCGCGTAACCGAAGATGAGAGGCATATACAGGCCCTTGCAGCGGAGATCAAAAGAGAGGCATTGCGTATTGATGTTGTCGTGATTGACGCGGTGCGAAAGCCTTCTGCAAGCAAACGTAGAAAAGAGCCTTAGTGCGGACTTACACAATCCGCCGCGTCTGACGGCAGTCTTTCGCTAGCCATTTTTGTCGCCATGTGTTCCGGGGAGCGATGCGCTTTTCTGCACCCCCATGCACCGCCCGGCTCTCGTTCGGGCAGATTTTCACGGTACGATTGACGGTACTGAAATGGAATTTTGGGTGATTTTGGATGCTTTTCGATGCCGCCGATGCTTCCAGAATCAATGAGTTACGGGCAGGTCCATAATTGACACGGTAGAGGTCAGGAGTTCGAGTCTCCTCGTGCCTACCATATTCCTCAGTGATTTAGCCTCAATCGGGCGACCGGAATCAAGGTACAAAAAGGTACAAAAAGGGACAATAAGGGCGGTACACCGCTTCCCTGCCCCTGGCAAGCGGTCTCGTCGGCAAATGAAAAGGCTCCCGATATGTCCGGGAGCCTACGTGTTCTCGTGCCTGTCCTGTACCTCAGCTACGGTCCTTGCGGTGCCGTTGCAGCCTCCGCCGGCAGCGTGAACAGTCCGGAGACGTGGCTCAGCGCAGCGCGTTTCGCAACCGTATTTCCCTGTAAGCAGACATCGGTAAGCACGCGGTGACTAGCACCGGCCCGGGATCTGGCCAAAGCAAGGAATCAGAGAAGGCGCTCCGGACCAGGATCACTACCCCGCTGCGGCCTTTTGGAACACTACGGCGACAGCCCTACGATTTGCCCGAAGGGCCGGATCTCATTCTGCCGCGCCCGGAAGCTTTCTTCGGAAGCGCAGTTGCCATCGCCAGCAGCGCATCGGCCTGACTCCGGACCAGGGCGTGGGCTGAGGCAGAGCGCAGCTTCCGGTACCAGAGAGCGATGGGTGGCAAGTCGGGGGCGCTTTGCTGACCGTCCCCTCGCCCGCCGGAATTACGGATCCGGGCGGCGGATTGGCGCAGGAAGTCCGCCCTGAGCCGACGATCGCTGCCCACCCAGATTGCCAGCAGCGCGACCCGCAGATCGGCATCGGGATCCCCGCTCGGGCCGTCCTCGATGAGCGACCTCCATGCGGTCTTCAGGTGCCGCTGGCCATCACTGGTCATGCTGTGCTCCGTCCTGCCCCGCGGTCCCGGTTTGTCGTGCAGGAGGTATCCGGCCCGGAGCAGCCGCTTCAGCGCCGGAATGGCCGCTCCGGGGGAAAGAGACGCAGCCTTCCGGAGGGCGTAGGGAGTCGAGATGCCTTCGTTCACCAACGCCAGCACGAACAGGTCGAGATCGTTGCGGCGCCGCTTGTCACGGGTCTCCGGCATCACCTCAGTATAAGAATGGAAAGGGCCAGCCATCGGTCAAAATCGGCTGGCCCATCCAGCAAATCCCCATCGCTACTGCACAAACCTGGGCCGATTTCTCCGGGCTGCGGAGGAAAGCTGCTCATAGCTGTCGGCCACTGTCCGGAGCTTCTTGTAGACGGTGTTCATACGGTCAGAATCGTCCAAATCGGCCAGTGCAAGTTTCTCGGAATCCCAGACGGCCGCGAGGATCGCGTGAATCTGCTGCGGCGAGCGGGGGCGGCGGCGCCGGGTTGCGAAGGCGGTCATGTTCAGGAGGAAGAGCAATGCGCGAACCTCGATCGGGAGCTGCGCATAAGGCAGGTGAGAGTTGCGTTCATATTCCATGTCGCCAGGGCAGGCCCCGGAGGGGCAGGTGCCAAAGGCAGGACCTTCTGTGCGGCGCCCCTATATCGGGCTGATCAAAGGTGCGTTATGTGGGCTGCACCTGTACGGCAAAATGGAGGTTCACCCGGTATCGTTTCGCCGTAAACTGGCTCTTCCCATGTCGCCGACCCCGGAAGAGAAAGCACGTCAGACGATCGATTCCCTCCTGGAGCAGGCGGGCTGGATTGTTCAGAACCGGGAGGACGCGAACATCGATGCTGGGCCGGGCATCGCGGTCCGCGAGTTTTCCCTCGGGCATGGCTACGGCGAGGCAGACTACCTGCTGTTCGTGGAGGGCCAGGCGGCCGGGGCCATCGAGGCCAAGAAGGAGGGTTCCACCCTCATCGGGTTCGAAAAGCAGACCCGGAAATACAGCGGGGGCATCCCCGAAGCCCTCCCCGCCCCGATCCGACCCCTGCCCTTCTGCTACAAATCGACTGGCGCGGAGACCCGGTTCACGAACCTGCTCGAACCGGATGCCGCCAGCCGCCCCGTCTTCGCCTTCCACTCCCCGGCCCAACTTTCCCGTTGGCTACAGGACGAGCTGACCAGCCCCGGTTCCGCCTTCAAAGCGCGCCTCCAGTCGATGCCACCCCTCTTGGAGGACGGCCTGCGCCCCGCTCAGATTACGGCCATCCACAATCTCGAAGGCTCCCTCCGCCAGGGACGTCGCCGCGCCCTCATCCAGATGGCCACCGGCGCCGGCAAGAGCTACACCGTCTGCAACTTTTTCTATCGCCTGATCAAGTTCTCCGGCGCGCAGCGGGTGCTCTTCCTGGTGGACCGCGCCAACCTCGGCCGCCAGGCGCTGAAGGAGTTCCAGGCCTTCCGCACGCCCGACGACGGCCGGCTCTTCACGGAGCTGTACAACGTCCAGCACGCCCAGTCGAACCGCATCGACCCCGTCGCCAAGGTCTGCATCGCCACGATCCAGCGCGTCTACTCCATGCTCCGTGGCGAGGAGCTGGAGCCCGACCTCGAAGAGCAGTCCGGCGCCTCCCTCGAAATGCTCCGCCGGCCGCCCGATCCCATCGTCTACAACCCCGCCCTGCCCATCGAGACCTTCGACATCATCGTCACCGACGAGTGCCACCGCTCCATCTATAACCTCTGGCGCCAGGTGCTCGAATACTTCGACGCATCCCTCATCGGCCTCACCGCCACGCCGTCGAAGCAGACCATGGGCTTCTTCCAGCAGAACCTTTCTCTGCTGGCCCGCATCCGTGCCGAGCGGACAGCAAACTCGAAACGGCCCTCACTCCGCAAACGCGAGGAACTCGTCCATGCCTGATGCGAAGAAGCCCGCAAAGAAATCCGCGAAAAAGAAAGCCACTACGACCGAGGCGCGGGCGCAGATGAAACAACTGGATCAGGCATTGCGCCAGGCGTTCGAGATGTTCGCCGGCGAGGAGCTGACGAGGGAAGACGTGGACGCGCTGACCGCTTCGCTGGCCGGTCCCTCGCCGCATGAACGGCTGAGCGATGCCGAGGCGGGTGCCAAAGACAAGGCACAGCAGATCGCCTTCGCTGCGATGGATGCTCCCAGCGAGCCCGAGGCACGCCGCCTGGCCAAACGCGCGCTGAAGCTCGATCCGGATTGCGTGGACGCGCTGGTGGTGCTGGTCGATCTGGAGGCGCGCACGACGCGAGACCGGATCGACGGACTGCAGCGAGCCGTCGCCGCCGGGGAGCGGTCGCTGGGGGAAAAGTTCATCGAGGAGAACAAGGGGCACTTCTGGATGCTGATCGAAACCCGGCCCTACATGCGCACCCTGGAGTTGCTGGGAACCAGTCTGGCGCTGGCGGGACTGCGGACGGATGCGATTCGCGTCTACGAGAAGATGCTGGAGCTGAATCCGGGCGACAACCAGGGCGCGCGCGATCCGCTGCTCACGCTGTATCTGGCCGCGAACGACCGGACGGGGGCAGCGAGACTGCTCGCGGCTTATGACGACGCATCCGCGAATTTTGCGTGGGGCCGCGTGCTGGAGCGCCTCTTGGCCGGCGACACAAAAGGCGCAGAGTGGGCGCTGAAAACCGCGCTCAAAGCGAACCGCCACGTTGCTCTTTGTATGACCGGGCGCCTGACCCTGCCCGATCGGATGCCGGAGATGTACGAGACGGGCAGCGAGGAAGAGGCAGCGCTGTGCGTGGTCGGCCAGAGCGCCGCCTGGGATGCGCATCAGGACGCCGTCTTCTGGCTGTTTGACCGCTGCAAGGAGATGGGAGTCGGCCCGATTCCATCGAAGAAAAGCCTGAAGAAGATGCCGGCTACGGGGAGGGCGATCCATTGACCGGTAACGGCATCGTCCAGAAGCTCTGGAACTACTGCAACATCCTGCGCGACGACGGCCTCTCGTATCAGGACTACATCGAGCAACTCACGTTCCTGCTCTTCCTCAAGATGGCCGACGAGCGCCAGAAGCAGCAGCCAGTCGAGGCCACGCTGATTCCGCGTGCCCTCGACTGGCAAAGCCTCTCCTGTCGGAGCGGGAACTGAGACTGCGCCCGCTGCAGGATCGCCGGGAAATGTGCCACCAGGATTTGTGCTCGTATGTCCAAATGCCCTCCCGGCCGACACGACTCCGCAGCCTTTGGATGGCAGCGAAGCGTCGAAAGTGCTCGGCACCGAAGGCGAACTGCATTCCGATGGGGGGAACGTGTGGGTTGCCGACCTGACCTATCTCAATATGACCCGAGACAAATGCATAACATCGGTTGTGGTCGAACTGACCCTCAGCTACGGAGGAAGGGTCTCGACAGAACGGCGTGAGGTAGCACTTGGCTCGCCGCTCAGCCCAGGTAAGGACGGGGATGTGTTCGTGGACATTGCGGCCCCCAAAAGAGGCAAGAGTGTTTCGCTCGTAAAATGGCATTCGGTCAGCCTGTCCGGCTTTGGGGCTGCTGATAACCCATATGCCGAGTTCGGTGGACACCGCGTGCAGTAGTTTGGGTCTCCGCTCGAATGAGACTGCGAAAATCGTTCTCGCTTTAGCCGAGCCAGCCATATGCCGTCACGTTGAAACCTCTATCTTTCAACTTGAGGCAGATGGAATGCACGTGTGCATAACCCACAATGAAAATGCCGACTTTGTGATCTCCCATCTCTCGCTCAATGTTCTCTACCATCCAGCGTTCCCGGCTTTCCTGATTTGCTAATGGTCCATACTCGTTCATCGTCGGCGCGTCTTCCTGATAACCCAAGGTGCCGTCATGGGCGGGATGGTTCACGGGAGGGCACCGAAGTGTCCGGAATTCACCGTCAGAAGGTGTCCCGACGTTGCGGTATTTAACCGCCTCATTCGCGTATCCAGCCACAAATGACGGCTTCTTCCTGTCAGACCACTCCTCCATCAGGGTCGTTGCTGCGAATTCTTCGATGAGAAAAGATAATCGTTCGGCCAATTCCGGATTCTTCGGGTGTCCCTTCTCCTGCACGTCGTGAAACGTGCCGAACACGATCACGCGCTTCAGCTTCGTCTCCTCATCTATCATCCGGCGCAGAACAGCCAGTTCTTCGTTCCGTTTGTCTCCGTTGATCTCGCTCTCCGGAATCCCGCCCAGCTTCAACAGTTCCAATTCGTGCTGAATCGCTTCCGCTCTGTCCTGCAGAACTGCACGCAAGCCTCGCCGCTCATCTGTCATTGCTCCGGGCGCCTCCCGCGCGCCAATAGAGGGTGACGCCGAGGCGGTGTGCGTGCGTCTGCCTTGGTGGACTCTCTGCCCCAAGGTTGTGCCGCAGAGCAATATATGTCCGCCGTAGGGTCGCATCCCTGGGAAGTGTACCAATGTGACCACGCTCGATGGCAATTCCGGACCTGTATTTCGAGGTACCCAGGCTCGTCTTGTATGGGCTAACATTTTCTTCGTATGCCCGCAGTCAAACTTCTCAATGCCAATCAGCCTCTTCTTCTGGTCGGTGGAAAACCGACTATCATCCCGCCGCAGTTGCAGACAGAAATCGAGCGCGTGGCGACTGAGTTCTTCTCAACGTCTGCAATGAAGCCGCCGAACCGCTTGGACCTGCCGTTCTTCGCCTACGGGCTATTCAAGCCGGGGCAATTAGGCTTCGACGGCATACGGGAACTCGCCCAGGAAGTGGATCTGGGAGCCAGGATGCAGGGCGTGCTATTTGAGCGTGACGGAGTTCCGCTTCTCCTGGATTCGTCAGACGGAGAAACTGGCGAGGTTGCCGGTGCGCTCGTCACCTTCCATCCCGATGGCGCAGCGGCGGCCTACCAAAAAATCGCGGCACTCGAACCGGAGCGACAGTATGAATGGGGAACGCGACGAACCGCGGGCGGGATGGAAGCCAATGTTCTGATTTCCATTTCCTCCAAGGGAGCGCATCGGATCGAGGAAACCGACTGGGATGGTCGCAAAGACCCACACTTCAAAGAAGCCCTTGCTGTAGTCGAGTGCGTGCTCTCCAAGGGCAAATACGAGATGGGCAGCGTAGAGCGGCTGATGGAACTTCAGATGGCGTACATGCTCCTCTGGACTGCCATCGAGCGGTATACATCCCTGCGCTATCACTTGCGAACGAACGTAATGGGGAAGCTCAGGCAAATGGCGACGGAACCTGGTTTCCAAGATGCATTGAAGAGATACGTCTCGTCTGAGCGCAGCGTCTATTCGACGGACGCCGGTGAACCGGAAAAACTATCCGGTGAGAAACCCAAGAAGGCGTTGCTTTATTACTACCAAGTTCGCAGCAACGTCGCGCATCGCGGCAAGGCGCTGATGATCGATGCGTGCCTGCTTGAGAACTGCATAGGCGAGTTGCTACCCATTTTTCGAGCCACCATCGACAGGGCGTTTGAAGGGTGCAAGTACAACGCCACGATGCCCCCACGATAAGCCTCCCCCCTGATTGCGTACCAGTATCCTTGGCGTGCGATCTCGCACAGCGGGCCGGTCCGATGCGGGTGCTCAGAATGAGATCGGTCGCAAGGCAGATCTCGAACCCGCGATCCAACCCGCGATCAGACGGGATCGCTCTGTCCAACAGGAACTTACGTGTTCTTGGCAGTCCTTCTGGTTCCTGTAAATTGTTGATGTTGTTAGTACATACCCTTTGACACGGTAGAGGTCAGGAGTTCGAGTCTCCTCGTGCCTGCCATACCCGTCAACCACTTAGCGGGTCAGGAACCCGGATTCGGGTCCAGGTGCAGGTCCAGACGGGGCCATCGGGCGGAAGCCGCCCCTGGCTCCGCTTTCAGGATCAGGTCTGGCAGACGTTCCTGCGCCTGTCTCTTCGCCCCTGCTACCGCCTGAGCACGGACCCGCCCATCGTGACGGCTGGCGTGGATGGGGTGGCATCTGCTGCGCAATCTGAGCGAGGTACCGATCCATTGGCTGGCGTCGCACCACCGGCTGCTGCACCAGACGGCACGAGCGATCCAGCGACGGCGGGTTCTCGCCCCTCCAGATCCCCCTTGTTCCAGCTCTCCTGGGTACGGAACGGGCGAAGTTCCGCGCTCTTGCCTTACCTACCCTTCTTCAGCAAGAATTCTGCGACGGGCCCCCAGAGGATGCGCCGTGACACAACTTCTGATTGACCGCAGGACCTGCAGTGCGCAGGAGAACGAGTTCCTCATTGAGGTTCTCAGCCGCGCCGGCATTGAGATTCCTCATGTCTGCTATCACGCCCAGCTCGGGTCGATTCAGACCTGCGACACCTGCATCGTTGAGGTGAACGGCCGGCTGGTGCGCGCCTGCGCGACCCGCGCCGCGGAAGGAATGCAGGTCAGCACCGAGTCCCCCAGAGCCAGGGCCGCGCAGGTGGAAGCTTTTGACCGGATTCTGAGCAATCACCTGCTGTACTGCACGGTCTGCGACAACAACAACGGCGACTGCGAAGTCCACAACACGACGAAGTCTCTTGCCATTAAGCATCAGCGGATTCCGTTTCAGCCGAAGCCGTATGAGGTCGACGAAACGAATCCGTTTTATCGCTACGACCCGAGCCAGTGCATTCTGTGCGGCCGCTGCGTGGAAGCCTGCCAGAACGTCGAGGTGAACGAAACCCTTTCCATCAACTGGGAGGATCCGAACCCGCGGGTGCTTTGGGATGGCGGTGTGCCCATCGGCGAATCCAGCTGTGTCTCCTGTGGCCACTGCGTCACGGTGTGCCCGTGCAACGCGCTGATGGAAAAGACGATGCTCGGCCAGGCCGGATTCCTCACCAACCTGCGCAAGTCCACTCTGACAGCGATGATCGACGTAGTGAAAGGTGTGGAACCGGAGACCGGCTACGGGAGCATCCTGCAGGTTTCGGAGATCGAGAGCGCGATGCGACAGCACCGCGTCCGGAGGACGAAGACCGTCTGTACGTATTGCGGAGTAGGCTGCAGCTTCGATGTCTGGACCAAAGACCGCCACATCCTGAAAATCGCGCCCGAAAAGGGACCGTCCAACGGAATCTCCACCTGTATCAAAGGCAAGTTCAGCTGGGGCCACATCAACAGCCCCGACCGTCTGACGACGCCCCTGATCCGCGATAACGGAAGGTTTCGCAGCGCCACCTGGGATGAGGCTCTTGCTCTGATCGCGCGCCATTTTTCGGAGATCATGGCGCGGTCGGGACCGGATTCTCTCGCCTTCATCTCGTCATCCAAATGCACCAACGAAGAAAGCTTTCTGATGCAAAAGCTGGCCCGTGCGGTCATCGGCACCAACAATGTCGATAACTGCTCGCGGTACTGTCAGTCACCGGCAACGGTGGGCCTGTTCCGGACGGTGGGCCTTGGAGGCGATTCGGGTTCGATCGCGGATATCGCGCAGGCCGATCTGGTGATGATCGTCGGCAGCAATACCGCGGAGAGTCATCCCGTCATTGCCACGCGCGTGAAGAGCGCGCACAAGCTGAAAGGGACGAAGCTGATCGTCTCGGATATCCGCGAGCACGAAATGGCGCGGCGCGCGGATGTTTTTCTGCACCCGAAGCCCGGCACGGATCTGTATTGGCTGAACGCAGTCAGCCGCTATCTCCTCGACAATGGCCTTGCCGATACGAAATTCCTGGACGAGTGGGTCCATGGGCTTGAGGAATTCAGAAAGAGCCTGGAGCCGTTCACGCTGCAGGCCGCGGCGCAGATGACCGGGCTTTCGGTCGAGGAGCTGACCAGCGTTGCAGAGATGATCGCCCAGGCGAAGAGCATGTGTATTTTGTGGGCCATGGGCATCACGCAGCATGTTCATGGATCCGACAGCTCCACGGCCATCTCCAACCTCCTGCTGATCACCGGCAACTATATGCGGCCGGGAACCGGCGCGTATCCGCTGCGCGGACATAACAACGTGCAGGGGGCGAGCGATCACGGCGCAATGCCGGATTGCTACGCCGGATACCAGTCCGTGCAGGATCCGGAGGTTCGCGCGCGTCACGAGGCCGCATGGAAGGTGAGGCTCCCGCCCTCGCGCGGTCTCGACAATCATCAGATGGTCGAGGCCATTCACGAAGGCAAGCTCAGATCCATGTACGTGATTGGCGAAGAGATGAGCCTTGTCGATTCGAACGCCAACTATGTCGAGGACGCCTTTACAAAGCTGGATTTCCTCGTGGTCCAGGATATTTTCTTCAGCCACACGTGCAGCTACGCCGACGTTGTTCTCCCTGGCGCGCCCAGTCTGGAGAAGGATGGCACGTTCACCAGCACGGAACGGCGCATCCAGCGGCTCTACAAGGTCCTTGAGCCGCTCGATGGCTGCAGGCCCGACTGGATGATCATTCGCGACGTGGCAAACTCGCTGGGCGCGAACTGGACGTATCAGGACCCATCCGAGGTGATGGATGAGATTGCCTCTCTGACCCCGCTGTTTGCGGGGGTGAGTTATAAGCGGCTGGAAGGATACAAGTCCCTGCAGTGGCCGGTCGCGGCCGACGGAACGGACCAGCCCCTGCTGTATACGAAGCAATTCGCCTTCCCCGACGGCAAAGCGAGACTCTATCCGGTCTCCTGGAGTGAGACTACCGACCAGCCCGATGCACAATACGACCTGCATCTGAACAACGGGCGGCTGCTGGAGCATTTCCACGAGGGAAACCTGACCTACCGTACCGAGGGAATCCGGCAAAAGACTCCGTACGCATTTGTGGAGGTGTCACCCGAGCTCGCGGGACTGCGCGGGATTCAGAATGGATCGTGGGTGCAGCTCATCTCGCGCTACGGCCAGGTGCGGGTTCGGGCGCTCGTCACCGATCGTGTGAGCGGAAACGAACTGTACATGCCCATGAACTCGGCGGAGAGCGCCGTGAACCGCCTCACGGGAAACCACACCGATCCCGTCACGCATACACCTGCTTACAAGGAATCCAGCGTCCGCCTCAAAGTGCTGGACGAGCGCGGCGAGAGCCCACTGCCGCGCTTCAACTTCAGATTCGGCCACCCCACACCGCAGCAGGGCGTGGAAGTTGAGCGCAAATGGAAGAGGAGCGATTACAGGATGCCCGGCGACGGGCTGGTTCGGATTCAGCAGACCGCAGGAAAGGAATAGAGAACAGCCATGGCTCAACCGATTTCTTTGGAAGCCGCCCCTCGTGATGCGCGCGAGGAGCTGCGCAGACGGCTGGAGTGTGCTCCGGAAGCGCACGCCGAAGCCATTCTGGCGGCCTTCGAACTGCTGCAGGAGATGCACGAGCGGGGGCTGCTGGATCTTGCGCGCGGCGTGCTGAGCACGCAGGACGAGATACTGGAAACACTGGCCAGGAATGCGAGTACGCCCGAGGCGCTTCGCGCAATACGGAATCTGCTCTCCTGGTGGCGGATTCTCGGCAGAATCGAGACCGGCTGCTTTCAGCCCATTTTCGAGGCCATTCCGGAAGGAATTACTCTTGCAACCAGCCCGCGAGCGAAGCCCGTGACCCTCCTGGGCCTGCTGCGCCGGCTCACCAGCAAAGAGAGCCTGCGCGCGCTGGCTGCCGCCACGGACTTCCTGCAGACCTTTGGGCAGCGGCTTCTCGCAACAGAAAAAAACGCACCCCGCAACCGTCCTCAACCCTGAGGGGCAGAGACAGGAGCGGGCTCTGCGTCCAGCGAAGCTGGGGCCTTAGGATCCGAGCTGCTCAAAGCGGCCAGGTGGGGACGAATCTTTTTGCGCGATCCGGTGCTCCGACACCTGGTTGCGGCCATGAACAGCCTGACTCGGTCCCGCCTGGCAGCGCGTTCGGGCGCCTGGAACACAACGCCGCTCCGGGAATCGCCCAGTGCCGCCGGACCGAAGGAAAGAGAGCTCCATGCGCCTGTCCTGGCCCCGGCGCTGCCGCAGCGATCATGCGGCGTAGAATCGTAGTTTCTTTGCCGACCTTCCTTCGACAAGATGCCCTCCAGGGAGTTAATGCCATGAATGTGCCTCGCCGCAGATTTCTGAAGCAGGCCGCAGGAGCGATTACAGCAGCCACTCAGGCCGGTCGCTGGTCTTTACCAGCCGAGGCGGAGCAGGCAGGTTCGCCTGCGCCGCCGCTCACCACATCGGCCTCGGGCCCGAGCGACGGTATCTCTTTCCCTCGAACCTTCAGCGGATCGAAGCTGAAGATGATCTCGTTCCCCCTGGGCGGCGCCGGGGCCGGCAGTCTGGGACTGGGCGGGCGCGGACAACTGCGCGACTGGGAGATTTTCAACCGGCCCAACCAGGGCTACTCGCCCACATACGCATTTCCGTCCATCTGGGTCCGGGCAGGAAACTCCGCTCCCGTGGCTCGCGTGCTCGAAGCGCAAATCCTGCCCCCTTATCAGGGCCAGGATGGTCTCGGATGGCAGAACGCCCCCGGGCTGAGCCGGCTGCGGGGGGCGACTTTCCGGGGTGAATATCCGCTGGCCCATATCGAATTTGAAGATCCGGCGCTTCCGGTCAAGGCGAGCCTGAAGGCGTTTTCTCCCCTCATCCCTCATACTCCCGACGATTCCGGGCTGCCGGTTGCGATCCTTCGCTATCGTCTCCATAACCCGGGAGCCGCACCGGTCGAAGCTTCCCTTGCCTTCTGCATCGATAACCCCGTCATGGCGGGCGCGCCCCGGCTCTCCGCGACGGCGGACAGGCGCAATAACGAATACCGCACAGAAAGCAATCTCGCCGGGCTGCTGATGAGCAATCCGGGACTGGCCGGCAGCGATCCCATGCGGGGAACCTTCGCGCTGTCAGCCCTTGTCGAGCCGGGCGCGCGCATGACGCACTGGCGCGGCTGGCCAAAGGCCTCGTGGTGGAACTCGCCGCTCCTGTTCTGGGACGCGTTCTCCACGGCCGGATCTCTGGGTGCCGAATCGCCCGAAAGGAATGTTGTCGGCTCACTCTGCGTCGCTCGAACTCTGGCACCGGGCGAGTCCGGCGACTACACATTCCTGCTCGCATGGCATTTTCCCAATCGAACTCCGGAGTGGTGCGGGTGGAGCTCCCCGCCAGGCAAAGAGCAGACGGTGATCGGCAATTTCTACGCGACACGATTCGGCGACGCATGGGACGCGGCGGCGTATACGGCAAAGAATCTGGAGCAGCTGGAAGAAAAGACCGCCGAGTTTGTGAAGGCATTCCGGGAAAGCACCATCCCGGACGTTGTGAAGGAAGCCGCGAGCGCAAACCTCTCGACCCTGGCTTCCACCACCTGTTTCCGCACGGCGGATGGAGAATTCCACGGCTTTGAGGGCAGCGACGACACCCGGGGGTGCTGCTACGGCAACTGTACGCATGTGTGGAGCTATGAAACCGCGACCAATTTTCTCTTTCCCTCCTTTGCGCGGTCGCTCCGCAAAGCGGCATTCGGCTTCTCCCAGGATGAGGAGGGCGGTATTCATGCGCGGCAACTGCTCCCTGACGGCATTAAGCGTGACGAGATCATCGCCGCGGACGGGCACATGGGTCAGATCCTGCATGCGTATCTCGACTGGCGACTGTCCGGCGACTGCACATGGCTCGAGACGATGTGGCCGCACGTGCGCCGCGCGCTGGCCTTCGCCTGGGTGCCGGATGGGTGGGATCCGGCTAAGAGCGGCGTGGCCGTAGGGGTGCAGAACAACACCTACGATGTGGCCTTCTTTGGTCCCAACCCTCTGTGCGGAATCTACTATCTCGGCGCGTTGCGGGCCGGCCAAGAGATGTCCGTGGCCATGGGCGACAAAGCAGCAGAGCAGGAGTACGGCAATCTCTTCAGGCAGGGCCGCGGCTGGATTGAAGCCAATCTCTTCAACTCCGAGTTCTACATCCAGCAGATCCGGGGATTTTCGATGAGCCAGATTCATCCCAGTCTCCGCATCGGGACCAGCGGATTCAACCCTGAAGACCCGCAACTCCAGCTCGGCAAAGGGTGTCTGATCGACCAGCTGATGGGGCAGTACCTTGCCCATGTCGCAGGGCTCGGCGATCTGGTTTCCGCGGATCAGGTTCGCAGGACTCTTGATTCGATCTACAGCTATAACTACAAACGCACGCTGGCGGACCACGATAACGTCGAGCGAACCTTCGCTCTGAACGACGAAGCCGCTATGGTCATCTGCGATTATGGAAGAGCTACGCGGCCGCGTCTTCCCTTCCCCTACTTCGCGGAAGTGATGACCGGCTTCGAGCACTCGACCGCGGCCCTGATGATTTACTCGGGTATGGCGGAGCAGGGTGTCGAATGTATCGGGAATATTCGCGCCCGCTATGACGGCGAGAAACGCAACCCCTGGGATGAGGCTGAATGCGGCCATCACTACGCGCGCGCCATGGCCTCGTGGTCCAGCGTGGTCGCCCTCAGCGGATTCGACTATGACGGACAACAGGCTGCCGTTGTGGCCGTTCCCCGCATCCCGCACGACGACTTCCGCTGCTTCTGGTCCACGGCGACAGGGTGGGGCACGTTCTCCTCCCAAAGCGCCGGAGCAGACACGCGCTTCACGCTGGAGGTTCTCGCCGGCAATCTTCCCTGCCACAGCTGCGAAATCGGCGGCGCAGGCACGGTGACCTCGGCCTGCATCGGGAGCACGTCGGTTTCCCACAGCAGCGAGAAATCCGGCCAGAGAACGATCTTCCGCTTCACCGATCGACTCGCGATCAGCACCGGCCAGAGCCTCGCGCTTCAGGTGGGGTCGTGACCGCGAGACCGTGGATCGTTCTGGTGGGTGGGTTTCTGGGCGCGGGCAAGACTTCCCTGCTGCTGGCCGCGGGGAAGGAACTCCGGCGGCGCGGTGTGCGCAGCGCCATTATTTTGAATGACCAGGGCGATGCTCTGGTCGACAGCAATTATGCGGCCCTGCACGGCCTCGACTGGGGAGAGGTCAGGGGAGGGTGCTTCTGCTGCAGATTCTCCGATCTGGTGCGGGTCATCGATCAGGTGCGGCAGCACGCCCCCGATGTCATCTTCGCCGAACCGGCAGGCAGCTGCACGGATCTCTCAGCCACCGTTCTGCGGCCTCTGCAGGAATCCGGATCTGGCTTCCGCATCGCTCCTTTCACCGTGCTGGTGGATCCGCAGCGGGCCGAGGCTCTGCTGCGCGACAATGCCGACGCACATCTCTCTTATCTCTTCCGCAGGCAGATGGAAGAGGCCGACCTGATTTGCTTCACCAAATCCGATATCTGCCCGCAGCCCCCGGCCGAAATCCGCACCGATGGTGTGCGGCAGATCAGCGCAAAGACCGGTCAGGGGATTCCGGCATGGTTGAACGAGGTGCTTGCCGGCGATCTGTCTTCCGGGGCGCACGCGCTGGACATCGATTATGAAGAGTACGCACGCGCCGAGGCCGCCCTTGCCTGGCTCGATTTGCAGGTCGGCATTACGCCTCGCGTTCCCGCCTCTCCAGCCCTCATCCTGGGCCCCTTCCTGGACCGGCTCGATGCCGATCTGACAGCGGCTGGAATCGGGATCGTCCACCTCAAGGCCATTGCCCAGGCGGAGACAGGCTTCGTGAGGGCCGCCATCTGTGCCAACGGCCAGCAGCCTGAGGTGGAAGGTATGCTCGATGCTTCCCCGGCCCTGGGACACGAACTGCTGCTCAATCTGCGAGCCCTGGGAGAAGCCGCGCAAGTTCGGCGCATCGTCGAGCAAAATCTCGCCCGCCTGGAGGCGGCCCTGGACAGGCCCCGGATTGCCTGCTTCCACCCCGCGCCACCCAGACCCGAACGACGCCTTTCGGCTCCGTTCGGACCAGGCTCCCGGTTCACCTGAACCACACCCGGCCAGGAACACCACCATCCGCCCCCCTCGGCAGGCCTGCTGGGCGGGGGGGCACGCGGCATACCACGATTCGGACTCGAGTCGAGAATTCTTCCCCACAGGCTACCCGCTGGTCATGTGACTTCAATCACATCCGATGCCATGCCAATCCTGCTTTTCTAGGGTCATGGACATCCGCCAGGCCATGACATCCCTCGACTACGACCGCGCGCCCTTCCTGGCCATCTGGGAAGTAACGCAGGCCTGCGATCTCGCCTGTAAGCACTGCCGCGCCTCCGCGCAGCCACTGGCCCACCCCAGCCAGCTCACCACAGCCGAGGGCCTGAACCTCATCGACCAGATCGCCGACCTGCAGGTGCCGCTCTTTGTCTTCACAGGCGGTGACCCGTTGAAGCGGCCCGACATTTTTCAGCTCATCGAACATGCCGCGGGCAAGGGTGTTCACGCGGCGCTGACTCCCAGCGCTACCCCGCTGCTCACCCGCGACGCAATCTTCCGGATGAAGGATTCCGGCCTGGCGCGCCTGGCCGTGAGCCTCGACGGGTCCGTCCCCGAAATTCACGACTCGATCCGCGGCATCCCCGGAACCTGGGAACGCACCGTTCAGGCCATCCACTGGGCCAACGAGGCAAAGCTCCCCATTCAGGTACACACCGTCGTCAGCCGTCTGAATATCACCGACCTCGACCGCCTCTCCGTCCTGCTGACCGAGAAACAGATCGTGATGTGGAGCTTTTTCTTCCTCGTGCCCGTCGGGCGCGGCCAGCTGGCCGACCTGCTCACCGGCCAGGAGTTCGAAGACGTCTTCGCCAAAATGTGGGATCTTACCAAACGGGTCCCCTTTGCCATCAAGACCACCGAAGCCATGCACTACCGCCGCTATCTCATCCAGCAGCGCATGAAGGAAGGGCGTCCCACCGTCGGCATCCACGACGACGCCGGAGCGCGCCCCACAGGCCATCACGGCTGGGCCAGCCACCCCGGCACCGGCTCCGAAGACAAGGCCGTCGGCTGGGCTACCAAGCGCGTCAACGACGGTCGCGGCTTCGTCTTCATCTCCCACATCGGCAAGGTCTATCCCAGCGGATTCCTGCCCATCGAAGGCGGCGACCTGCACACCGACACGCTCGCACACATCTACCAGGAGTCGCCGATCTTCGTAAAACTCCGCGACTCCGACCAGCTCCGCGGCAAGTGCGGCGCCTGCGAATTCCGCAACATCTGCGGCGGATCCCGCGCCCGCGCCTATGCCGTCACCGGCGACATCATGGCCGAGGAGCCCTGCTGCATCTATCAGCCGCGCGGTTACCAGCCTGCCGCCGAAGAGCAGCGGCAGACTTCCCCTGGCTGCGTCGCTCATGATCTCATTCAGTTAGAAGCCGCTCGCACGTAAGAGACACGGGACAGCAGGCACCCGGGGCTCGATCGTACGAGTCGCAAAATGGCTTCAACGCGAACCCCTTGTATCAGGGCACAGCATGAGTCGTGCCGAGGCCGCCACCAATCCAGATGGGCTTGAGCCCCTGAGGCTTTTGTGGAGTCAGAACCTCAATCGTCGACCCGGCGCATCGCCATCATCGGCGGTGGCATTGCCGGTCTGAGCAGCGCATGGACTCTGGAAAAGGCCCGCCGCTCCGGCCAGCCCATCGAATACCACCTGTACGAAGGCTCCGGGCGCCTCGGGGGTGTGGTTGCCTCGGAGACCATCGACGGCTGCGTCGTTGAAGGTGGTCCCGATTCGTTCCTGACCGAGAAGCCCGCCGCCGCCGAACTGTGCCGCGAACTCGGGCTCGGCGACCAGCTGCTCGGCTCCAATGACGCCGAGCGCAGGACTTACATCCTCGTCCGCAACCGCCTGATCTCGCTCCCGGACGGCCTGATGTTCATGGTGCCCACGAAGCTCTTCCCCACCGCGCTGACCCCGCTCTTCTCCTGGTCGACGAAGTTGCGCATGGCCCGCGAATTCCTCTTCCCCCCGGCCCCAGCCACCGAAGATGAATCCGTCGCCGCGATGACCCGGCGCCATTTCGGCCAGGAAACCGTCGACCGGCTGGTCTCGCCGCTGCTCTCCGGCGTCTACGGCGGCGACGCCTCGCAGCTTAGCGTTCGTGCTGTCCTGCCGCGCATGGTGGAGATGGAAGAGAAGCACGGCAGCCTCTCCCGCGCCATGCTGGCGGCAAGGAAGAAGGGCGGGGCGCCCCATTCCGGCGCCAATCGTCCGTCCAGGAATTCAGAAGCCGCCCGGGCGCGATCCCTCTTCACCACTCTCCGCGGCGGCATGCAGCAGATGGTCGACGCCGTCGCCGCCCGGCTTGCGCCGGGATCGATTCACCTCAGCACGCCCGTCCGCTCCATCGTTCATAACAGCGAGTACTGCACAGATCCGAAACCCGACTGCACCTACTCCTGCGGCTGGACCCTCGAAACCGCCTCCGGCCAGGAGAGCTTCGATGGGCTGATCGTTGCCCTGCCGGCCTGGACGGCAGCCAGCCTGCTTCGCCCCGTTGACCGGTTGCTTGCCGATCTTCTCGCCGAGGTTCCTTACAGTTCCTCGATCACGGTGAACTTGGGCTACGACATCGAACGCCTGCACGGCCTGCCGCCGGGCTTCGGCTATCTCGTTCCAGCCACAGAGAAGCGCAGAATGCTGGCCTGCACCTTTGTCCACGCGAAATTTGCCGGCCGCATGCCCGCCGGTAAAGGCATGCTCCGCTGTTTTATGGGCGGTACCGGCAACGACCGTCTCCTCGAAGAATCCGACGCTGCCCTGACCGAAACCGCGCTCCGTGAACTCTCCGAGGTCCTCGGCCTCCGAGCCCAGCCCAGTTTCGTTCGCATTCATCGCTGGCGCAAGGCGATGGCGCAGTATGGGGTCGGCCACCTTGAGCGCATGCAGCAGGTGCGCGAAACCGTCGCCCATCTCCCGGGCTTCGCCCTTGCCGGCAACGCGTATCAGGGCATCGGCGTTCCCGACTGCATTCGCACCGGACAACAGGCTGCCGAGACTCTTCTTACCTTCGCGCAGCAGCAGAACTCCGCGGCCACCTGCGCCAACTGACCGTTGGGGCTCCGGCTTCCGGCCAGGCCATTATCGGCTGCCCTTCGTCATCGGCTTGAGAATCTGATCCAGATAGTCCGGCGTTCCATCCACCCGCACGAGATGCGGGAAGCGCAATCCGCCGTGATAATCGATCCCCACCACGCGATAGGTCCCGGTATTCGCCACAATCAGGGAGATCGGCACGCTGTTCCCTTTCGCCTCGGCGATGGCGTCGCTCAGCAGCTGTCCGCTGTACTGCCGTCCGTTGACAGCGATGATCTGCATCCCCGGTCCGAGCTTCGCCTTGTCGGCCGGCGATCCCACCAGCACGTCCGAGATGCGCCCATCGCTGCCCACGTTGATACCAATCGACCACCACTCCGGCGTGATCCCGGTAGCTGCCATCCGCGCCTGGGTATAGCCGCTCGGCTGATCGGTGAAAGCCAGCCTGTAGCCGCCGTTCTCGATCCCATCCAGAGGCGCATGCGGCGACCTGCTCGTCAGGCGCTCCCGCAGAAAGCCGGCCCAGTCATAGGGGACCACCTCATTGAGCGTATTCACTACGTCAGAGAAGTGGTACGGCACCACCTTCGGGGGCGTGTTGCCGCCGGCTCCTTCGAAGAGCGCCAGGAAGTTGTTCAGGCTCTTCTTATCGTGCGTCAGCTTGCGGATGGTGGTATCCACATCGAGCCAAACCAGGTCGCCCTCGGGATAATAATCCGTGCTTCGCCGCCAGTTATCCCACGCATCCGACGTCTCATAGAGGATCTGCGCCGCCGTCGCTGTATCCTGCAGATCGCGCCAGGTCCGTCCCGGCCGGTAATCCATCTGCGCCGCCGTGCTCGCCAGGTAATCGCGATACTGCGCCGCCGTCTCGATTTTGCTCCGCGCAGCCAGCACATTGCCCAGGTAGTCCGTGAGTCCCTCGTAGACCCACAGCAGATTCCCGATCATCGGATCTTCGTAATTGCCGGTCGCCAGCCCCGCCGGCATCCGGTATTTTCCGTTCCACGAATGCGTGAACTCGTGCGGCAGCAGGTCGGCGGACAGCAGCAGCAGATTCGGATCGACGAACGTCTTCTCCGGCACGCGATCGTCGCTCGACTGGTGATGCTCGAGGCCAAAGTGCGCCACCTGATCGCTGGCCGTGACGAGGAAGTGATAGCTCTCGTAGTGGCGCGATTGATAGAGCGCCCCCGTCTCGCGGACCAGATTGCTGTAAGCCGCCAGCGTGTCCGGGCTGAGCCTCAGATCCTCCGGCCCATCGGCGGCAATGTCGAGGTAATGTTTCGGAGTCACCTCCGGAGCCAGCGGAAACTCCACAAAATACCGCCCCGTGAGCAGAGGCGAATCGACGAGCTGCTCCAGCGAAACCGTCTGGAAGCTGACCTTGCCCCCGTTCTCCGCCGTCCTGGTGAGTGCGGTGCCGTACTTCCATCCATCAGGCAGAATGACCGAAGGCTCGACGAAAATGTCCGCAGCCCGGTGGTGCCCCGCCGGATACAGCACAACCTCGTTCCAGCTGAGCACCGCCAGATTCGCGCTCGTGGACGCTCCGGCAGAGAAGCCGCTGGGCGGCGCCGTTGCCAGAAAATCATCCTTCACATCCAGCGACGTCACGCCCTGGGGTACGGTGAGGTGAATCGCGTACATGTTCAGATCGTCCCGCACCCAGGGCAGCTGCTGTCCGCTCGCCGTAATGAACAGCCCCGCCAGATTATCGACAGGACCATCCGGCATATGCTCGCCGGGAATCCACTTCGCATAGAGCAGAGTCAGCGGCCCGGGCTGGACGGGGATCGTCATCTCCGCGTGAATGATCCTGCGCGGAGCATCGGTCAGATCCGCGGTGATCCGAATTGGATTCTCCGAGCTTTGCGCCTGAAGAGAAAGGCTGGCAGCCAGGAGAAGGCCGAAGAGCGGGGCGAAGCGAAAATGCATATTCCTCCTGATCCGATCCAAATCACCAGTGTAACCACGCGCAAACGAAGCTGGGGCGAGGCTGCTCCGCAACCCGGCCTCGGGGTACACTACCGGCCAGAGGTGCTCCGATGATCAACTGGACACCGAGCGATGCCCTCGACTGGAATTTCGGCCTCGCGTGGACTGCTTTTGTCCTGGTGGTTGCTCTCCACGTCTGGGACGAGGCCGCCCACGACTTCCTCACCCTTTACAATCCCAACGCGCTGGCTCTCCGTCGCCGCTATCATGTGCCCGTTCCGGTCTTCACGCTGCGCGTCTGGATCGGCAGTCTGACCGCCGGAATCACGGTGCTGTTTCTGCTCTCGCCCTTTGCTTTCCAGGGCGTCCACTGGCTGCGCGTCGTCGCCCTGCCTCTGGCGCTGATCGTCGGGCTCTTCAACGCGGGCATGCACATCATTGGCTCCCTGATTTACCACCAGCGGGTGGCCGGTGTCCTCACCTCGCCTCTGCTGCTGATGGCGGGGAGCTGGCTGCTCTGGAGTTCCTGGGAGGAGGTCGTGATCGCCTCCTGGCCGTAGCCCGGGGAACGCCGAGCCACCGCTCAACAAGGCAGCACCCGGAACCTTTCCCCAACCGCCAGGGCTTTATCCGGCAACGCGCACCCTGTAGGCTGTTTCCATGTCCCGGGGATTCTTCCTCACCTTTGAGGGCCTCGACGGCTCCGGCAAGTCCACCCAGCTGCGCAGGCTCGCGGCCCATCTTGAGGCGCAGGGGCTGCGCATCACCGTCACCCGCCAGCCCGGAGGCACCCGCATCGGCGACCGCATCCGCGCCCTGCTCCTTGATTCCCGTACGGAGCGGCTCGATGCCATGGCCGAACTGGGCCTGATGTTCTCCGACCGGGCGCAGTGCCTCGGGGAAGTCATCCGCCCTGCCCTCGGCGCCGGCCGCATCGTCCTGTGCGACCGCTACACCGATTCCACCGAAGCCTACCAGGGCGGGGGGCGCCAGCTCGGCAGCGAGCCCGTCCTGCGCATGCATCAGGTCATGTGCGGCGGTCTCGATCCGGACCTCACCATCCTTCTCCTCGCCGACTTCGATCGCTCCCTCGCTCGCGCCCGCCGCCGGAACAGCCGGGCGGCTGGCAACGGCAAAGACGAAGGCCGCTTCGAAGGCGAAAACCTTCCGTTTCACCGCCGCGTTTTCGAGAAATACCAGGAGATCGCCGCCCGCGAGCCGGACCGTGTTGTCACCATTCAGGGAGATCGGAGCATCGAGCAAATTCACCAGCAGATTGTCGGATTGGTGAAAGAAAGGCTGCAGGATGCGGCAGTCTCCGCCGGATACTGACCGACTGCTGTAATCGCGAAGCGGAAAGAGATCCCGTACGCCTACGGGATCGTCACGCTGTAGATATTTGAGGGAGCGCTCTCAACCCCTGTCGCATCGACGCTTTCCACCATGTAGTCATAGGCGGTGCCATTCCGGACCGTCGTGTCCCGATAGGTCATGGAACTGTCAGGCGAGGTATTCACCAGCGTATACGAGGAGCTGCCTGCAACCGCCCGGTACACGTTGTAATCCTCTATGGGATCGGTGGAATCGGCCGGAGCATTCCAGGTGAGGTCAACCTCATAGGACACTGCCTGCCCCGTACCGTTCAGGCCGATCGACACCGCAGCGGCTGAAGCGGCATTCGTGGTCAGCAGGACGGAGCCGGTTGCCCCTCCCGCGCTCGTTGGGTCGAACTCAATGTTCAGGGTCGCGGTTTGTCCGGGGTTCAGAGTCAGCGGCGGAGTCACACCCGACAGGGTGAATCCGGCTCCCGTCACTGCGGCGGCGCTGATGGTCAGCGGAGCCGTCCCACTGGACGTAAGCGTCACGGACTGGGTCGATGGCGTGTTCACGCTCACGCTGCCAAACCCAACATTAGCGGAACTGAGAGTCAGAGCTGCCTCTGCCGCATTCAGTTGCAGAGCGCAGGTCTTCGAAACACTTCCCGCAGTCGCGGTCAGGGTGGCTGTCTGGGCAGAAGTGACGGCGGCAACGGAGGCCGTAAAACTGGCGCTGGTTGCGCCGCCTGCCACCGTTACGGCTCCCGGTACGGTGACCGATCCGCTGCTGCTGGACAGATTCACCGTCAGTCCGCCAACTGGGGCCGCCGCCGTCAGCGAAACTGTGCAGGCGTCGGTCCCGGCTCCCGTCATCGATCCATGGCTGCAGGAAAGCGCATTCAGCACGCCTGGCATCGCGTCTCCCGTTCCGCTCAGACCGATCACCGCCGTGCCGTCCGACAGGGCATTCGAGGAGAGCGTCACTGCTCCACTGACCGCTCCCGCGGAAGCGGGAGCGAACTGGATCGACAACGTCGCCGTTTGTCCAGGATTCAGAGTCACCGGGAAGCTCACACCGGAGATCGTGAATCCTGCCCCCGTCACCGCCGCCGTGCGGATGGTCAGCGGAGCTGTGCCCGATGAAATCAGCGTCACCGCTCGCGGGCCACCCGGCTGATTCACCTGCACATCCCCGAAATTCAGGCTGGTCGTGCTCACGCTCAGGGCCGGCGTCTCCGCGGCTAGTTCCAGGGCAAAGGTCTTCGAAAGCCCCGCCGCGCTCGCGGTCAGGGTCGCTGTCTGGGTGGAAGTGATGGCCGCAACGGAGGCCGTAAAACCGGCGCTGGTTGCGCCGGCTGCCACCGTTACGGCTCCCGGCACGGTGACCGATCCACTGCTGCTGGACAGATTCACCGTCAGTCCGCCAACTGGGGCCGCCGCCGTCAGCGAAACTGTGCAGGCATCGGTCCCGGCTCCCGTCATCGAAGACGTCGCGCAGGCAAACGACTCAATGGCTCCAACGGCAGCCTCTCCGCTTCCACTCAGTCCAACTGTCGCCGTGCCTGCATTGGAGGCATTGCTGGCGATGGTGAGGCTGCCTGACGCTGCTCCCGCAGCGCCCGGCGCAAATTGCACAGTCAGCTTGTAAGAACCGCCGCTGGCCACCGTCAGCGGGAGAACCGGCTGATTCCCGACTGAGAAAAACTGCCCGGTCACAGCCAGTTGGGAGATCCGGACCGCCGCCGACCCATTGTTGCTCAGCGAAACGGTGCTGTTTGCCGTTTGCCCAATGGGGACGGCGCCAAAACCGATCGCACTCGACGAGGCTACCAGCACGCCGGTGGTCACAGTCTTTGCAGAGCCGACCGCATTCAATGCCACACCGCCGCAGCCCGCAAGCCAAATTGGTGAGCAGCAAAGAACCGGCACAACGAAAACTGCATTCCATCGCCGAATGCCGATTCTGAATCCCGGGGAGCGATAAAGAGCAAGGTGGCGCATGTGGGCGAAGCCCTCCCGCAAAAAAGCAGCGATTCAAACGATCCGCACCCGCGCTGTGGAGCCCGGGGGAAGCTCTGAACGGGTGGGACCTGACCCAAGAGTCGCTCGTGTTACCATCCCGCGTACCGCAGGTTTTTCCGGAATAGATTAGAACGAAGATGACCCGTCTGGTCATCACCTTTGGTGTGATCGTATGTTCCTTTGGTGCTACACCGCTGAAAACCATTTCATAGCACAAAACATTTGACTTAGGCCGACGCCTCGTTATTCTGAGCAGCGGAGCCTTGTCGATCGGCTCCCGGAATCGCAGATGGAGTCTTCCGACGGAAGTAATCGAGAGATTATCTATGTGAGGTCAATTGTGGTCTTTCGTTACACTCACTCGAGTTACTATAGGCATCTCGCAGCGGCGCATGACGGATGCGGATTTCCGCAAAGCGCAACGCATCGCGGGTCTGCAGGCACGGTGCCCCGGAAATCGGCTGTGGCCCGGCTGTCCAGGTGCCCTCTTCGGCCAACGGGCCTGGTTGCTGCCGTGCTGCACCGGCGATCACGACGGGAGCATAATCTGCCCCAACTGTCCGGAAACGGACACCGGGTTTCGCAAACGGCCAGCTCCGCCCTCTTCCCAATCCGCCGCGAGCGATCCAACTCCTTCTGCGTCAGCTACCTGCGGCGCTGGATCGAATGGTGCCGCACATGCACTTCTCCTCGGCAATGGACATCGCTCGGCCCGACATACGTAAGAAGAAGCTCCGCCGCCAGATCATCCTCTCCATTGTGGTGGTCCTCGGTGTCACCGCCGCCGCGTGGGCAGTCATGCGCCTCAAGCCGGCCGTGCCCACCGTGGACGCCAGCACCATCTGGCCGGACACGGTGAAGCGCGGCGATATGGTGGTTCAGGTCCGCGGCCTCGGCACTCTGGTTCCCCGCGAAGACAGCATCGAACTCATCCCCGCGCAGACCGACGCGACTGTGGTCCGCATCCGGGTCCTCCCCGGCACCAAAGTCCAGCCCGATACGGTCCTGATGGATCTGGCCGATCCACAGCTCCAGCAGGAGCTGCTCAACGCGCAACTGGCCGTCAAGCAGGCCGAGGCCGACTACAAGAGCCTCCAGGCGTCGCTGCAGAGCACGCTCATGGATAAGAAATCTACGGCGGCCCAGATCAACGCTCAGTACAGCCAGGCAGAGCTGCAGTCAAACACGGACAAACAGCTGTATTCCCTTGGCGTGATCAGCGGCATCCAGTACAACCAGTCGAGGAGCAGCGCCGAGCAACTTACCGCCCAGCATCAGATCAGCCTGCAGCAGCTCGAGGTGAACGAGCAGGCCATCAAAGTCCAGCTGGCCTCGTCGCAGACGAAAATCGACCAGGCGAAGGCACAGCTCGCCCTCTACCAGAGCCAGGAAGACGCCCTCCAGGTAAAAGCCGGCATCTCCGGCGTCCTGGCTTCTCTGGCTACCCCCGTCTCGGTCGGCCAGCATGTCACCGCCGGAACCTCCGTCGCGGAGGTCATCGACCCCTCAAAGCTCAAGGCCGCCCTGCAGATCGCCGAAACCCAGGCCCACGATATCCAGCTCGGCCAGCCGGCGGAAATCGACACCCACAACGGCATTGTTCCCGGCCGCGTGACCAGAATTGACCCCTCTGTATTGAACGGAACGCGCACGGTTGACGTAGCTATGGACGGCCCCTTGCCGCCCGGGGCGGTTCCGGAGCTGAGCGTGGACGGCACCATCGATCTCGAACGCCTGCGCGATGTGCTCTACGTGGGACGCCCGGCGTTCGGCAACGAGAACAGCACCATCAGCCTCTTCCGCATCAGTCCGGACGGCAAGACCGCCACCCGGGTGCAGGTGAAAGTCGGCAGAGCCTCAGTCACCCAGATTCAGATCCTCAGCGGGCTGAACGAAGGAGATCGCGTGATCCTTTCCGATATGTCCCGCTACGATGCAACCGACAAAGTACGTCTCGACTAAGAGTCGCAGAATCTCAAGAACTGGAGAGAGGGCATGGAGAATCATCAGGCACTGATCGAAATCGAAGGCCTCACCAAGGTCTTCTACACCGACGAGATCGAGACGCACGCGCTGTCCGGCGTCCACATGAAGATCAACAAGGGCGAATACGTCGCCATCTCCGGCCCCTCCGGTTGCGGCAAATCCACGCTGCTCTCCATCATCGGGCTGCTGGACACGCCCACCGGCGGCAGCTACACGCTCAACAGCCATTCCGTCGAGAACCTGAATTTCTCGCAGCGTTCGCGGATTCGCAACCAGGAAATCGGCTTCATCTTCCAGAGCTTCAATCTCATCGGCGACCTTACGGTGTACGAGAACGTCGAGCTGCCCCTTACCTACCGCTCCGGCATGTCCTCGGCCGAGCGCAAGCGCCGCGTGCAGGAGTCGCTTGAGCGCGTCAGCATGGCGCACCGCATTCGCCACTACCCGTCGCAGCTCTCCGGCGGTCAGCAGCAGCGCGTGGCCGTGGCCCGCGCCCTCGCCGGATCGCCTTCGATCCTGCTTGCCGACGAGCCGACCGGTAACCTCGACTCGCGCAACGCCGAAGCCGTGATGGAGCTGCTGCAGAATCTGCATCGCGAAGGCGCGACCATCTGCATGGTCACGCACGACCCGCGTTTCGCCCGCCACGCCGATCGCCAGATTCACCTCTTCGACGGCAAGGTCGTTGCCGAAGGCGAATCGCTGGAACAGGTTCTCGAAGTCAGGTAGCGGGACGGCCGCGAACCCCAGCCGTGTTCGCGGACAGGTGGGGTGTGTTTGTTTTCGGGCTGTGAAAAAACAACATCGGAACGAGACATGATTCAGCTAAAAAATATCGAACGCAGTTACAAAACCGGCGCCGGCCAGACATGGGTATTGCGCCGCGTCAACATGCAGATCCAGGAAGGCGAATTCCTCACCATCATGGGCCCCTCAGGCGCGGGCAAGTCCTCGCTTCTGAATGTGCTTGCCCTGCTTGATGACCAGTGGCTGGGCGAATACTGGTTTCGGGACCACGCCGTCCACCAGCTGAATCGCCGCCAGCGCGCCGAGCTCGCCAAGCGCAATGTCGGGATGGTCTTCCAGAGCTATCACCTGCTCGACGATCTCACCGTCCAGGAGAACATCGACCTCCCACTCTCCTACAAGGATATTCCCCGCGCGCAGCGCCAGGGACTGGTGGCCGACACGCTCGACCGCTTCAACATCGTCGGCAAGAAAGACCTCTTCCCTTCCCAGCTTTCCGGCGGACAGCAGCAACTGGTGGGCGTAGCGCGCGCCGTGATCCACAAACCGGCGCTGCTGCTTGCCGACGAACCCACCGGCAACCTGCATTCCAGCCAGGCGAAAGAGATCATGGAGCTGTTCCGCGAGCTGAATCAGCAGGGGACCACCATCGTCCAGGTCACGCACTCCGAAATCAATGCGGCCTACGGCAGCCGCGTCGTCGAAGTGCGCGACGGCTGGCTCGTCTCCGATACCTCCAATCCGAATCTCGGCGTGGAGGTTACCGCATCGTGATCGGCCCAAGGTTCCTGAATGCACGCACCCTGAACACCTCAGGCATTTTCTGCGCTCTGTGCTTTGTGCTCTGCGCTCTCCTCCTCGTCTCTCCCGGCTTCGGCCAACCAGCGCCGCCGCCCGCGCAGAACGTGCCCCAGTCCAATCCCATCGCGCCGACGCCGGTTGCGGTGCCGCCGAAGCAGACCCCCACACTTGCCCAGCAGGAGCAGCAGGAGCAGCAACTCTCCATCGCGCCCCCCCAGGCTTTCCGCGTCGAGATGCCGCACTCGCGCAACCCTTTCTCCGCCTATATGCCGAGCACCGCGCCGCCCCTGGACCTCCACAATTCGCCGCGCCTCGAAAATCTTATCCGCGATGGCAAGCTCTATATTTCGCTCCAGGATGCGATCGCGCTCGCCATCGAGAACAACCTCGATCTGGCCTACTTCCGCTATAACTTCCCCGTGGCCCAGACCGACATCCTGCGCACCAAGGCCGGCAGCCCCGCCAACGGCGTTAACACTGCCATTGCGCAGTCCACCCAGGGTGGATTCGGTGCTTCCAGCGGCGGCGGTGGTGGCTCCTCCGGAGCAGGGTACTCCGCCGGCACCGGCGGCATCGTGACGTCGACCCTTGGTGCGGGAACGGCGGTTTCCTCCTTCGATCCGTATCTCACCTTCAAGGGCTACGACGATCACACCGTCGTCCAGGAAGCCAACCAGTTTCTGGCCGGCACACCGGTCCTCCGAACCAACACCATTCAGGGCCTGGCCAATTTTTCCGAGTCTTTCCCGATGGGCACCAACATTTCCGCCCAGTATCTCAGCTATCGCACCACCAGCAATTCCCCGTACAACGGCATCAATCCTGAGCTGTATTCCAATTTCGGTGTTGAGATCACGCAACCTCTTCTCGCCGGCTTCGGTCTCTCCACCAACGAGCGATTTATCCGCATCGCGAAGCGCAACCTGCAGATCACCGATCTGGCCTTCAAGGCTCAGGTCATCGCCACCGTTACCCAGATCGAGAACATTTACTGGGATCTCGTGAACGCCTATCAGGACGAGCAAATCAAGGCACGATCCCTGGGCTTTGCCAACCAGACCCTCGCAGACGACGAAAAGCAGCTCCAGCTCCACGCCATCCCGGCCATGCAGGTCATGACCGACCAGGCCGCGGTGGCCACCGCCGAAGGCAATCTCACCGTGGCCCGCGCCAGCCTGCGCCTCAACGAACTGCTGATGAAGAACGCGTTCACCAAGGTCGACGATCCTATGATTGGCGAAATGCCGGTCATTCCCCTCGACCTCAAAGGCGCGCCCGACCCCAACGCTAACAAACCCATCGACGGCCTCATCGCCGAAGCGGAAAAGAATCGCCCCGAAGTCGCCATCTACCAGATGCAGGCCGAGGTGCAGAAGCAGGCTCTGAAAGACATCAACAGCGAACTTCTGCCCACCCTCAACATGTACGGCCTCTACGTCGGAGCCGGGACCGCCGGGCCGAAGAATCCGTACTGCAACCTGAGTCCCGAGCAATGCTCCACCAACCTGCCGGAGGGTTTCCCGGGCATGTTCCAGAACACCTTCAATTACTCCTCGCCGGAGTATCAGGTCGGCCTCACCCTGCAGATCAACCTCCGCAACCGCCAGGCCAAAGCCGATCAGTTCCGCGCCGTCCTCCAGTACCGCCAGAGTCAGATCACCTCGGAGGAACAGCAGAAGGGCATTCGCTTCGACGTTCGCAACTCGCTCTTCGCACTCGAGCAGGCTCAGGCGCGCGTCGAGGCCGCGCAAAAAGCCCGCGACCTCGCCGAGCGCACCTTCGACATCACCAAACAGGAGCAGCAACTCGGCGCCAAATCCAGCGTCGACACCCTCAATGCCGAGAATGCCCTGGCGGTCGCCGAATCCGCCCTCGACACCGCCCAGACCGCCTACGAAAAGGCTAAAGTCGACATCGACCGCGCGATCGGAGATACCCTCGCTCGCATGCACGTCTCCATCGACGACGCGAAATCCGGCGTAGTCACACACGCCCCGTAGTATCCTGGAGCCGCTTATGTCCACCGCCTCACCATCCGTAAGCCCTGAGGCCGCCCAATCTGGTGCAGACCGGCCCGCTCCCTGCATTCTCATTGCCGATGACCAGCCGCACATTCTCGACGCGCTTGAGCTGCTGCTTGAACCGGAAGGCTATCGCACTGAGAAGGCCAACTCCCCGTACATGGTGCTCGACGCGCTCAAGTCCGGCTCGTTCGATGCCCTGCTTCTGGACCTGAACTACACGCGCGATACCACCTCCGGCCGCGAGGGGCTCGACCTGCTGTCGCAGATCCGCTCGCATGAGTCGCAGCTCCCCGTCATTGTCATGACCGCCTGGGCCAACGTCGAGCTGGCCGTCGAGGCCATGCGCCGCGGCGCCAGCGACTTCGTCCAGAAGCCCTGGGACAATGCGCGCCTGCTGACCATCCTCCGCACCCAGATCGACCTCTACAACGCCCTCCGCCGGGCTCAGTGCCTCGAAGCCGAAAACCGCCTTCTGCGCACTCAGGGCCTGCCCGAAATGATTGCCACGGCTCCGGCCATGCAGCCGGTCCTCGCCACCATCGCCCGCATCGGCCCCTCCGGCGCCAACGTCCTGATCACCGGCGAACATGGCGCGGGGAAGGAAGTCGTCGCCCAGACCCTGCACGCCCTCTCGCCCCGGGCCTCGCGCTCGCTCGTCGCCGTCAACACCGGAGCCCTCCCCGAAGGAACCTTCGAAAGCGAATTGTTCGGCCACGTTAAAGGCGCCTTCACCGACGCCCGCGCCGACCGCATCGGCCGCTTTGAGCTGGCCGATGGGGGCACGCTTTTCCTGGACGAAATCGCCAACATTCCCCTGCGCCAGCAGGCCAAGCTGCTCCGCGTTCTCGAATCCGGCGAGATGGAGCGCGTCGGCTCCTCCAAAACCCGCCGCGTCGACGTTCGCGTCCTTTCCGCCACCAACGCCGACCTCCATAAGGAAGTCGATGAAGGCCGCTTCCGCGCCGACCTCCTCTTCCGCCTGAACACCGTCGAAATCCATTTGCCGCCCCTGCGCGAGCGCCGTGAAGATATTCCCCTGCTCGCTGCCCACTTCCTTGCCCGCTACTCCCAGCGCTATCGCAAGCAGATGCAGGGCATTGATCCCGCCGCCCTCCAGCTCATGCTCAACTATGCCTGGCCCGGCAACGTTCGCGAACTTGATCACACCATCGAGCGCGCTGTTCTGATGGCCCGTGGCACCACGATCGACCCTGCCGATCTCGGCCTCACCCCGAACCGGCCCTCCACCCAGGCCCTCGAAGAGATGAGTCTCGAATCCGTGGAGAGTATCCTCATCCGCAAAGCCCTCTCGCGTTCCAGCGGAAACGTGAGCCAGGCGGCAGAAGCCCTCGGTCTCAGCCGGGGGGCTCTCTACCGGCGGATGGAGAAATATGGGATCTAGCGCAGCTTCGCGGATCAAAGCCCAACCGGGCGCCCCGCATCTGTCCGAATCTGGCAGATGTGGGATTTCCTGAGCCATGACCGACCGCACGCGCAAGCGCCACCAAAAACGTCAGAGCCTCTCCTTCGAGGCTCGCCTGCGGATCTTCTGCACCGTCGCCGCCCTCTGCTTTCTGGGCCTCACGGCAACCCTCCTGGCGCTGCTTCATGTCTCCACCGGCCCGACACTGGCGACCCTCGGTATCCTGCTCTTCGTGCTCCTGCTCGCCTTCTCCGGATTCATCGAGGAGGCCATCCGTCCCATCCAGACCCTCGCCAACGTCGTCGCCTCTCTGCGCGAGGAGGATTATTCCTTCCGCGCCCGCGGAGCCAACCGCGAAGACTCCGTCGGCCAGCTTGCTCTCGAGATCAATGCCCTCGCCGATACCCTCCAGACGCAGCGGGTGGCCTCGCTCGAAGCCGTCGCGCTCCTCCGCCGCGTCATTGCCGAGATGGATGCCCCGGTGCTGGCCTTCGATCAGGACGCCCGCCTGCGCCTCGTGAACCCCGCTGCCGAGCGGGTCTTCTCGCTGCTCCCCGCCCGCGACCTCGGGAAATCCGCCGTTCAGCTCTCCCTCAGCAGCCTGCTGGACCAGCCCAGCGATGCCGTCCTACCGCCCGAATCCGTCGCGCTGGCGCCGCTTCGCCCCGGCGACTCCCCCCAGGCCGCTCGCTGGATGATCCGCCGGAGTACCTTCCGCCAGCGCGGCGTCCCCCACACCCTGGTGGTGCTCTCCGACGTCAGCGCTGCGCTCCGCGAGGAGGAGCGCCTCGCCTGGCGCCGGCTCATCCGCGTCATCGGCCACGAAATCAGCAACTCGCTGACGCCCATCAAATCCATCGCCGGCAGCCTGCGCTCGCGCCTCCAGCCACCGCCTTCGAACGGCACCGAACCCGCTGCTTCCTCTTCTGCGGCCGCACACCCTCCGCTTCCGCCTCCGGTCGCTGCGGGCCACAACGCCCCCGCCCCCAGCCCTGTCCGGATGGCCAGTTCACTCCAGCGCGATCTCAACCGCGGTCTCTCCGTCATCGAGAACCGCGCCGAATCCCTCAACCGCTTCGTCCAGGCCTACCGTCAGCTTGCCCAGCTCCCCGCGCCGGTGCTCAAGCGCGTCCCTCTCCTGCCGCTGCTCGAACGCGTTGTCTCCCTCGAAATCCGTCTCGATGTTCGCATCCTCTCCGCGCCCGAAGTCGACCTCCTTGCCGACCCCGACCAGATCGAACAGCTCCTCATCAACCTGGTCCGCAATGCCGTTGAAGCCGCCACGGCCTGCGCCGACGAATCCAGCATGCCTGCGCTTCTCGATGAACCTGCTCAGCCCGGCGCTGTCCTCCGGGATCGGAGCCCCACAGGCGAGCCCGCCAGCCTCGCCACATGCACCGAGCCTCCCTGCGCGCCCGAAGTGACCATTCGGGCCACAGCGGAGAGCGACCTCGTGTGCATGCAGATCACCGATAATGGCCCTGGCCTCGCCAACCCGGACAATCTCTTTGTCCCGCTCTACACCACCAAAAAGTCCGGCTCCGGAGTGGGACTCGCCCTCGCCCGCCAGATCGTCGAAGCCCACGGTGGCGCGATCAGCCTCCGCAACCGCACTGGCACGCAGGGCTGCATCGCCGAAGTCCGCATCCCCCTTGCAGACCAGGTGCAGCCATAACGCACGTGGCGCCCATTCTTTCCCCGTCGTGCCGCCCGACAGAGAAGAACGGGAGAGCGCGCACTCGTTCCTTCAGACGGAATTGACGACCCCTCCCGTTCGGGCGTAGGATTCCACCGCATTCCGGCTACCCTCAATCCCCTCTCAGGACAGCGAACGCCTATGCGAGTCCCACTGTGGTTTGGTAAGCCCGCCCATTCCTCTGCTCTCCTCACCGAACTCGCCATTCCTCCAGCCGCACGATCCGCTCACCGCACGCGCCTCATCCTCTGTCTGGCTTCGGCGCTCGTCTTCGCGAGCACGGCCGTGCTCGCCCGTGCCCAGGACTACACCTCCATCGTCGTCTTCGGCGATTCCCTCTCCGATACAGGCAACGTCGCCCATCTCAGCCTGATGAAGTACCATGTGCCCATTCCCGGTCCCGCAGCCGACTACACTCTGGGCCGCTTCACCGACGGCGCCGATACATTGCCCGCGGCACACAACTATTTCGGTGTCTGGATTGAGCAGCTCGCGGCCATGTTCCCAGCCAGGCCCCCGGTTGTCGATTCCCTGGACGGCGGCACCAACTACGCCTATGGCTTTGCGACCACCGGCCGGGGCACCAGCGTGTTGACGTTCACCGGCACCACTCTCTCCGTCAACGTTGACAACATCGGCCGGCAGATCAGCGACTATCTTTCCACCCATCCCAGAATCACCGACAGGACTCTCTTCGTCGTCTGGGGCGGCGCAATCGATGTCCTCGACGCGACCTCGCCCGATCAGGTCTTCAACGCGGCGATCCAGCAGGTCCTGAATGTGCAGCGCCTCATCGATGCGGGCGCCACCCGGATCCTCGTCGCCAATCTTCCCCCGCTGGGACTCACTCCCCGTCTGAATGGCACTCCCAGCCAGGCGGCGATCGGAACCCAGGGGGCCGGCCTCTTTAACGATGTGCTGGCATTTGGCCTCTCCATCCTGCGCAACTTCAGCTTTGGCAGGCGGCATCCGCACATCTTCCAGCTCGATACTTTCTCTCTTCTGAATCAGGTTGTCGCCGCACCCGCGGATTTCTCCCTCACCAACGTGACGGGAATGTCGCGGGGCAATTTCACCGTCAACCCGGATAGCTGGCTCTTCTGGGACGATCTGCACCCGACCACGCGCGGTCACAATATCCTTGCGGTCACGGCGGACCGGCTCCTGCTGGAGGACGAAGCGGAACAGCATTGACGAGCAGCGGAAGGCGGGACGGCTCCTGCCGGGAAAGAAGGTTCCCTGACTTCAGAGATCGGCCGGGCGAGCGAGTGCCGGCGACCCAATCCGAGCGGTCAGCCAGCAGCCCGCCAGCCTGTCTTTTTCCCTGCGGCTGGAAGGGCTTTTATACTGGCTGTGCATGATTGCAGGACGCCGTCTCGGCTTTCTTCTGTGCATCGCCATCCTCTTCTCCGGATCAGCACTGCGCGCCCAGTCCGAAGCCCCGGAACACCACCAGATCACGGCCGGTTACAGCTTCCTCTCGAACTCCATCGATGGCGTCCCCGGAGCGCGTAAGCCGCTGAACGGCTACGACGCGGCGATGGCCTTTTCTCAGTGGCATGGCCTGCGTTTCAAGGCAGACTTTTCCGCCTTCAGCGGGACGAATCAGGGCGCGCAGCAAAATGTCTGGTTCATCATGGCCGGCGGGCAGTACGGCTGGCGCTTCGGCCGCGAATACGGATTTGTCGAGGCGCTGATGGGCGAAGCGGGTATTAATCGCTACTGGCTGCCCAATAAGGTGCGGGGCCAGACCGCTTCGTTCTCGACCCTCACCGGCGGGGGACTCGATACGGGGCTGAACCGGCACATCGCCATTCGCGTGCAGGGCGATTTCCTGTACGCCAATTTCAACCCCGCCGTCGCCGCGCTGCCTACGCCAGTCGTGATCTACCAGGCCGTTGTTCCCGGTCTGCCCAACTACTTCGCTCGCATGTCAGCCGGGCTGGTGTGGCGCTTCTGAGCAGCGATCCTACCTGCCAAAAAGACCTTTCATCACACCGGCGGCGCTGGGCTTCTTTTTGCTTCCTGTCAGCATCTGCGACAGATCGGCTCGGATCACCGGGTTCGAGGTCGTTCCGGTAACGGTGAGAGGAATACCTCGGCTGACGGTGCTGTGGAGCAGGGATCCTGCAAAGCTGCCCAGCGCGCTGGCAGCGCTGTCGATCGCGGCGCCTGCTCCCCCGGAGGAACTGAGGGTCGCCACCAGACGGAAGTTCAGCGCTCCGCCGGCCGCGACCGTCCCGTTGCCGGCAGCAGTTCCGATAGCCGGCACATCGGCATAGATGTTCGTCAGCTGCGTGGAAGGAGCCGTCGAGTCGACTTCCGCGCGCAGCGTGCGGATTGCGGTCGCGTTGGCAACCGCTCCGCTCAAAAACTTCAGGCCCTCGATCTTTGAGCCGAGGCTGAATCCGGCCAGCCGCGTATTGTCGACCTCGACGGGCCCGATAATCTCCGGCGCGCTCGACGTTCCCCTGATCGCCAGGTTCGCCGTCAGCGTCCCGCCCTGCAGCGACGATCCGCTGGGCAGGCGGATCCCAACCGCCGGCAGCAGCTGCTCCAGCGCATCGATGGGCATATTGGGGGCGGACAGGTGCAGATCGAGGTTCACGGCTTCAGCGGTCATCTGGAAGGTGCCGTTCAAATGCGCGGCTACCGTGCCGGTGTGGACCGCAATATCCTGCACCTGCCCCGTCCGGGTCTGCAGATTGTCGGAAACCGAGTAGGAAAGATCCACAGGCTGCGGAGCCGGCGAGCCGTTCCGCGAAAGCAGCAGATGCGCCGCACGGACGGACCCCGTGCTGGTCAGAGTCTTTCCGTCGGAGCTGAGCTCCGCGTTCACGTCCGCGACCATGGAGATGCCCTCACTCGCGGGCAGCACGCCGGCCGTAACCGGATCGAAATGCCTGACCGTCAGGGTGGCGCGCAGCGGCGTAGCGGTCAGATCCTGCTGCGAAACGGGACCCGCTGTGCCGCTCAGCGCAACGGATCCGTCGCCAGGCAGGTCCGCCGAAAGCTGAAAGGGCATTTGTTCGGTAAAGGACAGATGCTGCACCGTCACGTTGACGTGGTTGTAGACGAAAGGCTTTCCACTCGCCGGAACGGAGGATACGGCGACGGTCCCGTTCTCAATCCCGAGCTCGCCCACCGTTACGTCCGGCGCACTGCTCTGCGTCGGCGTTGTCGAAGGCGACGAGCTATGGGCCAGGCTGGCGTAGTTCCACGCGCCGTTCCGGTTTGAGATCAGGTGGACCTCGGGGGAATCGGTCACAAATTTCGTGATTTTGAGCTGGTGATGAAACAACAAAGCCCCGGTCCGGACACCGATGTGCAGCGATTTTGCCGTGAAAAATGGGCCGGATTCGAATGCGGGGTCGTCAGCAATGGTAATGTCTCTTGCGGTGAGGCTGCCGGAAAGCAGCGAAAAACTCAGATGCCCCAGCGTGACTTTCCGCCCCAGCGCGCCTGACATCTCGCTCTCCAGCAGGGGCCTGAAGGTATCGGCGTTAACGAAGAGCGGCGTCACGATAAGAACCAGGATGACGACAGCGACGGCTGCGACGGCTACTCTGACCCACCGTCTGTGCCATAACCCCCGGGAACGCGCGGCCCAACCCCCGGAATCCACATCTTGCGTCTGCATAGGCATACCTCAATTCCAAAAACTCTTAATGAAGACTCGCAACCAGCGAGAGTGTTGATGAGCGGACATCTGAATCCCTGCACCCTGGACGCTCTCCCTTATACCCTGTATCTATGAAAGTTGCCATTCTTGGATTCGGCACTGTGGGCAGCTCCGTAGCCCGCATTCTTTGCGATCTGAAGCCCGCCGGCATTGAGTTGACGCAGGTCCTCAACCGGGGCGTAGCCCGCAAGAGAGTGGACTGGACTCCTCCGGGCACTCACTGGACGGAGGACTTCGAGCAGGTGCTGCGCTCGGATGCGGATGTCATCGTGGAGCTGGTCGGCGGTCTCGAACCGGCGGGAACGTGGGTGCGCCGCGCCCTCGAAGCAGGGAAGTCGGCCGTGACCGGCAACAAGAAGCTCATCGCCGAGCACGGTGTCGAGCTCGACCGCCTCGCCCGCGCCAACGGCGCGCACCTGCTTTACGGCGCGGCGGTCGCCGGCGGAATCCCGGTGATTCCGGGGCTGCGCCAGGGACTTGCCGGCGACCGCATCACCCGCATCGAAGGCATCCTGAACGGCACCTGCAATTACATCCTCAGCCGCATGGAAGCGGGCGCAGCATTTTCTGAGGTTCTCTGCGATGCCCAGTCTCTGGGCTACGCCGAGGCCAATCCCAGCGAAGACGTGGACGGCTACGACGCCCGCGCCAAGCTGGTCATTCTTTCGCGCATCGCTCTCCGCGCAGGTCTCGATGTAAAGTCGGTCTTCTGCCGCTCGATCACCCAGGTGGACGCCGTGGATCTGGTATACGCCCGCGATCTGGGCTGCACCATCCGCCAGATCGCCAAGGCCGAGCTGCACCCCGACGGTGTCTCGGCAATGGTCGGGCCCATGCTGGTGCCCCTGCGATCCCCGCTCGCCTGGTCGCGCGGTACCGAAAACATGGTTCTGGTCAGCGGGCAGTATGGTGGCGATGTGGTCTTCTCCGGCCATGGAGCCGGCGGACATCCGACGGCCGTGGCTGTCGTTTCGGACCTCATTTCGCTGGCGCACGGTTCACGCCCCGTGGATCTGCCCAGCCGCGCCACCCCGGTGAGCGGGGAGTTCGAGCTGCGCCACTACATCCGCTTCATCGTGAAGGACGCGCCCGGCATCGTCGCCGAAATTGCCGGTGCTCTGGCCAGTGAGAAGATCAACATCGACGCCCTCTTCCAGCGGCCCGGATACGACAAGGCCGACCTGCCCTTCGTGGTCACGGTCGAGCCCTGCGCCGCTTCGTCGCTGCGCCGGGCGCTCGACCGCATCGGCAGCGCCGCATGGCTCGCCCAGCCCCCGCTCGACATGCCGATGCTGGGCGAGTGAGAGATCCCATGTTCGCCATCATCGTCGCCGGTATCACAACACTGCTCACCCTGGCGGGGCTGGGCTTTTACAGCATCGCCCTGTGGAGCGCCCGCGCCTTCCTGCGCAGGCGCCCCTTCAGCGCCGCGGGCTTCTCCCCATCCGTCAGCATCCTGAAGCCGCTGCGCGGAGCAGATCCCGGCATGGCAGAGGCCTTCGCCAGCCACTGCCGCCAGCAGTATGCCGGCGAGTACGAAATCCTCTTCGGCGTCTCCACCTTCGAGGACCCCGCTGTCGCCGCAGTACATCGGCTGCAGGCGGATTTCCCGGAACACAGCATTCGTCTGATTCTCTGCCCCGAAGTGCTCGGCCCCAATGGCAAGGTCAGCAACGTGGCCCAACTGGTGCCTCACGCCCGCGGTAAGATCCTCGTCATCAATGACAGCGATATCACCGTCGGGCCGCACTATCTCTCCCGGATCACGGCTCCCTTTGCTCCGGGGAACGAAGAACCGCCAACGGGCCTGGTGACGGCCCTGTATCGCGGCCGCACGCATCGCAGCCTCGGATCAAAGCTGGAGGCGCTCGGCATCGCAACGGATTTCGCGCCCGGCGTCCTGACTTCGCGCTGGCTGGAGCAAGGTCTTCACTTCGGACTGGGATCCACCCTTGCAGTCTCCCGGCCGGCTCTGGATGCGATCGGCGGCCTCGCTCCTCTGGCTGCCTACCTGGCAGATGACTACCAGCTTGGCGCCCGCATCTTCGCCGCCGGGTTTCGCGTGGAGCTTGCCGCCGAGGTTGTGGAAACCTCGGTTCCTGCATGGTCCTTTCGCGGCTTTGCCGACCACCAGCTTCGCTGGCTGCGCACCATGCGCGAATCGCGCCGGGGCGGATACGCGGGCCTGATCTTCTCGTATGGACTGGCGTGGGCGTTCCTCAGTCTGATCGCCACAGGATTCGCCCTGCCCGCCTTCGCGCTCTTCAGCCTCGCCCTGCTCTTCCGGGTCGGCCTGGCGCTCGGCGTCGGCGTCGGGATCCTCGGAGACGCGCAGGTGCTGCGCGATGTTTGGCTTCTGCTGCCCCGCGACCTCCTCGCCCTGGGACTCTGGGCCTGGAGCTATGCCTCCGACACGGTGTCGTGGCGCGGCGAGCGTTTCTCGCTGAAAAATGGGAAGTTAACGCCTGTGGCGCCGGATACATGCACCGCGCCGGCAGCGCCGGCCGCCGACAAGGCACGAGACAGCGCTTAGTGCCCTGAGGGCGGCACGTATTCCCTGGGCAGAGCGGCGCCTTCGCCGAAGAAGAACTGGTCCATCTGCTCGACCAGAAACTCCTGGGCCTGGGGAGTCCACGGCTGCAGCCGGTATTCATTCAGCAGCATCTTCTGGCGCTCCACCCACTCCTGCCAGGAGCGCTTCGATACGTTGTTGTACACCTTGTGGCCAAAATCGCTGTCGAAGGGAGGCTCGTCGAGACCCTCCATTTCCTGCTTATAACGCGAGCAAAAAACCATATGTGGCATATTTCTTCGTCTCTTCGGCTATTGTAATGGCTGTTCCCAGCGTCCAATGAAGAAGTCAAAAACCACCGCGAGGGCAGCCCCATCCCCCCCGGCGAATTCGGACGAACTCAGGGGATTTGCAGTACTTTGTACAGGCAGCACACCTGCTGGATAAAGCATCACCCTGAATTGCAGGTGGAATAATTTGAGGACGAAAGTAATCGGGCGTTCCGGACCCGAAACCAGAAAGAGATCGAATGAACAGACCCGCCGGGCCAATTTTCCTTTTCCGTATCGCTTTGCTTGTCCTTCTTGTCCTCACTGTGTTCCCGCGCCAGTCCTCCGCCGAGTCTGCCCAGGAAATCGTCAGCAAAGTTGTTCACATCGAGATTGAGGCCGACCTCCGCGACCATAGCCGCTGGATGTATCGCGATGCCTACAAATCTCCCACCCAGGATGTCGTTAAACTCATCATTCAGACCCCGCAGGGAAACCTGTCGCAGATTATCGAAGACAACGGGCATCCGCCCACACCCCAGGACCGTCAGGCTGACCAGAATCGCATTCAGCAGATGCTGACGAACCCGTCGCTGCGCCAGCGTCAGCAGCGCAATGAGAACCACGACAGCCAGCAGGCCACCGATCTGATGAACATGTTGCCCAAGGCATTCCTCTGGCAAATCGACAGCCAGGAAAATGGAGAAATCAGGCTCTCGTATAAGCCCAATCCCAACTTTTCCCCGCCCAGCATGAGCGCGCGGGTACTGGCCTCCATGTCCGGCACCATGGTGGTCGATGCGGATCAGACGCGGCTGAAGAGCCTGACCGGGCGCCTGATGCAGCCGGTTGAGTTCGCATGGGGGCTGCTGGGACACCTGGATGCCGGCGGCACCTTTCAGATCATCCGCAATGAGATCGCGCCCGGCATCTGGCAAATCACGCAGACGCACGTCCACATCTCCGGCCATGTGCTTTTTTTCAAGAATATCGGCGATCAGGAAGACGAGGTCACCAGCGACTTCCGTCCTGTGCCCGATGGAGTGGACCTGAGTGAGGCAGCCCGCATGTTGCGCGACGGAGAGGTCGCCCGCCAGGTAGGAGTGACCACCGAAGCTCGCCGCTGAACAAGGCCGATCAGAATCCGGCAGGGGCCCCGGGGCGGCCGTCTCAGTGCATATGCAGCCGCCACAGCGTGTAGCTGGCGATCTCGTGAATCAGACGTTCGGCCTGCCGATCCCACGAGATGGTGCGCCCCACGGGCCGTGGCGAAGTGTAGACCCGCAGGCCGTCACGATCGCAGATGGCATGAATCCGGAACAGATGGGTCCCGTCGCTGACGACGATGATGGTTCGCAGGTTGTTGGCGCGGGCAATGACGGCCAGCCGTTCCGCGGACTCTTCGGTATCGTCGCTTTGCGTCTCGGCGATAATGGCCTGCTCCGGCACACCGTGGGCGAGCAGGAAATCGTGTCCCACGCCCCCTTCCGAATGCCGGTCCGCGGGATCCCCGCCGCCCAGCGTGATCACCAGCGGCGCCAGTCCCCGCTGGTAGAGTTCCAGCGCATGCTCCAGCCGGGCGCGCAACACGGGCGAAGGACGTCCATCGTATTCTGCGGCTCCAAAGACGGCGATGGCGTCAGCGGGACGCGCCTCGTCGCGGCCGGCATAGAACCGGATCTGGCCATCCACCCACAAGACCCATCCTGCCGCCGCGGCGATCACCACTCCGATCGTCCACGCCAGCACACGGCCCCTCAGTCCTTGGAACCACCTCCGGACTGAGGTCAGGTTGTCGTCCGGTACGATCATCGGTCCTGCAGCGCGAGCGCGATGGCGTGGGTCGGAATTGCGCCTTCACGCAGAATCTGCCAGTTCCCGTCACCGCCCGAAAGATCCACGATTGTCGTCGGAACGCTGCGTCCCGTCGGACCGCCATCCACGATCAGCGGAATGCGGTCCCCAATCTGGTCCCGCACGCAGGCGGCATAGGTACACTCGGGCAGCCCGGCAAGATTGGCCGAAGTCGCCGTGATCGGCAGGCCCAGCGCTCCCACCACGGCCCGGGGAATGGCCGCATCCGGGATGCGCAGCGCGACGTTGCCGGTGTTCGCCGTACTGCGCAGAGGCAGCCGGGAGCTGGCCTTCACAATCACCGTCAGCGGCCCAGGCCAGAAGCGCTCCGCCAGCAGATCGAAGCAGGTCCCGATGTCGCGTGCCAGCTGGTAGGCCTGCGCAAGGTTGGCGATCAGCAGCGACAGCGGCTTGTGCTTCAGCCGCGATTTGATCTCATAAATACTTTCCACCGCCCGCAGGTTCACCGGATCCACGGCGAGGCCGTAGAAAGTGTCGGTCGGCATCCCCACGACTTTACCGCCGCGGATGCAGGATGCGACATACTGAACCCGGTCCGGCTCAGGCTCGTCCGGATGGATGCGCAGAATCTCTGCCGACAAGGCCTCTCCCGTCAAGGTGCGTTTCATAGTGCGCAGCGCTGTCCACGAAGCCGTGCCCGGGTTCCAGGCCCGGAAGCCGATTCATGCCACCTCCGCAATGCGTGCTTTCCCGGGTGCTGAAGAAGACGATCCGGCAACGACCGGCTGCACAGAACCTTTTCGAAGGTCAGAACACATTGACGATGGAGACGGGATAGAATCCACCCATGCCGACGGCTTCGGATCGCTCGCGCCTCATCAGCATTGTACAGAGTCGCCAGAATGCCCGGGTGCGCGAACTGCGAGCGGCCTTCTCCCGAAGCGGCCGGGAGGTTTCCGAAGTAATTGCAATCGAGGGTGAAAATCTCCTGGCCGAGGCTCTCCGCAGCGGCCTGCGGCTGCGCACGGTCTTTATCCGGACCGAACCCGACCGCCCGAACCTCCGGGTCCTGGAACGGCTGACGCTGCCCGCGCTGGTCCCGATTGTGTCCCTGAATCCGGCCGTCTTCGCCAGCGCCGTGGAAACCGAGTCGCCCCAGGGCATCGCGGCCCTGGTGGAGCCGCCCCAGTTCTCGCTCGTCGATGCTCTGGCTGGGCCCAGGCCCCTGGTTCTCATCGCCGCGGGCCTCCAGGATCCCGGCAACTTCGGCACACTGATCCGTTCGGCGGAAGCCTTCGGCGCAAGCGGCGTGATCGCGCTGCCGGGAACGGTCTGCGTCTGGAATCCCAAAGCGCTCCGGGCGTCTGCCGGTTCGGCCTTCCGCGTCCCGGTGGTCCAGGAAAAGAGCGCAGCGGCCTTTGCCGCTCTTGCCGAGCGGCGCATCCCCGTCCTGGCGGCTGCTGCACCTGCAGAGGAGCTGGAAACGATCCCCTGCTCGGACTTTGATCTGACCGGCCCGGCGGCCATCCTCATCGGCAATGAAGGCAGCGGCCTCTCCCAGGAACTGCTGGACCGCGCTTCTGCCCGCATTGCCATTCCCATGCCCGGTCCTGTGGAATCGCTGAACGCCGCCGTTGCAGCCAGCATTCTGCTCTATGAAGCCGCCCGCCAGCATGCGGCCCGACAGTCCTGACATAACTTCGCGCAAAAGCGCGGAAGCGCAGCCCGGTACTCGGCACAGTTCACGCCGTCGAGTGGCTTACATCTCGTCAATTGCCTTTGCGGCAGCATGAATGGCCTCGGCGATTTTGCGAATCTGCTCCGGCGTCGCCGTCCCGCGCATCATGCGCGCAGCCACCGCGCCGCGCAGATCCATGAAGGCCTTCATCAGCTCCGGCGAGCGCCCGCGCCGGAATCCCGCGCCTGCCTCATCCAGTCGCGCGAAAAGCTCCTCCAGACGCCTGGCATGCTGCTCCAGATATCGCCGTCCCTCGTCCGTCACGGAGTAGACCTTCTTGCCGCTCTCCGATGCCGTGGCCGATGTCAGGCCCTCCTCCTCGAGCATCGTCAGTGTCGGGTAGACCACTCCCGCGCTGGGCGTGTAGCCGCCGGCCAGACGGTCCTCCATCCGCTTGATCAGCTGATAGCCGTAGCTGGGTTGCTCGTCCAGCAGCTTCAGAAGGACGATCCTGATGTCGCCGGCGTCAAACAGCCGCTCCCGCCCGCCAAAGCCGCCGCGCCACGGGCCGCCGAATCCGCGCCGAGATCGTCTCTCGCCCCGGCCACCAAATCCCTGCTCGCCAAACGCTTCGTACACTTCGTCACCCTGGCCCCGTCCGGCGGAACAGCAATGCTGGCGGGAAAATCCTTCAAATCGATGTTGTCTCATCGTCAATCTCCTTTGTTATTTCGTAAGATATATCTTTCTGTGCTGCCTGTCAACTATATTCTTCGATATATCTTGTAAGCCGGAAAAGCCCTTCTTCTCAATCTCTTCTCCCCCCGCCCCGCTATGAGCGATGATGAATACGGCCTACCCCATGAGTCTCTTCAATCCGGCTCCGGAATCCGCCGCCCATTCCCCCGTCTCCGCTCCCCTCGCTGAGCGCATGCGCCCGCGGAGCCTCGACGAATTCCTTGGGCAGGAACACCTGCTCGGCCCCGGCAAGCCGTTGCGGGTTCAGATCGAACGCGACGATGCCTCCTCGATGATCTTCTGGGGCCCTCCGGGCGTGGGCAAAACCACGCTGGCCAAGATCATCGCCGAGACAACGCGCGCCACCTTCATCGAGTTCTCCGCAGTCCTGTCCGGCATCAGGGAAATCAAGCAGGTCATGGCCGACGCGGAGAAGGCCGCGACCTGGGGTACCCGCACGATCCTCTTCGTCGACGAGATTCACCGCTTCAACAAAGCTCAGCAGGACGCCTTCCTGCCCTGGGTAGAGCGCGGCTCCATCCGCCTGATTGGTGCAACCACGGAGAACCCGTCCTTCGAGATCATCTCCGCGCTGCTCTCCCGCTGCCGTGTCTACACGCTGCACGCCCTCACCGACGCTCAGATTGTGACTCTGCTCAATCGCGCTCTGCGGGATACCCGGCGCGGGCTCGGCCGCCAAAACCTGACCGCCGCCGAAGGAGCCCTTGAACTGCTCGCCTCCTATGCCTCCGGCGACGCCCGGAATGCACTGAATGCCCTGGAGGTGGCGGCGAAACTCGCTTCCGAGGCGCCCGAGCCGGTCATCACCCGCGAGATTGCCACCGAAGCCCTTCAGCAGCGCGTGCTCATGTACGACAAGCAGGGCGAGGAGCACTTCAACCTTATCTCGGCGCTGCACAAGTCCGTTCGCAACTCCGATGCCGACGCCACCCTCTACTGGCTGGGCCGCATGCTCAAGGCCGGCGAAGACCCGCTCTATGTTGCCCGCCGCCTGGTGCGCATGGCCGTGGAGGACATTGGCCTCGCCGCGCCGGAAGCTCTCAATCTCACGCTCAGCGCCCGCGATATGGTTGATATTCTGGGATCGCCGGAAGGCGACCTGGCCCTGGCTGAGGCTGCCGTCTATCTCGCCCTCGCGCCCAAATCCAACGCCATTTACACGGCTTTCGGTGAAGTTCTCGCCGATATCGAAAGCACGCGCCAGGAGCCCGTTCCCCTGCACCTGCGCAATGCGCCGACGAAACTCATGAAGGAGCTGCACTACGGGAGGGGCTACGAATACGCCCACGATGTGGAAGGCCGCGTAGCCGACATGGAATGCCTGCCGGCAAGCCTCGCCGGCCGCCGCTACTATCACCCCACCCAGGAAGGCCGCGAGAAAACCATGGCACAGCGGATGGAAGAAATTCGCCGCATCCGGGAAGCAAAGCGGCGAAGCTCAAGCGAAGCGAGCGAAGATGTATCGCGAGACCGCAATTCCTGACCCGGCTTCCCGCCGAAGCCGGGGTCCCCGGCGCTCCTGTTTCCTGCAGCGCCGGGGTGGAAGAAAGCCGCACATCACCGATCCGAATCGGGGCACTTACCGCTGGTATCGCTCCGACTCACAGCGGAGGCGCGAAGAGAGTGCCGGGATTGTCGTGCACCACCGCTCCCTCCTCGTTGCCGCCCAGATCGACGACCAGCTGGCGCAGAGCGCCCCCATTCAGCACATTGTTGACGATGACACAGTTGCGCAGACCCTGATAGACGATGCCGTAGGTGGGGCTCCAGACGCCCGCCCCGCGATCGTCTCGCCCGGCATGCAGGCTGTTGCCGGTGCAGGCTACGCCGTGTGCTCCATCGATGAAAACCTGCGTGGAGTCGTGCGTCTCCGCATTGGCCACCCGGCCGCTGCGCTTGATGTAGTTTCCGGTAATCGTGACCTGCGTGCATGGCACGTCGGTCCTGCGCAGCGCAATGCCGCAGGTCCCGGCGCGATCGAAAAAGTTTCCCGTGATCTGATAGCCGTCGCCCCCGGAGATCAGCATGTTCTCTTCGTGGTTCCATTCAACGCGGTTCGCCGTGAAGGTAACGGACGCATTCTCAAACCGCGCCGCATACCCCGCTTTCTGGTTCCCGGAGAACCAGTTGTCGATAATGAAGCCGTCCCATCCCCGAACGTTCAGCCCATCTCCCTGGTTATAAGCAAACATCGAATGCCGAATACTGAAGCACCACACCTTCGCGAGCCTGGCTCCGTCGCCGGTGAAGCGGGCGACCTGGCAGCCTTCGATGCGGAACGCGTCCTCGTGCTGGGCGTAGCTGGTGCGGTCGACGAAAATTCCGTGGATACCCTGGCCCAGGCTGCGCCCGTCGAGCGCGATTCCCTCAATCGTGGCGCCGTGCGCGTTGGTTAGATTGAGAAGGCACCGTGAATCGGCGCCCGCAAGCTGCAGAGTCGATCCCCCGGGTCCGCTGTAGTTCCAGGCAGGCAAACCAATCAGCGCAACACCTGGGTGTAGACGCAGTTCATGAGCGAGGTAAACCGCCGGAGGCAGAAAAACCGCCCCGCTGTTCTGGGCGGCCGCGTCGATCGCGTTCTGCAGCGCAGCGGTGTCGTCGGTCTTCCCGTCGCCCGCCGCACCCGCCTTCCGGGCGTCGATGAGTTCCCTGCTTTCGACTTTCGTCTGCTCACCAAAGGCAGAGGCTGCGAAGAGAGCCGAAGCTCCTCCCAGGAATGCGCTGCGGGCAAGGGCGCGGCGATTGAGTTCGGGCATGGTCCCTATCTTTATAGTGCAAATTGCACAGAGAGTGCAGCGTGAAGTTACCGCCGAGGAAAAAGTCTATGCTTCTATAGACCAATTGGGGAGAGCTCCTAACGTGAATCGGGTCGATCGCAGAAGATTCGTCGCGGGTATGTTTGCCTCTGCCTTGCCCGTTTCACGCCCACACTTCCTGCCGGGGCAGGCGGCCGCGGAGAGCGCGCCTGTCGCGGAGATCACTCTCGACCTCAACCGCGTCCACAAGTGGGATATGTCGAATGGCGATACCTGGGATCCTTTCTGGGCCGACGACGGCAATCTCTACGCCTTCAACTGCGACGGCCGCGGCTTTGGCGCGAAGGGAATGAATCTCGCCTTCAACCGGCTCAGTGGCGACACCCCCTCCACCCTGGTCGGCGCTCAGGTGAACCCCATGGAGGCCTACGGCAGAGGTGGCCAGAAAGGCCCCGACAACGCCACCTGGAAAGCATGCGGCCAGGAATGCATCGACGGCGTCTTCTATGCCTTCGTCTCGCGCAACGTTTACGGTAGCGACAGCGGCGATTCTCTGCTGCGGCAACTGGCCATGAACGCCAGCCTGATCAAATCTCATGACCGGGGACTGACCTGGGTCCGCAGCGCGCAGCATAATTACGACTACCCCATGTGGCCCGGCCGCCGTTTCGGCACGCCCTTCTTCATTCATTACGGACAGAATGGCGGTCAGGTTTCGCGCGACGGCGCCCGCGAGTACGTCTATGCCGTCTCCACCAATGGCTTCTGGAACGACGGCGACAGCCTCATCCTCGCCCGGGTCAGGCGTTCTCAACTGCCGGGCCTGAACAGCGCCGACTGGGAGTACCTGGCGGGATCGGACGGAAGCCTTGCGTCCGGCTGGTCGCGGAAGATCGAGAGTGCAAATCCAATTCTGGAGAGGCCCGCAAAGTGCGGTCAGACGCCGGTGTGTTACCTGCCGGCACTAGGTACCTACTTACTCATTTCCTGGTATAATACCAGACCCATGAAGCAATGGTTCCGCCCCAACGAGATGCGCTATGACTTCTATCAGGCGCCGCATCCCTGGGGACCGTGGAACTTAGTAAGTTCCTTCAGCGACCGCTTTATGGGCCCCGAGTACCATATGTACGGTCCCAGCCTCTGCGCTCGTTCTCAGGAACCCCGCCCCGAGGGAGTGCAGATCTCCCTCTTTACCGCTGGCTGCCCCTTTGAAGATGTGCCGGCGACTCCCTATAAGCTGTGGCATATCCCGGTGCTTCTCAGGACTGCACACTTACCGGAGGCGAAGACCGTCCCCGCTTCCGATCAAAGCATCATGTACCACGGGAGCTGGTTCCCGTGGACAACCACGGAAGACAACAGCGAAGATCTCCTGCCCAGAGCGACACAGACCAGAGGCGACAGCGCGGAGCTCGTATTCGACGGCACCGGCGTGGAATATATCGCGCAGAAGACCATCGGCCAGGGGCACGTGGAGATCTGGCTGGATGGTGAACAGCAATCCACAGAGAACCTGGATCTTGTCGACTTCCCCGTCTTCTTCGGAGTTACCGTCTTCTCGCGAACCCGCATGCCCCGCGGAAAACACACCCTTCGGATCGTGGCTGCCGGTGACGGCCGCATCAATCTCGAAGGATTCAGAGTCTTCACCAGCTCAAATCGCTGCGGGGCAGGATAGCTGAAGAGCCGGAGGCCCCAAGATCGGCATCTGATCGTTGCAGAGGCTTCCGTCGCCCATGCAGCAGCCGTATTGTTGGCAGCAGCAGGTACCACCACAGTTGTACACAGCCCACGCTGCATGATGACGGCCGCCGACATCATCTACGGCGGCACCATGCAGGAACCCGGCGTCTCAAAGGTGGTCAGCGTAGGCCTCGGGGGCAATCAACACCGCCGGACGTCGCCTGGTCATGGCGTGCCGCATCGTCAGCCCGGAAACACCCAACATTTGGCGACTGCATCCAGCAAGGGGCGCGGAAGTTCGAAGGCCTGCCGTTTCGTTCCACGGAGGGGTTGCCCGCTCCACAGAGACGAGCCGCCCAAAATCGGCAGGGGGCGAGCGGATGGCCGCTCTCCCCTGCCACACCACCCGGCATGCGGGTCCGCAGCGGGCGGTTCAGGAAGTTGAGGTCAACCGAGACGGGGTATACCCAGCCTGTCCGCCCATGCCGGATTCAGAACCGCGTTCAGGAGCATCCCGCTGTTGCGCCACCAGCGGCGGGCGTTGGCCGCCACTTGCGCAGCAACATCAGAGCAAGCTCCCACAGCCAGCAGTTCCCGATAAACAGTGTCGCTGCTTCGAGACTGCGCCCGCCCGCGCGACGGCTGCGGACATAATCGTTCGCATCGTCGGCGTAGCGCACGAAGCAGTGGCCCCTCCGTTCCAGTTCCC
>JAJYVF010000034.1 GCA_021792135.1 Acidobacteriota bacterium | reverse complement strand
TTGCCCATCAGCCAGCTCGCAGCGTGGCTGCCCGATCAGTGGAAGATCCGATACAAGGCATCCTTGGAGAATCTGCAGAACCCCATCCCTCAGCCCGTGTAGGAATGGGGTTCACGCACCGCTCACCAGCAATCCGCGGTAATGGGCGGTGATTTGCGCAATGTCACATGAGCCCGGGGGCAATACCGTAAAGAGCAGATGGTCGATGTGAATGTCAGGCGGCCTGTCTTGTCCCTCAATTGGGTGACAATTGCTGATATGGCGGTCCATACAGTCCGAATAGACTTTCTCACCGCAGGAGCACTGGACAAGCGCCCTGTCCACATCCGATGTTCCATTCCCCGGGGGATCAGTAGGCCGTTCACGAGTAGCACCCATGGTGTCAGTGCCCAGACGACGGGGTGCCCTCGACGCGCCCCGCACTCGTTGGGCCCGGAAGCTGTCCAGAACAGCCCGCGCGCTTGATTCCTGGCCGCTTGCAAGTAAGGCGAGAGCCTGAGTCAAAATATTCTCAAGTGCGAGATTTCCGACTTTCTGCGCTCTCCTTTGGATCTGCCGAAGCCGTCGGGCGGACAACGCTTGCTTCGCGCGGGGCCGTCTTTTGGGAGGAGAAGCCTCTCTCTCGGTGCGACGAGCGAGGAACGCTTTCCGTTCAGAAATCGGAGCCGTGGCATCACTAGCGCGCTCAGAAAACCGGACGCCGGACGCAGCGGCCTTCTTCCTGCGGCTCGCGATGGGTGCTTCCTGCCTAAAACCTGCACCCGGGAAACGACTATCCGCTAGACGTCTAGAAGCCGGAAATTCTTCGGGATCCAGTTCACCACCACAGCTGGGGCAGTGCCAAGTGGCTGTCCTGAGCCCTTTGCGGGTTCTTCGTATGGGGGAATGGAAGTGAGCGCCGCATCGGCAGCAAGAAAACGGAAATTGTGCATCTTCCATGGCTTAAAGCCTATGGCTGCGGTGGCAGACTGTACGAAAACTTTCGTAATCTCCTTGTTCCTTCGGAACCGTTGGGGTTCCTGACCGCCCGCGTTGATCCCGCAGCACCGTTCCTTGGCGCCTGATCACACCGGGCCCTTGGGTTTGCGGCTAGAATAAGACTTGACAACGAAATCTAATGCTTGGAAGTAATCTTGGCCAGCAGCAATATTCTCACAAAGATATTTGGAACCAGTAACGACCGGGCGGTGAAGCGACTGCTGCCGAGGGTGCAGGCGATCAATGCTCTGGAACCGCAGATCAGGGTCCTGAGCGACGAGCAGCTGCGCGCAAAGACGGCAGAATTCAGGGCCCGCATTGCGGCGGCGCTCGAAGGGATTACCGAGGATGAGGCGCGGGCCCAGGCGGAGAAGCAGGCGCTGGATGAGCTCCTGCCGGAGGCCTTTGCGGTGGTGCGCGAGGCCGGCTGGCGCGCCGTCAATATGCGGCACTTCGACGTGCAGCTGGTAGGCGGCATGGTGCTGCACCAGGGCAAGATCGCCGAAATGAAGACCGGCGAAGGCAAAACGCTGGTGGCCACCCTTCCGGTGTATCTGAATGCGCTCGCCGGGCACGGCGTTCACGTGGTCACGGTGAACGACTACCTGGCCAAGCGCGACGCCGAGTGGATGGGCAAAATCTACGAGTTCCTGGGGCTGACGGTCGGCGTGATCGTGCACGATCTGGACGACAACCAGCGGCGCAATGCCTACGCGGCCGACATCACCTACGGCACCAACAACGAATTCGGCTTCGATTATCTGCGCGACAACATGAAGTTCGAGCTGGCGGACTGCGTACAACGCGGTCACCACTACTCGATTGTGGACGAGGTGGACTCGATCCTGATCGACGAAGCGCGAACGCCGCTGATCATCTCCGGCCCGACCGACCAGACGACCGACAAGTACGTGCGGGTGAACCGGATTATTCCCTCCCTGGAACAGGGCGAAGAAATCGAAAAGAGCCCCGAAGAGAAGATCCTGACCGGCGATTACGTGGTCGATGAGAAGCACAAAACCATCAGCGTGACCGACGAGGGCTGGGAGAAGATCGAAGGTCTGCTGGGGATCGGCAACATCGCCGATCCGGAGAACTGGGAGCTGAAGCACCACGTCGAGACGGCTATCAAGGCGCACTCGCTTTACAAGCGCGATGTGCAGTACGTGGTGAAGGACGGTGAGATCATCATTGTCGACGAATTTACGGGCCGTATGATGCCAGGGCGGCGTTGGTCGGACGGCCTGCACCAGGCGATCGAAGCCAAGGAAGGCGTGAACATCCGGCGCGAAGACCAGACGCTGGCAACCATCACCTTCCAGAACTATTTCCGCCTCTACAAGAAGCTGGCCGGCATGACCGGCACCGCGGAAACGGAAGCGGCCGAGTTCGACAGCATCTACAAGCTGGAAATTGTTGTCATTCCGACCAACAAGCCGCTCCTGCGTATCGAGAATCCCGATGTGGTGTTCCGGACGGCCAAAGAGAAGTATTTCGCCGTAGCCGACGAGATCGCGACGCTGCACGAAAAGCAGCAGCCGGTGCTGGTGGGCACCACGTCCATCGAGAAATCGGAGCTGTTGTCGCAGATCCTGGCCCGGAAGGGCGTTCGCCACGTGGTGCTGAACGCCAAGTATCACGAGCGCGAGGCGGAGATCGTAGCCCAGGCGGGTCGCCTGGGCATGGTGACCATCGCCACCAACATGGCAGGGCGCGGTACGGACATTCTGCTGGGCGGCAATCCCGACTTCGTAGCGCGGCAGGAACTGGTGAAGAAGAACATGGCGCGGGCCATCAGTCCGGCCGAGGGCGCGATCAATCCCATGGCCGCGCCGGGGATGCTGCGCTTCTACTACCAGGGGCAGGAGTTCGAGACGGCGCAGGAGAACTGGGACCGCGTCTATGCGGGACATGCGGCCAACGCGGCGAAGGAACACGATGCGGTGGTCGCGGCGTCCGGGCTGCACATCGTCGGCACGGAGCGGCACGAGTCGCGGCGTATTGACAACCAGTTGCGCGGGCGCGCGGGCCGCCAGGGCGATCCGGGAGCTTCCCGGTTTTATCTCTCGCTCGAAGACGACCTGATGCGCATCTTTGCGCGCGAGTGGGTTTCGACGCTGCTGCAGAAGATGGGCATGGAAGAAGGCATGCCCATCGAGTCGCGGATGATCTCCAACCGGATCGAGGCGGCGCAGAAGGCGGTCGAATCGCAGAATTTTGAGGCCCGCAAACACCTGCTCGAATACGACGATGTGATGAACAAGCAGCGCGAGGCTGTCTACGGACTGCGCCACCAGCTGCTGGAAGGGCTGGACCAGAAGGAACTCATCGTCGAGGATTACGTTCCGAACCTGCTGAGCGACATGCTGGATGAGTTCGCCAGCGAGAAGGTGCATCCGGATCAGTGGGACATGAAAGGGCTGCAGGAGAAGCTGACTTCGCAGTTTGGCTTCGACCTGCGCGCTGAGGGCATCGACTCGGCGGGCATGACTCGGCACGAACTGGGCGAAAGCATCTTCGAGCGGCTGAAGGAAAAGTACGAGGCCAAGCAGCAGCTGATCGGGGACCAAGCCATGCGCTTCCACGAGCGCATGATCATGCTCAGCGTACTGGACGGGCTCTGGAAAGATCACCTGCTGAACATGGACCACCTGAAGGAAGGGATCGGGCTGCGCGGATACGGGCAGCAGGACCCGCTGGTGGCGTACAAGAAGGAGTCCTTCGACATGTTCGAAGGCATGATGCTGCGCTTCCAGGAAGATACGGTCCGGTTCCTGTTCCTGATGCGGATTGTGGGGCCGGATGGCCAGCCGGTGGAGATCCCGGCGCGCCCGCGGCCGGCGATTCCGGCAGCGCCGGCTGTGGCTTCGGCCGATGGATCGGCAGTTGCGGCCCGGAGTGCCGTGGCGGTCGTCGGTGACGGAAACGGGCACCGCCAGCCCGCGGCTCCACCGATACCGATTCCCACGCGGGCGCCCTCGACAACGATTGATGAGCTGGAGCGGGAATTCGAGCGCAAGAAGCGGCGCGAACTGGAGCACGCGCGCATGGCGGGCGCGGGCGACAGTTCGGCTCCCATGCAGCGGCGCACCGGCGAGAAGGTTGGGCGGAACGACCCCTGTCCATGCGGCTCGGGCAAGAAGTACAAGAAGTGCCACGGAGCGACGGAAGGGTAACTTCGCCGGCTGCGTGTGCGAAGGCACAGAGGCACAGGCTAAAGCAAATGAGGGTGCAACGGTTTTCCACCGGTGCGCCCTCTTCTTATTTTCCTTGCGGGGTCAGCGAGGCGTCAGGGCCGGGAGGGTCTGTTGGCTGCCGTCGTTGTCAGCGGCGGGCCGGCGCCGTCGAAGCCGCCAGCCAATCCAGGTAGGCCTTGCTGCCGGATTCGGGATGCAGCACGAGCAGCTCTGGCAGATCGTAGGAGTGGAGACTGCGCAGTGCCACTTCCAGCTGGTCGAGAGCGTCTGCAGTGGTCTTGATGATGAGCAGGATCTCCTCGGAGGACTCCACCTTGCCCTGCCAGCGATAGACAGAGGCGAGCCCCGGAAGGAGATTGACACAGGCAGCGATGCGCTCCTCGACGAGGAAATGGCCAATGCGGTCGGCCTCTTCACGCGACCCGGCAGTGGTCAGAACGATACGGGCGTCGGTGGCGGGTACAATCATCGATGCAGATCGGGATACGATCAAAATGATGGCTGGCTGCATCATAAGCCCAGTGTCCTGAAGAGGAAAACAGAATGACCGCCGAGATTAAGTTTGGCACTTCGGGGTGGCGCGCGATTGTTGCGGAAGATTTCACCATGGGCAATATCCGACGCGCGGTGGCAGGCATCGCGCAGTACGTGGCGTCGCAACCGGGGGCAAGGACAGTGCTGGTCGGGCGCGACCCCCGCTTCCTGGGCGAGATGTTCGTGGCAGAAGCGGCGAAGGTGCTGGCGGCGCACGGGGTAGCACCGCTGGTGATTCCGGAGCCGGCTCCCACCCCGGCAATTGCCTATGCCGTGCGGCAGCGGAAAACGGGCGGCTCCATCAACTTTACGGCCTCCCATAATCCACCGGAATACAACGGCATCAAGTACTCTACGCCGGACGGTGCCCCGGCACTGCCGGAGGTGACAAAGCAGATCGAGGCAAACATCCGGGCTCTGCAGGACGGGACTGAGGCTCCGGCGAATTCGGACGCGAAGTTCGAGGAGGTCGATGTCAAGCCGGAATATTTGAAGCGGCTGGGTGAGCTTGTCGACCTTCGCGCAATCAGGAAGGCGGGGCTGAAAGTGGTCTTCGACCCGTTCTGGGGCTCGGCACGGGGGTACAGTTCGGAGATTCTGCGCGAGCACGGCGTCGAGACTGCGACGGTCCACGACTACCGGGATGTGCTGTTCGGCGGCCATGCGCCGGAGCCGGACGATCATCTGCTGGGCGCCTGCAAGGAGAAGATGAAGGAAACCGGAGCGGCCATCGGCATCGCCACAGACGGGGATGCGGACCGTTTCGGCGTTGTGGATGGCGACGGGACTTTTGTGCAGCCGAATTACATCATTGCCCTCCTCTTCGATTACCTGGTGGAGACGCGCGGCTGGAAGAATGGCGTAGCGAAGTCGGTGGCGACCACGAATCTGATCAATGCGCTGGCGGAGGAGTACAAGATCCCTCTGTATGAGACGCCGGTGGGATTCAAGTACATCGGGGAGCTGATCAACGAGGACAAGATCGCCATTGGCGGCGAAGAGAGCGCGGGGCTGACGATTCGCGGCCATGTGCCGGAGAAGGACGGCGTGCTTGCCGGACTGCTGGTGGCGGAGATGGTGGCGGTACGCGGCAGGAGCCTGGGAGAGCAGCTCAGACAGCTATTTACCAAAGTTGGTTCCTACTATCCCAATCGGGAGAATTTCCGCTTGACCCCGGAGGTGAAGGAAAAGTTCACTGAGAAGATAAAGGTCGATCCGACGGAGCTGGGCGGCCGCAAGGTCACGCAGGTGGTGCGGACCGACGGTCTGAAGCTGATTCTCGCGGACGGCTCCTGGGTGGCCTACCGTCTGAGCGGAACGGAGCCGGTAGTGCGCGTGTATTCAGAAGCCCGCCGGGAGGGCGACCGAGGACCGCTGAGCCAGGCGGCAAAGGACTGGGTGCTGGCGTAAAAAGCGCCGCTGAGGATCGCAGGAACAGCAGGAAGAGCGAGGGCAGGTTGAGCAGGGCGGCTGACAGGGCGACGGATTCGCGCAGACCCATCGGGCGCAGGCTGATGGCGGCCGGAGCAGGTTTTTTGTACCGCATGCGGCGGCGGATCGCTACCGGCCTGGTGATTGCGACCGCGCTGTTCTTCGGGTATCACGCGATCTTCGGTGAAAACGGCGTGAATGTATACGCGCAGAAGCGGGCTGAGGGCCGGACGATCGAGAAGCATATCGCCGAGCTGCAGCGGGAGAACTCAAGGCTTCAGCAGCATATCCAGCAGCTGAGGAATGACCCCGACGCCATCGAGCACGAAGCTCGGGAGCGGTTGCACTACGCGCGGCCCGGCGAGGTGATCTGGACGGAAGATGACCCGGCGCCGCAATCCACCGGCAAGTAGCCGGTACGCTTCCAGGAAGAGTTTTCCACCCCTTACCTTCCGCTGCCTGCATCGTTTCCCCGAGGCGGCGCATTTACACTGAAGGCAAAACCATGGACAAGTTTGTTATTCGCGGCGGCAATCCGCTCCTGGGAACGATCCGGGTCAGCGGATCCAAGAACTCCGCGCTGCCCTGCATGGCGGCGGCGATTCTGACCGAAGATGAAGTGGTACTCGAGAACATCCCGCAGGTGCGGGATATCGAGACGGAGCGCAAGCTGCTGACCTCGATGGGAGCCGAGGTGGAGCTGGGCTATGGGCGGGCGCAGCACCGCACCACGATCAGCTGCCGCGTGCTGTCGGATCCCACGGCGAAATACGAGATCGTGAAGACCATGCGGGCTTCGGCTCTGGTGCTAGGTCCTCTCGTGGCGCGCACTGGCCTGGCACGGGTTTCCATGCCGGGTGGATGCGCGATTGGAGCGCGCCCGATCGATCTGCACATCAAGGGCCTGGAAACGATGGGCGCCAGAATCAGCTACGAGCACGGGTACATCGAGGCGCGGGCAGAGCGACTGAAGGGGGCGCACATCGTCTTCGACAAGATCACGGTCACCGGGACGGAAGACCTGCTGATGGCGGCGGTTCTGGCCGAAGGCGAGACGGTGATGGAAAACTGCGCGCGCGAGCCGGAGGTCACCGACTTAGCCGCGCTGCTGAGCGCGATGGGAGCGCACATCGAAGGTGCGGGGACATCCACGATTGCCGTTCGCGGCGTGGACAAGCTGCACGGGGCGAAACACCGGATTATTCCAGACCGGATCGAGGCGGGGACGTTTCTGATTGCCGGAGCGATTACCGGGGGCGATCTGATTGTGAGCCACTGCAACCCTGCACATCTGGGAGCGGTGATGGGCAAGCTCGAGGAAGTCGGCGTGCGTGTCGAGGTTCTGGGACGGGATCAGATCCGGATTCGCAGCGAAGGCCAGCTGAAGGCCGCGGATATCGCGACGGAAGAATATCCGGGATTTCCCACCGATATGCAGGCGCAGTACATGGCGCTGGCCACGCAGGCGGAAGGAACATCGCTGGTGAAGGAGAACATTTTCGAGAACCGCTTTATGCACGTGCAGGAACTGGTGCGGATGGGCGCGAATATCCGCGTGGACGGGCGCACGGCCACGGTGCGCGGAAGAACGCCGCTGTCAGCGGCGGCGGTGATGTGTTCCGATCTGCGGGCTTCGGCTTCGCTGGTTCTGGCCGCGCTGGTGGCGGATGGTGAGTCCATTCTGGATCGCGTCTATAACATCGACCGGGGATACGAGCGCATCGAAGAGAAGCTGCGCAGCGTGGGTGCGCAGATACGGCGCATGGGCAACGTGTTCGCGGAGAGGCAGGAGCCGGAGATGGCGGAGGCGCACTGACAGAAGCCGCGGGGGCGGAGCAGCTTCGCATCCCGTCGCGGAGAGGAGAAGCCCGGATGAGCACTGCCGAGGATCGCTTGCTGCGCGACCAGTTGATCGAGTTTCTGCGCGGAAGCAGTGCCCACGCCGATTTGAAGGCCGTTCTCGACGATTTCCCCGTCGGGCTGCGCGGGACGAAACCGAAAGGCGCGCCCTACACCGCCTGGCAGCTGCTGGAGCACATCCGGATCGCGCTCCACGACCTGCTGGACTTCTGCACCAACTCGAATTACATCCAGCCGGAGTGGCCGAGGGATTACTGGCCTGAGGAAGAAGCTCCTGCGAGCGCGAACGCATGGAACACCTCCGTGGCCGCGGTTAAGAAGGACATGGCGGATTTCGCAAAGCTGGTCAGGCACCCGGAGTCGAACCTCTACGCGACGATCCCCTGGGGCGAAGGTCAGACCGTGCTGCGGGAGATCCTGCTCGCCGGGCAGCACACCAGCTACCACCTGGGGCAGATTGTCCTGCTGCGGCGTGAACTGGACGCCTGGAAGGAAAGCTGAGATTGCACGCGAGGTGACGCTCAGCGCCGGGATTCGGCGCTGAGTGCGGCTCTCGCGGCAGCTGGATGATCTCCGTCCGGGAATTGGGCGGGAAATTCCATGGTCACTTTGGTTCCCCGCCCCGGTCGGCTGGTGACGTCAAAGACGGCAGCGTCCCCATAGAGCACTTCGAGCCGCTCGCGGACGTTCTTCATGCCGATGCCAGTGCCCTGCAGGACTCCGCTTGTGTGAACGCGGCCGGGCGCAATACCCACGCCATCATCCTCCACTTCGATCACCAGCCGGCCATGGTGCAGGCGGCTGCGCAGCGTGACGGCGCCGCCCGCAATGCGCGGCTCGAGCCCATGCTTGATGCTGTTCTCCACCAGCGGCTGCAGCAGCATACTGGGGACCGGGATATCGAGCGTCTCCGGGTCGATTTCCTGCACCACGCGCAGCTTCTCTGCCCCGAAGCGGGCGACCTCGATGCTGAGGTAGTCCTCGGTGGTGGAGAGCTCCTCGCGGAAGGGGACAAAGGCATCGTGCTCGCGGAGCATCTTGCGCAGGATATTGGCCAGCTTGACGATCAATTCGCGGGCCTGCTCGGGACGGAAGCGCACCAGCGAAGCGATGGAGTTGAGGGTGTTGAAGAGGAAGTGGGGATTGATCTGACGCTGCAGCGCGTCGAGCCGGGCTTCGAGCAGGAGCCGCTTCTGCTCTTCGAGCGACTGCTCGATACGGATGGCATTCCAGATCTTGAGCGGGATGCCGACGACCATAGCGGCGCAGGCCCAGATGGCGATGCGGATCGGCCAGCGGTCGGAGACGAGCGCAAACAGCCGGTGGGGGTAGAGCCGGGAGGTCCATTCGCGCAGGATCTCCATGACGGCGATGATCAATATGAGCAGGATCTGCCGGTCGACCCGAGGCTGACGGAGGTTGCGCCGTACCCAGCGGTAGAGGCTGAGATCGATGAAGGGGGAAAAGGACCAGACCTCTTCCCTTTCCACGAAGCGGCCGAAGATTCCCGTGACCACGGCGACGGAGAGCAGAAACGGCAATGCCAGGTATTCGCCGTGCAGCACGGCGGGAAGGGCCAGCACCATGGCGCCGATCATCGCCGAACCCGGGCCCATCAGGATCCCGAGGAGGATGGTCGTTTCGAAGGAAACATCGGCGGCGTAAAAATTGGGGACGGTCACGCGGACCCAGACGCCAAGACCGAGGGGAATGCAGATGAAAGCCAGCAGGCCCAGTGTCTGAGCCAGGGTGCGGTCTTCCTCAAAGAGCAGGCTCTTGAACACGCGGGAGCGGGCGAGCGCGGCGGAGACTGCGGCGGCAACACCCAGCTTAATCAGCAGCGTGATGAGGATAATCCTCGATTCGAGCACGGCTTTAGCGTACCGCGGAGGCATGGGAACGGGATAGCGGCTGGCGCGGCAGGGGGGTAACCGGACCCGGGACTCTATAATCGAGGTATGGCCGTCGCTTCCGTTCATCAAGTAGCCGATGCCGACTTCCCTGCCCGGTGGGGGCATTTCCGCATCCTGGGCTTTGAGGGCCTGTACGCGCCGGACGGTGATGCCGACGGATGCGGGCGGCGGATGTCGAAAGAAGAGGCCGTGGCTCTGGTCATGGGTGACATCCGCTCGGCGCCGCCGCTGGTACGCATCCATTCGCAGTGCCTGACCGGGGACGTCTTTCACTCGCTGCGCTGCGATTGCCGGCTGCAGCTGGAGCTGGCGCTGCGCATGATCTCCGAGGCCGGAGCAGGAATTCTGATTTACGAGCAGCAGGAGGGTCGGGGTATCGGACTCATGCCCAAGCTGCGGGCCTACGAGCTGCAGGACCAGGGACTGGATACGGTGGAGGCCAATCTGGAGTTGGGATTTGAAGCCGACTGCCGCGAGTTCGAGCTGCCGGGGGAGATCCTGCGGCTGATGGGGGTCGAGGCCGTACGGCTGATCACTAACAATCCCGACAAAGTGGCCGCTCTGGAGCGGGCGGGAATCCGTGTAGCGGAGCGTGTCTCTGCCGAGGTGCCGACGCAGGACACCTTCGAGCAGTACCTGCGGGTGAAGCAGGAAAAGCTGGGCCATATCTTCGAATCGGCTGTACCGAATCCGGCCAACCGGTAGGGGACTGATTCTCCCTCTCCGGGCAGCGCCTGCAACTCTGAGAGCCCGTCTTCACGGGAGTGAGGGGCTGCTTCAGTCGTTTTCGCCCTTCCATATGTATGCTCCCTGCTGCGGCAGGCCGATGTGGGCGAGGACGCGATTAACAAAGTGGCAGGCCATCTCCGTTGAGTCGACCGGGCGGTTGTAGAAGGTGGGGATTACCGGATAGATGGTGGCTCCTGCGTCGGCGGCGAGGCTCATGTTGCGGATGTGGATTTTGTTGAAGGGAGTCTCGCGCAGGCAGAGGATGAGCGGGCGGCGTTCCTTGAGACAGACGTCGGCGGCCCGCTCGATGAGATTGGAGGCGAGACCATGGGCGATGCCGGCGAGAGTGCCCATGCTGCAGGGCAGGATGATCATTCCGCTCGAGGGATAGCTGCCGCTGGCAATGGAAGCGCCAATGTCAGTTTCACTGTGCTGGGTGAGTTTGGCCGAGAATGCGCCCAGCAGCTTTTCGGCGAGCCGGTTGCGGCCGGAGACGCCCAGTTCCTCGGCGAGCACGCGCAGCGATGCCTCCGACGGAACGAAGTGGATACAGGCGACGCGGTCATCCGCGTGCAGGGCTCGGAGGAGCGTACGGGCGAAGATCGCTCCGCTGGCTCCGGTGGTGGCGACGGTAAGGTTGATTGGGAGGCTGGGCTGCAATGGCCTGGCGTTTGCGTCCACGAAGAGATTGTATGGGCAAGTTGGTGGAAGCGCCGAGGGAGAAGGTGAAACGGCCGGCTGGGTTCCGGTGGCCTGCTCAGGCTCCTGAGCTTTCCGGCACGGGCCGGCTCAGTCACGCTGGCGCAAAGGCATCTGCGAAGCTCAACGCTCGCCCCGCGCATCCAACGCAGAGATTCCATGCCGTTCACGAGGAGGTCCCATGGGTGAACAAGTGAAACTGCGGGCGAGCGACGGTCACGAACTCGGCGCATACGCGGCGCGGCCACATGGCACGGCGCGGGCTGGGCTCGTCGTTGTGCAGGAAGCCTTCGGCGTCAACAGCCATATCCGTTCCGTCGCCGACGGCTATGCCAAAGACGGATTCCTCGCCGTAGCTCCGGCGCTTTTCGACCGCCAGCAGCCCAACGTCGAACTGGGGTATGCCGGCGAAGATATGCAGAGAGGGATCGCTCTCGCCCGTCAGGGCAATCCGGCCGACTGGGTGAAGGATGTCTCCGCGGCTCTCGATTTTGTTCGTCGCGAAACCGGCGGGAAAGCCGGCGTCATCGGTTACTGTCTGGGCGGAACGGTGGCCTGGCTCGCCTCCACGCGTCTGAACCCTGACGCCGCCGTTGCCTACTATGGCGGCTACATCACCCATTTCGCCGGCGAGAAGCCGCGCTGCCCCATCATGCTCCACTTCGGCAGGCAGGACCAGCACATCCCACAACAGGACATCGACGAGAAGGTTCACGCGCAGCACCCCGAAATCCCCATTTACTGGTACGACGCCGGGCACGGATTCAGCTGCAACGACCGCGCCAGCTACAATGCCGAGGCAGCGAGGCTCGCCCGCGAGCGTTCTCTCGAATTTCTGAAGAAACACCTCACCGCATGACCGGGACTCCGGAGCTCCAAAGCATCGATCAGAAAGAAGCACAGGCCCAGTCCTGGAGGACGGCTCCGAAGCAGCCTGTCGAAAATGGCAGCGCGAAACGCGACTTCTCGCACGCGTGGCGCGCCCTGCGCCATCGCAATTTCCGTCTCTTCTTCGGCGGACAGACGATCTCGCTGGTCGGCACATGGATGACCCGCATCGCCACGGCCTGGCTCGTCTACCGCCTCACCAAATCCGCGCTGCTGCTGGGTACCGTCAGCTTTGTCGGCCAGATCCCCACATTCCTGCTGGCCCCGTTTGCCGGGGTCGTGGTCGATCGCCTCGACCGCCGTCGGGTGCTCGTGTGGACGCAAACGCTCGCGATGATCCAGTCGCTGCTGCTTGCCTGGCTTGCCCTGGCCCACATCGTCACCATCGGCGAAATCCTGGTGCTGAGCGCGTTCCAGGGCCTCATCAACGCCTTCGACATGCCGGGCCGGCAGGCATTCATGGTGCAGATGGTCGACGACCGCAACGACCTCTCCAATGCCATTGCCATCAACTCGTCGATGGTCAACGTGGCCCGTCTCGTCGGGCCATCGCTGGCGGGCCTGGTGATCGCCGCCTCGAGCGAGGGCTGGTGCTTCCTCATCGATGGCGTCAGCTACATCGCCGTCATCATTTCGCTGCTCATGATGCGCATCCGCCCCGGTGCTTTACACCGCGCCGCCGCCGGCATGATCGAGCAGCTTCGCGAGGGCTGGTTCTATGTCTCCACGTTCAAACCCATCCGCACCATCCTGCTGCTCTTCGCGCTGACCAGCCTGATGGGGATGCCCTACATGGTGCTGATGCCGGTCTTCGCGGGCAGCGTGCTGCACGGAGGCCCCCACACCCTTGGCTTCCTGATGGGCGCGGCCGGCGCGGGCGCGCTGATCTCCGCACTCTCGCTGGTTCTGCGCCGCTCGGTCCGCGGCCTCACGAAGATGATTCCGATCGCCGCCACGGTCTTCGGCAGCGGCCTGGTTGCGTTCGGATTCTCCCGGTGGGTCGGGCTCTCGCTGGTGCTGATGCTCTTCACCGGCTTCGGTATGCTGCAGGGCATGACCGCCAGCAATACCATCATCCAGACGCTGGTTCCCGAGGACAAGCGCGGCCGCGTGATGAGCTATTACACCGCGTCGTTCGTGGGCATGGCTCCTTTCGGCAGCCTGCTTGCCGGTTCGCTCGCCCACTGGATCGGCGCACCGCGCACGGTTATGTTCACGGGCTCCTGCTGCATCGCCGGAGGGCTCTGGTTCTGGTCGCGGTTGCCGGCCCTTCGCCGCGAAATGCGCCCCATCTACGAGCAGCTGGGCATCATCGCGCCCATCGCTCAGTCTGTGCAGGAACAGGCCGCGAAGTGACCGGGAGTTCTCCGGGCAAAAAAGAATCCCCGAACCCTGTACATGCTGGCCGGGGACTCACAGGAGGTAAGGTGACAAATACAGAATAGGAATTTCCCCACGCCTTGTCGTGAAGACAAAGGTCGTTTTTTGGCTCCCTCTTAAGTTGGGGGGTCTGCTCCACCGCGGGACTGCGCGGCTGTGTATAGTCGGGTTTCGGCCCTCTTTTCCGCTTTTGGGCTTCGGTCCCCCTGAAATTCCCGCTTCGCACATTCTCCACTGGCACACTATTGGATGTGGAGGTAGGCGCCATGGGTCTGCGAATCCTGCAGATTCTCCTTGCGGCCGGCAACTGCGTGTACGGAATTCTGCTCTTCGGGCAATACCAGAACGCCTTTGAAATGCAGAAGTGGCCGCCCGCGCCGGATCAGCTGGCGGTCCTCCTCATCGCTCTTACGGTGCTGCCCCTGGCCATCGTCGGCCTGCGTTTTCCGCTCTTCGCGGGCATCTTCGAATTTGCCTGCGCCTTCATTGGCAGGCAGCTGGCCCACAATGCATCGCCGCCCGCGCTGATGAATCTCGCGCACGACTCCATGGCGATCGCGCTGGCCATGCTGGGGCTCGCCACGCTGCGTGGAATCATCGAAACCACCCGTGAGGCGTTCGCTGCTCCCCCGGGCGGGGATGCCCACTGTGAGCCACAAAAACACCAAAGCCCCCGCTCCGCGGTCTGAGCCAACCCCACCCTCCCGCGCAGCCTGACCACAAAGAAAAAGCGCCGAGCCCGCTGGACTGGCGTTGCCTCTCAGCGTCCGCCCCGCGCCTCGCGTTGCGGAGCGTCGGTCCTCGACTCTCCGCTTTCGCCGTTGCGTCCGCTCCCGTTCTGCTGCGGCGTCAGCAGCACCCGCCGCAGCGCGCGGATCAGCTCCGGTCCCGTTTCCTCCAGCTCGCGCAGGTGCCAGGCGGCCAGCGAGCGCAGCAGCTTTTCACCCAGCGGGGTCATGCGCAGCAGAATGCGCCGGTGATCGGTCGGGTCCGGGCACCGCCGCAGCAGCCCCTGCTCGATGGTGCGGTCCACCAGCTCCACCGCGCTGTTGTGCTTCAGCAGCATCCGCGCCGCGACGTTGGCGATCGTCGGATCCAGCTCCTCGGGCATGCCCCACACGCACTGCAGCAGCTGATACTGCTGCGCGCGTACACCCGCCCCATCCGCCGCCAGGCTGCTGAAGTGCAGAAACTTTCTCAACTGAAAACGAAACTCCGCCAGCCGCCGCATCTGCGCGCGGCTCAGCGGAACCGGTTCGCTGGACGCGTTGTGCTTCTGCTCGCCGCGAGCGAACGGAACAACTCGGGAGTTCTCTGCCTGCATCATGGGTTCATCGTAACACGATATATATCGTGCTACGACGCTTGTTCGCTGTCCTCGGTCGCTTCCCCCTGATCGGCGAGAATCGCCCTGGCATCGGCTTCGTCCTCTTCGCTGACCTGCAGCTGCAGCGGTCCGAGTCCCGGTTCGAGAATGCGCGCATTCTCTCCGGAAAGGAAAACCTCGATCCCGGCCGACTCCAGACGCAGCTTCGCCATTTCCGCTTCCAGCGGCTCGTTGAAGCTGGCAATTGTCACAACGTTTGCCATAAATCTCCCCTGTTTGAACGGTCCCCGTCGAGCCTTCGATGGGACGTATACAGCTTACAGCGCAACCTGCACGTTAGAATTGAATCATTCTCCGGAGGATTCCCGTGATTCCGCGTTATACCCGCGCTCTGATGGGCCAGATCTGGAGCGAGGAAAGCAAATTCCGCACCTGGCTCGAAGTGGAGACCGTCGCCAGCGAAGTTCTCGCCGAAGACGGGATCGTTCCTCCGGAAGCCGCCGGGGCCATTCGCGAACGCGGCGACTTCGATCTGGAACGTATGCGGCAGATCGAGGCTGAGGTGAAGCACGACGTCATCGCCTTCACCACCGCTGTTGCCGAAAAGGTCGGCCCCGAATCGCGCTGGCTGCATTACGGCCTCACTTCCAATGACGTCGTCGATACCGCCCAGGCTCTGCAGGTCAAAGCCGCGTCGGCCATTCTCCGCGAGGATATCGATCGCCTGCTGGCGGTGCTGAAGACGCGCGCGCTTGAGTTCAAACACACACCGATCATCGGCCGCACGCATGGGATGCACGCCGAACCGACCACCTTCGGTCTGAAACTGCTCAACTGGTACGCGGAGGTGCGCCGCAACCGCGACCGCTTCGAAGCTGCCGCCGAACAGATGCGCGTCGGCAAGCTCTCCGGTGCGGTGGGCGCCTTCGGCCATCTCACACCCGATCAGGAGGAGCGCATCTGCGCGCGGCTGGGCCTGGTTCCCGCGCCGGTGGCCACTCAGGTGCTCCAACGCGACCGCCACGCATACTACGTCGCCACGCTCGCCGTCATCACGGCCACGCTGGACAAAATCGCTACGGAAGTCCGGCACCTGCAGCGCACCGAAGTGCGCGAGGCCGAGGAGCATTTCTCGGAGAAGCAAAAGGGCTCCTCGGCGATGCCCCACAAGCGGAACCCCATCACGGCGGAGCAAATCTGCGGTCTCGCCCGCGTCGTGCGCGCCAACGCCCAGGCGGCACTCGAGAACGTGGCCCTCTGGCACGAACGCGACATCTCTCACTCGTCGGTCGAGCGCGTCATCCTGCCCGACTCAACCATCCTCACCGACTATCTGCTCGCCCGCGCGGCCAGCCTCATCGAGAAGCTGGTGGTCTACCCGGCGCGCATGCAGAAGAACATCGAGAGCACAGGAGGCCTCATCTTCAGCGGGCAGCTGCTGCTGGACCTCGCCGAAGCGGGCATGCTCCGCGAGGATGCCTACCGGCTCGTCCAGAAACACGCCATGAATGCCTGGCAGAACGATCTGGCCTTCCGCGAACTGGTAACCGCCGACCCGGAAATCACGGGCAGGCTCAGCCCTGACAAGCTGGCTCACACCTTCGACCTCAGCCGGCAGCTGAGCAACGTCGACGCCATCTTCACCCGCGTGCTCGCGATAGACGCAAGCCGCCACCACGGACTGTGATGGCGAACCGTATGCCGCCTATGGCACAGGATGATCTTCATCGCGGAGGATAGCCCAGTAGCTGTTGCGGGCAATGATGCGAGCGCCGTAGTCCTGGGTGAGTTTCACCTGGATGGTGTGCAGGCCGGGCGTCAGATCCGAGGGATGAAAGCTGAGGATATAGCGATTGCGGGCGTGGCTGGCCACCTCGGCCACCCGGGCCTGGAAAGCCCTGTCACGAGTGAAGGGGGCGTATTCGCCTCCGCTCAGGGAGGCCAGCGTCTTCGGCGTGTTGCGGCGCATGGCGTTCATGGTCATCATCAGCGGGGCGAGGATGTTCATCTCGGTGCCGCCGCCGGTGTTGCCGCGGCCCCAGTCGATGAGCTCGGCCTTTGACGGGGAGAAGACCAGGCTGAGGACCAGGGTGTTGCTGGTGCCGATGCGCTCGACAAGCTGGGGCATGGTGAAGTGGTGGCTGCCGTGGTCGCGGGATTCGCTGATGAGGAGCAGCACGCGGCGATGGTCGGGAGGCTGCTGCTCGAGCAGGTTCACGGAGTAGCCGACGGCGTCGAGGATGGCCGCGCCGCCGTCGCCGGGCGGCATGCTGGCGAGGTCGTGGGCGATATCGGTGGTGTCCTGATTGAAGGGCTCGACCCAGGTCGGGTGAGAGTCGAAGGCGACGAGCGCCACGGAGCCGCGGCCACCCGCGGTGAAGAGGTCGAGGAGCGGGCCGAGGTGGGCGAGCTTGTCGAACTCCATGGGGGCGTCGCGGCCGCGCTCGACACAAACGACCAGGGAGACAGGTTGGGTGTCGAGATCGTCGTCCACGTGGACCTTTTGCGGAACACCGTTATCGAAGATGGAGAAGGCGCTGGGTTTGAGGCCGTAGAGGATCTCGCCGCCCTTCGTCTCGACCAGCGTAGGAACGACCACAACAGTCGTGCTGACGCGGAAGGTCGGCATCTTGAGGTTCGGGTCGGGCGGGAAATACTGAACAGACGGCGGCACACCAGGCGGCGGCGGCGAAGGCCTCTGGGGCTGGGGCTGCTGCGTCTGGGCTGGCTGAGCTGGTTCGCCGGGAAAAGGCTCCTGGGCAAAGCAGAGAGACGCGGCCGATGCGACCAAAAGCAGCAGTAAATTGCGCATCCATCCGGCCCGGGTGCAGTTCATTCTTCCATTAGATCAGACAGCCGCTGGCCGCGGCGAGGTTCCTTTCGGGCGCGATGCCCGATGGAACGGCGAGCAAGCAATACGGCTGGCTGTTGTTGATCTCCCTGTCACTCTTCCTCGATCCGCGGCCCGGCACCGGGGCGAAACGGGGCGTAGGAATCGGACGGGACGGCCGATGTAGCGACTCGGCGGCTGTCGATGGCATCGCGTTCGGCGAAGAAGGCCGGGGTGGGGTTGTAGTCGGCGTCGAAGGGGAGCGGGCGCTGGGGCTTGCCGTCGGCGCGGGCGTACTTCGGGAGGTTGAGCCAGGTGTAGCGGTCGGTGATACCCCAGGTGAGGGCTGCCGTGACGTTGGGCTCGGCGAGCATCATGGTGAGGTAATCGCGATAGATGTGGGCCACGGCGGCATCGCGATCGGCCACATCACCGGTGACAGAACGATCGTTGACGTCCATCTCGGTGATAAACACCTGCAGGCCGATGGCGCGAAGCTCGCGGACGAAGTGCTGAAGGCCGGCGCCGGGAGTTTCGCCGGCCGAGAGGTGGCTCTGGACACCGACAGCGTTGATGGGCACGCCGCGGGCGCGCAGGCGGCGAACGAGCATCATGACCTGGCCGCGCTTCTCGATCTGCTCGGGGGTGTCGAGTTCGATGGCGTAATCGTTATAGGTGAGCAGGGCCGCGGGATCGGCCTCGCGGGCGGCGCGGAAGGCGAGTTCGATGTACTCCGGTCCGATCAGCTCGAGCCACGGAGACTGGCGGAGGCCGTCGGGACGGCCGCTCTTCGGATCGACGGCCTCGTTCACCACGTCCCAGGAATGAATCTTGCCGGCATAGCGGCCGGCGACGATGCGGATATGTTCCGTCAGAACCCGGCTGGCATTATCGCGGTTGACGGCGGCTTCAAACCAGGCAGGGAGGGCCTCGTGCCAGCAGAGATTATGACCACGGATCTTCTGGTCGTGCGTCAGCGCGAAGACGACCACATCGTCGGCGCCGCGGAAGTCGAAGCGATCGGGGGTGGGCCGGAGAGCGGCCCATTTCATGGAGTTTTCCGGGACGACAATGCTGGCCTGGTCGGCGACGGTTTTCGCGTACTGCGGTTCGCCGTCCAGATGCTCGGGAGCCACGGCGCAGCCGACCAGCAGATGATGAGCGGCGGCGTGAGCGCGCAGGGAGCGGGGGCCGGTCATCTCCACCAGAGTTGGGGCCCCTCCGCGGAGCGCGGTGCCGACGGCGTGTTTATGGCAACCGGCAGGCAGGATCGCCGCCATTCCGCCTGCTGCTGCCGCTGATGCTGCATTCTTCAGAAACTCCCGGCGTGTGCCCAACCTTCAGTCTCCCCTTTCCGGCCTTTGCTGCCCAGCCCGCTTCCAGGATTCCATTCTGTCGATCCAGTGGAGGAAGCGGAGGAGATTCCCCTTCTCCCGCCAGAAGAAGGCGAGAACATCGCGAGCCTGAAGCTGGTCGGCATGCAGGCCGGAGTAGGTTTCGATCCGCCACTTGATGTATTCGCTGCGCCAGGGCCGAAGACGATGGCCACTGGTCGCGGTCCAGAGGAAGCGGAGAGAAGCGAGCAAGGCAGAATCCTTTGCGGCCATTGCGCAGACCTGCCCCCGGCTGACGGAAAGGCGAAAACGCCCAGCGTATGGCGCTGCGGTGAGTATAGCGGCAGGGAGGTTGCCGACGGCGATTCTTTCAGGGAGGATCCCAGGCGACGGCGGCCTCAGACGTCCATCACGGCATCTTCAATGGCGCGGCGGACATTGCCCTGAGCGCGCGCAAGGCGGCGGACGGCTTCGGGCTTGTCGACATTGGCTTTGAGCATCACCAGAGCTACCGGCACGCTGCGCCCGGCGGACTTAATGACCTCGACGGCCTGCTCGCGGCCCACATCGCAGGCCCGCATGAGAATGCCGATACCGCGCTCGATGAGCTTGGAGTTGTGCATGTGCACGTTAACCATCAGGTTCTCGTACACATAGCCCAGGCGGGTCATGGCTCCGGTGGTGATCATATTGGTGATCATCTTCTGGGCCGTGGCAGCCTTCATGCGGGTGGAACCGGAGATCACTTCCGGGCCAACTTCGGCAACGACGGCGATGTCCACGGCGTTTGACAGGGGCCCAGAGGGGTTGCAGGTGATGCAGGCGGTTTTGGCGCCGAGGGCGCGAGCGTAGGCCACAGCGGCGACGACGTACGGGGTGCGGCCGCTGGCAGAGAGCCCGATGACGACATCCTTGCGGCTGGGACGGCGGCGGGCGATGTCGCGCTTGCCCAGATCCTCGGAGTCCTCGTTCACCTCGACCGGAGAGGCCAGAGCTTTCGGGCCGCCCGCCATGATGTACTGGACGGTCTGCGGGCTGGTGGAGAAGTAGGCGGGAATCTCGCAGGCGTCGAGGGCAGCAAGGCGGCCGCTGGAGCCGGCGCCGACATAGATCAGGCGCCCGCCTTCGCGCAGGGCATGAGCCACCATATCGATCACCTGGGCGATCTCGGGGATGGCTTTTCTGACTGCGCCGGCAACCTTCTGGTCTTCCTGGTTGATGATGCGCGCGATCTCGAGAGCGGAGCGGGTATCGAGCCCGCGCGTCGCCTCATTGGGTTTTTCTGTCAACAGGTCATGAATGCTGGCTGGCGACCCGTTCGATCCATTCGATCCGTTCTTTGCGCTTTCAGCGATCTCTGGGTGCGGATGTATTGGTGTGCCCATTGTTGGCTTTTGCCCAAACTGGCCCTGCATAATTCTAACGCGTAAAGATGCGCAGTAATGTCGATTTCGCATCGAGGCGCAGATTGACATGCAGTTCATCTGTAACCTGCGTTGATTGACACCCTCGGCAGGTAACCTCGTGCGGGCTTTACCAGACGTGGGGCGCGATGCTGCCCTTACCTGGCTCAATGCCGCGGATTTGCCCATCGCGCATATGAATGATGCGATCGGCGATGGCCGCGGCTTCGGGGTTGTGCGTGATCATCAGCACCGTCTGGTTGAATTCCCTGTTCGAGCGGCGGAGCATCTCGAGCACGGCGTCGGAGTTCTCGGTGTCGAGGTTCCCGGTGGGCTCGTCGGCAAGCACGATGGCGGGACGGGTAATCAGAGCCCGGGCAATGGCGACGCGCTGCTGCTCGCCTCCGGACATCTCGGCGGGCCGGTGATCGAGACGGCCGGCTATGTTCAGCATTTCGGTCAGATGCGTGAGGAACTGAGGATCGATCGGCTCACTGCGATCCGCGATCTCCCGGGCGATCTCGATGTTGCCGCGGGCCGAGAGGGTGGGCAGCAGATTGAATCTCTGGAAGATGAAGCCGATGCGGGCACGCCGCATGCGGGTACGCTCGGCATCGCCAAGGTTCGAGAAGTCGATGCCCCCGATAAACACCTTGCCGCTGGTGGCACGGGTAAGGCCGCCAAGCAGGTAAAAAAGGGTGGACTTGCCACTGCCCGAAGGACCGACGATGCTGACGAACTCTCCCGGACTGACGGAGAAAGTGGCGTCGCGGAGCGCCGGGACTTCAAGCCTTCCAGAACGGTAGACTTTGCCGAGGTTCTCGGCGCGGATCATCGGTTCCACGGCTCGATTGTAAATGGACAATGCTCCGGAGACAGGCATCGACGGCGCAGACAGACAGCGCCGTCATCGGTCTGGCAACGGAGGCGGGCAACGGCCCGCCCTCTTCAGGAGGCGACCTGGTGAGGAGCCGGTTCAAACACGCCAGGCTGGGCCGGGGTGAAAACCGGGCGGAGAATTTTTCTGGGTCCGCGTTTGCGGGCGATCATGACACGGATGCGTTCGAGCATTTCCACGGGCGTCGAGGCTCCTTTGGGCAGGAAGGCGTCGGCGCGGTTAGCCCGGTCGAAGGCCTTGACGCTGCCGCTGATGAGAATCGCCGGAACTTCCGGAGCAATCTCCTTCATGCGGCGCACCATCTCATTGCCGTCCATCCGGGGCATGACCAGGTCGCCGAGGACAAGGTCGATGCCGCCGCGCCGGAAGAGTTCGAGTGCCTCTTCCGCGCAGAGGGCGGTCACCACACGATAGCCGCGAGTTTCCAGCAGAAACTTACGGACGGCCAGGGCTTGTTCGTTGTCGTCGACACAGAGGATGGTTTTTTTCGGTCTCATTCTTCTCCCTGACACAAGGTGAGCGGCTGAGAAGGCGCACATCCGCTGTGTGCGCCCGACCGCGGGTTACGTGGGCCGCAGCCGAGGCGCCCGGTTGTCCGGCAGCCTCGCGATGCCCAGCAAGCAGCGCGCGAGGCCGCGTTCCCGCCAGGCGGCGGGCTGCGGCGGAACGGAAACAGGCGCCAGGGCCCTCTTGTGCCATTCCTGCAGGAGCTGTTCTCCCCGGGGGCAGACAGCCGGCGCGCAATCCGTCAGTGGATGGCGTGCGCAGCAGCTGCGGCTTCCGGAAGCCGTCGTCTGCAGGAACAGCTCAGCTCGCGTGGATGCCGGCGATCTTCTCCGGACCAGTGTCCCGATTCCGCAGGCGGCGGGTTGTGACCTGGAACAGCGATGATCAGCCGGCGATGAAGGGCTGAGCAGCGACTGCGGCTTCGGTCTACACCGCTTGCGGAAGCAGGTCCAGCGGGCAGCGTAACAGCGCCGAATGGGCTTTGTTACCGTTCCGATTCAGTTTTCAGTAAAAGGCGAAAGTGACGTTCCTTATCGAAACGCCACGTCAGAATAGGAACCGAGCCGGGGCATGTAAATGGGGAACAGCAGGCGAAGAAATGAGTGACTTCCGAATGCCTCTTGCACCGCATCTTATTATCGCCCTGTGAATACTGTGTCTGCCGCGCGCGAGGGCTGTTGAAAGGGTGTGGATCGCACTTTGAAAAGAGGCAAATTTGCAGCGCTTCCGGTGCGCAGCGGATGGCGATTTCCCGCCGGATCGGCGCGGGTCAGTGATGAAAGACCTGCATCATCATCTCCGCCTCGACCTGGTTGAGCTGCTGGATGGTGGCCTCGAGGGTCGGGCGCTCCTCCAGCGGCGCGCCCGTAAGCAGCTCGCGCAAACGGAAGGCCGCATGGCGAATGAGGATCTCGGCATTCTTGAGCTTCCGGGCATCGCGGAACAGGCTCATCTGGATTCTGGATGCATACCCCTGCGCGGCCTTCAGCGAAACGGAGGCCTTCTGCGCTTCGCCGGCCTGGAATTCGGCAGTGGCCACTTCGGTCATCGAGCGGACCAGCTGGGCGTAGATGTAAGGCTGTTCGCTGGGAGAGGCCGTAGCGGCTCTGGCTTCAAGATTCGCCAGCTCCCGCGCATCCGGCACACGGTTGTCTATGCCATGGGCCCCGGCGAGCGATGCCGGAAGAACGATGACAGCAACAATGGCAACGAACCGCATGGCGCACCTCCGGGGAGTTGCGACGCGAAACGATACCGCAAGTCCCGCACCTTGCGCCATCGGCACCGTTCCATCCGTGCTGCCGTCGAAAATTTGGCAGCGACGAGGCGTTCGCACTCTCTACATCACGCTTAACGTGACTCTGGGCACCGTTCATCTTGTAAGGGCGACAAGGCGGTGCCGGGCCTGCCACTCCTGGTCCGGAAATTTACCCTGGGCCGCGGCGAGGAAGAGCTGATAGTAGTCCGCCGCTGCCTTTCTTTGATGGAGATTATCGTATGCCGTTGCCCGAAGAAAAAGAGTACCAGGGTTTTCCGGGGCATATTTTGATCTCATGGAAAGCGCCTGCAGCTCGTCCTGGTACAACTGGAGTTTGGAGTCCGCAAAAGCGATCCCGGACCATGCATCGACATCGCCGGGGTTGACGGCAACGACCCTGCGGAAGACCGCCAAAGCTTCGGCATAGTGCTGCCGTCGGATGAGGATCTGGCCGTGGGAATCGAGGAGACCTGGGTCGTTGGGAGTAGCGGCGAGGAGCTGCTGGTACAGAGAGTCCGCCTGATCCAGATCGCCGGACTGGAAATCGGCGTCGGCCAGCATCGATGTGACGGCGCGATTCGCGGGCTCGAGCTGGTGCAGCTTCGCCAGGACGGAGACGGCCTCGGCCTGCTTCCCCTGGGCGTTGAGAATGGCGGCCAGCTGTGCATTAAGGGTGGGATCATCCGGACTGCTGCGCAGGGCCGTTTCCACGAGCGGCTGCGCGTCGGCGTAGCGCTTCTGCGCGATGAAAAGATGAGCCAGGCCGGTGACGCCTTCCATTGAGTCGGGCTCCCTCTTCAGGAACCGGCGGTAGGCTTCCTCGGCGATGGAACTGTCCCCGGCGGCGTCGGCGATCTGGGCGGTGAGGAGAGTGTCGGCCGGGGTTTCCGGCGTGAGCTTCAGTGCGTCGACCAGGGCATCGCGGGCCGCCTGGGGGTCGGAGGAGAGCAGCAGACGGGCCAGGGCACGGTCTGCCTGGGCCTTGGCGGCGGGATCGGGCGGGTTGGGCTCGAGCTGAGTGGCGGCGACCAGTTCATCGCGGGCACCCGGATTGCCTTTGGCAGCAAGAATGAGGCCAAGAGCCAGATGCGACTCAAACTGTTTGGGATTGGCGGCAATGGCCTTGCGGTACCAGGGCTCGGCGGCATCCGGATGCCCCTGGGCATCCTCGACATAGCCGCGATCGAAGAGGGCGCGAGCATCGGAAGGGTGCGCGGAGAGGTAAACGTCCAGCCGGCCTGCGGCCGCCGCGTAATTTCTCGATTCGATGTCGTTCTCGATCGTGGCGAGAGGATCCGGCTTCTGCTGGTCGTCGCCGGCATTGGTGCCGGGAGGCAGGGGAGCGGGCTGGGCATGGACGCAGCACGCCGCTGCAAAGAGGAGCAGCAGCAGGAGCCCCGGGGCAGCCCGGCGGAATCGGATCGGGTTGCGTATGAGAAACGGTGATTCGAGGATGCGATTCGTGAACTTCAAAGCAGAACTTCGCTTTCGGTGTTGATCTCCGCGGGGATGGCGGGGTGGCGGACGAGGACGCGGGCGAGCCACTGTCCGGTATGGGAAATCTCGTTGCTGGCGATCGCTTCAGGCGGGCCGGCGTCGACCACCGCGCCGCCCTGAGCGCCACCTTCGGGGCCGAGGTCGATCACCCAGTCCGCGGACTTGATGACGTCGAGATTGTGCTCGATGACGACCAGCGACCCACCGCTGTCGATCAGCTTGCGGAAAGCCATGAGCAACTTGCCGACATCGTCGAAATGCAGGCCGGTGGTGGGCTCGTCGAGGATGTAGAGGACGCGGCTGCCGCCTCTCTTCCCATCGGTGGAGCGGCTTTCGGAGCGGGTGGAGGCAAGATGCGCAGCGAGCTTCACACGCTGGGCTTCGCCGCCGGAAAGCGTGGTGGCAGACTGGCCGAGACGAACGTAACCGAGGCCGATCTCGTCGAGCACGGCCAGCTTGTCGACGATCTTCGGGTGGCCGGTAAAGAAGCGCAGGGCTTCGCGGACCGTCATCTGGAGGACATCGTGGATGCTGCGGTTCCTGTAGTGAATCTCCAGGGTCGAGGCCTTGTAGCGGGTACCGTTACATTCTTCGCAGGGCAGCTCCACATCCGCCAGGAACTGCATTTCCACCGTGACGGTGCCGTCGCCCTCGCAGACGTCGCAGCGGCCACCCGACACATTGAAGGAGAAGTGACCGGCGGTGTAACCGCGGCGCTGGGCCTCCGGCTGCGCAGCGAAGAGCTCGCGGATGGCGTCGAAGGCCTTGATGTAGGTGACGGGATTGGAGCGGGGCGTGCGGCCGATGGGGGTCTGGTCGACGAGAACGATGTCGTTGAGCCGCTCGACGCCCTTAATGTCCTTGTAAACGCCGGTCGGATCGCCACCCTCGGTGCGGCCGAGGTGATGGGCCACAGCCTTATAGAGAACCTCGTGCACCAGAGTGGACTTGCCGGAACCGGAGACACCCGTGATGCACACCAGCAGGTTAAGCGGAATGTCGACGTCGATGCCCTTGAGGTTGTGAACGTGGGCGCCGCGCAGACGCAGCCAGTCCTTCGAGCAGCCAGGCGTGTGCCGGCGAACGGGCACCGGAATCGTGAGCTGGCCGGAGAGATAGCGTCCGGTAATCGAGGCGGGATTCTGGCAGACCTCATCCACGGAACCGGCAGCCAGCACGCGGCCTCCGAACTCTCCGGCGCCGGGGCCGAGGTCGAGGAGGTAGTCGGCGGAGCGCAGCACGTCAGGATCATGTTCGACAACGAGGATGGTGTTGCCGAGCTCGCGCAGCTCATCGAGGATGCGGATGAGCCGGGACGTATCGCGGGGATGCAGCCCGATCGACGGCTCATCCAGAACATAGAGCGCGCCGACCAGACGCGAACCCAGCGAGGTGGCCAGCTGAATGCGCTGCGATTCGCCGCCGGAAAGCGTGGAGGCGAGGCGGTCGAGGGTGAGGTAATCGAGGCCGACTTCGTCGAGAAACTGGAGGCGCTGCCGGATCTCCTGGAGGACGCTGCCGGCGATCTCCTCCTGCATGGGAGATAGCTTCAGATCGATAAAAAATTTCGCGGCGGCACCAATGGTCAGCGCGGCGGCTTCGCAGATGTTGCGGGCGCAGCTGGGCTCAGCGATGCGGACGGCCCGCGCTTCGGCGCGGAGGCGCTGCCCTTTGCACTCGGGGCACAACGCGTAGCCGCGGTATTTGCTGAGCATGACCCGGACGTGCAGTTTGTATTTCTTGCGCTCGAGCAGCTCGAAGAATCCATGGACACCGGGAAAGCCGCCATGCCCGTCGAGAACAAAGGCCTGCTGATCGGGCGTAAGGTCCCACCAGGGCACGTCCAGAGGAATCGCATGCTGGCGTGCCGCTCGTCGCAGTTCGCCGAGGTAGTTGCGGTATTTCGGGCGGTTCCAGGGGTCGATGGCGCCTTCGTCGAGGGTCTTCGACTTGTCGGGAATGATGAGATCGAGGTCGAAGTCGATAGTGTTGCCGAATCCCTGGCAGCGCGGACAGGCGCCGTACGGATTATTGAACGAAAAGAGGCTCGGCTCCGGCTCGCGGTACTGCCGGTGGCAGGTCTTGCATTCGAAGGCCGCGGAGAACCGCAGCCTCTCCCGTGGGCTCGGGCCGGGCTCCGGCTCGCGGGGGACGATCTCGAAGAGGATTTCTCCGGATTCGCGGTAGCCGATCTCGGCGGCATCGACGATGCGCGCGCGGTTCTCCGCGGAGACAGAGATGCGATCGACGAGGACAAAGACCGGGAGGGAAAAGTCGATATCGAGCAGCGACTCAGGCGTCGAGAACTCGAAGACCCTCTCATCCTGATAGAGGCGATTGAAGCCACGCTTGCGCAGGTCGAAGAGGCGGTCGCGCAGCGCGTCGCTGAGAGCGTTCGGCCCGGCGGGAGCGCCAGCTGCGGATTTGCGCGCTGTGCGCTTCGGCTTTGGCGCTTCGGCGGGCTGCGCGGGAGCCGCGGCTAACGGCTGCACCGGGAAGAGCGCGTGAAGGCGAGTTCCTTTCCCCAAGGCCAGGACAGCCGCGGCGATTTCATCGACGGTATCCCGTCGAACGATGCCGTCGCATACGGTGCAGTGGACGACTCCGCAGCGCGCCCACAACAGGCGCATGTAATCGTAGATCTCGGTAGCCGTGGCAACGGTTGAGCGCGGATTCCGGGTCGAGTTCTTCTGGCGGATGGCGATGGCGGGCGACAGCCCGTCGATGAGGTCGACGTCCGGTTTCTCAATCCGCTCCAGAAACTGGCGTGCATAGGCCGAGAGCGATTCGACGTAACGGCGCTGGCCTTCGGCATAGATCGTGTCGAAGGCCAGCGAGGACTTGCCGGAGCCGGAGACGCCGGAGACGACGGTGAGCTTCCCGTTGGGGATCGCGCAGTCGATGTTTTTCAGGTTATGGGTCCGCGCGCCGCGGATAAGGATGTCGTCGCTCAATGGTCTGCTTCCCGGGCGGAAGGAAAAGTCTCCCAGTTTGATTATAGGGGGTGCGATCCGGGTGTTGCCGGGCATCGCGCAGCCGGAGCGCCGTCCTGTCGCAAAAGCGCTCATCCCACGACTGCGCTCAAATTTCCTGCGCCGCTATTCCCTTCTTTGATTCCTGCCGGGATTTCGCCTCTGTGTTCCACAGGGTATGCAGGCTATAGTCAGGATGGCGATTCTCACGACCTTGCTCAGGCGTGGCTAAACGCACAAACAGTGGAGGCGCGGCGCTGGTCGACGACGCAGAGGGAGATTTCTATCGCCCTGCGGCGCAGTCCGGCGAAGCGCGTCCGGCCCGCATCGTTCGCGCGGCCTCCGATGCGGAGGCTGACGGCGGCGAGCCTTTCCTGCGCGCGCGGCGGCGGGTTCCGGTGCGGCGCGGGGTGCTTCCGCCCTGGGCGAAGACGCGGTGGGGACGCCCGGTTTTTGCGGGGATCGTATTGATGGGGTTGGGAGCCGTGGCGGTGGGCGTGCTGGCCACGCGGAATTTTCTCGCGCACGACACGCGGTTCCGCATTCACTCCGCGGACTCGATCCAGGTCCTCGGAAACAGCCAGCTGAGCCGGGCCGATCTGCTCTCGGTCTTTGGCGCGGATATCGGACGCAACATCTTTCTGGTCCCCCTCGCCAGACGGCGCCGGGAACTGGAACAGATTCCGTGGGTGGAAAACGCCACGGTCATGCGGCTGCTGCCCAATCAGATCCGCATCGCCGTAACGGAGCGGAAGCCGATTGCCTTTGTGCAGGTGAACGGCGGTATCGAGCTGGCGGACGCGGCAGGCGTGATCCTGGAGATGTCCCCGCAGGACATGGCGGCAAAGCACTACTCGTTTCCGGTGGTGATCGGGATCAGCCCGAACGATCCGCTGACGGTGCGGGCTGTGCGCATGCACCTCTATCAGAAATTCATTGGGGATCTCGACTCTTCGGGCGAAGCGATTTCTTCGCAGCTGAGCGAAATCGATCTTTCCGATCCCGAAGACGTGCGGGCCACGGTTCCGGCAAATGGGTCGGATCTGCTGCTGTATTTCGGGCAGGAGGACTTCCTCTCTCGCTGGCGCAACTACCAGGCGCATATCGCTCAGTGGCGGCAGCAGTACCCGCAGCTCGCTTCGGTGGATCTGCGTTACGACCGCGAGGTGGTCCTGAAAATGGCGGGCGCTGCGCAGGCGCCGCCAGCCGGGCAGCGGGTCGCCTCGCCGGAACAGGCGCAGCATTCGGCCGCGCGCAGAGCGCCAGCCGCAAAACGGACGGCGCAGAGCCGCACGCGCGCCTCCCTTCATGTGCGCCGGAGGTCCCAATGAGCCAGCAGCCGGACAACATCATTGCCGTGCTGGACGCGGGCAGTTCGAAGGTGCGCGTACTGGTGGCTGAGATCTTTGAGGGCGCGCTGCGCTACCGGGGCCATGGCACGGCCGATGCCGCCGGAATGCGGAAGGGTCTGATCGCCGATTTGCGGCCCGCCGCGGAGGCCATCAATCAGGCAGCTGTCATGGCCGAGGATTCCGCGGATACGACGATCGAGCGCTGCGTGGTCGCGGTGGGCGGACCGCATATTCGCGGCGTGAACAGCCGGGGGGGCATCAGCCTGGGGTCGCGGCTGCGGGAAATTTCGAAGGAGGATGTGCGCGCGGCGGTGGATCGCGCGCGGTCCATCTCGCTGCCGGCGGATCGCGAGGTGCTCCACCTGCTGCCGCAGCAGTTCATTCTCGACGAGCAGCCGGGAATCTTCGACCCCATCGGCATGGTGGGTAATCGTCTTGAGGTGAACCTGCACATCGCCACCAGCTCCGCGAGCGCGCAGCAGAGCCTTGTGACCTGCGCCAACAAGGCCGGTCTGGAGGTCACGGAGACGGTTTTCGAGGGCATCGCAGCCGCGGAGGCCACGCTTTCGGCCGATGAGCGTGAGCTGGGTGTCTGTCTCATGGATATAGGAGCCTCGACCTCTGAGCTGGTGGTTTTCTTCGAGGGATCCGTGGCGCACACATCGGTCGTGCCGATCGGCGGCGATCACTTCACCAACGATCTCGCGGTCGGACTGCACGTGACGGCTCCCGAAGCCGAGTGGCTGAAGTGCAATTACGGCCATGCCGTCGTCACCGCCGTGCCGCAGGGCAACGAAGTGGAGCTGGCCGGGCTGCCGGGCTATGAGCCCCGCGTGGTGCGGCAAAGGTTGATCAGCGAAATTCTGGAGCCGCGCGCGCGGGAGCTGTTCCAGATGCTGCGCGACAACCTCCGCCAGGGCGGCGTGCTGGAGGCCATGGGCGCGGGGTGCGTGCTGACCGGCGGCGCGGCGCACCTGCCCGGACTGCTGGATACGGCCGAAAGCCTGCTGCGGGTTCCCGCGCGGATGGCCTCGCCGGTGCCGCTTTCGCGCATGCCGACGGAGCTGGCCGCGCCGGAGTTTTCTGTTCTGACAGGAACGTTGCTGTATGCCCACCGCACCAGCGTGACCCGTGCGGCGGAAAACCAGGGACTGCGCGCCAAACTGCGCGCCATCTTTGCAGGGAGCGTTTAACGATGGAACCGATGTCGATGTACAAGCCCGAAGAAATCCGCATTCAGTATCACGACGAAGTCCCCCGCGGTGCGAAGATCAAGGTCATCGGCGTGGGCGGAGGCGGCGGCAACGCTGTCAACCGCATGATCGCCGCCAACATGGAAGGCGTGGAGTTCATCGCCGCGAACACCGACCGGCAGGCGCTGCAGCTTTCGCAGGCTCCGGTGAAGCTGCAGCTGGGTGTGAAGCTGACGAGCGGGCTGGGCGCGGGCGCCAATCCGGATGTGGGCCGCCGGGCGGCGCTCGAAGACTCCGAGAAAATCATCGAGGCCCTGGAAGGCGCGGACATGGTCTTCGTGACCGCCGGTCTGGGCGGCGGCACTGGCACCGGCGCCGCGCCGGTGATTGCCTCGCTGGCCAGCGAGATGGGCGCGCTGACGGTCGCCGTGGTCACGCGGCCCTTCGCCTTCGAGGGCAAGCGGCGCATGGCCCAGGCCGAGCGCGGGATGCAGGAGCTGCTCGACAGCGTCGACACCATGATCGTGATCCCCAACGAGAAGCTGCTCGCGGTCGCAAAGGATGCCGGCTTTTTCGAATCATTCCGCATTGCGGATGACGTGCTGCGGCAGGGCGTCCAGGGAATCTCCGACATCATCACCATCCCCGGAATCATCAACCGCGACTTCGCCGATGTGAAGACCACGATGGCCGGCATGGGATACGCAGTCATGGGCACGGCGCTGCGGAGCGGAGCGAACCGGGCAATCGAGGCAGCGCAGGCGGCCATGGCTTCCCCGCTGCTGGAAGCTGGCGCGATTGACGGCGCGAAGGGCATCCTGATCAACATCACCGGATCGAGCACGCTGAAGCTGAGTGAGGTGAACGAGGCGTCGACGCTCATCCAGAGCGCCGCGCACGAGGACGCAAACATCATCTTCGGCGCAGTCCTGAACGAAAAGATGGGCGATGAGATCAAGATCACGGTGATCGCCACCGGGTTCCAGCAGGGATCGGCAGAGCACAGGGAGCAGATGCTGGGCGCAGCCCTGCGGCAGCAGACCCTGACCCCGCGCATTGAGAGCCGGCCGACAACTCCGCGCTTCGCCAGCGAGGAGAACGACGAGGTGATCGCCGTCGCCGCTCCCGTCCTGGTGCCGGTTTCGTCGCGCGAGCTGGTGACCGCCTTTAGCAGTCCCGAAGAGCCGGCGGAGCCGGTTTCTCACAATGCTTCGGAGGAGGAGTTTGAGACCGCAGCAGTTGCTCTGGCAGTGGCCGAAGAAAAGCAGCCGGAAATCTACGCCGCCGCCCACCCCGCATTCGAAGAGGACCCCGGCGAGAACCTGGACATTCCGGCCTTCATGCGCAAGGGCGGTTTATGACACCAATGGGATATGACCATCGTGCAAAAATGTACTGAACAGGTAACTGTTTCCGGTTATAGTGAACGCAGAGTTCCTTCGCTCCAGCCAAATGACTGACGCTCAAACAGTTCTGCCAGCCGCAGCTGGGGCGCCGGAGGCGCGGTATTCAGGATACGAAGGCGGGTCAACCCGGACCGGAACCTGCAGTTCCCGTTCGGGTTGACCCCCGACAGGTTGTCGCACTAGATTGCTCCCCCAGGCGGTACTGCAGCATAATCCGGCGGGGGTGGCTGGAGTTTCGTACAAGATACAAGAGAAGTCCGATGAAGCGCCTCTTATTCATCCTCTTCGTTGCCGCATTGGTCGCATTACCCGCTGTGTATGGGGATTCCACCGCGACTCAGGGGACCTCGCATCGCGCCCACTCGAAGATTCATGAATCGGCGCGGGGGCGGCGGCACATTTCCAGTCTCCAGCACCGCCGGCGGGTGACGGCACATGTTACACCCACGGCTCTCACTACCACGCGGAGCGCGCACCGGAAACGGCTGCACCGGGTTTACCGCCATCGCTATTACGAGCGCTTTACGGCGAGTTCCTTCGCGGACACCGATCTCACGACCGGCGACATCACGGCGGGTGAAGACCCCGTGGTTCGTCACGCTGCCATCGATGCCCTGGGTAACATGAACGGCACGGTGGTTGCTATCGATCCGTCGAACGGGCGCATCCTGGCGATGGTCAACCAGAAGCTGGCTCTCTCGAGTGGAGCTGAGCCCTGCTCCACCATCAAGATCTCCGTCGCGCTGGCGGCCCTGGAAGAAGGCATCATCACCAAGGACACGCCGGTCAATCTGGGCGGGAACTACCACCTGAATCTCACGCAGGCGCTGGCTCACTCCAACAATCTCTATTTCGAGACGGTGGGACGGCGGCTGGGATTCCAGCGGCTCTACAGTTACGAGAAGGAGTTCGGTCTGGGAGAGCTGGCGGGCTGGAATATTCCCGGCGAAAATCCCGGCATCTATCCGGACGAGGCAATCCCGGAGAGCGAAGGCGGTGTGGGCCGGATGTGCTCCTTCGGCGAGGGGATCTCGATGACCCCGCTGCAGCTGGGAGCCCTGGTGGCGGCCGTTGCCAACGGCGGGACGCTCTATTACCTCCAGCACCCCACCACTCCGGAGCAGGTGCTGGATTTGCAGCCGCGCATTAAGCGGACGCTGGACATTGCGAAGATCCTGCCCGAGATTGAGCCCGGGATGCAGGCTGTGGTGCGCTATGGAACCGCGCGATCCCTGCGAGCGAATTTTAATCAGTTCCCGGTGCTGGGCAAAACGGGGACCTGCTCCAACGACGGCACCCGCTTTGGCTGGTTTGCCTCCTACGCCGATACCCAGTATGGTCGCATCGTGACGGTCTTCTTCCTGGAAGGTGGCCGTCCGACCTTCGGCCCCAAAGCAGCCGAGCTGACCGGGATCTTTTATCGGGACCTGTGGGACAGCAGCTACTTCGCTGCGAAGCAGCCCCTGGAGACTCCGGCAGCCGGAGTGACCGAGGTGGGAGCGCCGCAGTAATGCAGGGTCTGCTTCGGCTCACCTGATTCTCCGAGCTGAGGCTGCGGGACGATCAGGAAGGTCCTGAAGCGGCTTGCGGCGCGGCTTTCCTGCCGGGACTCCCGCCTCTCGCCCGGTGGATTTCTGGGCTCTACCCGCATGTTCTCCTGCTCCTGACGAACAACCTGATCCGACACGATGGCTCCGGCAGGTAAAGCGGCTTCACCTGCATGATGGTAAATCCATGGTCGCGGAAGTGCGGCATCAGCTGTGGTTCGGGAAATCCGTGCCTCGGCTTGCTCAGCGCCGGGGTTTTCTGCGATACATGGATGATTCAAAGGAGGGGTGCACATGAAGCGGATCACCCTGGTTGCGGCTCTGCCGGTTGTTTTCTGGCTTACCTTCAGCTGCGCCGTGGCGGGCGCGCAAACCGCGCAGGAGGTCTCCTATCCGAGCGGAAATGAGACCGTTCATGGCTTGCTCTACCTGCCTGCGGGAACAGGGAGGCATCCAGCCCTGGTGGTGATCCACGAATGGTGGGGTCTGAACGACTGGATCAAAGAGCAGGCGCGGCACTTCGCGCAGCAGGGATACGTCACGCTGGCCGTGGATTTGTACCGGGGCAAAGTGGCCGCCGATCCCGAGACTGCGCATGAGCTGATGCGCGGACTTCCCCAGGACCGCGGGGTGCGCGACCTGACCTCGGCCGTAACCTGGCTGAAACACCGCGCGGATGTGGACCCGCGCCGGATTGGCGCCATCGGCTGGTGCATGGGAGGCGGGTACGCAGCGCAGCTGGCGGTGGCCGATCCGAAGCTGCGGGCGGTGGTGATCAACTACGGCTCGCTGCCGACAGACAGATCGGCGCTGAAGCGAATCCACGCCGCCGTGCTGGGAAACTTCGGGGGGCAGGATCGCGGCATTACCCCGGATGACGTGCATGCCTTCCAGTCCGCAATGGAGACGATGGGCAAGTCGGTCAACCTGAAGATCTACCCGGATGCGGGCCACGCCTTTGAAAACCCCAATAATACCGGGGGCTACCGTCCGGAGGACGCCCGCAATGCCGAGGAGCGAGCGGACCGCTTCCTGGCCGACCACCTGCAACCCTCCCGAAATCAGCACAGCTAAGGGTCGATTGGCCTGACCGCAGCATTGCTCCGGCAACATCCAGGCAGCGCAATCCCCCGGCGCGAAAGGGCCGTCCAGGGGATTGTGTCGCCAGCCGGACGGGGGCAGGGGTGATAATCCATGGCTCAACAAGTAATCAGGTGCGTATTGGCGGTAAGTTTCTTTGGTTTGTACGGTGGTTACCACGATTTTGAAAATATTTCTTGCTTCTGATAAGGCGGGCGTGTTAACTATGCAGCCAATAATCTAAAAATGCTGCCTTGCTGGATACAAGGGGAAAGTGCGTAATCATCCGAAATCTATGAAAATTGGAATAACGATTCGCGGCTATCGGTTGCAAAAAGGACTCTCCCAGGGGGATATCGAAAAGCGGACCGGCCTGCTTCGCTGCTACCTTTCGAGAGTGGAGAACGGCCATACGGTTCCCTCCCTGGACACGCTGGCGAAGATCGCGGGCGCGCTCGAACTGCCGCTGGCCCAGCTCTTTGCCGAGGATGCGCTGGGGCGCCAGTTGCAGTCGCAGAAGCTTTCCGACGATGAGTTGCGTTTCCTGACTCAGATTCGCCGGTATTCGACCAATCTGAATGACAGCGACCGCAAGCTGCTGCTGGCCATGGTGAAGAAATTCGCGGCGACGGCTACGCGGTAGCCTGGGCGAGAAATTCAACCCGAGAAGCCTGCTGCCACGGGGCCGGATGCTCTATCCTGCCGCCGGCCCGTAGTAGGCGCGGAGTCCCCACGCCAGCAGGAGTACCAGGAAGGTCATGACTCCGACGGCGGCCGCGCGGCGCCGGATGAAGGTGGAACGTGGAGCCCCGATACGAGGCACCAGAGGCAGTCCCAGCGCAATGCCGCTGAGGAAGCCTCCGAGGTGCGCCAGGTTATCGACCTGCAGCCGGGTATGGGCAACCCAAAGACCGGCATCCACCACGAAGTTGAGAAGCGCGAAATACCAGACGCTGCGGCGGAGCCTCTTCAACTCGAACTGAGGAATCGGCAGCAGCGGCGAGCGCAGCAGCATCAGCAGGACACCCGCGATGCCGAAGACGGCGCCGGAGGCTCCGGCGCTCAGGAAGCCGCCGGCTTCGGGGAAGCCGGGGTGCCCAGCAACGCTGAGGAGATTGCCGGCGACGCCGGTGAGCAGGTAGGCAGCCACCATGCCGAATTCGCCGAGCAGCGGCTCCCCCAGCAGGCCCAGGTTCCAGAGGCACCACATGTTGGTGGCGATGTGAATCCAGCCGAAGTGGACAAAAATCGAGGTGACAATCCTCCACCACTGCCCCCACTGCAGCACCGCCCCGCCATTGCAGAGCAGCGCTGAGGAGAGGTTGTCCGAGAAGGTCGGCCCGGCAAGGCTGTGACTCAGGATCAGGGTGAGGAGGAAGACCGCTGCATTGATGCCGACCAGCGTATAGGTGGCCGGAGCCGAGGCCCAATGGCGGCGCGGCGGGCGCGGCGCAGGCTGCGGAGGCGGATACCACCCACGGGGCTCCGGCGGCGGCTGGCCAGGTCCGGGATAGTCGCCGGGAGGCAGAATTTCCGGCTGAGAAACCGCGCGCCAGCCCGCACTGCGATCAGAGTCCATATTCTTAACCTATCGTTCCCGCCGTCCGGTGACAAATGATGGCGGCGCAAGGCCGGGCATGCTTTTGTTTACAATTTTTCCTGGAGAAGTTCCGCATTCACAACGGATTGATCCGGAGTCATTCATTGAGCAATGAGAGGAAGATAGGCCGCGCGCTGCTGAGCGTGACGGATAAGACGGGGCTGGTCGCGTTTGCGCAGCGGCTGGCAGAGTTTGGAATCGAGCTGGTTTCCACGGGGGGAACGGCGCGGGCCCTGCGCGAGGCGGGGCTGAAGGTGCGCGATGTCGCGGATCTGACCGGCTTCCCGGAAATGTTCGAGGGACGGGTTAAGACGCTGCACCCCAGGGTGCACGGCGGAATCCTGCACCGCCGGGCCGATGCCGGACACCGGGCACAGGCGGCGCAACACGGTATTGAGCCGATCGACATGGTGGTCGTGAACCTCTATGCCTTCGAGAAGACGGCGGCGAAAGAGGAAGCAACCTTCGCGGAGGTGATCGAAAACATCGATATAGGCGGCCCTTCGATGGTCCGCTCCGCCGCCAAGAACTTCGAGGACGTGGCGATTGTCACCTCGCCGGACGACTACCCGGCACTGGCCGACGAGCTGGGTTCCCATCAGGGCGCGCTTAGCCTGGAAACCCGCTGGCGGCTGGCGCAGAAGGCCTTTGCCGCGACGGCGGCTTACGACACCGCGATTGCCAACACGCTGGAGCGGCTCACTCCGGGGACCGATGGCCTGCGCTTCAGCGACGACTTTCCCCAGGCGCTGCGCATCGCGTATCCGCTGGCGCAGATGCTGCGCTACGGCGAGAATCCGCACCAGCGGGCGGCTCTCTACCACGATGGCTCGGGCAAGGGCATTGCCGCGGCCGAGCAGCTGCAGGGCAAGGAGCTGAGCTACAACAACCTGGTGGACCTCGACGCCTGCTGGGACCTGGTGCAGGAGTTCGAGGAAACGGCGGTGGCCATCATCAAGCACACCAACCCCTGCGGCGCGGCTGTCGGCACCGACGTTCTGGACGCCTACAGGAAGGCGCTGGTGGCGGATCCTGTTTCGGCCTTCGGCGGCATCATCGGCACCAATCGCGAGATCAACGGGGACGCTGCCGAAGAGATGGCACAGCTCTTTGTCGAGGCGATCGCCGCGCCAGGATTTTCAGCCGAGGCGCGGGCGCGCTTTGCCGCAAAGAGGAACCTGCGGCTGGTCGTGGTGCGGCCGGCGAATACGCTTCGTGTGGCAAAGCAGGTTTCCGGCGGAATGCTGCTGCAGGACGCGGACCACGGCCACGTGTCGGCTGCGGAGCTGAAGACCGTCACCCTGCGGCCGCCCACGGAAGAGGAGCTGGCTTCCCTGCTCTTCGCCTGGAGGATCGTTAAACACGTCAAGTCCAATGCGATTGTCTACGCACGCGACGGGCAGACGATTGGCGTGGGTGCGGGGCAGATGAGCCGTGTGGACGCCGCACGGTTCGGGGCGATGAAGGCGGTGCTTCCGCTCACCGGCTGCGTGGCTGCTTCGGATGCATTCTTCCCCTTCCCGGACGGGCTGGAGGCGGTGGCGCAGGCCGGTGCGACGGCAGTGATCCAGCCGGGCGGCTCAGTGCGGGATAAGGACGTCATCGCTGCAGCGGACCGGCTGGGCATCGCCATGGTCTTCACCGGGATGCGGCACTTTCGTCACTAATCGGCGGAGCTTATTGCCGGTCATCAGCTTTTCTCCTGATGACCGGCGCTCCGCTGACAATGCCGGCCGGAACTCCCGCGACACTACCAGCAGATTCGCTCTTCCGGATCATCCACCACCACGACGTCGAAGCGATCCAGCATTGGCATGAGCGCCTTTTCCAGCTCGCGCTTCCAGATCTCTCCCTCGTAGAACTTTGCCTTCATCGGCTCCCGCGAGGCGATATCGGGAAACCCGCGCATGAAAAAGAAGGTGTCGGGATCCTCCAGCGAGAGGAAAGGTCCCAGGATCCTCATCCCGATCGCTTCATGCGCCGGCACCGACTTGAGCCGGAAGATCTGCAGAAACTCGGCACGCAGGCCGGGCCTGGTCTTGTAGGTGCGCATCTCGATGACCATGCTTTGCGACTCCGGCCCCCTATTTTGCGCGGGGCCGTCGTCCGAATCAATAGCGGAATGTTCCTCATTGTGAGCCAGCCCGCGATAAGCAGTCGGAAAGACGGGTACGTCCCACCTGGCGGGAAGGTGTCCCGGGGAAACGCTGTCTGGCTTCAACGCACTCCCTGCCAAAGCTTGTTAAACTTGAGTTTTGGAATACATTGTCCGTTCAGGCCGGTGCGGCTCCCGCCGATTCCGGTATTCCCGTTGAGCTTTCGGCAGGAGTCGGAAGCTGGCGGCGGGACCAATCCCCGGCCATGCGAGCGGACCCGAGGAGATTCAAATGGCAGACGTTCATAACAGCAACGGCAATTACGCACCCAGCTCCGGAGCCATCCTCCGCCTCAAGGTCGGCCTGGCGGAAATGCTGAAGGGCGGCGTCATTATGGACGTCACGAGCGCCGAGCAGGCGGTGATCGCCGAGAAGGCCGGGGCCGTGGCCGTCATGGCGCTGGAACGTGTGCCGGCGCAGATTCGCGCCGAGGGTGGCGTTGCCCGCATGGCCTCCATCAAAAAGATCCGCGAAATCATGCAAGCCGTCTCGATCCCGGTGATGGCCAAATGCCGCATCGGCCACTTTGCCGAGGCCCAGGTGCTGCAGGAGATCGGCGTGGACTTCATCGACGAATCGGAAGTGCTGACTCCAGCTGATGAGGTCCACCACGTGGACAAGCACGCCTTCACCACCCCGTTCGTGTGTGGCGCACGCGATTTGGGCGAGGCTCTGCGACGTGTCGCCGAGGGCGCGGCGATGATCCGCACCAAGGGCGAAGCCGGAACCGGCGACGTCGTTCACGCCGTGAAACACATGCGGCAGATCGTGAAGGATATGCGCTCCCTCACCGTGCTGGGTGAAGAAGAACTGTACGCCGCGGCGAAGGAGTTCCGTGCGCCCTACGAGCTTATCCGCATGGTGGCGAAGAATGGCAGGCTGCCGGTGCCGAACTTTTCGGCGGGCGGCATTGCCACGCCCGCCGATGCGGCTCTCGTGCGGCAGCTTGGGGCAGAGGCGGTATTCGTCGGATCGGGAATCTTCATGAAGGACAGCATCAACTTTGCGGATCGGGAAGAAGCTGAGATTCGCGCCCGCGCCATCGTGCGCGCCACCACCCACTTCGACGACCCGAAGATTCTGGCCGAGTGCAGCGAAGAGTGCACAGGCGCGATGAAAGGCCTGGCGGTTGCTGCCATGGATCAGGCCAACATGATGCAGACGCGCGGCTGGTGAACCGGCCCCCGGGTACACGCCGCTGGAGGCGCAACAGACAGCGCGTCGGTGCTCCCGGCGCGCTTTTCCTTTCTGCACGATTTACGCTGGCTGGAGAAAGGGCACAGGACTTGCCGAACACGACCCAAGCACAGGGAACAGCAACTCCCAGGATCGGCGTTCTCGCCATTCAGGGTGACTACGACGCGCACGCGCAGGCGCTCCGCGAGGCCGGCGCCGAGCCGGTGCTGGTCCGCAAGCCTGAAGAGCTGGCCGGTGTGGACGGGCTGATCATTCCCGGTGGAGAATCGACCACGTTTCTCAAGTTTCTGGAGCGCGATGGGTTTCTCGGTTCACTCCAGGAGTTCGTCCGCAGCAAGCCGACCTTCGGGACGTGCGCCGGATGCATTCTCCTGGCGACCGAGGTCCGGCACCCAGCCCAGGCGAGCCTGGGCGTGCTGGATGCCACAGTGGAGCGCAATGCCTATGGCCGCCAGATCGACAGTACCATTCAGACTGGCGAAACCAGGTTGCCCGGCGGGCCGCTGGAGATGGTCTACATCCGGGCGCCGCGCGTCGCGCGGATCGGCGACGGCGTGCGGGTGCTCGCCGAGCGCGATGGCTTTCCGGTGCTGGTCGAGCAGGGGCACATCATGGCTGCCACTTTTCATCCCGAGCTCTCCGAAGACCGGCGCGTTCACCGGCGGTTCGTGGAGCTGGTTCGCGACTGGATGGCTCGCGCCTCTGAAAGCAACCGGCAATCGGATAGCAAAACCAGCTAAGCTGGTTCTCACCGACCGATGAACTGGCTTCCGCCGAATGGCGAACTGCATGGCATCACAATGGATGCCATGCTGCGCTGGAATCTTGCTGCTGTGTTCTGGATGTTTATCCTGGCGCAGATTCTGCTCGTGGTCGCGTTGCTCCGCAGAAAGCCCGCGACCGACAAGCGAACCAAAGCCTCATCGCGAAGAGCGTTTCTCTTCGCCTGGCTCCTTCCGCTGCTGGCAATCTCCGGACTCTACGCACGGATGGCCATTAGCAGCCGGCGTCTCTGGGCGGCCCGCCGCGAGGCCCCGGCATCGTCGCGGCCCGTTGAGGTGGAAGTCACAGGCGTGCAGTTTCAGTGGTATTTCCGCTATCCGGGCGCGGACGGCATCTTCGGGACGACGCGCGCCGCCCTGGTGAATGCGCCGGCGGGAAACCCGCTGGGACTCGATCCACGCGATCCCCATAGCCGCGATGACATCGTGTCCTCCCTGCTGGTGCTGCCGGTGGAGCAGACGGTCGAGATTCGCCTCCACTCGCGAGATGTGATTCACGGCTTCTTCATTCCGGGCATGCGGCTCAAGCAGGATGCCATCCCGGGCATGACGGCCCAGGTGCGGTTCACCCCGGTCGTGACCGGCGAGTACCCCATTCTTTGCAGTCAGGTGTGCGGGCTCGGGCATGCGCGGATGCAGGCCCATCTGCGCGTGGTTTCGCAGCGCGAATATCGGGACTGGCTGGCTGTCCGCGAACACGCCAGGCTCGCGGCCGAATCTCCAGGCCCCGGGGAGTCGCAGCCGTGAACACGAAGGTGGGCAGATTCCAACTCTTCACGACCGATCACCGCCGGATCGCCGTCCGGTATCTGGTCCTTGGTCTCGTCGCCGTGGTGATCGGGACTCTGCTCTCGCTCGTCATGCGGATTCACCGGGTCTGGCCGGCCGTGGCGTTTCCTTTTTACGGCACGCTCCGGCCCGAGGATTATCTGGCCGTAGTGACGATGCACGGGACGCTGATGGTCTTCTTCGTGCTGACCGTGGTACCCCAGAGCGCATTCCCCAACCTTGTGCTGCCGGGACAGATTGGCGCAGAGCAAATGGCGTTTCCCCGGCTGAATGCCGCCGCTTTCTGGGTGACAACAGCATCCCTCGTCGTGCTGCTGGCGGCGTTCTTCGCGCCCCAGGGGGCTCCCATCTCCGGCTGGACCAGTTATCCGCCTCTCAGCGCCATCGCCGCCGCTGGTCCCGGCCAGGGGACGGGGATGGATCTCTGGCTGTGGAGTATCGCCCTGTTCTGCCTGGCTGCGATCGCCTCTTCGACCAATCTGCTGGTGACCATCGTCGCCTGCCGGTGCCGCGGCATGAGCTGGGGACGGCTGCCGCTCACGGTCTGGTCGTGGCTGGTGAGTTCAGCGCTGACGGTGCTGGCCTTCAGCGTCCTCCTGGCGGCTGCGGCGCTGCTGCTCGCCGACCGGCACCTTGGAACCAGCTACTTCCTGCCTTCAGGTGAAGTCGTCAACGGCCTGGTCATGCGCTCCGGCAAGGGGTCGCCGATGCTCTGGCTGCATTTGTTCTGGTTCTTCGGCCATCCCGAGGTCTATATCTCGATCCTGCCGGGCATGGGACTCGCCAGTTCTCTTCTCGCGAACTTCACCCGGCGGCCCGTGCCGGGTTACCGGCTGATGGTGGGCGCGACGATTCTGATCGGTGTCCTGGGACTCGGCGTCTGGGGCCATCACATCTTCGTTTCCGGCATGAATCCCTACGCCGGGACCGCCTTCGGGCTGACGACGCTGGCCATCGCGGTGCCGAGCTCGGCCGAAGTGCTGACCTGGATCGGGATGCTCTTCCGCGGACGGCTGCAGCCGACGACGCCCATGCTTTTCGCCCTTGGTTTTCTCTCATTCTTCATTGCCGGGGGACTCACCGGCCCGATCCTTGCCCAGCCAGCGCTCGACAGCTATCTGCACAACACATTCTTCGTCGTGGCGCACTTTCATCTTGTCATGGCCATGGCGGGTGTCTTCTCCGTCTTCGCGGGCATCTATTACTGGTATCCGTTGCTTACGGGGCGCCGCATGAACGAGAGGCTGGGACAGGTGCATTTCTGGGTGTCGCTGGTCGCGGCGTATGGCACCTTCTTCCCCATGCACCTGGCCGGGCTTGCCGGGGAACCTCGCCACTATGCGCAGCTTTCCGGACCCGTCGCATCGTTTGCGAATCTCATCCCTGTGGAACGTGGGATCACCTTTTCGGCTCTCCTTCTGGCCACCGCGCAGATTGTCTTTCTGATCAACGTCGCCTGGAGCGCGCGGCGCGGTTCGCCGGCGGGCGAAAATCCGTGGCGCGCCACCACGCTCGAGTGGTCGCCTTTCCCGCATCCCATAGCCAGAGGGCAGGCTTACAGCTACGGCGGCAGCGCGGAACGGGACTTCTCGCCGCAGTGGCAGGAGACCGGCGCCGGGCCGGTTTTCGAGGGGCTGAAAAAAGCGCCCTCCCCATCCGATTGAGGCACAAGCGGATGCTGATTCGCGCAGAATGGGAGTAAGCTTTTAGAACCCAGGGAGTGCGTTATGCCCGCTACATTCACCCGTCATCAGGCAGAGACCGAACGCAAGGATCCCGGATTTGGGGGCAAACCGCCCCTTGATCGCCGACCAACGGGCGGGGGAGGGGGCGACGACAACTGGGATTCGCGACCTTCGGGGCGGCGCGGACCCCGCGAACTGCTGATTCGGTACCGGCTGGGCGTTTTTTCGGGCCTGGCTGGGGATTTCGTCTTCTTTGCAGTCCTGGTCAGCGCCTTCTTCGTGCGCCAGACCGCCGGGCACATCGATGCCAGCGAAAACTACGTTTCTGACTGGCACCCCCTCTCGGTTCCTCCCATTCTCTGGATCAATACGGCCATCCTGCTGCTTTCCAGCGTGACCATGGAAACCGCGCGGCGGCAGCTCTTCCACGAGATCGACATCATGGAGGAGTGGCTGGGGTTGGGCCGTCCGGCGGTTCGCCGGGCAGCTCCATGGCTGATCGCCACGATCTTGCTGGGCTGCCTGTTTCTGGCTGGCCAGTGGATCGCCTGGCAGCAGCTTGCTCAGCAGGGTCTCTTCTTCTCCACCAACCCGAACAGCCATTTCTTCTACCTGGTGACCGGAACCCACGGCTTCCATCTGCTGCTGGGACTGGGTGCACTGCTCTTTGCCCTGATCGCCATGTTCCGCCTCAAGCGCGTGGAGATGCGGCAGATCGCCATTGACTGCACTGCCTGGTACTGGCACGCCATGGGTCTGTTCTGGATCTTTATCTTTGCACTGCTGACCATTCAATAATCCCCTCATCTTGCTTTCTCCCGAGGTCTGCCCCGTATCAGACCGGAGTTAGACTGGACGAACACGGGAGCACCTCATGCGCTACGTCATTTCTTTTCTCGCGGTTTGCGGCATCGTCGTCTCTGCCCTGGCTCTGCACGTGCACTACTCTACCGGAGTGGAACCCTGCGACCTCAACTCCCGCTGGGACTGCGGCATCGTAAACCACAGCCGTTACTCGATGATTTTTGGCGTCCCCGTGGCGGCGGTCGGGATCGCCGGCTATGCCGTGATTGCCATCTTCGGCTTCCTGCGGCGCCGCTGGCCCACCCTGCTGCTTTCGCTCTGCGGCCTGGGCTTCGCGCTCTACCTCAGCCACATCGAGGCGCACGTGCTGGAGGTCTGGTGCCTCTACTGCGTGATCTCCCAGTGCCTCATCGTGCTGATCGCGCTGATCGCCGGGATCGCGATGTTCCTCCGTCCCCGCAGCGCGCGTGTGCCGGAGGCCGTATGATCGCAGGGTGAGGACGGGCTCCCCCGCCCTGTCCCCGGTTCCATGGCAAGCACTCCGCGCACCCTCATCCGATGGCTGTTCGACGCGGACTCCGGACCGCGCAGCCGCTTTGTGCCGCGGTGGGTCTTCCTGCGCGCGCTGGGCGGCATCTACTTCTCGGCGTTCCTGGCGCTGATCTTTCAGATCCGGGGCCTGAACGGCCCCCAGGGTGTTCTGCCGGCTCGGCATTTTCTCGCTGCGGTGGACAGCGGCATCGGTTCGCTGCGCTTCTGGTATGCGCCCACGCTGTTCTGGATCTCCTCCGGCTCCCACTGGATGATGGCCGTCATCTGGATCGGCCTGATCGCCTCCGTGGCGGCCTTCCTGAATGCCTGGCCCCGCCTGAGCTTCTTCCTCTGTTTCCTCTGCTTCCTTGCCTTTGTCTCCTCGGCCCAGGACTTCTCCGGCTACCAGTCCGACGGCATGCTGCTGGAGGCCGGCTTTCTGGCGCTGTTCTTTGCGCCGCGGGGGTTGTGGCCGGGCTGGGGAATCAAAAGTCCGCCCATCCGCGCCGGCCTTTTCCTCCTGCAGTGGGAGTGGTTCCGGATCTACTTCGAATCGGGCATGGTCAAGCTGCTGAGCGGCGACCCGGAATGGCGGCACCTGACGGCCATGGACGAGTACTACCAGAACGGCCCCCTCCCGACCTGGATCGGGTGGTATGTCCAGCACCTGCCGCACTGGTTCCAGGTGGCGACGGCCGGTGGGACGCTCGTGATCGAGCTCGCCATCGTCTGGCTGCTCTTTTTGCCGCGCAGGACCCGGCTGATCTGCTTTTTTATTGTCACGCCCTGGGAAATCGGCGTGATCCTGACGGCCAATTACGCCTTCCTGAATTATCTGGTGTTTGCGCTGGGGTTTCTGCTGCTCGACGACCGCAGCGTTCGCTGGCTGGTTCCTGCGGGCTTCCGCAAGTCCCTGGACGAGGCCGCGCAGCCGGAGCCGGAAGAAGAGCCCGAGCCTTCGCTCTCGATCCTGAACAGTGCGGAGGATGAGAAAACAGGGCCACACGTGACCCGCGGCTGGCGAGCGCATCTCCGGGCAATGCGCCTGGCGCTGGTGGCCGTCATGCTGACGTGGATCGCCTACGACACGACAGCGGAGATGATCCGTATGCCGTGGCCTGATTTCCCCCTGCCCACCTCCCCCGTCGCAGCGCTTGAGCCGTTCCGGATCGCGAACCAGTATGGGCTGTTCGCCGTCATGACCCGGGGGCGCTATGAAATCGAGTTCCAGGGATCCAACGACGGACAGAACTGGACGCCGTATCCCTTCCGCTACAAGCCGCAGGCGCTGAATGAGGCGCCCGGGATCTATGCCCCCTACCAGCCGCGCTTCGACTGGAATCTGTGGTTCGCCTCGCTGACCGACTGGCAGCAGGCGAACATCGTGCCCCTGACGGAGGAGCGGCTGCTCGAGAACGATCCCGACGTGCTGGCGCTCTTCCGCGGCAATCCCTTCGCGACCGCGCCGCCGAAGTATATTCGCGCCGTGCTGTGGCAGTACTGGTTCACCACCATGGCCGAGAAGCGGCAAACCGGGAACTGGTGGCGGCGCAGTCTGCTGGGTCTGTACGCGCCGGTGCTGATGCGGGCACCGGACGGCAGATTCGGCGTGGTACAGTGGCCGGCACCTCTGCCGCCCCACGGCTGAAGGATCCCGGCTGACGGGATTTCCTCCGGAAGCCCCATGCGGCCGCGGCGATACAATCGATGCATGTTCGACCGTATGTCGCAGCCGCTCGCCCTCGAGGATCCCGATATCTCCGCCGCCATCGACGCCGAAGTTCGCCGCCAGCACGAAGGGCTGGAGATGATCGCGTCAGAGAATTTTGTCAGCCGCGCTGTGCTGGAAGCCGCTGGCTCGGTCTTCACCAACAAATATGCTGAGGGATACCCGGGACGGCGCTACTACGGCGGATGCGAGTTTGCCGATGTCGTCGAGAACCTGGCCCGCGACCGGGCGAAGCAGATTTTCGGCGCTGAGCATGCCAACGTCCAGCCCCATTCCGGCTCGCAGGCCAATGCCTCCGCCTACATGGCCGTCCTGCAGCCAGGCGACACGATTCTTGGGCTGGATCTGGCCCACGGCGGGCACCTGACGCACGGGCACAAGCTGAATTTCTCCGGCAAGCTCTACCGGGTCGTCTCGTACGGGGTTCGGAAGGACACCGAGACGATCGACTACGACGAACTGGAGCAGATCGCCCTGCGGGAAAAACCGAAGGTCATCATCGGCGGAGGCAGCGCCTATCCCCGCTTCTTCGATTTCGCGCGGATGCGCGAGATTGCCGACAAGGCCGGGGCTTTGCTGCTGGTCGATATGGCGCACTTCGCCGGCCTCGTGGCGGGCGGCGTCCACCCATCGCCGGTTCCACATGCGCAGATCGTCACCACTACGACCCACAAGACGCTCCGGGGGCCACGCGCAGGCATGATCCTCTGCACCAAGGATTTGGCCGCAGCCATTGATAAAGCTACGTTTCCCGGACAGCAGGGTGGTCCTCTGGTGCACATCATCGCAGCCAAGGCAGTGGCCTTCCGCGAAGCGCTCCAGCCGGATTTCCGGGCCTACGCGGCGCAGATTGTGGCCAATGCCAAAGCGCTGGCGGCAACGCTGGCCGAGGCAGGCTACCGCCTGGTCTCCGGCGGAACCGATACCCACCTGATGCTGGTCGATGTCTTCGCCAAAGGCATGCTGGGCAGCGAGGCCGAGGCGGCGCTGGGCGAGGCGGCCATCACGGTGAACAAGAACGCGATTCCCTTCGACACCAATCCGCCGCTCCGGCCTTCAGGCATCCGTATCGGCACTCCGGCGCTGACTACGCGCGGAATGAGAGAAGCCGAGATGCGGATGATCGGACGCTGGATCGCCGAGGCGCTGGAGCATCGCACCGACTCGGGCGCTCTGGCCCGGATTCGCGGCCAGGTAATCGAGCTGGCGGAGCAGTTCCCGCTTTATGGATGGCTGCGGGAACCGGTAGCTGTGACGCGATGACACCGGGCACCCCGGCGCACGAATTGCCAGCCCCGAACGAGGGCGAATTCCGCACCTCCCTTTGCACAATCCCGGCCGAAGGCACCGGGGAAGATCTGTCTTTTCCCGCTCAGGGCAGGAGTCGCAATGTGCCCCCCAGGTGTAGGAGAGCTGGCGATCTCGGGTTGAGAGGAGTTCGAAAGCCGGCCGGAGAAGGAAAGGCCGCCGGCGAGCGGCGGCCTCGATTTGCTGAGACGCTCTTTAGCTGAAAAGTTCCCTTTCCATCCGGGCCGCGCGGGGGAGCAAAACGCGGTCCTCCAGCTGGAAATGCTCGACAACGGCGCGATGAAAGCGCAGCAGGCGGCCCATCAGCTCGCGATCGGAAGCACCCAGGCGGACAGCTTCGGCCCGAAGCTCCTCCAGCTGCTGATCGTGCCGACGGTGCTGGTCGGAGGCCAGATCCAGCCCTCTGCAAACACGCTGTGGCGCGCCCGATGCATGATCCAGGCCCACATACGCAAGCTCCAGTTCGAGGAGATGCGGGAACATGCTCTCCTCCTCGGCAATATGGGTGGTTAGCTGGGCGGCCATGGTGGTCAGCAGGCTGGCCAGAGCCCTGGCCGGCTCGGCGGTGGTCCGGACCAGTTCGCTGAGCCGCAACAGTTCTTCCCGGATTTCAGAGTGCTGCCGGCGCAGGACGTGCGTGATGAGGTATTCGCAGGTATATGCGGCCCAGTCCGGCGGTGCCGGCTCAGCCATGGAAGAAGCAGGAACAGCATGGGTGGAGGCATTCCGGGGAGGCTTTCGATTCATGACAGCCTGCCCGGATGCCATGCGGTCCAGCAGCGCGGCCGCGGTGGTCGGATTTGGATGAGAACGAGAGTGGCGATTCGGTGCTACGGCTGTCATGATGAATTCCTCCCGAAGCCTGTGCTGATAAGCCTGCCGCAGGCGTCAGCGCCCGGAACGATCAGGCGCGAGCGCGACGCTCGAGGTCAGGAATGACGGGGTGGCGCGGGATGCTGCGCCGCGGTTGGCGCCTGGGAGCGGACAGTGGAGCGGAGCCCTGGCTGTCAGCCGCGGCTGGCCTTAGCTGCTGGCCTGGCGGACGCCATGTCTCCACGGAAAATGTGCTGGAACACTTGCTGCAGAGCCAGATGAATCGGCGCTGCGGAACGACAGAATCGGCGATGAGCTCGTCGATCCAGTAGAGACTGCCATCCCGCAAGTAATTGGATTCGACCTGGCATTGTGGATTGGCACACCGCATAGGGTTCTCCTCTGGATGACGGAACCGGACTGACTATAAGCCCGGTGGCGTTGAGAGAAACTAATGTATTGCTTTGCCTCAGCGCACATGGGCGGCAAAGCGAGGATCGTGAGCGTTCGACTTACAAAGCCCTGCGGCAGAATGGCGGGTCAGCGCTTTGCCCCTGGTTCGGAGGGCGACACAGCAAAGCACAGGAGTAATGACAACAACCTCGACCTGGCCCCAATATTGGCCTGTTTTCGATTGGCCGCGATGTGACAAACGTCACACTCTGTAAAATCCAGGGCCGCCGAGCGCCTGCATGCGCAGATACCGGGAGCCCTCATTATAGCGGTTATGACCGAGTTTTCAAGAACAAAGGAGCGTGCTGTGGAAAATGGTGCGTCATGAAAGCCGTGTGTGTCCACAATGACATGCGGACTGGGGTCTCGGCGTCCACATTAAGCAACTGATTTTCCACTGCTTCGAACCTGCGATACTCAGAGCGGCCACAATTTCACCGGCCGAGCTGGGTTTCGACATGACAACCAGCGCGCCCGGGGCGGGGCGGAACAGGCCTGTAGTTTTCCGGGCCCCCCTTTTAGAGCGACCGAATGACCAGCGTTTGCCCAGGGTGCGGAGGATTGGGGATGCGGGTGCTTCCCCGCCCCGGAGGAGGCCGCGCCGTGGAGCCCTGCGAGTGCCAGGCCGAGCAGCGGGTGGCGCGTCTGCTGCGTCGTGCCCAGATCCCGGTCCGCTATGAGCACTGCTCGCTCGACAGCTATGAGGCCAGCTTTCCGGGTGCCGACCGCTCCTTGGCGGCCGCCCACCTGATGGCACGGCGCTTTGTCGATGGCTATCCGGCGACCACCGGCGGCCGGGGGTTGCTGCTGACCGGCTCGATCGGCGTGGGAAAGACACACCTGGCAGTGGGCATCCTGCAGGCGCTGATCGCGGAGAAAGGCGTGCACGGGCTCTTCTCCGATTACCGGGAGCTGCTCAAGGAGATCCAGCACTCCTACAACCCCCAGGTGGCCACGACGGAAATGGAGATCCTGCAGCCGGTCTTCGATGCCGAGGTGCTCGTGCTGGATGAGCTGGGCGCGGCCAAGCCCACGGACTGGGTCTGGGATACCGTCGCCCTGGTGCTGAATACACGCTACAACGACAAGCGGACGACCATCATCACCACGAACTACCCCGACCTGCCGCCCGGCGGCGGGAACGGCGCAGCAGGACGCGCCCAGCGCGAGGAGACCCTGGGCGATCGCATCGGCGAACGCATGCGTTCGCGCCTGGCGGAGATGTGCGTCGTCGTGGAGATGCACGGGGAGGATTTCCGGCGAACGGTGGGCCGGGCGCGGTTTGGTTGACGACGACCGTCGGCTCCCGAACAGAATTGGGTACGGCGATGCAGGGCCGGATCTCTGGCGCCTTCGGGAGAACAGGTGGCCAGCCCGGGCTTACCCATAATTCAGCAATCGGCATAGCATAGCTGCATGAAATCTCTGGACGAACTGCTGCGGAAAGCGGAGATCGCGCATGGGCATCTGTGCGCGGGTCAGGTGCTGGGCGTGCGGATGGCCATGCTGGGATGCCGGCGGCTGGGGATTGAGGAGCCGTGCGGGCGCGACCGCAAACGGCTGGTGACCTTCATCGAAATTGACCGCTGCGCAACGGACGCCATTGGCGTCGTCACCGGCTGCCGGCTGGGCAAGCGAGCGCTGAAGTTCCGCGACTGGGGCAAAATGGCGGCGACGTTCGTCGATGTGGCGACGGGACGGGCTGTGCGCATTGTGGCGCTCGAGTCGTCGAAGCAGCGGGCACGGGAGATGTTTCCGCAGATCGCGGACCGGAACCAGCAGCAGATGCAGGCCTATCGCGAGATGCACGACGCCGATCTCTTCGGCGAGCGCTGGGTGGAAGTCACGCTCGGCCCCAGCGAAATGCCCGGCTTTAAGGGCGCGCGGGTCGCGTGCGCGGAGTGCGGCGAGGGAATCAACTACGAGCGCTTCATCGAGCGCGATGGCACGACGCTGTGCATGGCCTGCGCCTGGCCTGAGCAACGCTATTACCGGCCGGCTGGAAGCGGCGCTCCGCGCGCAATCCAGGAGCCGGATGCCCGATGCGAATGCGCGTGAGTGCCGCGAGCCCCGATTTACAATTGCCTGGTCGGCTGCGCATCAAGGGGGCCGGCGGATCTTTCTTTCGGATTGGAACGAACTCATGCTCATTTTGGAAGGCCGCGTGGCGGCTGTTTTCGGACTGGCGAATAAGCGCAGTATCGCCTGGGGGATAGCGAAGAAGCTGCACGAAGGGGGCGCGAAGCTGGCCATCGGCTACCAGAACGAGCGCATGAAGTCCGAAGCCGAGGGGCTGATTCTGGATCTGCCGGGCGCGGAGCCGTTCCAGTGCGACGTTTCCGATGACGCGGAGATCGAGCGCGTCTTCGCGCAGCTGAAAGAGCGCTACGGCAAGCTCGATGTTCTGGTGCACAGCATCGCCTTCGCACCCCCCGAGGACCTGAAGAACGCCTTCCTGCAGACCACCCGGGAAGGCTTTCGCATCGCGCACGACGTGAGCGTCTATTCGCTGATCGCCCTCAGCCGCGCGGCCGCTCCGCTGATGACGGACGGTGGATCGATCCTGACCCTCACTTACTACGGCGCGGAAAAGGTCGTTCCCCACTACAAGGTCATGGGCGTGGCCAAGGCCGCGCTGGAAGCCACGGTGCGGTATCTGGCGTGGGACCTGGGCAAGCAGAATATCCGCGTGAATGCCATCTCCGCCGGTCCCATCAAGACCCTGGCGGCGCGCGGCGTAGGCTCGCTCGGCGACATGCTGAAATACCACGCCGACCGCGCGCCCCTGCACCGCAATACCGAACAGGAGGAGGTGGGCAAGACCGCCGTCTATCTGGCTTCCGATCTGGCGAGCGGCGTAACCGGCGAGACGATTTATGTCGACAGCGGTTACAACATCATGGGCTTCTGAACCTTCCCCCTGCGTCCCGATGGAAACCAGAGCTGAATTTGCGACCTACCCCAGCCTGCGCGACCGCGTGGTGGTGATCACCGGCGGCGCAAGCGGCATTGGTGAAGCCATTGTCGAAGCCTTTGCGGCGAACCAGTCCAGAGTTGCGTTTCTGGATCTTCAGGTCGAGGCCGGAGAACAGCTCGTGGCTCGGCTGAAGAACGCCGGAGCATCCGAGCCGGTATTTGTGCGCTGCGATCTGACCGATATCGAGGCGCTCCAGGAGGCGGTGCGCGGCATCCTCGAGCAGTTCGGCGCGATCGATGCGCTGGTGAACAACGCCGCGAACGACACGCGGCATTCGGTCGACGAAGTCACGCCGGAGTTGTGGGAACGCACGATGGCCGTGAATCTGCGGCACCAGTTCTTCATGGCCCAAGCGGTGATTCCGGTCATGAAGCAGGCGGGACGTGGCTCGATCATCAACATGAGCTCCATCTCATGGATGGTCCCTTCGACAGGACTGCCGGTGTATGTGACGGCAAAAGCCGCTGTTGTCGGGATGACCCGTACGCTGGCTCACGAATTGGGACGGCACAATATCCGGGTGAACGCCGTGCTTCCGGGCGCCATCATGACCGAGCGGCAGAAGCGGCTGTGGTACACCGAGGAATACAAGGCTGAGATCCTGGCTGCGCAGGCGCTGAAGCGGTTCATTCTCCCGGAAGAAGTCGCGCGGCTCATTCTGTTTCTCGCCGCGGATGACAGCTCTGCGATCACCAGTCAGAGCTATGTCATCGACGCGGGCTGGGTCTGATCCTGGGCACGAGCAAGTGCCGCTGGTGTCTCAGTTGTGGCCTTCAGGAATTTGTTGAAAAACGTGCCGAAGCACCGAGCTAGCCCGCATTTCTCACAGGTACTGATTCCGGCGCGTGATCCGGGATGTGTTTGTGTTTGGCGGTGCTTGGTGAGCAGTGCCGAGGGCCGGATAGTGTGTTGAGGTCGTGGGGAGGAGGATTTGT
>JAJYVF010000005.1 GCA_021792135.1 Acidobacteriota bacterium | reverse complement strand
GGGTGGTGGAAAAGACGCGGGCTGCGCCCGCTTGGAAAACGCCGTTGGCGTTTCCCACTTTCCCGCCGCCCCGACGGCGACTATGAATCTCGTATAGTCAATTGGACGAAGAACGGGGTCAGATCACGCGGAAAAGGCATCCGCGTTGTTTTCTAAAACTTCTCCAACATTGAATCGCTCTCCCTGTTGATCCACGCTGTTTTTGATAAAGATCTGAATTGGACTCACGAGCGTGATCCTCGCCCGACCATCTGGTAACTCCGCCACGATCTTGTTGCCCAGCACATGGGCCGCAGTGGCGATGTCTCCATCGGCGCTTATGTAGAAACCAGTGCCGGCCCTGTTGCCGGCTACGATCAGAACCAGAGCGCAGCTGAGATTCTTGGAGCGCTGTTCCAGTAATGAAGGATTGTCAGCGTGGGGCGCAAACAGATGGTGGAAAAGGCGCTCATGTTTGGGTGCTGGCACTTGCGCAAACAGAGGCACCCCCATAAAAGCGATAAACAGCGCGATCCCTATAATTTTCACCTGTGACCCCGCAGCAGTTGACCGCTATAATAGAAGCGGAGGGCGGGAGAATCGAACTCCAATCCGGCTAGGGATGCTAGGGGGTATAAATCCCCGTACTGCCACCAGGCAGACACCCTCCAAACGAAAGCTGCTCACCACGGCTTGGTTCTTCACTCCTCCAAGAGACAGAGAATCGGGCCTTCCTGTTTTCGCCCCACACCACGGCAAGCGTGATGGCGCAGGGCTATCGCTCTCATTCGAGTTCCACATCCTCCGTGCTCAGGGAAAGCCTCAGCAACTTGAGCAAACGCCCCAAATCCTTATTGGCGTCCCAGTCCCCGGGAAGTTCAATGCGCACAATGCGGCCCGGAGCCAAGGGAATCGGAACTACCGTCGATTCGCCATCGGATTCAAGCCCAGACTCGGGATCGCGTTCGGTGGTTTCTCTCTTAGATGTAAAGCGCCGCGACTTGCGAACGATGCGCACTTGGCTCTCTAGGAATCCAGAAAGTGGAATCTGTGCGCCCTTGGCCGCTTGAAGGAGAAACGTAATTCCTTTCCGCTTTGTATCGCCTTGCACAGCGTAGGCGCGCTCAAACTCATCTTCAAGCATTTTGGGGGTCATTTTGGCAAGATCATGCTTCCCGAGAATTTCGGGATAGGCCGAACGCAGTAGCTTTTCGACTTGGCTTACGCGGTGCTCTTTATCCTTGACGAGTCCCGCTAGGCGATCACTCGGCTTTCCGCTCTCTTCGATCAATCCAAGAAACTTGTAAGCTGCGAAAATGAGGCCCTGCACGCCGCTAGGCTGAGTCTTCCAGATTCGCCGGTCAATCTGCGGCGGAAGCCCGTGAGCTTCAAAAACGTCGAGCGAATTGATGAATGTCCTGTAGGGAATATAGGGAGGAGTGGGACGAACCTGTTCCAACCCGCTAGTGGCCATTTCATACCTCCGTCGCTTTTGGCAACACTCAGGAGTGTAACGGAGGATTTGCCATTGCGCAAGAGGATTTTTCGTTTTGCCAGTCTGCGCCGATAACTTCATCTTACAGGGGGAAGCTTCCAATGCGCATTGGCGAGAGGATCACTGTGGTTGATTTCTTTGGGAATCAACTAGATAGGCGCGTCGTGGAGACGGACGAAGAATATGTCTTCGTATGCAATGAGGCCGAATGGAACGCATCCCGCAGCGAAAAGCGGGAGCCAACCTGTATCGGATTCAGGCTGGAATATGTGGTTTCGGCATCCACCCTGTCACGGCACCCGCATTGCACCAAAAGCAGGGCCTCTGTGTCAAGTGCATAATCATCCTTGCGGCCAAGGTCCTCGCAAGTGACCTGTTTTCAGCACTTACAGAAATGACCTCGTTAAGTTCTTTTATTTGCCACATATGCGCATTCGGAAGGGAGATAATCCGCTCGCCGCTCCGGCCGGCTCTCACGCCCCGGTGTACAGGTTGTAGAGCAACACGCACCCGGCTGCGGCCAGAAACAAATACGACAGCCGATTGGCCATCCACACCTCGTGTCGGCTGCTGCTCTTGCTGTGCAGCAGATCGAAAAGGTCCATCATCCAGGCTTTTACAGCACCGGAAAGGATATACGACGGCAAGAGGAGGAGCACAAATGTTGCCAGCACCGGCCACATCTGCTGGTGGATCCCGCCCCACTGCGGCATCAGCCGCGTGCAGACCCAGACCGGCAGCCACGCCGCGTGTGTGAAGATGGCGGAACCCGCCGAGGGAAACCCGATCAGCCGGTCCAGCCACACATATAGCAGCCAGGCCAGCGGATAGCCCAGCGCCATAGTCAGCGCATTTGCGCCGGTCACCGCAATCAGGGTCCGCCGGAACCGCGAGTGGAGCTGGCTGCTGAGGTAAATTGCCTCAATCAGGACCACCGGAATGAGGAACAGCACAATCTCCGGGTATCGTACCGGCAGCATGGGGATGCCGGCGTCGGCAGCTGCGGGCATCGGAAAGCAGAACAGGACGGCCACGGCCAGCATGCCGCCCATGGTCCGGGTCCTCTGGTTGGAGAGCATCGTTCTGCGGAATCATACCATCGCCGCGTCCAGGCAAGTACCGCTTTCGCAGACGCGGCCTGCAGCCGGTCTGCCCGAAGGCGTTGCGCGGATGTTGGCAACATGGATGCAATACGCCCCGCGCGCCAAAACGGCTGCCCGCAGTGCCGTTCTCGGCGGAGAATGCGCGGCGCAGTATGGCGCGACCGTGTCACTGAAGCCTGCTGGAATTTGCAGCACCCTTCCTGTAGACTTGGTGGTGCCCAGCGGGGGTCGTCTGGAGGTGTGGTCCTTTGGCGGAAGTTCGCGTGCAGGAAGGCGAGCCGCTTGAAAATGCGTTGCGCCGGTTCAAACGCAAGGTGCAGCAGGAAGACATCATCAAGGAAGTCAAGCGTCATTCCTTCTACCTGAAACCGGGCGAGAAACGCCGCGTCAAGGAAGCGCTGGCGCGGAAGCGGAATCGCAAGAAGGCTCGCAAAGAGCAGGATTAAGAAGTTTCGGGCCGGTCTGTTCAGCTCCCCAGATTTCCAGACAGACCGATCGCTCGCGGGCATGCAGCTGCCCGCGCGACGACAAAGCGGGTTTCCGGCGCGCATGGCCTGCGCGCCGGGGATGAGCAGGCTGGTCCGTGTCATCAGTCGCTGCTTCGCTCTTACGAGCGAAGCTTCCGGCCATGTCGCCGGTGTTGTTTTTCGCCGCCCCGATCATTTCAGCCGCGGCGGTTGATTCCTCAGTGAAGTCTGATGGGGTGCTGACGTCTCAGGTCAACCGCTGGCCCTGCGCGGTTCTCCTGGGCGGGTCCACCGGGCTTCCTGATTGTGCTGCAAAGGGCCCTGTCCAATACGGAAGCACCACGATCGGTTCAGCCGGCGTGTCACACCTGGACGTGACGAGCCGAGCGCGCTGCTGCCACTGGCGCGGTCAGATTCGGTGCTTCGGGCGAAGGCGAGGGAAGCGGATGGAGTTCGTCGATAAGATTCTCAAGTGCGTGGACTGCGGAAACGATTTCGTTTTCACTGCCGGAGAACAGCTCTTCTTCTTCGACAAACAGTTCAAGAACGATCCCAAACGGTGCAAGCAGTGCAAGGCCAGGCGGGTCTCCGGCTCCGGCTCCGCGCGTCCTGAGACGCGCACCGTATGTTCGGAATGCGGAACGGAAACAACCGTTCCCTTCAAACCCACCCAGGGCCGGCCGGTCCTGTGCCGCAGCTGTTTCCAGCAGAAGCGGACGATGAGTCAGGCCAGCTAAGCGGGTACCTTACAGCAACAAGGCCGGCGCGGCTGCGGCCGCGCGGGTCGATGTGTGCCGCCTCACTCCGAACGCAGAGCCTGCATGGGGTCAATCGAGGCCGCCTTCCGCGCCGGCAGCAGAGAAGCTCCCAGCGTCAGCAGCAGCAGGAGCAGAACGGCCGCGGTCAGCGCTGCCGGGTCCAGCGCACCCACGCCGAACAGCATGGAGCGCAGCAGACGCAACGCCGCAAAGGCGCCGACGAGTCCCAGGGCGCAGCCGGCTGCCGCGACTCGGGCCCCGGAGGCGAGCACCAGGCGGATAATGCCCGATTGCTGTGAGCCCAGCGCCATTCTGATGGCGATTTCCTGCACCCTCAGGGCCACGCTGAAGGCGATTACGCTGTAGATGCCCAGGATCGCCAGCAGCACCGCCGCGCCGGCAAAGGCTGTGATCAGCACGGTGTTGAAACGCCGCGGCGCTTCGCTCTCGCTGATCGCGTGGTCCATCGTCTGCATCTCGGTGAGTGGCAGCTGCGGATCGAGCGAGCGCACCGTCGCGCGCAGCGCGTTCTCCATCTCCTCGGGAGGCAGGGAAGCACGCAAAACCACGAAAGCGTAATTGCCGTTCAGATCCGTTGCCGGAGACGCCAGCGAACCAGCCAGGGCCTCCACCTGTTCGACCGGGGAATAGTACTGAGCGTGGACCGGCTCATCCGGAGATCCCTCCTTTACGTTTGCCACTTCGCCCACCACGGTGGCCCACGGAGTCTGCATCCCGGAGGTGCCCAGGCGGAGGCGCTTGCCGATCGGATCCTGGCCGGGCCAGGCGTGCTCGGCCAGTGCCCGGTTCACAATGATCACGAGTTGCGAGCCTGCTTTGTCCGCTTCGGAGAACAGGCGCCCGCGGAGCAGAGGCGTTCCGATGGCGCGGAAATAATCGCCTTCCACCTGGATCTGGCTGGCGAGGTCGATCACACCGGGTTTGGGAACGTAGCCTTCGGCGACGTACGCGCTGTTTCCCTGATTGCCGCCAGCGGGCAGCAGCGTTGTCAGCCCCACGTGGGTAACGCCAGGCAAGGCTCCGAGCCTGCGCAGCAGATCATGCTCAAACTGGTCGATCGCAGCCTGGGTTCCGTACTGCCGGCGCGGAAGGCTGTACGCGGCGAACACGGTGTGGTCGGGGCGGTAACCGATATCGGTCTCGCGCATTTTTTCGAAGCTGCGCAGCAACAGGCCGGAGGCGGCCAGCAGAACCATGGCAACTGCGATCTCCGCCACCACCAGGGCGGAGCGCAGCCGCGTGTGTCCGCCGCCGGCCGAGCCTGTGCGCCCGCCCTCTTTGAGGGTCTCGTTGACACTGGTGCGCACCGCCGCAAACGCCGGAGCCAGCCCGCACAAAATGCCGGTCAGAAGCGCCAGCGCCAGCGCAAAACCGACCACGGTCCAGTCCAGCCCGATGTTGCCGATCAGCGGCAGTGTTTCGGGCAGCAGATTCACGCCGAGGCGCACGGCGGCCGCGGCCAGCGCCAGCCCCAGCAGTCCTCCGCTGATGCTAAGCGCCAGGCTTTCGATCAGCGCCTGGCGCAGCAGCGCGCCGGCCTGCGCCCCGAGCGCAAGCCGGACCGCAATTTCGCGCCGCCGCCGGATCGCCCGCACCAGCAGCAGTCCGGCCAGATTGGCGCAGGCGATGAGCAGCACCACCATCACCGCCAGGAACAGAGTCCGCACCAGCGGCCGCGCATCGCCGATCGTCTCGTCGCGCAGGCTGCGGATGATGGGCCGGATGTGCAGGCTGGCCATGAACGCCGGATAATTCCGCATCGTCTCCTGCGCCACGCGCTCGGCATCGTCGCGCGCCTGCGCCGGAGTCACGCCGGGCTTCAGACGGCCGACCATCTGGTAGCTCCAGTTGGCCTGGCTGCCGCCGCTCAGTTCCTCCGCTGCAAAACTCATCGGCACCCAGAGTTCTCTGCGGTTCAGGCGCCCGGGATCGAGAGGAAACTCGAAGCCTCGCGGCATGACCCCGATGACCAGATACGGCTTGCGATCAAGAAGGATCTTTTCGCCCGTTATCTTCGGATCGCCGTGAAAGCGGCTCTGCCACGTTGCGTAGCTCAGGACCGCAACCTGCTGCTTCTGCTCATCCTCCTGCTCTGTGAAGACCCGCCCCAGCAGCGGCTGCACGCCGAGAGCGGGAAAGACGCCGGCGGTCATCCGCGCGGCGCTCACCTGGGCGGGCTCGCCTCTTCCTGACAGTTCATAGCCGGTTCGCTGATAGCCGCCGAGGCTGGTGAAGCTGTGCGTGTCGCGGGTGTAGTTGCGGATGTCCGGCGCGGTGACGCCGGCCTCGTTCTGCCCGTTGATCTCCGCGCCCTGGATGGTGTCCGAGAGCACGACCAGACGATCCGAATCCGGAAATGGCAGCGGGCGCAGCAGTACGCCTTCGACAACGGAGAAAATGGCCGTCGCGGCGCCGATGCCAAACGCCAGCATGAGCACGGCAGTGGCGGCAAATCCGGGAGACTTCATCAGGTGGCGAACTGCGATTCTGAGGTCCCGAAGCAGAGAACGCATGGGCTCCTTCTATGGACGACTTGCCGGTAACCAGAGCACGTCCTCTGCCAAATACGCATTGCGCCGGGCGTCTGGTTCCGCGATAGTTGGCATGTTCAGCGTGCGCTCGTGGCGCCACATCTGTCCGCAATCGAACGCAACTGTCCATTTGCAGACAGGTCAGGGAGAGATTCCGGCGTGAGAACAGGAGGGATCAGATTACGGGGCAGCTCCGTATTCGCTGCTCCACCGAGTTCGCAGGAGGGCCGCAGTAACGGCCAGGGCTGGCACCAGGTCCTCTGTCATAAACAGCCTGGGCAGCCCTGCCGCATGCGAGAGGTATAGCTCTCAGGGCTGCTGAGCAGCAGACGAAGAAACAATCCGGTTCGTCACATGCTGAAGATGGTCATGAACACTGCGCACCGAGGGGCGCGGGAAAGAGCCTGCCCATCAAGAGCAGGCAGCTTGCGCAGACTGAGCTTTTTGCCGGTGCACACGCCACATCAGTCAGTGCGAACGACGCCCCGGGGTGCTGTTATCGGGCTCTGGTCTCGGCGAGCTTGCGAGGTTTTTTCTCCGCAACCTCTGTGACGGCAACCGAGTCGAGTTTCTTTTCCGTTCCGCGACGCTTCTTGTCCTCGTGCGAGACGAGCAGCGCCTCGAGCTGGCGCAGCAGTTCCTGCGTGTTCATGGGCTTCACCAGCATCTTGTCCGTACTCGTCGCCATCCAGTCGGCGTCTGCCGGCGGATACGCAGTGAGGATGGCGACCGCCGGCCTGTTTGCGGCCTTCCTGGCCGCCGCAGCGACTTCCTGGCCCGCTGTATCGCTCTCCATTCGGAGGTCGGTGATGACCATGTGATATTCGTTGCTGCGCAGACGCAGCTTGGCTTCGCGCGCCGAAGCCGCAGTCTCCACTTCGAACCCGCTGATTTCCAGAACGGCCTTCAGGGTCAGCAAAATCGCCACGTCGTCGTCTACAAGAAGAATGCGTCGTTTCATAAGACCCCCTCACGTGTTCCGGAAATCGCAGAACACCAAAACGGAAGACCTGGGCGGAACGCTATTGAGGATGTGCCCTCCGCCCTCCATCCCGGTTGTTACACTAAGCAACGTGGCAGAATATCACGTTGAAAACTTCGGCTGCCGGGCCAGTCGCTCCGACGGGGAGGCGATCGCCGCCATTCTGCGCCGCCGGGGGCTTCATCCTGCCGGCGGACCTGCCGCAGCCCATGTCGTTATTGTAAACACCTGCAGTGTTACTGCGGAGGCCGACCGCCAGGCGCGGGCTTTTCTCCGCCGCGTGCGCCGACAGAATCCGGCCGCACGAGTGATCGTCACAGGTTGTTATGCGCAGCGAGCACCTGAAGAGGTCGCCGGACTTCCTGAAGTCGATGCAGTCGTCGGCAACAGTCACAAGTCACTGGTAGCGGAGATTGCTGCAGGTCTCTCCGGGGCGGTGAGCGCTCGCGCTGCAGACTTTGTCCCGCTGTCGTCGCTGGCTTCGACGGTTCTTGTCGACGATGCGTTCGCCCATTCCGAGCTGGCCTCGCTGCCTTTTGCCGCTGATGCTCAGCAGATACGGCCCAATTTGAAGGTGCAGGATGGATGCGCGAATCGCTGTTCCTTCTGCATCATTCCCACAACACGCGGACACAGCCGCTCTGTTCCGCTGGACAGCTGTCTTGAGAATGTGCGGCAATTCGTCGATCGGGGCGGCAGGGAACTAGTTCTTTCGGGGATCAATCTGGGGCGCTGGGGGCGCGACTTGCAGCCTGCGCGGCGCTTTGAGGATCTGGTGGCTGCGATCTTCACCAGGACGGCGCTGCCGCGCCTCCGCCTCAGTTCCATTGAGCCCATGGACTGGTCGGTCGATCTGCTGGCGCTCTATCGGGAATTCGCCGCGGACAGGCGGGGCGGCCATAGTTCCGGTTTTCATCCGCGCCTGGCACGTCATGCGCACCTTCCGCTGCAGTCGGGATCCGACGCCATCCTGCGCCGCATGCATCGCCGGTACCGGCCGTGGCACTATGCGGAACGTCTCGCGCAGATCCGTACGCTGATGCCGGAGGCGGCCATCGGGGCCGATGTTATGGTGGGCTTTCCCGGCGAAACCGATGCCCTGTTTGAAGAGAGCTACCAGTTCATTGCCGCGCAGCCGTTTACGTATCTGCATCTCTTTCCGTTTTCCGCCCGGCCGGGCACACCTGCCTGGGAGCTGCACCGCCGGAATCCCGTTCCCGCGCAGGCGGTCCGTGAGCGCATGGCAGCTCTGCGCGGGTTGGCGGCAGAGAAATCCAGAGCTTTTCGGAAGAGCTTTGTCGGGCGCGTGCTTTCCGCGGTCACGGTCGAGCCTGAGGAGCCGGGTGCGATCACCGCTGCCGTTGCGGATAATTTCGTTAGGCTTTTCCTGAATGCCGGGATCGCTCCGAACCGGCTGGTTACGGCCCGCATTACCGGCCTCCACGAGGAAGGACTGTACGGAACGCCGGTATAGCGGCCGCTACCGGGCAAAACAACCGGCATCTAATGTCTCAAAGCATTGCTATACTAAATTGCCGCGTTCCTCGGCTGTGTTAAGGAGAAGATGCCCATCGACAAGCGTTCAGCGAAGCAGTTCGTCCGTATCAACGACCGTATCCGCGCCCGGGAAGTGCGCGTCATTGACGAAACCGGTCAGCAGTTAGGAATCCTTGCTCCCTTCGAAGCTCTCCGGATTGCGCGTGAGCGAGGTCTGGATCTGGTGGAAGTCTCACCCACCGCCGTTCCGCCGGTCTGCCGCATTCAGGATTACGGCAAATTCCTGTATGAAAAGGAAAAGAGCGACCGCGCCGCCCGAAAGCGCCAAAAGGTGATTACGGTCAAGGAAGTCAAGTTCTCAGTCACCATTGACGATCACGATTACCAGACCCGGCGCAACCAGGCGATCCGGTTTCTGCAGGATGGCGATAAGGTTAAGGCCTCACTGCGCTTCAAGGGGCGCCAGATGGCGCACCGTGAGCTGGGCTATGCGATCATCAATCGGCTGATCCAGGATGTTGGAGAGAATGGCGTGGTGGAGTTTATGCCACGGATGGAAGGGAACACGCTGCACGCCATTCTTGCACCCGGAAAGAAGGAAGCGCCGAAGAAGCCAGTGCCTCCCAGGGCTTCGGAAACACCCACTTCTCAGCCGCAGACTGCGCAGTAACGGCCCGCACAATGGCCTGGGGCTGGTCTGCGGTCACCCTCCGGGAGGGTAATGGCTCCCCCTGGGGACGCAAAAGGATGGGGCGAGCTGTCTTTCAATCTGCCCCGTTCTGGTTCCCGGGGCGGTGCGGCCGGGCTCGATTCGGGAGGTGAGCGAGCGGTAACCCCTTTGCTACTGCCACCAAAGCATCAGTTTCTGACCCGCAAGCAGGATTGCCGGTCGTCTCGGAATCCTTCTCAATGGAATAGTGACCGCAGTGCGGGTGCAGACGTCACACCCGCGGCCTCCGCTGCCTGTCAAAGGGGAACAAGGATCATGATAAGAGGCAAGCGCCTACTCATGGAGCTATACCGCGAAGACTCGGGTCAGGACGTCCTCGAGTATGCCCTTATCGGTGCGTTCACCATTCTTGTGGCGATTGCCGCGGTGCAGGGAGTCGGGAATGCGCTGGTGAATCAGTGGAATAACATCAGCAGTGTCGTATCCGATGCCGCCGCCGGCAACTGAGCCTATCTGCCGCCTCCCGCAGGTCATCCCCCCAAAGCAGGTCTCCCCGTAAAACCGTCCGCTGCCCAGGAGCTGCGCGCGACAATGCCCTGAGCCACCGGACACGGAAGCTCAGACAGTAGCAGACGTGGGTCCAGGCCGACGCAGGCAGTTCGCTCGCCATCCATGGGGACGCGGCTGTGCCGCGGCCCTTTCGGCGACGATCATCGCCGCGTCTGTATTGCTGCTGAAAGCGCAACCCCCTTCTCAACTCAATGAGGAGTCTGACAATCCCGCAATGGAAGCTCGCATCGATGCTCTGCTGCGGCAGATGACGCTCGAGGAGAAGCCGGGCAACTGGTCCGGTACGACGCGGATGGGATCAGGGGGCTGCGCCCCGGGCCAGCCATCGGTGAATGCGTTGCAACCGGCAGAGGAGGGGCGGCAGCCAGACACTCGGATGTCGTGATCCTGGCCCTGGGCGAGTCGAGCAGCATGAGCGGGAATCCGGTTCCCGAGCCTATCTCGATCTGCCAGGGAATCAGGAGAAGTTGCTCGAGGTTGTGGCTGCTGTCGGGGAGCCGACCGCGCTGATTGTCCTTTCCGGACGCCCGCGCTGATTCTGAACTGGGCGGCGAAGCAGGCTCCAGCGATGCTGGAGGCCTGATTCATCGATCTGTCGGTGCCTCCCGGGCCTGCGATGCGTTCGTATTCGCGGGACCGCTCAGCCTGCGGATTGCCAGTGTTAGCCGATAGCCTTTGCGATAATGACGAAAAATTAATTAGTCCGGAAAAGACAAGGGGATAGAGGTTCTGTGAGCCGCAGGCGCAACGGACTTATGCAGGAATCCCGCCGGGCCGATTTCGCAGGCGGTGTCCGCATGAGTCAGACGTCCGGGAGAGGTGTGTGCGATAAGTTCGGCCGCATCCGGGAAGTGCACAATCCGCTCGTGATGGATGGTTCGGCGATCCCTGCGCAGTCCTCTGCGAATGCTGGGCTTACGATTCAGGCGCTTGCCACCCGGACTGCGGATTTCCTCATTCGGCAGATGCAATCTTCACCGGCAGCTGTCGCAATCTGACAGCGCCTCCCGTTCGAAAGTCGCTGTCCCCGGCGGGCGCCTTCACCAGCGGCGCACCGCGCCTGCGCAGATTCTCTGCGGTCCGGCAAATGTCCGGGCCGAAGGTATGCTGCGCCGCGGGGGACATCGCTCGCGCGAGGTTTCCTACTACAATGGAAGGGAAATTGACTTTTCCGTTACGCCGGACCGTTGAATCCGTGGCCTGGAATCGTAATGGAAAAGTAATGACGCGCTGACCTGGCCCCTGAACCCAAAAAGAGGTGAAATGAATCTGTCTTTCGATCCGTTGCGAGTGTGCATCGGGATCTCAGCTCTGCTCCTGCTCCTTGTTTGTCCCAGCCTCCACGCACAGGATAACTACGAAATTCAGGTTTATCCTTCGGAAACTATGCCGCCCGGCACGCTCCTGACGGAGTTACACAGTAATTACACCGTCGAGGGAAGCACAACGAAGCAGTTCGGCATGCTGCCCACTCAGGGGCAGGAACACGAGACCATTGAGCTGACGCAGGGGCTGTCGAACTGGGCGGAAGTGGGCTTCTATATCTTCACTGAGGAGCATAACGGCACGGGTGTGCAGTGGGTAGGCGATCATATTCGTCCGCGTGTGCGTATCCCTCCCTCGTGGCACTGGCCCGTGGGAGTGAGTCTTTCGAATGAGTTCGGCTATGCCCGTTCGCAGTACGCCAATCCGACCTGGTCATGGCAGATCATGCCCATCGTCGATCAGACGCTGGGAAAGTGGTATTGGTCCGTCAATACGACCATGAACTGGGGAATCCACCCGACGTCGCTGCCGCCAGGAACGCCGAAGGCAGTGGTTAACTACTACTATCGCGATGTATCTCCGCACGGCGTGACCTTCGGACCCGCGGCAACCATCACCTACCAGCCTAAGCCGGTCATCAACTTCGGCATCGAATATTACGGCTACTGGGGAGAATTCGGGCATTTTGTGAATCTGCACAATCAGCAGCAGCAATTCTTTCCTGTGGTGAATCTCTTCGTTTCCCCGAAATGGGAGATAAACTTCGGTGCAGGATGGGGGGCGACCGCGTCGACCGATCACCTGATCGTCAAAGGCATACTGGGTCACTACTTCAACTGGGGAAAGCCGCACCTTCGGGCTCATGCTGATGCTCTGCGCTGACAAGCGAAGCGCAGAGTGGGCTGGATCAAGGTTCGAGGCATCTGATCGGCAGTACGATGCAGGGCTCCGGCGCAGATGATGGAGCAGTCGCAATCCTTCTGTCCTGCGAGGAAGACGACGAATCTGGGCGGTAGCGCGTCTGTGCTAACGCCCAGGTTCCCTGTCGACCGGCGCGGGAGTCGTGGCGACCGCAACCAGGGAGTCGGCACAGCCGTAGTATAAAAACCACTCATCGCGGAAATGCACGAGCCCTTCCGCGAAGGTGGTTCCGGCTGCATACTGACCGCTCCTCTCATAAGGCAGAGTGGGTTGCAGAACGGGATTCTCGGTCTGTGCGAGAAGGCGCCGGGGATTATGCGCATCGAACAGGGCTTCCCCTGCCGCATATGTGTACGGCGCGAGCTTCGGATCGCCACCGGAAGCCGCGTTCTTCCCGTTGTAGATGACGACAATACCGCGTGGCGTCAGTACTGGCGGAGGACCGGTCTCCGGGAAGCTGCTGTCGAAATGGCCCGGCCGCGGCCGCAGAACTTCGACCGGGTTGCCGGCGGAATCCTCTACCGGGGTCCAGTGGATAAGATCCGGTGAGGTTGCCAGATGAATGGCGCCTTCGCCCCAGTACATCCAGTAGGTGCCGTGGATCTGTGCCGCAACCAGTCTGCCGTTTCGCAGCGTCGTGACAATCCCCGCCGACTTGTACTTCAGGTTTGCGTACTTGCCGCCTTCCGCATGCAGAAACGCAGGCCCATATTTCGTCCAGTGGATAAGATCCGGTGAAGTCGCAATCCCCACGGAGTAGATTTTGCGATTCCACTGTGTATAAGTCAGGACATAGGTTCCGTCCGGAGACTCAACGATACGCGGGTCTTCCACGCCGCCTGGCCATTCGCGATCCTTCTGACTGTCGTCCGCAGGATAAAAGACGGGGGTGCTGCGGCGGGCGAAGTGGATTCCGTCCGAGCTTTCAGCGAGACCCAGCCGCGAGGTATGCATGCCGATCTGCATCGCGCCGGTGTTGTCTTCGGCACGATAGAGCACGTCGATTTTTCCGTTCCGCACAATGGCAGCGGGGTTGAAGGTATGCAGAGCTTCCCAGTGAACGGGGGCCTTGCGGACCGGATCCTGAAATGTCGAGGAAGGATTGGGCGTGATCACGGGATTCCCGCTCGCCGGGCGCGTGAAGGGCGCGATCTTCCAGGAGTCGCTCGCCTTCTGCTGCGCCCCGCCCAGGAGAGCGACCAGCAGGATCAGCATCATTCGTCGCATTCGTCAGTACCTTCGCCAACCATAATATCCAGGGTCCTTAGGATACTCCGGCACCGAATCATCTTCCTGCGTGCAACTTACCGCTTTGTGCACTGGCTGTCCCCGCGATCGAGCGCGAGGGACAGCCTCCTGGCGGTCTCATTATCGGGAGAGAAGAGCAAAACCCGGTGCAGGGTTTGTGCCGCCGCGCCGGGTTGGCCGAGGCGGCACTGCGCCACCGCAAGATCAATCCCGGCCGCGCTGGCTCCGGGGTCGTGCTGGAATACGGCCGCCCAAAGGGGCTGCGCGGAGGCAAAGTCGCCCTGCTGCGCATCGAGCACTGCGAGGTCGCCCGCCGCAGTTTCGTTGAACCGGTCTGCGCGCAGGGCCTCCTCGTACTCCGTGCGGGCGCGTTCGCGATTTCCGCTTGCCTGCTCAAGAAATCCGAGCTCCATGTGCAACTCGGCATCCGAAGCCTGTGCGGGATCGGAGGCCTCCGCTTCCAGCAGCAACTTCATGGCGCGCTCCCCGGCGGCACGATCGCCGCGAAACCCCAGCTGCGCCCAGGCGATTCCCTCGTCGCGCGGGCTGGGATGGATGCCGCCGACGGGAACCAGTTCAGCAGAAGAAAGCGGACTGGCATAAGGTTTGGAGGGAATCTGAATGCGGTGGTCCGTCACCTGTTCGTGCGCGATATCCTGCGTCTCCTGGCGGGGCATGTGACAGGAGGTGCAGTCGGGGTTGCTGGAGTGATGTCCCGAAGCCAACCCGGCGTGGCAGCTGAGACAGCGTGCTCGATAGTAGCTCACGCGCTCCTCCGGCGAAGGCGCGGAATGCGGATCGTGACAGGTCGTGCAGGTGAGGCGGTCCCCGCTTGCCCGTTTACAGGCGCTCTCCAGCAGCGACTCCCACTGGCTGGTGGCACGCCCCGCGGCCCCGGCTTTGCGCCCATCTTCGAAGTACACCGCATAGTCGAAGAGATTGTCTCCCGGTTTAAACGCTCCCAGGTGCCGGCCTTGCCTGATCGCAACAACCTCACCTTCGAGGTGACACTCCAGGCAAACTGAATCTCGCCGGATCGGGTCCAGTCTTGCAGGATTCAGGATCGGTCCCCTGCCGTGTTGCGCCAGATGCTGCGAGGCATCGCCGTGGCAGGATGAGCAATAAATGCCGCCGTGCGGAAACGGGAGCCCTGCATAATGATTCCGCGCATCCGGCAGCGATGCCGCGACGTCGCTTGCATGGCAATGGAGACAACCTGGATCGACGGGCAAAGTGAAGGGCATTGCGCGGGTGTTGAGGAAATGCGGAGTCATGTCCCAGATGTGCTTCTTTGCATACCAGTTGATGGGGATTTCGAACCAGTATCCCTCGCGTTCGTACAGCCAGGTGCGCCCGCGCCGTCCGGAGCCGAGATAGAAGAGCAGCAATTGTCTGCCGTTCAGCGCACGATCAGGTGGGGCATTGGGCCGCTCATATGAAAGCCACACCTGCCCCTTGTCGAGATAGATCCGGTAATGGACGCCCGACGCGGCGTGGGTGAAATCCGCAGGAACAAATCCTTCGGCAGCGGGTCCGCTGGCGTGCGCCATCGGGGTCTTCTTCCACGAGTCGTAAATTTGCCGATGACAGGAGGCGCAGACGGCATCGGGGTCCTGTGGCGGCGAATTCGTTTGCGCGTGCGGAACGCTGGCGATGAGGGCGAAGCCGCAGGCAACCAGCAGGGCCGACCAGAGCCGCCGCATCTCAGACCTTCCTCATCCCGGGCAGCAGATACGCTGTCGGTTCTTTGGCGCCTTCTTCCACAGCGTAGAGCCGGTCGGCAGGCAAATCCTTAAAGGTGTCGATCTGACCTGATGGCCAGCGCACCTCCAGCAAGTCAATCGTCTTTGCCTGATCCAGCCCAAAGTGGAGCCGCAGGTCGCTCTGCGAATAATAGCTGCCGCCGCTGCGCACTTCATCGATCAGTGTCATCGGCCTGGCGTTGTCAGGCCGCACTCTGGCCAGGATGCGGACGCGGCCGCCAATCCCGGTGCGGTTGGAGCGCACGCCAACCAGTTTGACCTTGACCCAGTGCCGCTGCCAGCTGGAATCGCAGCGGAGCAACTGGGGCAGGGAATTCATGCAGTTCACCAGGACATCGACGTCGCCGTCGTTGTCGTAGTCTCCGAATGCACAGCCGCGAGCAGCAACGGCCGCGGTGATTCCGGGGCCACCCTGAGCGCTGGCATCCTCAAACCGCCCGTTGCGCATATTGCGGTACAGATACTTGTGTTCGGCGTAAGGAGCCTCCGTCTTAACGGTGTTGACTTCGGGATATACGTGACCGTTGGCCACCAGAAGATCGAGCCAGCCGTCGTTATCTATATCGATAAATCCGATCCCCCATCCCAGATAACGGGTATTCACGCCGAGGCCAGCCTGATAAGTGCGGTCTTCGAAGTTGAACCCGCCGAGTCCCGCATAGAGGGAGTCGGTATCGCCGGCAAAATTTGTTTTGGCGATATCGAGCCAGCCATCGCGGTTGTAGTCTCCGATGGTCACGCCCATACCGGCCTGGGGCTTGCCGTCGGGGGAGAAAGCGACGCCCGCTTCGATGGCAACGTCGCGGAAGGTGCCGTCTTTCTGGTTCTGATAGAGGGTCGCGGCGGTGGAGTCGTTCGCGACGTAAATGTCCGGCCATCCATCGTTATCGAAATCGGCGACTGCCGCGCTGAGCGCGTAGTTGCCGTAGGTATTCCACATGCCGGCTTTTTCTGAAACATCGGCGAAGGTGCCGTTGCCGTTGTTGTGGTAGAGGATATTCTTCCCGGGAGCAAGGCCAGGCGGTCCGCAGGCCACCAGGATGCCTTTGTAGAGGCAGGGACCGGACTCCGGCAGGGGTGCAGTTTTCAGGTCAAAGTCAATGTAGTTGCCGACGAAGAGATCCAGATGCCCATCGCGGTCGTAATCGAGGAACGCGCAGCCTGAGTTCCAGCGCGTCTTCGGCTGCAGCAATCCTGTCTTCGCAGTGACATCGGTGAAGGTGCCGTCGCCGTTGTTATGGAAGAGAGCATTCTGGCCATAGCAGGTGACGAAGAGGTCGTCCCATCCATCGTTGTTGTAGTCGCCGACGCAGCAGGCCTGCCCCCATCCGCTGCGGGCAAGTCCGGCTTTGGCGGTAACGTCGGTGAAGGTTCCGTCGCGATTGTTTTTGAACAAATGGCAGGTCGGCTCAGAACCTTTCGGGAAACCATCGAGACGCCAGCCGTTCACCAGAAAGATGTCGAGCCAGCCGTCCTGGTCGTAATCGTAGAAGGCAACTCCGCAGCCGGTAGTCTCCAGCAGATATTTGTTGGTTCCCTCGCCGCCGAAGATCGTCTTCGTGTTCAGACCGGATTGTCTGGCGACGTCGACGAACTGGACGCCAAGCGGGGTACCCGTAATCGGCGAGGGCGGACCGGAAGGCGGAGGCATCGGTTTCGCATCGTAGGACTGCTGCGCGCCGGGCCGGTTCTGACCCATCTGCTGTGCTCCCAGGAGCGGATAACGCCGCCATGGAGGCACAGCCAGCCGCAGGACGTCCGCGAAGGGCAGCACCACTGCGGTACGGCTGAGAGAGCCCAGGAATTGCCTCCGATTCATTGGGAGAAAAAGTACCACAGCAACGCTACGGCTTGCCTGCCGATAAAGCCTCAGCTCTTTGCTTTTCCGTCGCGGCTTCGGTTAGCCGGCCCTGCTCCGCGAGCGCCGCTGCCAGCTGGCGGTGAGCTTCCGCGTAGGAAGGATCGCTGCCGATGGCGTCCTCGTAATGGGAGATGGCGTCTGCAATCTCGCCCTTGCTGAGCAGCGCGTTTCCGGCATTCGTTGAGAACATGGCGCGCTGCCGGTTGACTGCCACCCGGGTCAGTTCGGCGGCTTTCTTCCGTTCTGCGATGGCTTCATTCTGTTTTCCCTGATCCTGCAGAACGCCGGCCAGAGTAATGTGCGGGCCGGGCTGAGCCGGCAGCAGCGCGATGGCCTTCCGCAGAGCTGCGGCTGCGTCCTCATATTTGCCCTGCTGCCGGTAGACGCTGCCGAGGACCGACCATCCGTCGCCATTCTGCGGCCGAAGTTGCAGCGCCGTGCGCAGGTTGCGCACCGCGTCATCGAAGCGGCCGTCCTGCATATAGAGGATGCCCAGGGTGTAGGGAGCATCCGGCGAAGAGGGATCGAGCTTCATCGCCGATTCCAGTTCGCCGATGGCATCGGGCAGATCGTCTTTCAGCTTGAACGCAAGCCCGAGATTGTAGTGCAGGTGCGGATCGTCCGGGGCGAGCTTCAGGCCTGTCCGGAATTCCTTCACCGCATCATCCACATCGCTCTGCTGGAGATAAGCCACTCCCAGATCCTGGTGAACCGTGGGGTTGTCCGGGGTGAGCGCTGCAGCGCGCAGGTACAGGGGCACAGCATCCTTCGCGCGGCCGGTCTGCACCAGTGCGAGAGCAAGATTGGTAAGCGCCTCGGCGTCCCGCGGCCGAGCGGCTGTCACCTTCTGAAAGAAGGGAATTGCGTCACTCTCTTTCCCGGTGCGCTGCAGGGCCAGCGCCAGCTGATACTCCGCATCGAGGAATTCCGGCTGCAAAGCGATTGCCTGCTGAAGATGGACGACGGCATCGTCATCCCTGCCCGCCGCAGCAAGCGCATTCCCCCACTCAAACTGCACCACAGGGTTATGGGGATCGAGCTGCGCAGCGAGAGCAAATTCCGCCGCCGCCCGGTCCGGCTGCTGCTCGTGGCTCAGCACGACGCCCAGATGCATGTGCGCCGACGAAAGCTGCGGATTCAGCTGCACGGCCTGCTGGAATGCCATCTCGGCCTCGACCCAGCGGCCGGCCTGAGCGTAGAGCGATCCAAGCTGATCTTCCAGGCCGGCATTCTGCGGACCGGCGGCAACGGCGCGGCGCATCACCTCAAGGGCGCCTGCGAGATTCGACGTACCGGCCAGATCGCGTGCCCAGAGCGCCAGCAGGTTTCCATCCAGAGGAGAGTCGTGATCCATCTGCGCCAGGAGTGCCGCAGCCTTTTCCGGAGAGCCGGTTTGGCTCCATGCCCGAGCCAGGTTTTCCTGCGCGGTGCGATCCCCTGGCTTCAGTTTCAAAGCCGTCTCCAGCTCCGCGATGGCCTGCGGATATCTCCCCAGAGCGTACAGCACGACTCCCAGCGCGCTGTGGCCTTCCTCGATGCGAGGCGCAAGCTGGACTACATGCGCGAATTCAACCCGCGCTTCTTCAAGATCGCCGTGCGCGTAAGCCGCGGTTCCGGCCCGGAAAGCCGAGTCGGCCTGCTGGATCGCGTTTTGTTGCCCGCGACAGGCCGCGGATCCCATAAACAGGCCTACTGCGAAAGCCAGTCTCCATCGAACTGGAAGGGGATCCATCTCTGGCCCGCTCCTGTTACTGCTTCGAAGGTGCAATACCATTCGAGTCCTGGAGCCTGCGGAGCGCTTCGAACTCGCGCTGCGCGTCCTCCCTGCGTCCGGATGCGGCAAAGGCTCGGCCCAGCAGCATGTGGGTCATCGAATTCGACGGATCCATCTTGAGGGCGTGCTCCAGATACATCGTCGCCATCACCGGGTCCTGCTGCTCGAGCAGGGCCTTTCCCAGCAGGATGTAGGGGCCGGTCGCGTTAGGTTCCAGAAGAACGGCCCGGTCCAGCACCTGCTGTGCGCGAGCATACTGGCCGCTGCGCAGCCAGGCGTCTCCGAGCCGGTCATACGTTTCGCCGTCCAGCGGATTGAGCGCCTGTTCCTTCTCGAGTTCCACGACAGCGCTGGAAACGTCGCCATTGGCAAGGTCGATTTCGCCGAGCAGCCGGTGCGCCAGCGGCAAACGAGGATCCAGTTGAATGGCCTCTTTTGCAGCGGCCGCCGCCGGCCCCGTCAGCTCCTGGCGGAAGAGCATGCGTCCGGTCACCAGCCATGCCGCGGCAGAGTCCGGCCGGAAATCGTATTGCTCGGCAAACGCCCTCCGCGCATCGTCATAGCGCTTCGTATCGATATAACAAAGCGCAAGTACATAATTCGGATCGGCATTAGCGATAGGTCCGGAGGAGTGCGCCTTTTCCAGAATGGGGATCGCCTGTGCCGGTTTGCCCATGCGAAAGAGCACGATCCCCTGCATCTGCAGCGACTGAAGGTCCGACGGATCCTGCTGGACCGCCGTGGCAAACGAAGCTTCCGCTTCCGGGAGCTGATTATTCTCGTAATGGAGAATCCCGCGCAGCCGCTCCACGCCTGCCGGTTCGGGGCGCACTACAGCCAGTGCATCAAGCTCGCGCATAGCCTCAGCTGCTTTGCCCCCAGCCATCAGCGCGCGGGCTTCCGCCACCGAAGGAGCCTCAGGAGCAGACAACGTCTGGGCGGAGCCATTCGCAGCCAGAGCAGCGAAGATGAGCACGGAGAGCCTGGAACCCCGAAACATGATGCGGGAAGTGTACTCCTGAGAGGCGGGCGGAGGGGAGCAGAAAGCTCCCCTCCGGGACTGGGGATGGTAGTGGGTCAGAAATCCACGCGCAGCGAGAATTGCAGCTGGCGTGGATTGCACGAGTTGTTGATTCCCGCGCAAGCACTGATGACGCCGGCCGAGGAGCCGCCATCAAGGTTGGTGTTTCCGGGATTGCCCTGAGCCATGTAGTTGAAGCCGTTATAGGCGTCGAGGCGGAACTGAGCCACGATGCTTTCGTGGACGGGAAAGTTCTTCATGAGCGAAAGATCGCCGTTGAAGAATCCCGGTCCATACATGTTGTTCAGTCCACTGCTCCCCAGCTGATCCAGTCCGGTGGCGCTGAAACCAAGGTAGGAGGTGTAAACGCCCGTACTGGTGTTGTAGAGCGGGGTTGAAGTTCCGGTAAAGAACCTTCGGCTGTGAGTAATCGGGTCGTATTTGGTCAGACCGTGCGGCAGGTTCTTCGGCACGCCATTTACACTGCAGGGCGCATCGCCGGGGATGAAGGCGCTGCACTCTGCAAACGCGAGGGTGTAGGGCAGGCCGCTGGACCAGTTCAGCACCGGGCTGAAGATCCAGCCACCGATAATTTCATCGACTGCGCGCGGTACATTGGCGCCCACCATCTGGTTGCGTCCGAAGGGCAGGTTCCAGGTGCCGTAGAGGACGAACTGCTGCTCGCGGACATTGGGATCGCGCTCCTTGACTGCGTGGCGATTCCATGTTGAGAAGGAGGAGTTCCAGGCATAGGCGCGCTGCCAGGAGTACTGAGCACTGAAGCTGAGACCGTGGCTGAACTGCTTGGCGAGCGTGGCGTCGAGGGCATTGTAGTGAGAGTCCTGGTTATCGCCGTAGTAGTTGACGCCGGGAATCCAGCCGCACATGCCGGGTGTTACCCCAGGTTCGCCAAGTTTTCCGATCTGTGCCTCATACGCAGCGCTCTGACAGGCCGGGAGAGTGCCGCCGTAGTAGCGCTGCAGATAATTTGTAACCGCGGTGCCACCGTTCGCCGCAATTCCAGGCGGCCCTCCATTGACGACCACGCTGGAGGGAACGCTCGGATCGTAGTGCAGGGGCGCTCCAGTAATGCTGTAGTTCGATGGCAGGAAGATCGCCGTCTCGTTGGGGTTGGTTGTGTTGCCGTCACCGGCACTGAGCGTGTGCGTACCCTTGTTGCCGACATAGGCCAGGGTCGCGGAAAGCGTGGGAGTCAGCGCGTGCTGCATGCTCAGGTTCCAGGCATCCAGGGTCGGGAGCCGCAGCGGATCAGGCCGCACCTTGGAGCTGACCCCATAGCCCGGATTGGGCAGCAGCCCGGTAGAGGGAACCAGGGGGAAAACGTACGGTGCAGGGCCGCCTCCGGCTGGCTGGCTGGCCGGCTGGGTGCATCCCGGGGTATTCGGTCCGAGACAGAACGCATAGGCTGTCGTTGTTGGATTGTTGATGGACTGCTGGGCCAGAACGGGCAGGTTCTGGGTGACGACGTGGCCGAAGATGGAGCCGAAGACTCCGATGTCGAAACTGCGTCCATAGCCGGCGCGGATGACGGTCGTCGGATTGACGGAGTAGGCGACACCCACACGGGGCGCCAGCGGAAATTCCGACGGACTCCAGCCCATATTGGTACCGATGCCGCCTACACCCGCGACGTGAAGATAGCCGTCGGTCAGTTTCATCAGGGCCCCGTTGCCGGGTGCGTTGACAACTTCGGGGCTGTAGTACTCGTAGCGCATCCCATAATTCACCGACAGGTTGGGCGTCATATGCCAGGTGTCCTGAGCGTAGAAGAAGAGGCGCTTCTGGAACTCCTTGGCATTTGTGGAGACGCTCACAAACCGGTTGTAGGTGCTTACCTGCCCCAGCATGAGCGTGGCGAATCCCAGCCCATAGGTACTGCTGTTGGATGTCGGACCGGGATTGAAGTTGATGATACCGGCCCGGTCCACATCGCTGGGAACGCGCAGGTTCCGTCCATAGCGGAGATCTGCACCAAATTTGATGGAGTGATTGCCTACGATTCGAGTCCAGTTATTCACCACCTGGAATTCATCTTCGCGTTCGGTCAGCGGGCAGTTGCAGCGGTTGAGGTTGAGTCCGCTGCCATAACTCGGTCCGCCGTCCGTAGGGTTGCTGGCTCCGCTGCTGCCCTTTACATCCACCTCGGCGACCTGGAAGTACGGCGCGCCATCGGTGAAATAGTTACCGGTGTTCATCCCCGGGATCCCGAGGTTAGCGGCGAACGGGATGCCTTGATCGAATTTAGCGTCGATGATGTTATAGCGGAAGTAACCGAGCCGGAAGTCCATCAGCCACTTGGGCGAAAGGGCAAAGTCCATGCCTGCCGCCAGGCTGTCGTTCGCCCCTTTGGAGTTTCCGCCGTACCCGTTGGGTCCGAACCCGGCGCCGCCTGCCGGGCCAAACATCGTGGTGCCGGTCATGGTATCGGTAAACCGGCTGAAACGCGCGAAAGCATGGGCCTTGTCGGAGATGACCTGATCGTCAATGCGTACGTCCCACTGATCCGAATTGAAGCCGCCTGTGCCGCTTTTCGCGAAGTTGTTCTTGAGGCCGTTATACTGTCCCGTCGTATTGGGAGCATAGGGCTGGAGCAGCTTGAGGAGGCCCAGCGCCTGTGGCGAGAGGTCGGCTGCCGGTATGACGTTACCGGGGAATGGCTTGCCGTTGTTGGGATCGCCGGGAATGTTGTCGATGATCTGAGTATTGGGCACGTTAGCCACATACTGGCTGAAGTCGCATCCGGGTATACCGCTGGTGGGCATGGTCTGGCCCAGGCAGGTGGAAACCAGATAACTGGAGGGAACAGTCTGGGTGTTTGCGATGCCTACCTTCTGCCGCCAGCCCTGATAATCGCCGAAGTAGAAGGTCCTGTCTTTGATGACGGGTCCGCCGATGGATCCGCCAAACTGATTCCGCACACCCGGAGGGAATGCTCCGGAGCCCCGGAACTGGGAATAGGGATCGGTGGCGAGGTTCGCATTGCTTTCGCGATAGTCGAATGCGCTCCCGTGGATCTGGTTGGATCCGGATTTGGTTTGTACGGAGATGAAGGAAGAGACGGCCTTGCCGAATTCCGCGTCGTAGTTCTGCAGAATGATCTTGGCGTTCGAGATGGCATCCAGCGCGGGGTTGATGACGATAATGCCCAGGATGGGGTCCTGGTTGTCCGTGCCATCGAGCATGTAGGCCACGCCGCCGAAGGCCTGGCCGTCCACCTGGATCTGCTTACTGCCCTGCGGATCCTCATCGGCTGCATGAGCCCAGTTCAGCTGCTGCGCTCCGGGCAGCAGGAGCTGAATGTTTGTGAAGTTGCGGTCCGGAAGCGGCAGGGTCTGCATGTCGCTGGAGTTGAACTCCGTCGCCACATCGGCGCGGTCGGTTTTCAGTTCCGGAATCGTGCTGGCGCTGACCGTCACAGTCTGGGTCGTGCTGCCGGCCTTCAGCTGGGCATCGATTCTGGGGGACGTATCGGCAGCGACCTGAATGCCGTCTGCCTCGAAGGTCTGAAATCCGGAGGCCTCCACCTTGACGTTATAAACGTCCGGGATCAGGTGCTGCGCCACATAACTGCCTGACTCGTTCGATGTGACCGTGATCGACGTACCCTTGCCCACATCCGTAATCGTGATCTTGGCATTCGGAACCACAGCGCCCGTGGCGTCGGTTACGGTCCCGTAGATGGAGCCGAAAACCGCCTGTGCCATCAATGCCGGCGAGAAGCACAGGCTCAGCGCGACGCCGCAGGCTGCAATCAGCCTCGATGGTCTCATGTTGCCTCCAGAAAAGCCGTATGGGAACAGCCCGAGCGTTTCCCTGACAAGCAGGGACTTATGCGCCAATCGCGCTTTAATGCTGCTGCTGGACTTCGGCGGACAGATGCAGAGCGCGGCCCATCTCCTGCAGATTGGCCGCGTCCCAGGGAACTCCCTTTACGCACACAGCTACCGCGGATACGCCGTTACTCATGATTGCGACCGGTGGTCGTCATAAGAACCACCTTTTTACCGGGGAAGGCCGCTCTGGCTGAGGATACTTCGCTACTGAGGCAGCAACTGTAGGCAAGGCGATCCTGGCTTGTCAAGTGAAAAAACGGTCAGAAATCCGCCCGGCTGCTAACTCCTGCCGGCATTATGCTTTCCACGGTCTCTAACTCAGGTATGGGTGCGGGCTCCATCGTCTTATCGTCATGGGGTTCCATGATGCTATGGGAGCGTGGTACCTTTCCAGGCTATGGTTTGCCGCTCCATGTTGCTTCTGCTTTGCTGGCTTGTGCCGGCTGCGTGGGCTGCACAGCCCTTCGGAACGGACCTGAAGGGTCGTCCCGTGGATAACCTCGCTCCGTCCGGTTCGCGTGCGGTGGTGCTCTTCTTTGCTGCGTCGGACTGTCCCATCTCCAACCGCTACATACCGGAGATCGAGAGGCTGGCGCGTGAATTCTCGCCGGAGGGCGTGCGCTTCTGGTGGGTCTATCCGAATCCGGAAGATACATCGCAGGTCGTTCGCAGCCACGACGCCCAGTTCGATATTCACGCGGAGGATGTGCTCGATACGGACCAGCTTCTGACCCGGATGGCTCACGCAACCATCACTCCCGAGGTTGCCGTCTTCGTGCCCTCGTCGGATGGCCTGCGTGAGATGTACCGGGGCCGCATCGACAATCGATACGTTTCCCTGGGCCAGGAGCGACCGTCGGCGACTCGCCACGATCTGGAGGATGCGATTCGCGCTGTGCTGGCGAACCGGCCCGTTGCAAAGCCAGGCGGTCCAGCCGTGGGATGTTCCATCGTGCCCCGCAATCTGCCATGAAGATCCTGCACTGGATCTGGATTTTGATCGGGCTCGGGGCGTGTGCCCTTCCGGGTCTGCTGCACCCGCGACCTCGGGTTCATGCCGCCGAGAGCCGCGTCACGTGGAGCAGACAGATTGCGCCCATCGTCTACCGCCACTGCGCCGCCTGCCACCATCCCGGCGGCGCCGGCCCGTTTAGTCTGCTCAGGTACCAGGACGCTCGCCGCCGCGCACCGCAGATGCTCGATGTTACGCAGTCGCGCTTCATGCCGCCCTGGCTTCCTGCGCCGGGTTATGGGGACTTCGCCGATTCGCGCCGGCTGAGCGATGAAGACGTGGACCTCATCAAACGGTGGGTCGAATCAGGGGCTCCCGAGGGCAACCCCGCCGAGGCTCCCGCGCCGCCGCACTACGATGCGACATGGCAGATGGGCAAGCCCGACCTGATCCTCTCCGTTGAACGGCCCTTTACGCTGCGGGCCTCCGGTACCGACGTCTTCCGCAACTTTGTTCTGCCGTACCCGCTTGCACAGACGCACTTCATTCGCGCCATGGAGGTCCTTCCGAGCACACCCCAGATCGTGCACCACGCGAATGTCCTCATCGACCGCACGGCTTCGTTCCGGCATCAGCACCGGACGAACTGGAGGGACGGGGTTCCGGGCATGGAACTGGAAGTGGACTCCGGGAATACCTTTGCCCCCGACAGCCATTTCCTTTTCTGGAAACCAGACACACCGGTGCTGGTGGAAGCTCCCGGCATGCCGTGGCGGCTCGATCCCGGGAATGATCTGATCCTCAACATGCATCTGAAGCCCAGCGGAAAGCCGGAGATCATCAGCGCGAAGATCGGCCTGTATTTTGCCGAGGAACCGGCTACGAAGCACCCGATGCTGCTGCAACTGGACGCCGACAGCGAACTCGATATCCCTCCCGGCGACCGTAACTTCGTCGTGCAGGACGAACTGAAACTCCCGGTTGACGTTGAGGTCCTGGGTGTCTATCCGCACGCCCATTACCTCGGCAGAGTACTCGAAGGCTGGGCGATGCTGCCGAATGGCGAGAAGAAATGGCTGATTCGTATTCCCAACTGGGACATCGACCGGCAATCCGTTTACCGGTATCGCGCTCCGGTCCTTCTGCCGAGGGGCACGGTGCTTCACATGCGGTACGTCTACGACAACTCGGACGATAACATCCACAACCCGCATGATCCGCCGGTTCGCGTGCGGGCAGGAAACCAGTCCACGGATGAAATGGCCCACCTCTGGCTTCAGGTCCTGCCGGTCCACGTGCCGAGGGATGGACCGGATCCGCGTCTGCTGCTGGAACAGGCCTGGATGCAGCATCGTCTGGAGAGGCGGCCTGGCGATTACATCGCCCTCTATAACCTTGCCTCGGCCAGCGCCGCCCTCGGGCGGTATGCCGAAGCCGCCACGCTCTATCGCCGCCTTCTGAGCGCACACCCGAACGACGCCCGCGCCATGAACAGTCTGGGCGCGGCCCTGGAGAGAGCCGGGGACAATCAGGGGGCTGAGCAGGCATTTACCCAGGCGATCGCGCTCAGCCCGGATACCTGCGATGCCGGGTACAATCTCGCAGCGCTGGAAGTGAAGAGCTCTCGCTTTGCCGATGCGGAGCATCAGTTTCGCGATCTGCTGCTCCACTGCGCCGCTGATGCCGGTATACGCAGCGGGTTAGGCGTCGCGCTGCAAGGAGAAGGCAACGCAGCGGCGGCCCGGGAGGAGTTCCAGCGCGCGCTCGATCTCGATCCGGAGAACTTCACCGCCCTCTATCACCTCGGTGAACTGGCAATCGAGTCAGGCCAGCCCGAACAGGCAGTCGATCTGCTTCAGGCAGCAGCGAAGGACCGCCCCGATGACCTGGATACCAGGGAGCATCTCGCCATGGCGTTTGCGCAGTCGGGCCGGGCCGCCGATGCTTTGTCCCAGCTGCGCGATGCCATCCGTTTGTCTCCGGCCGATGCCAGTCTGCACGCGCTCCTCTCTCAGGTTCTCGCCGGGAGCGGAGAGCTTCAGCAGGCGATTGAGGAGCAGAATCAGGCGCTTCATCTGCAGCCGAACGACCCGGATGGCTGGAATAATCTTGGCGTTCTTGAGGCGCGGACAGGAAAAACCGCCGCTGCCCGCAGCGACTTCGAACATGCGTTGCGGCTGGCGCCCGATCATGCGCAGGCGCGCGCCAATCTGGCTCATCTTCCGCCGGCCTGAGTCTTCGAGGCGATCGTTGAAATCTGCTGAAGGGCCAGTGGAGTGCGACGGAGAAGTTAGAGAAGTCAGAGAGGGCGGCGCGGCATGAAACCTCAGCTGGCCTCCTGCGGCCACACACCCCGTGAGGGAGCCTCTGCCAGGTCTTGCTTCTGCTGTGCTCGGCGGCTCACCAGCAATGGACGGTCGCCAGCTCGAACCTTCCCCTTGTGAGTCAGTCCGTCGTAGAGTGGGGCATAGCGAGTGCCTGTTGCAATCAGTTTTTCAATCGAGCTGACCGGCTGGATACCGCCTCGCGCTCCCATGGCAGTGCAGTTCAGCGCTGCCGCGGCGCAGGCAAAGTCGAGGATTCTCCGCAGATGCCAACCCTGCAGGAGGCCATAGATGAACCCGGCGTGGAAGATATCCCCCGCGCCCGTCGTATCCGCGACTTCCACATGATAAGCAGGTGCATAGGAGAAATGCTGACCGTCCCAGGCCAGAACGCCGTCCTGGCCGAGGGTCGCTGCCGCCAGCACACACCCGAAGCGCTGACGGACTTCGACCAGCGACTTCTCCAGATCCGCCTGTCCCGTGATGTCTTCCGGGATGTTTCTGCTCACGATCAGGTAATCGATCTTGTCGAGCAGTTGCTCCACCCCGGGATAGAGCTTGTCCAGATCGGCGATTACGGGAATGCCCGCTTCATGGGCCCAGGTCGCAGCCGTAATGGCCGCCGCCGTATCATGCCCGTCCACATGCAGCGCGCGGGCATCCACGATCCACTCCTGCCTGAGATCCTCAGGGCGCAGGGTCAGGCGATCATCCCGCTTCCAAAGCACGGTCCTCTCGCCGGAGTCTTCCACCAGAATGAAGGCCTGCTGGCTGGCGCAGTCCGGGGCGGTAATGAGCCGTGTCTCAACGCCGGTCCTGATGAACTCCGCCCGATGGAGTTCGGCCGCGCTGTCGTCACCCAGCTTTCCCACGTAGCGCGCCTGCAACCCCCACTGCCGGCAGGCCACCATGGCGCTCGCGACCTGTCCGCCCGGCAGGACCGATGCGGAGCGAAACTCGACCTTGGAACCGGACACCGGATATCGGGGAACGGGAATCAAAGTATCCGTGGCATTGAGTCCGACACCGACAATGTCCATCCGAAATCCCTTGTCTCTCCAATATTGCAACTCTAAATGAATTGTTCAGCCCGAGAAAGTCTGGGGCATCCCGCAGGATAAGATCCCGCTACCGCACATGAGAGCAACAGAGGCACGCCTGGCAAAGAGCGCAGGAATGGCGCGATCCCTGCGCGCACCCGCTTCCGTCATTTCAGCGCTGTTCCTGCGCCGGCCGGAGGTCACGCGGGATGCAGCCGGAATCCGTCCGGGTCTTTGCCGCGAACCTGCCGCCACCAGACCTGAAAACTGGGCACGTTCACTGTTACGATAAACAGCTTGCGCAGCTTGCCGGGTGGACACTGCAGCGGACGAACGCCGTGCCAGGAATGGGGCGTCCGCTTGAAAAGCAGGCTCTCATTTCCCCACGGTTCCAGGGAGGCGGCTACGCGCAGATCATCAAAGCTCGGAGCTGAGTGGGTGCGGAAACGCCGCAAGCTGTCGAGAATCAGAATCTCGCCGCCCCATGCCGGATTCCAGTCCTTCTCGATATTGAAATAGAAGATGTGGGTCGCGAGTTTGCGAGCCGCATCGCAGTGCGGAGAGACGGCGCATCCTTCCCAGGCGTAATACCACTCAAAGGTGGGAATGAATTTCCGGGGGCCGAGCAGGCGGCGCAGGAACGATTGATAGACGTCGCTCTGCAGCTCGGCAATGAACTCCTTCCATGGAGCCGCCAACTCCAGATCGGGGCGGTAATGCAGCAGATAGCGGTCGTGGGGACCCTGACCGTAAGCGCGCCTGACGCCGACCTGACGATCGAAACGAGCCACATCGGGAAGGGTTTCCCGCAATCGCTCAAAGCCCTCCGCGGTCAGGGAACCTTCGATACCAACCCAGGGATAAGGCTGACGGCCTTCGAAATCCTGCCGTGATACCGCGTCCATACATTTGCGATTCAGATACTCCACTGATGCCTCACTCTTCGGTTAAGGAAAATCTCCCCTGGTTTGGCTCATTCGCCTGCATGACTCCAACAGCAGGAACTCGATCGGAAGCCGGTAGTTCGCTGGGGTGGATATGGCCGTCCTTGCTCGACCGCTCCGCTCCTACGGATAGGGCCTGAGCGGCAGTGCCGTCTGTGATTGGGGTCACAATGCTGTTCGGCACTTCTCAGGGGCGACACCGCAGCTTACGGCGCGCAGGAATTGTCGTCCAGACCGGATCTGACGGGATGGCCTGACAGCCTGTGGCGTCGTGTCCTGAAGGGGCACGGCTTCAACCGCGCCGTAAACGCCCAATAACCAGTGGGGCTTTAGCCCTGAGAGACGCATTTTGCGAGCTTTCGACCTCTGCCACAGGCTGCCAAACCCCGGGGAAGGGAATCGTGTTCAATAACAAGGTGCGCTGAAGGAGGGAGCAGGTGTCAGGCATGCATGGAAGCGAGCGAGTGGCGGTCATCAGCGGAGGAGCCCAGGGAATTGGGCGGCGAACCGCCGAGTTGTTCTCCGAACGAGGCTGGCGGGTTGCGATCATTGACCTGCGGGAGCCGAGCTCCACGGTGCTGGCCATTGAGGCGCGCGGCGGAAACGTGCTGGGGTTCACCGGCGATGCGGCCTCAGAATCCGTGGTGGAGGAGTTCACGCAAAGGGTGTTCGAGCGCTACGAGCGTGCCGATGCGCTGGTGAACAACGCCGGCATCAGCCTCATCTGTCCTGCCGAGCGGACCACCGCCAGCGATTACCGGCGGGTGCTGGAAGTGAATCTGGTGGCGCCGTTCCTGCTGGCCCGATCATTTGGCCAGAGGATGCTCGCGGTTCGCAGCGGCTCCATCATCAATGTAGCCTCGGTTGCGGGTCTGGTTGCGGTAGCCGATCGCGCAGCCTATAACGCATCGAAACATGGAATGATCGGACTGACGCGCACGCTTGCCGCCGAGTGGGGCGGGAGAGGCGTGCGTGTCAATGCGGTTTGCCCGGGATGGGTGAAGACCGAGATGGACGCCGCCGATCAGGCATCCGGAACCTACAACGACAGCGACATCACAGAACGCATACCGATGGGCCGCTTTGCCACACCCGATGACGTAGCCCGGGCCATTGCCTTTCTGGCAGACGGCACCGAAAGCGGCTTCGTCAATGGTCATACGCTTTCGGTGGATGGAGGCTGGTCGTCGGACGGAAGCTGGCAATCGCTCCGTTTACAAAAACGCTGAGCCGGGCTGCCCGCTGGAGACAACAAAACTATGGGATTTTCTTACAGACTGGCTCTCTCCTCCGGGAGTAGCGTGCGCTGGTGCATCTGCCCTCTCGGAGGAGCCCGTAATGGCCACGGACAACGCGACGCTGCTGTTTCATGAGTCAGCCGAGAAGGCGCTCGCCGAAGTTGGCGCGGTCTTTGCCCGGGTGCAGGCCGATGCAGTGGGTCGGATGTGCGCCGAGATTCTGCGCGCGCACCGGATCGCCTGTTATGGCGTAGGCCGCGAAGGGCTGATGATAAAGGCGCTGTGCATGCGCCTGATGCATCTGGGTCTGGACGCGCACATCGCCGGTGATATGACGACACCTGCGGTGGGCCAGGGGGATCTGCTGATCGCGAGCGCCGGTCCGGGCTCCTTCTCCACCGTACTGGCCCTGATGGGGGTGGCGCAGGAGGCCGGTGCGCGCACCATGGTTGTGACGGCCCAGCCGGGGGGGGCTGCAGCGAGCAAAGCGGATGCAGTGATTCACCTTCCGGCCCAGACGATGGCCGACGATCGCAGCCCGGGCGCAGGGGTTTTGCCCATGGGAAGTCTGTTTGAGGCGGCAGAACTGATTTTCTTCGATCTGGTGACGATCGCGCTGCGAGAGAGGACCGGACAAACACCGGAGCAGATGCGCGCGCGACATACGAATCTGGAGTAGCGAAGCGGAGGCGGATGATGAAGTTTGGAGTCAATCTCAGTTTCACGATCAAACGCTGGGTGGAACCAGAAGTCTGGGCAGAGCTGGTTCGGGAGAAACTCGGGCTGAACCTGGTGCAGTTCACCTACGACCTGCTCGACCCGCGGTGGCCCGAGACTCTGCGGAGACCCATGGCGGCGCGGGTGCGAGCTGCTGCCAGGGAATGGGGAATCGAGATCGAGAGCGCATTCAGCGGTCTGGCGAACTATTGCTTCGATGGGCTGCTGCACCCCGAGGTGGAAGGGCGGCGGGCATCGCTTGAGTGGTGGAAGCGCGCCTTCGATGTTGCCGCAGAGGTAGGGGCAAAAGCCTCAGGAGGTCCGCTGGGAGGCATGAGCCTGAAGGACGCCTCCGATCCCCGGCGCTGCGAGCAGCGCTACAGGGATCTGCTGGATGCCGTGGCCGAGCTGACGCCGGCGGCAAAGGCTGCGGGTCTGGAGCGCCTGCAGGTGGAGTGCACGCCGCTGGCTCGCGAGATTCCGCACACCGTCGAGCAGTCCCATCAATTCCTGAAAGACCTGGAGGGGCGCTGCGCCATTCCCGTAAAGCTGCTGGTCGATATTGGCCATGCGCTCTACCAGCCGCTTTATGGTCCCGAGGCACGAATGCCTGAGTGGCTGAACAGACTCGGCCGCGCTATCGGCGCATTCCACCTGCAAAATACGGATTTTCAGAGCGATTCGCACTGGGGATGGCCCGACCCGCGGGGCATCTTTGACGTGGCACGCTTCGCCCGAGAGGTGAAAGAGGCGGACCTTGACGACGTTCCCGCATTCCTCGAAATCATCTATCCCTTTGAACTGGCAGACGAACTCGTTCTGAACAGCATTACCAGTTCCGTGATGCACTGCCGCCGCGAGTATATGGGGGAGATCATCGCGGAAACACAGCCGGTTTGAGGCAGACACGGCCTGTTACCCTGGCGGCTGGAGGGACGGGCCGGCTTCGGCGCTCCAACCACCGTCGGAGGGTCACTGCGGTCGTCCTGCGTGCAGTTCAAAGAGGAAGAGGGCCGCCAGGCCCACAACAAACAGGATGAAGGCGAGCAGGAATCCCCCAATCAGCATTCGCACGGTGCGTTCCTGTTCCGGGCGCGGGCGTGTAATGCCGAAGGTCGTGATGAACGTTTCCGTGAGCCAGGCGAGCAGTTTCATGAGTTCCCGATCAGAATAATCGCGGCGGGGGTGCGAGAGCGTCCACCGAGACTGCCCGTTACCGGCTTCTTGCAATGGCATCGAGCACGCCGTTCAGAAAGTCGATCGACTCAGGCGCGGAGTAGCGGCGGGCAATTTCCAGCGCTTCGTCAATGACGATGGGCGCCGGTGTGCCGGGAAAAGCGAGCAGTTCGGCGACGGCCATGCGCAGCAGGTTCCGATCTACGGCAGCCATACGGCTGAGGCGCCAGTTTTTCGAGTGCTGTACCAGGAGCGCATCAATTTCCGCCTCACGCGCGGTGGCCACGCGGAACAGGTCTTCGGCAAAACCGCGGGTAGAGGCGTCCACCTCTTCGCGAGCTTGCCAGAAGGTCCTGCGAACCTCGTCGGGATTCTGCCTGCCCAGATCGGCCTGGAAAAGCATCTGCATGGCGAGTTCGCGGGATTTGCGCCGTTTGCCGACGAGCGTCATCGGCGTTGCCCTGCCGGGTCCGCGTGTACCGCCGCTGCTGCTGCGGGCGCTGCCTGAGACTTCTCCCGGATCCTGCGCCGCAGGGAAGCCATTTCGATGGCGGCCGCGGCGGCTTCAAAACCCTTGTTGCCGCTCTTGAGGCCGGCCCGGTCCAGCGCCTGCTCCAGCGTGTCGCAGGTCAGCACACCGAAGGAATGCGGCACGCCGGTTTCCTGCTGCGACTGGCCGATGCCGCGGGCGACCTCGTTGTAGATGGCCTCGTAGTGGGCCGTCTCGCCGCGCAGCAGACAGCCCAGCGTAATGACGGCGTCGAAAGCGCCGGTCTCAGCACTCTGCCGTGCCGCGGCCGGAATCTCCCAGGATCCTGGAACGCGGATGACCCGAAGATCATCCCGACGGGCGCCACTGCGCAGCAGGGCATCGAGCGCTCCCTGCAGCAGCCGATCGGTAATGACAGCGTTCCAGCGGGAGACCACGATGGCAAAACGCATGCGGTCGGCGCTCAGATCGCCTTCCAGTGCGATGGGCTTGCCGCGCAGCGGATCACTCCATTCCCAGAAGGCGACAACGAAGCCCGGCGCGGGTTCCACGGTGAAGAGGCGCGATTTCCAGTGCGTGTCCTCTATCGAGCCGATCCGTTTTTCCGCGCTGTGCTGCGCCAGCCATTGTGCCGCCACCTGATGCACCGCGTCCAGCTCAGTTGTCTCCACCAGAAGCTGCGTCTGCAGGGTTGGCGGCTCGCCGTCAATCAGTTCCAGATTGCCGATGGGAGCCAGAAACGGGCGCCCGCGGCTGGCGGCGCCCGGCCGCTCAGCGGGCTGGTCCCAGTTTCGGCCGGGCTGAAATCCCAGCGCCGAAAAGAAGCTCACCAGCTGGTCGAAGTCAGCCGGAGAGGGCACCGGACGAATCCAGGTAATGCCTTTAATCATGTCTTGAGGGTATCAGGGACTCGCTGTCCTGGCGGGGCCTGGCGGTCCAGGCAGCTCCATGGGGCGCGAACTTCGGAAAGGTGGGGAAGCCGCGGACGGAATCCTGTCCGCGGCCTCCTTTTCTCGGTGGGTTTACCTGGAGTCACCAGCAGCGCTGAAATCACGCTCTGGTTCGGAATGAGACATACCGGTGGACTCGTCGCTCCGGATGCGCATGCCGTAAAACGAGCGGTGAACGAAGAAGAAGGATACAAGGAAGAAGATCGCCGCCAGCACGTGCGTCAGCGTCGCGCTGGTGGTCGACAGTTGGACCGCTAACTCGACTGCGAGCAGGCCAAAGAGTGTCGTGAACTTGATGACCGGATTGAGCGCCACGGAGGCCGTGTCCTTGAACGGATCGCCCACCAGGTCGCCCACCACCGTCGCCTCGTGCAGAGGCGTTCCCTTTTCGTGCAATTCGACTTCGACGATCTTTTTTGCGTTGTCCCAGGCTCCTCCGGCGTTCGCCATGAAGATGGCCTGGTAGAGTCCGAACACAGCAATGGAGATCAGATAGCCGATGAAGAAGAAAGGATCCAGAAAGGCAAAAGCCAGCGCCGCAAAAAACAGCGAGATGAAGATGGTCAGCATCCCGCTTTGCGCGTACCGGGTGCAGATGGCCACCACCTTCTTGCTGTCCTCGGTGGAAGCTTTCTCAGCTCCTTCAATCTTCATGTTTCTCTTGATGAATTCCACGGCGCGGTAAGCGCCTGTGGTCACTGCCTGGGTGGCAGCGCCGCTGAACCAGTAAATCACCGCGCCTCCCGTCACCAGGCCGAGCAGGAAGGGAGCGTGGAGCAGCGAGAGCTTGTCAACGTTCTGGGTAAGCGAGTTGGTCAGCGCCATGATGGTGGCGAAGATCAGGGTTGTGGCGCCGACGACGGCCGTGCCAATCAGGACGGGCTTGGCGCTGGCCTTGAAGGTATTGCCCGCGCCATCCGCCGCCTCCAGCATTCTCTTGGCGCGCACGAAATCCACGTCCACGCCATACTGTCTTTTCACTTCCTCAGCGACGCCCGGCTCATTCTCGATGAGCGACAGTTCGTAAATGGACTGCGCGTTATCCGTCACCGGTCCGAAAGAATCGACCGCAATGGTCACCGGTCCCATGCCGAGGAAGCCGAAAGCAACCAGGCCAAAGGCGAACATCGGCGCGGCCAGAACCACCTGATCGAAGCCCAGGGTGCTCACCCCGTATCCCAGGGCCATCAGGACGATTACCGCCAGGCCCAGGTAATAGGCGGAATAGTTTCCGGAGACGAACCCGGACAGGAGTCCAAGGGCCGCTCCGCCTTCCCTTGCCGACGCTACCACTTCTTTCACGTGGCGGGCAGTGGTTGAAGTAAACACCTTCACCAGCTCGGGAATGAGAGCACCCGCCACGGTTCCGCAGGAAGTGATGGTCGCGAGTTTCCACCAGAGGCTGGGGTCTCCGCCCAGCTCAGAAAGCAGGATGTAGGTGACCGGGTAGGTGGCGGCAATGGTTACGATGGAAGTGATCCAGACGAGAGAGGTGAGCGGCGATTCGAAGTTGAAGTGCTCCGCTTTGCCGTATCGCGCTTTGGCAATGATCCCGTTGATGTAATAGCCGGCAACTGCGGCCACCAGCATGGCCACGCGAACCGCAAAGAGCCATACAAGCAATTGCACACCCGAGACAGCATTCTTCGCGCCCAGAATGATGAATGCGATGAGGGCGACCTGGACCACGCCATAAGTCTCAAAACCGTCGGCGGTGGGACCGACCGAATCGCCGGCATTGTCACCGGTGCAGTCGGCAATCACGCCCGGGTTGCGGGCATCGTCCTCTTTGACATGGAACACAATCTTCATCAGGTCGGCGCCGATGTCGGCAATTTTGGTGAAGATGCCGCCGGCCAGACGGAGGGTGGCCGCACCGAGGGATTCGCCGATGGCGAAGCCGATGAAACACGGTCCGGCATAATCTCCGGGGACGAAGAGAATAATGCTGAACATCATCAGCAGCTCGATCGAGATCAGCATCATGCCGATACTCATGCCCGACTTCAGCGGAATGCTGAAGGCGCGATACGCATTGCCGCCCAGCGAAGCGTAAGCGGCGCGCGAATTCGCCAGGGTATTGACCCGGATGCCGAACCACGCCACAAAGTAGCTGCCGGCCATGCCCAGCACGCTGAAGGCAAGAATGATGATCACGCGCACGGCACTGAAGTGAAGCAACACTGCAAAGTACACGAGGATGACGACCGCGATGAAGGACCAGAGGAGGAGCAGGAATTTCCCCTGGTTGATCAGATAGGTTTTGCAGGTCTCCCAGATCAGTTGGGACACCTCCTGCATCGATCGGTGCACCGGCAGGCCCTTCAGGTGAACGTACATAAAGAGGCCGAAGATCATCCCCAGGATGCAGAAGAGAGGCCCGTACAGCAGGAGGCTGTGGCCGTCCATGCCCAGAAAGTGGACCTGCGTCAAATCCGGGAGCTGCAGATTCGCTTCGCCTCCAGTCTTTTCCGCCGGTTGTGCAAACGCTGCGCCTTCGCCGAGCAGCATCAGTGTGGCAATGACGCTTGCGAATCTCCCCCAGTGCCAGGAGAACAGGTTGCTCTTCGCACGCCCTCCGGAGCCCGCTTGTCGGCTCTGGGCGGCCATCTGCTGCATGGCCGACGTGCCGGCATCGGAACCCGACACATCTCCTGTGAACCACCACGCCACGACGAGCGACAGAGCGCTCCCGGCAAGAAAAAACCATACCCAGGCTGTGACCGACACAAACCCTCCCTTTCAAACTTGATTCGCTCTCCGCGTCCAGTTCCGGGCCATCCAGAGCCTTTTCCACAGGACCCACGACGATAGCAGCGGGTTAAACCGTGGGGCTGTGACGATAAACACAGGGATTCCCCACTGCTTCCCGTAACGGGCCAGCGGGGTTCTGACTGCCAGCCAGGTATTCTGCCTCTCTCGCTATGGGTTTGGGAAGGGGATAGTTGGAAATATTTTCCGGGGAGGCGGGAATTCGGCGTTCAGAGCCCGGCCGGCCCCCTTCAGCGCACCAGCACCACCTCAAGAAAGCGCGGGCCATGCACGCCGCGAATGCGTGTCATCTCGATGTCCGCCGTCGCCGAGGGGCCGGAAATGAAGGTGAGGGGATGGGTAGCAAGCCCGCCCAGGCGTTCGATGGCCTCGGGAACCGTTTCGACCACCTGTTCGGCGCGGACCACGCACAGGTGCCGGTCGGGCAGCAGGGTCAGACGGCGCCTGCCTTCGCCGGGTCCGTGGGTCAGGACGATGGTGCCGGTAGCGGCAATCGCTGATGTGCAAATCGTGACAATGCCGTCGCAGTCATTCAGGTCCTGGATGTCAGCCTGCTTCTCGGGGATGAAGGAAAGCTCCCCGGGAAGCAGCCCCTCCGGCAACCCGGCGGCGGCAATCACCTTCTTCTGGTTGTGTTCGGCGAGCAGCGCGGCAATGGTCCGGGGAAGGGAATCGGCGCTGGTCTCGACCACATGCGCGTCGTAGTCGCGCAGCCGGTCCATGAAAAGATGCAGCCGTGCTTCAGGGCCCAGATGCCCGCTCCGGATATAGCCCCGGGCAATCGCGGCGCGCTCCGCAGCAACCTCTCGATCCCCTGCGTCGCGCAGTGCGGAGCGGATCCGCGCCAGGATCTCTTCGCGGGTCTCAGGCATGGCTGCCTTTCCCTGCGGCTTTCTCCCGCGCCTTCCACCATTCCCGGAAGGTCTGCGGCGGCAGCGCGCGCAGATCTCGGACGCGGGTCCAGTTCCCGAGCATGCCGGGAAGGTTCCGCATCCATCCCTTCGACACCATGGGAGCCTGCCCCAGCCTGCCGAGGCGCTGCGCCGCCTCAAAACGCGTCCGGCTGGTGAAGATGGCAGCCGCCGCCTTCATGGCCAGGGCTTCAGGATCGAGCGTGCTCTTCTGCTCCCGCACCACACGGCCCCGCAGGTGGATCAGCACCTCGGGGATATTGATCCTGACGGGGCAGACCTCGTAGCAGGCCCCGCACAGCGACGACGCATAGGGAAGCGTCTGCCCCTGGCGCATGTTGAGCAACTGGGGAGTAACGATGGCGCCGATTGGTCCCGAGTAGCTCGATCCATAGGCATGGCCGCCCGTCTGCCGGTAGACGGGGCAGGCGTTCAGGCAGGCCGCGCAGCGGATGCACTGCAGCGTCTGGCGGGCCTCAGCATCGGCCAGGATACCGGTCCGGCCATTATCGAGCAGCACCACATGAAAGTGCTTTGGGCCGTCGCCGGGGTGGACCCCGGTCCACAGCGAGTTGTAGGGGTTCATGCGCTCGCCGGTAGCCGAACGGGGCAGCAGCTGCAGAAAGACTTCCAGATCCTGGAACAACGGGATGACCTTCTCGATGCCGGCCAGCGAGATCAGCACATCGGGCAGCGTGAGGCACATACGCCCGTTGCCTTCGGACTCCACAATGCAGACTGAGCCGGTTTCGGCGACCAGAAAATTTGCCCCACAGACGCCGATCTTTACGTTCAGGAACTTCTCGCGCAGATAATGCCGCGCGGCGGCGGTCAGGTCTTCCGGCTGGTCGCCAAGTTCCGGCAGATGCATGCGCTCGCGGAAAATCTCCCGGACCTGACTCCGGTTCTTATGCAGGGCGGGGACGACGATGTGGGAAGGACGGTCGCGCCCCAGCTGGATAATCAGCTCCGCGAGGTCGGTCTCATGGGCGCGGATGCCGTCGCGCTCGAGCGCTTCGTTCAAGCCGGTTTCATCCGAAGTCATCGTCTTGATCTTGATGACCTCATTGCCGCCGTACTGCTTCACCAGCCCGGCGATGATCCGATTGGCCTCATCGGCGTCCGCAGCCCAGTGAACCTGACCGCCCCCCGCGGTGCAGGCCCTTTCAAATTGCACCAGGTAATGATCCAGATGCCGCAGCGTATGGGCCTTGATCGCGCTGGCCGCGTTGCGCAACTCCTGCCAGTCGGTCTGCTCCGCCACAACCAGCCCTCGTTTGCGCTGGATGACGTCTGTCGCGTGGCGGACGTTTTTCCGGAGCTGCGGGTCTTCGAGCAGCGGCAAGGCTGCCTTCTGGAACGGAGGCGCTTCGGCGGACTCGCCCACGCGGATGGTCACGCTCCGGCCTCCTGCGCGCCGTCGTCCTGCGTTGAGGCCAGCACCTCGGCAAGGTGAGCCACACGCACGCCGGCTCGCGCGCGATGCAGCCCGCCAAAGATATGCATCAGGCAGGAATTGTCGACAGCCGTGACCACCTCCGCGGCAGTATTTTCGACGTCGCGCATCTTCTCGGCGAGCATCGCCGCCGAAACATCGCCCATTTTCACGGCAAAGGTTCCGCCGAAGCCGCAACAGCGGTCGATGTTTGGCAGATCCACCAGATCGATGCCCCGGACTTTGCGCAGCAGCCGCAGCGGCAGATCGCCCAGATGCAGACTGCGCTGCGAGTGGCAGCTGGCGTGGTAGGTCACGCGGTGCGGAAACCACGCGCCCACGTCTTCCACGCCCAGGCGGTTCACCAGCAGTTCGCTCAGCTCATAGACGCGGGGCAGCAGTTCCTCCACCTCGCTTCGCAACCCAGGGTCACTCTGCTCGGCGGCCATTTTCGGATAGTGGTCGCGGATCATGGCCATGCAGGAGGAGGAAGGAATGCAGACCGCTTCCGCCTCCCGGAAGATGCGGACGAAGCGGCGCATCAGCGGCATCGCCTCCTGCTGATAGCCGGTGTTGTAATGCATCTGGCCGCAGCAGGTCTGTTCCAGTGGAAAGTCGATCGAATGGCCCAGCCGTTCCAGCAGGCGCACCACGGCCTGGCCCGTCGCAGGGAAGAGCGTGTCGTTGTAGCACGTAATGAAGAGCGAAATGCGCACGGCTGCCGAACCTTTCCATCATCCCATCACAACTGGTCGAACGAAACAAATTTCCCAATGGAAATCCGTCTCGCGTAATGTGTTGGTGCGGCACGGCAGAGCCGAAAAGCCGCAGCCAGAGGAGAAGAATGGACCCTGAGAACCTGAGATCGGATTCACGCAGAGATTTTTTCCGCCGGGCAGGAGTCGGCGTAACCGGCGCGGCCCTGGGAGCCGTTTGCGCAGCGGCTCCGGCATCGGCGCAAACGTCATCCGGGCACTTCCCGGCATTTTCCGTGATGGAATACGGCGCAAAAGGGGATGGCACCACGATTGACACCCCCGCGATCAATAAGGCGATTGAGGCCGCAGCCGCAGCCGGGGGCGGCTCGGTCCTCTTCCCGGCGGGTACCTACGCCTGCTTCTCCATCCGCCTGAAGAGCAAAGTGGAACTCCATCTCGAACGCGGCGCGACCATTCTCGCGGCCGAAGGCGCGCAGTACGATGCGGCCGAACCGAATACGCCGTGGAACGCCTACCAGGATTACGGCCACAATCACTGGCACAACAGCCTGATCTGGGGAGAGGGTCTGCAGGATGTCTCCATTACGGGTCCCGGCCTGATCTACGGCAAAGGGCTCAGTAAAGGTTACGGACCGGGTCCCAAGACCGAGGATCCCGGCGTCGGCAACAAATCCATCTCGTTGAAGAACTGCCACAACGTCATCCTGCGCGATTTCTCCATCCTGCAGGGCGGATGGTTCGGCATCCTGGCCACCGGCGTCGATAACTTCACCATCGACAACCTCATCATCGACACCAATCGCGACGGCATGGACATCGACTGCTGCCGCAACGTCCGCGTCTCCAACTGCACCGTCAATTCGCCCTGGGACGACGGAATCTGTCTCAAGAGCTCCTACGGCCTGGGCTACGCGCGCGCCACCGAGAATGTCACCATCACCAACTGCTACGTTTCCGGATACTGGCGGCTGGGCTCGGTGATCGACGGCACGTGGAAGAAATACACGCCCGAGGAACACATTCCTCATACCGGCCGCATCAAGTTCGGCACGGAATCCAACGGCGGCTTCATCAACATCACCATCTCCAACTGCGTCTTCGAGGGTTGTCAGGGATTCGCGCTCGAGTCCGAGGACGGCGCCCTGCTGGAAGACGTCGCCATCAACAACATCACCATGCGCAATATCAGCAGCGCGCCGCTCTTTCTGCGTCTCGGATCGCGCCTGCGCGGGCCCAAAGAGACGACCAAAGTCGGGACGCTGCGCCGCATCGACATCGGCAACATCGTCTGCTGGAATACCGCCTCCACCATCTCCTCCATCCTGAGCGGTATTCCCGGCTACCAGATCGAGGACGTCAGCATCCACGACCTCCTGATCGTTGCCCAGGGCGGCGGCACGGCCGAGCAGGCCGCCATTCATCCCCCGGAATACGAAGACAAATACCCCGAGCCGAGGATGTTCGGTCCGATGCCCGCCTTTGGTTTTTACGTGCGCCACATGAAGGGACTCTCCATGAGCAACGTCCGGCTCCAGACCGAAGCCGCCGATGCCCGCCCGGCCATTTATCTCGAGGATGTCGATGGCGCGGAATTCTTCCGCATCCGGACGCAGAATGCCGGAAATACGCCGGCCTTCTCGCTGCACCAGGTGAAGAACTTCGCGGTCCGCTACAGCGAGCCGGTGGCCGATACGCATCTGCCCCAGGCGGACAATGTCACGCTGCCGAAGGCGAACTCATAGCCGCGCTTTTTCCAGCAGAAGCGGAGGGTCTTCAGCGTCCCCGCTTCTGCTCGGCAATCCAGGCATTGATCCGCTGGTCGAGGATATCCAGCGGCAGCGGTCCCTCATCCAGGATGGCGTCGTGGAATTTGCGGATATCGAATTTTGTCCCCAGTTCCCGCCGTGCCCGCGCGCGCAGTTCCAGGATTTCCATCTGACCCAGCTTGTAGGCCAGAGCCTGACCTGGCCATGCGATGTAGCGATCCACCTCGGTTTCGATGTTTGTGTCATCCATCGCCGTGTGCCGGTGAAAATAGTCGATCATCTGCTGGCGCGTCCAGTGCTGGCTGTGCACGCCGGTATCGACGACCAGCCGTACCGAGCGCCACATCTCGTTTTCGAGGCGCCCATATTCGCTGTAGGGGTCCTTATAGAACCCGACCTCCCTGCCCAGCCGTTCCGCATAGAAGGCCCAGCCCTCCGAATACGCGTTGTATTCGGCGAAGCGCCGGAAAGGCGGCAGGTCCGGCAATTCCTGCGCGATGGAAAACTGCATGTGGTGGCCCGGGATTCCTTCGTGATACGCAATTGCCTCCACATTCAGCAGCAGACGGTGCGTGGGGTCATACTCGTTCACGTTGATGCGCCCCGGCCGGCTGCCATTCCCCGAACCCGGCGAGTAGTCGGCCGGCGGAGAGGAAGGCTCGCGGAAAGCCTCCATGGGAACGACCTCCAGCCGCGTCTTCGGCAGATGATCGAAGAGCAGGGGCAGCTTCGGATACATCTGGTCTGTGTAGTGCTTATAGAGATTGAAGATCTGCTGACCGGACTTGCCGTAGAGCGCCGGATCGTGCCGGATATGATCATTGAAGCTGGCCAGATCGTGATATCCGAGCGACTGCGCCAACCTGAGCATCTGCTGCGTGATCTCCGCCACCTGTTTCAGGCCCATGGCGTGAATCTGCTCCGGCGTCAGGTTCGTCGTCGTCATGGTGCGAACAGCGAAGCGGTAGCGGGCCGCTCCGTCCGGCAAAGCCCAGACGCCGTCCTCGGTGCGGCCGTAGGGGGCGTAGTCTTTCCTCACAAAGGTGGCGAAGATCGAATAGGCAGGATCAACCGAACTGTGAATGGCTGACTGGATCGCAAGGCTCAGCCGCGCCCGGTCGGCCGCCGAGATGCCGCTCGGAAAACGATGGAGCGGTTCGGCAAACGGGCTCGAAGACAATGGCTTCGTCGCAATATCCTGCACCTGGGTGGCCACCTTCGCCAGCAGGAACTTCGGCGGCATCAGATGGTCTTTCAGCCCCAGCCGCATATCGGCCGTTACCTGCTCCAGCACGCGCGGAATCGCCCGCAGCCGGGCGAGGTAGTCCTCGTAATCCCTTGTCGTGTTAAACGGTGTGTCGGAGGGCATTTCCGCCAGATCCAGATGCACGCCGTCGTACTGATTCACCGGCATTTCCCAGTCGCGAAAGCGCGCGTCCTCCACGGTTTGCCGCAACTGGCGCAGCATCAGGATGCTGTTCAGCTTTTCCTGCTCGGGAAAGCCGGTGGTGTCGATGGCTTCGAAGACGGAAATCTCCGACTGGGCATGTTCGACCTTTCGCTGTTCCGCCGCCGGCGAATAGTCGCTGAGCTGATCGTTGTACCGGTTGTCGCCAATCTCCGTGGCGAATTCAGGATTGGTCTTCAGCTCGTATTGCCACTCCTGGTCGATGGCTGCTCGCAGCTGCGCTCTCCGCGCAGCAAGGCTCGCCTGCTGCGCCCCGGCGTGGAAGGCGAAGAGAACAGCCACAGAGAATGCGAGGGGCGCCGTGCGTCGGAGAGAAAACATGCGGGACAGCTCCATCGGAGAAAATGCCTGCCCGGCTCATGAAACCGGGCGCAAGTGCCATGTTACAGAAGTGAGCCGCCCCGCACAGGAGAACGAAGCGCGGGAATTTGTTACAGTGTGGAGGGTTTCGCCTCCTGGAGAAGATCTCGTGTTTCTGGGCATGGATGTTGGGACGGGCGGTACGCGCGCCGTTCTCGTCAATCAGCAGGGGTATCTGGTCGCTTCCGCATCGAGCGAACATGCACCGTTTCGCACTCCCCATCCGGGATGGGCTGAGCAGGATCCGGAAGACTGGTGGCGAGCCGCGCAGGAAGCCATTCACGCGGCACTCGCTTCGGTGCCCGGCGTTCATGTGGAGGCTGTCGGCCTCACCGGCCAGATGCATGGCGCCGTCATGCTCGACAAGGATGGAGAGGTCCTGCGCCCCTCGCTCATCTGGTGCGATCAGCGCACCGGCCCGCAGTGTGACTGGCTGCACGCCCAGTTCGGCGAAGGCGAAGCCGGACGCACCAGGCTGATTGAGCTGACTGCCAATCCTGCGCTTCCCAACTTCACGCTGACCAAACTGCTCTGGGTAAAAGAGCATGAACCAGAAATTTTTGCCCGCATCGCTCACATCCTCTGTCCCAAGGATTACGTCCGTTACCGCCTCACCGGTGCATTTGCGATGGACGTCCAGGAAGCATCCGGAACGCTGCTCCTCGACGTCGCCCACCGCCGCTGGTCGAAGGAAGTGGCCCGGGTTGCAGGCATCCCCGAGAGTTGGCTGCCGGAGCTGTTCGAGTCTCCCGAAATCTGCGCCAGGATCAGCGCAGAGGCGGCCGGCCTCACTGCACTGACAGCTGGAACACCGGTCGCGGCCGGAGCCGGCGATCAGGGAGCGGGCGCCGTCGGCATGGGAATCCTGGAACCAGGCTCGGTCTCCGCCACGATTGGGACCTCCGGGGTGGTCTTCGCGGCGACCGCTGCGCCTACTCGCGATCCGCATGGACGCCTGCACACCTTCTGCCACGCGGTGCCCGGCCGCTGGCACGTGATGGGCGTGACCCAGGCAGCAGGACTCTCGCTAAGCTGGCTGCGCGAGACGCTCGCCCCGGACCAGAGCTACGACGCCCTCACCGCCGACGCGGCGAAGATCGCCGCCGGCAGCGACGGCTTGCTCTGGACGCCCTATCTCCTGGGTGAGCGTACTCCGCATCTGGACTCATCTGCGACCGCGGCTTTCGTCGGTATCACGGCCACCACGACCCGCGCGCATTTCACCCGCGCTGTGCTGGAGGGTGTCGCATACTCGCTGAAGGACACCTTCACGTTATTTGCGGAGCTCGGCATCCCGGTCAGGGACATCCGCCTTGGTGGGGGCGGGGCCCGCGGTCCGCTGTGGCGCGAGATTCAGGCCGCCGTGTACGGCTATCCCTGCGAACGGCTCACCGCCGAAGAAGGGGGAGCTTTCGGAGCAGCCCTGATGGCGGGCGTGGGAGCGGGAGGATGGCCGGATCTCGAAGCCGCCTGTGCCGCCGCAATTACCGTAGCCGAAACCATCCACCCCGATGCGGCTGCGGTTCGGCGTTATGCTGAAGGATATGCGGGCTACCGGCGCGTCTATCCTGCGCTGAAGGGCATCCGCGGATAAGGCGGCCCAGCCCCGGACCGTCACCATGATCCAGATTGCGAAGTTCCTGTCGCTGGCGCTGAGTATCCTCGTGTTGTGTGCGCTGATGGGACATGCGTTCTTCGTCCCCGGCAGCGGCTGGGGCGACCGCCTGCGCGACGGTATCGGAATGCTGGGACTGGCAGCCAGCGTTTGTTTCGCCAGCGGGCTGATTTTCGAGATCCCGGATCGCAAGTTCGACCCCGAGCCCTCGACTCGGCTCACTCAAACCCTGCCCGTTCGCCTCTTCTTCTGGGCTGTCGGTCTGATGGCCGTACTCTTTGTTGCTTCGTGGTTCCTGGCCAACTACTTCGTGCCGCTGATCTGGAAAAACCAGCCTTACTGAGAGGCCTTATCCCGCCGCCGAGCCGTTGACCGCTTTTCCCCGCAGTTTGCGCCACACATACCATCCCATTCCGCCGAAGATCACGACCAGTAACAGCAGAGTCAGGGCCAGATGCCGTTTTGCCAGTTTCCCGACCACTGTCACGATCTCCGGTCCGTACTTCACGGTCAGGGCGGCCTCTGCGCCGAAACGGATGGTCCTTCCCAGAAAGACCGCGAGCATGAAGGCCGGTGTACGCATCTCAAACACACCCGCGCCGAAGACAAACAGCTTCCAGGTCGTGGGCGGAGGCAGCAGCGAGGGAATCATGACCGCGAGGAATTCCTGACGCTCGAACCGGTCGCGCAGCGCCTCAAACCGTTCCCGGTTAACGCGCCGCAGCAGGAACAGTTCGCCTCCGGCGCGTCCCAGATAGAAGGGAATGAGGCCGCCCAGTGCCGACCCCGCAGCCGCCAGCAGTGCAAAGACAAAGAAATGCGGCCGATCCGCCCAGGCATACCCGGCGACCATGATGTCGATCGGGATCGGAATCGTGCCCGAATCGACAAACGAGGCCACCAGCAGCCCCCAGGGCCCCAGTGGTTTCATCAGGTGCAGAAAGATCTGCTCGTATTTCAGGATGAGGGATTTCAGGCGGGTTCAACCTTTCGTGGGTTTCGATGGGAGCCGGGTTCCGCTCTCGCTGGCTGTGGTGTGCTCGGTCTTTCCGCTCAGCAGGTCAAGAGCATGAGGCAGCACCGGCAGCGCCGCGCGCAGCGAACTGACAGCGCCCGCCGGACTTCCTGGCAGATTTAGGACGAGGCTGCTGCCCATAGTGCCGCAGAGCCCGCGACTCAGAACCGCCAGCGGAGTCTCGCGGCGGCCTTCGGCGCGCATCAGCTCCGCCACGCCTTCCAGCAGCCGGTCGCAGACTTTACGGGTCGCCTCCGGCGTCACGTCTCGGCGCGCGATCCCGGTTCCGCCGGTCGTGATCACCAGCCGTGCGGCTGTCCCTGCCCGCCGTAATGCGTCCTCGATCACGTCCGCCTCGTCCGGAATCACGCACCGAAATACCGTATCGAAGCCGTTCGCTTCCAGTTCCTGAACCACCGCAGGCCCCGAGACGTCCTCCCGCAATCCCCTTGCTCCAGCATCACTTACCGTGATTACGGCCGCCGTGAGGCGGGTTTCTGGATGGAGCTGGCTCTTCAGGTAGCCCGGCCGTTGGCCGCTGTGGTTACTGGTCACGTTTTCGATTGTACAAACTGCGGTACATTCGTCGTTTTGATGAGAAAATAGACACCAGCATCCGTGGCGTTCCCTTAAGCCGCGCAGCCTAAGTCATTTCAGGAATGCCGATTCGCGTTACCCCAACCGAGACCCCGCTCGATCAGCCCAAAGCCGAGGAGTTCGGGCCGGCTCTGGCCCAGGATTCGCCGGCCGAGACCAACGGTTCCAACCCGGTGGCCAGGTTCCGCCTCAGCCGTTACGAGGACTACGACCACACCGACCTGCTGCACATCATCGATGAGCTGGAGGGCAGCCGAAACTGGGCCAGCCTCCGCGAGAAGCTGTGGATTGCGCTCCTCATTCACCTGCTGGTGGCCTGGTATCTCCTCTATGGGCCCAAATACATCTACCATGTCCGGGTTGTCGACCCCTCGGTGATCCTGAAGCAGCGCCAGAAGGAGCTGACTTATCTCGATCTTCCCCCTGACGCGCTGAAGAAGGTCAAGCCGAAGCCCACCAACATTATTTCCGACAAGGACCGTGTCGCGGAAACGCCGCACCCGACCCTCGATCGCAAGACGCTTCAGGAGCTGGAGGCCATGCGCCGGGCCGCGCCACCGAAGCCGGCCGAGATGCCCCCCGCTCCGCAGCAGGCTCCCAGTATTTCTGCCCCCGCCCAGCCGCAGGTTGCCCGGCAGGCGCCTCCGCAACAGCAGCCGAGGCCCCCTGCTCAGCCGCTGCCGCAGAACAATCAGGCGAAACTGGAAGCGCCGCCTATGGCTCCTGAACCCAACTTCAGTGCCGGCGCAGCCAATCCCAATGAGCAGCTCCAGCAGGCCATGCGCCAGGCCATGCGCGGCGGTGCCGGCCAGTACGGCGGCGGCGACGATGGCCTGAATGCGCCTTCTCAGCACGAGGGCATACAGGGTGCCGTCGACATTCTCAGCGACACCATGGGGGTCGATTTTGGCCCCTATATCCAGCGCGTTATATGGGATACGAAACGCTCCTGGTATCCGATTATTCCCGAGTCGGCCCGTCCCCCGCTCGACAAGCAGGGCAAGGTCCTGATCCGCTTCAAGATCATGCCCGACGGCAGCGTCCACGACATGATCCTGGAAGGCCCTTCCGGCGACGTGGCGCTGGATCGCGCCGCCTGGGCCGGCATTACCGGGGCCTCACCCTATCCTCCGCTGCCTTCGACATTTAAGGGACCATATCTGGAGCTGCGCTTCTACTTCCTCTACAACATCCAACCGGGAGACGAGTGAACCATGCGGCGCCGGCAGGTGATGGGAATCCTGCTGGTCGCCGCCGTGATCCTCCTCTGTACCCTCTGGCGCGCCAACCTGCGAAATATCTTTCCCCCCGGCTGGTGGCGCTGGTGAGGTTTAAGCCGCCTTCTTCTTCCGATTCGGCTTCATCGTCTTTGATTCGCCCCAAAATCCGCCGCCAGGCCCCTGGGCCCGCTGGCCTGTCTGCGCCTGCATTGGCTCGATGACATTGCCGGACTAGCGGCCGCCGACGCTCTTCCGGTGCTGCCTCTTCACCTGCAACTGATCATTTTCCTGACCCATGGTGTCGTTACTCCTCTTCGCCTCGATGCCAGGCCATCACGGGAATTTGCCCGCAAGAATCGGAGTGCGCCAACCGCGCCAGCCCTGTCATTCTCATCCGCGGAGGTTCCCGAGAGTACCATGAGCACATCCGCGATGCTGACCGACGACCAGGCCTGGGCCGCTGTTCTGGCCCGCAATCCCGCCGCCGATGCAGAGCTGGTCTATGCCGTTACCACCACTGGCATCTTCTGCCGGCCCACCTGCCCGAGCCGTCGCCCGGCGCGTGCCCATGTGCGCTTTTTCACCGACCCCGCTTCCGCAGTCCAGGCTGGCTTTCGCCCCTGCCTTCGGTGCCTGCCGCAGCTGCGCCACGCCGATACCGATCTCGTCGAGAAAACGCTGGCGAGCCTTCGCAGCGACCGCCAGGTCACCCTGGGCGAACTGGCCCGGCGGACCGGCCGCAGCCCCTTCACCCTGGAGCGCGTTTTCAGGCGCGTGCTGGGAATTACGCCCGCACAGTATCAGCGCCAGCGTCGGGCTTCGGCCTTTCGGGAGGAGCTTGCCGGCGGCTCACTCCGTGTTACCGACGCTGTTTACGACGCAGGCTACTCCGGTTCGGGCCGCGCTTATGAAAATGCGCAGCTCGGCATGGCGCCGGGCCTATATCGTGCCGGAGGCCGCAATCTCAGCATTGGTTACGCAATCGGAACTCCGCGATGGGGAACCGGCGCGAGCCAGGATGCTCCGCTGGGTCGGCTCCTTGTTGCCGCCACGCCCCGCGGCCTTTGCGCCGTGCTTCTGGGAGACAGCCAGGAAGATCTTCTGGCGCAGCTTCGGTCCCGTTTTCCTGCGGCGAAGCTCGCGCCCGATCCGAGCCTCAACTCCATGCTGGAACAGGTGCTCTCGCAATTCACCGAGCATCCGGCCGCCCTCGATCTTCCTCTCGACCTGCGTGCCACTGCCTTCCAGATGCGCGTCTGGGAGGCCCTCCGCCGCGTCCCCCGCGGCGAAACCAGGACGTATGCACAGCTTGCCCGGGAAATCGGCCAGCCCCGTGCCGTCCGCGCCGTGGCACGCGCCTGCGCAACGAACTCTGTTGCTGTGGTGGTGCCATGCCATCGCGTCATTGGCAGCGACGGCAATCTGACCGGGTACCGCTGGGGCGTGGAGCGGAAGAAGAGACTCCTCGAGCTGGAGGGGGCAACAAAGGATTCATCAGCTTCGTAGGCAACTCCGTTTTTTGTCTCGTTATTGGCTTTCCCGTACTCGGAGCCGCCGGCAACGACAGCTGGTCAGGTTACCGCTGGTCGGCAGGGTCATCTCCGGTAACGGCACTTGCGATTATCCGGCAGCCCCGCTCCTCCACGTTGGTTCCACGCCGGTCCACCTTTGTGGGAGTTCTCCTGCCCCGTCTGTTTGTTAAGTTCCACTTCACGAGCACTGCAGGGGGGACCAGTGGCAAGCGCGATTGCGGGACAGGTTCTGGAGTTTCCGAGGGTAGCGCGCGAAAGCGAGGTGCACATCTCTCTGGCGGAGATTCTCTCCGCCCTTTCCTTTGCACTCGATCTGGCCGAAGACGCTGTTCCCGGCCATGCTCTGCGCAGCTGCCTGCTTGGGATGCGCATCGCCAAAGAGTTCGGTCTCCCCACCGAGCGCATGGTGACCCTGTATTATTCATTGCTCCTCAAGGATGTGGGCTGCAGCAGCAACGCCGCCCGCCTCTGCGAGATCATCGGCGGCGGTGATGAGCGCCGCATGAAAGCCGGTGTGCGCCTGGAGGACTGGACGCGCCGCGCTTCCGCCAGCCCTTCGATCCTGCGGGTGCTCTGGAATACCGTGCATCCCGACGCCGGTCCTGCCAAACGCGCCGCCGGCATCGTGCGCATCGGCCTGGCGCAGCAGCGCAATCAGGCAGAGATCATCGCCCTGCGCTCGGGCCACGGCTCACAGATCCTGCGCAAGCTGGGACTAAGCAACGAGGCGGCTGAGGCGGTCCGCTGCCTCGACGAGCACTGGGACGGCAGCGGTTATCCGGAGCACCGTACCGGGATCGAAATCCCCCTGGAAGCCCGCATCCTGGCTATCGCTCAGCACCTCGATGCCTATGCTACGGAGCACGGCACGCTTCGGGCCATGCAGGTTCTGCACGAGCGCAGCGGCCGCTGGTTCGACCCCAAACTGGTTTGGGTGGCCGAGTGGCTCCACTGCAAGGGAATGCTCTGGACTGGAGCCCTGAGCGATACACCACAGAGGGAGACGCGTGCCAGGGTTCTCGATCTCGCTCCGGAAGATATCAACCGGCTGGAGGCCTCTGACATCGACCTGATCTGCGAGGCCTTTGCCGAAGTCGTCGATGCCAAATCCTCCTTCACTTTCCGTCATTCGCTCGGCGTCACCGCCACCGCCGTTTCCATTGCCCGGGAAATGGGGCTCAGCGACGACCGTGTGCGCCTCGTCAACCGCGCGGCGCTGCTCCACGATCTGGGCAAGCTGCGCGTTCCTAACTCCATTCTGGACAAGCCGAGCGGCCTCGCATCCGGCGAATGGAGTGTCGTCCACGAGCATCCCCGGCTGACCCGCCGGATTCTCTCGCACATTGGAGCATTCGGCGAACTGGCCGCTATTGCTGGCGCGCACCACGAGCGCCTCGACGGCACCGGCTATCCCGACCGCCTGAGTGCCGAGCGGATTCCCATCGAGGCGCGCATCATCGCCGTGGCCGATGTCTACGGCGCTCTGACGGAAGACCGTCCCTACCGCCCGGCCATGGCCCCCGAAGAGGCCATGGAGATCCTTGCCCGCGAGGTGCCCGACCGCCTTGATCCCTACTGCTGCGACGCGCTCTTCGCCGCCATATCGCAGGGCCAGGCCTGAAGCTCCGGCTCGGAAACGCCTGTCTCCGGGGCACAATTCGGGCTTTAGTTCAGATCGTCCCCAATCACCACATTGACCGGCGGGTTGGTCGTCAGTTGCGCATCCATGATGAGCATGGTCCGCACCTGCCCCGCACTGAACTGGATGCTGGTCCCGGTGTAGCTCGCCTTGGTCGCTCCCGCGGGAGTTACAACGACAGAGTAGGTTCCGGCAGGGAAGTTGATGTAGCCTTTGATGCTTTTCGCGGCCAGGTTGCTGACAACCGGTCTCGCGTCGGCCAGAGTATCGCCGCTCGGAACGAAGTAAATGTCCACCGAGCCGGTGGCAAGCGCCTGCTGCAGAAAGCGGACGGCGATGTCCCCAGCCGGTGGCGCCGTCGCCTGGTCGGTCAGGATCGTCGCTGCATATCCCGCGCCGGAATCGGTCAGATAAACCGAGTACTGCTGCGAAGCCTGGAACTGCCCGATGGCCGAAGCCGTCGGCGTCCTGCTGGTCGCGGGGTAGATGTATGCGGTGGAAGGCTCTGGCGCCAGGAACCCATAGTTCGTGATGGTGGCCTCCCCGATATCAGCGGCAATCGTCGTGGTACCGACGTCGACGTTCACCGTTGGGGCGTTATAGGAGGCATCGATCACCCGAACCATGGTGACCGGCGAGTTGCCCTGCACCGACTGGCATCCGGTCAGCGCCGCAAGCGACAGCGTGACGAGTCCGGCCGTCGCAATCGCCCATCCCCGGGCCCTGTTCCCGATCGTTTGTATCGAGCCTGTCATCTCTTTGTCGTGATTCGTCTTCATGTTACCCAGGCATCCGCGCACGGGGTCCCAAAATCCGCGGAATCTCATGACACGAACGGGGGACAAGGCCGCCGGGCTTCCGGAAAACGCGAGGCCGCCGGCAGCATCTTCGGGTGCGAACCACCGCAGGTTGAGGGATTTGCTCATCTCCCCTACACCCCAGGCGCCAAACCCTTTACCCTGCTGATATGAGTTCCATCCAGGTTCAGCTTCCCGACGGGTCGGTTCGGCAGGTCCCTGCGGGCACGACGCCCCTTCAGATTGCCGAAAGCATTTCGCCGCGCCTGGCGCACGCCGCCCTGGTGGCCCGCATCCGGCCGCTTCGCAACGCAGCCGTGGCCGCCTCCTCGGGCGATGGCAGCGAAGCCTCGATGTATGGTGCGGAAGATCCCCACGCCGAGCGGGTGGTCGATCTGTCGACGCCCCTCAACGAAGACGTTGCCCTGCAGTTGCTGACGGAGAAGGATTCCGATGCCCTGAAGGTCCTTCGGCACTCCGCCGCGCATGTGCTGGCGACCGCCGTGCTGGAGCTGTTTCCCGAATCGAAACTGGGTCACGGGCCGGCCACGGATTCCGGATTCTTTTACGACTTCTGGCGCCCGACCCCCTTCACCCCCGAAGACCTCAAACTCATCGAAGGCCGGATGGCAGAGGTCGTGGCACGCGATGAGAAATTCGTTCGCGAGTGGGAGCCGCGCGACGAGGGTCTCGAAAAGTTCAGGGCCGCCAGTGATTTCATGAAGGTCCACTTCGTCGAGAAATTTACTCAGCCCGGCGAATCAATCTCCCTGTACCGCAACGGCAGATTCGTCGACTTCTGCCGCGGGCCGCATCTCCCCTCGACGGGGCGGGTCAAGGCCTTTCGCGTGACAAACCTCGCCGGCGCCTACTGGCTGGGCGACGAGAAGAATCCCCAGCTCCAGCGGATCTATGGAACGGCCTTCTTCTCGAAGAAGGAACTCGACGATCATTTCGCCCGCCTTGAGGAAGCGGCGCGACGCGATCACCGCGTGCTCGGCAAGCAGCTCGATCTGTTCTCCATCCAGGAGGTCGCGGGTCCGGGCCTCATCTTCTGGCACCCGAAGGGCGCCATGATCCGCAGGCTCATGGAAGACTGGATGCGTGAGGAGTGTATCCGCCGTGGTTACGATCTCGTCTACACCCCCCATGTCATGCGCCGCCATCTGTGGGAGGTAAGCGGACACGCCGGTTTCTACGCCCAGAACATGTTTACGCCCATTGAACTGGACGACGCCGAATACCAGCTCAAGCCGATGAACTGTCCCGGCCACATCCTGATCTACAAGAACGCGCCGAAGAGTTATCGCGACCTGCCCGTCCGCCTGGCGGAATTCGGCAATGTCTATCGCTACGAACGCTCCGGCACCATGCACGGCCTGCTGCGCGTGCGCGGCTTCACCCAGGATGACGCCCACATCTTCTGCACGCCGGAGCAGATCGAGGACGAGGTCGTAGCCTGCATTGACTTCGCCCAGGCGGTGATGACCACCTTCGGCTTCAGCGAATTTCAGGTCGAGCTGTCCACCTGGAATCCCGCCGACCGGCAGAGCTACGCCGGGTCCGACGATAAGTGGGACCTCGCCATCCGCTCGCTGGAACACGCGCTCCAGCGCAAGGGCATCCCGCACAAGACCATCCCTGGCGAGGCGGCGTTCTACGGCCCCAAAATCGACATCAAGCTGGTCGACGTGCTGGGCCGCCTGTGGCAACTCTCCACGGTGCAGTTCGACTTCAACCTGCCGGCCCGTTTCGATCTCGAGTACGTCGGCGAGGATGGAGAGCGGCATCAGCCGGTGATGGTCCACCGGGCACTCTTTGGCAGCGTCGAGCGCTTCTTCGGCGTGCTCATCGAACACTATGCCGGAGCCTTTCCGCTGTGGCTGGCGCCGGTGCAGGTGGGCCTGGTGCCCATCAGCGAGCGGCATCAGGCCTATGCGGAAAGGGTGCGCGAGCGGTTACAAAATGCCGGTCTGCGCGTGGAAGTCGATGCCCGCAATGAAAAGATGAACGCCAAGATCCGCGACTTCACGCTGCAGAAGGTCCCCTATGTTCTGGTGATGGGCGACAAGGAGGAGGCTGCGGAGGCGGTGAGCGTGCGGGTGCGCGGGAAGGGCGATCAGGGCTCAAGGCCGCTGACGGAGTTTCTGGCGCGAGCCCAGGAACTGATCGCCGGCAAATCCACCGAGCTGTGACCCAGCCGGATCGGCCTGATTGCCGGGACGCTGGACATCGGGAAGAACCGGATCTTTAATGCGCTGCGGCACATCATGTCGACGATGGTCTGTCAGTCCATTGCGAGCAGCCGGGTGGGCGGCCCTTCGCGGTCTGTTAGTGGTCTTTCGCCACGACGCCGAGGTCCTCGTTGTTCTCGTCGGCCGGATGACCGCTCGTCGCCCAGAGAATGCAGGCGGTAAAGATCGCCAGAAATGACAACATGGCAATGACGGTGTAGGGCGTGCTTTCCATACGCTCCTCCGTCATGATTCTGCGCCGGGGATGAAGGGCGGATGGGGCATTTTGACCGGATGCACAGCCGGAAGTAACCAGCGGAGGCGATCGCCCCGTCACTGGCGAAGCGGGTGTTCAGGAGCGGGTTCTCTTCAGCGGAGCCCTCGTACGGGAACGGCTGGCGGGACGGCGGGTGCCGGGTTGCCGGCGAGGTTCATGAGCTTTGCCTGCCTGGCCGGCGGCGGCGCGGCGGAGCTGGGCCACTTCTTCGAGGGTGAGTTCGCGGTGGCGGCCCGGCTCGACGTCGAGGACCAGCGGGCCGAAGCCGACGCGGCGGATCTTTTCAACGTGGTGGCCGATCTCCTCGAACATCTTGCGGATTTCGCGATTGTGGCCTTCGGTGAGGACCATCTCGTACCAGGGGTTTTCGCCTTCGCGAAGGAGGCGGATGCGGGCGGGCGCGGTCATCACGCGGCCTCGTTCGCCAACGAACTGTGTGCGTCCGGGTCGCGGCGCGGCCTTCTGGGGCGCGCGAATCTGCGATCCCCGGTCGATCATGATGCCGTTGCGGAGCTGGTTCAGGGCGGACTCGCTGGGGTGGCCGCTGACCTTGACCAGGTAGGTCTTTTCGACGCGGGCGGCGGCACGCGTGAGGGCATTGGCCAACTCGCCGTCGTTGGTCATCAGCAGGAGACCTTCACTCGGGTAGTCAAGCCGGCCAACGGGGAATACGCGCTCCCCGGTTCGGATCAGGTCCATGACGGTGGGGCGTCCCTCGGGATCACTGGCCGTCGTGACGTAGCCTTTGGGCTTGTTGAGCACCAGATAGCGATGGTGTTCGGGGCCCTGCAGGAGCTTGCCATCGACGCGGATGTGATCGTGGGCGGGATCGGCTTTGGTGCCGAGCTCCGTCACCACCTGGCCGTTGACCTGGACGCGGCCAGCGGCAATCAGTTCTTCGGCTTTGCGGCGGGAAGCGATGCCGGCCGCGGCGATGATCTTCTGCAGGCGCTGCTGCGTGCCGGATTCGGAGGCGGAGTCCGTCATGACTGCGGTTCCTCGACAGGTGCAGGGGCATCGTGCTCCGAGGTGGGAGCCACCGACGGATCGGACTGCGGCTCGGTCGCTTCCGGTGCTGTCCCGGCGGATGCTTCGAGAGCGGCAATCTCGTTCCGGGCGAAGGGAAGCTCTTCTGCCGCCGCCGCGTTTTCTTCTTCGGGCTCGGTGAGCTCGCCGGCCATCTTTTCGAACTCCTCGATGGACGGCAGCTCGTTGAGGTCCCTCAGGCCGAAGCGCAGGAGGAACTCCCGGGTGGTCTTGTAAAGGATGGGCCGGCCAATGACCTGCTTCCGCCCTGCGGTTGTGATGAGCTTGCGGGCAACCAGCGAGCCGAGAACGCCGCCGGAGTCGACGCCGCGGATCTCGGCGATTTCGGGTGCGGTGATGGGCTGTTTATAGGCGATAACTGCCAGTGTTTCAAGGGCCTGAAGCGACAGTTTCATGAGTGGCTTGAGGCTTTTCACGAAAGCGCGGACGGCATCATGGTATTCGGGGCGGGTGCCGAAGCGAAAGCCGCCGGCCACTTCGCGGATCTCGAGGCCTCGGTCGGAGGCGGAGTATTCGGCGATCAGCTCATCGACGATGCGGCGAATTTCTTCGCGTACTTCCCGGTCGCGCTGGCGAGCGATACGTTTCTCCTCTTCCGGGGAGAGCGGGGCCGGCTCGGCGGTCAGATCTGACATCTCAGCGGCTGCCCCTTCGCGGGGTTCCCAGGCGGTGCTTTCAGAGACGGGCTGCAGTTCTCCGGCGAAATCGGGCGTGGTCACCTCGGCGTCAGCGGAATCCTGGGCGGTCGGTTCGGAAGCAGGGATGTACGCCGCTTCCTGCGGAATTTCGGCTTGAGCGGAAGGTACTTCGGTGGGAGCTGATGGCGAGTCGGCCGCCTCGAAAGCGGGCCGAAGCTCTGCGCCTTCGACGGAAGGCTCTTCGGAGTGCGTGGAAATGACTTCGGCCCGGCCCGGCCCGGAGGCGACGGCCGCCTGGGGGGCCTCGGTGGCGGTTCCATGGGCGGAGGCGTTGCGGGCGGCGCGGCTGGCGAGGGCTTCTTCGCGGAAAAGGGAGGCAAGCTGCGCGAGTGCGACGGGCTCTTCGGCGGCGTAGATGACGGCTTCGATTCTTGCTTTGAGGCTCATGGAAAGGGGAGACGCGGCGCACGGAAAATGACGAGCGGCGCTTTCCTGATAGTACAGAAACTGGTTCCTGTCGTGGTTATTTTGCTGGGGTTGCGGCTGAGGCGGCGGGGATACAATCCCCGCGTGGCGGAAGACCGCATCGCACAGCCTTCGATTGCGCCGTGGTTATTGGTGAGCAACAGCCGCATGGCGGTGGAGTTCTACCGGTCGGGCTTCGGTGGCGGGAAGTGTACCGGATGGAGGATGGCGGCGTCGTGGTGGCGCGACTGGCCATCGGGAATGCCGAGTTCTGGGTGGGCGATGAGTCGCCGGAGCGCCGGGACACCACAGTCAGGCGAACACAGCGGACCCCGTGAGCCGTTATCAGAGATGGGCCAGCCGTCGCCGGTACAGCCAGTCCGCCAGGAACAGCGCGCCGATCGCAAGCAGCGGGCCCGAGACGACCGCGTACGTGACCCAGGGGAAACGACCCGCGGCCAGCACGAGATAAAGAAGCGCAAGGGCGGGGAACAGGACGGCTCCTATCCATTCCCAGCGCCATGCCAGGAGCAGGACGATGAGGAGGATGCCGACAGGGATCAGATGGACCTGCAGAGCGAGGACTGCCCACCAAAATCCGCGGGATTCGCTGAATACGTCGAGAGCAAAGACGCTGATGAAGAGGGCGAACAGGACAGCGAAAATCCGCGGCGACCAGAACAGGACGCGTTTCATCGGAAGCCTCTCTTTCCGAGGCAGGTACGCAGGAATTCTAACGCTCGCCTCGGAGTGGGCAGACAGATCCGTATTCATGACCCCGAAACCGCACCATGGATGGACCCCGTCCCGCCCTGAAGGCACCCTGACTGAATCCCCTTCCACGTTGGAGGACAACGCCGACGGGACCAGGCGTAAAGGCGCAGGACGGGGGCAAGTTCAGATCTTCGGGGTTCTCGGCAACGCTCAGAAAGGTGAACGGTGCCAGGATCCGGCTGCGAACGGCCTGGTCGCCAGTTCCGGGACTCTGCGCCGGGCTAGGTCCAGTCGTCGCGCATGGTCTGGTGCTCGGTCATGACCTGCTCGAACTGCTCGCTTCTCTTGACGTAGATCTCGCTGAAGCTGCGGTCCTGGCGGAGAAGGATGGCCTGCAGGCGGACGAGCTCAAGGAGGGCCAGGAACATGGCCACGATGGCGCCGGTGGATCGGGTGTTCGCCAACAGGCGGGAGAGGGCGACGGGGCGGTCTTCCATCATGAGACGGCGGCGGACGAACTCGATCATCTGGCGGACGGTGACCGCGTCCTCTTCGACGTCGAGGATGGGGCGGTTCCTGGCGCGTTCGAGGACCTGGCGGAAGACGCGGACGAGGTCGAGGGTGTCGGCGGCGATGTCCTGGCTGTCTTCGGCGGCCTGGCGGAACTCGCGGATGCCGGGGTTGGTCCAGGTGGCTTCTTCAAGCTGTCGCTTCTGCTGGAGCATCTGGGCGGCGTTGCGGAAGCGCTCGTGTTCAAGGAGGCGCTCGACCAGCTCGCGGCGGGGATCCTCGGCTTCGGCATCTCCAGTTTCGGCGGGGGAGCGGGGAAGGAGCATTTTGCTCTTGATGTGGATGAGGAGCGCGGACATGTAGATGAATTCGCCGGCGGTATCGACGTCGGAGGCCTTGAGGTGTTCGACGTAAGCGAGGAACTGTGCCGTGATGCGGGCGATTGGGATGTCGTAGATGTCGATGTCCTGCCGACGGATGAGGTCGAGCAGGAGATCGAGGGGGCCGTCGTAGACCTGACCTACGGTGACGGAGAAGGGGAAAGCCGAGTCGTCATCTTGCTTTGGGGTGGATTTGGGGCCTGGAGCAGGGGCGGGGACCTCGCGTCCCGATGACAGCGCTTCGCGCTTTGCTTCTTCAGCGGCCGCTGCCTGGACGGGGACGTCAGCCTGGGACGGGGCGGCGGTTTCCGGGGCCGTGGGCGATCCTGCGGTGGTCGGGTTTGTGTCCGGGCTGGGTGGGGTATCGGTCATTGGGCGGTTCCGGTGGCTTCGGGGCCGAGACCCATGGCTGTGCGGACTTGCTGCATGGTCTGCTCGGCGCGGGCCTGGGCCCGGCGGGAGCCTTCGCAGAGGATTTCTTTCACCAGGCCGGGGTTCTGTTCGAGATGGGCGCGGCGCTCCTGGATGGGGAGGAGGGTGGAAACGATGGCGTCGGCGGCCCATGTTTTGCACTCGATGCAGCCAATGCCGGCGGTGGTGCAGCCTTCGTAGACCTCTTGCAGCGTTTCCTGGGTGGAGAAGATCTTGTGGAGGTCGCCGACGGGGCATTTGTCGGGATTGCCGGGGTCTTTGCGGCGGACGCGGGCCGGATCGGTGACCATCGGCTTCAGCTTGGAGCGGATCTCCGGCTCGGGATCGCTGAGCAGGATGGTGTTGCCGTAGCTCTTGGACATCTTGCGACCGTCGGTGCCGGGAAGCTTGGGGCTGGGCGTGAGCAGGACCTGCGGCTCGGGGAGGATGGGCGCCGCTGGGTTGTTGTTAGAGCCATGAAATGTGTATGCTGTGTCCTGTTTTTTATAGAACTGGTTGAAGCGGCGGGCCACTTCGCGGGTGAGTTCGACGTGGGCCGCCTGATCCTGGCCGACGGGGACGAAGTCGGGCTGGTAGATGAGGATGTCGGCCGCCTGAAGCAGCGGGTATCCCAAAAATCCGTAGGTGGAGAGGTCCTTGCCGGTGAGATTTTCCTGCTGCTCCTTATAGGAGGGAACGCGCTCGAGCCAGCCGAGGGGCGTGATCATCGAGAGGAGCAGGTGAAACTCAGCGTGCTGGGGGACGTGGCTCTGGATGAAGAGGACCGACTTTTCCGGATCGAGGCCGGCAGCGAGGTAGTCAAGGGCGACCTCACGCGTGTTGGCGGCGATGGCGGAGGGATCGGCGTAGTCGGTGGTGAGGGCGTGCCAGTCGGCGATGAAGAAGTAGCACTCGTACTGGTCCTGGAGGCGGACCCAGTTGTGGAGGGCGCCCATGTAGTTGCCGAGGTGGAGTTTTCCGGTGGGGCGCATGCCGCTGAGAACACGTCTGCGCTGGAGGGAAGAGGAGTTCGACACGAAGATCCTTCGGATGGGAAATGTCTGGAAGTATTGTACGAGATGAATGCCAGCGGCCTGACCGGTCCGATTCACGGTGGCGGTTGGCGAGGACCGCATCAAAGAGGCTGATGCCGGCGGGGATGCCGTGCGCGCAGAACGCTGGGAGCGGGTATCTGCTGGGCGGGGACCAGCCGCCAACTGCCGCAATGCCAGCGTGCGGAGGGCGCCAACCGATTGAGAGTTGCGGCTGGATCTCAACACCCTCCTCATATGACCGCGAGAATCCAGAACCGCGTTTGAGTCCCGAAGCGGGCACAGAGGGACCGGTCGCTGAAGCTCCAGAGATCCCCTGGATCGGCTGACCGGTCTGCTGCGCGATGAACTGGCGCAATATGGCGGAGGTGAGGCGTTTCTGAAGTGGTTGCGAAGTGACCCGGAGAAAGACAGGAGATGAAGCAGATCACGGCCGCTGATTGTTCTTGTTCCTGGACGGTTTGACCTGCCATAATTGGCGCCCCCCCAAAAAAGAGGAGGTCCCATGCACCTTGCACGATTTGCAAGGGCCCTTTTCATTACCAGTGCCGTTCTGTGGGCAATCGGGTCTCAGAACGGTGCGGCTGCCACCCTCTGTGTGAACCCTGGTGGTTCCGGAGGCTGCTTTTCCAGCATTACAACAGCAGTGAATCACGCCAGCGCCAATGATGCGATCCGTGTGGGCGCCGGCACCTACAAAGAAGATGTGGTGATCGGCAAGCCTCTCCTGCTGCTCGGGGCTGGTCCCGGCGCGTCCGTGATCGACGCGACCGGACTCGCGAACGGCATCTTCATCGACGGAAATTCGCATCCGGGCCTGGCGCATGTGACGGTGGCCGGGTTTACGGTGGAGAACGCGCTGTGGGAAGGCATCCTGATCGTCAGCGCGAGTCATGTCACGATCCGGAACAATAATGTGAGCAACGACGATAAAGCGGGTCCGGTGTTCCAGCCGGGAGTCAACGCGGGCTGCCCGGGTCAGCCGGCCTTCGAAACGGATGAGACGGGCGACTGCGGAGGCGCGGTTCACCTGATCGGGACGTCAAACTCGGTGCTTGACGGGAATGTGATGGAGAACAATGCCGACGGCATTCTGATCAGCGACGAAACCGGGGAGAGCCACGACAATCTGATCACCCGCAACACAATCAACAACAATCCTCTGGACTGCGGTCTGGTGATGGCTTCGCATCCGCCGGTGGGGGCGGCGGCACCGCCGTTTGCAGCTCATTACGGGATCGACCGCAACACGATCTCGGAGAACAGGGTGACCAACAATGGAGTGCAGGTCGAGGGAGCTGGAGTGGGAATGTTCTCCGACGGCGCGGGAATGGGGAAGGTCTCCGGAAATGTGATCATCGGGAACTTTCTTATGGGCAACGGGATCGGCGGCGTGGCGATGCACAGCCATGTGGGGCCACAATTCGGATTGCCGTCCGATGACCTGAACAACAACATCATCGTGGGCAATCTGGTTGCCGGGAATGGGGCGGATGTAGGAGACACGGCGACTCCGGGCACGGTCGGTATTCAGATCAGCAGCGGCTTGGGTGGCACGCCGATTCAGGGCACGGTGGTGGCCGCGAACGTGATCTGGAACGAGGATTACGACGTAGCGGTGAACACGCCGGGCGCGGTGACAGTGGAGTTGAACAGCCTTTATCCCAGCGGCATGGGGGTGGGCGTAGGCAACATCTGCTCCTTCGACAGTGCTCCGTGCACCGGGTCGGCGGATGCCGCGCTGAACTACTGGGGATGCAGGACGGGTCCGAACACGCCGGGATGCAGCACAACCACGGGACCTTCGGTGAGCGTGGTTCCATGGCTGAGATCGCCGGTGGGTGGCCCGAGGTAGAGACGAACCCCAGGCGGAGCGCACAACGAAAGAGCAGCACAGGGGCGCCGGACGCAATTCCGGCACCCCTCATTCCGGAGGCTTGCCGGGCCGGACGAAGGAAGACCTTTTCGGAAAGAGACTCGCTCCAATCTCGCGATGCCGGTGCAGGAAGACGACGAGCCGGGGCGGGCCTGGTGTGCCCGGTGATTCCCACTGACGGAAGCGTAGTGGCTGCTGCTCATCGGGCTGTAAGCTAAGGGCAGGAATCCCGCAGTGAAGACGGCCATCAGCGTTTCGAAGGAAGATTATCTCAAGGCGATCTTGGAGGCCGAGAGCGAGGGGCGCACAGTGATCTCGGCGACGCTGGCGCACTGGCTGGAGGTGTCGGCTCCAGCGGTTTCGATGGCGCTGCGGCGGCTGAAGCGGGACGGGTTTGTGGGGGTAGAGGCCGACGGGGTAGTGCGGCTGACGGCGGAGGGACGCGAGGCGGCATACAGGACGGCGCTGCGACATCATCTGATCGAGCGGATGCTTTCCGAGATGTTCGGCATGCCGTGGTATGAGGTTCACGACGAGGCGGAGCGGCTGGAGCATGCGGTTTCGCCGGCCTTCGAAGCGTTGCTGATGAAGAAGCTGGGCGAGAAGGGGACGTGTCCGCACGGCAACGCTGTTCTGCCGGAGAGTGAGGAGAAACGGCTGAAGCGCGGCGTGCGGGCGCTGGCGGATGTGACCGAGGGCGCGCAGTGCACGGTGACGAGCCTCTACGAGCGAGATCCGGAGCTGCTGCGGTTTCTGCATCAGACGGGGATCGAGCCGGGCGGGGCGGTGAAAGTGATCCGGCGCAATTACGACCAGACGGTGGCGATCGAGACGGCGGCGGGGCAGTTCACGATCGGGCCGGCGGCGGCGGAAAAGGTGCTCGTGAAGAGGGCGGGCGGCGGCGACGGCGCGCGCGGCTGAGGGGTTGAGCGGATCGCGGTGCGGGGATATAGCATTCCTACAGCGTGTTTCACAGACATCATGCCATTTCAGGGGCAAAGGCCCGGAATTGCCGCACTGCTCCCGTGTGTATGAATCGGTGTGCGTGTACGGCTCTCCAGGCGCGGGAGGCTGGACGGACGCGGTTGCGGTTGTGGCTCCGGGCTGCTGCGATTGGGGGCGTATCGCTGGTGCTGGCGGGGATTCCGGCGCGGGCTCTCGATCCGGATACCGCGGTCAGCCAGTATGGCTACCAGTCGTGGCAGACGGATAGCGGTCTGCCGCAGAACACGGTGCATGCGATCGCGCAGGGGCCGGACGGATTCCTCTGGATCGCCACGGAAGGCGGGCTGGTTCGCTTCGATGGCGTCGACTTTGACGTAATGACGCGGGCGAATACGCCGGGGCTGCCCAGCGACCTGATCGACGATCTGACGCTGGACCGGACGGGGACACTATGGATCGCGACTTCGGGCGGGCTGGCTCGCATGCGGCAGGGGAAGCTCGAGGCGTTTGGCGCGGCAAAGGGCATTCCGGCGACGCAGGTGTGGAGAACCTGGCAGGGCGGCAACGGGACGGTGTGGGTCCTGACGGCAGCGGGGTTGTTCCGGATTGCAGGGGAGCGTGCCCAGGAGGTGGCCCTGGATCAGGAGCTCACCGAAAACAGCATGATGGCCCGGGGCAGCGACGGTTCCCTGTGGCTCGGGACGGCGGGGGGATTGATGCGCCCCAAAGCACACGGCGGGTTCGAACCTGCCGGGGTGGCGGGGGAAGTGCTGACGCTCGCGGTGGATGGCCGCGGCGTGGCGTGGGCCGGGCTGCGGTCGGGGCTGGAGGCGTGTTCCGCATCGGGCTGCCACAGCGTGCCGGTGCCTGGAGGCGGCGCGGTCAACGCGCTGGCGGCAGATGCGACGGGGCGAATGTGGATCGGGACGGACGCCGGATTGTTTTTCAGCGCTGGCGATCGGGTGGAGGCTTTTGGGCAGGCGAACACAGGACGCGTGGAGTTCCTCTATTGCGACCGGCAGGGGATGATCTGGGCGGGGACTGCGCATGGGCTGCTGCGCATTCGCGAGGGCAAGGCGGAACTGCTGCGCGGGGGCGATGTCTATCTGGCGGCGGCGGAGGACGGAGAGGGCGATCTGTGGCTGGGCACCGAGGCCGGCGGGCTGGCGGTGCTGCGCGACCGGAAATTTTCGATGCTGACCTCCGAGAACGGCTTGACGGATGAATATGTGCTGGCGCTGGCGCAGAGCCATTCGGGCGACGTGTGGGCGGCGACCAAGGGCGGCGGTCTCGACGTCTGGCACGACGGGCACTTCCGGGCGGTGACGCCCGCCCAGGGGCTGGCCAGCAATGTGGTGCTGGCGGTGACGGCGGCTCCGAACGGCGACATCTGGGCGGGCACACCGGATGGCCTGAACCTGATCCACAATGGGAGGGTCCGCCTCTTTACTACGGCCGATGGCCTGGCGGACGATTTTGTGCGCTCGCTGCATGTAGGTAGCCGCGGCGAACTGTGGATCGGAACACGCCGGGGATTGTCGCGTTACGAGAACGGCCAGTTCACCACCTGGACGGCACTGGATGGCCTGGGCAGCGATCTGATCGGGGCGATGATGCAGGATCGCGCCGGAGATCTGTGGATCGGGACGCTGGGGGGGCTGAGCGAGTTCCGGCATGGGACATTCAGGAATTTCACTACCAGGGACGGGCTGTCGAGCAATGTGGTGACAGCGCTGTACCAGGACCGCGAAGGAACTCTATGGATCGGCACTAATGACGGCGGCCTGAACCGGATGCGGGGGGGGGGGATCGTCCAGATTGTGTCGGCGCAGTTGCCGGAGCGGGTGCTGGGGATCCTGGAAGACGACAGTGGTCACCTGTGGCTGAGCTCGAACAGCGGTGTGTTTCGCGTGAGCCTGAGCGGGCTGAACCGGATGGCGGAGGGCGGCAGCGCGGCGGAAGTGGAGCGATTCGGGGTGGCGGACGGGATGCGGATCAGCGAGTGCTCGAGCGGGGGGCATCCGGCGGCTCTGCGGATGAAGGACGGGACGCTGTGGTTTGCCACCTTGAAGGGAATTGCGCGCGTGGATCCGGAACACATGCCGGTGAACCACGTGGCGCCGCAGGTGGTGATCGAACGGGTGAGCGTGGACGATGTGCCGGCGGATACCGTGACGGCGCTGAAGGTTGGGCCAGGACACAGCCATTACGAGTTCGATTATGCGGGGCTGAGCTTTGTGGCTCCGCAGAAGGTGGAGTACCGGTATGAGCTGGAGGGGTTCGATCCGGGATGGGTGGATGCGGGCACGCGGCGCACGGCGTACTACACGAACCTGCCGCACGGACGCTACACGTTCCGCGTGATGGCGCGCAACAACGATGGGGTATGGAGCAGGTCGGCGGCGACGGCGGAGATGACCATCGAGCCGCAGTACTATCAGACTCTGTGGTTCCGGCTGCTGCTGGTGCTGGCGCTCGTGGGGCTGGGATACGCGGCGTGGCGGCGGCGGCTGCTGCGCGTGGAGCGGGAGTTCCAGGCTGTCCTGGGCGAGCGGACGCGGATTGCAAGGGAGATTCACGATACGCTGGCGCAGGGGTTCGTGGCCGTGTCGGTGCAGCTGGAGCTGATCGCGCAGCTGATGCATTCGTCGACGGAGGCCGCGCGCGAGCAGCTGGAGCAGGCGCGGGCGATGGTGCGCAGCAGCCTTGAGGACGCGCGCAGCTCGATCTGGGAGCTGCGTACGCAGACGGCGGAGCGCGAGGACCTGGCGGTGCGAATGCTGAAGATGGCCGAGGAGGTGACGGCGAGAGCCGGCGCAAAGGCCAAACTGCAGATGCAGGTGAACGGGACCTACCGGCCGCTGGATGCGGCGGTGGAGCGGGAGCTGCTGCGCATTGCGCGGGAGGCGACGGTGAACGCGGTTCGGCACGGGGACCCGGAGAACATTGTGCTGCGGCTGGAGTTTGAGGGGAGTATGTTCGGAATGGAGATTTCCGACGACGGCAGAGGCTTCGCGGGAACGCCGCGGGACGGCTCGAGCGGCCACTTTGGCCTGACGGGCATGCGGGAGCGGGCAGCGGCGATCGGGGCGAATCTGATGGTGGAAAGCAGTCCGGGAGAGGGTACGCGGGTGAAGCTGGCACTGGCGCTGGGACGGGAAATGGAGAAGAAAGTGTAACTATGGCGGATACAATAAAAATTCTGATCGTGGACGATCATCATATTGTGCGGCAGGGGCTGGTGGCGCTGCTGAAGACCGTGCCGGGCTTTGAAGTTGTGGCGGAAGCTGCCGACGGCGAACAGGCGGTGGAACTGTACCGGAAGCACAGGCCGGATGTGACGCTGATGGATCTGCGCCTGCCGAAGATGAACGGGGTGGAGGCAATTACGCGGATCCGCAACACGCATCCGGGCGCGCGCATTATTGTACTAACGACGTTTGACGGCGATGAGGATATCTATCGCGCCATGCAGGCGGGCGCGAAAGGCTACCTGCTGAAGGGGATGGATCTGGCCGAGCTGACCGATGCCGTGCGCACGGTGCACGCGGGGAAGTCGCGGATTCCCTCGCGCGTGGCCGAGAAGCTGGCCGAGCGGATGGGCAGCGCCACGCTGACGGCGCGCGAGCTGGAAGTGCTGCAGCTGATTGTCGCGGGGAAGAGCAACAGGGATATCGGAAATGCGCTGTTCATCTCGGAGGCGACAGTGAAAACGCACGTCAACAGCCTGCTGAGCAAGCTGGGGGTGGAGGACCGCACGCAGGCCGCGACGACCGCGCTGCAGCGGGGAATTGTGCATCTGGATTAAAGGCGGGGGACAGGGAACAGGACGGCGCAGCCGGCGTGCCGGGAGCGGAAAGGGTGGAATGAGCGCATTGAAGACGGGGCAGTGGCGGTGGATGGTTGTGCTTTCGTTGATGGCCGCTGTGGCATGGTGCGGCTGGGCGCAGGAGGCGCATAACGGAGAATGGCGGCAGGCCACCGACACCGAACTGCGGTCGGTCATTCCGGCGCGGGCGCCGGTGATCACGGAGCGCATCGAGACGGAGATGCGCTCGGCTTCGGGAATCACCAACGGCCACGGGAAATATGTTGCCGGAGTGGTGATGATCACGGCCGGATATTCGGCCGAGGGAAAGTATTCTCACTTCTTTCTCACCCAGGTGCCGTTGCGGATCGGATCGGATATCCGGCTGACGCCGGGCGAATACGTGCTGGGGTACGAACGCCACGACGATGGGCTGCTGGTCCGCTTCTATGAGGCGGCGACAGGCAAGCCGATGGGCAGCGTCCTGGCGAAGACGATCCCGGGGAATACGCGGGTGGAGGCGTTTCGCATCTGGCCGCCGGGGGATCGCTCCCTGATTCAGATCGGGCGCTTCGGATTCAGCTATCAGATTGGAGGGTAGCGGGCGCATGGCGCAGACTGTGTCGCAGAAAGAGCAGAAGGTCCTGGAGGCGCTCTGCGAAAACTGGCAGGCGGAGATGCGGGGCTTCCACACCTACAATACCCTGTCAGAACGCGACGACGATCCCATCCGGAAGAAGACGCTGCGGCATATGGCCGAGGCGGAGGCACATCATGCGTCGCTGTGGGCGAAGCGCATTCGCGAGCTGGGAGCCGATATTCCGCGCTACGAGGGCAAGCCCACCGGCGATGCGGATACGCTGGTGAACCGGCTGGGTGGACCGCAGATGGCGCTGCGGCGGCTGGAGGTCGATGAGAGCCGCGATATCGCACGCTACGGCATGCAGCTGAAGGAACTGGGGGATGAGCCGAGCGTCGAAATTCTGCACCAGGTGATCGCGGACGAGCAGGAGCACTACCGCGAACTGACCGAGCTGATCCGGCACCGGTATCCGAAGACGCCCGTCAGTTCCGAGGCGGCGCGCCAGGAGCTGGATGAACTGCTGACGCGGCGGAATCGGTCGGGGCGGCAGGCGGCAGGCTGGATCGGGGATGCGATTTACGGCGTGAACGACGGGCTTGGGGCGATCTTCGGGATCGTCTCGGGCGTTTCGGGCGCCACGCTGGGCAACAGCCACTGGGTGCTGCTGTCGGGCATGGCGGGGATGATCGCGAGCGCGCTGTCGATGGGGTCGGGCGCGTATCTGGCGGCCAAGAGCGAGCGCGAGATTTACGAGGCGGAGGTAACGCGCGAGCGGGAAGCGATCGAGATGAACGGGCCGGAGGCGCGCGAGCTGCTTTCGCTGTATTACCAGGTGAAGGGGATTCCGCGCGACGATGCCGATCACGTGGTGGAGCATCTGGCGGAGTCGCCGGAGCAGTTCCTGCGGGCGCTGGCCGCGGAGCGGCTGAATATGACGGAGGATGGGCTGAGCCAGCCGCTGGTCTCGGCATGGTCGGGGGCGCTCTCAACAGCGGTGGGGGCGTTTATTCCGATCATTCCGTTCTTCTTCGTGACGGGGTACCCGGCGGTGATTGCTTCAGCGATTGTGTCGCTGGCGGCGCATTTTGCGGTGGGTGCGGCCAAGTCGCTGATCACGGTGCGGTCGTGGTGGGCGAGCGGGATGGAGATGACGCTGGTGGGGGCGGTGGAAGGCGTGGCGACGTATGTCATCGGGATTGGGCTGGGGCATATGGGAGCGTGACGGTGGGATCCCACATCTGCCAAAAGCGGGCAGATGTGGGGCACCCGCACCCGCGCACCGCCAGGGAGCAGGGAACAGTTCCGGCGCAGGCCCGTCTCCTTTTGCAGCTTCTCTATGGTCTATGTCCTCTATTGCCTGTTGCCTGTTTCCTGCTGCCTGCGGGCATAGTAGTCCTGGAGTGCGAAGAAGGCCTGTTTCTTTTCCCCGGTATTGCTGACGAGGCCCTTGCGGTTGTAGCCGTCCTGGATGCCGGGGAGCTGGCGCAGGGGCGAGCGGAAGTCCATGAGACACCAGGGCGTCAGGCCGCGGAGAAACGGCATCTTCGCGAACATACGGAACTGCTGCTGATACACATTCACCTGGTACTCCTCGGTGTACATTTCGGTGACAGGGCCATGAAGACCGGCTTTGGCGCCGGCTCCGAATTCGCTCATGATGACGGGCTTGCCCATGGGATCCTGCCAGGTGTAGTTCGGGATCTCCGCCGGCGTGCCCTGATACCAGCCGAGGTATTCGTTGTAGCCGAGCACGTCGAGGTCCTTGCCGAGCGGATCGTCGAGGGTGGCGGTGGTCCCTTTGAAATGCGTGACGATGGCGGAGGTGATGAGGCGGGTCGGGTCCTGGCTGCGGGCGGCGACGGCGAGCTGATGGAGGAAGGCGTCGCGCGCGGGACTCTGCGGAGTTTCGTTGGAGAGGGACCAGAGGATCACGGAGGGCTTGTTGCGGTCGCGGCGAATCATCTCCCAGAGCTGGTGTTTGGCGACGTCGAGGGTGTGGGGGCTGGTCCAGTCGATGTCCCAGTAGACGGGGATCTCGGACCAGACGAGGATGCCGAGCTTGTCGGCGAGGCGGGTTTCGTTTTCAGCGTGCGGATAGTGGGCCATGCGCACGAAGTTGCAGTGCAGCTCGTGAGCCCAGCCGAGGAGGGTCTCGGCCTCCTGCTCGGACCAGGCGCGGCCACCGTTGGGCGCTTCTTCGTGATAGGTGACGCCACGCAGGAAAATGGACTTGCCGTTGAGGAGGATCTGGTCGCCGCGGACCTCAATGGTGCGGAAGCCGATGGTGTCGGTGAGGTGGTCAGGGCCGGCCGTCATGCTGATGTCGTAGAGGCGCGGGTGCTCCGGGGACCAGAGTTCGAGGCCGGGAGCCGCGAAGGAAAATTCAGCGCGGCCATTCGTATCCGTCGATGATTCTTTTTCAAGATGCAGAGCGGGGATGCTGACGGTGACGCGGGTTCCGGGCGCGGCCCCGATGAGGTGGACGTAGCCGTCGATCCGGTCCGATGTGTCGCGGCGCAGCTGGAGGCTGTAGTCGTCGATGTAGGTATCGGGGAGTTCGACGAGGGAGACGGGGCGGGTGAGGCCGCCGTAGTTCCACCAGTCGGTGCGGAGAGTGGGGACGCCTTCGACGGTGCGGGTGTTGTCGATGGCGGCGACGATGAAGTTGTCCCCGTCTTTGACCACGTTTGTGATTTCGCAGTCGAAGGGCGTGAAGCCGCCTTCGTGATCGCAGACGTGCTGGTCGTTGACGAAGATGTGGGCGGCGTAATTGGCCGCGCCGAAGTGCAGGAAGAGATGCGTGTGAGGTCTGGGATGGTAGGTGAAATTGCGCTGGTACCAGAGGAGACCCTCGTAATAGAGAAGGGCCTTTTCCTGGGTGTTCCAGTCACCGGGAACGTTCAGGGTGGGTGATCGGGAGAAGTCGTACTGGAGGAGCGGGCCGCCGGGGACGTAGTGGGCGTTCTTTGCATAGCCGTTGGGACTGGCATGCTCGGGGTTGGAACCCCAGCCGTTGCGGTAGGGATCGACGATGTAGTGCCAGGGGCCATCGAGGCTGATCTGGGGACGATGGTCAACGTCGACAAGGAGCGTTGTCTGCTGGGCGGAGGCGGCGAGGGTGAGGAACACAACAGCGGCGAGGAGCGGCAGGCGGAACATGGAGAACATGGTAATCGCGACGGACTGGGGAGGGGGAGCCCTGGACCTGCGCGCGCGCGCGTGAAGAGGCTCTGCTCTTGATGCGGCCATGCGGCAAAGGCCGGCAAAGACATCCCTCAGCGGCTGAAACCGCGCTTATGGGACAAACTCTATAGCACGGCTGAAGCCGTGCCCCTGCGAAGGCAGACAATCGTTCCCCAATTGCGAAATCGTGCCCTGACACAGCAGTTCGAGGTCGAAAACCCGATGGGTGGGCGAGGAGGATGGATCGCAGGGGTTCTTCACCTCCGCCGGCGCTCAGCGTCAGAACGACGATGATAACGCAGGCTAAATTTCGCACATTTGGATTTGAGCCTGGGCTCTGGAAGGCTGTACAAGCAGGAGGAGCAAGACCTTCAGGGGACGGAAGATGGAGCCAACCGGAGCGGCAGGAAACGACAGCAAGGGCCTGGGATCGGTGGTACAGATCGACGAAGGCGATTCATCCTCACCTGGTCAGCCGCTGCTCTTCAGTCAGGATGGCCGGAGAGTGAGACCCCGGCCGGTGCTGTTAGGGGGTTTTCAAGTTAGCGGATGCCGAGGCCGTCGTGCTGGTGGTAGTTGGGGTAGGGCGGTTTGGCGTAGGTGGGCAGGGGGTGTTCCCTGAGCTGCTCCATGACGTACAGCACGGCACGCTCGAGTTGGGGGTCGTGGCCGGCGGCGACGGATTTCGGGTCGTACTGGACCTCGATGTCGGGGGCGACGCCGTGATTCTCGACTTCGAACTGGCCGTGGAGGCCGTAGATCGCGGTGCGGGGCGCGGTGACCGTGCCGCCGTCGAGCAGGACGGGATAGCCGCCGATGCCGACAAGGCCGCCCCAGGTGCGCTCGCCGATGAGGGGGCCGAGACCGGCTTTGCGGAAGTACCAGGGCAGCAGATCGCCGCCGGATCCGGCGGACTGGTTGATGATCATCGCCCTGGGCCCGAAGATGGCTCCGGCGGGATCGGTGACGTCCTCACCCTCGCGGGTTTCGTAACGGGACATGGGAACGCGGCGGAGCACGTTGATGACGAGGTCGGCAATGTCGCCACCTTCGTTATAGCGCTCGTCGATGATGACGCCCTGCTTATCGACCTGGGAGAAGAAGTAGCGGTTGAAGTTGGTGAAGCCTGCGCCGGCGGTGTTGGGCATGTAGACGTAGGCGACCCTGTGATCGGTCATCTGGTCGACCTTGCGGCGGTTGGCTTCGATCAGGGCGAGGTTGCGGAGGGCGTGCTCGGATTCGATAGCGATGACGGTAACGTCGCGGGCTGCGGTGCCGTCGGGGTTGGGGCCGACGTGGAGGACGACCTGCTTGCCCGCGGTGCCCTGGAAGAAGCTGTAGATGTTGTCGGTCGAGTGCAGTTCGCGGCCGTTGACGGCGAGGAGGTATTCGCCCTCCTTCACGTTAACGCCCGGCTGGGTGAGCGGGGCATGCAGCGCGGGGTTCCAGTTTTCGCCGGTGTAGATGTGGGCGAAGCGGTAGCGGTCGCGGTCGATGGAGTAATCGGCGCCGAGAAGGCCGGATTTGGGGGAGTGGTCGGGCTCGCGCGGGCCGCGGATGAACATGTGGCCGACGGTGATTTCGCCGAGCATCTCCTCGAAGAGATAATTCAGCTCGTCGCGTGAGCCGATGCCTGCCAGATACGGCTCATAGCGGGCTTTGGCCTTTTTGAGGTCGAGGCCGTGGTGATTGGGGTCGTAGAAGAAGTCGCGCTCGATGCGCCAGGTTTCATTGAACATCTGGCGGTATTCGGCGCGGGGATCGATGTTGGCCTGGAGGTCGGTGAGGTTGAGGGCCTTGCCGGGGCTGGTCTTGACCTCGTCGGCGGTGGCGATGAACCAGGAGTCGCCTTTCCTGTAGAGCATCTTTTCGCCGTTGGCGGAGACGGTGTATCGGTCGATGCCGGAGAGGACTTCGGTGGCCTCGCGCTTTTCAAGAGTAAAGCGCCACAGGGCGTGGATGGGCGGGCCGTCTTCGTGAGAGGGGTTGCCGACGGGACCGCCTTCGGCAACATAAAGGACGCCTTCCTTGCCGGTTTTGAGGTCGACATAGTTACGGGCGGGGATGGGCAGGGCGAGGATGCGCTGGTCAATTCCTTCGAAGTCGATTTTCACGACAGGTGGCTTGCTCTCTTCCTTCTTTTCCTTCGAGGCGGTCTCGTCTTTCTTCTCGCCCTCCTTCTGGTCGGGGGTTTTCCCTGCTTCATCGCCTGCGGGCTTGTTCTCTTCCTTCACCTTTTCGTCGTCGCTCTGCGGCGGCAGGGGCGAGGGCAGGTCTTTGGAGAGGACGGCGACGTAGACGCTGGAGGAGACGGCGTGATCGAGGCTGGAGAGATCGAAGCCGGCGATGGACTGGCCCTCGTCGGTGCTGGCGGTGAAGTAGAGGTATTTGCCGTTGCGGTCGAAGGCGAGGCTGCCGACGTCGCTCATGCCATCGGTGATCTGGGTGGTCTTACCGGTTTCGACGGAGTAGATGTAAATCGCGTGGAGGTAGTTGTGGAGGGTCTTGAGATAGGCGATCCACTGGCCGTCGGGAGACCAGGCGGCCTTGCCGGCGAACTCGAAGCCTTCGTAGTTATCGGTGTCGACTTTGACGGGATGGGGATTGCTGACGTCGAGGTACCAGAGGTTGAGCTTCTTGTCGCCGTAGAGGATGCGTTTGGAGTCCGGCGACCACTGCGGGGAATAGAAGAACGAGGGTGAGGGGCCCAGGTCGATGGCTTTGGGTGCAGCGATGCCGTCCTGATCGCGGATGAAGAGCTGATATTCGCCGGAGGCGTCGCTGAAATACGCGATGGATTTGCCATCGGGGGACCAGGCGGGGTCGCGCTCCGCGGCATTGGAGGTGTTGGTGAGGTTGCGGGCGTCGCCTTTCTCGGCGGGGACGGTGAAGATGTCGCCGTGGGCCTCAAAGACGGCGCGCTGGCCGGTGGGAGAGATCTCGGCGTTCAGGATCGTATGCGGATCGATGACGGCCAGGCTGGGTTCGAGCGCGGGCAGGTCGCCGTGGAGGGTGATGTCGACAGGGTGCTCGCTGTGCGAGGCGAAATCGTAGAGATGAATGCTGCCGAACTGTTCGTAGACGATGCCACCGGGTCCGGCGCTGGCGGATTTGAAATCGAAGCTCTTGTTTTCGACGACCTGCTGGACCTGTTTTGATTTGGTGTCGTAAACAAACAAGGTCACCGGGCCGTTGCGGTCGGAGAGGAAGTAGACCTTGTCGCCGACCCAGAGAGGATTGGAGTCGTTGGAGTTATCGCGGGGAACTTTGGTGAGGTCGAGGGTGGCGAGAGCAACGATCCAGACGGGCTCGGTCTGGCCGCCGCGATAACGCTTCCAGGCGCGCTGCCACTGGTTGAAGGGCGTGTAGGCGATCTGCTTGCCGTCTGGCGAGAGAGAGGCGCTGTCGGCGGAAGGAAGCGGGAATTCAACCGGCAGGCCGGAGCCATCGGCGTGGATGCGGAAGAGCTTGGCGAAGTCGTTCCAGCTGGTGCGGCTGCTAAGGAAGAGGACATCTCTGCCGTCGGGGGTCCAGCCGACGACGACGTCGTCGCCGGGATGCCACGTGAGGCGGCGGGGAACACCGCCATTGGTGGGCACGGTGTAGACGTCGACGTTGCCGCGGATGCGCGCGGAGTAGGCGATGGTCTGGCCGTCTGGAGAGAAATACGGGCCCTCGACGACGGAGGCGGTGGAGGTGAGGCGTTCGGCATCGCCCCCGGAGCGGGAGACAGTCCAGATATCGTCGGCATGGCGGAAGGCGATCTGGTCTTTGCTGAGGGAGGGATGAAGCAGAAGGAGCGGAGCGGCGTAGACGGAAAGAGGCAGGATGAGACAGGCGAAGAGTACAGCGCGCGGCGAGCGAAGCACCGGGACCTCCGAAAAGACAGGAATGATGCACAAGTCTACCCGCGCAGTACGGCCTGCGCTATGGAAGAGTTCCAAAATTGCACACGATGGAACCGGGATCGGGCAGCCCTGGTGCTGGACAAATCAGGGGGTACCCTGTGGCCGCCTGGCCGCGGAAGATCGTGGGCTGGCCTGCCTGGGTCGAGTGGGATTTGTTATTTGCGGGGCAGCAGGAGCGAGAAGGCTCTGGCGCGCTCGAATTCGCCGCGCAGTTCGGGGGTGCGGAGATTTTCGCGGATGTGGGCGAGCCGCTGCTCGAGAGCGTGCAGCGAGCGGGCGATCGCCTCGGAGTTGGTATGGGCGATGTCGCGCCACATGGAGTAAGGACTGGCCCCGAGGCGCGTCATTTCGCGAAGAGCGCGGCCGCCGATGGGGAGCAGATCGGCATTCGCCGCGAATTCGTCACCGAGAAGCGCACTCATGGCAGTCGAGACGAACTGAGGCAGATGGCTGATCCAGGCGCAGAGAACATCGTGGCGATCGGGGTCGAGTTCGACGATGCGAGAGCCGAACTTCGCCACCCATGCGCGCCAGGCTTCGGCAAGAGGCGCGGCCCCCTCATTCGACTCGGGCGCGCTGGCACCCTCGCTCGGGGTGAAGATCCAGACGGAGCCGCGGAAGAGATCTGCGTCGGCGTTTTCGGCGCCCCCCACTTCCTTGCCCGCCATGGGGTGACCGGGGAGGAAGCCAGCCTGGCCGGGGCCGTTGTAGCGGCCGCGGGCGTGATTGCAGAGGGCGCCCTTGACGCTGCCGACATCGGTGAGCAGCTGGTCTTCGCGGAGCACGGGCGCGAGGCGGTCGAGCCATTCGAGGATGGTGAAAACGGGACCGGCGAGGAGGATGAGATTGCTCTGCGCGGCGGCGGTGAGGGGGGCGTCGGTGGAGACGGTGATGGCGCCGCGGCTCAGCGCGGTGTGGAGCTGCTCTTCGTCCGGGTCCCAACCGGCGATGGTGCCGGTGAACCCGTGCGCGCGCAGCGCGAGGCCGGCGGAGGCGCCGATGAGTCCGGTGCCGAGGATGGCGATTCGCTCGATCATGCCGAACCTTAGTGTATCGGGTCGATGGAGAGGGGATTGGCTTTGAAGCGTTCCTGTTCGACTTCGGACGCGCGCTTGTCTCAGGGCCAGAATGACGACTGCGGTGCATGAGCCTGTTGACCTGCACAGTCTCGATGCACCGCCGATTGTGCTTAGAGGGTGCGTCCGACAGCCGGCGCGATGATGCGCAGCGTATCCATGAGCTCGGCAAACTGCTGGGGGAAGAGGGACTGCGCTCCGTCGGAGAGCGCCTTGTCGGGGTGGGGGTGGACTTCAATGAGCAAGCCATCCCCGCCGGCGGCGATGGTCGCGCGCGCCATAGGCGGAACTTTGTCGCGCCGCCCGGTGCCGTGCGAAGGGTCGCCGAGGATGGGCAGGTGCGAGAGCTTGTGGATCACGGGGATGGCGGAGATGTCCATGGTATTGCGAGTGTAGGTCTCGAAGGTGCGGATGCCGCGCTCGCAGAGGATCACGTCGTAGTTGCCCCCGGCGAGGAGGTATTCCGCGGAGAGGAGCAGTTCTTCGATGGTGGCGGCGATGCCGCGCTTGAGGAGCACAGGCTTGCGGACGGCGCCGAGTTCGCGGAGCAGGTTGAAGTTCTGCATGTTGCGCGCGCCGACCTGGAAGAGATCGACGTACGGCATCATGATCTCGATCTGGGAGATGTCCATCACCTCGCTGACGATGAGGAGGCCGTGGGCATCTCCGGCTTCACGGAGAAGCTTGAGGGCGTCGAGACCGTGACCCTGGAAGGAATAGGGCGAGCTGCGGGGCTTGAAAGCTCCGCCGCGAAGGAATTTGGCGCCTGCGGCCTGAACAAGCTGCGCGCAGGCGAAGATCTGCTCGCGGCTTTCGACGGAGCAGGGGCCGGCCATCACGACGACTTCCTGCCCGCCGATGCTGACACCGTTGGGGAAATGCACGATGGTGCCTTCAGGGCGGAAGCTGCGCCCGGCGAGCTTATAGGGCGAGGTGATGCGGATGACTTCCGCAACACCGGCAAGGACTTCGAACTCAGCGTGATCGAACTGCGCGGGCGTGCCGACGCCGGCGAGGATGGTCTGCACCGTTCCGGTGGTGCGGTGAACGTTGAAGCCGATTTCCACCATGCGCTCGACGATGGCCTGAATCTCCTCTTCCGTGGCGCGTTCCTGCATAGCAACGATCATGATTCTTTTCCTGTCTGATGACGGTCGGGGCCCGGCGCCGGCATGCCGGGGCGTGAGGCGAGCTCGTTCCGCTGGAGGGCCCGCATGACATCGACGATGCGCTCGTAGATGTGAACGAGCTCGATGTCGGGCAGCGGGCCGGGATTGTGAGAGCGCACGTTCTCGAAGATAATGCGCTCGCGGTTGGGCTCGTAGACGGGCAGGGAGGTCTGGCGCTTGAGGCGGCCGATTTCCTGAGCGGCCGCAGCGCGCCGGCTGATGAGGGCTACGATTTGGCGGTCGAGTTCATCAATTTCGCGTCGCCAGTCTTCAATGGTCATGGGTCGTCCCTCTCCAGCCCGGCGGGGAAGGCTACCGGGATCGCGAATTCCACCTGCTTAAGCTATACGAAGCGACTGCGGATCGGCATCAGTGGGCCGGCACGGCAGGCTCTCGAAGGCCGCCGCGCAGGCCCTCGATAAATCGCGCGATGGAGCTGGGAGCGTGTTCCGGACCAGCCTGCTCAATGGTGGCGACCAGCGCGCTGCCAATGACAGCGGCGTCGGCAAATTCGCCGACGGCGGCGAAGTGCTCGGGGGTCGAAACGCCGAAGCCGACGGCGATGGGAAGTTTGGTATAGCGGCGCAGACGATGCACGAGCTGTTCGGCGTCGGAGGCCAGAGACTTCTGCGTGCCCGTGATGCCGACACGGGAGATGGCGTAGACGAAGCCCTCGCTGGCGGCGGCAATGCGCTCGAGGCGGGCATCGGGGCTGGTGGGCGCGGCGAGGAAGATGGGCGCGAGATGGTGGCGGCGCATGGCTTTCAGGTATTCAGCGGCCTCTTCGACGATGATGTCGGTGACGAGGACGCCATCGAGACCGGCCTGCTCGGCGGCCGCGCAGAAGGTTTCGAGGCCCATGCGGAGGATGGGATTCAGGTACGAGAAGATGACCAGGCTGGCAGCGGGGCGTTCGCGGCGAAGGTCGGCGGCGAGGCTGAGGACGTCGCGCAGGCGGGTGCCGTTGCGCAAAGCGCGTTCACTGGCGCGCTGGATGACGGGGCCGTCGGCGACGGGGTCGCTGAAGGGAACACCCAGCTCGAGGACATCGGCGCCGGCGTCGATGGCAGCAAGGCAGATGGCGCGGCTGGTTTCAAGGTCAGGGTCGCCGATGGTGAGATAGGCAACAAGGCCGGGACGGTTTTGAAAGTGAAGCGGCATCTCGATTCCTGGTTCAGTTCCTCAGCGGGGCTAAAGCCCCTCCACGTCAAACTGGTTGCGGCACCCTTCGACTTTGCTCAGGGCAAGCTGTCGAAGCCGTGCCCTGATACAAAACGCAGATCGCGGCGTGAAACCTGAGACGAAGGCGGCCGCAGATGGATCGTATGAACTCTTCACGATGCTGCGCTCCGTTGCGAATGACGAGCTCTGCTGGATTGACGAATCACGGCCTGGCCAAAAGCCTCTCAACGGAAAGCTCGTCTGCGGTACGAAAACCTGGCCTGCAAAGCAAGGCGCGATCAGAATTCATTTTCACGCTCCAGTCAGCTTAAGCTCGCGGGTAAGAATGCCCATATCTTTGTCGCCGCGGCCGGAGATGTTCACCAGCAGGATTTCCTGAGGCTTGAGCTTTGGCGCGAGGCGGATGCACTCGGCGACGGCGTGCGCGGATTCGAGGGCCGGGATGATGCCCTCAGTGCGGGCGAGGCGCAGGGTGGCATCGAGGGCCTCCGCGTCGGTGGCGGAGGTGTATTCGGCGCGGCCCGAGTCGTGCAGGGCGGCGTGTTCGGGGCCGATGGAGGCGTAGTCGAGGCCGGCGGAGACAGAGTGGGTGAGGGCGATCTGGCCGTCCTCGTCCTGGAGGACGTAAGAGTAGGTGCCCTGGAGGACGCCGGGGGCTCCGCCGCTGAAGCGCGCGGCGTGCTCGCCGAGCTTCGGGCTGCGGCCTCCGGCTTCAACGCCGATGAGGCGGACTTCCTTGTCGGGGATGAATTCGTAGAAGACGCCGATGGCGTTGGAGCCGCCGCCGACGCAGGCAATAATGGCGGTGGGCAGGCGGCCTTCCTTCTCGATGATCTGGGCGCGGGCTTCGCGGCTGATGACGCGGTGGAAGTCGCGGACCATGGTCGGATAGGGATGCGCGCCGAGAACGCTGCCGAGGAGGTAATGCGTAGTGCGGACGTTGGTGACCCAGTCGCGCATGGCCTCGTTGATGGCGTCCTTGAGGGTGCGGGAGCCGGAAGAGACGCCGCGTACCTCCGCGCCGAGGAGGCGCATGCGATAGACGTTCAGCTCCTGGCGGCGCATGTCCTCTTCGCCCATGTAGACGACGCATTCGAGTCCGAAGAGCGCGCAGACCGTGGCGGTGGCAACGCCGTGCTGGCCGGCGCCGGTTTCGGCGATGATGCGTCTTTTGCCCATGCGCACGGCGAGGAGCGCCTGGCCGAGGCAGTTGTTGATCTTGTGCGCGCCGGTGTGGAGGAGGTCTTCGCGCTTAAGGTAAATCCTGGCGCCGCCGAGGGATTCCGAGAGACGCGCGGCGTGGTAGAGCGGCGTGGGGCGGCCGGCGTAATCGCGCAACAGGGCATCGAGCTTCACGTGGAAGTCGGGGTCGGCCTGGGCTTCGGCGTAGGCCTGCTCCAGCTCATCAAGGGCTGCGACCAGGGTTTCAGGGACGTAGCGTCCGCCCCAGGGGCCGAAGCGTCCGGCTACGGATGGGGCCGCGGTGGTTGCCATGCATTCAGATTACATCGTGGGGAACAACGGGCATGGGCAGGGCGGAGGGTCTTGGCATCCCAGATCTGCCAACTACGGGCAGTTCTGGGGCACCTGCACCGCGGGGACGTTCTCGATCTCGGCGAAGGCCGCGCGGGCGGCGGTGACGAAGGCGCGCAGACGGGCGGGATGTTTTTTGCCGGGAGCGGATTCGACTCCGCTGGCGACGTCGACGCCCCAGGGGCGGAGGGTGTGGATGGCTTCGGCGACGTTGCCGGAATGAAGGCCGCCGGCCAGGATCACGCGGAGTTTCCCGCTCTCAGCGCCGAGAATCTGGCTCGCGCGGTCCCAGTCAAGTATTCTGCCGGTACCGCCGGAGGCAGTTGTGGTTCTGGAATCCAGCAGGATGGCGTCGATGGCGCTGTGGCGACCGATGGCGCGCAGCTCGTCGCGGAGCCTCTGTTCGGCGCGGATGGGATCGCTGTTGAGATCCCAATGGAGGGTCTGGATGAGAAAGAAGCCGGAGCCGAACTGGCCGCGCAACCTCTCCGCCAGGGAGAAATCCAGCTCGCCGTGGAGCTGAACCCCGTGCAGTCCCGCAGAGGACAGAGCAAGATGGATATCGTCGTAATCCTGGGTTGTGAAGACTCCAATCTTGGTGAGATCGGCCGGTAATTCGGGCATGATCTCGGCGATCTGGCCGGCGGTGACACGGCGCGGGCTGGGCGCAAAGACAAAGCCGATGGCGTCAGCGGCGGCGTCGGCGGCGAGGAGCGCGTCCTCCAGGGTGGTGTTGGCGCAGATCTTAATCCACATAGGGGTCAGGCACGCTCGACGAGAATTTCGGGGAAGGGCTGGGCGGCGGCGCGCAGCAGGGCTTCGAGGGCAGCGCCGGGTTGGGGCTGGCGCATGAGGGATTCGCCGATGAGGAACGCGTGGAAGCCGGCGGATCGGAGCTGGCGCAGGTCGTCGGCGGTGTGGATGCCGCTTTCGGCGACGTGGACGGCCTGGGGCGGAAGCTCTGCGGCGAGGCGGACGGAGGTTTCGAGACGGGTTTCGAAGGTGCGCAGGTCTCGGTTGTTGACACCGTAAGCGTCGCAGCCGAGGTCGCTGGCGCGTGCCAGCTCTTCGGCGGTATGGACTTCGCAGAGGACGTCCAGCTCGTGCTGGTGGGCGGCGGCGGTGAAGCGGGTGAGTTCCGCGTTGGTAAGGGCGGCGACGATGAGGAGGATGGCGTCGGCGCGATGGGAGCGAGCTTCGAGGATCTGGTACTCGTCGACGATGAAGTCCTTGCGCAGGCAGGGGATCTGCGTGGCCTGCGAGGCGAGTTCGAGGTTAGCAAGGCTGCCCTGGAAGAAGGGCTCGTCGGTGAGGACGGAGAGGGCAGCGGCTCCGCCCTGTTCAAGCTGAGCAGCCAGGGATTGTGGGTCGAAGTCGGGGCGGATGAGGCCTTTCGAGGGCGAGGCTTTTTTGAGTTCAGCGATGATGGCGGGGCCGGTGGCGGCTGCGATACGCAGGGCGCGGGCGAATCCGCGGGGCTTGTGCTGGGCGGCGCGGCGTTCCAGATCGGGGAAAGGGACGCTTGCGCGGCGTTCGGCGACCGTGGCGCGGGTTTGGGTGAGAATACGTTCGAGATGCAACAACGAGGACCTCTGCTTTGAGTATAGCGAGCGCAGGTTGGCGCCTGGCCTGCGTGGGTTCCCGTGTCTGCTGACTGCGGACAAACATGGGGCAATGATCCCGTCTCATCGTTCGAAGAAAGATAGCTGCGTTTCGCCCGTTTGCAGGATGTGAAGCGCCCGCATTATGAGGAGGCTCGCAACAGTTCCTGAGAACGTGATCACCGGCGCTGCATGCCGAATCCTCCCGTCACCTCCCTCAGGAGCTTCGCACAGCAGGACCAGCGCCGCCGCGATGGATCCGGCCGCCTGCACCTGCACTTCATCTAGTTCAAAATCCCCAGCTTCCTTGCTGTTTTCTCCAGGGTTGCGAGGGCCTGGTCGAGCTGCTCGCGGGTGTGCTCACTGGTCATGATGGTGCGGATGCGGGCTTTGCCTTCGGGCACCGTCGGAAACGCGATGCCGGTCCCGAGGACGCCGGCCTCGAAGAGGGCCCTGGAGAAGTCCATGGTCTGGCGGCCGTCGCCGATGATGATGGGGGTGATAGGCGTCTCGCTGGCCGGGGTGTTGATGCCGCCGATGTTGAAGCCGAGGCGGCCCAGTTCGACCTTGAAGTAGCGGGTGTTGTCCCAGAGGCGCTCGATGCGCTCGGGCTCCTGTTCGAGAAGGTCGAAGGCGGCGATGCAGGTGGCGGTGACCGATGGCGGATGGGAGGTGGAGAAGAGGAAGGGGCGAGCGCGGTGATAGAGGAAGTCAATGAGATCCCGCGAGCCGCAGACGTAGCCGCCGATGGCGCCGATGGCCTTGGATAAGGTGCCGACCTGAATATCGACGCGGCCGTGGCAGTGGAAATGGTCGATGGTGCCGCGGCCGTTGCGGCCGAGAACGCCCGAGGCATGGGCATCATCGACCATCATGATGGCGCCGTGCTTCTTGGCCAGATCGGCGAGCTTGTCGACAGGGCCGATGTCGCCGTCCATGGAAAAGACGCCGTCGGTGATCAGGAGCTTGCGGCCGGGCTCGTTCTGCACTTCTTTCAGGAGATCTTCGGCGTGGGCGACGTCCTTATGGCGGAAGACTTTGATTTTGGCGCGGGAGAGACGGGCGCCGTCGATGATGGAGGCGTGGTTGAGCTCGTCGGAGATGATGAAGTCTTCCTTGCCGAGGAGGGCGGAGACGGTGCCGGCGTTGGCGGTGAATCCGCTCTGGAAGACGACGCAGGCTTCGACGTTCTTGAAGTGGGCGATTTTCTCTTCGAGGACCATGTGGATCTTCATGGTGCCGGCAATGGTGCGGACGGCGCCGGAGCCAACGCCGTAGTCTTTGATGGCCTGGATGGCGGCTTCGCGGAGCTTCGGATGATTGCAGAGGCCGAGATAGTTGTTGGAAGCGAGATTGATGACCCGCTTGCCGTCGTAGGTGCAGACGGGGGCCTGCGCGTCTTCGAGGACGCGCAGGCGGAAATGAGTTCCCTTCTGTTTCAGCTCGTCGAGCTGCGTGGTGAGGTACTGAAGCTGCGGGCGCTGGGAGAGCGTGGTGTCCATGACGGTGTGCCTCGGAGTCTTCGGATGAGCAACCAAGAATCGTAAACCCGCGGCGGCGGGAACGCAGGATGCCACGTGATGCCAGGGCTGCCGCGCGTCGGATACAATAGCATTTCCAGCGCAGGAACCTGAGCGTCCGATCCGGGCGGAGTGGTGCATGCCGGGAACGGGCAGGATTGCGCGGAGGCTTTTCCAAGAGAGTTCCTCACGAATGATTTCGCTGTTCCGGAAGCACATTGCCCCTCTTTCCTTCAGCACGGGGATCTTTGCCTGCCTTTGCCTGATGGCCGGCGCGACAGCGCAGGCGCAGGTTGCCACGCGGACGCAGCTCTCGGCCGAGCGCGATGGCGGCGGCACGCTGAACCTGACGGCGAAAGTAGGCGGCGCGGCGGGCGAGTCTGTGTCAGAAGGCTCGGTGAGCTTCGAGACGACCAGGGGATCGCTGGGATCCGTTTTTGTGCATGACGGAACGGCGACGCTGAGCCTGACGAATGCGCCAGACTGGGCGAAAAACGTCACGGCTGTTTACCACGGTGATGCGGCCTTCGCGAATTCGGATGCGAGCACGGCGATTCCGCAGCAGGCCGGCGGGCTGCCGGGATTCACGGTCACCGCCAGCCCGTCTTCGGTGACGGTGAACTCCGGCCAGTACGCGAACGTCAACCTCACCATCACGTCGCAAAATGGATTTTCGGGGGCGGTGAACCTGTCATGTTCGAATCTACCGCCAGCTTCCACCTGCAATTTCAATCCGCTGGTGGCCACACCTCCGGCGAACGGCTCCGTGCTCAGCGCCATGCAGATCACGACGCAGGCGCGGTCGGGCGTGGGCTTGAATCAGCCTGAACTCGGCGGGAGATCGCGGGCGGTTTACGCAATTCTGATTCCGGGCGTGCTGGTACTGGCCGGGATCGGGGCGCTGCGGCGGAAGAACTGGGGAGCGCTGCGCATTCTGGGGGTGGTGATGCTGCTGGGCGCAGCGACCATGGGGCTGACGGCATGTAATATCCGCTACAACTACCTGAACTACCAGCCGTCGCCGAACTTCGGCACGCGCCCCGGGAACTTCACGGTGGTGGTGTCCGCCTACTCATCGAACGGGACGGCGATCACCCAGGCGACCTCTACGGATCCGAACTGTTCCGGGGCGGTCTGCGTGGCGCTGACGGTGAAGTGAGAAGCAGGGGACGGGAAACAGGCAACAGGGACTGGAAGGCTCGGGTGGAGACCCGGGCCTTTCTGTTGGTGCGCCCGGCAGGGCGCACTCACCTGGAGATGAGAGTCCTCTACAGTCGTATTGCTGGCCGGACTGATATTCGCTGCGACAGGGTCACCGGCAGGAAGCCGATCTTCGGCCGAGTTCCGGGTTTGCTTCCGGTGACATCGCACGAGTGCAGGAATCGGAAGCAGCGTGGGATGGAAGAGGCCGCCATGCCTGTCCATGGCGGCATCGGATGCGCAAACGGGCAGGGAATGACCAGTGTTATGCTGCGGCCATGGACGAGGCGCGCGGCACCTTCGCAGTGAAGCTGGTTCCACAGAAACCGGACAACCCGCAGGCGGATTCCGCCGGACTGGGCAGGATGTCCATGGAAAAGGAGTTCGAGGGCGACCTGCAGGGCATCAGCCAGGGCGAGATCCTGAGTCTCCTCGACCGGGAGAAAGGCTCCGGCGGGTACGTGGCGATGGAGCGCGTCACGGGAATCCTCAGCGGCAGGAGCGGGAGCTTCGTGCTGCAGCACCGCGCCACAATGAATCGGAATGTGCCGGAGATGAATATCACCGTGGTGCCGGATTCGGGCACGGGCGACCTGACGGGCATTGCCGGTTCGATGACCATTCGTATAGAGGGCAAGCAACACTTCTACGAATTCGATTACACCCTCGGCGGTGCGTCAGACGCGTGACCGGATTTTTCGCCTGCGCTGAGCTGGACTACAGACCGAGCGTCAGCGGCGGCGCTGCCGCGGTGGCCGCCGGCCCGCATTCTGCCAGACTATCGACCGCCTCTGGCTGCCTTTGCGCCAGCGTCTCGCCGACCAGCAGGATGGAGGGCGCCGGCAGGGGCGCAACCCGGTCCAGATCAGTCAGGGTCGTGCCCAGGATCTGCTGGTCGGGCTGGGCAGCCCGGGAGACGATGACGCAGGGCAGCCCCGGAGAGAGTCCATCGCTGCGCAGTTGCGCTGCGATGGCATGCAGGTCGTGTCCCGGCATGTAGACCACACGCGTGGCTCCGGAGAGCGACGCTGGCTGCAGCGCCGATCCCGGCGCATGATGGCCGGACGAGAAGCTGATGCTCGAGGCGCTGCGGCGGTCGGTGAGCGGACGCTGGATCGCGGCCGCTGCGGCAAAGGCCGCAGTAATGCCGGGAACGACCTCGAAGGGAATCCCGGCCGCGCGGAGGGCATCCATTTCCTCGCCGGCGCGGCCGAAGACGAGCGGATCGCCGGATTTGAGGCGAACCACGGAAAGGCCGCGGCGGGCGTGCTCCACCATCATCGCCTCGATCTGTTCCTGGGTCAGGTTCTTTCGCCCACAGCGCTTGCCGACGTTGATGATTAAAGCGCGTTCGGCATGGGCCAGCACAGCCGCCGGAACCAGATCGTCGTGGAGCACGATGTCCGCGGAGGCGAGCAGGCGAGCAGCCTTCAGCGTCAGCAGTTCCGGATCGCCGGGACCGGCGCCCACCAGGGACACAGTTCCGGGATGCGCCGCAGCAGTCATGCGGGCACCTCGTTCTTCAGGGACTGAATCCGCTCCCGGGCAAACTGCCGTGCCGGGCACGAAGGGGAGCTGCAGAGCTGGCGCTGGGCCAGTTCATGGAGCAGCAGGTTACGAGCTGAGCCCGGAGATGTTGCGGCGCGGACCTCGCGGCGCAGGGCACCGATCTCCGAAAGCCAGGGCCCAAGGTCGCCTGGAAGCTGCTCGTCGATTTCCCGGCGCAGCCGCTGGGCGAACGCAGGACTCTCGCCGGCCGTGGAGATAGCGATCTGCAGGTCCCCGCGGGCTACGACCGATCCAAAATAGAAGTCGCAGTTGGGCGGATCGTCCACGGCGTTACAGAGCACGTTTCGCCGCTGGGCTTCCTGATACACGGCCTGGTTTGTCTGGCTGCTGTTGGTGGCGGCGATCACCAGAAAGGCGCCGTCCAGATCAGACGCTCCAAAGACACGCTGACGCCAGCGGAGCAATCCCCGATCCGCCATTTCGCGGATCTGCGGGACCGCCTCCGGAGCGACCACGGTGATGTTCGCCGCCGCGCTCCGCAGGCTCTCGATCTTGCTTAGGGCGACGGTGCCGGCGCCGACCACGAGGCAGGGACGCCGGTCCAGCCGAAGAAAAATGGGTAGCAGGGTCACACGAATCTCCTTAACCGGCCACCTCAGCCGGCACGCGGCCGCCGGGCAGATCGCGCTCGACGGGAGCAAGCTCTTCGCCTGCGAGCACAGCCCGCAGCTCAGCATCGCTCCTGCGCGCAAACCAGGCACGCAGGCTTTCTTCGGCCTCGCGCTCGGCCATGTACCGGAGCAGCAGCCGCTCAATGGCCTCCGGGACAAGACGAGCCGGTGTGCGGAAGCCGACCGGACGAGCGGTGCCGGCGTACCGGCCGACCGAACCGCCAACGCAGAAGTAATAAGCGTCGGTCAGCTTGCCCTCGTGCTTGATCTTCTTGCCCTCGAGGCCAATATCGGCGATCCAGTGCTGGCCGCAGCTGTTAGGGCAGCCAGTGACATGCAGGCGAAGCTGCTGGTCGAACTGCGGCAGGCGCTCTTCCATCTCCTCGACCAGCCAGCGCAGGAAGCCCTTGGTTTCGGTGATGGCCAGCTTGCAGAACTCGGTGCCGGTGCAGGCGATGCCGCCGCGCCAGAAGGGCGTGCCGTCGACGTGGAGCCCGATCAGCTCCAGTTCCGCCGCCAGTTCGCCGGTGCGCTCCGTCGGGATGTTGAGGAAGATGAGGTTCTGCATGACGGTAAGGCGGAGATCGCCACGCCCGTCATGGCTGAAGGCCTCGGCGAGATCGGCGACTGCGGCAAGCTGATCCCCGCTGAGCCGTCCGCGCAGGACGCTGGCGCCCACGTAGCTGAGCCCAGGCTGCTTCTGCCGGTGAATGCCGGCGTGATCGCGGACGATATCGTCGGGCACCGCCTCGAGGACGGCAGGATCGAGCTGATAGCCGATGCGGCTGTGAATCTCGTCGAGGAACCGCTCCGCAGTCCAGCCCTCCTTCATGAAGAGGTATTTCATGCGGGCGCGGTCGCGGCTCTCGCGCAGAACCGGCGTGTCGCGGAAGATCTGCGCGATGGCGCGGGCCACGGCGGGCGCCTGATCGGGACGAACGAAGGCATTGAGGCGCACGGCGATGTGCGGTTCGTTGGAGAGGCCGCCGCCGACGCGGACGGAATAGCCGACCTCCTCGCCGCGACGGACAGCGGTAAAGGCGATATCGTTGATCTCCGGATAGGAGCACCACGCCGGGCAGCCGCTGACGCAGATCTTGAACTTCCGCGGGAGGTTGTAGAAATCGTTGTTGCCGCGGAGCTCGTTGGCGATCTCGACAGCGAGGGGCGAGGCGTCGATGATCTCGTCGTGGGCAATGCCGGCGAGCGGGCAGCCGGTGACATTGCGGACCACATCGCCGCACGCTCCTTTGGGGGAGAGGCCGACAGCGTCAAGAGATTCCATGATCTCGGGCAGCGACTCGACGGTGAGCCAGTGGTACTGGATGTTCTGGCGCACCGTGATGTCAGCGAGATTCTGGCCGTGCCGCTGCGCGATTTCGGCGAGGACGCGGGCCTGAGCGGCGGTGAGAATGCCGTTGGCGATGGCCACCCGCATCATGAAGAAGTCGGTGGATTTGCCTTCGCCGCCGCGGCCTCCGGTGACGCCGAGGCCATCGCCCTGGGTGTAGATGCCCCACCAGCGGAAGTACGTGCTCCACTCTTCGGGGACGGAAGAGCGCCCTTTGCGGGCAAAGGCGCGGATCTCTTCAAAAGCGTCCCAGGGATTCTTCTCGCGCTTCAGGCGCTCGGCCTTCTGGGCTTTGGTCTCTTTCACGGCGATCGAGTCGGCCATGGCTCCTCCGGTTTTGAGTGCAAAGAAAAACCGCGCCAGCAGGGAGGCTGTGGCGCGGGCTGATGGGGAAAGGCTAAGTCGGGAGGCTCACCCACAAGTCCGGCGCAGCGCGCAACAACAAGCGCAGCAGACAGCCGGAGTGGGGCACATAGCCATTGCGCTTATACTACCGGCAGAATCGCGCGGGGTCAAGACTGCTGGCAGACTGGCTGACTGCTCGGATCCCAATCGTCTTACATTACTGAAGAGGGCTGGAGCACCGGGCCGGGATTGAACCGGCGAATACTGGTTTTGCAGACCAGCGCGTTAGCCACTTCGCCACCGGTGCTCATTGAACCCCGCCGTTCGAGCGGCGGGAACTGTGCGCTGCCGCCATGCCCTGCGGCAGTTCCTCTGCAGGAAGGTTACTCCACGGACGACTGCGGCTGCGCAGCGGTGCGCAGGTAGGGCTTCACTGTCTTAAACCCGGGGAAGCGCTTTGCCGCCTCTTCATTGGACACCGAACCGGCAATGATGATGTCCTCGCCCGGCTTCCAGTTTGCGGGTGTTGAGACGGGGTGCTGGGCGGTGAGCTGGATGGAGTCGAGAACGCGGAGGATCTCGTCGAAATTGCGGCCGGTGCTCATCGGATAGGCCAGCGTCAGCTTGATGCGCTTGTCCGGTCCGATGATGAACACGGTGCGGACAGGGGCGTTCAGCGCGGGGGTACGGCCTTCACAGGTGTCTCCGGCGTCGGCGGGCAGCATGTCGTAGAGCCTGGCAATTTTCAGCTCGGGATCGCCGATGATGGGGTAATTGACCTCGTAACCGCCAACATCCTTAATGTCGGTGGCCCACTTGCTGTGGCTGGTCACGGGATCGACGCTGAGGCCGATGACTTGGGCGCCGCGCTGCGCAAATTGCTGTTCGAGGCTGGCGACAGCCCCCAGCTCCGTCGTGCAGACTGGGGTGAAGTCTTTGGGATGGGAGAAGAGCACAGCCCAATTGTTGCCGATCCACTCGTGGAAGTGAATCGCTCCCTGGGTCGTTTCTGCGGTGAAATCCGGGGCAATATCGTTGATGCGGAGTGACATGGGATTCTCCTTCCAGAGCTGATTGCGATCAAATGCAGCGAACAAATCAAAACCCACCCGGTCATCGGCGGCGGGTGGGTTCTGATCGAATCTCGAAACTGTATCGGTTCGGCTCTCTCAGACAGGCACCCGCAGCGTGCAGCGACAGCAGCAGCACTGACACATGCGGGCTGGGGAGTTTACAGCCATCGATCCCAGCGTAGAACCTGATGCGATGACTGTCAACTCGTTCCTATGGATAACTCGAAAGTTACGATCCCGAGGTGTTGCTCAGGTGTATTCTCTCCTCAGGTCTTTGTCGTACTCTTTTGCGTCTCTTGTCTGTGCCTATGCAGGTTCCCTCGTTCTTCTCCCGCCGGCTCATTTCGGGAGCACTCCTGATTCTGGTTCTGATTGGCGGATGCGGGCGTTTCCGTTCTCATGAAAATCGCGAATACGTCTATGTCTGGGCCAAAGGTACTTATCTCCGCGACCGCGTGGCTCCGGTCAGCAATCGTGTAGCCGAGGTCGTCAACGGACAGCGCCTGGAAGTGATCGAACACGGACGGCGCTTTCTCAAAGTGAAGACCGCAAAGGGAGAGGTCGGCTGGATCGAAGAACACGGGGTCATCGACCAGCTGATTTATGACAGGTTCACGCAACTGGCGCGGGAAAACGCGCATGCGCCGGTCGTGGCAACCGCAGTTCTCCAGGAGGACTACTGGCTGCGGGATGCGCCGGGACGCAAGTCCAACCGGTTTCTGTTCCTGCCTGAAAATGCCACGCTGCAGCTGTTGATGCGCGCGTCGGTGCCAAAGCCGCAACCGGCGCAGATACTGCTGCCTGCCATCGTTCAGCCCGAAGCGAAGGGGAAGAAGGAGACACCAGCGGCGCCGCCTCCGCCGGCGCTCGAGGACTACTGGCTGGTGCGGGACGGCGCGGGGCATGTGGGCTGGGTGCGCGGGCGCGCGCTGGACGAGGATGTTCCGGACGCGATTGCGGGGCTGGCGGAGGGACAAAAGATCGTCGCAGCTTATGTGCTGAAGACGGTGGAGGACCCGCAGGCGAGTGTGCCGGGCGGGAGAGTTCCCGAGTATGTGACGATGCTGGCACCGTGGAAGGACGGATTGCCGTACGACTTCAACCAGGTGCGGGTGTTTACCTGGAATGTCAGGAAGCATCGCTATGAGACCGCGTTCCGCGAACGGAATATTGCGGGATACCTGCCGGTGACGGTGTCGCAGCAGACGTTTGGAAAACTGGCGGAGCCGGTCTTTTCGTACCGGGTGGCAACCGGCGACGCCCCAGCCCTGGACCCGCAAACGGGCATGGTGAAGCCAGGCGCTACGACGACGGAGAGCTTCCATATGGAGGGAGTGATCGTGCGGCGGATTGGCGAGGAGCCGGGGCCGCAGGCGCGCGCAAGGCCCTCCGGCAGAGCGGCAGAGCACCACCTGCGTCGGCATGGACGGCCGCGGGGTTAATGGGTAATCCAGCAAGGAGTTCGCCAAATCGGTTTATTTCTCACCCCGGGCTGCACGTGCAGAAAATCCGGCATCCAACCACTCTGGAGTGTGCCGCTTTTGCCGTCGGGAAGCGGCGACGTTCGCCGCGGATGAGGGAAGGGCAGGAGCCAGGGGCTTTCAGCGCAAGCGAAAGGGATCCAGGATGTTGCGCAAGTGGTTCATTACCTCGTATCTTTGTTAGCACACCAACGCGGTGCGTGCGGCGCTTTCGGTAGTCTCGGGTCCGCTGCGGTTTTGCCTGTAGTTGCAGTTTCACCGTTGATTCGAAGATGGCAAAGGAGATCGGCTCATGGACAACAAGCCGGCGCAGAACATTCAGGACACGTTCCTGAACACGGTTCGCAAAGACAAGACCCCGATTACGATTTATCTGGTGAGCGGAGTGAAGCTCACCGGAAAGATCCGCTCTTTTGATAAGTATTCAGTGCTGCTGGAAAACAACAGCCAGGAGCAGCTGATTTTTAAACACGCCATCTCGACGGTGGTTAGTACCCGCTCGGTACTGCACGCTGAGCATCGTCCGCCACATACCACGCAGGCCGGTCCCGTCGTCGTGACGCCGTCCCCGGCGGTCCATGAGGCGTCCGGATCCTGAGAGGGCGCCCGTGGAGCGGCTGCAGGCTGCTCGGGAACGCGCACTGCTGGTATCAGTGACATTCGGACCAGCGAGGCGAGTTGTGTCTCGCGCGGCGGCTCAGGCGCGGGAGCTTGCGGCAGCGCCTCCGGACGGCCGGGCCCGGTGCATGACCAGCGATGAAGAATCGCGACTCGACGAGTTTCGGGAGCTGGTAACCAGCGCCGGGGCGGACATTGCAGCCGAGGTGGAGCAGCACCGGCCGAGGGCCGATCCGGCGACGCTGGTCGGCAGCGGCAAGGTGGAGGAACTGACCGCAACGGCGGCGTCGACCTCTGCCGATCTGGTGGTTTTCGACTACGACCTGACTCCTACCCAGCTGCGCAATCTCGAAGACGCGCTTCCGTGCCGGGTGATCGACCGGACCCAGCTGATTCTGGATATTTTTGCGAGACATGCCCGGACGCGAGAGGGCCAGCTGCAGGTGGAGCTCGCGCAGCTCGAGTATATGCTGCCACGGCTGACCGGACGCGGGAAGGCCATGTCGCAGCTGGGAGGCGGCATCGGGACTCGCGGACCCGGCGAAACGCAGCTGGAATCGGACCGTCGGCGGATTCAGCGGCGCGTATTGCATCTGCGGCACGAACTGGAAGGGGTGCGGCGCATTCGGGGCCAGCAGCGGCAGAGGCGGGAATCGGTTCCGGTCCCCGCCGTGGCCCTGGTGGGTTATACGAATGCAGGGAAGAGCACTCTGTTTAATGCGCTGACGGGGATCGGCGTACTCCAGTCGGCGCGAATGTTCGCGACGCTCGATCCGAAACTGAGCGCGATTCAGCTGCCCAGCCGCAGGAAGGTGCTCCTGTCGGACACGGTCGGGTTCATCCGGGATTTGCCGCACACGCTGGTGACGTCGTTTCGGGCGACCCTCGAGGAGGTGCGCAAGGCCGAGGTGCTGGTGCACGTGCGCGATGCTTCCAGCCCGATACGGGAGGAACAGAAAGCTGAGGTGGAAAAGGTGCTGGGCGAACTGGATGCTCTCAGTAAGCCGCGGCTGGAAGTTCTGAACAAGGTGGATCTGCTGAGCGAAGAGGAGCGCACGGGGCTTCGCGCCAACGCAGGCGTAATTGCCATCTCGGCAAAGGAGCGGACAGGGCTGGAAGCGCTGCTGGAGCGGATCGACGCGGAGCTGGTGCGGGACCCAATTCTGGAGCAGGAGTTTCGGATTCCGCAGTCGGAGGGGGATGCGCTGGCGGCCCTGGGAGCCGGTGCCGTAATCCGGGAACGCCAGTATGAGGGCAATGTCGTTCGGATGACGGTTGCTGGGCCGGCCTCGCTGCTGGGGCGTTACCGAAGATTCCGGTACCGGTGAAGGGGCCGCAGACAGAACGAACCGGGTGATGGAGTGGTGGGATCTCCGATCACCCGGTTCGCCGACCCTGATCCGGGTCGAGGTGGTATTCTCATTGTACGCCGGGCGCACGCCAGGTCAAGCCCGTTCCAGGGGTTCGGCAGACGTTTTTCGGCAAACAATTATGGAATCCGGCCCGCAGGGGGTGGAGACAAGAGCGGGAGGACGCAGGATCAGTGGCTTTCAAGAGTTGACACTCATTTTTTGCGTCTGTTAGAAACTTAAGTTCCACCTGATCTACCCTAGCGTTCCCGACAGCCAACCGGCCGATCTATGGATGAATTGCTGCGTCAACTTGGTGATCTTGCGCTCGGTTCCATACCGACCCTGATCCTGTTTGTGATTCTGGTCCTTGCCTATCGCTTCATCTTGTACGGCCCTCTGATGAGGATCCGGGCAGAGCGGCGGGAGCGAACGGCGGGGGCCATGGAGAGGTCGCGGCTGGCCGTCGCCCGGGCGGATGCTCGAGCCCAGGAATACGCAGCGAAGCTGCGGGCGGCCCGGGCCGAGCTGTTCCGCCAGCGGGAACAGAGGGTGCAGCAGTGGAACGCCGAACGGGAACGGGCCGTAGCGGCGGCACGGGTCGCGGCACAGGAACGCGTGCGCACCGCGCAGCTGGCTCTGGCTGCGCAAAACGCCGAGGCGCGGAAAGAAATTGAGGCCGCGGCCAGCGAACTCGCCGCCCAGGTGATGGGGGCGGTCTTGCCGGCCAGCAAGGCCGTGGAGAGCCTCCATTGAAGACGCCACGGAAACGGACGATCCTGATGCGCGGCTCGATTCTTCTGGCCGGAGTGCTGCTGCTGATCTCTGCCGCACGGCTGCACGCGCAGCCGGCCGCAGCCCAGCAGACCGGAAAGGCCGCGACCGCCGCCAGGCACACGGATGCGCCGGAGAGCAGCTCTGACATTGAGCAGTACCGGCATTCCGCGGCGGTTCAGGCGATTGCGCGCTACGCGCATGTGAGAACGGAGACAGCGGCGCAGATCTTCGAGGACTTCAATTCTGCGGTCCTGCTGCTGGCGGTTTTTGGCCTCCTGTGGAAGGTGCTGCCGAAGATGTTCCGGCAGCGCTCGGAATCGCTGGCCCGAGAGCTGACGGACGCTCGCTATGCCGCCGAAGACGCGAATCGCAGGCTGGCTGAGGTGGAGGCTCGTTTGTCGCGGCTGGATGCTGAAATTGACGGGATTCGGCTGCAGGTGGAGAAAGATGCGGCGGAAGACGAGAAGCGCATCCGCACCACGCTGGACACCGAGCGGGAGCGCATCATCGCCTCCGCGGAGCAGGAGATCGCGGCTGCCCAGACGGGAGCGCAGCGGGAGCTGAAGAAGTTTGCCGCCGACCTGGCGATCGACCAGGCGATGCACAGAATCCGGCTGACTGCAGAAACCGACAGGGCGCTGGTCAGGGAATTTGGGGCAAAGCTGGGGAGCGGAGGAAATGCCTAGATGGCGAGCTTTGCATCCCGATACGCGCAGGCTTTGGCCGACGTGGTGTTTGAGGCGCATCTGAGTCCAAAGGAAACCCAGCGGCAGCTGGGAGATTTTGGCGCGGCCTGGAAAGAAAGCCGCGAACTGAGAGAGTTCCTGGTGGATCCTTCGTTTCCCGCAGAGCAAAAGGTTGGACTGCTGGACAAGCTGAATGGGAAGCTGGGCATGTCGCAGCAGGTGCGGAATTTCGTCGCGGTGCTGATCCGGAACCGCCGCATCGCGGGCTTCGAGGAGGTAGCGGCGGAATTCCGGCGAGAGATCAACCGGCGGCTGGGGATCTTTGAGGCAAAGGTCGTTTCGGCTCGTACGCTGGACGAGCCGGAGCGACGCGAACTGGAACAGCAGATTGCCAGCCTCACCGGCGGACAGGTCGAGGCGCAGTACGAAGTGGACAGCTCTCTGATCGGGGGGGTTGTGGTCCGGACAGGCAGCACCGTTTACGACGGTTCAGTGCGCGGGAGACTGAACCGTTTGAGAGAAGAACTGGTAGCAGGCTGAGAGCTGCGGCTACCGAAGAAGGCTCAGGCACCGGGGAAGATTACCAGGAAAACAACAGCATGGCGCAAATCAAAGCAGACGAGATTACCGCGCTCCTCAAGGAGCAGATTCACAATTACGACGCCAAGATGCGCGTCGACGAGGTGGGGACCGTCATTACGCTGGGCGACGGCATTGCGCGCCTGCACGGGCTCGACAAGGTCATGGCCGGGGAACTGCTGGAGTTTCCTCACGGCGTAGCCGGGCTGGCCATGAGCCTGGAAGAGGACCAGGTGGGCTCCGTGCTGCTGGGCGATTACACCGAGATCCGCGAGGGCGACCAGGTCAAGCGCACGGGAAGGATTCTGAGCGTGCCGGTGGGAGAGGCCATGATTGGGCGCGTGGTGAATGCCCTGGGGCAGCCCATCGATGACAAGGGCCCGATTCTGACTTCCGACACGCTGCCTGTGGAGCGGCTGGCTCCGGGCGTGATCGAGCGTCAGCCGGTGCGGGAGCCCATGATGACCGGGCTGAAGGCCATCGATTCGATGATCCCGATCGGCCGTGGACAGCGCGAGCTGATCATCGGCGACCGGCAGACAGGGAAAACGGCGGTGGTGCTGGACACCATCATCAACAACGAGAAGAACGACCTGATCTGCATTTACTGCGCGGTGGGACAGAAGCGATCCTCGATCGCGCAGGTGGTGCAGACGCTCGATGAGTACGGAGCGCTGGGACACACCATCATCGTGGCGGCCTCGGCTTCCGAGCCGGCGCCGATGCTGTACCTGGCTCCGTATGCGGCCTGCGCCATGGGTGAGTATTTCCGCGACCGGGGCCGGCATGCGCTGGTGATTTACGACGATCTTTCCAAGCATGCCATCGCCTACCGTGAAATTTCGCTGCTGCTGCGACGGCCACCGGGACGCGAGGCCTATCCGGGCGATGTGTTTTATCTCCACTCGCGGCTGCTGGAGCGCGCGGCCAAGCTGAGCGACAAGAACGGCGGCGGCTCGCTGACGGCGCTGCCGATCATCGAGACCCAGGCGGGCGACGTTTCGGCGTACATCCCGACGAATGTCATTTCAATTACCGACGGGCAGATCTTCCTCGAGACCGACCTGTTCAACTCCGGCGTGCGCCCGGCGGTGAACGTGGGTCTCTCGGTTTCCCGCGTCGGATTCTCGGCGGCGATCAAGGCGGTCAAGCAGGTGGGCTCGACGCTGAAGCTGGATCTGGCGCAATATCGCGAACTGGCGGCCTTCGCCCAGTTCGGCAGCGACCTGGACAAAGTAACCCAGAACCAGCTCAACCGCGGGCAAAGACTTACAGAGCTGCTGAAGCAGCCGCAGTTCCACCCGCTGCCGGCCGAAAAGCAGGTGATCATCCTGTTCGCCGGAACGCAGGGTTATCTGGATGACCTGAAGGTCGACCAGATCCGCGCCTTCGAGGATGGCCTGTACAAGTACCTCGATTCAGGACAGACCCAGCTGCTGAGCGACATTGCCACAAAGAAGGCGCTGGATGACGATCTGCGGAACCGGATCCATGCGGCGCTGAAGGAGTACAAGCAGAACTTCGTCGCAGGCCACCAGGACGCGGAGCTGAAGGAAAGCTCCGCCGAGCCGGCGAACGGGCTGGCGCAGCGCGGGACCGGAGAGAAGAAGGTCCGGCAGCCGCAGCCCGCGGGTGCGGCCCGGTAAGTCATGGCGAACGTTCTCGATCTACGGCGGCGTATCCGCAGCGTGCGCAACACGCGGCAGATTACGAAGGCCATGAAGATGGTTTCGGCGGCGAAGCTGCGCCGGGCGCAGGAGCGGGCCGTCACGGCGCGCCCGTATGCCGCCATGCTGGCCAGCGTGCTGGAGTCGCTGAAGAGGCGCGCGGAGATCTACGATCCGGACACCGGCGAACTGCGGCATCCGCTGCTGCTCACCCGGCCGGAGAAACGCATCCTGCTGGTCGTGATTTCCGGCGACAAAGGGTTTGCCGGGGCCTTCAACACCAATATCTTCAAGGCGGCGGCGAATTTCATCCGGGAAAACGACCAGAGGGAAATCGATATCGAGGCGATCGGACGCAAAGGGCGGGATTTGTTCCGGCGGCGGTATCCGGCTGCGCAGTTCACACAGGCTGTGGAGGAAGGTGAGCGGCCACAGCGGCAGCGGAGCAGCGGGATTGAGGTGATCGGCGAGCATACCGGCGTGCTGGAACGGCTGACGTACGAGCGCGTGCGGGAGCTTGCCGAGGAGATCGTGGCGCGATACACGCACGAGGAGATCGACGCCGCGTACATCGTCTACAACGAATTCAAGTCGGTGATCCAGCAGCGGGTTGTGGTCGAGCGTGTGCTGCCCATTCTGGAGATCGGCGCGCGCCAGGTTGCTGAGAGCCGCGAGTTCACGATCGAAGAGCGCGAGCGGGCGGCGGAAGCTGCTCTGTCGGCGGGCGTGAGCCTGTATCCGAAGGAAGCGGAAGCTGCGCAGAAGCAGCTTGAGGATGAGACCAGGAACTTCGGGACGGCGGAGGTGGATTACATCTATGAGGAGCCTCCTCGGGATATCTTCGCCGACGTGTTGCCCCGCTATGTGACCTCGCAGCTTTATCATGCGACGCTGGAGTCGGTCGCAGCCGAGCATGCGGCCCGCATGACGGCCATGGATTCGGCGACCAACAATGCTTCGGAGATGATCGATTCGCTGACGCTGACCATGAATCGGGTCCGCCAGGCGGCGATCACCAAGGAAATCATCGAAATTGTGAGCGGCGCGGCCGCCATCTGATGGGAAAGAATCGACAGAACATGGCAGAGAACATCGGCAGAGTGGTGCAGATTTCGGGTCCGGCGGTGGACGTGCAGTTTGAAGAGGCCACCATGCCGCCTATTTACCAGGCGCTCCGGGTGGTGAGCGACGGATTCAAGGTTCCGGCGCCCATCAACGTAACTCTCGAGGTGCAGCAGCATTTGGGAGAGGGGCGCGTGCGCTGCGTGGCCATGGAGGCCACCGAGGGCATGGTGCGCGGCATGAAGGCCATCGATCAGGGCGGCCCGATCTCCGTGCCGGTGGGACCGGCGACGCTGGGGCGCGTGCTGAACGTGATCGGCGAGCCCGTGGATGCGCTGGGGCCAGTGAACGCGAAGGAGCGCAAACCCATCCACCGTCCGGCGCCTGCCTTTGATGAGCAGTCGACGCGCGAGGAGATGTTCGAGACCGGCGTGAAGGTCATCGACCTGATCCAGCCGTTTTTGAAGGGCGGCAAGATCGGCCTGTTTGGCGGCGCGGGCGTGGGCAAGACCGTCGTCATCATGGAGCTGATCAACAACGTCGCGACCAGGCACGGCGGCTTTTCGGTTTTCGCGGGCGTGGGAGAGCGTACGCGCGAGGGCAACGATCTGTGGCTGGAGATGCAGGAATCGGGCGTTGTTAATCTGAAGGATCCGGCCAGGTCGAAGGCAGCGCTGATCTACGGGCAGATGACCGAGCCGCCTGGAGCGCGCCTGCGGGTGGCGCTGACGGGGCTGACGGTCGCGGAATACTTCCGCGACGACGAGGGCGCCGATACTCTGCTGTTCATCGACAATATTTTCCGGTTTACGCAGGCGGGGTCGGAGGTATCGACGTTGCTGGGCCGCATGCCTTCAGCCGTCGGGTACCAGCCGAACCTGGCAACAGAAATGGGCGAGCTGCAGGAGCGGATCACCTCGACGAAGCGCGGCTCCGTCACTTCCGTGCAGGCGGTCTATGTGCCGGCGGACGACCTGACCGATCCGGCGCCGGCGACCACGTTTGCTCACCTCGATGCAACGACGGTGCTTTCGCGCCCGCTGTCCGAACTGGGCATCTATCCGGCGGTCGATCCGCTGGCGTCGACTTCGCGCATTCTGACGCCCCGGGTCGTGGGCCAGGAGCATTACGACGTGGCGCAGGGCGTGAAGCGGATTCTGCAGCGTTACAAGGACCTGCAGGACATCATTGCCATTTTGGGCATTGACGAACTTTCGGAAGAGGACAAGATCACCGTTTCCCGCGCGCGCAAGGTGCAGAAGTTCCTGTCGCAGCCCTTCCATGTGGCCGAGCAGTTCACCGGTATTCCGGGCCGCTACTGCAAAATCGAGGACACGGTGCGCAGCTTCAGGGAAGTGATTGAAGGCAAGCACGACAATGTGCCGGAGCAGGCTTTCTACATGCGGGGCACCATCGAGGAAGTGCTGGAAGAGGCCGAGAAACTGACGGCGGCGACAAGATAAGATGGCCGACCCGATTAAAGTACGGCTGGTTACGCCCGACCGCATTCTCGTGGACGTGACGGCGGAGGCTGTCGAGATTCCGGCGAAGACCGGATATATCGAGGTTCTCTACGGGCACGCCCCTCTTCTGTCGGAGGTTGGGACGGGCGAGGTACGGCTGCACGGGGGCGAGGCCGATGAGCAGCGATTTATCGTTGCCCGCGGGTTCGTCGAGGTCCTGCCGGAGCGCGTGACGATTCTGGCGGAAACTGCGGAGAAGCCGGAGGAGATCGACGTCGCAACGGCTCGCGAACAAATGCAGCACGGCGAGCAGATATGGAACGAAGCGGGCGAGGATCCGGAGAAGTACGCGCAGGCCAATGAAATCATGGCCGAGGCGACGACCAGGATCGAGATCGCCGGCGAGCGCTAGGTACCGTGCCCGGGCGCCTGCGCTACCCCATGCGCGGGATCGGGCGCTTCGGGGCGGAAATCCACCTTCTCCGAAGCATCGCACCGGACGCGCCTCCCGGCGCGCAGGATCGCGGACAATACTCTTCACTTCACCCCAGGGACCGGCTGCCGGGTTCCAGGTGTCGCCCAGGGGGTGACCTGCCTTTTGTCAGCCCAAAACCGATCGTCCAGGGGAGATCCTGAGACGGGCCGATAGCGTATCCTCCAGACGAGCTTCTGAAGAAAATCGGAGACGGAAAGGGCGTGGACGATGGCGGGGCAGACCGTCAGGACGCGAGCGAAACGGTTCTGGCTGCGGATCACGGAAGGCATGCAGCTCAACGAACTGTGGCAGCAGTTTCGGGCCGACGCGCGCTCCAGCTATCGCCTCTATTCCCTGGAGATCGATTCCACACGAGGGACAGAAGTCCGTGGAGCCAGGCGATTCTTCAATATCGCCGGTCAGTTCTTTTGGGCAGTCGTCGAGAAGCTGAGCCCGGCTCGGCGGGTGCTGCTGGTGCTTGCGCTCGTGCTGCTGATCATTCCCGTTGCTGACTGGGGATGGGGATTCCGATCGGGCGAAGTACACGGGAATGCGCCGAACCTTCATTTCATCGGCGGAGTGTTGATGTTTGCGCTTCTGGTGATGGAGGTCGGCGACCGGGTGGTGATGAAGCGCGATCTGCAGATTGCGAAAGAGATTCAGGCATGGCTGCTGCCGGCTGCACCGCCGCACGTGCCGGGGCTGGACATTGCATTCGCCACACGCCCGGCGAATACCGTTGCGGGGGATTACTATGACGTCTTTCCCAGGCCGGCTTCCGATGGGGAGAAAACCTTCCTGATCGCGATTGCGGACGTTGCCGGAAAAAGTGTGCCGGCGGCGCTGCTGATGGCGACCTTCCAGGCGAGTCTCAGGACGCTCAGCGGCATGCCGGGACCTCTGACCGGACTGGTGGGATCGATTAACCGGTATGCGTGCAGCAACAGCCAGAACGGGCGGCGATTCACGACGGCCTTCATTGCGGAATATTTCCCGGCGCAGCGCAGGCTGATCTATGTCAATGCGGGACACAACAGCCCGATCCTGCTGCGCCGCTCGGGGGCCGTGGAGCGGCTGGGCTGCGGAGGGATGCCGCTGGGGATTCTGGATTGTGCTCCTTATGAAGCGGGCGAGGTGACGCTGGAGACCGGTGACTGGCTGGCGGCTTTCACCGATGGAGTGATTGAGGCGGAGAACAACTCTCAGCAGCAATACGGCGAGGATCGGCTGCTGGTCATGCTGCGATGGGGAACAGGGCTGCCCCCGAGCGTGCTGCTGCGGGCATTGGTGGCCGATATCAACCGGTTTGCAGGCGATGTGCCGCAGCACGACGACATCACCTGCATGCTGGTGCGGGCGTTGTAGGACTTGCGATCAGGTGAGCGCCTCGTTCACGTTGTCGATGGCTTCGTCGATCTCACCGGTGTTCTTGTAGCCGACCGTAACGCTGTCAACCCGGGCTTTCTGAAAAGCAAAACGCATGGCCTTGCGGCGGTCTTCGCGGTCGAAGGTGCCTTCGCCGGCCAGCTTCATGCTGATCACGCCCAGGTCCTTATGCAGACTTTGGTGGACGTAGTCGACCACCTCAGGCACATCTCCGCCGACGCTGGCCCTGTAGTCTTCGGCATCCATGCGGACGCCTTTGTGGTTGACACGGATCATGGCGACCTGCAGCCACTCCGTTTTGGGAACCTGGCGCAGGGCGGGCAGACCGTGGACGGAGGCGCCGTGGCTGCGCACGATCTCCTTGTGCTGAGCCTCGGAGATGACATCCTGCCAGCGGACGGTCTTTTCAGGCCAGTCAGCAGTGTGCTGCCAGTGGAGCAGCATGATGTCGAAGTAGTCAGTGTTCGCGAGGCGGCGGAGCTGATCGATCTTCTGCATCGGGTCGACGCTGTCGCCGGTTTCAACCTTGGTCATGATGCGGTAGGACTCGCGCGGAATGCCCTTGAGGGCGATGCCGAGCATACGGTGCATGTCGCGGTAGGCCTCGGCCGTCTCATAAAAGCGGATACCGCGGTCGTAGGCGTAGCGCACGAGGGTCGTGAACTGTTCCTGGCCGAGGTCGCGCTGGACTTCGCCGGCAAAGGTGCCGGTGCCAAAGGCGAGGCGGGTGACCTGCACATCGGATTTGCCGAGGGTGACCCAGTCGGTTGCGGTCTTCTTCTCGGCGGGGAGCGGGAGGGTTCCGAGAGTTGCGAGCGCGCCGGTTGCGGCTCCGGCTTTGAGGAAGTCACGACGGGAGTAGTGGGACATACACTGACCTCCGATCTGTCGACTCTAGCACACAGACGGTGCCTTTTGCGTTACCGGACGGCCGGCCTCGATAAAGTTCCGGCGGCTGAGGAGAAGGGCGGTCCATTCCCAGCCCAGTCGAAAGCGCCAGCGGGGAAACGCCTGCGCTGGGCGAATCATGCGCAGCCTTCCTTTCGCGGCGTGTTGCGCCGGCGCGAAAGGAAGCCCGGTTAGCTGATTTCGAAGATGCTCTCGCTTTTAGCGGCCCGGGCGAGGGCGTTTTCCGCGAGGAGGGTGGCAATGGCATAGAACTGCGCGGCGTGCGCCGACTCGGGACCAGCGAGAGCAACGGGCAGTCCGGTGTCGCCGCCATGACGGATTTCGGGAAGCAGCTCGACGGAGCCCAGGAAAGGAATATTGAACTGCTTTGCCGTGCGCTCCGCTCCGCCGCGGGAGAAGATATCGATCTCCTTGTGGCAATGGGGGCAGGTAAAGTGGCTCATGTTCTCGACGATGCCGAGGACTTCGACATTGACCTGGTGGAACATCTCAATCGCCTTGCGCGCATCCTGGAGCGAGACGTCGGAGGGAGTGGAAACGACGATAGCTCCGGTGAGGGGCACGGTCTGCACCAGCGAGATGACCACGTCGCCGGTGCCGGGCGGCAGATCGATGAGGAGGATGTCGAGCTCACCCCAGTCGACCTGCTGCAGGAACTGGCGGATGATCTGGTGCAGCATGGGCCCGCGCATGACCAGCGGCTTGTCTCCAGGAGAAATGAAACCGATGGAGATCACCTTGACGCCGTGAGCGAGATTGGGCTCGATCTGATTGTTTTCGCGGACGCGCGGCTGGCGCGTGGTGCCGAGCATGAGCGGCACGTTGGGTCCGTAGATATCGGCATCGATGAGACCGACACGACGGCCGAGGCGGGCGAGCGCGATGGCCAGATTGACGGCCAGAGTGGTTTTGCCGACGCCGCCCTTGCCGGAGCCGATGGCAACGATGGATCTAACTCCGGGGATTGCGGCAGGGGGCGGGGGAGTGGGTGCATGCGCCATGTTCAGATCCTCTCAGTACTTATGCCTTGATGGGTGAGGCCTCAAATTTTGGGATACGCCGGCGCCGGGCTTCGGCTTCGCGCATTTCGCGCCGGCGGCCTGCGTCTTCGAAACGGCGCATCTCCTCTTCGGTTTCGGGCTGGAGTGGCGGTACAGGGACTCGCCGCCCCTGCTGATCGATGGCGACGAAGGTCAGGTAGGCCGAGGCGACGTGATGGTGGACGCCAGCCAGCGCGTTTTCCACCCAAACCTTGACGCCGACCTCCATGGATGTGCGGAAGGCGCGATTCAGCGAGGACTTGAGGATGAGCAGATCGCCCACATGAACCGGCGCGATGAAGTCAATGTGCTCCATGGAGGCAGTGACGACATGGCTGCGGGCGTGACGAAAGGCGGCCATGGCGCCCACCAGGTCGATGAAGTTCATCAGCCGGCCACCGAGCAGATTGCCCAGTGTGTTGGTGTCGTTGGGCAGGATCAGCTCGGTCATCTCCGACTGCGAATGGGCTACCGTGCGCGCGGGCAGCGCGGGTCCACTCAGCTCCATGCGGTTCTCCTTCAGAGCAGGCTCAACTACTACCTTAATCGGCGGAGAGCATTGGGTGCAAAGAGCGGCGCCTGGCGCTGAGCGCGCAGAGACAGCAACAAGGCCCCCGCAACAGAAAGGGGCACCGGACTTTGCGCGCGAGGCCGGCGCCAGGAAATGATAAAGGGGCATGGAGAGGACCGGCTGATGGACAAAATCGCAAGTCTGAGGGAGATTCTGGAGCAGGAGCCGCGCAACGCACTGGCTCGTTACGGGTTGGCAATGGAATACGCGGGACACGGCGAAACCGAGGCGGCCATGGGCGAGTTCGACCGGCTGCGGAGCGAGCATCCCGACTATACCGCGGGGTATTTCATGGCTGCGCAGACGCTGGCCAGAGCGGGCCGCGAGGCGGAAGCCAAACAGCGGCTGGCGGATGGCATTGCCTGCGCGCGTCGCACCGGTAACCAGCACGCCCTGCGGGAGATGCAGGCGATGCTGGACGAGATGGAGGTTCCGGAGTAGATGCGGGGCGATGTGGCACCCGGTGGATATTTCCCGTTTGGCGTCCGATCTTACGCGCAGCCGCGCAAGGACGCGCATAATGTCACAATCATGAGAATTCCCCTCTTCCCGCTGGACACGGTGATTTTTCCCGGTTCGGCGCTGCCGCTGCACATCTTTGAGGAGCGGTATCGGGAGATGGTTGGGGAATGCCTGAAGGACGACAGGCCCTTCGGAGTGGTGCGGGCCGAGCGGACTGAGATGGCGCTGATCGGCTGTACAGCCAGAATCGTGCGCGTGGTGGAGCGGTACCCGGACGGGAGGATGGATATTCTGTGCGAGGGGGTCCGGCGCTTCGAGATTGAGGGCCTGGATGAGTCGCGGAGCTTTCTGCAGGCCGATGTGGATTTCTTCGACGACGTGGGCAACTCATCCACCAGGCAGGACCGGGAGGAATGCGCGGCACTGCACTTTGAGACGCTGCATCTGGCCGGGATTGCGGACGCCGTGACGCATCTGGACCTGAACGAGCCGGTGGCCTTTCAATTGGCAGATGCACTGCCGTCGGATCTGGGCTTCAAACAGCTGCTGCTGGGAAGCCGGTCGGACGCGGAACGAACAGCACGGCTGCGGGAGTTCTATTACGACGTGCTGCCGCAGCTGCGCAGTGCCGCCCGGGCGAGTGACGGACCAGTCGCATAGGGAACTCGCCGGAGCCAGGCGGGTGCGGCAGCATCTAACGGGAAACAGGAGCTAGAGGACACCAACTACCATGGCTACTCGACAGACCGGTTCGGACCAGTCCGCTCGTAATCTGCAGCATTCGCGCGCTGAGCAGCGTGATGCCACGGCGGCGCACCTGCCGCAGACTCTTGGCGAACTGCGCGCGAGCCGCGATTTCAGGGAGGCGAAACTGCGCGCGCGCACGGTGAAAGACGAGATGCGCGAGAACCTGATTGCGCGGCTGAAGGCGAAGGAGACGATCTTTCCAGGCATCATCGGGTACGAAGACACGGTGGTGCCCCAGATTGTGAATGCCGTGCTGTCGCGGCAGAACTTCATTCTGCTGGGGCTGCGCGGGCAGGCAAAGAGCCGGATTCTGCGCTCACTGACGGCGCTGCTGGACGAATATGTGCCCTGTGTCGGCGGCTGCGAGATCCGCGACAATCCGTATCTGCCGCTGTGCCGGCGCTGCCGCGATCTGATCATGGAGCAGGGCGATGCGACGCCGCTGGGGTGGATGTCGCGGGACGAGCGCTACGTGGAAAAGCTGGCCACGCCGGACGTGACGGTCGCTGATCTGATTGGCGATCTGGATCCGATCAAGGCGGCGCGCGGGGGGCATGATCTGGCGAGCGAGATGACCATGCACTACGGGCTGCTGCCGCGGGCCAACCACGGGATCTTCGCCGTAAACGAACTGCCGGATCTGGCAGGCAAGATCCAGGTAGCGCTGTTCAACATCATGCAGGAAGGCGATGTGCAGATAAAGGGCTACCCGGTGCGGCTGGAGCTGGATGTGGCGCTGGTGTTCAGCGCAAATCCCGAGGATTACACAGCGCGCGGAAAGATTGTGACGCCGCTCAAGGATCGCATCGGATCGGAGATTCGCACGCATTATCCCGAGACGCTGGAGGAGGGTATCGCCATCACCACCCAGGAGGCGTGGACTGAAAGGGAACTGGGCGAGGCGGAGGTCCCGCACCATCTGCGAGAGGTCATCGAGCAGGTGGCATTCACGGCGCGCGAAGACAAGAAGGTAGACAAGCGCAGCGGCGTCAGCCAGCGGCTGCCGATTGCTACTCTCGAGCTCGCTGTCTCCAATGCGGAGCGGCGGGCGCTGCTGCACGGCGAGTCGCGGGTGGTGCCGCGGGTGGGCGACCTGTATACGGCTCTGCCGGGAATCACGGGCAAACTCGAGCTGGAGTACGAAGGCGAGATGAAGGGAGCCGATACGGTGGTGCGGGAGATCGTGCGCACGGCGATCGGCAAGGTGTTCGACAAATACCTGGGGGATGTGAATATGCAGCAGATCGAGCAGTGGTTCAACCTGGGCGGGACGGTGAAGATCTCCGACGAGCAGGGCGCCAAAGCCACGATGGACCAACTGAAGCAGATTCAGGGATTGATGGAGAAGCTGGCGCCGCTGGGAGTGAAGGCCGGGGATGCGCCGGAAAGTGTAATCGCGGCGGCGGAGTTCCTGCTGGAAGGGATGTGCTCGCACCGTCGCATCAGCCGGAATGAGGAGCGCAGCTTTGCAGCGCACCGGCGCGGCGGGGAGAAGCCGGAGCGGCCGGAGCGCGCGCAGCCTGAACAGGAGTACGAGCAGTGGCAGTCGCGGCGATCGAGGCGGGGAAGTTTTAACTAGCCGATAGCGTTCAGCGTAGAGCGTCGGGCTGTCTGTAACGAGTGAGCGGCTTAGAAGGTCGCGAGCCGGCGAGTGAGGACCTGGCGGTGAAACACAGAAACCTGAAGGGCTCCGCTGAGGGCAGGAAGCGATGAAGAGCGTTCGGTACACGAAGTTCACGGGCGATCTGGCCAGCGAGATCAGCATGGAGGATCTGCTCAGGGCGCTTGCCGACTATCTGCTGGACTCGGGCTTTCAGAATCCCTATGCGGAGTTCCAGGATCTGCAGCAGACGCTCGACGATCTGCGCGAGGCGCTGCGGCGGGCGCTTGAATCGGGGGATGCGTTTGACGATGCCATCCAGCAGAAGATCGATCAGATGGCAGCCGAGGGGCAACTGGATGAGCTGATTGACAGGCTGATCGAGCGGATGGAACGGGAGAACTACATTTCCACCGAGCAGCCGATGAATCAGTCGCAGGATTCTGCGCAGATTGCGCAGAGGGCGGGAGAACTGGGCAGTCGGCTGACGGAAGCGCGGTTTGAGGTGACGGACAAGAGCCTGGACTTTCTGGGATACAAGGCTCTGCGGGATCTTCTCGGATCGCTGGGCAAGGCCAGTCTCGGGCGGCACGACACACGGCACTGGGCCACGGGCGTGGAGACCAGCGGCGGATCGCAGCCCTACGAATTTGGCGACACTCTGAACCTGGATGCTCCGGCGACGCTCAAATCGGCGATTGCGCGCGAAGGGCTGACGCTGCCGCTGAATCTCGAATACAGCGATCTGCAGGTGCACCAGTCGGAGTATCAAAGCTCATGTGCAACGGTGGTGATGCTGGACTGCTCGCACTCGATGATCCTGTACGGCGAGGACCGCTTTACTCCGGCGAAGAAGGTGGCGATGGCGATGGCGCATCTCATCCGGACGCAGTATCCGGGCGACACGCTGTCGCTGGTGCTCTTTCATGACTCGGCCGAGGAAATGCCGGTCTCGCAACTGGCGCGCGTGAAGGTGGGGCCGTATTACACGAACACGCGCGAGGGGCTGCGGCTGTCGCAGCGCATCCTGCAGCGGCAGCGCAAGGACATGAAGCAGATCGTGATGATCACCGATGGGAAGCCTTCGGCGCTGACGCTGCCGGACGGGCGGATTTATAAGAATGCGTTCGGACTGGATCCGCTGGTGGTGAGCGAGACGCTCGAGGAAGTGTCGCGCTGCCAGCGGCAGAACATCATGATCAACACCTTCATGCTGGCGTCGGACTTCGGGCTCGTGCAGTTCGTGCAGAAGGTGACACAGATGTGCAGGGGGAAGGCGTATTTCACGACTCCGGAGACGCTGGGCGAGTATCTGCTGATGGACTACCTGCAGCGCCGGATGAAGACAATTCACTGAGGAACAGCCGCCCGGGCGGAGGTGCTCCGCATCCTCCCTCTGCAGGCGTCACGGTTGCTCCTGTGGCATGTGACGCACGTGAAAACCGCGGGGCGTTGGATGAAAACCGGCCTCCCGCAGGAATTCCGCGAGCACGTGCCGGTGCGCCGGCTGACCATTGATGGTATCGATGAGCAGGCCTCCATGGCGACGCGTGGAGGGATTTTGTAACTGTTCCTGAGCACAATTCGCGAGGAAGGTGGCCAGGTCGCGGGCCGCGGCGGAGCGGTCCGGCTCGTCGGCCGGCAGAAAGACCTGGATGGCGGGATTATTGCGGCGCAGGTAGGCGGCCGGTTCACCGTTGCGGAGGATGACGGTTGCGCCCACGCTGCGGCTGAGCGAAGGCACGCCATCGGTGGCTGATTCCGGCTCGGGCCAGCGCAGGATACTGCCCCAGGGATTGGCGGGATCGGCTGCGGCGAGGGCAACCATCTCGGAATTTTCCGGGGCCGGATTACGCAGCGATCGGAGAAGATCGACCGCGGCTGGCAGGGCGAACTGCGCGGCGCCAGGTCCGGCGACAAAATAGCCGCGGCGGATGCGGCCGCTTCCCTCAAGAGCTTTCAGAACCTCGTAGACCGCACTGAAGCCGCCGGGAAGATTCTCCTGGGCCGCGGTTTCGCGGGTAAGGACACCGTAGCGATGCAGGAGCTGGAGCGCGATGGCGTGCGACCAGGAGGTCTGCGCAGCGGGCGTGCTGCAGTTGCTGGCAGGAACGAGACTCCATCGGCCCTGGGCGCTGGGAGGGGTCGTGCGGCGCGAACGGAACGCGGGCTGGTTTTGCTGGTGTTTCGATGTGCGGGAGGCAGCCGGTTTTTCAACCCAGGCGCGGAGTGCGTGGAAGGTGTCGTTGGTGACGAGCCCGCGCCAGACGAGGCTCCACAGAGCGTCGACGGTTTCGCCCGGATAGCCGCCACCGACCGCTTCGTGCAACTGCGCGAAGAACATCGCGCCGCCCCGGGCAAGCTGCGCAAGGATCGCTTCTTCGCGAGGTCCGAGGGGCTCCGCGGGGGCGGAACGCGGCGGGAAGAGTTCGGTGATTCGATCGGCGAGATAGAGAGCGATGCGGCCGTCGCGTTCGCCGAGGGAGTCGAAGCCACACCAGGCGATTTCTCCGGCGGCGATGAGTGTGTCGAGATCGGCGGGGGAATAACGGGCGATGCGCGCGGGAAGGATCTGCGACTCCAGCAGCGAGGCCGGGAGCGGTGCGCCCTGGAGAGATTCGATGGTATCGAGCAGAGCATCGAGACCACGACGCTTCTGGAGCACGCCCTGCCAGTGAGTTTGCAGGCGGGCCAGCAGGCGCTGGTCGACAGGCTCGATTTCTCTTCTTAGCCGCGCCAGTGACTTCTGGCGGATGAGGCGGAGGGATTCGACATCGCACCATTCGCGGTGTGCCCCTCCGGGGCGGAACCCGCCTTCGAGGACGCGGCCGTCGATAACCAGCTGACGCAGAGCTGCTTCGACAGCCAGCGGATTAAGGCCGAAGCGAGCCGCGGCCTCTTCGCGGGTGAAGGGCCCGTGGGTTCGGGCATAGCGGCGGACAAGCTCGAGAACGGGCGCAGCGACGGAGTGGAGCAGAGCCTTGGGAACTCCGGGAGGCAGAGGAATCCTGAGTGCATCGCGATAGCGCGCGGCGTCCTCAACAGCGATGAAGCGCTCCTGGTCGGCGATGTTGACATGAAGAACGCGGCGGGAGCGGGCCAGGTCGTCAACGGCTGCCAGCAGGTTCGGGGCGGCGAGGCGCGGCGACAGCTCCTGGAGGGAGAGATCGCCGAGGCGGAGCAGGAGGTCGTGGATCGCGTCGGCGGAGCGCGCTCGCTGCGTCTCGTTCAGAAGCTGAAGCTGCTGTTCGACTTCGGCGATGGAATCGGGATCGAGGAGGTCGCGCAGATCGGCCTCGCCGAGGAGGTCGCGCAACTGGCTCTGGTCGATGGAAAGCGCGGCGGCGCGGCGTTCCGCAAGGGGAGCGTCGCCCTCATAGATGAAATTCCCAACATAGCCGAAGAGAAGCGAAGCGGCGAAGGGTGAGGGCTTCGGAGTGTCCACGGTGTGGACCTGAATCTCACCCACCTTGATCGAGCGCAGCACGTCGACGAGCGCAGGCATGTCGAAGGTGTCGCGGAGGCATTCGCGATGCGCTTCGAGCAGCATGGGGAAAGACGGATAGCGCGAAGCCACGGCGAGCAGATCGGAGGCGCGTTTGCGCTGCTGCCAGAGGGGAGCGCGGCCCTGCATGCGGCGACGCGGCAGCAGGAGTGCGCGGGCGGAGGCTTCGCGGAATTTGGCGGTGAAGAGCGAGGTTGCGCTGAGCTGGTGCACGACCAGATCGGTGGCTACGCCGGGGTCGGGGAACAGGACTGCGGATTCGGGGGCGGTCTCGACATCGGGAAAGCGCAGGACGAAGCCGTCGTCGGTGCTCATGGTTTCGACGTGCGGGCCGCCCTGAGCCTGGATCTGCGCGGCGGCGGCCATTGCCCAGGGTGTGTGGACGCGGTTGCCAAAGGGGGTGAGAACGCAGATGCGCCAGTCGCCGAGTTCGTCGCGGATGCGCTCAACGACGATGTTGCGGTCATCTGGAACGGTACCGGTTACATTTGCCTGCTCGGCGAGGAAGCGGAGAAGGTTCTCGGCAGCCTGAACGCAGAGGTCGTGTTCGCGGACGAGGCGGCTGATGGCGGCGTTTGCGGGCAGGGCCCGGAACTCACGGACCAGCGCGCCGATACGGCGGCCGAATTCCAGCGGACGGCCGGCGAGGTCGCCGTGCCAGAAGGGCATTCTTCCGGGCTCACCGGGGGCGGGCGACACCAGCACGCGGTCATGGGAGATTTCGTCGATGCGCCAGGCGGAGGCACCGAGGGCGAAGACGTCGCCGACGCGGCTCTCGAAGACCATCTCCTCATCGAGTTCGCCGACGCGGACCGGCCTCTTGTGGTCGCCGGCAAGAAAGACGCCATAGAGGCCGCGATCGGGAATAGTGCCGCCGTTGAGAATTGCGAGGCTCTTTGCGCCTTCTCGAGGTCTGAGGAGATTGGCCTCGCGGTCCCAGGTGATGCGCGGGCGCAGTTCGGCAAACTCGTCGGAAGGGTATTTGCCGGCAAGCAGATCGAGGACATTTTCGAAGGCTGCGCGGCTGAGCGATGTGAAGGGTGCCGCTCCCCGGACGATGGTGAAAAGGTCTTCGACGGAAATTTCCGGTTCTCGGGGGCGGTCACCCCTGCTGCGCGGAAGGGCGAGACGCGGCGGCTGGGCAGCGGTCGCGACGATCTGCTGCGCGAGGACATCGAGGGGGTTGCGGAGCATGGAGGTGGATTCGACCAGGCCTTCGTGCATGGCCCGGGTGACGGCCGCGCAGGCGACCAGATCGGCGCGGTATTTGGGAAAGATGATGCCTTCGCTGACGACGCCGACACGGTGGCCGGCGCGGCCGATGCGCTGCATGCCGCTGGCGACGGAAGGCGGCGACTCGATCTGGATCACCAGGTCGATGGCTCCCATATCGATGCCGAGTTCCAGAGACGATGTCGCGATGACAGCGCGAATCTGGCCGTTCTTCAGCTGGGTCTCGATCTCGGCGCGCTGGGCCGCCGCGAGCGAGCCGTGGTGGGCGCGGGCGAGCGGCGGCCCGTCTGTGGGAGCCAGTTCGTTAATGGCTCCGGCGAGGCGCTCGGCGGTGCGGCGGTTGTTGACGAAGATGAGCGTGGACTGGCGCTGACCGATGATCTCGACGAGGCGGGGTGGGATCGCGTTCCAGATGGAGGGGCGTTTGGCCGGCGCATTGGGGTCCGGAGCGGATCGCTGCTGTGCGACTCTGGCCAGGTCCTCGACGGGGACCTCCACTCTGAGCGCAAGGCGCTTGGGCTCACTGGCATTGACGATCGTGACGGGACGGGGAGTTGGCGCTGCGCTTTGCGGCCCGGACGAAGCCGGCTGGAAATGCGGGCCCGTCGACTCGGCGACCTCCACTCCGGCGAGCCAGAGCGCCGGGGGGCCAGGTTCGTCGCGTCGCTCAGGATGGCCAGCCAGATTTCCACCCAGGAAATGCGCGACCTCATCGAGGGGTCGCTGCGTGGCGGAGAGGCCGATGCGCTGGAGGGGGGTCGCGGCGATGAACTGCAGGCGTTCGAGGGAAAGAGCGAGGTGGGCCCCGCGTTTGGTGGGAACGAGGGCGTGAATCTCGTCAACAATAACCGTGTCGACGGTGCGCAGGGCGGCAGCGGATTCGGAAGTGAGCAGCAGGTACAGGGATTCAGGGGTAGTTACGAGGATTTCGGCCGGGTGGCGCCGAAAGCGGCTGCGCTCCTGCTGGGGCGTGTCTCCCGTGCGGATCGCGATCTCCGGTGCGCGCACAGGGACGCTTGCGCGGCGTGCCGCTTCGGCGATACCGGCGAGCGGAGTTCGGAGATTGCGCTCCACGTCGACGGCGAGAGCCTTGAGCGGGCTGATATAGACGACGCCGCAACCGGAACTCAGCCTGGTCAGGGCAGACCCGCCCGTACCGCCGGCTCGGGGTTCGGACGTCTCCGGTGCATGCAGCATAAGCCGATCGAGGCACCAGAGAAAGGCAGCCAGAGTTTTGCCGGTTCCGGTGGGGGCGAGGATCAGGGTGCTTTCGCCGCGGGCAATCGCCGGCCAGCCGAGGCGCTGCGGAGTGGTCGGCTCTCCAAGCGCCGAGCGGAACCAGGCCTGGGTGACGGGATGAAAGAGGGAGAGCGCATCGTGCGCTCCGGCCGCAACGGTGGCGAGGGTATCGTCTCTCTTGGAAGATTGCCGGGGTCTCTCTGCGGCCATGCCTGCCTGTGAGCATAGCGCGGCGACGGAAAAGATGCCCTTCCGGGCGCGTCACGGGCTCGCGCATGGTAACCGGCAAAGGGCGATACCAGATCGCCCTGGAGAGGTTTCGCCGGCATGCGAGAGAGCTTCAGGATGGCCATATCCGAGGAATCCCGTGGTGCCTTTGACGGTGTGCAGGGAGCGAAAGTCTCCGCCGGCAGGACGGCGTCGCCGGACCGCCGCTCCGGGGCGGTGAGGCACCGCTCCATCCGGTCCGGACCGTCCTGGCTTTCCAGCAGGAATTCTCGCGTGAGGTCGTCCACGATGGCTACATCGAAAGCGCTGAGGAGACCTGAGATCGTGTTGCCTGAGCGCGCTTCCCGCATTAGGCTCAGAAACACATGCGAGAGATCGATTCCGCCACGCTGGACCGATTGCGGCAGGCTGCCTCCTTGGCAGCTGCACACGCGTATGCTCCCTATTCGAAGTTCTATGTGGGGGCGGCGCTCCTGTTTGAAGACGGGGCGCTGTTTACGGGCTGCAATGTCGAGAACGTCTCCTATGGATTAACGAGCTGTGCGGAGAGGAATGCGCTGTTTCGCGCCATCAGCGAACGCGGAGCGGGGCGGAAGATTGTGGCGATCGCGGTGGCGAATCGGAATGGGGCGGCTGGCTCGCCGTGTGGCGCGTGCCGCCAGGTGCTGAGCGAGTTTGTGAGCCCGGATGCGGTGGTTTGTTTTCCCGGCGAGCACGGTGAGGAGACGCGATCCTTCGCTGAGATTTTTCCGTATGGGTTTCGCTTTGAGCCGGAGAAAGGCGCGCGATGAGCGAGGCTCTGCACGCGGTGGACCTTATCCGGAAGAAGCGCGACGGCGAAGAGCTGAGCGCCGAGGAGATCCGGTTTCTGGTCGCGGGTGCGGCGCAGGAGAAGATCCCTGCGGAGCAGCTGTCAGCCTGGCTGATGGCCGTGTTTCTGCGGGGGCTGTCGCTGGCCGAACTGGATACGCTCACGACCGCTATGCGCTTCTCGGGCGAGGTGCTGGACCACATGGGGCTGGGCCGCAGGACGGTCGACAAGCACTCGACCGGCGGCGTTGGCGACAAGACCTCGTTTCTGGTGGCGCCGATTGCGGCAGCAGCAGGGCTGGCGGATCCGATGATCAGCGGGCGGGCGCTGGGGCACACCGGCGGCACACTCGACAAGCTTGAATCGATTCCGGGATATCGGACGCAGCTTTCGCTTGCCGAGATGCGCCAGGTGCTGGAGCAGTGCGGGGCGTCGATTGTGGGGCAGACCAGGAATCTGGTTCCGGCGGATCGGAAGCTCTACAGCCTGCGGGACCGCACGGCGACGGTGGAGAATCCGTATCTGATCTGCGCGTCGATTATGAGCAAGAAGCTGGCCGCGAGTCTGGATGCGCTGGTGATCGATGTGAAAACGGGCTCGGGCGCCTTTCTGCGAAACGAAGAGGATGCGCAATTCCTCGCGGCGCTGATGGTGGAAACCGGGGAGCGAGCGGGCACGCGGACGGTGGCGGTCCTGACCGATATGAGCCAGCCGCTGGGCCGGTTCGCGGGAAACTGGGTGGAGGTGCAGGAGGCGCTGGCTTTGCTAAGAAATGAGCGCGATCGGCTGCGTGAGGATCTGAGGGAGATTTCGCTGGTGCTGGCCGGCTGGATGATTTTCCTGGGTGGCAAAGCTCCGAGCGCAAAGGAGGGACGCACGATTGCGGAACAGAAGCTGGCGGATGGATCCGCACTGCGGATTTTTCGTGCGATGGTGGCGGCGCAGGGCGGTTCCCTGGACGCGCTCGATGCGGGCGCCAGTTTTCACCGGCCGCGATTCCGTCGGGAGTTTCGCGCGCCGAGGGGCGGGTATTTCACCTCTGCCGATTGCACGAAGATCGGGTGGGCGGTGCAGCGGCTCGGCGCCGGACGCGAGCAGGCCGGCGAGCCGGTGGAAGCGCACGCAGGCCTGGAGATGCTGGTCAAGCTGGGCGACCCCGTCGAGGCCGGGCAGCCCCTCGCGAATCTGTTTACGCAGGAGGAAGCGCGCTTTGCCGAGCCGGAGCATTTGCTGTCCGCAGCCCTGCTGATCGGGGACGAGCCGGTGCCGCCGCCTCTGCTGATGCGGCAGGTTATCTCGCTGGATAACAAAAATATGTTCCTGCAACGCCGCAGCGCCTCATAGGATTGAGAAAAACCGAGGGAGAACGATTTGGCTCGATTCACAGGGGTGCTGGGGCTGCTGACCATGCTGCTGCTGGCATGGCTTTTCTCCGCCAACCGCAGAGCGATCCGATGGCGCACCGTGGCCTGGGGCCTCGGACTACAGATCGTGTTTGCTTTTCTCGTGCTGGAGTGGACTGTGGGCCAGCGCGTCCTCAAGTCTGCCGGGGACGCCGTGAACAGGCTGCTGTCGTACGCCTTCGCCGGCTCGACGTTTGTCTTTGGCGACCTCGGCGCGCACCGGTCGAAGATCGGCTCGGCCTTCGGGACCAGCTTCTTTGCGTTTCAGGTGCTGCCGACCATCATCTTCATCTCGGCATTTTTTGCGGTGCTCTACTATCTGGGCATCATGCAGCTCATCATCCGGGCGTTTGCACGGGTGATGCAGTGGACGATGAAGGTCTCGGGCGCGGAGAGCCTCAACGTCGCGGCCAGCATTTTCATGGGGCAAACCGAGGCGCCGCTGACCATTCGGCCGTTTCTGCCGAATGCCACGCGTTCCGAGCTGATGACCATCATGACCAGCGGCATGGCGCACGTTTCGGGCGGCATCATGGCCGCTTACATCATGTATGGCATCCAGGCGAGCAGCCTGCTGGCGGCTGTGATCATGACCGCGCCGGGCACGATTCTGATTTCCAAGATGCTGGTGCCGGAAGAACAGCTGCCGGCGACGGCGGGCGTGGTGCATCTGCCGGAAAGCGCAGAGCACGGGGAAGAGAACTTCCTGGGCGCGATTGCGCGGGGAACGATTGACGGCGGGCGGCTCGCCTTCAATGTCGGCATTATGCTGATCTCGTTTCTGGCCCTGATTGCGCTCCTGGACGGGATGCTGGGTGGAATGCACAACTGGCTGGGCTGGCACCACATTCCCTTCCCGCGGAGCATGGATGCGATTCTGGGATTCCTGTTTGCGCCGATTGCGTGGCTGATCGGAATTCCATGGCATGATGCGCCGCTGGTCGGAAACCTGCTGGGTACGCGCATGGTGATGAACGAGCTGGTGGCCTATACCTATTTGGGCGCGCAGAAGGCAATGCTGAGCCCGCGCTCGTTTACGATTGCGACCTTTGCGCTGTGCGGCTTCGCTAATTTCAGCTCGATCGGGATCCAGATCGGTGGGATTGGCGCTCTGGCTCCGAAGCGGCGCAACGAGCTGGCGCGGCTGGGTTTTCGGGCGATGCTTGCCGGCACGATGGCCAACCTGATGTCGGCTTCCATTGCAGGGATCCTGCTTAAGTAACCATGGAGAACACTCTCTTCGAGAAGACCGGCGCTGCCGCGGAGTTCATTGCCGAGTGGTCGGAGTTGCGCCCGCAGATCGGCATTGTGCTGGGCTCGGGACTCGGAGCAGTAGCCGGCCAACTGAAGAATGCGACGGCGATTCCGTTTGCCGAGATTCCGTACTTTCCGCAGTCCACGGTGCCGGGGCACAGCGGGCGGCTGGTGATCGGGACAATCCAGACCGTGCCGGTCGCAGTGATGCAGGGGCGCGTGCACGCGTATGAAGGATACAGTTCCGACGAGGTGACATTTCCGGTCCGGGTGCTGGGACGGCTGGGTGTCAGGAGGCTGGTGCTGACCAATGCAGCCGGGGGGATCAACCCTGCGCTGCGGCAGGGGCAGCTGGTGCTGATCGCAGATCACATCAATCTCAGCGGGCGAAATCCGGTGGCGGGGCAGCAGGAGGAGCAATTCGGGCCGCGCTTCTTCGACATGAGCGAGGCGTATTCGGCGCGGTTGCGGCGGCTGGCGCAGGAGGCAGGCCGGAGCGCGAAGTTCGAGCTGGCGGAAGGCGTCTACATCAGCGTGCTGGGGCCGAGCTTCGAGACACCGGCGGAGATTCGCGCCTTCCGGGCGATGGGAGCGGATCTGGTGGGCATGTCGACGGTGCAGGAGACGATTGCTGCGCGGCAGATGGGCATCGAAGTGCTGGGAATCTCCTGCGTAACGAACATGGCGGCGGGGATCGGGAAGGAACCGCTGAGCCATGAAGAGGTAATCGAGACGGGGCGTGCGGTGGAGAGGCAGCTCGCCGGTTTACTCGATCGGCTGGTGCCGCTGATGGGGGGCTAGCGGGCGCTCGAAACCACGATGGCGGATCCGCGGAGTGCTGTCGCTGCTAATGTGCATCGGGTACGGGCTCCGCGCTCCCGACCCAGGCGGCGCAGATGAGGTCGCGCAACATGGAGGCTCCGGCAGCAAGGCGCTGTTCGGTGAATAGTCTTGCCTCCGGTGTGCCAGCGCCGTCGAAGCCGTGTTCCCTGTCGAGTTGATAGACGCGGTCGACGAAGGTCGCGGTGTGGCGCAGGTAGGCGAGGTAGGCGGTCCATTCGTCGCCGACGGGATGGAGCGGCGCGATCAGCGGTCGAACATCGGCCGTTTTGATGTTCGCGGCGACGTAGGTGCCTTCGAACTTCCAGTGAATGCCGTGGGCGGTCGTGTAGCCGCTGGGGTTCTCCCTGCCAACCCAGCCGTTGTAGTTAATGGTCACGTGAAGCGGCTGGGAGCCGTCGCCGACGTAATGGCCGAGCCACCCGGCGTAGAAGAGGATGGCGGCCTGGACCGGCGCGGTGTCCTGGTGCTGGTCGCTGAGCCGGCGGTACTCGCGCATTGCCGCCTTGAGACGCTCCCAGACCTCGTTGGTGATGTACGGCTGGAAGCCGACCCGTTCGGGGCGGAGTTCGGCGGCCATGGCGGGGTGCAGCACGGCCGCGGCGTACAGGAGGGCGATGTACTGGTAGCGCTGGCGGGGCAGCGGTCCAACGAGGTCGGCAAGTTCGAGGTCGATGTAGTGATCCGGAGCCTGCTCGGCGTTGAGTTCGGGCTCGGCGGGCGAGCGCCAGCGGTCGGGTTCAGGGCCGAGGTACTCGATCTCGTTCAGGGCTTCGGGCGCGCGCAGGAAAGGGGGTACGTCGGCAGGCAGGCTTTCGACGGCGAGGTGGTTGATCATCCGGTGACCTTCGTTGCCCCAGGCAAAGGATGAGGGAACGGCCAGCAGAGGCAGAAGGAGCAGGAAAGCGCAGAGGCGCAGCGAGCGGGACTTCATCAGGGAGAGTATAGAACCGGTCTCATCAGCCGATTTGAGGCTATTGTCGAAAGCGTGAGCCGCGCTTCGACCACCCCGGCGAGCCAGGATGGCTCGCCGGGATCCGGGGGCGGCCGGTCTCATTCGAAGTCCTGGCAGGTGCACTGACTCGGTAAGAGCAGTTCCAGCGGCCTCAGAGGAATCCGCCATGATTACCGGCCGGCCGCGCCATGCATCAGGGCTTCGATGGCGTCAGCAGTTTTGGGCAGGGCGCAGGTGAGACATTCAAGGGTGCCGTCGGGGCGAACGTAGTAGTCGTCTTCGATGCGGACGCCCAGCTTTTCTTCCGGGATGTAAATGCCCGGCTCGATGGTGAAGACCATTCCTTTCTCGATGGGCTTTGAGTAGTCCCAGGGGTCGTGAACGTCGATGCCGACGGAATGGCCGATGCCGTGGATGAAGTATTTGCCGAGGCCCTGGCCGTGCAGGTCCGTGCCGTGGGCGTTCATGTAGTTGAAGGCGATGGTGTCGAGCGAGTCGGGATAGCGGTGGTAGGGGTCGTTGATGCGGGATTTGCCGGCGACAAAAGCCTCCATGGCGGCGCGCTGGGCCCCGAGGACCACGTTGTAGACTTCGCGCTGGCGGGCGGTGAAGCGGCCATTGACGGGCATGGAGCGGGTGATGTCGGCGGCATACATGGAGTATTCGCCGGCGGCATCGACGAGGACCACGTCGCCGCTTTGCATGGTGCGGCTGTTCTCAGAGTAGTGAAGGATGGTGGAGTTGGGACCGGAACCCACGATGGGCGCGTAGGAGACGCGCTCGCAGCCGTTCTTCATCAGGTTCTCGACGATGATGCCGGCGGCGGTGCGTTCGGTCATGCCGGGATGGATGGCGGCGATCAAGGCAAGCTGGGCTTTGACGGAAGCATCGGCGGCCTTCTGCATCAGGGCCAGCTCGCCGGGGTCTTTCACGGTGCGGAGGACAGCGGTGAGCGCGCGGACGTCCTGGAGGGCCGGGGGCGTAGCGGAGCCGAGGGTCGTGGCGGTCCAGGAGGCGAGGGCACGCGCCTGGTCCATGTCCGGCTCGCTCCAGAGATTCGCGGCGAGATAGCGGTCGCTGCGCATCAGGGCGCCGAGGATTGCGGGCAGGGAGGTCATGGGCTGGACCTCGTCGACACCGGTGATACGCGGCGCGCCGGGTGAAGCGGCATCGAGCTCAGGGCCGGTATAAAGCTCGAGGCGGAGATTGCGCGTGGGCAGAAGCATGATTTCGCGATAGGTCCGCGCCGGGTGCAGATCAGTGCCGGCGGCGGGCGCTTCGATCAGCAGGGCGGCGCCAGGCTGATTCCAGCCGGTGAGGTAGTAGAAGTCGGAATCCTGGCGGAAGGGCATGAAATCGAGCAGCGGCTCTTCGGCGGCGAAGAGGACGGCGACGCCTCCCTGGAGAGCCGCGGCGAGGTGCTCGCGGCGGCCGTGGTAGACCGAGGCGGGCTGGCGATCGAGCGCGAAGAGCAGGGTGGGGAGGAAGAGAAGAAGGAGCAGCCGGCGCGAGAATCCCATTGCAGGGCAGTGTAGCTTTTTTTTTGAGGGGGGCGAAATGCCGGTGACTTGTTTTGTGAGAGTTAGCCGGTGGTAAGGCATCGAGGGGCACGGAGATGACGGAGAACAAGTCAGTTGTGCCGTGGCCGTGTTTGATTCAAGCTCGGCCGGGATTGTAACAATCGCGACCGAGATGCGCGGAAGTGACTGAGTGGTGGTCAGATGGGATTCGGCCGTCTTTGCGTCAGAGTGGGCCGGGTTTGATGGGGGTACGGCTGAGTGTGCATCAAACTGGGCCGGGGGTACGTCAAGGGCGGTCGAATTCAATGCGGACTGCGCCTCCGGGGCGGCAGAGCGGAGGCAGAGCCAACTGGCGTGCGCCGATTCGATGTGGCGGGGGGGATCAGGAACAAGCGCCGACATCGACTCCCCCTTTCAAACAGAGAGGCCGCCAGGAAGGCGGCCTTCTGTTTCTTACTCCCTATTATCAGGATACCAAGCTGAGCGAATTAGACTGCCAAATATCTTTGGCTAACCTGGCGGATAAGTCGTGATCTGCCAATGGTTATTACTTTGGTTTTGTGGTTCAGTCCTTGACAATTTTGCGGCGGATACAGGAAGCGGACGAATCCGGGGTGATTGAATGCGGTTCTCAGACACCGACGGGGAAGGGCTTGGGAGAGGCTTCCTCGATGGCAGCGCCGGAACGCCAGCGTTCGAAGCGGCCCTGAAGCAGCGACAGGAGACCTGTGTACCAGTAACCGACGACGAAGAGCAGCAGGAAGGGAACGGTGAAGTAATTCTCGTTGGAGACGGCGTACCAGATACACAGGGCGAAGTAGCTGCCCACCAGCAGTTCCAGAAAGGGAATGATGCCGAGGCGCCTGCGGTATTTGGAGGCTTTGGATTTCTCGCCGCGCTTCTGAACCCGGTATTTGGGCGTGCGTTTGAAGGCGCTCTGGATGCCGAAGATCGCCTCCATGACGGCGATGGTGTTGGTGATGGTGAGGCCGATGCCCAGCGACATGAGGAAGGGCAGATAGAGCAGGGTGCGGTACCAGTGGCGCGGGAAGAGCTCTTTCTGTGAGACGAGATAGAAGGACGAGATGGAAAACGTCGATGCCAGAAAGAGGGGAAAGTCGATGTAGAGCATCTCCCACCAGCCCTGATAGAAGCGGATGATCATGGCGGGCATGAGCAGCACCGAGAGCACGACCATGAGGGGATAGCTGATGTTGGCGGTGAGATGATACCAGGCTTCGATTTTGGCGCGGCGGGGCGCGTCGCAGCGGAAGACGCGGGGAAGGATTTTTTTGGAGGTCTGGATGAGGCCCTTGGCCCAGCGCTGCTGCTGGGTTTTGAAGGCGGTCATTTCGATGGGCACTTCGGCCGGGCACTCGACATCCTGCAGGTACTTGAACTTCCAGCCGAGGATCTGGGCGCGGTAGCTGAGGTCGGTGTCCTCGGTGAGGGTGTCGTGCTGCCATCCGCCGGCCTCGCCGATGACGCAGCGGCGCCACATGCCGGCGGTTCCGTTGAAGTTGAAAAACAGGTTCGAGCGGGCGCGGGCGCCGTGTTCGAGGACAAAGTGGCCGTCGAGCAGGATGGCTTCGACCTGGGTCAGGAAGCTGTAGTCGCGGTTGAGGTGGGTCCAGCGGGTCTGGACCATGCCGATGTCGGGCTCCGCGAAATGATGGATGACGCGGAGGAGCCAGTCGCGGGGCGGGACAAAGTCGGCGTCGAAGATGGCGACAAATTCGCCGGTGGCCACCTTCAGGCCTTCCTGGAGAGCACCGGCCTTGAAGCCGGTACGGTCGGTGCGGTGAATGTAGAGGATGGGATGTCCCAGGGCCTGGTAGCGCTCGACGATCGCTGCGGCGGCCTGGCGGGTTTCGTCGGTGGAGTCGTCGAGGACCTGGATCTCCAGGCGATCGCGGGGGTACTCGAGGCTGCAGACGGAGTCGATGAGGCGGTCGATGACGAACTGCTCGTTGAAGATGGGAAGCTGAACGGTAATCCTGGGCAGTTCGTCGAAGTGACGGGGCGGCTCGTGTGTGGCGTTCTTTCGGTGACGGTAATACTGCCAGACCAGCTTGTAGCGGTGCAGGCCGTAGATCGAGAGAACGATCATGACCAGGAAATAGGGGGTAAGCAGCAGCGTGTCAAAGGAGAAAAGCTGCCAGTGATAGAGGTTCTGGAAGGTGTGATCACCGTAGTGGGTACGCAGATAGTGGCGCAGGTCGCTCTTGTAAAGCAGCAGGCAGAGGGACCCTGTCGCACCGGACAGGAGCCGGGCGGCGAAGGCTGTCAGTAGCAGGAGACTCTGCATATGCGCTTGCGCCGGTGATTATGAAGAGAACTTATCAATATTGTAACGATTCGACCGGTCCGGCTCCTGCAGGGGCTGTGCGCAGGCCATCAGCCGGGGCATCCGCATCGATGTGGGCTATTTCTTCCCAAAGCGGTAGACGGTGGCCAGGGTCCACCCCAGGTTTTCCTGCAGCTGGCCTCCGAAATTGGTGAAGAGGATGTTCGGGGTAAGGCGAAGGCCGAGCCCCAGGCTGACATTGTAGTCGACGGAAGCACCGGCGGTGGCATTGAAGACGGTGGAGTCGGGATAAAGGTCGATGAGCGTGGGCGGCAGCCCGTTGGTGCCGGTGCCGAAGTTGCCGTGACCCATTCCGCCGAGGATCTGGGCGGTCCAGCCCCAGTGCTGCCCTTCGAAAAAGCGGTATTGCGGGCCGCCGAGAAAGGAATACTGGCTGATGCTGGGAGCGAAGATGGAATAGGGATTGGGGCCGATGAAGGCGGTGCCGTAATAGCCGCGGAAATCGGCAGCAACCCCCAGATTGCCCTGCAGGTAGTGGAGGTAGTCGACAAAGCCGACGTCCCACCCGCCTTCGCTCACGTGCTGGAGGCTGGTGCCGGGGCGAAAGCGCGAATACACACCGCCGAAGTAGATGTCGTATTTATGGTTGTAGGTGTCATGGATGATCTGCCGGATGCGCTGCCTGCGCCGCGCGTTCACACGGAGCTGGGCTTCGCGCAGCACCTCGGCGCGCTGCTGCGAGGGGTTCTGGGACTGATCGGTGGGAGGCACTGTGGCGCCCGGCTGCTGCTGCTGCGGAGGGGACGTGTTCTGCGCGCGCAGTGCGGGGATGGGAAGAAAAGAAAGCAGAGTTGCCAGCAGCGGATACACGGCGTACCCGGAAAACTTGCGAAAATGCATGAACCTGAATGCCTCCACCTTGCTGTTTCCACATAGACGATGTTCAGGCGACAGAAACTGCCTTGAAGGACCACTTCCCCGAGAACGGGCGATTGTGGAAACAGTCTGGCCTGAAGAACAAGAGATTTTCCCTGCTTTGTATTAAAACATCTGAAGGGCGTCGATTGGCGGGCGTTTGCGGAAAGATGATCGTGTGCGGATCGAGAAGTGACCGGGGCCGGAGGCATTGCGGCCTTTCGATTTGCATGCAACGATGCCAGAGAGCCCCGTTTTTTATTCCAGCTTCGAGGCGCACATCGCATGAAAAAGTTCCTGCTGGGCCTGGTAGTGGGACTTCTGATGATCCCGCTGGGTGGTTATCTGTATTTCACGGTGGGAACGCCACCGGTTGCCGTTGCCGATCCGCCGTTTCCGTTTGAGAAACAGATTGTGCATATTCCGCTGCACGCGCGCATCGACAGGCAGATGCCGCACAACTCGCCGATGGAGGCCAGCGACTCGAATCTCGTGGCCGGGGCGCAGATCTACCGCGCCAACTGTGCATTCTGTCATGGTCTGGAAGGGCGCCCGGCCCTTCTGGGCTCCCATCTGTATCCGCCGGTGCCGCAACTGTGGCAGGCACACGGGAACCATGGCGTTGTGGGTGTGAGCGACGATCCGGTGGGGGAGACTTACTGGAAGGTGGCGAACGGTATCCGGCTGACCGGCATGCCGGCGTTCGACAAGGTTCTGAACCAGACGCAGATGTGGCAGGTGAGTCTGCTGGTGAAGAATGCGGATCAGCCGCTGGGGGCGGATGTGAAGCAGCTGATCGAGGAGCCGCTGAATTTGAGCGGCGCATCCGAGAGCGCGCCTGCGACGGAGCCGTCCCGCTAGCGCTTCGGGATGGGCTCGGCAGCTGAGCTGATCGCGCGGGCCGGGCCGGCGGTGAATCCGGGTGGGGGCGGTCCGGGGCAGATTGGCTGAACGGGTGAACGCGAAGTGCCGCCTGGGTGGCCTGGACAACGGTCACCCGGGCGGTCAGCGTGCCATTTTGGCCGGCAAGCGCGCCGGGATGGGCGGCGGGAAGACACTTCTTTCACGGACAACTTCGCTGAGGCTCGGGATCCTGGATTTTGTCCCCCTCCACGGTGTCAGGATTGGTACCCGGGCATGGATGGCAGGGCCAGGTGTGTGACATTGGTCACGGAAACCGATGATGGAGGACTTTATGCTTCGCAATATAGGAGCAAAATGGTCGCAATTGCGCTATCATCGATTTTTGGAGCCGAGACCGCCGACGAGATCGACCTCTCCGGAGCCTGGAAGTTGCGTCTGCTGAGCGAATTGCCCATTGGAACGACGGGGGTGGTGGAGTCTCTGGAACTGCCCGGCGAGATCCAGCATCACCTGATGCATATGGGGTTTGTCCCGGAGGCGAGAGTGGTGGTGGTGCGGCGGGCACCGGCTGGCGATCCGACGGTGTATTCGATTGATGGCTTCGAGGTGGCGCTGCGGCGCGAGACGGCGCGCTCCATCCGGGTCCGCGAGTACGAGGCAAAATGAGCAGCTGCTGCAGCACTGAGACCGTCGATTTTCCCCTGGAACCGCGGGTTCCGGGGCGCATTCGCACGGTGGCTCTGGTGGGCCCTCCCAACTCCGGAAAATCCACATTGTTTAATCGGCTGACGGGGCTCCGCCAGAAGGTGGCGAATTACCCCGGGGTGACGGTGGAGCAGCGGGTAGGACGGCTGAATGGGATCGGGCGCGCCGATCTGACGCTGATCGATCTTCCCGGAATCTACGGTCTGGACTCCTATTCCGAAGACGCGCGGGTGGCCGTGGACGTGCTCCGGGGTCAGATGCCGGGGACGCCGATGCCGGACGCGATCCTGCTGGTTCTGGATTCGCTGCATCTGCGGCGGCAGCTGATGCTGGCCGCTCCGGTGCTGGCTCTGGGCCTGCCCACCCTGGTGCTTCTGAACATGAGCGACCTGATGGAGGCGCGCGGCGGCCGCGTCGACACGCTGGCGCTGGCCCAGGAGCTGGGCGTCCCGGTGGCCAAGATCAGCGCGACCCGGGGAACGGGGCTGGACGCCATCAATCACTTTCTGGATCGCAGAGCTGAGCCGGAGGAGGCAGCGGCAGCGTCAAAGATCGAGCTGCCGGTTCTGGGCAATCCCCGGTCCTACCGGCAATGGGCAACAGGCGTCAGCACGCGCACCAAGTACAAAGCTCCGCTTTCGTCGCAGTGGACGCGGCGCCTCGACCATGTGCTGCTGCACCGCATCTGGGGGCCGCTGATTTTCCTGGCGGTGGTTTTCGCGGTTTTTCAGGTGGTTTTTTCGATCGGTCAGCCGCTCAGCGATGGTTTTGGAGACGTTCTGAATGCCGCCGGGGATCATATCGCCCCGCTGCTGGGCTCAGGATGGTTCGAGTCGCTGGCGATCGACGGGGTGTGGCGCGGGGTGGCTTCGGTTCTGGTCTTCCTCCCCCAGATTCTGCTCCTGTTCCTGTTTATCGGGGTGCTCGAGGATTCCGGCTACCTGGCACGCGCGGCCCTGATTGCCGATCGTGTGATGCGGTCCATCGGGTTGAACGGGAAGGCCTTCATCCCGCTGCTCTCGGCCTATGCCTGCGCGGTGCCGGCGATCATGGCGACGCGTACGATCGAGAACAAGCGCGATCGGTTTGCGACGATTTTGGTGGCGCCCTTCATGACCTGCTCGGCGCGGCTGCCGATCTACATGCTGATGATCGCCGCTTTCATCCCCAACAGGCCGCTGCTGGGGGAATTCTTCGGGCTGCGGGCGGCGGTGATGCTGTCGCTCTACCTGCTGGGCTTTCTTGCGGCGCTGGCGACGGCGCGGCTGCTGAAGTCATCGGTTCTGAAGGCATCATCGGCACCCTTCATCCTGGAGTTGCCGCAATATCGGCTGCCCACGGTGCGCTCGCTGGGGCTGCGGCTGATGGATCGCGGCAAGGTGTTCCTGCGCCAGGCGGGGACGATCATCCTGGCGGTGACGCTGGTGCTGTGGATTCTGAGCCATGTTCCGTTGCATACATCGCTGCCGGACAGCCTGATTGGGAGGCTGGGGCATCTGATTGAGCCCGTCATCCAGCCGCTCGGCTTCAACTGGAAGATCGGCATCGGGCTGCTGACCTCGGTGATGGCGCGGGAAGTGATCGTGGGGACGCTGGGGACGCTGTACGGCGCCGATCCTGCGACGCAGTCGCTGGGCCTGCAGGCGGCGCTGCGCCACGACCTGACGCTGGGCGGGGCGATGGCGCTGGTGGTGTTCTTCGCGTTTGCGCTGCAGTGCACCTCGACGCTGGCCATTGTGCGGCGGGAGACCAACAGCTGGAAGTGGCCGGCGCTGCAGTTCTGCTACATGAGCGTGCTGGCGTATGTGGCCGCGCTGGCAACCAACCAGGCGATTCTGTATTTCGTGCGCTAGAGCTGGGTCGGAGAGGTTCCGGATCCCCTATCCGTGAAATTTCCCGCTTACCAACCGACCGGCCATTTCTGGATGAGAGAACACAAGCCCGTTTTCCGGATCTGTCCGCCTCTCTGGCGCCAGCCGGTTAGGGCCGCAGTTTGAGTTGTGTGGGGTTCTGCCTATCCACGATGTGGCAAATAGGGCCGCTCGGGTTGGGGACCCACGAAGGTGGTGGAATGGGCACGGAAGATGCGTGGCTGGCTCACCCGTCATCCTGGCTGCTACTCACATACAATTTCTTTACTGCGCTGGTAAAGATGTATACATGCAAATGGGGCGGGGCACCGATGGAACTCGGGGTCGGCACTCCTTCAATCCGTTGCTGAACGGCAGTCTTCTCCGATCGGCAGGACATGAACGGACGGTTCGGTTCGGGAAAAGACCTGGTCAGGCTTCGGCAAGCCAAAGCCGCACGGGGCGGACTGCTTCTGTTCCTGTGCACTACCCGCCCGCTGCCAGGTTCATTGGGTCCACACATGTCAATCTTTCTGATGGAACCCGGGAGGACACCATGACATTTTTGTTGAAGCCAGAACCAGGAGACCTCATTCTGAACCCACGCGAAATGGGCGAGTATCAAGTTCCCGTTCCGCATAGCATCATATGGCTAAGTTTGGAGAATAAGTGCATAGCCGAAGCAAATGACGGGAATGCTAACGGCTTGAAGTTAGGTGAACGCAAGGCGTTTTTTAAGGCCGAATACTATGAGTCCCTGGTTAACCACGTCTTCCGTTGCAAGAATTCAAGGATGGGAGAAAAGGCTGCGGGATACGCACGGAAATGGGCTGTGGGGATGGATGATCCGAGCGTTTCAGAGCCAGGGAAAACATATCGTGAGGTCCTTGGGGCGGGCAAGAAGGCTTACCTCAAGACTCCATATCAGATGCGGGAGCGGGCGAAAGACAAGCAAGAGCAATGGACCACTACAAACAGCCTGTTCGATGCAGCAAAGGCCTGGATGCGCGCTCAACGCGACATGCCTCTTAGTTTCAATCAGGGCATGGGTTGTGCGGGATTTGTTACCTACTGCTATCAGGTCGCCTCACTTGAGGATGAGTTCGGACACTTCATACGAGCCAACCAAAGGTCATTGCTCGAGAGTTACGTCGTCGCGAAGAATGAGGCTAACGTCCTGTGGCTCGCGGAGAGGAAATCAGGCTCCGACGTTCATAATCACCTCAAGGCCTCGGAGCGGAAGGATCAGAGCAGTTACAGGGGGCTCCAGGAGCTTAAGCACCAGGCCTACGCAGAACTAGATAAAAAGATCTCGCTCGAGGCCATTCCGAAGGAACTTTTGATGGACGCGGCATCGACGAGGACTTCAACTCTCTACGAAAGTCTGGCAGAAAGTGGCGATTTCACGCTAATCGGGTACCTGGTAGGCAATGATGCCAGGAACAAGTCGACGCGCGTCGGAATCATACCCAAAGAGTGGGTTGATGGCCTTCGGCCCCCCAGGGATAATTCAATTAAGGAGACCACGGAAAGAGCATTCGCGAATGGGGAGGGTTGGTGACATCTTCCCGAATACCCTAATTCGGATAGAGTCGTCGCATCGGTGGTGCGGCGTCAGCGCCAAATCTCGCCGGACAAGATAGTTGTCGGGGCAATAATATACGTGACAAATCATCTGCAGTTCCCTATGATGGGAAACATGAAAGACCCAAAGACCTTGCAGGAAGCCATTGTTTACTTCTCCGATTCCGTTCGCGCCATGGAATACATGGCGGCGCGGCGCTGGCCGAACGGCGTTGTCTGCCCTACCTGCGGACGCCAGGACGTGAGCTTTCTGAAGACGCAGCGCAAATGGCAGTGCAAGAGTGCCCACGCGAAGCGGCAGTTTACCGCCAAGGTCGGGACTGTCTTTGAGGATTCCCCGCTTGGTCTGGAAAAGTGGCTTCCTGCTGTCTGGCTGGTAGTGAACTGCAAGAACGGCGTCAGCTCCTATGAACTGGCCCGGCATCTTGGCGTTACCCAGAAGACCGCCTGGTTCATGCTGCATCGGATTCGGACCGCTATGCGAAACGGCTCCCTGATGAAGATGGGGGACTCCGGCCCCGTCGAAGTGGATGAGACTTTCGTAGGCCCAAAGCCTCAGAAGATGCACCGTGAGCGCCGTCTGCGGATGCAGACTGCGGAGAAGTGCAATCAAAAGGCAATCGTCATGGGAATGCTGGACCGCGAAACCCGCCAAGTCCGCGCCCACGTCGTGCCGAATGTGAAGCGCGAAACCCTCCAGAGTGCCATCCTGGACGAAATCCAGAAGGGCGCAACCGTCTACACAGACGGCTATCCGGCCTACGACACCCTGAATGCCCAGGACTTCATCCACGAGACCGTCAACCATGTTGATGAGTACGTTCGCGGTCAGGTCCACACCCAGGGCATCGAGAACTTCTGGAGCCTGCTGAAGCGGACTCTGAGCGGAACCTACGTTGCTGTGGAACCTTTTCATCTTGACCGTTATGTGGATGAGCAGATTTTCCGGTACAACAATCGGGCCACCAAAGAGAACCCGCTGAACGATGCTGACCGCTTCGTAATCGCTGCTTTCGCAGATCGCAGACAAGCGGCTCACCTATTCCGAACTCACCGGCAAGAACGCGACGACGCAAGCCTAATCCGTGGCGGAAGAAGCGGGGTCCGAAGGTGAAAGCGCGCTAATCTATACCCATTTCGCGTGCGCTCTGATCCAATTGCTTGATAAGATCGCTGGTTTTCTGCAGCTCTTCCAACAGTTCTCGAATCCTCGTAAGGCCGCATATTTCTGGAGCTTTTTCTATCTCCGGGAGAATTGCCGATGGGGTGTGGTTCCAGCTCCCATCCGCTGCAACCTCTCGCAATGAGTTTCCAATAGAAAACAGAGCGCGGCCGGCAGAGCGCGGTTCGCTCTCAATGCTGGCGCGTTTCTTTTTTGATTCGCTTCTCTCCTTCACAAGCCGAACGATTGCTGCGTTTAGTTCATCCTCGCTCACGATTGCCTCCTTGCGTAGGCTTACGGCCCCGCTTCCGCTCGCCCTTGGCAGCGCGCTCCTTGGCCTGCTCCCGGCTTTCCTTCTCCATCGCTTCTTTCACGGTCTGTGGGTCGGCGCGGAGGATAGCGTCCATCGCATCGTTGAATTTGTCTGATTCCGTCGGATTATTCATATAAGTTTTGCCTCTCGCAAATCCCCTGTCCGCGTCCGAGTTCTTCGGAGTTCATCTAACCAGTGGGACACTTCTTCCTTTCCTGTGTGTCTCCACAATGGCTCATTGACAAGGATCGGAGCTGTCAGTCTCGCTTTTTGAGAAGTGTCATCCGATTCTCTTTGTTGAAGCGCATAACAGAGATAGTCGGAGGCTTCGGTTAGTATCCCTTTTGGTATCGATGACCACTTAACTAAAACTGAAGTACCGGAGGATGTTTTGTGCATCTCACTCCACATGACCATTGCTTTTTCTCGATATTTCGCATGGGCAACATTTGTTTCAAACCAGACTTCTAGACGCTCATCGGGCGGGATATGCATCTTTACCTCATCTAAGAGGGCCAGGATTGCAAGGACATATCCCCCCATCAAAACAGTTAGAACTGTGCCTTTAATCTGCTGGGCGTAATCATTCCTGCAAATTGATCCGGCCACAGGTATTAACTTGCACTGTTCTGGTACTTTTCCTAATCGTTCTAATACAGTTTTGTAACGCGCTAATCCGCGCCTGGACCCAAGCCTGCATTCTGACGCGTGAAGAGATTTAAATGGTTTGCGCTCCTCCTTCCATCGCTCGACATAGGATGTCCATTGGCCCTCATCCCCGAGGAATCCAGCGACAAAATACATCCCACTATTATCGTTAGAGGATTCGTCAACATAGAGCTTCAGCATACACATCCATTTTGCTGGATAGCCTTCAGGGTCATCGAAAAGTCCCTCCAATTCAGGCAGCGCACTCACAGCACACCTCCATTCTCTCGCCGGAGGTATGATTCCGCAAGTATATTATTGCCGTTGTCGGCATCCCGGGAGAAACCCTGTAATTCGGGAGATGGGCCATGAGGAAGCGAAAGGGAGCAGCGTGGGCTGCTCCCTTTACTGTTTCGGGGCCGATCTACTGCTCGTGCCAGTACATCTCCCAGCCGAGATAGCGCGTGGCTGCCTCGTACACCGGACCGGCGACGTGGGAGAAGTTGGCCGCGACGTGATGCTCGAAGCCCTCTTCGCAGATTTTGCGCAGCAGCCGCTGCAGGTTCGGGATCTTCGCCACACCGGCTCCGCCAAAGGTTTCCAGGGGATCGCTGGTGAACTCGCCCTCGCCCACGTAGCCGCGCATCCTGCCGCGGTATTCGTCGGTGGAGAAGCGCACGTAGGTCATGGCGCCGGGCTTGACGCGGCCGACGCAGGTGCCGAAGGTGTTTTCCTTCCCGACGGTGCCGGCGATGATGGCCTGGAAATCCATGACCACGTCGGCGAAGAAGTGCCTGGGCAGATTGGAGCAGTGGAAGCAGACGCACTTGTTCTCATCGGTGCCGTAGTTGTTGTTCCAGTCGAGCAGGGCGCTGGGGCTCTGGCTGGCCAGCGCGAGGGCGTGCATGGAGACGGTGCCCATGACGTCGGTTTCGCAGGCAGCCGGCAGGAGGTTTTCGCTCATCATGCTCATGATGGTGCAGGGGACGACGCCGAAGTTCTCCTCGAGCGAGGTCCAGCACTGAACGGCGCTGACCGTGCAGTGCGTATCGCGCATGAAGCGGTCGATAGCGACGCCCAGTTTGGTCATCTTCATGAGCGCCGGGGCGGGAATGCCCTGGGTTGTGACATAGGCCTGGATCGCCTTGAGCTGCCTCTGCACCTCGGGCTCGTCGTCCTTCATCCGGCCGATGGCACCGAAAATGTCGGAAAGATCAAGAGTGACGACCGAGATGCCGTAACGCTCCAGCAGCTTTTCGCTGTAGCGGACGGTGTTGAAGGCCTGGGGGCGCGCGCCGATGGCGCAGATGCGCAGCTTTTTGAGGCCGTTGGTGACGCGGCAGACCTTCGTGAACCAGTCGAGGTCTTTGCGGAACTCGTCGGAGCCGGGCTGGAGGGTGTGGCGCGTCGTCAGCGAATAGGGGATGCCGTACTGCATCAGGTTATTGCAGGCGGACATCTTGCCGCAGAAGCTGTCGCGACGCTGCGCGATGGTCATATCATCGCGGCGGTCGGGCGTGGCCTGGACGAGGACAGGAACGCCGAGTTTCGAGTAGCGGATGGAGTCTGCGATGGCACGCTCGTCACCGAAATTGGGGAGCGTGACGATGAGGCCATCAATCTCGTCGCCATGCGCGCGGAAGAGGTCGCCGCAGCGGATGGCCTCATCGTGGGTCTCAACGGCCCCGTATTTGGACTGCTCGGGGGTGAGTGCGATGGTCTTAATGCCGGCCTTCTCGAGCACGGCAAGCATTTCTTCGCGGCCCTCTTTGGCCAGATGGTCAGGGAAAAATCCGCGGTTACCAACAATGACTCCGAAGGTGAGTTGTTTTCTCATAGCAGAAACCTCAATGACACTGGTAAGAACGGTTGCAGGGTTATCGCGGACGGAAACGGATGGTGTACGCGAGGCCGGCAATTCCCATCAGCGCGCCCCACCAGATGGAGGCATGCAGGTAGAAGAGGGCCGGTGGATGGGCCGGGGGATGAGCTAACTCCCAGATCCCGACGGAGGTGACGAGGATACCGTAGGTCAGAAAGAGAACACCTGCGAAGAACCAGATCGACATTGTGGAGCGCATGGCATGGTCTCCGAAGCTTACCGGAAGAGGATGTTGGCCACGATGAAAATAACACCGAGGACGGCGGCCCAGAACCAGTGAGTTTTGTAGAAGGCAATGGGAGCTTCCCTGGGCAGCTGGGTGGCGCCGTAAACCAGGCCGTTCAGCTCTTCGACCGGCCGCGGTTGGGTGAAGAAGCTCACCACGACGGTGACCAGGACGCTGACGCTCCAGGACCAGAGAGCGCGATAGAGGTTTTCCGCCATGGGCTTCGCGTCGGGAGAGAAGGCAACTCGGCTCAGCGCACTCTGACCGGCGAATTTGACCCATACGAAAAGGCTGACTGAGGTGAGGATGCCGATCAGCAGGCCCCAGAATCCGCCGGCGGCGGTGGCGCGTTTCCAGAACATGCCGAGCAGAATCACGCCCAGCAGCGGAGCGATGAAGAAGCTGAACAGCGCCTGCACGTAATCCATAATGCCGGCGGCGTGCATGACCAGGTAGGCTGCGCAGATGCTGACCATGACCCCCAGCACCGTGGCCCAGCGCCCCACAGCCACATAGTGGCTGTCTGTGGCGTTCTTCCTGATGTGGGGCCGATAGATGTCATAGGTCCAGACTGTGGCAAAAGCGCTGACATTGCCGGCCATGCCGGACATGAAGCCGGCCAGCAGGGCGGTGATTCCGAGGCCGAGCAAACCTGGTCCGAGATAACGGACCATCATGAGGGGGAGCACCTCGTTGTAGCTGTGGGGATTTGCGGCGGTGAGCTGATTTTGTCCGACGAGATGCATGAGGCTGCCGTCGGGATTGCGCAGGACCACAAGACCCAGCAGGCCGGGGAGGATGACGATGAAGGGGACGGCCATTTTGAAGAAAGAGCCGATCACCGGGGCCATCTGCGCGGCGCGCAGGTTATGTGCGGACAGGACGCGCTGCACGACGAGGAAATCGGTGGTCCAGTAGCCGAAGGAGATCACGAACCCGAGGCCGAAGACGATGCCGGTCCAGTGCACGCCCATGGGATTGTCGCGAAAGTGCGCTGTCGTGGTCCAGAGGTGCAGGTAGTCGGCGTTACCGAGATGCTGGATGATCTGGCGCTTGAGTCCCTCGAATCCGCCGGCTTCCACGAGCCCGAGGATGGGGACCAGCAGGGCGCCGCCCCAGATGAGGCAGAACTGGAGAACCTCATTGAAGATGGCGGAGCGCAGACCACCGAGAGCGACATAGACGGCGACGGCCAGGGAAGACATGAAAATGCTGAAGGTCATGTTCCAGCCCAGAACCACCTTCATCACCACGGCCATGGAGAACATATTGACGCCGCTCATGAGGATCATTTCGGTGGCGAAGGAAAGGGCGGCCAGAACGCGGCTCGATTCACCGAAGCGGAGCTTGAGATAGCCGGGGACCGAATGGGTTTTGGAGACGTAATAGAAGGGCATCATGACCAGGCCGAGGAAGAGCATGGCCGGAATCGCGCCGATCCAGTACCAGTGCAGGGCGAGGATGCCGTACTGGTAAGCGGAGCCGGCCCATCCCATGAGCTCCAGCGCCCCCAGATTCGCAGAGACGAAGCTGAGCCCCGCGATCCAGGCGGTCATCTCCCGTCCGGCCATGAAGAACTGCTCGCTGGTGTCGGTGGCTCCCTTCAGATGGAACCCGATGAAGATGACAATGGCAAAGTAGATTGCGATGACGGCGGCGTCGACTGCGGAGAGACGAACGAGGGAATGTTGTACCGGAGCTGCCAGAACCGCGATCAGCGCTGCTGCGGGGGCGAATGCGTGGGACATGCCGGGTTGAGCCTCGATCTGCCAGAAGTGTGGGAACCCGACCGGGTTCCGAATTTAACCGCCCTGCCCGTAAGTGGCCCTGGCGCCGTGCTTGCGGAAATAATGCCGGTCCAGCAAGGCCTGCGAGACGCCCGCGCAGGCCGGATTCAAGGTTGCGGTGTAGAAGGCCATGCGCGCCACGGCTTCGAGCACGACAGCATGATACGCGGCATGGAGGGGAGCCTGGCCCCAGGCGAAGGGGGCGTGGCCGGCGACCAGCACGCCGGGCACAGCCAGGGGGTCCAGATCGCGGAAGCGGCGCACGATGGCCTTGCCGGTGTTGAGGACGTAGTCGCCGCCGATTTCCTCGGCGCTCAGTTCTTCGGTGATAGGTACGGGGCCGCAGAAGTAATCGGCATGGGTGGTGCCATAGGGGGGGATCTCGCGGCCCGCCTGGGCCCATGCTGTCGCGAATTCGGAATGGGTGTGGACGACGCCGCCAATCGCCGGGAAGGAGCGATACAGCTCCAGGTGCGTGCCGAGGTCGGAGGAGGGCTTCAGCGTTCCATGGACGATATTGCCGCTGAGGTCGCTGATCACCATGTGGTCGGGGGTCATCTCCTCGTAGGGCACGCCGCTGGGCTTGATGGCGACGAGGCCGGATTCGCGATCGATGCCGCTGGCGTTGCCGAAGGTATACAGGACAAGCCCGCGGCGGACAATCTCGAGGTTGGCATCGAGAACCCGGGATCGGAGAGCTTCCAGCATACGTTTACTCTACACGGGACCGCGCCAAGGTTCCTCGGCAAGAATTCGGATCGCCGACATTCTACTAAACGTTTCCAGCAGGCGGCGGTGGGGGACTCAGCCCGGGCAGACGGGTCTCATTTTGCGACCGTCAGCTGGAGGGGGGTGGCGGGGTCGATCCGGGAGCCGGGCGGAGGAGCCTGGGCAATCACGGTGCCCGGCGCCGGGGCCGGCTGGGCGGGCGAGCCAGGGGAAGACACCGGCACACTCTGCTCCGCTACGGGGGCGAGATGAAGACCCGCTCGGACGAGCGTGAGGGCGGCAGCGGAGAAAATCTGGCCGCGGAGATCGGGCATGACAAAGGATGCAGCCGCCTGCGGAGGCGGCGCGGAGGCAACCAGCAGATTCACCGCCGGGCGCGCGACACCGGAGGCGTTGGCTTCGGGGCTTTGCGCAATCACGGTGCCGGGTTGCGCATCCGGCCACGGCATTTCGGCGACGGTTCCTGTCTGCAGCCCGACACGCCGGATCTCGATGGTCGCGAGCCGCTGGTCCACGCCGAGGAGATCGGGAATGGCGAGTTTCTGTGGGCCAAGACTCTCGGTAAGCCACACACGCCATCCGCGGCGCACAATGGTCCCGGCGGCAGGAGCCTGGTTCGCGACGCGCCCCGCAGGCACCTCGGCGGAATACAGGCGGTTCTCCACGGTGATCCTCAGCCCCATGCCGGCCCCGCGCCTGCCCGCATCAGGGACGGTCATGCCTTTGAACTGAGGAATGGAGACCTCCGTGCCGTGGATGGCGAAATGCATGGTCACGATGGCGGAAGTCATGGCCACCGCCACGAGCAGCAGCAGCACCAGCACGAAGCGGAAGAATCCGATCATGGTTCGAGTTCGATCGAATGTTCGATGGTCGCAACCTTCTCCAGCATCTTCGAGACAGAGCAGTATTTGTCTTTGGAGAGAGCGACGGCGTCCTCGGCTGCCTTGCGAGAAACATTACCGCGAATCCGGTAGATGAGCCGGATGTGGGTGAAGACACGGGGCGGCTGCTGCGCCTGCTCGGCAACCGCCGAGACGGTGAGGCCCTGCAGCGGCTCGCGCTTCTTCAGCAGGATGCTGACGACGTCGACAGAAGTACAGCCGCAGAGAGCGGCGAGGACGGCCTCCATGGGACTGGGGCCGGAGGCATGTTCCGGCGTGCCGTCGAAATGCAGTGCATGCCCGCTCTGCGATCTGCCATCGAAGAGCATTCCCTGCCGCCACTCCGCGCTTGCGATCACAAAATCCTCCGGCTACTGTCGATGTTGATTGTCGGAAGCCGGCTCGGGATGGATGAGCACCCGGTCGACTTCCGGACATTCCAGCTTAAAACGATTCTCGATGGCGGTGATGGCCTCGTGGACCTGCCGCATGGGGGCGGCATCGGGCAGGGTGCAGTGACAGGTGACATGCAGGCGGTCGCCGACGCGGTCGACCAGAACCTCGTGGATATCGACAACCCCGGAGACCTGGGCCGCGGCATGGCGAAGGTGCTGCTCGATCCTGCGGTTCTGCTCGATGCGAACCGGAGCTTCGATGGTGGCAGGCTCACTTTCGATGTGGGTCAGGACCGAACCGACCTGAGGCAACTCGCTGCGGATCTCCTGCTCCAGACTGTGGACGAAACGGTGGGCAGCAACCAGCGGCATGACCTCCGGCAGTTCGATGTGCTGCTCGACGTGCAGCCCGTCGGGGAAGGATTCAATGCTCACGTCGTGCAGGACGGTATTGTTGCGGGCGGCGACGGCACGGACCTTGTCGAAGATGCTTTCGGCGAGGGTGGAGCGAGGCACGGTACGGATGACGACGTCGGCGCCGGGAAGCACGCGATGCACGGCTGCGGTGGCATCGCGGACCAGAACTTCGCTGCGCTCAAATGTCAGCTGCCGCGGGAGGGACAGGGTGAGGTCGGTAAACCAGGTGCTGCCGGAGCGACGGACGCGAGCCTGATCGATGCGGAGAACGCCGCCGATGCCGCGGATCTCGTCGATGAGGCGGATGCGGAGTTCGGCCGGGATGGCATCGGTGAGAGCGGCGACGGCCCGCCAGGCGAGGCGCCAGCCGAAGACCAGAATCATGGCCGAGACCAGCAGGGCAGCGAAGGGATCGGCAAAGCGCAGCCAGGGCAGGTGCTCGACGGTGCCGAGCCAGGAAGCGCCGAGGCCGCACAGGACGGCGATGCTGGCCCAGATGTCCGAGGCAAAGTGGAGAGCATCGGCGGCCAGGGCTTCGCTGCCGTAGCGAAGGGCCACCCGGCGGAGCCGGCGGGAGCGCCAGAGGTCCACCGTGATCGAAAGGCCCATCACCAGCAGAGGCCAGATGGAGTAGCGCAGGGCGACGGGACGAAAGAAGATGCGGTTGACAGCTTCGGCGGTAATGCCGATGGCGGAGACGGCCATCAGGCCGGTTTCGAGGAAGGCGGAGATATTTTCGACTTTGGCGTGGCCGTAGGGGTGGTTCAGGTCGGCAGGGCGATCGGAGACGCGGACGGACAGAAAGGTGAGGGCGGAACCGGCGAGGTCGAGGCCGGAGTGCACGGCATCGGAGAGGACTCCGAGGCTGCCGGTGAGCAGGCCGACAAGCAGCTTAAGCGCCGTCATGATACAGGCGACGGCGACGGAAATCAGGGCCGCCCAGCGCTTTTCCGCGCTGGCGCGCGATGCCCCGGGAATGGCCGCGCTGGATGTCATCCACTTTCAGCGTACAGGGATCAAGGGGCGGTGGATCAAGGGCTATTTGCGGCAGGCTGGCCTGACCCCGCGCCAAAGGCCGGCAATGCCGAAACTGTAGGGAGTCCAGGAGACGCGGGCGAACCCTGCCCGGAGCATCATGTCGAGCAGGATGGGAGGGGCGGGGAAGTTCTCGACGGAGGAAGGCAGATAGGCATAGGCGCCGCGAACTCCGGAGATGCGGGTGCCGATGGCGGGCAGGACGCGGCGAAAGTAGAAGGCGTACAGAGAGCCGATGAGGCCGCCTGGCTGGCTGAAGTCCAGGATGCCCAGTTCGCCGCCGGGCGCGAGCGCACGAAAGAATTCCTCCAGGGCCGCCTGATAGTTCGCGAGGTTGCGGAATCCGAAGGCGCTGGTGATCAGATCGAGTGAGCGGTCTGAAAACGGCAGATGAAGAGCATCGGCTTCGAGCACGGAGGCGCGCCCGGCCGGCAGTTTTTTGGCGGCCCGCTCGAGCATAGGGCGGGAGAAGTCGGCGGCGATGACGGGCCGAGCGCCGGAAGGGCGGTGGCGGAGGAGCGCGAGGGTGAGGTCTCCGGTGCCGCAGCAGATGTCGAGCACCTGCGCGTCGGGACGGGCGAGGATATGGCGAAAGCGGCGGGCGGCACTTCGCCACCAGAGGCGGTCGATGTTGCAGGAAAGGAGGTGGTTCAGCAGGTCGTAACGGGGGGCAACCCGATCGAACATCTCGCGGACGGCGCGGGCGGAGTCGCCCTCGCCGGTTGCGCCTTCGGGGCGCGAACCCGGGGTATGAGTGAGGTTTCGCAAAACTCAGCATATCGCGTGCTATAACCGACGCGTATGCGAAGCTCCAGGGGCTGCTCCTCCATCGTTGCTGTTCTTCTCCTTTGCATCGCCGCATCCGCCGCCGCCCAGGATGAGAACTCGATTGCTTTCGAGCGGGCGCTGCATCTCCGGCACGGAATCAATACCAGCATGTGGTTTGCGCAGGCGGGAGACTACTCTCCGCAGCGGCTGGAGACGTATACGACGCCAAAGGACATTGCCCTGATCGCCCGCATGGGGTTCGACCACTGCCGACTGAGCATCGATGCGGGTCCGCTGGTCGCCTGGCAGCGCACGGGCAGGGAAACGCCCTTCATGACGGAACTGGACCGCGCGGTGCGGACCATGCTGGATAACCACCTGTCCGTAGTCATCGATATTCATCCGAGCAGCGACTACAAGGCTCAGCTTTTTCAGGGGTCGTCGGGAGTGGAGGATTTCGCTGCGCTGTGGCGCGACCTGGCACGGCACTTTGGTCCGGTGGATCCCGAGCACATCTTTTTCGAGATCATGAATGAGCCGGAACAGAACGATCCGTACCGGTGGCAGGGGATTGAAGCGACGGTAGCGGAGGCGATCCGGGAGGCCGCTCCGCGGAACACGATCATCGCTGCCGGGGCGCACTGGTCAGGGCTGCAGGATCTGCTTATTCTGGAGCCTCTTGCAGATCGAAATATCATCTATACGTTTCACGATTACGAGCCGTTTGCCTTCACGCATCAGGGTGCGACCTGGACCAGTCCCGAGGTGCGGCCGGAACGGGCGATTCCGTATCCGTCGACGCCGCTGGACGTGGCACCCAAACTGAATGAGGAACCGACGTTGTCCGGGGCGTATTTCCTCGATCAGTATGGGGAGAACCGCTGGGACGCGGCCCGGGTGGAGAATTCGATGGAGTTTGCCGCGAGATGGTCGAGCCTGCATCATGCTCCGGTGTACTGCGGTGAGTTTGGGGTGCTGCGCGACTATGCTCCGCCGGCGATGCGGGCGCAGTGGATCCACGACATGCGGGTAGCGCTGGAGAGGAATCATATCGGGTGGGCGATGTGGGATTATCAGGCTAATTTCGGGGTGGTCACCAAGGCGGGGGGCCTCACCAGGCCGGATGCCGAGGTGCTGGCTGCGCTGGGCCTCCACGAGCCGCGGTAGCGGGCGGATAAGGGAACCGGGACGGCGCGGACTGCGTAATCGCTCTCAAGCCCTGAGAGGATGTTCCGCCTGACGGGAACCGCCCCGGGGAGGGCATGATGATCAAGTTTCTTCTGTGGTGCATCCTTTTCGTTCTGTGCTGGCCGCTGGCCCTGCTGGCGCTGGTACTGTATCCCATCGTCTGGCTCATTCTGCTGCCCTTTCGAGTCCTGGGAATTGCCGTGGGAGGCGCGCTGGAACTGGTGGGGGCCCTTATATTTCTGCCGGTGCGGATCATTCGGACGATCTGAGCGGCGGTTGCTGGAATCCGGCGAGCGCATGCAGCCCGTACACTGGATTCATGGCGGGCATTGTCCTCGACGGAAAAGCGTATGCAAAGGAACTGGAAGCCGAACTGACGGTGCGGGTGCAGCGGCTCCTGCAGAGCGTTCTCAAAGAACCTCCCATTCTTGCCACGATTCTCGTGGGCGACGACCCGGCTTCGGCGACCTACGTCCGCATGAAAGGCAACGCCTGCCGTCGAGTGGGCATGGAGTCGCTGAGTATTGCGCTGCCGGGGCACACGTCCACGGAGCAACTGCTGGGCGCGATCGAGGAGCTGAATGCAAATCCCCGGGTGCGGGGGATTCTGCTGCAGCATCCGGTGCCGAAGCAGATCGACGAGCGCGCCTGCTTCGACCGCATTGCGCTGGAGAAGGACGTGGATGGAGTGACCAGCCACGGGTTTGGACGCATGGCGATGGATGAGCCTGCTTATGGATCCGCGACCCCGGCGGGGATCATGCGCCTGCTGCGGCGCTATGAGATTCCCCTTGAAGGGCGCGAGGCGGTGGTTGTGGGGCGCAGTCCGATCCTGGGACGGCCGATGGCCATGATGCTGCTGGCGGCCAACGCGACGGTGACGATCTGCCACTCGCGTACCCGGCATCTGCCGGAGGTGGTGCGGCGCGCGGAGATCGTGGTTGGCGCTGTGGGCAAGGCGCAGTTCATCCGCGGCGAATGGATTCGGGATGGGGCCGTGGTGGTCGATGCAGGGTACCATCCCGGCGGGGTGGGCGACATCGAACTGGCGGGTGCGATGGACCGCTGCTCGGCCTACACGCCGGTGCCGGGAGGCGTGGGCCCGATGACCATTGCTACACTGATCGCGCACACCGTGGAAGCCGCCGAAAAAGCGGCTGAAGCGGTCGCCGGGAAGCACGGGATGGACGCAGCAGCGCGGCTGTGAGGGGCGGACATTCTGCCGGGCACGAACGGAAACATTGGGCGGCGTACACGCAATCGAATGCATATTCTGTCTACCTCGGCCACATTTCCCCCGCACTACTACAGGCAGCGGGAGGTGGTGGACGCACTCCTGGCGTACTGGAGCAGAGATTCCCAGATTGCGGCGGTGCTGGAGCGGCTGCACATGCGCACCGGGGTGGAGGGGCGCTATTTTTCGCGGCGCCTCGAGGAATACGGGGCGCTCGACACCTGGGGCAAGGTCAACAACGTCTGGATCGAAACTGCCGAGGAACTGGGGGAGCGGGCAATTGACTGTGCCCTGCGGCGAGCGGGCCTGGGGCGCGAGAGGATCGGCGCGATCTTCTTCGTTACGGTAACAGGGGTAGCCAGCCCGTCGATTGATGCGCGGCTGGTGAACCGGATGGGGCTGTCGCCGAATATCCGGCGCAATCCGATTTTCGGACTGGGCTGTGTAGCCGGAGCCGCGGGGCTCAGCCGCGCCGCGGATTATGTGCGGGCGTACCCCGATCAGGTGGCGGCGCTGCTCTCGGTGGAGCTGTGCTCGCTGACGTGGCAGCGCGACGATACCTCGATGGCCAACCTCATCTCCTCGGGACTTTTTGGCGACGGAGCGGCCGTGGTCCTGGTAGCCGGAGATGCGATTCCGCGGCGGGGACCGCGCATTCTGGCCAGCCACAGCGTCTTTTATCCGGATACGGAAAACGTGATGGGCTGGGATATCTCGGAACAGGGATTCCGGATCGTGCTGTCGCCGGATGTTTCGCGAGTTGTGCGGGAGAACCTGGGGCGGGATGTGGATGGCTTTCTGGAGAAGCAGGAGCTGACGCGGGGAGATATCGGTTCGTGGATCATGCATACGGGCGGGCCGAAGGTGCTGGAGGCGACGGCGGAGGCGCTCAGCCTGGACAGAGAAGCGCTGGAAGTCTCGTGGGAGGTCCTGCGCCGGGTTGGAAACCTGTCGTCGGCGTCGGTCCTGCTGGTGCTGGACGAAGTCATGAGCTCCCGGCGGCCCGCGCCGGCAACGCGCAGCGTTCTGGCTGCCATGGGCCCGGGTTTCTGCGCGGAGATGCTGCTGCTGGAGTGGTAGGCGCATGCACTGCGATGTGCTGATTGCCGGTGGGGGACCAGCGGGTCTGGCGGCGGCCATTGCGCTGCGCCAGCGCGGGGCCGATGTGCTGCTGGCCGATGCGCTGCGGCCGCCCATCGATAAGGCCTGCGGCGAGGGACTGATGCCCGATTCTCACCGTGACCTGGCGCGACTGGGTGTCGACCTGCGTGCCGGCGGCGGAGCGGAGTTCCGGGGGATGGTCTTTGCCGATGAAGGGGCTCGCGTGAGCGCGGATTTTCCGCAGGGCCCGGGAATTGGGATGCGCCGGACCGCTCTGCAGCGTCTGCTGGTGGACCGCGCCTCTGAGCTTGGCGTGCGGATGCTGTGGAACACGCCCCTCCTGGCGAAGAACGGGAGACTGCTGATTGCCGGAAATTGCTGCCATTACCGATGGCTCGTGGGAGCCGATGGGCTGGGGTCGCGGCTTCGGGCGTGGGCAGGCCTGGAAACCGGCACAATACGCAGCCGCCGCTATGGATTCCGGGCGCATTTTCGCGTGGCGCCGTGGGGCCCTCATGTCGAGGTGCACTGGGGAAGGCTGGGCCAGGCGTGCATCACTCCCGTGGGATCCCAGGAGATCAGCGTTTCCGCCATGAGCCGGATCCCCGGCGTGCGACTGGGCGATGTGGTGGGGGCCATCCCATTCCTGTGCGGCAAGCTGGCGGGAGCGGCACAAACGACGCGGGAACGAGGCTCGCTGACCGTGACGCGGCAACTTGCTCGAGTGACGCTCGGCAATGTGGCCCTCGTCGGGGACGCCTCGGGCTCGATCGACGCCATCACCGGAGAGGGACTGGCGCTGGGGTTTCGGCAGGCGCTGCTGCTGGCGGAGTCGCTGGAAGCGGGCGGTCTGGAGCCCTACGAGGCAGGCCACTCCGGAATCCTGGCCCTGCCGCGACGCATGGCCGCGCTGCTGCTGCGCATGGATGGCGCGCCGTGGCTGCGACGCCGGGCCCTGGAGGCCATGGCAGCCCGACCGGAACTGTTTCGCGGGTTGCTCGCCGTCCACGTGGGCCACGAGCCGCTGTCGCGGTTTGTGCTGCGCCACGGCGCGAAGGCAGGAATTCTGCTGCTGCCGGGACGCAGGCAGGCAACCGGCGCAGCGTGACTTCCCTCGGCGAATCAGTGGATGCGAATGTCGCCCGAACCGGTCTGGACGCGAACGGTGGGGCCTCCTCCATTGATGTCGCCCTGGATGTGATGGCGCTCGAGGCTGCCGTGCGTGCTGATGGGCGGATCGCTGCGCACATCGCCCGAGCCGGTACTGGCATCGAGCGTGAAATGGGCATTGCCGGTATTCAGAGTCACAGAGCCCGAACCGGTCTCGATCTTCCAGTTGGAGCCGGGCTGACCTCCGATTTCAATATCGCCCGAGCCCGTCTCAGCGAAGAGCGCTCCGTCGACTCCCTGCAGATGAATACCCCCGCTGCCGGTTTCCGCCCGAACATCGCTGGCGGAATGAAGATCGGCCCGGATTTCTCCCGAGCCGGTTTCCAGAACGACACGGCCGGTAACGCCGTTGGCATTGATGCTGCCGGAGCCGGTGTTGGCCTTGAGCGAGCCGCCGAGGTCCTGAATGCGCAGATCGCCGGAGCCCGAGCTCGCATCAAGATCGGTTCCCCGAGGCGCGGTGATGTCGTAATCGATGGAGACGTTGTGAAGCCAGTTCAGGTGCCTGCCAACGGTGATGATGTTCCCGCTCTGCTCGATGGGGGGACTGGAGACGAGCTGGTGCACCCGGTCGTCGGCGGAGCTGCCGAAGCCCCAGCCGCTGGCGTGCACGTGACCGATGATGTGCACGTCGCTGCCGGCTCCCGGGGAGACATGAATGTACCCAGCGCCCGTGTTCACGCTGAGAATGACCTGACCGCTGACGTGGAGGGTCTTGTCGAAGGTGCCGTCGGCGGCGCGGGCCGCTGCGGGCGCAAGGACGGCGAATAAAGCGGCGGCGATGAGGATCGAAGTTGTGCGGCGAAGCATCGTGGATTCCTCCTGGGGGAAAAAATGCGCCGGCCGCGCCCTTCATTGCTGGAGCACGACCGTATCTCCTTCATTCAGGCCGGAAAGAATTTCCGTACGGCTGCCGTTGGAAATCCCGGCGACTACCGGTATCTTCTTCTGGCCGTCTTTGGCCTTCGGATCGGGCACGAAGACAAACGCGTTCTTGTTGTTGTCCCAGGTCATGGCCTGTTCAGGGACGCTGAGCGCGTTGTGGTGCTGGGTGACCACGATTTCCGCGTTGGCCGTCATGTTGGCCTTGAGTTCGTTGTTGGGGTTGTCGATGGAGACGCGGACCTCAAACGTGGTGACGTTGTCTTTGGTCACGCCCAGGGGGGCGATCTTGGTGACCTTGCCGTAGAAGACCCTGCTGGGAAATGACTCGACATGAATACGGGCAGGCTGGCCGAGGTAGACGTTGCCGATATCAGCCTCGTCGACCTTTCCATCGACATAGACCTGGTGGATATCGCCAATGGTCATGACGAGCGTGGCAGTGGAACCCAGGACGAGGATGGAGCTGACGGCATCGCCGACCTCGACATCGCGGGAGAGCACCATGCCGTCGATGGGAGCCACGAGCGTGGTGTAGCTGAGCTGCTCATTGAGCTGATCGAGGCTGGCCTGCGCCTGCTGTACCTGGGCTTTGGCCTGCTGCAGCTTCGCCTCGTCGACGCCAATCTGGGCGACGGCGCTGTCATGCTTGTTCTTCTCGGCCAGGTAGTCACGTTCGGCATTATCGAGCGCCTGCTGGGAAACGATGCCCTCCTGGGCCATCCGCACATTGCGCCGCCAGGTCTCCGCATACATGGGAAGATCGGGAGCAGCGGCGTTCACGTTGTCCTGGGTGATGTTGGCCGTGCAGGTGGTGACATTGGCCTCAGCCGCCGCCAGCTGGGCGCGGGCCGCGGCCACCTGGGCCAGGATCTCCTGCTGGTCCAGCTGGGCCAGCACCTGTCCTTTGTGGACCATCTGGTTGATGTCGACGTAGAGCCTTTCGACAATACCGCTGGCTTTGGACTTGAGCTCGACCTTGGTAATGGGCTCGATGGGGCCGGTTGCCACGACGGACCTGGCAATATCGCCGCGCGTGACCTTAGCAAGGCGCGCGGCTGGAATCCTGGTACTGCCGCCGCGTGCTGCCGCCGCTGCGACTCCGATGATCACCAGCACGACGGCAACGGCGGTCCAGACCCACCAGCCCTTCTTCCGCTTTTTGCGAGTCTGATTCACTGCGGGCCCTCTCCGATGAACTGCGCTCAGAAATACGCAGGGGGAGGCAATTTGGTTCCCGCGTCTGATGCAGCAGGAGTCAGGGCTTCCGCAGACCGTTGCCGAGGCCGAAACGGGCGGTCATCTCGGCATAAAGGAAGCCCCGGCCGGGGCGGTAGGGCTGGATCCACTCGCCATCGATGACAAACTGAGGAATGGCACGTTTCCCGACGCGGGCGATCACCTCGTCGGCGGCGCCGGGACTTTCCTCGATGTCGATCTCGGTGTAAGGGATTTTGTGGACATCGAGAAACCGCTTGGCTTCACGGCAGTCGCGGCACCAGAAGGCGGAGTAGACAAGGACCTGCACAGCTGTCATCGTACCGCAACGGAACCGCCAGGGCGCGTGACCCGGATCACGCACTCTTACGGGCGTCCTTCGGAATCTGCCTGCCCCATAGCCGGCGATGGGGGAATGTGACGGTCCGACAGGGAGCAGAGCAGCACCGAGCTGATCGGGTGATCACGTTCAGTCCGGCGCCTGGAGTCAGGCTCTGCCCGCCGGGGAGGCGCTGTCTGCGGCATCGCAATCCCATGAAGGCTCTACCATAGAGGACAATGGCCCGCCCGCCGGACGCTTCGTAAGAAGCGGGCTGGGCGAGAGAAACGGCGCGACGCGCCGTCGCGGGCGGAAGCTTCAGGGGGTGACGAACGTGAGACGGGAGAGGATGCTGGCAAGCATTCGGGAGCGCAAAAGGCCCTGGGATCTGGTCATCATCGGAGGGGGTGCAACCGGAGCCGGCATTGCCGTGGATGCGGCGACCCGCGGGTACGAGGCGCTGCTGCTGGAGCGCGAGGATTTCGGCAAGGGCACATCAAGCCGCAGCACGAAGCTGGCCCACGGCGGGGTGCGGTACCTGGAACAGGGCAACATCTCACTTGTCATGGAGGCTCTGCGGGAGCGCGGCATCCTGCGCAGGAACGCGCCTCATCTGGTGCACAATCTGCCGTTCGTGGTGCCGAATTACTCATGGTGGGAGACGCCGTTTTACGGGATCGGCCTGCGCGTGTATGACGTGCTGGCGGGCCGCTACGGTTTCGGCACCTCGCGCATCCTCTCGCGCGAGGAGACGCTGGAACGGCTGCCCAATATCCAGCAGGAAGGCCTGCGGGGAGGCGTGATCTACCACGATGGGCAGTTCGACGACACCCGGCTTCTGACCCACCTGCTGGCCACCGCGGCGGATCACGGTGGAACGGTGTTGAACTACGCGGGAGTGACGGGCCTGACACGCGGGGACGACGGCTTTGTGGATGGTGTGATCGCCGTGGACGGGGAGAGCGGGGAAGAGCTCAGGATTGCAGCCCAGGTCGTGGTGAATGCGGCGGGGATCTTCGTCGATGAGGTGCGGCAGATGGCCGACGGATCGGCGGAAAAGATGATCGCGCCCAGCCAGGGAATACACCTGGTGTTCGACGGGTCGTTCCTGCGCAGCGACACGGCGATCATGGTGCCCCATACCAGCGACGGGCGGGTTCTGTTTGCCATCCCCTGGCATGGGCACACCCTGGTTGGCACGACGGACACGCCGATCGAAGAACCGTCCTACGAGCCGCTTCCGTTCGAGGAGGAGATTGATTTCGTCCTCGATACCGCCGGCCGGTATCTGAGCAGAAAGCCTGACCGCGAGGATGTTCTGAGCGTCTATGTGGGGATTCGTCCGCTGGTCAAAGCTGCCGGTTCGGACCGCAGGAAGACCTCGGCCCTGTCCCGGGACCACACGATCCAGATCGACAGTTCGGGTTTGCTGACAATCGTGGGCGGGAAGTGGACAACCTATCGCCATATGGCCGAAGACTGTGTGGACTATGCCATTACGCTGGGCAGGCTGCGCGAAGCACGGTGCGTCACGGAGACCGTTCCGATTCACGGATTCTATGAACAGGCAGAAGAGCTGGGAAGCCTGGCGGTTTATGGGACGGATGCGGCGCAGGTACAGAAGCTGGCGGAAGAGACTCCGGCCCTGGCGGCGCGGCTGCACGCCGAGCTGCCGTATATCGCGGCTGAAGTAGTGTGGGCAGCGAGGGAAGAGATGGCGCGAACCGTCGAGGATGTTCTGTCGCGCCGCACGCGGGCACTTCTGCTCAATGCGCGCGCGGCACTGGAGGCAGCACCGCATACCGCGGAGCTGCTGGCGGGAGAACTGGGCAAATCCCCCGCCTGGGCAGAGGATCAGGTGAATGCATTTCGGAAACTGGTACGCCAGTACACGCTGGAGGAAACGATCCGCAGTGCGGCATCTGGCTGATGAGTGGGGGCCGGGGTTTCAGAGGCGGTCGCCGATGCTGTACAGCAGGTTATCGATTTCCTCGCGAAGGCGCGGCACCGCCAGAATGACTGCCAGGGCTATCAGCAGCGCGATGATGGCATATCGGGCCATGTCCTGGCCGGACTCGTCCTTCAGAAACCTGGTGAGTAACCTCATTGTCCGATTGCAGGTCATCCTGAGGACCGCCGCCATGTGCAGGGTGTCCGCCCTTCACCCCAGTGGCACCGGCCGATGGAATGCCCCGGGGGCGGGGCCCATGGAGAATGCACCTATCATAATCGTTGCCCGGCCGGCACGGGAATCTGGCGATTCCGGGTGATCCCGCTGATACCGCCGAGGGATTCCACGGGACTTCCGCGGCAGCTTAGGATTCCGGGCGTGATGTTCAGGGCAGGACAGAAGGTGCGGGTGAAGACGACCGGTTCGTCGGGAAGAGTATTTCTCAAATTACCCGCAGAAGAGCTTTACCTGGTGCAGATGCCGGGATTCCCTGTGGTTGAAAAGCTCTATTACGGATCGGATCTGGAACCGATTGCCCATGATCGAGGCCAGGCCGTCACCCCGCGAAAGCGGTAGTGCTGTCGCGGATGTGACTTATGATCCAGCTGGGGTAGCGCCTGATTGAGGACGTCCCCGATCAGGCGTGCGGACCGGCGACGTGGTTTTCGGGTTCCGATCTTTCCCTGCAGTTCCCAGGCTGCAATCAGGATCAAGCCCCGGGGCGCGGCTCCTCTTCAGGAGAAGAGCCGGGCAGGGCAGTCCGCCTCACGGCCCCATCCTGGTGGGCGTGCATGGGTCGTATCCAAGGGTCTGCGCCGTTACCGGATTGGGGGGCGACGGCGGGGTCGCCCACGGGACAGCGGTGAAATCAAAGAAGTCGAGCAGGTTGGACTGAGCGGCATCGCGCGCGGTGAGGTGTGCTGAACCGCTGATGAACCGGCTCTCGACGAATTTGATAATCGCCGTGTGATCCATCGGGATATGAGAAACATAATGGGGACGAGTAAACGGCGAGATCACCATGTTGGGAGTGCGGAAGCCCAACTGAGCTGCAAAGCCCTCGACAGCCGGAGCGTCAGCGGGATTCGCACCGGGATCGATCGCGGACAGGTCGCAGTGAGTTGTCGGCGTCCCGCCGGGCGGCACGCACGGAAAATAGTTATCGGGATTGACCGCGATGCTGGAGATGTCCGGAATTGTTCCCATTGAGGGATCGGTATTGTCGTTTGAGTGACCGGGGACGGGTGGTACATGATCGTACGGGCCTCCACCTTCGTCATAGGCAAGGAAGAAGACTGAATCCGACCACTCGGGGCTGCCCATAAAGGCATTAATGATATTCGCGACCTGAGCCTGGCCCAGGAGAATGGACTGCCCTGAACCAAGATGCTCGTCGTTATTCCCGTAGCCCGGTTCGATGAAAGAGAAACTCGGCAATGAGCCATTCGTCAGATCGGTAAAGAAGGTTGAGAGGGGCGCAATATGATTGATATCGATGCAGAACGAGTTCGTCGAATCGCCCACCACGCTCGATGGCTGCGTAGAGCCTGTACACGGAGCGCCTGACGGATTTTCGTAGAGGTACTGATACGAATAACTCAGGTGAGAGAACTGCGTTGCCGGGTACCTCGCGTTTCCTCCCACTGCGCAGTCTTCTTCCTGCAGGCAATAACCCTGAGTAACGCTATAGTAGATCTTCCACGATACGTGCGCGCTATCCAGCTCCTGAAAAATTGTCGTTATATCCAGCTGTGGAAGGTGGTCATCGCTCCCCGGGTCGTTGACCAGGCCCTGTGTCGTCCCTCCTGTAAGGGTTGCGATGCGATTATCTACCGTCTTGCTGGAGACCGGAGAGAACCAGCGGTCCGAGATGGCAAACTGCGAGGCCATGTAGTAGTAGTAGTTCAGAAAACCCTGGTCGTAGTAACCCATCGCGCGCTGCCCGGCGGTGTCGGTGAACTGACCCGAGCATCCCCCGCCAGCCAGGCAACTCCTGGCATATCCTTCCGCGGTGTGGACAAAGCCATCGGTCAGGATAGGCCGTGTGGTGAGGAAGTCATACCGGTTGACGTCGCCATAGCTCGCCAGCCAGTCTGAACTGTCGTCATCGATGCAGGTGCTCGTGAACCTGAACAGGGAGAACGACTGTCCTTCGTCATTGACGTTGCTGATCGTATTCAGCTTGTCATCGATCCCATCCACGGTATAAGCCTTGTGGTCGTTGCTGACCGTCCAGGCATGGGCTTGACGATAGGGATTCAGCATGCCGAAGTAATTATCGAAGGTATGGTTCTCCTGCATCATGAAGATGACATGGTTAATCGCCAGAACGCTGCCCGGGGCAACAACGGTTACCGTCGCGGAACCATTCGCGGTTCCTCCAGCTCCGGTCGCTGTTGCGGTGTAGGTTGTATCGGCCGATGGCGTAACCGACTGCGTGCCACCGGTGGGCGACAGCGTATAGGTGCTTCCGTCTGTGCCTGTGACCGTAACCTGGGTGGCATTGACCGCGATAACAGTCAATGTGGATGAACTGCCCCTGGCAATGGAGGATGGATCGGCGGTGATGGTGACCGAAGGTACGGGCGGCGCAGTGACCGTAACAGTCGCGGAGGCAGTGGCCTTTCCCCCGAGTCCCGTGGCGGTTGCCGTATAGGTTGTGGTCGAGGCCGGAGTCACGACCTGTGTGCCGCCCGCGGGCGTCAGGGTATAGCTGCTTCCATCTGTGCCCGTTACGATCAACTGGGTTGCGTTGGTGGCTGTCACCGTCAGGGTGGAGGAGCCGCCGGAGATAACCGATGCTGGACTGGCGGTGATGGTGACAGCAGGCGGAGCAGCGCTTGTGACCATGACGGTCGCCGTGGTCACGGCCTTGCCGGCAGTTCCGGTGGCCACGGCGGTATAGGTTGTCGTGACGGCCGGAGTGACGATCTGGGTTCCACCGGCGGGTTTGAGAGTGTAGCTGCTCCCGTCGGTGCCGGTTACTGTTATCTGGTTTGCATTCGTGGCAGTAACGGTAAGAGTAGAGGATGCGCCTGCGGTAATGGCTGTCGGGTTGGCAATAATGCTTATGGTAGGTCCGGCCCCGCTTGCGCCAACCGTAACTGTGACTGTGGCCGAAGCGGTTCCTCCGGTTCCTGAGGCGGTAGCGGTATAGGTGGTGGTCTTTGTGGGGGAGACCGCCTGCGTTCCGCCGCTCGGCCCGAGGGTATAGCTACTCCCGTCTGATCCGGCTATTCTTACCCCTGAGGCATTCGCTGCGATCACGGTCAGAATGGCCGAACCTCCAGCCGCAACCGAGGCAGGTTTCGCCGTGATATTCACAGTCGGCGCCGGGGCAGAGCCTCCCGTTCCATTCTGGGTCGCAAGCTTCACGCCGCATCCATCAAGCAGAATAACCAGGCACATCGACGGAAGCAGGGCGGCCAACAGCCGGTAGAAACGAACCCTTGTCACGACGTTCTCCTTCTGAGGGCAGTAAGGCAGGGCGGTCCGGGGATCCGGAATTCACTCGATAGCAGAATCCCGAAGCCAGCCTCAGAAATCAGTTTCGAGGGTTGGGGAGGACTGGTAGCCTTCTCCGAGCGGGTGCTCCTGCGGAGCCGCTGTCCTGCTCCGGGGATGCTGGTCGCGAGATGCAAAACCAGTGCTGTCGTTCGTTTCGGTCTCCAAAATAGCGCGTTCATCGTTCACGTAATCTTTCTCTGATTCAGGCTTCGAGATCCATGCAGATGGGTCGCTGGGGCCCCGGGACAACAGGGAACGCAGCCGCACCCGGCGACGCCCGGGCAGGATCCCTGCGCTGCGCATGGCCTTTTTGCACCGGTGCAGTTCAAACCAGCGAAGATAGTTGCGGACGACCGCGCTCATCGTCATCTGGACGCCCGCCGCGTAGTTGCGTTCCGCCATACGCCGCTGCAGTTCCGGGGACTCGAGGATCGCGATCACCTGGTCCGCCATATCGGCTGCATCGCCCTTTCGATAGAAGCGAACAGCCATCTCTTCATCCGAGGCCATGTCGCGGAAGTCGGAGATGTCAGCGCAAACGATGGGTACTCCGAATTCGCACGCCTGATGAGCAGGACCGCTTGAACCAGTTGCCGAGTCGTAGGGCATGACCAGGACGGAGGTGGTGCGAAAGAGTTCAGGAATTGCATCTTCAGGGACGTATCCCCTGAAGTCGATCGGCAATCCCTTTGCATGAGTGGCGCGAATGGACTCCCAGTATCCGGCCTTCGTGTGGTGGTTGGCGCCGGCCACAATAAGCCTGGCATTCGGTATCTTTTTCAGGATTGCCGGAAGGGCCTGCATCAGGGTTTCGAGGCGCTTATAGGTACCCCAGTGTCCGATCGCGAGAATGCGATGTTCCGGATCGCCGCGACGGGAGAGGTCAGGCGGACTCGGAGTGGAAGCGAACGTTCCATGTGTTCCGAGCAAGACGTTGTTCGCGGAATATTTGGTGATCAGCGTGCGCCGGTATCCGGGGAGCAGCACCGATACCGAATGTGCTTTGAGCAGGGCCCTCGTGGCAACATCGGTTCCAAGCCGGAAGACCATATCCCTCTTCACACCGGCCGCGGCAAAATCCACATGCTCGAGAACATGATGCAGCGTGATGTGGGTATAGTAGCCGGCCGCTCGCGTGAGGGCGGGCGCGGTGAGACCGGCCAGCGCGGCAAGGGGGTTATCCGGGGTGGCGAAGCTCGAGAAGACGAGATTGAACCATACGACATCCGGCGAAATGCGCCGAATCGTGCTCAGGAGGCGCACCGGGGTCGCAAGGCTATTGAAGTTCCAGCAGCGGATGACGTCGAAGCCGGGTAACTCCGGCTGCCGCTGGGCAGGAATCGGTTTTCCGTCTTCGTCCGTCGCGAATTCATAATCCGTCAATTGATCGCCGAGGATTGTCAGATCAATATCGGATCTGCGTTGTAACTCTCTGGCAATATGAAACGCGTACTCATTCAGCTGGCGTCCGCTGGGAGGAAAGGTTGCAACTAAGCAGATCTTCATCAAGGGTCGCTCTCAGAACAGACTGATACTTACATAAGGTCTGAATTGCTGATTATTGGCAGCGCTGAAGTTGGGGAAGGTTTCCTCCTGCAAACCCGCGGCAAAGCGGATCGGATACTGCAGGACGACATCGCTGCTGTCGTCTCTGAACCGGCGATGAACCGGCATTCCGTAGGAAACAGAAAAGCCGCTTTCGATGGCGTCATAGACGTGAAAGCCCTGCGTCCTGCTGTAGGCCACCGAGCCCTGCACGCTCCAGTTGCGTGTGGGGAAGAACTGAACGTCGGCCGCCGGACGGAGGGCCTGGGAAATTCCCGAGTGCGGACTCACGATTCGCCACGCGCGCAGATCTTCCGCGAGCGCCCGAATCTCGAGCCGATCGGAAACCCGACGATCGACGCCTATGTAGGAGGATGTGTAGTAGTCTTCGATGCCGGCGGGGGTGAACTGCTGGTCATTCGCGCCCCATCCTGTCACCAGCGCGGTCTTTCCCCATGGGGAACCGACACGGAAGTCCACAGCGCCGGAAGTGGCACGGGAGTGAAGATTGATCTCGGTAAATGGGCCTACTTCGTGAATGATATAAGCGTCCATGGATACGGCATTAAAGAAGGAACTGGTGGACATGTAAGTGAAAACGCGGAACAGGTTCTGGTTCATCTGGGCGGGCGACAGGGAATCGCGCCGTACTGTCCCCTGAATCCCGTTATTGAAGGTCAGTACATTGCGTCCGATATGCGCTACTGGATTCAAACCGAGGCTGAATGAATAGTCGGTGGTATTGCGGTTGACAATCGAGTTGGTAGCCGGTACCGAGATGAGGCCGCGGGCGTTGCGCAACTGGAAGAAGCCACTGGCGGTCGGCAGGTTATTCAGATGGAGATGATAGGCAGCGGTCCACTGCGTCTCGAGTGACGAGCGAGGCGGCGGAAGAAGGGAAGTGTCTGCAATCGGAACGGGAAAATTGGCATCCAGCTTCGAATCGAGCACGTATACGGTAGTGTCTTCGAAGATCGGCTCAACGGAAACATCGGAAAGCATGCTCAGCGTCGGCGTGATGCGGAGTCCCTCGTCGGCCCCGGCATCGATAAGCCCCTGTTCCGCGGTTTGATCGTCGCCCGCCGCGTCCGACGCCTGAGCAAACGCGGTCAGCGCCTGTGTACCCTCGTGCTCCTGGCGGTATACATTGGCTTCTGCGAGCAGGTACTGATAGTCAGGCTCCTCATCGGCTGCGGTGTTGATTGCGGCCAGCTCGGCCTGGGCCCTGGCCGTTTCACCCAGCGCCAGGAATGTGTTGGCCAGACCGATCCTCACAGTGGTGTCGGATGCGCCCGCCGCCTCCGCACGTCGCAGGTAGGTCTCGGACAACCGGTAATCGTGTACCTGGCGGAAAATGTCCGATGCCTGGATATACTGAGCGCCGGTAGGCGGAAGGGTTTCTCCCGTTTCGGCTTCCATCAGAGCCAGGGCTATCTGACGGGTTGCATCGTCAGTGCGATTTTCGCGTGCCATCAGGCTTGCAATGGCAAGGCGTACGCTCACGCGATTGCTGTCGGGCATGGTCAGCGCGCGGCTGAAGCGGTCCATCGCGGCGTCCTGCTCACCCAGCAGCCCCAGAGCTTCGCCGGTGAAGACATACACCTGGCTGGCATTGGCGGGTGGATCGTTCCGGGACACCTGTTCCATCCGCGCACCCTGCTCCGCAAGGCGGACATATTCCAGGGTTGGATCCCGTTCCTGAAGGTGGGCATAGCCGCGGGCCAGCCATGCGCAGATGAGATCGTTTTCGGGAGAAAGCCTGTGGGCAATCAGCAGTTCGTCGATGGCCTGCTGATAGTGCCGCTCAGTATAAAGCGTGGTTGCAAGGGCCAGATGCAGGCCGCCATCGTCGGGGCTGAACTTCAGGGCTGCCCGATATTCGGCAGCAGCCTTGCTCAGGTAGCCCTGAAGCCCGAAGGCTGTGGCACGAATCAGATGGACAGGCTCTGAGTTCCCCATTGTCTGCCGGGCCAGAGCTGCTTCCCGCAGCGCCATCAGCGGCTTACGAAGGTCGAGGCTCGCATAAGCCAGGCCAAGATGAGCTTCGGCGTCTTTGGGCTCGAGCTTCAGGGCCGATTCGAAATCCGCCGCGGCCTCCCTGGGACGATGCAGGTCGTGCAGCACGTAACCGCGATTCACGTATGCGGTAGCAATGTCGGGATTGCGATCCAGCGCCTCGCTGAAATCCTCTCGCGCCAGCTGGAGCTGGCCGTCATGCTCATGCACATATCCAGCCAGCAGAGGAATGTCGGGCTCATGGGGAAGAATCCTGTTATATCTTTTCGTCAGGCTCAGCAGCTGGTTGTACTTTTGGAGGTCCAGCAGGTCGTAACCGAGATAGACCACAACATCCCGGTCTTCGGGCAGCATCCGGATGACTTTTTCGCCCACCGCGGCGGATTGTGCATACTCCCCGCGGAAGCTCAGGTATCGCTCTTCCTCGCGGAGGACCTGAGGATCGTCCTTCATGGCCGGAGTCACACGCTTCAGCCAGACCCCCGCAAGATCCAGCTTGTGAGCCTCGATGCCAGCATTCATTCCACCCGCCACGATGAGCGGATTCATCGGAGCCAGCCCATATCCCTTGCTGTAGGCAAGCTGAGCTCTGGCGTACTCCCGTCGCGCCGTGTACAGATCGCCCAGGGCCAGCCAGGGAATATACAGCGTGGGATAGTCCCGCGCCAGCTGCTTAAATATCTTCTCCGCTTCCTGATCCTGCCCAGCTGCCCGCGACGCATATCCGAGAGATGTGAGGGCAAAGCGGTCGGTCGGGTTGCTCTCCAGAATCTTCCTGTAAGCAATAACGGCGTCCTGAGCGCGGCCCATCTTCATCAGCAGATCGCCGTCGAGTTGCAGGCTCGCAGGATCCTTTGCATTCAGGGCGAGCGCATCGTTCAGGTCCCGGTCTGCATCCGGCAGATCGCCTCCGCTCATTTCGATCAGCGCTCTCAGACGGAGAAATCCGGTTCTGCCGGGGCCTTTCTCGTTCAGCCCCGCGATCTGCTTCTGAGCCGTTGCGAGCTGCTCCCGCGCTGCGTCCTGCTGCCCTGTGTCCTGGTAGAGCTGCATCAGGTCCATATGCAGCTGGATGCCGTACAGCGGGCCTTCTGCGGGCACTTCAGGAAGAAGGGCGAGGGCGGCGCTGTATTCGCGGACCGCGTCGTCCTCGTGGTTCTGCAGCCGGGCAATCTGACCGCGGATCGCATGCAGCCGGTAGAAGCCCGGATCAATACCGGCCGCGCGCGCCAAAAAAGCATCGGCGCGCCTGAACTCTCCAAGATCCACATCGGCCTGCGCAGCGGAAAGCTGCAGGCCGTTATCTTTCGGCAGGGCATTGGCGGCAAGCGTATACAGCCTGGCGCTATCTTCCGGCCGGCCGTCAAGCTGATAGGTGTAGCCGAGTTCGGCATCGACATCCGGCTTCGGATCACGAATTGATTTCAGCGCTGTAATCGCATCCCCATAATCCCCGATTTCACGATAATAGCCTGCGAGAGAACGCTGGACATCGGGGTCATCCGGAGCACGGCCCTTCGCCATTTCCAGGTAGCGATGGGCACGATCGAGCTGGTTCAGGTGCTGGTAACAGATCGCCATCAACAGCTCGGCACGTGCGTCCGGCTGAAAGCGCTCCGCCTCGCTGAGCGGCTGGAGCGCGGATTTGTAATCCCCCGATCGCATGATCAAGTCGCCCAGCAACACCTCGTCGTCGATACGCCTCGGATCGGCTGTGGTCACTTGCCGCAGGAGCTTTTCAGCGTCATCCGTCCGCCCAATAATGCTGTAGGTCTGCGCCAGACCAGACATTCCATCCAGAGACCCGGGGCTCAGTCGAAGTCCGTGACTATAGGCATCGACTGCGAGCTGAAATCTCTCATCGAGCCGAGCTGCATACCCCAGCAAAAACCACAGCTGGGGCTGGTTCGGAGCCGATTCGGCGGCACGCCGGGCGAAGTTCAGCGCCTGGGCGTGGTCGCCCTGCTGCAAAGCCATCTCGGCTGCATGCGCAAGGCGCACATTTTGGATGTTCGATCCCCAGCCCAGTGTCTGGGACGGAGGCGATTTCTGACCGGTTTGGGACTGAGGCTCTATTTGGTACGTCTGAGCTCTTCCGATCGAACCCGCACAGCCAACCACGACTGCTAAAAAGATCCTGAGGCATCCAAGTCGAGCAATCAAGATGTCACCGGACAACCCTTTCGAGATTCATTGGCGTTGGATGCCCTGAGGTGCATCAGTGTTGGCTGCCGAGGCGCTGTTGGTGGATTTTCGGCGATCTCCGCGAGGCAACCCGCAGGAGGCCTCCGGAATCCAAAGGATTTTCGTGAGGGGATCCTTTGCAAAGAGTTGAACCTGTCTCAGCTTCCCAGCGGCCTATCCCATTGACATTCATATTGATGGCCGCGTTTGCAATTCATGCGCCGCTGCTGCTCATGAAGCTGCCCCTGAAATCGTACGACACCAATTTTCATATCTTCTTTGCCTCGCATTACGTTCATCACTGGTTCAACCCATGGAACGCAAAGTGGTACGCAGGATTCTCGCAGGCCACGTATCCGCCGCTGCCTCAGCAGTGGGTCGCGGTTGTGTCGCGCCTGACAGGTCTGGACATGGCCTATATGGCCGTGCAATTTGCCGGAATCCTGCTGCTGGCACTCGGCGTATATCGATTCGCCGCGCTGTGGGTGAACGAGCGCGCCGCCTCATTTGCCGCGCTGGCCAGTGTCTTTCTTGGTTCGGAGAGCTTTCTTGTTTATTCCGCAGGGCAGTTATCCACAACCTGCGCCGCCCCGCTCTATCTCAACGCGCTTCCTTACCTCTTCGAATGGGTCCGTTATGGGAGGGGGCGTTCCTTCTTTAAGGGCGCCGCGTTATTTACTGCGGCGGCAGCTGCACACCACGCAACCCTGCTCTTCGGGTCCATGTTCTTCGCCATACCTGTGCTGGCTCTGACTCTGCTGGACCGGCACGAGGGCAAACCGCTCACAACCCTGGCCTTTGTTCTGCGAACCGCTGTGATGACGGTGGTGGTGGGTATGGCGATCGCCGTCGTGCTGCTTCCGTTCTGGATCGCGCTCTTCCATTATCCGGTCACGCAGACGCCGATTCCGCACCCCAGCCGGGCGAATTACATCCTGAGCCCGCAATGGGGCCTGAACTACTTCCTCGTGCCCTACGGCGCGCTGGTCCTGGCCCTGCCGTTCATCTTCCTGAGAGGTTCCGCGGTCGTTCGGCTCCGTCCGCTGCTCTTCGGTTTCTGGCTGGCCTTCATGGTGGGGCTCGGCGGAACCACTCCGGTGGCTCACCTGGTTCTCGGCCGCGCCTTCGAAGTGCTTACGATGGAGCGCTTCAGCTACTGGGCAACGCTCCTCGCGCTGCCTTTCGTGGGGCTCCTGGCCAGCGAACTCGTCAGCCAATACAGGACGCGGGCTGTCGTTGGCCTTTCGATCCTGGCTGCGCTCAGTTGTGGCCTTGCGGTGGCCTGGTCAAGCTATCGGCCTGCCGACGCGGAGGATTTCAAGGTGGATTCGGTGGCAGCATGGCTGAACCGGGATGGCCATGACAATTACAGGTACGTCACGCTCGGGTTCGGGAACAAGATTGCGCGGCTCGCAGTTTTTACTGACGCCAGCAGCGTCGACGGGGAGTGGAACTCCGGACGCATGCTGCCCGAGCTGATGAAGTATGGCGCCGGTGCCCTGACCAGCTCAAAGTATTTCGGAGCCGCCGGCCTTGATGCGCTGCGGGCGATTCTGCGCCATGCCAATCGCTACGGCCTCAAATGGGTGCTGGTCAGAGATCCTTATTATGACCCGCTGCTGTCCTTCGCCGGGTGGCGACGCGTCGACCAGCTCGAAGACAACACCATCGTGATCTGGAGCAAGGATGGAGTGCCGCCCGCCACGGCTGTGAATGCACCGCAGATGCCGCCCCACTGGCAGGGCATCCTGTGGGGCACTCTTCCGTTCGGCAGCAGTCTCGTCGCCCTGCTGCTGGTTTTGATTCCGGACAAGCGCCACCGGACCGCTGAAGTGGTCGAAGCCGCAACGGGATCGAATCAGGAGTTCGTGCCAGGGAGGCGGGTTTCGTGAAGAAGGGACGCCTGCTCGCACTGATTCTTGCCATCGCGACGGTGGCGCTGATCGCGATTGGAACGATCTGGCCGGGGCCATCGGCGGTTGCGCTCGCCGGTGGCGTCAGCCTGATGCAGACCTCCTCGACACCTGAAGCGGCGGTGCGCAACCTGGCCAACGAGATTGGCCGCCGCGCGTGGGAGGAGGCCTATTTGAGCCTCGAAAACAAGGGGGAATTTTCCGAACAGGAATTTGAGCGGGATCTGACCGGGAGCTATCCGAGCCTCCGCACGTATGCCGCGCTCGACGGATTTCAGGTGCTTCCGCAGCACGCTACCGCCGATCAGGCACAGGTTGAGCTTCGTCTGCGTTGGTCCACGGTAGTGGGCGACTTTGAGGATAGGCGGAATCTGCAGGTGCTGAGAAGCGGCGGCCGGTGGCAGCCGGTGTGGCCTCTGGTGAAAGAGCCCCGAGTGCCTCCGCAGGTGATCACCGTCAATTATCTGCGCTGGGATGTGATCTATCGGGGGCCGGGAGACGACTGGGGAGCGCAGGATGTGGAAACGCCTCACGTGCGTATCGTCGACATGCATCCCATCCAGCGCGCGGCGGGCGTGGTGGTGCTCGGCGAGCTTCTCAATGAAGATGTCGTTCCGGCGTACGTCACGGTGCGTGCGACATTACAGGCAAAGGATGGCTCGCCGATCGCGTCCGAAGGCAGTTTCGACAAGATCTCACACCTGCTGCTGCCCAAGCAGGTCACACCCTTTCTGATTGAATTTCCCGGCACGAGTCTCTCCCGAGTAGCGAGCATCCGCATGGATCCGGTGTCGCAGCTGATTTCGGCGTCGGCGGATCCTGTGATTGAGATCCAGAATCAGAAGCTGAACCCTGCGCCGGATGCCTCATTCACGGGTCAGCTGGTGGATCAGAGCGGCGAGGTCGTGAATATCGCGCACGTGCTTGCGACCTTCTATGACAAGTCGGGCCAGCTGGTGTGGGTGGCAGATCGCTACATGGATCGCGCCCTGCTGCCGCAGACGCCGGTCGCATTTACCGTACCGATTCCCGAGGATCTTGCCAGGAAGATCAGCAGCGAGCGTGCCATTGTTGCCACCTACAGTCAGGACGATAGATGGTGAAGACCGCGAAGATATTCCTGTCCGGCGTTTTGTTCCTGGCTGTGCTGCAGTCCGCATTCGCAGACAGCGGGGAAATGAGCCTGCCCAGGACTGTGGTCGCCGGCTCGGCTTTTTCAGTTCAGACGGCGGGCAGCGGCAGGGGGGCACTCTACATCGTGGGGCCGGGACAGGCGCTCCGGCGAGACGTACAGTTCGGAGAACCCCTGCAGATCGCGGCCGGAGTCCTGGACAACGCCGGCCACTATCTGGCGGTGCTGGTCGGAGGATCGTCGCCGGAGACCGAAGAGCTTGATGTGCTGCCCGCCGATCACCCAGCTGTCCTCAGTTTCCTGGCGAGGCCATCTCGCCTGCCCATCAATCTGCACGACGGCATCAGCGGCGCGGTCTATGTCTATGACGTCTACCATAATCTGATCACGGCGCCAGCCACCGTTTCGTTCGACCTTTCCGGCGCATCGGGCACAGCACAATCCCGCACGGTGCAGACGCGCAATGGCGCAGCCTGGACGCAGATGAGTTCATCGTCGAAGGAGGGAATTGCCGACTTTGTTGCCACAGCCGGTGGCATCTCCAGTAAGCGGATCATCCAGCAGGTTCCGGGTGACCCCTGCAGCCTGCATATGACAGCTCAGAAAGCCGGCAATGAAATCGAGCTGGCGACAGATCCGCTGCGCGACTGCAGCGGCAATCCGGTTCCCGACGGCACGATCGTCACGTTCACGGAGAGCTACAGGGGCACCCAGACGACGGTCGATGTACCGCTCAAGCGGGGAATCGCCCAGGCGGAGGTTCCCGCCTATCCTGGGGCGACAATCTCCGTAGCAACAGGCGTTGTGATGGGCAACGAGATTCGCTGGGGGGAGCGGTGAGGATCAGGGTAATCCCGGTGCTTTGCCTCTGCCTCGCTGCCGGCATTCGGTTGGCAAATGCCCAGACCTCCGTGCAGGTAGACGCCAGCAAACTGGAGGGGCCGCGCGTGCTGGCAAAGCAGACCGAGAGGGCCGCGGTTCGCGACTATCTGCAGGCATGGAAGAGCCTGAGCGCTGCCATGAATCAGAATCGCGTGGATCTGCTGGACCAGGATTTTGTTGGCATCGCGCTCGATAAGCTTTCCGCTACGGTCCGGGATCAGCAGCGGCTCGGTATTCGAACCGCTTATCAGGATCTTTCCCACGATGTGCATCTCGTGTTCTATTCCCCCGAAGGCCTTTCCATCCAGATGCTGGACAATGTTGAATACAACGTACAACTGATTGACCATGATAAGGTTCTGACCACACAGCGAGCCCATGCGCGCTATGTGGTTGTGCTCACTCCCTCTGAGGTTCGCTGGCAGGTACGTATCTTTCAGGGAGATCCGCAGTAGCTCTGCAGAACTCCAGCCTGGCAGGCTGGAGCTGATTCAGGTACCCCCCACCTGTTTCGCTGATTGCGTTCGAAGTGCAAGGAGGTATCAGGTGATCTCGGTTGTAGTCCCCATTTATAACGAAGAAGAACTCCTATTGGTGTTTCATACGGCAGTCGCCGATGCATTGAAGGACATCGGTGAGGACTGGGAAGTTGTGTATGTCAACGATGGCTCGCGGGATTCCTCCCTGGAACTGCTGCGGGGGCTGCAAAGCACGGATGGGCACGTGGTGGTCGTGGATCTGTCGCGCAACTGGGGCCACATGGGAGCGATCTCTGCCGGCCTGAAGACAGCGCGCGGGCAGGCAATCGCATTGATGGACGGCGACTTCCAGGACCCGCCCGCGGTGCTTCCGGAACTGGTAAAGGCATGGCGCGAGGGAGCTCAGGTTGTAGTGGCGGTCAGACGGAGCCGCCAGGAGCGGCGCAAAGTCCTGGCAAAACTGTTTCCCCTTTTTTACCGCGTGCTGGCCGCGCTTTCCGATTACCCGATTCCCCTCGACGCCGGCATCTTCAGCCTGATGGATCGCCGGGCGCTCGACTCCATCAACGCTCTGCGTGAAGGCAACCGCTACCTTCCGGGGTTGCGGGCGTGGGTTGGCTACCGTACTTCGATTGTCTATTACGACCGCCAGGACCGTGCGGCCGGCGACGCCAAGCTGACATTCCTGAGCCGCATTAAGTATGCCATGGATGCGATCACCAGCTTCAGTTACAAACCACTGCGGCTGTCATTCGTCCTCACCTCATGTTCGCTGGCGGCCGCTGCCGCGCTGGGCATTCTGGCGATTGTGTCCGCCGCACCCACGGCTTCCGCCGGATTCGGCATCGCTGCGGCGGTGTTCACCGTGGGAGCCCTGGTGCTCCTCTGCCTGGGAGTTCTGGGCGAATATATCGGGCGCATCTACGACGAAGTGCGGCGGCGCCCGCTGTCGCTGATCAATCAGGTCTATTACCCCGCCGAGGCGGTATCGGCCCAGCCTGGCACTCAGTTCGAGGAGGAGCAGGCGGAATCGGAATTTCGCGCGGCCTGAACCGGCGCAGCATCATTGGCCAGCGTTCTGAATCCTGCACGGCTGCATTCAGGAGCTCTGAGGCTGGCCCGCCTGCGCGTTAAAGCCGGCTGACCCGATCTCCTATCGCAGGGACTGCAGATGCGGTTGGACACTCCCTGACTTACAGGAAGGGATGCCCCTTTCGATCGCCGTTCCCTCCTCATAATCGTTCCAGGTAGCGATGAGGATGAAAGGAATCGGCTGATTCTGCGGATAGAATTTCCTCCAGAAGGCGAAGGTGTCAGTGAATGTCTGGCCGCAGCGCGCGGATATATGCCGATTCAGACTCCATGATGCCTTGCTGTCATTGAAACCGGCCCATGCTCCGCCAATCGCAATCTTGTCGGGGAATTTATTAATCATGGTCGTATAGAAACTGGTAAGATAATCCTCACCCCAGTTGCTTCCGTCAGCCGCCCAGCCCTTCGGGCCGGGTTGCACCCACGCGTAGAATCCGTCGAACGCATCCGCATAGGGACCGGGCAGATTTTCGTCAATGAGAAGGGGCTGCGGATTCCACCCACTGATGGCCGATCGCACCTGATCCCAGTTGGTGTGTCCTCCCTTTGGGAAAACGAAGATCATCGGACGGCCCTGATAGGTAAGGTAAGCGTCGTGACCGGGCGCGCCGGGCGAGAGGTAGGTGTCGTGGAACATCGTGAAGTCCGCGATAGCCTCGTCAGTCGCTCCGTCTTCCTGGTCCGTTTCGTCGTACATCATGGCGACCTTGAAATGCTCTTTGGCCGCGATCGGCTGCATGAGTTCGTAGGTCTTGCCGTTGAAGGGATCGCGATCACCGTACCAGTCCACAACAAAACCCGATATGCCCATGCGGAGCGCGGCACGCATCTGCCTGCGCAATTCCGCGGGATCGTGGGAGGAATAGCCAACGGAGACGTGGCCCGGATGGCCGAACCACGGCTCGTAAACCGCCAGGACCTCAGGAGAAGGCCCCACGGCCCGGTATTTGAGGTTGACCGCCTGGCGCGACTCCGATTGAGTACACCCATGAGTCAGAAAAAGGGAAAAGAGCAATACAGCCGTCAGACGTTCCATCACAGGAGCTGATTTGGACGCTTCCCGCCCTGCAAAAGGTTGTCCTGCAGAGCCAGACATTGCGCATGGACTCCGATTTCCGGAGCAGCCTGGATGCCGGTTGCTGCATCACAGGAGTAGTCGAAAAGGGGGCGTTCTATGCAGCGTCTCTCCCGGTGCCTCACGTTGAATACTGCTTAGACCCATCTCGCACTGTTCCCTCCCCCCAGAGCTCTGGAGCCCCTATATTGTGGAGAATGCCCCGATTCAGGAATCGAAGAATCTGAAGGCCCGTATCATCTCGGGTAGCGTCGTTCTGCTGTCGGGATCCGGGCTGGCAACGGCCATCAGTTTTGCTTACAACGTGGCGGTTGCGCGCCTGCTCGGACCTGGCGCCTTCGGGAATGCCACCGCTGTCTACACGCTCCTCATCATCATCTCGGCGGTCACGCTCTCCTTTCAGATCGTCTCGGCCAAGATTGTCGCGCAACAGAGCACGCTGGAAGGGAAGTATGCAGTCTACCGCGACTTTCATCGTGCTTCGTGGGTTTGCGGCATTCTGGTCGGCTCGCTGCTGATCGCGTTTCGCGCAGGCATCTCGCAATACCTGAATCTGCCCGGTCCGGTTCTTGTGGAGTTGCTGGCGATGGGGGCCGCCTTCTATGTGCCTCTCGGCACCCGGCGCGGCTATATCCAGGGCGCGTGCGGATTCCAGCGCCTGGCGAAGAATCTGGTCCTTGAAGGTGTGATTCGGCTCTGCGGCTCGCTCCTGCTGGTCCTTCTCGGTCTGGGAGTTCGCGGTGTGATCGCGGCGAATGCCGCCGCTGTTGCGGGCACCTGGTTTGCGGCCGCGCCCATTGTCGCCAATCGCATCCCGAGCCCGCTGCGTTCCGGCTACATGCTGCGGGAATCGCTGCAGGCGATGGTCTTCTTCGCGGGGCAGGTCCTCATCAACAACTGCGGCATCGTGCTCGTCAAGCATTTCTTTCTCCTCCGGGAAGCGGGACTCTATGCAGCCGTTGCCATGGTGGGCCGCGTGATCTTCACCTTCGCGCAGGCCGTTCCCAATTCGATGTTCCCGCTTGTAGCGGGCACCTCAGAAGAAGAGCGGAAGAACCTCGAGGTCATCACGACTTCGCTGCTGCTGGTTCTCGGTATCGGCGGAGTCCTGGCTCTCGCTTTGCGTCTTGCCCCGGCCGGCATCTGGACCGCGTTCTTCGGGGCAGAGTTCGCGATACCTGGTCCCTATGGTCTGCCCTATCTGATGTCGCTCTTCGCCGTTACCACCGTGCTCTATTCCCTGAGCGTGGTTCTGATTACCTATGAGATGTCCTATAAGATCGCCAACACAAGCTGGGTACAGTTAGCTTTCAGCGGCATAGTCATTGCCGGGATCTGTCGCTTTCATTCGTCTCTGCGCGAAGTGATCTGGGTTCAGCTGGTCCTGATGATCACCCTGTTCGTCGTGGTAGCACTGCCGTTTCTCATCAATCCTCTGACCAGCACAGACAGCCTCGGACTGGAGGCAGAACCGGGGGCACTGAGAATCCTTCGCCGTGTTTCGGAAGATGAGGTGATCGCGGAATTTCTGAAGAGCGATTTTCATAATCCTGCGTTCAGGGATTATCAGGAGACTCTGCATGGCCTGGTGGCCAGCCCCGACACTACCGACGATACCGAGAATGCGAAGCGGCGGGCGCTTCTGTTCCTGCGTCATCGCTCACTCTGGAAGGAACTCCCGAACGACACCGCGTGGTACGAGCTGGAGATGCGGCCATCGGATCTTGTTCAGGTCCGTGTCTTTCCGCGAGCCCACTGGCGAAAGCTTGGAGATGGAAGCTTCGCGATTCTGAAGATTGCGGAACAGGTCCGCAAAGACCTGGCGACCGTCGAGGATGCATTCACCGCCAAGATCGAGTCAATCCAGCGGCGGATTCAGACTGAAGACGCCAGCCTGGGCGCCGTCATCCTGATCGGTGTCAACGCAGGCGAACCGGTGACTGCCCTGGACGGGAATCATCGCCTGGTGGCAGCGATGCTCACCGGCCCCGGGGGTTTGACGAGGCTCCGGTTTCTTTGTGGGTTGTCTCCCCGCATGGAGGAATGCTGCTGGTACAACACTAATCTCACAACGCTGTTTCGATATGGCAAGAATGTCGTCAGGCACATAGCCCGCGATCCTGAGGCAGAACTTATGCGCCTTTTGCAGATGCAGGGGTAAACCAGTGAAGAACCGATTACCCGACTCTTACAGGTCATACCCTGCTGCGAGCAGTGCGGCAACGCCAATGAATCTAACGAACAGAGAGGAAAGGGAAATACACAAGCAGGGCTTCGAACTTATGATCGCTCAACCACACCCCGTGTCAGTGAAGCAATTGCCGGAAAGACTGGATGACAGATCGATGCGCGGTTTTCTTCGCGGCATCGCCGCCATTGATAATGGAAATCGCCCACGAATCGTACTCGATTGCTCCCGGGTTCCGGAAGTCGACGGAGCTGTGATCGAGATCCTGCTGCATAGTCTTGAAGAAGTGATGAAGCGAAACGGAGATGTGCGGCTGGCCTCGCTGCCCCCGGCCGGCGCAGCATTTCTCGAGCGGACTGGAGTCGGCCGCCTTTTTGAAATCTTTGACAATGCGGATGATGCGGTGAATAGCTTCTATCAGCTTTCGGCAGGTGCAGAGGCACCAACTCTGGTTGCCGAGTCCGCAGATGCCGCTTCGGAGCACGCGGCGTAGCCGTGCAGAGAAGGTTCGTATGAAAGATACTCTAACCTGGACAGGACGCGAAAGACTCATGCAGGTTGCAGACGGCTGGCTTCGGAAACTGACGGCAATCTGCCTCGCCGGCATGCTCGTTGTCCCCGCGGCTGGAGCGGCAGCAGTACCGCCGCAGCCTGGACCGAAAAGCGTGCCCGGCGCCAGCGCGCCCGGGGCTGGTGAGTCGGAGGGCTCATCGGATTCATCGAGCGCGACGGTTCCGGACGCACCCGCGGCGCAATCGGGGAGCGGCCAGCAGCAACCCCAGCCGCAGCAAAGCAATGCGCCGCCACCCATGGGTACCGCGGCCGCTCCGGTGGAGAGTACTGTGGGCATTGCGGCTTCGCGGCCGGCCGGAGCAGCGATTGCCCCGGCGAAGCAGAAGCGAGCGCGCTCGATTTTCATTCGGGCTGGGATCCTCGTCGGCGCCGCTGTTGCTGTTGGTACCGTCGTGGCTCTCTCCCATGCCAGCCCCAGCCAGCCGCACTGACAACGGACTCAACGAATTCACGATTGCGGAGCCAGGTTTGTGAGAGCCGATTCTGAATTTCGCCGAGGCCGGTTTGTCAGCTTTTCCGGGATCGACGGTGCCGGCAAAAGCACTCAGATCGAACTTCTGCGGCAAAGCATGGAACGGATCGGCCTTGATGTTCGGGTGATAACATTCTGGGACGACGTGGCCACCCTGACCGGCTTCCGCGAAGTCGCCGGGCACAGATTATTCAGGGGGGACCGCGGGGTCGGAACTCCGGCGGCACCGGTCAGCCGTCGAGACAAGAATGTGCGCTCGTGGCCGATGACGCTGATCCGGCTTGTCCTTTACACGCTGGATGCCTGGTCGCTGCGCATGGTGGTGAAGCGGGCGCTGCGGCCGTCGGCGGTCTTCATCATCTGCGATCGGTATGCTTACGATGAGCTGGCGAACCTCAACCTGGCGAATCCAGTGATGCGCGCATACGCGCGATTTATCATCCGACTGGTTCCGCAGCCGGACGTAAGCTATCTGCTGGATGCGGATCCTGCCCAGGCCCGCGCACGAAAGCCTGAGTATCCTCTGGACTTCCTGGCGATCTGCCGCCGTTCCTACCTGACTCTGGGCACGATCGTGGGGGGAATTACGGTGATACCTTCCGGTACTGTGCAGCAAGTTGAGCGTCGGATCCTGGACGCGTTGTCGCTGGATCTGCCGCGGGAGGCAGGGGATGCGGTCGGCGAAGGACTTCCCCGGCCTGTGCCTTCGACTCGGGAGGGTTAAGGTCCGCGTCGAGCATAGCTGTTGTGCCTTTTCAGTTCAGACACTGATAATCAAGGTTCGTCGTCCCGCTCGCTGTCAGAGGTGACGAATAGAACGTTACCGACGTCGTGGTTGTCGTATCCTGCGAGATACCCTGAGGCGTCACGCCACTGCCCCCGGTCTGTTGCCCAATTTCACAGACGGGCTTTGCAGCGAGAGGCGCGTTCCATGAGATCGTAAGTAGCGTACCGGCTGCCGGAGAAGTTCCGGTGGTAATGGTCAGAGCCCCGCTTAACTGAGTGCATCTGTAGCCGCTCATGCAGGATACGGTTGCGTCGGCTCCCGCGGCAGGACCGAGAGTGAACGTGACAGGCTGCGTCCCGGTAATACCGCCCGCGAAAGATGCAGGATTCGCGGTTCCGCCGTACATGTCCACCCGCTCATTGCCGGATGTGATCGCAGCGGAGTCGTTCACCACGTCCCAGGTCCACTGCGACACGTTGCCGCCGCTGAAAATGGTTTGCGTGCCTCCGTTATTAGCGGCGACCGGGTAGGTTGTGTCGAAAGTGAAGTTATCACGTTCGACCGAGGGAATGGAAATGCTCCCGACAGTCGTAATGGCGCCCGCGCTGTAAGCTTGCGAAGGGACGCCCGACAGAGTGAAGGCCCCGGAAATCTGATTCTCCTCCGCGTCGATCGGAGCCGAAGAGTTGACCGCGTAGCCGCCAATCTGATTAAACACGTTGCCGATAATCCGCGTGATGCCCCCTGCGAGGGGAATGTAGATCGCGTTGCCCGGCCTCCCCGTAGTCGAGCCCTGCGAAGACGAGACGAAATAGTTGTCGGCGATGCGGTCATAGCCGGTGTTTGCGCCGTCGAGTTCAATATCCCCGGCGCGCGAGAGGTTGAAGACGTTATCCGCAATCACGCTGCCAGCCAGACCGCCGGCGCCGGAGGTTGCGAAGGAGATGTGCCACTGGCCGGGCGTATAATAGCCCGAGTTTGTCGAAGTTAGAAAGTTATTGCCAATGATCGAAATCCTCCGGTCAGTAAGCTGCTGTGCGCCCCAGACCCCATAGTAATGCGCGTACTGGAAGGTGTTCCCGGAAATCACATAGTCGGTCACCCCTTCGAGTTCCACACCGCCATACCTGGGAGCGAAAAACATGTTGTGCGCGATCACGACCGAATGATTGCTCCCGTTCGGGTCCACCCCATTACCGATAGCCTGAATGTCATTAAACAGGTTGGAGTCAAACGTGTTCCCGGTCACCAGTCCGACGGTGGTGCCGGACGGGATACAGAGGCCGATGCCCCCGGATGCGAAATTGTTATCTTCCACGTCCCACCCGGAAGTGTTCATCATCGCAACCGAGCATGCGTTAGGGCTAAAGGGCATGGCAAACATGAGGCTATAAACTCCCGTCTCCAGCCCCGAAGCGTCTGCCTTACCAGCTGAGTTGGTGCCAACCTTTAAAAGGTTCACACCGCCGGGAGAGACGGAAATCAACTGGCTCGCAGTCTGAATCGCACCCCGCAGAACTTCGCCGCCGCGCAGATAGACGGGCGATGTTCCGGAGAACAGATAAGCGCCCGCCGGGACATAGACAGTGATTCCTCCGGGCCGGGTAAAGGTTCCGGTCGGATTCGCGCCCGCCGCCATCGTTGCCGCGTTGAAGGCCGCCGTGTTATCCGTGCCCCACCATACCTGCAGCCCGGACCCGCCCGAAACCGCCGCGGTCGCCAGCGTCACCTGAGAGGCGGACGTGTACCCGGAGATCGTGGTCACAAGCGCATTGCCGCGGGTGCCCATGCGCAGAGCAATCGTTTTACCCACATCCGAGGGTGAAAACGAGGGGGAGCCGGAAATCGTGAGAGTCGCCGCGCCGGGGGAGATTGTCCCCGTCGCGTTATACTGCGCGTCCGCAACCGCTCCGAAGTCCGTAACGTCGATCACACCGCGTTGCATAGCGCCAAGCCGGTAATCATAGACAGCAATACGGTTGGGATTGGTAAACGTATCGTTCCCGCCGTAGGAGGCCGGGATCATCACGGCACCGGTGGCGCCTGCCGCGTTGATCGCCGCCTGAATCGTTGTATTGTTACCCTGCCCAACCACCTGCATACCCGCGCTCTGAAACACCTTCACGTCCGCCCCCTGCGGCAGGCCTTCCGAAGCCGCCTGATTTCGAGCGGGAGCTGGAGGCGTGCTCCGGAGGGACGCGGAGAGAACCGGATCAAGGATCAGCACGCAGGGGAGGTTTGCATCGCAGGACGCCTGGGCATTCGTCAGCTTTTGCAGCACAGTCGCGCCGGGAAAATTGCGGACGTAAAGCTGCTGCGTTTCCTGCGCCAGCAGAGCAGGGAGGATCAGAACCGGAAGCAGCAGGGAAGCGAGTCTGGTTTTCATTGGGTCACCTTCGCATTGGCCGGTTCTGGGCCGGCCCACTTTTCCGTATCATGGCCGCGTTATCAAGCCCGCGGAGCGGCGAAGATTCCGCCACCCGATTTCATGGCCTCACTGTGCGCGATCATTCCCGGAGGCACCGCAGCGGCAGCACGCGCCGCGGGATCTCCATGAGTTCAGGTGAACACCTTCTCAGCGTCCGGCCGGGCGCCGCTGCCTGCACAATGAGATTGCTGATCGCTTTCCCGATCACCTCGCCAAACTTCTTCAGATCGCGGAGACATTCGAGGCAGAGCGAGGACTGCCGCCGCGCGTCGTAGTGCCGCTGCCTCGCCATTCCCACCCCATATTCGAGGCAGGCAGCGACAGAATGAACGCAGAGAAGAATTTCGCCCATCGTGGAAGGGGGCTGCACTGACTTTCCACGCCGTAAAACCGCCGCCGAAGATGCCATCAGTACCCGACCCGTGAGGTAATATCACGTCCGATAACGGATATTCTGTTAATCACAGCTGGCTGCAGAACGCCGCCGATCTCGGTCCCCTTGCGGCGATTCTCTCCCTTCGCCAGCGAACGGCCTCAGTTCCCTTTGATGGCCCAGCAGACCCTGCTCGTGTCGGCCCCGGAACTGGAATTGATCACAAAGCCGGATCCCGGAGCGATCGCTCCGACCGAAAGCATGCCCACCGTCCCGCGGCCGCCGCAGTTGGTCAGGTAATACAGGCAGTTGCCTGAGACATTGCAGGCAGCCGTGGTTGCGACCGCCGCTTTTCCAGCAGCGAGTGTGACCGCACCGCTGGCGCGGGATCCGCACTTCGCAAAGTGCTGTCTGCTGCCGCTGTCAATGTAGGAGACACACTCTCCGGCCGGCGCGAATTTCTGCGGGATCACCGGATTGGAATTCGCGGCCGGGATGGAAAAAGTGACGTTTCCGGATGAAGGGGCCGCCGCGGTGACGATATTCTGGCCTGACATGCCGCTGTTGAGGACGATCGGGTAGGACTGCGGATCGAGCCTGAGCTCTCCATCCACAGTCATGTCGGTGAACTGGCATCCGGAGTTGTTACAGATCTCGGAGGATCCAACGGATCTCGTTCTGCCAAGGAGCGTCGGAACCGGCACCGAAGTCCCCAACTTGAAGATCGAAGCGTGTACGGAGCCAATCGTCCCGAGGGACTTAAGATTGACCCAGTTGATGATGTCGTTCCCGAGGGCTCCTGACCAGTTGAATGCCTCCTTGCCGCCGGCAACGTTGATCACCGAATTGCTGAGCCCCTGGGTCGTACCGCGCGACGTACAGAAGCCGTAATCCGTATCAAGCTGGAGGGTACCCATCCATTTCTGCAGATCCCCCCTGGGTGAGTCGAAATCAATCGCGCATACGTTCCTGGCCCTGCTCTGATTCTCTATGCGGAAGTTCTGAACCGCCATCGTGTTCTGGCCGGTCCCGGTAGTCAGTTCGACGACCCCGCCGGAATTAGAACTGGTGTCTGTGATGACTGAGTACGTCTTGCCAGAGAAGGTATAGGTGTCGCTAAGTCCGGTAAGCTGGAGCGCGGGGCCGCCCTGCATACCGTTGAACATGCAGTCCCGACAGGAAAACTGCGTCATCGAGTTGATGGATCTGCCGATAGGACCGTATTCGGAGACGATCGAGTTCGCTCTTCCCATCCCGTTGCCGATGACTGCGCCCGCGCCGGATCCGTTGAAATGACAATCCTCAAATGAGTCCTCGTCTGTCATGTAAATCAGGATCGCCGGCACATCGGAGGGGCCGGGATAAGCCGTGCTGATGGTTGAATCCCGGCACCTGAAACCCGACCCGTCCCCGGTGTTGCCATAAAGGCCGTCCAGCACGCCCAGAGTTGCATAAGAACCGTCGGCGATAAGCAGATTGACCGAGTCCAGACCACACCTTTTGCATCCGAGGAAATCAAGAGCGGGATACCGTTGTGTCGATGGGAATTTGGCGACGAGTCCGGAGCGGCCACGAGCACCGATATCTCCCTCCAGAACGATATCGACACATCCATTTCCAGAGGTAATATTCATGCTCCTGGTAAAAAGGCAGCCATTGGCACTGGTGGGAATGTAGACGGGCGGATGGGCGGGACTGTGGCAGGCCGTGTCGATGGCATCCTGGATTGCCTTCGTGTCATCCGTTACGCCGTTGCACTTCGCCCCGAAAGCCGCGATGTCCAGCGGAGGGTGCGGGAACACGTCGGTGGGAGCGACCACTTTGGGGGTGATAACCGGTCGATCCAGCTGATAAGCCGGCTTGCCGGCTACGGAGGTCTGAGGGAGAGCGACCGACTGTGCTCTGAGGCCGGCCGGGAGCAGGAAGCTCAAAACGAGCAGGAGAGGGGTCTGTTTGCGCATGGTTTCCTTCTGAGAGCGCCGCATTGATCCGCAGCGCCGGCTGACCGGTCACGGCGCGATGTGAGAGGCAGACAGAGCGATCAACTGCTTCTGAGCAATTGCAGGACGACTTCCCTTTCACGCGGACCATCCAGCTCGACCAGGATCACCCGTTGCCAGGTTCCCAGTATGAGCGATCCCGACTGGACTGGCAATGTCAGCGCTGTACCAATGAGCGAGGAGAGGACGTGATCCGGCACATGCCCGGGGTTATGCGGGTGGCGGTAGGGCAGTTTCGGCATCATGGCCTCAAAGGCGTCCAGCATGTCGAGGTCGGTACCGGGATCGAGATCGGCTGTGGTCAAAGCCGCGGTGGTATGCAGCACATTGAGACAGCAAAGGCCGGAGCCCTCCGGCAGCAGTTCTTCTACCTGCTCCGTAATGTCCAGGATCTCGCGTTTGCGCTGCGTTGCAACCTTAAACCTGCGCACGATACCGAACTCCTTCGTTCCCCAGACCGGCCAGGGTTGCCCTCATACGCCTGAACATCACTGCGGCGTGTTCTGGTTCTGCTGCTGTCTGTTGTCATCCTTCCTGCCAAACAGCCTTGCCCAGAATCCCCGTTTCTTCTTCTTCGGCTGCTGGTCTTCGGTGCCGGCCTGCTGCTCCGGGGTCGCGGGCTGGTTCGAGGCAGTTTGCGCAGGCGCCGTGGATCGTGATGCCGGCTGCGCGGCACGCTGCGGCGGAGGCGGCGGGTTGATCGGCCGCTGTCCAAATCCGAAGATCTTCTGGAAGATATTTCGCTGGTCCCCCATCGAGTGGTCGCAGGTATCCGTCGGCTGCGTACCGTCCAGGAATGCGGCTGTGTAGTCGTCCGGACAGGAGGGGTCAGCGAGCAGATTGGTTTTCTGATCCAGCTCGACCTGGACGATGCCGGGAGGAGGAACAAAGTCGTTTGTATCCGAGTATTGCGGCAACTTCACGGCGTTTTTCATGAAGTCAGCCCATATGGGGCCGGCGGCGCGAGATCCTTCGGCAGCAGCACCCATGGACGAACTCAGCTGGCTGTAGTCGTCATTGCCCACCCAGACGACGCAGAGCAGATTACTGGTGAAACCCGCGAACCACGCGTCATGGGAGGTACCGGTCTTTCCTGCTGCTGGTGCGGTGAAGCCCATATTGCGTACGCCGGCCCCGGTTCCGTGAGGGTTGTTCAGAACCTGCTCCATCATGCTCAGCGTGAGAAAGGCTGCCCGCGGATCCAGCACAGGCTTTGAATTCGGTGGATAGTCTGCCATGACGTCGCCGTTGGGAGAGCGGACGGAGGCCAGCAGCCAGGGATCGATTTTCACGCCGCCGTCGGCGAACACCGTGTACGCGCCCGCCATCTCCAGCGGTGTCGCATCGTACGCTCCAATGGCCATGGCCGGCGTGGGCTTTACCGATGTGATTCCCGCATCACGCGCCAGAGCTGCGACATTGTCGAACCCGACCATCTGCGCGAGCGCGATGGTGGGGTTATTCAGGGAGCGGTACAGCGCTTCGCTGGCCGGAATATCACCGTAGTACTCATTTTCGAAGTTATGCGGTGAATAAGTCTGATTATTGGCAAACGTAAACGTGGTCTGCTCGTCGTGCAGCATCATGACCGGCGTAAACACTGCGCTGGTCCCGTCGCTGTTCGTCAATGGGGTACCAGCCAGCGCCGTATTGAAAGCCGCTGCGTAGACGAAGGGTTTGAAAATCGATCCTGTGGGCCGGTGAGCCACCGCGTGATCATACTGGCTTATTCCGTAATTGCGGCCTCCCACCAGTGCCAGGACCTGGCCGGTATGCGGGTTGATGGCCACCAGGGCGACCTGCGGGTAAACGGGCTTCGGCGGAGCTTGGCCCCTTCTGGCTGCAATGCGCGCCAGACGCGCGTAGCGCGCACGCACGATATCGTCGACGTGCTGCATGCCCTGGGCAACGGCATCCTGCGCAACCTGCTGCAACTGCGGATCGAGGGATGTGTAGATCCGCAGCCCCTGCTGGTTGAAATCGGGATCGCCGAGACGCTGCATGACCTCTTCGCGCACCAGATCGACGAAATAGGGAGCTTCCCCTGCGTCGAAGGCTCCGGGCTCGATGTTCAGAGGAGCCGCCTTCGCCTGTTCGGCCTGATCCCGGGTGATGGCTCCGGTTTCCACCATCGCGCCCAGCACGAGGTTACGCCGGTCCAGCGCTCGCTCCGGGTGCCGGTACGGATTGAGACGGCTGGGGCTCTGAATCAGCCCGGCGAGCAGCGCGCATTCGGGCAGATTCAGCTGTCGCACATCCTTGCCAAAGTAAGCCTGCGCCGCCTCGCCGAAGCCGTCGATGGAGTAACTGCCCCGCTGCCCCAGCGGGACCTCGTTGGCATAGAGCTGGAAAATCTGCTTCTTATTGAAATGATGCTCGATCTGGAGCGTGATGATAACCTGCAGGAATTTTCTCCTGAACGTGCGTTCGGGCGTCAGGAAGAACATCTTCGCCAACTGCATGTCGAGCGTCGAACCGCCTTCGAAATAGCGGTGATTGGGATGAAGGTCGTTCAAAGCCGAACGCAGCAGCCCCCAGTAGTCGAGGCCGCCGTGCTCAAAAAAGCGGCGATCCTCGATGGCGGTGACAGCCGGAACAAGGTATTTCGGCAGTTCGTCATATGTAACCAGACGCCGCTTAGTGCGGGTCTCGTCGGAAAGACCGGTTACCAACAGTGGTTCAAGCTCATAAGCAGCGAGCGGCTGCCCATTGTCACCGGTAACCTCCGTGACCGCGCCCTGGGAGAAACTGATGGTTGCGCCATCCTGGGAATGGTACGACTGCGGCCCCGGATGCACACTCACCGAGTTCGGGCCCGCTGCATACGTTCCCATCAGGGAGACAGGCCGCTGCCCTTCGGCTGTGTAACCTGTCTCCTGCAACTCCTCTTCGATATCTTCAGGAGAAAGCTTCTGGCCCGGACGAACCTCAGGGGGCGCCGCATAAATCTTCGAGGTTTCGGCGAAGAGCGGACGCCTCAGCCGGTTATCGACGATCTGACCGTATTTGAACCAGAAGGAGGCAAAAACGATACCCCCCACCAGCAGTCCCACACCACACACCACGGCGAGGACCAGCAGCGCCTTGCGGCCCGCTGCCGTTACCCCAACTCGGGGAACTTTAACCTTTACCGCCAAAGTCCCTTTCCACCTTCCTGAGGTTCAGACGGTTCCTGACGCACTTTCGATACCGGCCAGTTGCTGTGCAGCGGAGAATGCCTGGAGGTCGGCAGCCACCTGGACGATCGCCGCGACCCGCATCGAGCCCGTCGCACGCTCCACCAGTTCCACGCTGCCCTCAGCGGCTTTCCGGCCCACGGTCACCCGGTAAGGAATCCCGATCAGATCTGCGTCCTTGAACTTTACGCCTGCCCGCTCGTCCCTGTCGTCCAGCAGCACGTCGAACCCGGCTGCTTCCAGATCCGCCGCAACCTGCCTTCCCGCGGACCTCAGCGCCTCATCGGCCATGTTTGTAACGGTCACCACCACGTCGAAGGGGGCGATGGATCGGGGCAGCCAGAAGCCGTTGGCGTCATTACCCTGTTCGATGGCTGCCGTCAGGATACGCTCAATTCCGACACCATAACAGCCCATGATGGGCTTCACTTCCCTGCCGCTGGCATCGAGCACCCGCGCGCCCATGCTCTCCGTATATCGGTAGCCGAGTTTGAAGATATGGCCCACTTCGACGGCCCTGGCGACCTTGAGCGGCTGGCCGCACTGCGGACACCCTTCGCCCTCCGCCACATCCCGGATATCGGCCACCACCGTCCAGCCGAAATCCCGCCCCGGCGCCACATTGCGGTAGTGGTAATCGAGCTTGTTGGCGCCGCAGACGAGGTTCCGGCGATCGTTGAGGCCCTTATCGAGAATCACATTCACTTTGCCGTCGTTGATCTTCTCGGCGCGGTCGAGGCCGACCGGCCCCAGATAGCCAGCCGGGCCGTGCAGCCACTTCTCCAGTTCTTCTGCCTGCATGGGCCGCAGATCGGTTGCGCCCAGCACGCTCATCAGCTTGGTTTCATTGACAGAATGATCGCCGCGCAGGAATGCGGCTGCCGGTTGCCACGAAGGCTTACCCTCCGGTCCCGGTACATCGGCCATGTAGGCCACGCATTTGATGTCGGAACTTGCCCTGATCCGGAAGAACTCCGTCACATCCGCAATGGCCGCTTTGCCCGGTGTGGAGACCAGTTCGGGCATGCCATCGCCGGTTGGCTCCATTTCCTGGACCGGAGCCAGCCGCGAGGCCGCCTTTTCCATGTTGGCCGCGTAACCGCATTTTGGGCAGCTCACGATCAGGTCTTCGCCCGCGCCGGTATAGACCATGAATTCCTGCGACTGCGAACCTCCCATGGCGCCCGAATGCGCCTCAACCGCTATAAATCTCAAGCCGCACCGGGTGAAAATATTGCGGTACGCCTGGTCGTGCAGGTCGTAGCTGCGGTCGAGACCCGCCTGATCCAGATCGAAGCTGTAGCTGTCCTTCATGATGAACTGCCGTACCCGCAACAGGCCCGATCGGGGCCGCGGCTCATCGCGGAACTTCGTCTGGATCTGGTACCAGATCTGCGGCAGCTGCTTGTAGCTGCGCAGCTCCCTCCGCGCAATATCGGTCATTACCTCTTCGTGGGTCATACCCAGCCCGAGTTCCGCGCCCTTGCGGTCCTCGAGACGAAACATGTTGTCGCCCATCGTCGTCCAGCGGCCGCTTTCCCGCCACAAATCCGCCGGATGGAGCGCGGGCAGAAGAAATTCCTGGCCGATGCGGTCCATCTCCTCGCGCACGATCGCGATAATGCGATTGATCGAGCGCTGGCCGAGGAAGAGATAGGAATAAATGCCGGCTCCGAGTTGCCGGATATATCCGGCCCGAACCAGCAGTTTGTGGCTGGCCACCTCGGCATCTGCCGGCGCTTCTCGCAGTGTGGGAATAAAGAGCTTCGACCAGAAGTGCATGCTTGTCGGTATGCCTTTGCGCGGCCGTCTGCCGTCAGGAGAGGGCGCGGAGGAGAGTGAAGTACAAAGATTTATTCTAAATCGCCGGAAACAGGCGCGCAGCGCTGGGATCCTCTGCGATTCCCGTCCACCCTGCCTCAATCCTTTCAGCCAGTTCGCGCAGGTCCACGGAGGAGCGGGTATTCACCTCGATAACCGGGCTCAGGCCGAAGGGCTCGGCGTACTCAGCCAGCCGCTCCACAGAAATCTCCTGAAGAGCGTGCGCGGGGTGATGCCGCTCCTCCCGCGCCCGTTGCGCGAACCGCCGCGAAGCTTCGTCGAGGGGCAGCCGGCAATGGATTTCCATCACCGAGCCGCCGAGCGCGGCGACTTTGGCTCGCTCATAAGGGCTTCTGGTGCGGAAGTTTGCCTCGAGTACGACCCGGGGACAGTGCGGAGCCATCGCCCAGAGAACCTCCATGGCGGCGGCTCCGATTCGCCGCGAGAACTCCAGGTCCCCCTCGGGCCCGCTCATCGCGGTGAAGATCGCCTCCTTGATGTCGTCCTTGGTCAGGAGTGCGAAGCCGAGCGCCTCGGCAAGGGGACGCGCGATGCTGGTCTTGCCGGAGGCTGGCGGTCCGGAGATCAGCACGGTGCGCCGATTTTGGGCTGACTCGCTCAACTCCCAGCCGACAACCTCCCGAATCCTGACTCGCGATCGGGATCAGCGGCCCCTACTTTGGTTGGGGGACCTGGGTCCTGACGGTTTTTCGCGCGCGGCGCGGGGCTTACGCCTTGGCGACCTTGCCCGCCTTCAGGCAGCTACTGCAGACGCGCAGCCGCTTGTTGCCGCCGTTCACTTTGGCTCGAACTGGGTGCAGATTGACGTTCCAGCGCCGCTTGGTGACGTTGTGGGCGTGCGAGATGTTGTTGCCGAACTGCGGGCCCTTGCCGCAGATATCACAAACCTGAGCCATGAGTGGATCTCCGAAAAGCGCGCGATTTGGACCCTTTGGCCCATCATCGGCGGGAATAGGCGCGCATAGCGCGAAGCTTTAGTGTACCGGGAAGGGGTGGGTGGAGGCAATCGGTCCGGGCGTGGAAACCGCACCCGCTCTCTCACAGGTGAAGCGTCTTCCCTTCCGCAGGCGCGATCAGGTTTTGCCGGAAGGAGATGGTTTTGTGGCCCACGAAGCTGATGCAGACGGTGCAGAGAGTGAGGATCGCAGCGGCGATGTAGGAGGCGCGCTCGGGGTGGGTGAGCCAGCGGCGCAGCAGCGGCACCGTCACCGCCATTCCGCCCAGGCTGAAGAGCATGGTGCTGCCGTAGACGCCGGTGCAGCGCAACCATTCGCGGAGGTAGTGGCCGCGGGTGCGGAAGACGAACCACTTGTAACCGAGGAAGGCGACGGTAATGGCGATCAGGTTCGAGAGAAAGGCCGCCAGCAGGTAGGCATAGGGGATGGCTCCCTCCAGGGACCAGTTAAGCAGGGCGAAGAGGCCGTAACCGAAGACGGTATTGAAGCCGCCGACGGCGATGTAGCGGGCAAACTGCCAGACCGGCGACTGCGATGTCTCTTTCACCGCGGTCCGAAGTTGATCCGCTCCCGTTCGGTGACGAGGGGGCGGTTCTGGGCGAAGGTGTGGATGGAACCGACGTACTCGCCGATGATGCCCAGACCGATGAGCTGCACCGATCCCATAAAGAAGAGTCCGATGACCAGGGGCGCGATGCCGACGGTGAAGTGGCTCCAAAAGGCCAGCTTGTAGGCGAAGTAGAAGAGGCCGGCAAGAAAGCTGAGGATGGCGGAGACGAATCCGGAAAAGGTGACGAGGCGCAGCGGGACTTTGGACAGATTGGTAATGCCCAGCATGGCCATGTCATAGAGAGTATAGAAATTGTTTTTGGTCTTGCCGCGCTCGCGGCGCTTCTGGTTGTAGAAGACTTTAGCGTGCGGCAGGCCCAGCTCGGCGATCATTCCCCGGAAATAAGGATAGGGATCGCGGAAGTTGGTGCGGATCAGATCCATGACGGTGCGATCGTAGAGGCCGAAACCGGTGAAGTGCTCGAGGACTTCGACGTTGGTCAGGCGCCCGACAAGACGATAGTAGGCGGTGCGCAGAGCATACATCAGGCCGCTCTCTTCGCTGGTGTTCTTGATGGCGGCGACGATGGGAGTTCCCTGCTCCCACTGGCGGATCATCTCCACAAACAGCTCCGGCGGGTCCTGCAGATCGGCGAAGAGGCAGCCGACGGCGTCGCCTTCCGCCTGGAGCAGCGCATGGAAGGGCGAGCGGATGTGGCCGAAGTTGCGGGCGTTGAGGATGACCTTGACGGTGGGATCTTCGGCGGCCATCTCCCGGAGGAGCTGAACGGTCCCGTCGGTGGAGGCGTTGTCGATGAAGAGATGCTCGAAGCGGTATTCGGACAGGCCGGCGGCCATCTCCAGCATGCGGCGATGGACCTCGCGGACGTTGAGGACCTCGTTGTAGCAGGGGGTGACGATGGTGATCAACCTGCGGCTTGGCTGGCGGTCGCGGCTGGGGTGACGGGACTCCCGGCGGGCCGCGAGCGGGGAAAGCCGCGGCGACTTTTCGCGGGCCCGGCCAGTGTCTGCGGAACGCAGCGCTTTTTCGGTTTCCGTGCTCATTGGGCCTTCTTCTTTATGGTGATTTCGTAGAGTTGGTGGTCGCCGTAACCGGCACTGCAGCGACCGAGGTAGCGGACGAGGTTTCCGTCGGCGTGCAGCTTGCGCAACAGCCATTCCTCCTGGTAGTTCCAGGTGCCGAGGACGAGGAACTTCGGATGCTCCGCTTCAAAGGAGGGGAGCGGCTCAACGTGGGCCTGGAAACGGAAGACGCGGGCGACCTCGGCCTCGCCTTCAAATAAGGTGGCGTGGGCGTACCGGATAGCGGCCTCGCGGTCGGTGAGAAACCAGGTGCGCTGGAGGAACGCGGGGGATTCGCGGTGGTTCATCTCGACAAAGGTGAGGCCGCTGGCCGCCACCAGCGGCAGACTCGGGTCGATGGTATGGAGGTCGAGGGAGCTCTTTTCCGCGGCCTCCGCCTGGACGGCGCCGGGAAAGCCCAGCGCCCTGGCGCAGAGCCGGGCAGGATACCCCCACAGCAACAGGATGGCGAGGATGGCGACTCCGCGGGAACGATGGAAGAGCGCGCAGAAGAGCAGAGCCGTGAGAATCGCGATGGGAATGGAGGCCGGCAGTCCATAGCGCGGGAAGTAGGCGCCGTGGCTTCTGGCCACCATGCTCACCGCGATCAGCGGTTCGAGGAAGAGGCCGATGAGCAGCGCGTAATCCGGAGCGGTCAGGGCGGCCAGGGAGCGCATGCGCCGCAGGGGCGTGGGGGAGGTGCTTCCTCCCGGAATGAGGAGCAGCAGAAGGCCAGCCAGCAGAAGAAGACTGACGTACCGCGCCACGGCGATGTAGGCCATCGGAGCCGTGATCAGATGCGGGCGAAAGACACTGGGAAAGAGGATGGTTCCGTAGCCGGAGACCGTGCCCCGGTAGGCGGCGATGATCCCGAAAGGAAGCAGGTAGCTGAGGGTCAGGGGCAGGTCGAGGCAGCGGCGCCCCCAGGCGCGGACGGCTTCGGCCGCGAGAAAGGCCAGCAGCACAAAAGCTCCCATGAAGTGGCTGCCCACCATCGCCGCGCCCAGCAGCAGCGTGGCACCGACCCAGGCGGGGTCGCGCTGCGGTTCGACGGCGCGCTCGCGGGCGAGGATGAGCAGGATGGCGAAGGCGACCATCAGCTCGTAGGGGCGGTCCTCGCCGGCATAGACGAGGAACTCGGTATTCCAGAGAACGCTGACCCCAAGCAGCGACCACAGCGGGCCCAGGCGCGGCCACAGCCAGGCGAAGAGTCCGAGGGATCCGATCAGGCCGGCGGAGATCGACGGAAGCCGTGCCGCCATGGAGGCAAGGTGATCGTTCGCGTGGACGCCGGGCAGGCGGAGGATGACGTAGTCGAACAGGTAGAGCAGCGGGGGGTTCAGGTCGATGAGGCGAATGTTGTGGAACATCCGGGAGAGCGAGGGCGAGAGGGCCAGGTTATAGGTGAACAGTTCGTCGTGCCACATGAGCCGGGCATACGAGTTCGGCAGCACGAAGGCGAGATACACGAGGCCCAGGATGAGGAGCAGCAGCCTGGGACGGTTGTCCAGCCAGTCTCCGGTTTGTTCGAACCTGGCCCAGAGGCTGCGGAGGCGGCTGGCGCGATTGCGCGCCAGAGAGCTGCTGTTCGACTGGGCCGGGCGCTCGGTTGCGGCAATCGACATTTTCGCTCTCCGCCGGGTTCGTCAGCCGGTGGGCAACCAGCTTCAGGTACAGGGGTAGGCCGACTCGTTCCAGGCTGGATGGTAGAGCTTTCCGGGAAAATCCTGAATGCCTCGTTGGTTGCAGATTGGAACGATTTTGGCGATGGGCAGGGCCGGGTTTGTTATGCTGGGCCGTGTGCGAGTACTCTTCGGCGTTCTCGTTCTGTGCGTCGTGGTGCTGATCCTGGCGGCAGTCGGAGTAGCCCGGCATATCGTTCGGCATCGACGCGCGGCGCGGTCGCAGTCGGGACAGCACGACGAAACAATCTGAATCCGGAGGCGCTATGCAAATCACTACCTCCCCCGCCCCAGTGGCTCTTTCCTGGGGCCGCCCGTTCACGATGGGCCGTCTTGCCGCCGCTGTGATCCTGGGTTCGCTGCTGGTGGCGGCGTGTGCGCATGTCTCGATTCCTCTGTGGTTTACGCCGGTACCCTTCACCCTGCAGACCTTTGCGGTGGTATTTCTGGGGCTGGTGCTGGCGCCGGGCACCGCAGCGGCAGCTCTGGCCCTCTATCTGGTGGAGGGCATGGCCGGTCTGCCGGTGTTCAGTGTCTACGGCACAGGCGGATTTCTGCACATTACGGGGCTGACGGGAGGCTATCTGATGGCCTACCCGGCGGCGGGGGCGCTGATGGGCATCCTGCGGCGGCGCATCCCTCTGAGCCGGTTCGGCGCTGCGATGACCGCGGGCTGCGCGGGCATTGCGCTGATCCTGCTGAGCGGGGCTGCCTGGTTTGAGATGCAGACCCATTTCGCGCTGTCCACGGTGATGAGCCTGACGGTGGTGCCGTTTGTGCCGGGTGAAGTGGTGAAGGTGATGGCGGCAGCCGGGGCGGCAGTTGGACTGTCGGCGCTGAAGCGCTCCGGAAACTCGCAGGCGGTACGGCGGTAGCTTCGGGCCGGCCCGGGTACAGGACGGGCAGGATTTCCCCGAATGAGCGGCGGCAGCATCTTGTGATCGCTGCCGGGATTCCGAGGGAGTCCCCGGCAGCAATGGCTGGAGCGGCACGCATGATTTTGTGTCATTCCAGGCCGGCGGAGATCACATTGCCCGGACGCGGTACAGGACCACCCCATGCGCCGGGACGACCGCGTGGATGGTGGTGCTGTCTGCTTTCTTCCTCTCCCCGGTCCACAGGTCGTGTAAGGAGTAGCCGCCTGCGTTCGCGGAGAGGCCCGCGGCGGATGCCGGCACCGAGACTTCCTGCGCGGTACCGCCGGTGTTGAACAGGCCGACGATGACCTCTCCGTTCGCTTCCTTCTTCGCGAAGACCTGCTGGTTGCCCGAATCGATCACCCTTTTGGCGGCGATGGAATCCTGGTCCACGGCGAGGACTGCGGTGTTTTTGAGGTATTTATCCAGATCCGTCTTGTCCAGGTGCGTCAGATCGACACCGAGGATGAGGGGCGCGGCTCCCATGGCCCACAGGCTGATCTGCGTCTGACGCTCAACCGGAGTCAGCCCGTTGTTGCTGCCATTGCCTACCTCGATGGAGTCATAGTCGGTGAAATGGCCCGGACCAGCAAAAGGCTGCGACTCCGCCACATACCGAAAGCGTTTCGCTATATCGGTCCAGCTGGTCAGCGGGTAACTGCTGCCGTTCTTTTCGCAGCGGTAGCATTCAACGTCCGGCGCGAAGACCCATTGATTCGCGTACTGGATCAAAGTCGAAGCGATCGCACTGGTGAAATTTCCCTGTGTGACATCGAGGACCATGGGGCGCCCGCTTTGCCGGATCGCATTCGACCATGCCTTCACGTCCGGGGCATTGCTGTTTTTCATGCCGTCGATCTTGACGAAATCGACGTCCCAGGCGGCGAGCATATCGGCCCATGAATTGATGAACTGCTGCGCTCCGGGCTTGCCGTAGTTAATGCGGACCATGCCTTTGCAGTTGTAGTTGTCCTCCTCCACGGAGGGCTCCGCAATCTGGGCAGCAGTGTAGTGCGTACCTTTGATGGGCGTGTTCCGGCTGACTGCCTGTTTGGAAATACCCGGCGTCACGTAGATGCCAAACTTCAGCCCGAGGCTGTGGACGTAGTCGGCGAGGACCTTCATGCCATCGTTATCGCCCTGGGGGGGGAACGTCGCCGCGTCGGTGACCCAGCGGCCATAAGCATCGACGTTGGGACCCTGGGGGCCCGGGCACTGATACCAGAAATCGTCGAGGTTAACGTACTCGTAGCCGAGTTCCTGCAAACCGGAATTGTGCAGGGCGAGGGCCTGCGCTCTCATCGCTGCGGCGGTGGGGCTCTTGCGGAGGAAGCTCCAGCTGCTCCAGCCGAGAAGGGGGGTGCGCTCAAGGCCATTATCCTCTGCGCCGGCCTTCTGCGGGGCTCCGCCTGCCAACAACAGAATCGTTAGCGCAGCCGTCAGGGCGTGTGTCCATTGCCTCGTAAAATTCATTCCTCTTCTCTATCACAGGCCGAGAGGAAATCGCTAACGATCGTTCGCAATCACAGGGTTTCGAACAGCCGCTTCGGGAAACTTTAGTTTTGCGAAATCATCCGCAATGCCGGCCGAGGTTAGTCAGGCCGGCTGGATGTGGATGCCGCATTCCAGCTTGTTGCCGCCCCAGCGGCCGGAGCGGGGATCGTTGGGATCGAGGGGCAGGCTGGTGCACGGGGCGCAGCCGATGCTGGTGTAGCCCAGATCATAGAGCGGCAGCAGAGGAATCCGGTGCGCTTCGGCATATTGCCACACGTCGCGGGTGGTCCAGTCGGTGAGCGGGCTGAGCTTGCGGAGCGATTGCCCGGTGGGCAGGGTGAAGATCTCATCCAGCTGAAGGTTGGCGCGGGATTTCGATTGCTGGCGGCGCAGACCGGTGACCCAGACACGGAAATCGGCGAGGGCACGGAAGAGCGGCTCAACCTTGCGCATGGCGCAGCAGCGATCGGGGGCGGTCTGGTTGAGGATGCCGAATTGGGCTTCCTGCTCGGCGACGGTGCTCCTGGGAAGCACGTTGATCAGGTTCAGATTCCACTCGGCGGCCATGCGGTCGCGATAAGCGAGGGTCTCCGGGAAGTGGTAGCCGGTTTCGAGAAAGAGCACCGGCACCTGGGGCAGAATCGCGCGGACGAGATGAAGGACGACGACGTCTTCGGCCTGAAAGCTGCTGGTGACGCAGGCGTCGGCCGTCATGTACTCGCGCAGGAAATTCAGCGCCTGGGCGGCTTTGGTTTCGGGTTGCTCGGCAAGGTTCATCGGAAAAACTTCCCTCGGGGGCTGAAGCCCCATTTATATTTCAGGGTTTATGGCACGGCCAACGCCGCGCCCCTTCAAAGCCGCTCTTCCACGAGCGGCTGCTCAACCGGGGCATCTCCAGGCCCCTTCTTCAGGGATGACGCCGGCGCGCCCGAGTTCGTCCAGGATGGATTCGGCGGTTTCGGCCGGTGGGAGCTCGAAGGTGTGCGGAGTGCTGTGGCCGTACAGCGTGATATACGGAGCCTGGGGTACGGTGTTTTCGGCAAGAATCACGGCTCCGGCGTGGACCAGCGGCAGAAGCGCGGCGCGTTCAGGCACGCGGGTACGGAGCACCAGAGCGCCGGTTGCCAGGAGGCGGCCTTCGAGTTCGGCAGCAAGTTCGGAGCGGTGACCCAGGACGACGAGGGCGCCGCTTCGATGCGTGTGACCTGAAGAATCGGGAAAGGCGCGGATCATGCCGGCGCCGGCCGTGGCATTGTCGCCGGGATCGATGAGAATGAAGCTGCCGGTGGCGCGGTTCTCGCGGTAAAGGTCCACCAGCAGGGGGCGGCTGGTTTCGAGCAGCACCTGGCCGATGGCGTTGAGATCAAGATGAGCGGCGGAGCGGTGTTCGAGGTGCTCGACGTCGATGCGGGAGCGTATCTCCGCGACCGTGGCGCGCACCGTCTGCGTGGTGTGTTTGAGCAGATACGTTGCGCCTGGGCGGAGCGGCTTCGACTGCATCCAGACCAGGGTGGCTTCGAGACGGGTGGCGCGCTGGGGATACGCATCGGCGGCAGCGATCATGTCGCCTCGGCTGATGTCGGCTTCGTCTTCAAGGGTGAGGGTGACGGACTGCGGAGCGCGAGCGACATCGAGATCGCCTTCCCAGGTGGAGATGGCGCGGACGCGCGTGCGAACTCCTGAGGGGAGGGCGATGACCTCGTCGCCGGGACGGATGGTTCCGGCGGCGATCTGACCGGCAAAGCCGCGGAAATCCTGATGAGGGCGGATGACGCGCTGGACGGGAAGGCGGAAGCCGGCGCGGGAGCTTTCGATGGCGAGGGGCACGGTTTCCAGCAGCTCAAGGAGGCTCGGACCGCCGTACCATGGCGTGCGCTGGCTGCGATGCACGACATTGTCGCCATCGAGCGCGCTGACCGGGATGGCAATGAGCTGCGGAATTTCGAGGCGGCGCGCGAGCGCCTGAAGATCCTGGCTGTGGCGATCGAAGGCCTCTTTGGAGAAACCGACGAGATCCATCTTGTTCACGGCGGCGATGACCAGCGGAATCCCGAGCAGCGACGCGATGCAGGTATGGCGGCGGGTCTGGTCGAGGATGCCCTTGCGGGCGTCGACCAGCACGATGGCGACGTCGGCGGTCGAGGCGCCGGTGGCCATGTTGCGCGTGTACTGCTCGTGGCCGGGGGTGTCGGCGATGATGAACTTCCGCCTGGCGGTGGAGAAGTAGCGGTAAGCGACGTCGATGGTGATTCCCTGCTCGCGCTCGGCGCGGAGGCCGTCGGTGAGCTGGGCGAAGTCGATGGCCGAGTCGCGGGTAACGGAGCGGACGTGGTCGTCGTAGACGCTGCGCGAGTCGTAAAGCAGGCGGCCGATGAGGGTGGACTTGCCGTCGTCGACGCTGCCCGCGGTGCTGAAGCGCAGCAGGTCCTTACCGCGCTCGGCTTCGAGCAGCTCTTCGATGCTGGGCGAGACTGGGGACGCATCGGTCACGAGGAGGGGATTTTCTTCGAGGATCGGCATCAGAAATAGCCCTCGCGCTTCTTGATTTCCATGGAGCCGTCCTGGTCGTGGTCGATGACGCGGTTGGCGCGTTCGGAATTGCGCATGGCCATCAGCTCGGCAATGATCTTCGGGACGGTGTCGGCATCGGAGCGGATCGCTCCGGTGCAGGGGCTGCAGCCGAGGGAGCGCAGACGGCAGCGCACCCACTGCTCTTCTCCGGGCAGGCCCTTCACGAAGGGCTGCTCGACGGGGATGAGGCTTTCGCCGCGCACCAGCATGCGGCGCTCTTTGGCGAAGTAGAGCGGGACGATGGGGATGTTTTCGAGGTGGATATAGTGCCAGATGTCGAGCTCCGTCCAGTTGGAGAGCGGAAAGACGCGGATGCTCTCGCCGGGACCGATGCGGCCGTTGAAGAGGTTCCATAGCTCGGGGCGCTGACTTTTGGGGTCCCACTGGCCGGCGGTATCGCGGAAGGAGAAGATGCGCTCCTTGGCGCGGGACTTCTCCTCGTCGCGGCGGGCTCCGCCGAAGGCGGCATCGAAGCCGTGGGCGCGGAGGCCGTCGAGCAGCGCCTGGGTTTTGAGCAGGCCGCAGCAGCGCTGGGTGCCGAGGGCGATGGGATTGGCTCCGGCGGCGATGGCGTCCTCGTTGCGCCAGACGATGAGCTTCAGCCCCAGCTCGGCGGTATAGCGGTCGCGGAATACGAGCATCTCGCGGAACTTGTAGCCGGTGTCGACGTGGAGCAGCGGAAACGGGACCGGTCCGGGATGAAAGGCCTTCTGGGCGAGGCGCAGCATCACGGAGGAGTCCTTGCCGATGGAGTAGAGCATGACCGGCTTCTGGAACTCGGCGGCAACCTCGCGGATGATGTGGATGCTCTCGGCCTCGAGCAGCTGCATGTGGGTCAGGCGGCTGGAGGCGGAAACCCTGCGCGGATCGAGGCCATTGGACTGAATTGGGTGCTGTCCGGCAGCGTCGAGGACTGGCGTCTGTGTCATGCTGGCTCCCTGGTGAACTTCCGACAGAAACAAAAAGCCCGCGTCAGCGAAGAGCTGAAACGCGGGCTTTTGGGTATGCTTTCGAAACTTATCTTTAAAGCTTCGTACCCCACAAGCCCGGCATCACGCAACAACATGCGCAACAAACGGCCGGGGTGGGGGCAAAACTCATTGCTTTACTATAGGTCGCCTCGGGCTCCGGGTCAACCGTTCAGGAGAAGAGCGCGGACTTTCTCAGACTGATTTCGCCGCGAAGGCGTGGGGTGGAACGAGGGATCACGCGAACCCCTTCGGGGGACTGCTCCATAACCATGGTTTGGGAACAGACTCCGCAGAGCCAGTAGTGCTCCATGCGGCGGGAGCGCCTGCTGGCATCGCCGGCGCTGTCCACGATCACGTCAAAGACGAAGATTTTCCCCTCACGTAAATAGTGAAGGGGCTTGGCACATTTCGGGTTTGCGCAATTACTCACCATCCAACCATCTCCAACGATCTGCGCTTCCGAGGCTCCCGCTCGCTGCCGAATAAGCGGGAAGAGTTTTCAGCGCTGCTGCCTTTCCGGAACCTGCGGGAAACGGCATCCCTGGAATCTCCCGCAATACGATCAGCAAGTTATCGAGTTCTCGTCCTTGAGATGCACCCTGGCCTGGCCTCGTTTCCCATAGCGGAAACCCTGGAGAATCTTCCGCTCATCATGACGGACGGCGGTTGATTCGATTGTGCTCCCCGTTTTGGGGCGGTCCATGCCAAATTCCTGTGAAAATTGCCCGGGAAAGCGGGAGCGCTGTGAAAGAATGAACGTTTGCTTACAGCGGACTCACATGCCTCTTCTGCGTTCTGCCTTTATTGCCTTGTCGGGAAACCGTCGCCTGCGCCGCTTTGCTGAGCAGTCTTCCATGGGCCGCCGCCTGTCGTCGCGGTTTGTGGCCGGGTTTCGGATTGAAGACGCGATGAGCACAGCGACGGCGCTGGGCGCGCAGGGGCTGGCCGTCACGCTGGACAGCCTGGGCGAGAACGTGACTTCGCCAGCGCAGGCACGCCAGGCGGCTCAGGTGTATCACTGGCTGCTGGACGCGCTGGCGCAGTCGAAACTCAATGCCAATATCAGTCTGAAGCTGACCCAGATGGGGCTGGAAGTCAGCCCCGATCTGGCCGGGGAAATCGTCTCCGGACTGGTGCGCCATGCCGCGGAGGCGGGCAGCTTCGTGCGTGTGGATATGGAAGGGTCGGCGCTGACCCAAACCACGATCAAGCTGGTGCGGCGGGTGCACGCCATCCCCGAGAACCGCGATCACGTGGGAATCGTGATCCAGGCGTATCTGCGGCGCAGCGCCGAAGACGTGGCGGCGCTGCTGGCCGACGGCATCCGCATCCGGCTGTGCAAAGGGGCGTACCAGGAGCCGCCGGAGGTCGCGTTTCCGGATAAGAAGGATGTGGACCGAAACTTCGTGGCGCTGATGAAGGCGCTGCTGAAGAGCGGCCTTTTTCACGGGATCGCTACGCACGACGAGGGGATGATCGCGGCCACGCGGGAATTCGCGCAGGCGGAGGGGGTCGACCGGAGCAGCTTTGAGTTCCAGATGCTGTACGGCGTGCGGCGGGATCTGCAGCGGATGCTGGTACGCGAAGGGTATGGGGTACGGGTCTATGTGCCCTTTGGAGACCAGTGGTATCCGTACTTCATGCGCCGGCTGGCGGAGCGCCCTGCGAATGTGGTGTTCCTGGCGCGGAATTTGCTGCGGCGGTGAGGGAGAGCCCGGATTGTGAATCCGGATGTCTGGCCGATAGCCGCGCGGCTAGTAGGGCTGGACCGACAGAAAGCTCCGAAGCACATGGCGCTCCTGGGGCGAATATTCGTGCGTGAACCGAGCGGAATTCAGGATATCCTCGCGCTCCCGGGGAGAAATCTGTCGCAGGGTGTGATAGGCCTGCCGCAGCATGCGCTGGCGATCCTTTGGCATCTGATTGAGAGCCTGCGCCGCGGCCCGGACATCCTGCTTTTGCTCGGGAGACAGCCGTTCGAAGGCCTCGTTCCAGGCGAGGATACGCTGGCGCTCTGCCGGGGGACGGGAATCGAGCGAGCGCAGCCCGCTGAGCACCCGCTGCTGCTGATCGGGAGTCAGACGGCTGAAGCCGGGTTCGCGGCGGAGCAAGGTTTCCTGCTCGGTGAAGCTCAGGCCCTGATGCTGGGCCATCCACTGCGGCAGGTGCTCCTGCCCATGAGGCGGAACCGTGCCAAAGAAACGGCTGTTCGGGATCGGATGAACCTCCGGAGTCACCCCCGGAAGCGGCTGATGCGCGGGGGGAGTCCGGGGCTTTGTCCCGGAAGGTGCGGACTGCGGAGCGGAGTGCGACTGCTGCTGGGCTGCGGCCGGGGGCGCTCCGGGCGCGAAGCCGAGGAACAAAAACAGCACAGCAGCAGACACAAGCCTGCCGGCGGGGCGCCCCGCGCCCCCGTGCGTCCTGTTCCGAATTCCGGAGTTCATCTAGCGCTCCCCCAGGGCAGACTGCCGGTAGAAACCCCGGGCCGGCCGGCTCATTGCAATGCGCGCCGCCCTGACCCACCTGTTCCTCTCGTTCGCCTGCTTACAGGCTGTTAGGGGACGCCGGGCCGGCGTCCCCGGTGTCCTGATCCATTGAATTCAGCTGCTGAAAGACCTGAGCGTTTTCATCGAGCGACTGCAGATCGCGGATCACCGGCGAAGCCGACTGCACCGGCTGCGCAGGCTGACTGACGAAACCGGCGTACAGGCCGCCGCCCACAGCAATCGCGAGTGCCAGAGCTCCCGCCGCCAGCGGGCGCAGGCGCATGGATTCGCCGAAGAGCAGGCGAGCGCGCATCCGCTCCAGCCAGCCGGCGCGGGGCGCCCGTTGTTCGTCGCGCAGCAGAACGGTCATCCGCCCATCGAAATACGGTGAAATCTCAGGAGCTTCCCATGCATCGAGCGCGGACATGGTGGCTCTGAGTTCACGCAGTTCCCTGCCGCATTCGGTGCAGTTTTCGACGTGAGCGCGCACATCGGCTGCCACCGACCCCGGTTCCAGCAGCAGGTCGGGCAGCTTCGATTGGATATTCCGGCAGATCATGATTACCTCAATTCTTCTCCTGAACAAATTCCTTCAGCCGCTCGCGCAGCGTCTGATAGGCCCGGAAGAGCAGCGATTTGGTGGCCGACTCGCTGAGGTGCAAAATTGCACCGATTTCCTTATAGTCCAGTCCCTGATATTTATGCATCAGCACCGCGGTCCGCTGGCGTTCGGGCAGGGCCATGACGTGCCTGCGGATGGCCCGCATCCGCTCCTCGCGCACCAGTTCGTCTTCGGCGCCGGGGCGGCTGTCGGCGACATCCGGCGTGGTGCCTGTCTCCGGATCGGGCTGGTCCAGATAAATGTTCTGCGCCGTCCGCTCGTTCCTGGTGTCGCGCGCGTAGTTCACGCCCAGATTGGTGGCAATGCGGTACAGCCAGGTCGAGAATTTCGCCTCGGCGCGGTAGGTTTCGCGCGAGCGGTAGACGCGCAGGAAGACCTCCTGCGCCAGCTCCTCGGCCACGGCCTGGTTGTGGACCATGCGGTACATGAAGTTGATGATCGGCTTACGGTACTTCTCGATCAGGAAGTTGAAGCCGCCGTCCTCGCCCGCACGCACGCGGAGCATGATTTCCGCGTCGCTCATGGCGCTCCAGCTCACCGGGCCCGATCGGGGCACCGGCGCGGAGGCGCCCTGCAGCCATCCGGGATCCAGTGCGACGCTTGCCATATCCCTGCTAACCCCGTCCGGGTCGTCAGGTTGCGGCAAAACTTCCGATTTGTCTTCCCATTCTTCCGGAGATGGATTCTCCTCCTCCTCCTCCTCTTCGGGAGACCGGCGAGGCAGATCGTCGGGAAGTGGCGACGGGTTGCGAGGGGCCATACGTGCCTGGCTTATTCTACTCTGGAGCGGCGGCGGGACTCACCAGAGCGTTCGTTCCGGTCCCCGACCGCAGCGGGTGGCAGGAGCGCCCCGCGGATGATACTCTGGAACCGTCCCGCCAACGGATTCCCGGGCGCATAACTCAGCGGTAGAGTGCCACCTTCACACGGTGGAAGTCGTAGGTTCGAATCCTGCTGCGCCCACCATAAACTCTGAAAAATCAACCACCGGCACCTCCGGCTGCTACCATTTCCGGCTCTGAGGGTGCTGAAGGGTGCATCTCTGCCATCTTCGCGCCCGCCTCCCGCTTCTGGGAGGAAACCGCCTGGGTGTGGGGAGAAGCTCTCGCGAAAGCCCAGTGCCTGCAAAAGGACGCTCTTGCCCCCATCCCTCGCGGAAAGAGCAACCCAGACGTCAACAAAAAAGCTCGTTCCCGGCCGCTTCAGCGGGCGTTGGGTTAAGTGCTTGATAATACGGGACTCCACTCGCCTGCGAAACCAGCATCCGCCGGTTCAGTTCCCCCCGGTGCTCCATCCCTCTTCTGATCGCAGGCTCTCTGCGCCGCCATCACATCGGCTTCCAGGTCGTGTCCACCGTCACCGGGATCTCGTTTTTAATGGGGATGGTCAGGAACGATGGCCGATCGATCTTGAAATCCGAGCAGGTGGCAGGGATCGTCCCCGTGATCTCCACCTCGTTTCCCTTCGCAACCCGGTGAAACGGTACGTTGCTGTAGTGAGCCGTCTGGCCTGCAAACTGAACCTCCAGATTGGCACTGATGGTCGAGCCATTGATCCCCGACTCGGGGATCTGCGCCCGCACCACCACCATCGGAAACTCCGCCCCCCGCACGACCTGCAGCGTATGCAGGTCGCGGTTGCTGTCTCCGGAACTGAACGTATTCAGCGGCACTGCGATCAGAAAATTGCACTGACCGCCGTTGCAAATGCCCTTGCCCTTGGCCGAGTGACTGGTCCCGGCCACTTCGTGCATCGGGTGACTGATGTGCCAGGTCAGGGTTGAATCGGTCAGAACCCACTGATTCTGAGCATTGGCAGGAATAACCGCAGCCAACAGCAGCAACGCAACCGCAAACTTCATTCATGCTCCCAGAATTTCCAGTGAATGGGCCACGACACGGAGACGATCGCAGCCGCATAAGCTGCCAGCGTCACGCCTGCCACCGCGCCGTGGGCCTTGGCGATTCCATGCACCTTCTGCCCCTGGTTCTCCTGGTTGAGGGCCATCCCGCCCAGGATCGGAGTCAGAATCATCCCTGGCCCGTGAATCCACACCAGGTCGCGGTGCAGGCGGATCGCTCCTTTGGGTTTCGTCCCGGCAATCTTCGGTGCCGCAATAGCGAAATAGGCCGTAGCGCCGTACATAACCGCCGTCAGCGATCCCAGCGCCGCATGCAGATCCACCCCCTCTGTGCTCGGCTGTTTAAGCGGAACACCCGGTATGTGGCTGTATTTCTGCTTCGCGCCGCTGGCGACGAAGACAGTGGCTGCCATCGGGGCCAGGGTGATCAGACCCAGCGTCTGATGCACCTTCAGCATGTGCGTCCGCTTGTTCAGCCTCGCCTGCAGTTTCGCGTTCGACTGCGTCTGCGCCGGAGTGAACCCGAGGTCACCCAGCGACAGAGAGCTGTCGGAACTGGGCGCGCCCTGGGCTGGCTTCTGCTTCTGACCTTGCTGTGGAGACGGGCTCTGCTCCTGGTTTCCACTCTGGCTCTGCGCTGCTTCCCTCGGGGCGTCGGCGGGGAGCGGAGCATCCGGCAGACTCAGCGCGGCGATCGCCGGGCGCACTGGAGAAGCGCTCTGCGAAATGACCGCCTGATTTCCTGCGGATTGCGCAAATGTCAGAAGTGGAACCGTAAGCAGGCAGGAACTTGCGAGCGCAATTCTGAGTGGACCAGTTCCTCTCAACCTTCTCTCGGTCCTTCCCTGTTTCGATTCAGGATAAGACGGGGCACGAGCCCGGCCGGTTGTTTTCCATTATGCATCATCGGTAACCGCGCCTCACCCTCCGGTCCGGAATCGCGGCAGTTCCGCGCCACAGACCGTCGGCTCTTAATTGATGCCGGCCCCCGATTCCGCTGCTGTCACGGCTTCAGACGGAGCCACAGGCTGGTGCAGCAGCCGATATCCGTCACGGGTGCGCACGTGGTACCTCTGCAGATCCCTTCCCACCAGTCTCACCGTGATCCGGCGCCATCCGGTATTCGCATTTGGCTTCGGGTAATAGCTCAGCGTGTACAGATGCGACAGATCGTCGCGGATCGAGGCGAACGCGCTCGTCTCGTCGCGCCAGTTCTTCGCAAAGTACGCCTTTCCGCCGGTAGCCTTGCTCATGCGTTCGAAGACCGCGCTCGACACCGGCTCCTCCTGCGCCTGCCGCGTGCTGATGATGTAAATGATGGTCCCCGTCGACTGCGCCAGCTCCTCCACATCTTCCGGCGGGACGGTGCTGGCGTTATCCGGCCCGTTCGAGAACACCACGATCGCCTTGCGTCCCCGCAGCGGCGCCGCATCTCTCACGGTCAGCAGCAGCGAGTTGTACAGAGCCGCGTCGTCTCCGGCCACCGTATTGCGCACGCCCCGCAGAACCAGTCCCCGGTTGGAGGTCAGCGCCGTTGCCCGCGAAAGATCCCGGCTGTAGGAATAGAACGCGATCTTGTTGACACCCTGCATCGAGTGCACGAACCCGGCGATCGCATCCTGAGCAAAGACAAAGCCCCGGTACATGTAATCGCTGGTGTCGAACAGGATGAAGACGTTGGCGCCGGCAATCCGCGAAAGAACGCTGCCCGAGCCTCCCGCCGGAGGCTCCGCGCCGCCCGACGCTTCTGCTGGATTGTCCGGCCCCGAAGTTCCCTGATCCGGAAATCCGCCGGCCAGTTCGCCGCCCTCCTCAAAGGAGGCGATCCTTTCCGGAATGTTGTCCTCCCGGATCTCGAAATCCTGCGGGCGGAGTCCGGTAATGTAATTTCCCCTCTTGTCGGTGACCGCCACGTTCAGCTGTACCAGCACGACGTTCACCGTGAACCGCGAAGAGTCCTGGGCCGCCGGCTGCGGGCTGCCCCCGGCGAGCAGCAGAAGACTCGAACATACTCCGATCGAGAAGAAGTGCCGCGTTGCCATATCGCTCCTCATCTCCCCAAAGCCATTCCCCTCTGGCGTTCCGCAACCGTCATCGTTCCCGGAACACCGATCCGTCCCTGCAGGAACTCCTCTCCCGTCTGCTGCATGGCGCGCTGCAGTGCCGGCCAGTCCTCGATATCGGTCGCAAAAATCTTTGCGATCATGTGCCTGGTCAGCTCGGGTACCAGCAGGTTCAGCATCACCGGAGGATAGCCCTTCTCGTCCGCCAGCCGCGCCCAGTAGAGGTTGCTCGATTGCCACGATTCGCCAAACAGCCGGCTGGGATCGCCCCCCAGAGCCGGAAACGGCTTCACGTCCAGGATGTCGCAGGCGTAGTTCTGCTCGAGCGCCGGGTGCGGCACTCCGAAGTCACGCGACAGGCGCTTCAGGCTCACCTCGGAAGGCTGAGTCTTCTCGAGATCGTCCAGTTCCCTTCCGGCCGGCCCCCACGCCCCGGCCTCCGCCGGGTATTTCTCCCGAAAAGCCGCGGCCAGATAGAAGCTCTCGGAGGGCAGCAGCCTGGGAACGAATGCCTCCGCATCCTGCGGACTCTGGAGCGCCTGTTCCGCCACTTCCAGCCGCCTGGGAGTCATCCGGTCGGCAAGCAGTTCCTCGACTCGCGCGCGCAGACCGGCGTTCCCGCTGGCCGACACCAGCAACTGCTCTCCATAACGCTGGTACAGCGCGGCGGCGTGCAGCTCCGTGGGCGTCACATTCCACCAGCGCGGCTCCACCGCATCCACCACCAGCGCCGGCACCGCTTCTCTCCAGATCAGGGCTTGCACATTCTCCGGAGCAATGAAGTCCTGTTCCGTCGTGGCCAGCGCATAGGGCAGATCCGACAGGGAGCCGATCAGATACGCTCCTCCGCCCGCCGTGATCCCGATGCCGATCAGATTCGGAGGTCCCCATATCTGGCTCGCTCCCACAATCGAGGCCCCGGAGAAATCGTGCGAGCGCACGAATAGCGGGTTGTGATGCAGCACCTGCGCGCCGGGTGGTTCGTAGTACGCGTAATTCAGTCCTACCAGCGTGTCGCGCAGGAACGGCGTCAGCTGGCCCCGGGCCGCTTCCAGCTGCCCCGGCGATGCCGGACCCCGGATCACCCGCGTCAGATCGGTGCGCACCTGCAATTCCGCGTGCCGGCTGGTATAGATCTCCGGCGCCCACTGCACCTTCTCGCTCGCCGTAAAGATCGCCCGCGGCATCTCGAAATCTCGCAGCGCGCCCGCCAGCTGAATCAGCCGGTCCCGATCCTGCTGACCATGGGCCATCTGATCGAGACCGTCGTACAGCGCGAACAGCGTGTCGAGTGAAACCAGCCGCTGGTCGTCGAGAACAGAACGCATTCTTTCCGCCAGTTCCTCGTGAACCTGCTGCCCCACCGGATCCGTCTGCGCCGGTCCCGCCAGCAGGTCGATGATCCGGGCCTGTGAGTCATTCGCCTTGCCCCCTGCCGCCACCACAGTCGATTCCAGTGAGGCGCGCGCCGCATCAAAGAGCCGCGCCGACGAGGAAATCCCGCTGAAATGCCGCATCATCTCCTGCCATGAGCTGTTCAGCTCGTTGACAGGAATCTGTTGCTGGCGCGCCAGGATCTCCCACAATCCGATGTTGGCCTGGAAAGCTCCCAGCGCGTTGGCGCGGAGCGTCTGGCCCGGGATCCCGTTCACCGACTGGGCCGCATTGAGAAAGTTCGCGATCGACGTATCGCTCAGGGTCGGAAACTCGGAGAACAGCAGATACCAGCTGTGAAACTCCCCGAAGTGATCGGCCATCAGCCGCACGGTTCCTGCCGCCAGCCGATCCTGCGGAGACCGCCGGCTGTCGATCTCGCTGAGCGTCAGGTACGTCTGCAGCGGTCCTGTAGAGCTCTCGAAATCCGAACAGGCCGCCAGGGTGGCCAGCAGTTCCTCGGTTGTGTCCCAGGTCCGCGCGTGCCTGACCCAGCCGCGGATCAGTTTGGGGGTCGACTGCCGATCCAGGATTTCCCTCCACAGCGCAAGGTTCCCCGGCACATACGGCTCCCCGTTTGCCTGCCACCGCAGCCGGCTGAAGAGGATCATCAGCTCGGCGTTATCCTGGAACACTCCTCTGGTTGCGCTGGATTCCTTGCCCGCCGCCCGGTACACCCTGTAAACGAATTTCAGCCGCGCGGCCTCGGTCAGGTGGACCTGCTGTTCCCGGTTCACCCGGGCAATGGCGTCGTAATAGGCCGCCAGCCAGCCGTGGTCCCTTGTCAGCAGGTGGTCGACGAATTCCCCCGACGATTTCGGATTTGCTTCCACCAGCTCCTGCCAGGCCCGTTCCGCGCCGGGCCCGCCCGGCACCTGCACCCGGCCCGAGCGGATGCTGAGCTGGCTCCCATAGAAATCCAGAGCAGACGCCAGCGGCAGCAGCGTCTTGAGGCCGGGCGAGTGCCGCAGGGAAACCCGTGTCTCCACGTCGATTCGCGACATGGCCCAGTACAGCCGATCGAGATTCTGGTCGTGCAGCATCGCATCCAGCAGGTCGCCTTTGTTCTTTTTCCGATATGTGCTCAGCGCCAACCAGTCCCGCGCCCGAAACATCACCGGCACCGGCGTAGAGGGAAACGAGTAAGTAAAGGTCCTGTGCCTCTGCAACGCGTCCTCGAGCGAAGTCAGCGGAAACCCCGAATCGCTGGTCAGAAAAGCCCGTTCCGGACTGGCTGTAATCAGAAACGCGTCCTTCTCCCCGCACTGCCCCTCAAACTGATAGCCCAGCACCCGAACCAGGGCCATGGCTTCGCTGCAACCGGCAATGTGAATCGTCCCGCTCGGCCCGGCCATCACCCGGATCTCGCGCGCGAGCTGCACATACCGGTTCACCAGCGACAGAAACTCGGTTTCCCCGCTGTTCTCAAATCCCCGTAAGTCCACATTGCGTGCCAGCAGTGGCAGCACGTCGGCAGGCATGATTTCCTGGCTGATTCCTGCCATGCGCAGGAAGGACCGCAGCGGCCCGGGGATAACGACCGTGTCCTCCGCAGCCCGCGATGCCGCCGATGACACATCCGCGTGCGCCTGGATCGGAAAAGTTGTACTGGGATGACCGGCAAAGGCAGGGCAGCAGACGCTGATGCAGAGAGCTCCTGCTGTGAACATCGCGAACGGACGAAGAGGAAATTTCATGGCCGAGTACCTCTCCCGAATCCTCGGAACCTGAATAGCCTCGTAGTTCAGAACCTGGGAGTTCAGGGACTACACGTGCCGGACGCGGCTGGAGGGAGCGCTGCGTGCGCCAGCCCTGTCTGGCCTGCTTCCATATACTTATCTCCCGACTTGCGTCGATCCTTCTGCTTGTTTCCGGCCTGTGTCGCGCCAGGGACTCGCTGCGGAATTCGAACTCCCTGGCTTACGGCGTGCTCCGCATCGTCTGCGCGTTCACAAGCGTACGGAGAACCCTGCGGCCGGTGAATCATTGTCGCAAATCTTCTGCATCTTGCGTGAACTTTTACGCCAGGCGATTCGTGCGAGCGAAAAGCCGGAATGGTGCGCCGGATCCGGGGGATTCTGCCGGCCTCGGCCCTGCCCGGCCATACCGAGCTGGTTCGCCGCAACACCCGGGCCTTGCTCTGGACCGGACATGCGCCCGGAGCCCTCCCCTAAGTTACTGCCGATCATCCTCTTTGCCACAAATCCAGGCGTAGTCGCCACCCTGTCGTATATTCCACTCATGAATCCCTCCAGGCCTGGAAGCCTCCCGCTCGGATCCGCGCTGTTGCTCGCCTGCGCCGTCGCCATCTCCGCCCTTCCCGCCTTTGCCCAGTCTGATGGCATAGCAACCCCGCATGGCGAAACCGCCCCGCCCGAGGCCTCCTGGGACCCGGTTGCCAATCCTGCTGCCGTCGTGCGGCTGGGTCACGCCCGGTTCACCGTCCTCACGCCGCGGCTCATCCGCATGGAGTGGGCCGCCGACGGCCAGTTCGAGGACCATCCCTCCCTGGTCTTCCTCAATCGCCGCCTCCCCGTGCCGCAGTTCACCTCGAAAAAGAAGCGCCATACGCTGACCCTTGAAACTACGGCGCTGCACCTCCTCTACAGGGACACCGGTCCCGACCAGGGAAAATTCACCGCCGAAAACCTCACCATCTCCTTCACGCTCAACGGCCAGCAGGTCGTCTGGCATCCCGGCATGTCGGACACGGGCAACCTTGAGGGGACCACCCGCACGCTGGACGGAGCCCTCGGCAGCAAAACCAGAGAGCCCATCGGGAAAGGCCTCGTCTCCCGTTCGGGCTGGGCGCTGGTCGACGACTCCACCCGCCCGCTCTTCGACTCCGACAACTTCACCTTCTCCCAGGGCGAACAGAGCCCCTGGCCCTGGGTGATGGAACGCCCCGCCGGAGACCGTCAGGACTGGTACTTCTTCGGCTACGGGCACGAGTACAAGCAGGCTCTCCACGATTTCGTCCAGGTCGCAGGACGCATTCCGCTGCCGCCGCGCTTCGCCTTCGGCACCTGGTGGTCCCGCTACTGGGCTTACAGCGATCAGGAGCTCGACAACCTCATCAGGGGCTTCCACGACAGCACCGTTCCCCTCGACGTCCTCGTCATCGACATGGACTGGCATCTCAACCGCACGCAACTCGAAGCCATGCATGAGACTGACCAGTCCGGCCACACCCTCGGGTGGTCCGGCTATACCTGGAATCCGCTGCTCTTCCCCGACCCCACCGCCTTCCTCCACCACGTCCACGAAGAGGGCCTGAAGGTCACCCTCAACCTGCACCCCGCCTCCGGCGTGCAGCCGTGGGAGACCGCTTATCCTGCGATGGCCCGCGCCATGGGCATCGATCCCGCGACCAGAAAGTACGTGCCCTTCGACATCACCAGCAAGCAGTTCGCCACCAACTACATGGACATCCTCCACCATCCCCTCGAACGCCAGGGTATCGACTTCTGGTGGCTCGACTGGCAGCAGGAGCCCAACACCCAAACCCCCGGCGTGAACCCCACCTGGTGGCTCAACTACGTCCACTTCACCGACCAGGAGCGCGAAGGCAAGCGCCCGCTCCTCTTCCACCGCTGGGGCGGGCTTGGCAACCACCGCTACGAAATCGGCTTCTCCGGCGACACCATCTCCGTCTGGCCCTCGCTCGCCTTCCAGCCGTGGTTCACCGCCACCGCCGCCAACGTCGGCTACGCCTACTGGAGCCACGACATCGGCGGTCACATGCCCGGCGCCGTCGATCCGGAGCTCTTCACCCGCTGGGTCGAGTTCGGAGCCTTCAGCCCCATCCTGCGCACCCACACCACCAAGAATCCCGACTCCGAACGCCGCATCTGGGCCTATCCCGAGCCGTACTCCTCGATCATGCGCGGCGTCTTCCGCGAACGCTACGCCCTCCAGCCCTACATCTATACAGAAGCCCGCCGCACCTACGATACCGGCGTGGCCTTCCTGCACCCGCTCTACTACGACTGGCCCGAAGCCAACGCCGCCTATGACAACAAGGACGAGTACGTCTTCGGCCGCAACATGATCGTGGCCCCCGTCGTCACCCCCGTCGATCCCAATACGCAGCTGGCGCAGGAGTCCGTCTGGATCCCCAACGGCGAATGGATCGAGCGCGCAACGGGCCGCCACTTCAACGGCCCGCGGGAGATCACCCGCAGCTTCACCATCGACCAGATCCCTGTCTACGTCCCTGCCGGCGCCATCATCCCCCGCGAGCCGCCCATGGAGTACACCGATCAGAAGCCCATCGACCCGCTGATTCTCCGCATCTATCCGCTCCGGGACGGCCAGACCAGCGCCTACCGCCTCTACGCCGATGCCAGCCGGTCGGAAGCCTACAAGCGCGGCATCTGCACCTGGACCGGGCTGACCGCCGCCCAGCACGGCGATACCGTCACCATCGAAGCAGCACCCGTCGAGGGCAGCTACCCCGGCATGATCTCCGAGCGAGCTTATCAGGTGCAGCTGCCGGACGACTGGCCGCCCGCATCAGTAACCGTCAACGGTACAAATCTCGGCTTCACCGGCCAGGAGACGGGCCGCCCCGGGTGGCGCTATCTGGGCAATACGCTGACCACCGTCGTCACCACGCCGCGCTACTCCGTCGACACGCCGGTGCGCATCGACATCCGCCGCGCTCCCGGCTCGCTCGCCTCACGCGCCAAACTCGACGGCTTCGCCGGTTCCATCGCCCGCCTGCACGGCGCTTACGACTCCCTCAACGCGCTCTGGCCCACAACCTGGTCGCCCAATGTCCTCATCGATGCCTGGCAGACCGGCGACCGCCTCAGCTACCATCCTGAAACCGCACAGCAGGAGATCGCCCGCTTCCCGCAGCTCTACTCTCAAAGCCAGGCGGCGGTTCAGGCTCTCATCGACCAGACCGCTGCTGAGCCGGCCGGGACCGCCTCAGCGGCCGGCCAGCAAAAGGCCGAACGCATCCGGCTTTATCTCCGGCGCGCCGCCGATCTGCTGAAAGACGGCGCACCCCAATAGCCCACGATCGGCAGAGGGGGAGCGGATAGCCGCTCTCCCCTGCCGCACCACCCGGCATGCGGGTCCGCAGCGGGCGGTTCAGGAAGTTGAGGTCAACCGAGACGGGGTATACCCAGCCTGTCCGCCCATGCC
>JAJYVF010000033.1 GCA_021792135.1 Acidobacteriota bacterium | reverse complement strand
GGCCTCAACCTGCTTCAGCGCAGCGATGATCTGCGCCTCCGTGTGTCTGCTCCTGCTCATCAGCCCTTCCCCTTTCCTTCGTCCAGATCGTATTCCGTTCTGGACCGATTCTGGGGGTCAGGTCACCTCCGTCCAGCCCAGTCGTTCCCGGACAGTTGCGCTGATGGTGCCTTTTGATAATTGGCCAGATGGTATCACGCCTGGATGGGAGGACTGCGGCTGGACAGAGAACCTATTTGAGCTTCCGAGGATTATGCGTCACGCAATCGGGGCTATCCATGCCCCATTGTGTCTCTGGACCCTCTCGGTCTTTCCGCCAAATGTGATGCTATACAGGCCATCGGGCAAGTCTGCGGGTACATCGCAGATTACCGGGCGGATGAAGTTGTACTCAGCAGTCCCGGCTAGCGATACCTTGATCGCCCGCACCTGGCAGTCAAGCTCTCGGCCCATCCCGATGAGCCGTGCTGGTAATGCAACGCTTTCACGGTTTGATGTCATCATGCTTCCTTACCGCTTGTAGTACCCGGACTTGCCGGATGGGTTCACGCGCTTGCGGGGAGCGGGCTTGCCCACGGCATCAATGAACTCAAACATCGTGTCCAGCCAGTCATGGAACTGCCCGGCACGGTTCCGCTCTTTGAAGTCGGCAACCACGCCGTCTATGTGAGTGGAAAGGCTTGGATACTTCTGCCTCAGTTTCTCGCCCTCCAGCTCAATGCTTCGGTCAAAGCCGATGCCCTCACCCGTGTGAGCCGGGCCGTGCGGCAGCCCACGCAGCAGGAGTCCCCGACGCTTGCGTGCCTTCCGTCTTGGCTTCCTTCCAACCTTTACCAGCATCGCTCACCTCGCCGCCAGAGTAGCTCTGACCGTGGGCGAATGCAAGGCGAAAATCGGGTTGGGCGTGATGCACCGAAGAAAGTCTGATACAAAGCGCGTGCTCCAAGTGCGAGTCTCAGGCAAGCGGAGCTGTTGTTGGCATGATCCTTGGGTACGGCTCAGACGTTCCGTACCGTAGCGTACCGTGGCAGGTTTTGGAGGGAATTACCGGATGGCCCTAAACACAGATTTTCTAAGGGTTGTATGGTAGGCACGAGGAGACTCGAACTCCTGACCTCTACCGTGTCAAGGTAGCGCTCTAACCAACTGAGCTACGCGCCTACGCGAGGGGGACTGCCTCTGCCCATCATACCAGCACTGCGGGGCGGGGGCGGTACTCGTTCGTCGCGGACAACCGCGGTCCGCCGCGGCTGTAGCCTGCGCCATGGGATTTCGGGGGGGCTGCGATAGTATGAAGTTTTTGGGAATTCCGCGAACTGCCCGGGGAGAGGGCCGCGGCAAGTGACTCAATGAACGATCTGCGGTCGACTCCAAATCTGCTGACCTTCCTGCGGCTGTGTATCGTGCCTTTCCTGGTCCTGGCGGTTCTGGACGGCCATTACCCTCTCGCGTTCGGACTCTTCATCTTCGCCGGGGTCACCGATGCGCTGGACGGGCTTGTGGCCCGCATCCTCCACCAGCGCACGCTGCTGGGGCAATATCTCGATCCGGTGGTCGACAAGCTTCTGCTGAGCACGCTCTTCCTGGTGCTGCATCATGAGGAGCTCATCTCCCGCAAAGTCACCGTGCTGGTGTTTGCGCGCGATCTCGGTATTCTGGTGGTGGCGGCTATCCTCTACGCCACGACCTCCATCCGCAATTTCAGGCCCAGCATTTTCGGCAAGGGGAATACGCTTGCGCAGATCCTGGCCCTGGCCGCCGTCCTTCTCAGTCGCTTCTTCTCGCCGGCCTGGGTGCTGCTGCTTCGCCACTGGGCACTTTCCGCCACCGTCTCGCTGACGGTATTCTCCGGCTTCCATTACGCCTGGCGTGTGGTCCGGCAGATTGGCTCGCCCGGGGTGGCGGAATAGAACTCGCCTCGACGCCCCTGATGCAGTCCGCAGCATCGGCCCCGGGGGCCGCCGGTCCCATCCAGCCAGCTCTTTCTGAACATGCCGTCTTCCCCGCGCCTATCCCGAAAAAGTCGCCCCCTGCTTCCGTTCGCTGGAATCCAGACTGCGAATAGCCGGCATCTATGCTAACTTCCAGGGCAAATCATCTGCGGAGTCCGACTCGAATGGCATTCACCGAAGCATTTCACTGTGATGTGTGCGGCAAGCCCAAGGGCGAGGAGGTTGAGGACTGGTGGCTTGCCTGGACCGAAACCATCTCTCCCGTACCGGGCGAACCCGAGCAGCCGGTGATGCGGCTGACACGCTGGCACTCGTTTCTGGCTCACTCGGCAGAGGTTCGCCACCTGTGCACCGCGACGTGCGTGTACACCCTCATGGGCCGCTGGATGCTGGCGGAAAGCTGACCTCAGCCTTGCCGAGCCATGCGCCCTGAGCCGCCTGGTACGCTGCGCGCTTTTGGTAAGCTGCTCCAATGCCGAGCCCGTTCCGGAACCTTACCCCGCGGCAGAGACATGCCTTTGTCGCATGCTTTCTGGGGTGGTCGCTCGATGCCTTCGACTATTTCATCCTCGTCTTCTGCGTTTCTGCTGTGGCTGCCGATTTCCGGGTGGCGCGTTCTGAAGTCGCGGAGGCGCTGTTTCTCACTCTCGCCTTTCGCCCCGTGGGTGCCTTTCTCTTCGGTGCCCTGGCGGACCGCTTCGGGCGCCGCCCCGCCCTGATGCTCAACATCGCCTGCTATTCACTGCTGGAGATGGCCTGCGCTTTCGCCGGTTCCATGCAGATGCTGCTCCTGCTGCGGGCGCTTTTCGGCATCGCCATGGGCGGTGAGTGGGGTGTGGGCGCCGCGCTTGCCTTCGAAACTCTGCCCGCGGAGAACCGCGGATTCTTCTCCGGCCTGCTGCAGGAAGGATATGCGGTCGGCTATCTGGTGGCTGCCGCAGCCTTCGCTCTGCTCTTTCCCTGGTTTTCGCATTTTTCCTGGCATGGCCACCCCTTCGGGTGGCGCGGCATGTTCCTTGTGGGAGCCGCTCCTGCCGTGCTGGTCTTCTATATCGGCCGCAAGGTGGAGGAGTCGCCCATGTGGAGCGAGCGACGCTCAGAGCCGCGGGACGCTCGCACCCGGTCCGCCGTGGGAACGGCAAGAGGTGTCCTCCGCTACGCAGGCACCTTCCTGTTTCTCGTTCTGCTGATGACCGGCTTCAACTCGTTCTCGCACGGAACCCAGGATCTCTATCCGACCTTTCTGCAGCGGGACCACGGCTTTTCGGCGCAGCTCACCGGCATCATCGCCATCATCTACAATCTTGGCGCGCTGGCGGGAGGCATGATTTTCGGCAGCCTTTCCGAACGGATCGGCCGCAGGCGCGCCATCATTCTCGCGGCGGTGCTGTCCCTGCCTGCCATTCCTCTCTTCGCCCTGTCGCATTCGCCCGCAGCACTGGCCGCCGGAGCTTTCCTGATGCAGTTCATGGTGCAGGGTGCATGGGGCGTGGTGCCGGCCTGGCTCAGCGAACTTTCGCCCGGACCCGTCCGCGCGACCTTTCCCGGCCTTGCCTATCAGCTGGGCAATCTCATTTCGTCGAAAAACGTCGTTATCCAGGCCCGTGCTGCAGAGCGGATTGGGGGCTACGCCTGGGTGCTGGCAGCCACGGTCGTGATCGTCGCTGGCTTCCTGGTCATTGTGGCGGCATTTGGGCGCGAATCTCGGGGAACAGATCTGCGGGCAGCCTGATACCGGGCCCAGCGGCTCATTGTCTAAGCTCCGTACACGGCCGCATGCGCTCGCACAGAATCGCCTCGGCAGCTCGCAGATCCTCCTCGGTATCCACCCCGATGGTGTCGCTCGGTGCTGCGGCAACGTAGATGTCGATGCCGTTTTCCAGCAGCCGGAGCTGCTCCAGTTTCTCCACCTTCTCCAGCGGGGACGGCGGAAGCGCAGCAAAGTGCGCCAGCGCCGCTCTGCGGTATGCGTAAATGCCCAGATGCTTCCGATAGCCGGCAGATCCGGTACCGTCGCGGTCGAAGGGGATCGCGGCGCGCGAGAAGTAAAGAGCGCGGCCATTACCGGCCGTCACTACCTTGACTGCATTGGGGTTCTCTATCTCGTGCGGCGGACAGGGAACTGCCAGAGTCGCAACCTCGACCGCAGGGCGGCGAAACAACGCCAGCAGAGCGCTGAGATGCTCCCCCGTCAGCAGCGGCTCGTCCCCCTGCACGTTCACGTAGATGTCGGCGGGGACGGACTGCGCCACCGCATAAACTCGGTCTGTGCCGCTGGCACAGGCTGCCGGCGTCATGACCGCGGGCAGCCTGTGGGTGTGGGCAAAATCCAGCACTTCTTCGGAATCGGTGGCGATCAGCACATGGTCCAGAAGAGTACAGGCTCGGGCTGCGCGATAAACCCATGCCAGCATCGGCTCGCCGGCAATTTCCCGCAGAACCTTACGGGGAAACCGCGTCGACGCCAGCCGCGCCGGAATAACGGCAAGAACATGGCCAAGCTCGTGGGACAAGGGCGAAATTCCTCTCAGGACAGTGTATCGGCGGCGTACCCGTCAGAGCCGACAATCTGTCGCCCTGGCTTCAGGTTGCGCCTCGATGTGCCAGGAATTTACTGTGGTGAACGGAGAATGCATGGCAGCCGAAACCGCAATCAGCCCCAATCTCGAGTCCATCTTGCGCGAAAACCGCGTGTTTCCCCCGCCCGAAGGGTTTTCCGAGCGCGCCCACCTTCCCAGCCTGGCTCAGTATGAGGAGATGTACCGTCGCTCGGTAACCGACCCGGAGGGCTTCTGGGCTGAGGCGGCTCGGGAATTGCATTGGTTTGAGCCATGGCAGAAGGTGCTGGACTGGAATCTGCCCTGGGCTAAATGGTTTGTCGGCGGCAGGCTCAACCTCTGCTATAACTGCGTCGACCGGCATGTCGAGAACGGCCGTGCTGAAAAGACCGCCATTTTGTGGGAAGGCGAGCCCGGCGAAGTGCGCCGTCTGAGCTACCGCGACCTTCTCTCCGCGGTGGAACGTTTCGCCAGCGCGCTTCGGTGTCTGGGCATCCGCAAGGGCGACCGCGTGGCCGTCTACATGGGCATGACGCCCGAGCTGGCCATTGCCATCCTGGCCTGTGCCCGCATCGGCGCGGTGCATTCGGTCATCTTCGGTGGATTCGCGACCAACGCCATCGTTGATCGTGTCAACGATGCGCAATGCGTCGCCATCATCACCCAGGACACCTCCTGGCGCCGCGGCAACGAGGTCCGGCTCAAGGACACAGTGGATGAGGCCGTGCCCCTGTGTCCGACGGTGAAGAACGTGGTTGTCTACCGCCGCTCGGGGTCACCGGTGAAGATGGAGGACGGGCGCGACCACTGGTGGCACGAGTTGGTGGAGCGCGCTCCGCGGGAGTGTCCGGCGGAGTCACTCGATGCCGAGGATCCGCTCTACATCCTCTACACCTCCGGGACCACCGGGAAGCCCAAGGGGCTGGTGCACACCACCGGCGGCTACTCCGTCCAGACCTATCTCACCAGCAAGTACATCTTCGATCTCCGCGAAGACGATATCTACTGGTGCTCGGCGGATATCGGCTGGGTCACCGGGCACTCCTATGTCGTCTACGGCATCCTGCAGAACGGCGCGACAACCCTCATGTATGAGGGTGCGCCGAATCATCCGCAGCCCGACCGCTTCTGGAAGATCATCGAGGACCACAAGGTCACCGTCTTTTACACCGCGCCCACAGCCATTCGCGCCTTCATCAAATGGGGTGACGATCACCCGGCCGGGCACGATCTGAGTTCGCTGCGGCTGCTCGGCACAGTGGGCGAGCCCATCAATCCCGAGGCCTGGATCTGGTATCGGGAGGTTATCGGGCAGGGCCGCTGCCCCATCGTGGATACGTGGTGGCAGACGGAGACGGGCGGCATCATGATCTCGCCGATTCCCGGAGCGGTTCCCGCCAAGCCCGGGTCGGCGACTCGGCCCTTCTTCGGCGTTGTCCCTGAGGTCGTGACTCGGGAAGGTCAGCCCGTCCCGCCAGGGCAGGGCGGGCTGCTGGTGATTCGCAAGCCCTGGCCTTCCATGGCGCGCACCATCTGGGGCGACCCGGATCGCTATGTGAAGCAGTACTGGTCGGATATTCCCGGCGCCTATTTCACCGGCGACGGCGCCCGCATGGACCAGGACGGCTACTTCTGGCTCATGGGTCGGGTCGATGACGTGATCAATGTGAGCGGCCATCGCCTCGGCACCATGGAAGTGGAATCGGCGCTGGTGGCCCATGAGAAAGTGGCGGAAGCCGCGGTCGTGGGCCGTCCCGACAGCCTCAAGGGGCAGGCCATCGCTGCCTTCGTAACCCTCGAGAGCGGTTACGAGCCGTCGAAGCAGCTGAAGGACGAACTGCGTGCCTGGGTCGCGAAGGAGATCGGCGCCCTGGCCCGGCCGGACGACATTCGCTTTACCGATGCGCTTCCCAAGACCCGCTCCGGCAAAATCATGCGGCGGCTGCTGCGCGAGATGGCGACGCACGGCGAGATCAGGGGCGACGTCACGACGCTCGAGGATTTTTCCGTTATCGCGAAGCTGCGCGAGCAGGAGGAAGGATAGGAATCGCCTGGATCGCGGATCGGGAAGTGTGCCTCTCCGATCCTCGATCCCCTCCCGCAGAATGCGGCTCGTGCCTTACCGTTTACGGCCGTGCTTCGAAGACAAGGTTAAAGTGCGTTTCCGCGGCCCGCCGGAATCGCGTAAACCCCGCAGCCGACACTACACCCCGGATTCGTTCCTCACCCGCCTGCGCCCCCAAAGCTGCCCCAACCTCCTGGGCCAGGGAAGCGGGCGTGCAGATCATCGTCGAAGCCGAATAGTAAATACGTCCGATCGGATTGTGGTTTTCCTCCGGCCTGTTGTGGGCAAAGGGTTCGACAATCATCCACGTCCCGTCCGGCTTCAGGGAAGAGAATACGTGCGCAGCGGCACCGATGGGATCGCCCATGTCGTGCAGACAGTCAAAGAAGGTCACCAGATCATAGCCGCCGTTGACCGGATAGCTCTTCGAACTGGCTACTTCGAACTTAATCTGGTCGAGCAGACCATCCCGTCCGGCCACGTGCCGGGCATACTCGATCGAGCCGCTGTGATAGTCAAACCCGCAGAAGAGTGATTTTGGAAAGGCTTTGGCCATCAGCATGGTTGAGGCGCCGTGGCCGCAGCCGACGTCGGCCACCAGTGCCCCCCTGCTCAGCTTCTCCGTCACACCCTCCAGCGCGGGAATCCACTCGCTCACCAGATGGTTCTGATAATTCGGCCGGAAGAACCGTTCCGTGCCGAAGAACAGGTTGGCGTCGTGCTCATGCCAGCCAACACCTTCTCCGGTTCGAAACGCCTGGGTGATCTTCGGTTCGTCTTTGAAGCAGGAGGAAATGATGTGGAACGCTCCCGGCAGATCCTGCACAGTCAGTGCGAAAGCCTGCTCGGGCGGCAGTTCAAAGGCGCCGGTTGCGGGATCGTAGTTCACATACCCGCTGGCCGCATTCGCATGCAGCCACTCTCGGAGATACCGTTCGGATGTGTTCGTTTTCTCTGATAGTTGTGCCGGGGTGATCCAGCCGGACCCCGCCATGGCGCGGTACAGCCCCAGCTTGTCTCCCACCACAACCAGCGTGGCATGCATAGCGGCGCCCATGTCGGACACCGCCCTTCCCAGAAAAGCGTTCAGCTTCGACTCGTCGATTGCAGACAGTTGGGCCAGGGAACCCATTGGAAGACCTCCCCTGTTGTTTTCAGCGGTTGGAGAGAGACGAATCTACTCCGACAGGCAATTGCTGTCAATCGAATCCTTCCGGCTCCGGTAACTCGATGCGCGACCTCGCGTAAATCCTTTGTTCTTCCGGCTTATAGTCACCCGGCTGCGCTGTCATAATATTGGGCACAAAGCTCTGCGGATTGCGGTCGTAGAGCGGAAACCACGTGCTCTGCACCTGGACCATGATGCGGTGCCCTTTCAGGAACACATGGTCAGCCGCATGCAGACTGAATTTGTACTCCTCGGGCGTGTTCGCCGGGATCGCCTCCGGGTGTTCGTAGCTGATCCGATAGCGGCCGCGATAGATCTCGTCCGCAATCATGAGTTCATACCCCTCGGGCTGTGCCGCAAAGTACGGATCGGCGGCGGGATCGATCCGCAGGCAGGGACTGCTGCACGGCGGCATCTGCGCCCCGTTCCCGGGAAACACGTCGATCAGTTTAACCACCCAGTCCGAATCGGTGCCGGAGGTTGAAGCGATCAGATCGGCGGTCACGTTGCCCGTCACGGTGACGTCATGCTCCAGCGGAGGCGTGGTCCAGACAGCCACATCCTTCCGGCCATCGTCCGGTCGCTGGTCCTGAACCATCCAGGTGTACCAGTGGGAGCCAGTGGCATAGGTGGCCTCGATCGGGCGCCTGCGATAGGGAACTGGGTCGGCCGGATCCGACCTGTACGCCCTGAAGGCGTTCGGATCGGCGGGCTTTGAAAAGCGGAGCTGACCGTCGGCGTCGAGATATAGATCGTGCTCGGTTACATTCTGGGGCGGCCACTGCCTGTAGTACATCCAGCGTTCGGAGCCCGTCTGGTACGTTGCGGTGTTGGCCAGCTGGAATCCAGGCTGATCCTTCAGGTAATACGCAAAGAACGGTGCTTCGATCTGCTTCCGGTACTCATCGCCCACCGCCTCGCCGAAATCCACCGGCCCGAGATGACGCTGCGTGAGCGCCCAGCTCCCATGCCGCCATGGCCCGAGTACGAGATAGACGCGATGCTTCGGATCCGCGGGCTGATTGTGGGGCTCAAGGGCGGCATACTCCGCCTGCGGCCCCCACAGATCCTCCTGATCCCACCAGCCCCCCACTTCCAGCGTGGGCACTGTGACCTTCGTGAGGTGATACTGCACGGCGCGCGAGCGCCAGAAGTTGTCGTAGGCGGGATGATCCAGGAAGGCCTGCCAGGTGGGCAGGCCGGTGGCTCCGGAGAGCCTGCCGGCTGCGGCAAACGACCCGGCATTCAGGAAGAAGGTGTAGGCGTCCTCGTTCAGCCCGCCGAAGGCGTTCTGTTTGCCTGACTCCATCCCCAGCACGTAATCGTACCCGTAGGTCTGGCGAAAAGCGCCGTTGTGAAAGAAGTCGTCGCCAATCCACACGTCCGTCATCGGCGCCTGGGGCGAGATGGCGCGGATGGCCGGATGCGGGTCGATGCCGGCTTCCGCCGCCAGGAAGCCCGGATAGGAAATGCCCATGACGCCGGCTCGTCCGTTGTTGCGGGGCACGTGCTTCAGCAGCCACGCCACCGTGTCGTAGCTGTCGGTGCTTTCGTCCACTGCGCCCGGATCCCTGTGATCGGCGAGTGGGCGCATCATCACGAACGTGCCTTCCGATCTGTAGCGGCCGCGGATGTCTTCCATGACGAAGATATAGCCGCTTTGCGCCAGTTCGGTGTAACGCGCGTTGATGGAATCAGAAGTGGAACCATCCACGCCGTACGGCGTGCGCTGCATGAGGAAGGGCAGGGGCTCATCCGTGTCGGTTGGGCGCAGGATGATCGCATGCAGCCGGATGCCGTCCCGCATCGGGATCATCGCTTCCTCCCGCGAATAGGGGCGGAAGTGGTTGTGGACCGGTGTGGAGGAGATCTTCTCCAGTGTCCCCGAACGGCTGCCCTCGACGCGGATGGAAGTGACCCTGCCGTCGCTGCCGGTGACGAACGTATAGCGGGTATTGCCCATGTCGGAGCTAAAGGTGGTATCCGACTCCGTGGTCAGATCGGTGCGCGGCGTGCGCGCGCCCTCGAAATACAGCCGGCTTCCGTCGCGGAAGAAGGAAAGGACGACATCGGGCTCCTCATGGAACCGGTACTGGCCGGTATAGCTGTCGAGCAGGCTTCTGGAAACATGGCCATTCTGCGCCCGGGGAGCGGCAACGGCGGCAATGCAGCACAGGAGGAGAGCGAGAGGAGCGAAGGCTCGGCGCAGGAACATTGAGAGATAGTATCGCCTGGCGGCCCGCCCGCAGTACGGCTGGCGCGGAAATGATGCCGGCCCTGAACCGGAACGCTTTCCCGGGACAGCCGGGAACGGCGACAATGGTTGCAACATACCTTTGCGCGAAGAGGAGACCGGGGTGAGGTGGATACGGGCCTGTCTGGTTGGGTGTTGGTCGGTTGCTGCAGCAGGGGGATCGGCGGCACTGGTGGTGCTGCTGGCCGCCGGCCTCGCCGGATGGTGGCCGGTGGGCGCGCAGCAAGCCGCGGGCGGAATGCAGCAGGGCGGCATGGCCACGGGCGCCCAGGCTCCCGGGATTTTCGATGAGCAGCATCGGCCCATCACCGCTGGCGGCTTTGTGAAGACCGGCCCCATTGTCTTCGAGGACATCGCGAAAGCGGCCGGCCTGACCAGCTGGCACGATACTGCCGGGACTCCGGACAAACCATACATTGTCGAAGCCAAAGGTCCTGGCGTTTGCCTGCTGGATTACGATCGCGACGGATGGCTTGACATCTATCTGGTCAACGGCTCGACTCTGGACGCCCTGAACGGCAAGGCTGCTGCGCCCCATGCCGCGCTCTTCCACAACAACCACGACGGGACCTTTACCGACGTGACGGAAAAGGCGGGCGTCGCCAACGATCGCTGGGGTTATGGCTGCACCGTCGGCGATTACGACAACGATGGCTGGCCCGATCTCTACGTCACCAACTATGGGCAGAACCGTCTCTACCACAATAATCATGACGGCACCTTCACCGATGTTGCGGAAAAGGCGGGGGTGGGCATTGGAACATGGTCCACCGGCGCAACCTTTGGCGACTATGACGGCGACGGCCGACTCGACCTCTTTGTCGCCGGCTACATCCACTTCGACTTCGCGCACCCTCCGGCTTCCGGCACCAAGAGCGTCAACTATGCCTTCTGCCAGTTCCGCGGTGTCGAGGTCATGTGCGGCCCGCGCGGCCTGCCCGGCGAGCGCGACCACCTCTTCCACAACAATGGAGACGGAACCTTTACCGACGTCAGCGAAAAGCTTGGCGTCGACAACAAAAACGGCTACTACGGCCTGGGCGCTCTGTTTGTGGATGTGAACAACGACGGCAAAATCGACCTGGCCGTGGCCAACGACTCCACCCCGAACTATCTCTTCATCAACAAAGGCAATGGCACCTTTGAGGACGACAGCTACCTGAGCGGATACGCGCTCAACGCCGACGGCCGCGAGGCGGCCAACATGGGCATTGCGGCCGGCGACTACGAGAACAACGGCCACGAGGACCTGGTGAACACCACCTTCTCCGACGATTACGTGATCGTTTTCCGCAACGACGGCAAGGGGAACTTCACCGACCTGAGCTACGAGGTGGGTGTCGCCGCACCCACCATCCCCTTTGTGAGCTTCGCCGATGGTTTTCTGGACTACGACAACGACGGCTGGAAGGATCTGTTCATCGCCAATGGGCATGTCTATCCCCAGGTGGACCAGCATCCAGAGTGGGGCGAGAGCTACGCCGAGCGGCCGCTCCTCTTTCACAACCTGAAGAACGGAAAATTCGGGCTCGTTCCCGCTGTCGAGGGAACGGGCCTCGCAGTGGTCGTTGTCGGGCGCGGCGCCGCCTTCGGCGATCTCTTCAACAACGGAAAAATCGATGTCGTGATGAACAACATGGACGGCGTTCCCGTCCTGCTGAAGAATGTGAACCCCGACCATCATCACTGGGTCGATCTGAAGCTGATTGGCGGTCCCAGGAGTCCGCGCGATGCCGTGGGCACCACCGTGTATCTGACAGCCGCGGGCATTCGCCAGCGCGGAGATGTGCTCAGCGGAGGCAGCTACCTTTCTTCCAATGACCTGCGGGTTCACTTCGGCCTGGGCGATGCGACCACGGTCGATTCCGTCGATATTCACTGGCCCAGCGGCGCGCGGGAGAAGGTGAAACTGCCCTCGGTCGACCGCATCTTCACCATCGAGGAGGGCAGGGGGATCACCGGCGATCTCTGCGTCAGCTGCAGGACCGGCAGGTAACGGCCGGATTACGGCTGCTGGCTGGGCGCCCCGTTCATCTCGCTGGTCAGCCTGCGGATCAGGTCCACTTCGTGCTGGCGGTAGGGTGTGCCGTCTGGATGCAGAATGTCGTGGAACCACACCGCTGGCTGCAGGAGCACGTAGGGACGCTGCCATGAGTCCCACGGCAGCCAGGTCTGCGTCTTCCCCTGAACGAAGCCCCAGTTGATGGCGGCAATCCGATGCTCCTGCGCAATGGGAAGGATCGTGTCAAAAAGGCTGCCCACACCGCGCGCCATGTATTCCGTACACAGAATGGGCCGGCGGTACTGCTGGAGTTCCTCGATGCGATGCTCGAAGTCCTCAGGCCAGCTGTAATTGTGGAACGAGATGACGTCGGACTCCTCCACCTGGATGCGCTGGAGGGTACCCAGGGTTTCGAGACTGGACCAGTCACCTTCCCAAATCCCGCTGGTCAGCGGCTGGGTTGGATGCGCGGCGCGCGCCCAGGCAAAGACCTGAGGCAGCAGTTTGGCGACGAGCTCGGTCTTGTTGGGCGGATCCGCGCCGGGCTCCGGAGCTGAATTTCCCGGTTCATTCCAGAGGTCCCATGCCAGAATGCGCGGATCGTTGGCGAAAGCGCCAATAACCCCCTCGACATAGGCCTGAAGACGGGGATACTGGGCGGGGTCTTCCAGGCCGGCCCGGCCCGGGCTCTGCACCCATCCGGAGTTGTGCACGCCGGGAATGGGCGGATGCTGCGGCCCGAGCTTCGGGTTGGCGTCCCAGCAGGAATCGAACAGAACCAGGATCGGCCGGATGTGGTGTTTGGCGGCGATGGTGAGGAAAGTATTGATGCGGCTGCGGAATCCCGCGGGGTCCTGTTTCCACAGCAGGTCGTGGAGGAAGACGCGCATGGTATTCATGCCCATGCCCTGAGCCCAGCCCAGTTCCAGGTCGATCCGCTGCGGGTCAAAGCTCGCCGCCTGCCACATCTCCAGCTGGTTGATGGCATCGGAGGGGATGTAGTTGCTGCCCACCAGCCATGGCTGGTGAGCGTACCAGGCGCTGGCCTGAGACTCGGTCCACTGCGGGGAAACCTGTGCGAACGCGCCCACCCCCGGCCAGCAGCCGAGGAGGGCAGCAGCGAGCCATCGGTTCAATCGCATCATCTCTGTCCTGATTTTCAGGAGTCGGGCGCTGCCGGGCGGCGCCCGCCCTGGCCGGCAGCCATTTCCCTTGTTGCTGAAAATCGAATATAACAGGTGGGATTACGGAAACCCAGAATGAACATCAGAGAAGTCGCGCGCCTTGCCAAAGTCTCCACCGCGACTGTGTCGCGGACCATCAACGGTTCTGACAAAGTAACTCGGGAAACCCGTGAACGGGTACAGCGAGCCATTGAGGAACTGAAGTTCTATCCCAATACCTGGGCGCGCGCTCTGGGTTCGGGACGCAGCAGGCTATATGGCCTCATCATTTCCGACATCACCAACCCCTTTTTCCCGGAGCTGGTCAAGAGCTTCGAGGATATCGCCGTTCGCCACGGGCAGGAAGTTCTCGTAGCCAATACCAACTACGATCCGGCGCGCATGGAAGTCTGCGTCAGCCGCATGCTGCAGCGGAAGGTGGATGGGGTTGCCGTCATGACCTCGGAGATGGACGAGCACCTGATCACCGAGCTGGAGAGCCGCGACATCCCCCTGGTCTTTCTCGACACGGGTGCTGCCCGCAAACTGGCCAGCAACATCGTGGTGGATTATGCGGCCGGGCTGGATTCTGCCGTCGAGCACATCGCCGCCCTCGGACACACCGCGATCGCATTTATCTCCGGTCCCATGAACCTGGCGTCGGCATGCATCCGCCGCGAGGCCTTTATCGCCTGTCTCCGCCGCAAGGGAATGGTGACGGACCTTCTGGAACAGGCCAATCACCGGGTCGATGGCGGTCACGACGCCATGGCCCGTCTTCTTGACCGGAAGAGGCGCCCGACGGCGGTGCTGGCCTCCAATGACATGACGGCGATCGGCGCGCTTGGAGCCATCCACGAGCGGGGCCTCAGCGTGCCGGACGATATCTCCCTCGTCGGCTTTGACGACATCCAGATCAGTTCCTTCACGCAGCCCGCTCTTACTACCGTGAGGCTCTCACGGGAACAGATCGCGCAGATGGCATTCCGCGCCCTGTACAGCATCCGGCAGGAAGGTTCGGAGGGGGCCGAATACTCCATACACCCCACTCTGGTGGTTCGCGGCTCCACCGGACCTGCGGTGCGGCAGCGGCCCCGAGCGACGGGCCAGCGAAAGAGTGCCTGAGGTTCCCCGTTCAGCCCGTCATCGGGGCGAGGTGTGCGGCGTCGCCCGATGCCGGAGCTGCCACGAGATTTCGCCTCGGAAAGAGATGTCGGCGCGAATCTGACTGCATACAGGCCCCGGGGCACCAGCGGAGTCCTGGCGCCCCGGCTATAATCGGCAGTTCACCCATAGCAGATCGGGAACAGATTCTCAGGAGCTGATGGAATGCGTTTTTCTGGGCTCGTCATACTTGCTGCCTCTGCTGTTATGTTTTCTCCCATGCTCGCGCGCGCTGCGGGCGATGAAAAGCCGGTCGGCAAAACGGCCGAAAAACCTGCGGAAAGCGCTCTGCCGCAGCAAGTCGCCACGCAGGGAACTGTCTCGGTCGGCGGGCAGCAGATCCAGTACAACGCCGTTGCGGGAACCATCACGGTCGGCGCCACCGATGCGCAGGATGCGCAGCTGGGCGATGACGGCAGGCCACTGCCGGATACGGATCTGGCCGCCGCCGTTGCCGCTGCCAAAAATCCCGCCGACGCGCCGCCCATGGCGCGCATGTTCTACGTGGCCTACTTCAGGCGCGACGCCGATGTCGACCGGCGGCCCATCACTTTCCTCTACAACGGAGGTCCGGGCAGCTCGACCGTCTGGCTGCACATGGGCTGCTTTGGCCCGAGGCATGTCGTCACGGAGATGGACACCCACCTGCCCGGTGCCCCTTACCGCCTTGTCGACAACGCTGATTCACTGCTCGATGCCAGCGATCTCGTCTTCATCGACATGCCGGGAACGGGCTTTGGCCGCATGACCGGCAAGGATAAGGACAAAGCATTCTGGGGCGTCGATGAGGATGCTAACGCCTTCGCGCGCTTCATCGTCCGCTTCCTCTCCATGTACAACCGCTGGAATTCCCCGAAATACCTCTTCGGCGAAAGCTATGGCACTACGCGCTCGGCGGTCCTCGCCAATATCCTGGAAAATGAAAAGAGCGTCGACCTGAATGGGGTCATGCTGCTCTCCCAGATTTTTGACTTCAGCGTCGACATCGATGAAGCCCACGCCAATCCGGGCATTGACCTCAGCTACGAGCTGGCGCTCCCCACCTTCGCTGCCACCGCGCGCTACCACCACAAACTGCCGCAGGAGCCGCCGGCGCTCGAGCCTTTTCTCAAAGAGGTGGAAGACTTCGCGATGGGTCCCTACGCTGAGGCGCTGGCGAAAGGCACGGATCTGACCACGAGCGAGAAGCAGGCGGTTGCCGAGAAACTGCACCAGTACACAGGCCTGCCCGTCGATTACCTCATGCGGGGCGATCTGCGCATCTCCGGGCCGCAGTTTGAAAAGACCCTGCAGATCGATACCGACACCACCACGGGCCGCCTCGATACGCGCTTTTCCGGACCCTCCATCGACCCCCTCAGCGAAGAGGCGCAGTACGATCCCCAGAGCGCCGCTATTTCCTCTGCCTACGTATCCCTCTTCAACGAATACGTGCGTCAGACGCTGAAATTCGGCAACGGCCAGACCTATCTGCCCTACGCGGATTTCGGCGCCGATCCCTTCAACACGTGGGACTTCAAACACCATGGCAATTCCCTCAATCTGAATGTGGCGACGGATCTGGCGATGGCCATGAAGACCAATCCCAGACTGAAGGTGCTGGTCAACGGCGGCTATTACGATCTGGCAACGCCCTTCTTTTCTGCCATGTATGAGGACAAGCATTTGCCCATCGAGCAGCGCCTGGCAGGCAACATCCAATATGCCTGGTACCAGTCGGGACACATGGTCTACGTCCGGGAGGATTCCCTGAAACAGCTCCACGACCGGGTCGCTGCCTTCATCCACGGCACCGAGGTCGGCAACCGCTGACAGGGCTCCTCACGCCTCCTCCGCGGACCATCGCGTCAGCACCTCGACCGAGCCTCCCAGCCTGCCGGTCGCGTTCGCCGCATCCCTGTCTCGCCAGATCAGAAGTGCGGCACCATGCATCGGACCGAGGCCTGGGTCCCCGTCTGGCGCTCTGACGCGGTGCGGTAGACTCGGAGAAAATGTCGGATTTCCTCCTCTTTCACGGCGTGGCCATCGTCCTGCTGATTCTGGCGAACGGGTTCTTCGTCGCGGCGGAATTTGCGCTGGTAAGCGTGCGCGAAACCCGGGTCGAGCAGCTCATCGCCGAGCGCCGCCCAGGTGCGCGCATCGTGCGCCGCCTGCAGCAGAATCTGGGGGACTTTCTGCCCGCCGTGCAGCTCGGCGTTACCCTCTGCAGCCTTGCCATGGGCTGGATCGGCGAACCCGCCATCGCCGAACTCTTCGAGCACGCCATGCAGGGCCTGCCGCATGCGCATGTCTATGCGCATCTGGCCGCCGTGCCCCTGGCCTTCGCCCTCATCACCTACTTTGTCGTGCTCCTCGGCGAGCTGGTGCCCAAGGCTCTGGCGCTGCGCCGCTCCGACCACATGGCCATCGCCGTTGCCGGTCCCATGGAGGTCTTCATCCGCCTGACGCGGCCGCTGGTCCGCCTGTTGAACCGCTCGGCCTCGCTGGTGTTGCGGCTCTTCCGCGCTCCCCTCACCCACGAGGGCGCCGTGCACTCGCCCGAAGAGCTGAAGCTGATGGCCACAGCCGCCCGCCGCGTCGGCATGCTGCCCGAATATCAGGAGGCTCTCATCCATCGCGCCGTCGAGCTGAATGAAGTCGTCACCCGCGAGATCATGACTCCCCGTCAGCAGATCTTCTCTCTGCCCAGCGATATGCCCATCGAAGACGCCAGCGCCCGCATCATCGAGGAGATGCACTCCCGCATTCCCGTCTTCGATCCCGCGCGCGGTCCGGAGTTCATCGTGGGCGTCGTCTACTCCAAGGACATCAGCCGCCTGATGCACTTCCGCGCCACCGCAAAGACCCGCTTCGCCGTTGTCCCCTTCAGCGATATGCGCCTCCGCCAGGTCATGCGCGAAGCCCTGATGGTTCCCGAAACCAAGCCGGTGCTGGATCTGCTGAACGAATTCCAGCGCCGCCGCCGCCACATCGCCATCGTTGTGGACGAATTCGGATCCACGGTCGGCCTCGTCACCGTAGAGGACGCTATCGAACAGCTCATCGGCGAACTGGAAGATGAGTTCGATGTCGCCGCCCGTACCGTGCTGACGACCGCAACGGGCGGCATGGTGCTCGATGGCAGCGTCAGCCTGCGGGATCTGGAGACGCAGATGCGCTGGAGTCTGCCCCGCGAAGGCGGCGTCGAAACCCTCGCTGGCTTCATGCTCGCCCGTCTCGGCAAAATCCCGGAAGGGGGCGAGAACATTGAGTTCGAGGGCCGGCGGCTCACGGTGCTCGAAATGAGCGGCCGGCGGGTCAGCAAAATCCGCATTGAGAACATCGCACAGCCGACAGAGCAGCCTGCGCGCACGGACGAAACGGGGGCGCGATAATCGGGTGGAACCGGGAATGAGAGGAGCCAGGATCGACAGGCCAATGGCGGGAGCTGCGGAGGAATCGGCATGAACCGGCTGCTGAAATCGCTGCTCACGCGGCTCGCCTACACGCTGCCGGTGCTCTGGCTGGTCGTCTCCGTCGTCTTTCTGCTTATCCACATCGTCCCCGGCGACCCGGTGGAGCAGATGCTCGGGGAAGGCGCGCGGCCCGTGGACATCGTCGCTCTTCGTCACCAGTACGGCCTCGATCAGCCTCTCGGCAAACAATACCTCCGCTACTGCCTCGGCGTCCTGCACGGCGATCTCGGGCGGTCCATCCGGCTGAACGATTCCGTCACGCACCTGGTCCTCACACGCTACCCCTACACCCTGGAGTTAACCGTCGCGGCGGTGGCGCTGGCGCTGCTGCTGGCGATCCCGGCTGGAATCGCGGCCGCGCTGCATCGGGGCCATCCGCGCGATCATCTGATCGGCGTTGTCAGTCTTCTGGGACTGTCGTTCCCATCCTTCGCCCTCGGCCCCATTCTGATCCTGCTCGTCTCCATCAGGCTCGGATGGCTGCCGGTCTCCGGCGCCGGCGACTGGCGCCACCTCGTACTGCCCGCCGTGACCATGGGAAGCGCGCTGGCCGCAATCCTCACCCGCATGGTGCGCACCTCCATGCTCGAGGAGCTGGGCCTGGACTACATCCGCACAGCCCGCGCCAAGGGTCTGCCGGAACGCGCTGTCGTCTACAGCCACGCGCTGCGCAATGCCATGATCCCGGTGCTGACTCTCATCGGCCTTCAGTTCGGCGCCCTGCTGGCAGGCGCCATCGTTACCGAAACCATCTTCAGCTGGCCGGGCATCGGCCGCCTCACCGTCTCCGCGATTTCCAATCGCGACTATCCGCTGCTGCAGGGCTGCATCCTGGCCGTCGGCCTGACCTACGTTTTGGTGAATCTCGCCACCGACGTTCTGTACATGGTGGTGAACCCGCGCATTCGATCCTGAGCGGCGGCGGGCGCGCTCGCTGCATCTTCGCGTCAGCTCGTCATCAGCTCCACCAGCCGCGGCTCAATCCCTGCCTCCGTGATCTCAAGAAAGCCCACCGACACCGGAGTGGAGAACCGTCTCGGCCCCGCGCTTCCGGGATTGAAGTACAGGACTCCCTTGTGCCACTGGATCCCCGGCCGGTGCGAATGTCCGCTGATCACGGCTGAAATCCCCGCCCCAACCGGATCGAGATCCAGCGCATGCCGGTCATGGAGCATGTAAATGCCCCGGCCGCCCAGCTCAATCAGCTCCGTCGCGGGCAGCAGGGAACTGGGCCCTGCCACATCCACATTGCCCCGAATCGCCGTTACCGGCGCGATCTCCCGCAGCCGGTCGAGAATGCTTGTATCGCCCACGTCGCCGGCGTGCAGGATGTGTTCCGACCCCCGCAGTGCATCCAGAGCTTCGGGGCGCAGCAGCCCGTGGGTATCAGCGATCACACCGATCAGCATGCATACAGGGTATAGCGGGTGCTGCGGGCCGGTGAAAGCAGGCGGCGCTCACGGCCGGTGAGCCAGCGGCAGCATTTTGCCGTTCGCCACCTGACGGACGGCTCGGACAATATGCGGTGTGATGACGATGGCCAGCTCCGTAACGTCCAGGTTGGTGCTGCTGTTCGTCGCATCCTGGAACCCGGGGATTTCGCTCAGGCCGGGAATCCCTGAGACCGCGTTCGATTCCTGGCGCGACAGCGAGCTGACCAGCACGGCGCTCTGGCCAATCTGCAGCGAATCGATCACCGCAAATTGCCGGTTGTTCAGGACGGGCAGGCCGTTGATCGTGGCGCTGCCCAGCGCCGAGAGCTGCAGGTCGAGTTTGAGGGAAACTTCATGCGGCCCGTCCAGATGCGGCGTGGCCTTCAGCGTGAGGCCAATGTCCTGATACTGTACCTGCGGGATGGTTGCCGAGGCTGCGGCAGCGAGAGAGGAGAGATTGACTCCCAGGTTCTGCAGCGCGCTCGAAAGCCCGGGGCTGGAGATGCCCGGGATCGAGAGTGACGTCGGAGACAGACTCGAAAAGTTCGAAGTTTCGATCGGATACCGCTCTCCGACCTTGATCGTCCCTTCTTCCTGATTCAGCAGCCGAACCTGCAGCTCATCGATCGCGCGTACGTCGCTGGAATTGAGCTGCAAATTCAGGGAGCCTCCCTGGTAGGCCACCCCCGTCATTCCCAGGCCGCCGCCGAATACCCCGAAAGGCTGGCTCAGGATCGTGTTGCTCACCTGTCCGGAAGCGACCAGGATCGCCAGGATTGCCTCCCAGTCCCCGGGAGCCGCCAGTCCGCTGGATATAATCTGCTGCACCAGGCTGGCGTTGCTCTGCAGCAGACTGGTGGCCGTGGAGTAGACATTGAAGACGCTGGTCTGCGTCGGCAGGATCATGCCCAGGTCGATAGCTCTGGTGCGGTTCACTTCGTACATAGCCACGTCCAGCTGCAGCTCGCCTTGCCCTTCCAGCAGACTCTTCAGGGTGGCATTCAGCGCGTCCAGATCTTCGGCCGGTCCGCGCACCGTGATTGCGTTCTGGCTTGCTTCGGCATAAACCATCGGAAGCTGGAAGATCGTCTTGGCGACGTTCACCACCTGGGAGAGCTCGTCGGGCTTCATGCCGGGCAGATAGACGGTTTCCTCTGCCTGCCGCTCGTACTTCGTGCGGTTCGGCCGGGTGTCCTTCGCCACCAGCACGCGCGCCGGATCGAGCGGCACGAAAAAGCTGTTGGTGGCCAGCCCGAGCGTCCGTTCCGCTCCCGCAAAGTCGACATCGTCCACGTCGTAGCGTACGCTCTGCGCCGTGATCGAATCGTCGATGGTCGCTTGGATCCCATAAGCGGAAAGCACGCGAGCAATCAGGTCACGCTGATTCGTGCGCAGGCGGAAGCTGCGCCGGCGCAGCTCTGGTTTCAGCACGATCGGCCCACCTAGCGGATCGCTCTCCGTACGCAGAGCAGGCTCACCGGCCGCGGTGGTCGATGCCAGCTCGCTCATATGCTCCGCAACCATCGGGTTTGCCGGAGCAATGCGGGCCGCCTCCGCAATCTTCGCGCGCGAGTCCTCGAGGTGACCGAGTATCTTGTCTTTATCCGCCTGCTGGATCAGCTCCGTCACAAGGTGCTGCCGGGCGATCTCTTCCGAGAGGGAGTATTTGCGCGTGCCCGGATCCAGCTGCGCTGCGTGCGCGAAGGCCTCCACCGCCGCCCGGAAATTGCTGTGCTCCAGGTCCCTTGCGCCCTGCAGGAAAACTTTCTCGGCCTCCTGCCGGTCATGTTTCGACACATGATGCTTCTTGGCTCGCGTCGCGGATGTTGCTGCCGCGCGCGGTGCTGCGGCCGTGGCTGCCGGCTGCTGCGCAGCCGCCGTCAGCGCCAACCCGATGGCGGTCATCAAAGCGAATTTACGAAGCATGGCCCTGCACAACCCTCTCGGCCGTGGCGCCGACTTCCCCTTCTCCATCCGGCGCCGTGCTCCGCAGCAGATCTTCGAGGGAGGTGGCGCACGCTTCGGGCCCATGCTTCATCAGCTCTTCGAAGCCGCTGTGACCGGTTGCCACGGCGATGGTGGGCAGCCCGTTGGCCCGCGCGGCGTCGATGTCAAAAGGAGTGTCGCCGACCACGCAGACCGTCGCCTGACCGCTTCGGTTGCCCTTCCCGGCCAAGCCGAAGATCGTCCTCGCCCGGCCGGCGGCGTGCGCAATCATATCGGCACGCACCTCGAACCGGTCGCAGAAGCCCCCAAAGCTGAACCACGGCCGCAAGCCGGCGTTCTCAATCTTGATCCACCCAATCTCCTCAAGATTTCCCGTGGCCACGCCCAGCAGAGCCCCCTTGCTGTGCAGATGGCCGAGGGTGACTTCCACTCCTGGCATGACGATCGGCTTCAGGTCCGCTCGGCGGGCGGCAACGTTCGCGCACATGGCCCTCAGGACCTCCTCACGATGCGGCCGCCAGACGCTCTCTTCGAGGCCGGCCAGCCGGAAAGCATCGCGCAGGATGCCGGGATCGGTGTTGCCGGCCAGCGTGACGCCATCCAGAACCAGTTCGCGGCCCATGACGCTGCGGACGCTCTCGAAAAAAGCGTCGAAGTGAATGCGGTCGCGCGTGCGCAGCAGCGTTCCATCAATGTCAAACAGGTACACCCGCTGCTCATCCCAGCGGAAACCTTCCTGGATGTAGACGCGAGACTCCCCGGAAGTGCTCATGCTTACAGGGTATAAGGTGCCAATGAAATGCGCAGTGCCGGAGGGTAACCGGCCCCGGGGGGGCTTGCGTCCCTGTCCGTCTTACTTCCCCCGGCGGGCCGGAGCGGAAAAGGGGATTGCGGGGCTTGCCATGGTTGCTCTCCCGGTATCGGGCATGCCAGGGCTGATGCTGCACCGCAATCGCAGCGCAACAGCCCCAGCGCCTTAACTCCCGTGGAATCTCCAGGAAAAAGGTGCAGACTTGCAGCAGAAAAACACAGATCCTCAGCGGGTGGCCTGTTTCACCTCGAACGGTGCGCGTTCGCTGCGCGGAGGCCGCCGAACTCCGTCGCGGACCTGAGCCGGATCGATCTCCAGTTCCGCAAGGATGCGGCTCAGCGTATTGCGATGCATCCCCAGCTCATGCGCGGCTTTACACTGGTTTCCCCTGTGACCGGCAAGCACCTCCAGGATGAAGTGCCGTTTGAACTCCCGCACCGCCTCGTCGTAGGTGATTCCACCAGCGTGCATCTGCGTCACAAGATTATCCAGCTCGCGTTTCACAGGAACCTCTTTCGCATCCCGGAGTGACCCCGGGGGCAGTGTCTCATCCCCAAAACAACATCCTGACTATGCAGCGGGTCCCAGCCACTCCGACTGAGCTTTCCGCAAATCCTGCACCCCGCTCCTGATTCTGGCTGCCAGATCGGACGGGGCTACGACCGCGGCACTGCGCGCGACCGCCAGAAACCCGGGAGCGAAGCGCGATTGCCGGAACCACGTGGCGCGGGGCGCGAAAGCGGCAATCACCATCACCGCGATCGTGACCAGCACGCACCCTTTCACCAGACCGAATGCGGCCCCCGCAATCCGGTCCGCCCACCCAAGCCCGATCGATTTTACCGACCAGCGAACGATCCTGCCCACCACCGCGGCTGCGAGCATCACCCCCAGCGCGACGATCAGAAAACAAACCGCTTCCGCCGCGGGTCGTGACTGGATCCATCCCAGTGTCCACGGCATCAGCGCCTGATAGTTCCAGCTCGCCAGCAGCATCCCAAACAGCAGCCCTCCCAGCGAGAACACCTCTACAATCAACCCTGTCTTGGCCGCTGACAATACCGACACTACCAGCACCGTCAGAATCAGCCAGTCGACGATGGTCATGGCCCTGCTCCGCTATACCGCCAGCGGCCTGCCCGTCAGAAGCCGGTAGGCCTCAAGATACTTCTGTTGCGTGCGATGGATCACCGCATCGGAGAGTGCCGGCGCCGGAGCCAGCTTGTTCCAGCGGATGCTCTCCAGGTAATCCCGAACGTACTGCTTGTCGAACGAAGGCTGCGATCGCCCCGGCTTGTAATGATCGCGCGGCCAGAAGCGCGAGGAATCGGGAGTCAGCACCTCATCGGCCAGCACAATCGTTCCATTCACCACCCCGAACTCGAACTTCGTATCCGCCAGCAGAATGCCGCGCTGCTCGGCATGCTCCGCTGCCCTGCTGTAAAGCGCCAGGGTCAGGTCCCGCAGTTTCTCGGCCGCTTCTCCCCCCACCAGCGTCACCATCTGATCGAATGGAATGTTCTCGTCGTGCGTTCCCCGCAGGCTCTTCGTGGCCGGTGTGAAGATCGGATGGCTCAGCCGGTCTGATTCGCGCAGCCCCCGCTCCACCGGAATTCCGCACACCTGTCCGGTCGCCACATAGTCCTTCCACGCCGAGCCGGACAGATAGCCGCGCGCCACGCATTCGATCGGAAACATCGTCGCCCGCCGCACCAGCATGCTCCGGTCCTTCAGTTCCTTCCGGTAGGGCCACGCCTCCTCGGGAAACTCCTTCACGTTCGCCGTTACCACATGATTCGGCACGATATCCCGCAGCAGATCGAACCAGAACAGAGAAAGCTGGGTCAGAATTTTTCCCTTGCCGGGAATCCCGCTGGCCAGCACATGGTCGAATGCCGAAATGCGGTCGGTGGCGACCATCAGCAGGTAATCGTCAATTGTGTAAATGTCGCGGACTTTCCCGCGGGCATAAAGGGTGAGATTTCGAAAATCGGTTTCGAGGAGCGCTTTCAATTCGAGGTGGCCTTCCCGGGGGCGGTATGCGTCTTTGTGAGGTGTTACAGAAACCGGCCCTGCCGCGCTGTCCGGGCCGCGGCAGGCCTGAGCACCACTTTCCTGGCCGCTGCTCCGCAGAAACCGGAGGCAGACGGCCCTGTCGCTGAAATCCGATTGTGCGTTTCGCGCCGCGGTTTGTCAACGCTGCGTGAACACGGCTCTTCCCGTGATTTGACGCGGCTTAACTCCGCTCAATACGGCCTGTCAAGAGGAAAAACAGCGCGTTCGCGCCAGGGGTCGCGAGCGGGGACAGCATCTCAGGTCGGCGCCGGCTGAACGAGCCGCCCCTCGATCCGCCGCCTGACCTCCGGCCATTCGCTGTCGAGAATCGAAAAAACCACCGTGTCGCGAATGTGGCCCGTCCAGGTGGTGCGGTCCCGGCGCAATACCCCTTCCCGTACCGCGCCCAGCTTTGTCACCGCTGCCTGGCTGCGCCGGTTGCGCAGGTCCACGCGAAACTGCACCCGTACCGCTCCCGCTGCAAAGGCGTGAGCCAGCATCAGCATCTTGCTCTCCGGGTTGGCAGCCCCTCCCCGAGCATTCGGGTGCAGAAACGTCCCCCCGATCTCGACGCTTCGCTGCCCCGCTGCCATCCCCAGGTACGACGAGGTGCCGACCACCCTTCCGTCCGAAAGCCTGCGAATCGCATAGGCCAGCCGCTCCAGCCGCGGAGCATCCAACATCGCCGACCAGAACCCCTCAAACCTCGCGCCCATGCCGCTGGAGGGCATGATGAGCCAGGTTTCCTCATCGCAATCGACTGCCGCGCGCAGCTCTTCCTTCAGCTCCGGGCGCAGCGGCTCAAGACGCACCAAGTGCCCTTCGAGCGCCTCATACCGAATCTCCATCCCGCTTACCGGTACGCGCTGGGCTTCGAGGAAATGCGCACGCCCATGCCGTTCAGGCGGCTGCGCGCCTGGGCCGCTTCCGGCGTCTGCGGATACCGTGCAATCAGCGCCCGCAGATCCCGGATTCCCGCTGTTCGCTGATCGATCGCCAGCTCAGCCTCGCCTTTGCGCAACTGAGCGGCAGGCGCCTTGGTGTTCCCCGGGAACTGATCCAGCACCAGCGCATAATTCTTGATCGCGTCGGAATATTTCCCCTGCCTGTAGGCGATCTCGCCGATGTAGAACTGTGCATTGCCCGCCAGATCGTCCTGCGGATAATACTTCAGGACATTCGCGAACTCGCTCGATGCCAGATCGTAGCGCGCCGCGTTGTAGTCGCTGATGGCCGACTGGTACAGCTGTCGGACGGGCGGTACCTGCGGCTGGGGCGGCTGCATGGGCTGCTGGTTCGCCGCCATGCCCGGGGTCCCCGGTACAGCCGATGCTCCCAGATCGCCCGGCTGCCCGGGCTGTCCTGCCTGCCCTGCCTGCTGTGCGGGGGGCGCATTGATGGTCTGCAGCTGCGACTGGATCGCCTGCATCTGCGCATTGAGCTTGTCGATGCGGCTGCGAAGTTCGTCGATCGAGTCGTTGATCCCCTGCATCTGGGTCGAGAGCTGGCTGGCCTGCCCGCTTCCGGCCTCGTTCTGCGCCTGCACCTGCTGCTGCAGCGCCGTGATGGTTGAGCCCATGTGCGAGACGCTGTCCGCAATCTGCTGTACGACGTGGTTCAGCACGCTCAGCTGCTGGTCCTGTGTTTGCTGCAGGTGCTGCAGGCTGTCCTGCAGCTGCTGCACCTGGGTCTGGAGCTGGATGATCTCCTTGGAAACGGCATGTGCCTGCGGACCAAATCCGAGTAAGAGCAGGAGAAGGGGGGCAGTGGATGAAGCCAGGATCTTTCGCATCGATAGAATCCCCAACGGAGCGCAGGATGCGCTCACATCAATTTTAGTGCCGGAAGCACGCCGGAGAACCAGGAACTCGGCAATGGGGCACCGCGCGCAGCCCGTCCTGCTGCCCCGCACGGGCGGAACAGCGGGACGAGCCTTCGTTCATCCGGGCTACTGGTCGAGGGTGAACATGGCCCGGCGATTCTGCTGCCAGCACGCTTCGGTATGCTCGGTGCAGAACTGCTTTTCCTTGCCGTAGCTCACCGTACGCAGCCGATCCGGACTCACTCCCGCCGAAACCAGCGCCTGCTTGGCCGCGTTGGCGCGGTTTTCGCCGAGTGCCAGGTTGTACTCCGTCGAACCGCGCTCGTCGCAGTATCCGCCCACCACCACCTTCAGGTTCGGGTGCTGATTGAGGAAGTTGGCGTCGGACTGAATCGTGCTCTGTGCGTCGGTACGAATATCGTAGCTGTCGTAGTCGAAGAAGATCGGCTTCACGGCGGCTTCGAAGGCGCTCTCGTCGATATTCGACTCCTGCACCGGAGCCGGCGGAGGCGCGGGCGTGTTGACCGTCACTGTCGCGGTGGCATCGGCCGATCCGCCGTCGCCGTGCGCGACCAGCTGATAGCTGGTGGTCTGGGTCGGCTTTACCGACTGCGTGCCCGAAGAGGCGACCGTCCCGAGACCTTCAATCGAAACATCCGTGGCGTTCGTGGTATGCCAGGTCAGAACCGCGCTGTCACCGGCATTGATCGTGTCGGGAGTCGCCGTAATGCTGGCCGTCGGGGCTGGGGCTGCCGGCGGGGGCGCCGGGGGGGGCGGCGGGGCTGGGGTCTTCTTATGGCAACCGGCTACCGTCAGCAAGGCTGCCAGACTCGCAGCCAGAGCCAGGGACTTTCGATTTGCGTAATGCACTTTCTCCTCCTTAGGGAGCGTTCAGGTTGACCAAGGCAAAACAGGCCGGATCCCGGCCCGCAAAATGGGAGGCTTACTGCTTACTTCCAGCTCCAGTTAGGCATGGTGTTGCCCCCTCCGTGCGTAAGCTGCTGCTGGTCGGTTCCATCGGCCAGCATCATCCAGATCTCCGTGTGCCCGCCCGTCTCGCGCTGGAATACGATGTGGCGGCTGTCCGGCGACCAGGAGGGGAAATCGTTCGCTCCGGAATCGTGCGTCAGCTGAGTCCAGCGCTTGCTCGCGATATCCATGATGTAAATGTCTTCGCCCCCCGGCGCTCCCGGTCCATAGCTGCGGTTCCATGCAAAGGCAAGGAACTGGCCGTTGGGTGACCAGGAGGGCGATGAGGCGTATCCTCCGTCCGTCATCCGCATCACGTTCGCCCCGTCGGAGTCCATGATGTAGATCTGCGGCAGGTTCGTGCGCCCGCTCACCCAGGCAATCTGCGCGTTGCTCCTCGGATTCCAGACCGGAGAGACATCCGGGCCCCGAAATGCCGTCAGCCGGCGAACACCGCTGCCCGAGGCGTCGCAGGTATAAATCTCCGGGTCTCCGGTCCGCGCGGATGAGAACGCCAGCTTGTCCCCGCTGCTGCTCCACGCCGGCGAAAGCGTCGTGTCGCCCCATGCGGGGAAGGCCACCAGCCGGTTCAGGTCCAGGGAGAACATCCGGATCGACCAGCCGTTGCGGCCCATGGCGCTGAACGCCACCCGCGAATTGTCGGGCGAAACCCTCGGCGACAGCGCGATCGAATGCAGATGGGTCAGCTGCCGCTCGTTCATCCCGTCATAGTCCATCACCCAGATCTCTTTGCTCGCCGTGCGCTGCGAAACGAAGTAGATCTTCGTCTCCGCAATTCCCGGAACGCCCCCCAGATGCTGGATGATTTCGTCGGCAAAGCGGTGGGCAATCTCGCGCGTAGCCTGCACTGTGGCTGTGTCCGAATACTGCTTCCCCAGCACCTGCGGGTTCTGCGTGTTGTGGGTGTCGTAGAGAAATCCCTGAACCGCAACCCGGCCGCTGCTGACCGAGATCTGCCCGAACGCCACATACGCCGCATCCGAGGGATCCGCGGCCCACTGCGCCAGATCGATCTCCTGCGGCGATCCCGGCGTCGTGTTCGGGATCATGCTCTTCGAAACCACGTCAAAGATCCCGGCATAACGGAGGTCGTTATAGAGGGTCTGATCGAAGGCCGACTTCAGACCTCCGGTTAGCGGATCGATGGAAGCGGGCTTGAGATCGGCGGCGGCGATGCGGATCTTCGCCACGCCCAGATTGGTGCCCGTTCGAACCCAGTCCTGAGCCTGAACGGTCGCCGCGGCAGAAAGAAATGCAAGAAGAAAGAAAAGGTAAAAGGCGGATGTCTTGGGGGGGCACTCAGTCATGCGTAGTCCGATTCGTCAGCGGTCTCCTTCCGCGGAGTGACGATGAGCGGCAGGCCCGGACAAATCGGCGGCGGATCGGCAAAGTCCCCCCTTGCGGGGCCCTGCCCTCGCCGGGAGAACACACTGCCGGAATGGACGAACAACGGAGTGTCATGTGCAACCCCGCGCCACCGCTGCCTAGCGTGACGGCTGATCGTAGGTAAAAGTGTACTCCACCGATACATTGTTACCTGTGTACTGACTTGGTAACGGTCCGAAACTTTCAACGCGTTGCACGGCCTGCATTGCGGACATGTTCAGAGTCGGCGAGGAACTGGCCTGGGAAATGCGAATGCTGCTCACCCGGCCGGCCCGGTCGATCGAGAAGGTTACCGCCACCTGGCTTCCGAACGGCGTGTTCCCCGCGATGTCCTGCGTATACCAGTACTGCTGCACCATGCGCGTAATCATCGCCACGTACCACGGGTATCGCGACGCGAAATCGCCGCTGTTCACCGTCACAGGGCTCGAGCCTTGCGCCGCAGCACTGGTCATCGCGTGCGCCAGCTGGGTCGGCGCCGCCTCGCCGAAATTGGCGCGGTTGGGCTGATTCAGCGGTTGTGCGTGCGGAGGCGAAGCACGCTCCCCCTTCGGCGTCCGCCGCAGCCTGGGGTGCCGCTCCGGTATGGGGACCGCATCGGGTTCCTGGATGGGGATGGTCGCCTTGCTCGGCGGCGCGGGCGAAGGGCTGGGCAACTGCGTCGCGAGCACATTCGGCGTGGGCGGCGCCACCTGCGGCAGGGGAATCGCCGGCGCCGAACTCACCAGCGTCGCCTGAATGGCGCCCGGCGGAGCATTGCTGCTCCATTCATTTCCGTGAAAATGACTGTTGACCAACATCAACAGCGCGATCACCCCCACTACCGCCACATGCAACAGCAGCGATCCGGCCGCCGGCCGGCCAAATGCCTCGCGCTCGATTTCGATCGTGTCTCGCATCCCTGTACTCATTTTGATGCGCACGGCCTCTCAGCACAACCGCGCTCCTGCGCGGGACCAAAAGCGGCGTCTCTTCGGTTGTATCAGGATGCGGCCGGCGCCCGGGTGGATACTGAATCAGGAAGCCTTACGGACAACCTGGGCGGCGCCGGCCGGCGGTCCCAGGAAGCACGCTGCCCCCCCGCGCGCCCCTGATTCCTGCTCTTCGCGCAGGCGCCGCACCTCATCCAGTGCCGCCAGCAGCTCCTGCTGGAGCCGCAGAACCTGTGTCTCCAGATCCATCAGCATCTTCCGCACCGTCATGCGGTCGGTCAGCCCGACCGCACGCTCAATGTCCAGCAGCTTTTCCAGCAGCGTTGTCGTCAGCATCAGCAGAACCAGCACTCGTCACAAATCCGACAAAGTGCTGTGATTGTGGAAGGGCCAGACAGGACCCTGCTGTGACCGCTGTCACATGCCCCCAAATATTTTGCGCCGGCGCGTCCCTTTGCCCAGCCTCCTTTCCGTCCGCGAAGATCGGTCTTCGCTCCGCTCCGCTCGGGGCAACGCAATTGACTCTCCCTGCAAATTCCCGTATCCTGAATTCCTTGCGCAGTGCGCGCTTGCAGCGTCCGTGCGTCATGCCGGGGCGGAGCGCGCTAACTCGAAAGTCTGCATTTCGGGTGTTCTGCGCCAACTCACGCGAACAGCATCCGGAAGCCGCGGAACCGTTCCGCGGAGGGGCGTCGCGTGGGCGCTTCGTGGATCACGGGTGCAGGCAGGGCGCCGTGGGCTTCGCAACGATAAGGCCGGGGAGAAAAGGAAAGAGATGTCAACGTATATTCCGAGCGCACGCGAGATCAGCCGCAAGTGGTTCGTGGTCGACGCCAGCGGTAAAACGCTGGGCCGCCTGGCCACGGAAGCGGCCAGCGTGCTGAGCGGCAAAAGAAATCCGAAATACACGCCCTTTCTTGACATGGGCGATCACGTCATCGTGATCAACGCCGGCAAGGTGCGGCTCACCGGGCTCAAGAGCCAGAGCAAGACCTACCGCCGCTACACCGGCTTTCCTGGCGGCCTGCGTGAGGAGTCGTTTACCCGGCTCATGGAACGCCGGCCGGAGAAGGTCGTCGAAGAGGCGATTAAGGGCATGCTCCCAAAAACCAAACTGGGCCGCAAAATGGCCACCAAGCTCAACGTCTATCGCGACGACAAGCATCCGCACGCGGCCCAGAAGCCCGAGCCGCTCGAGATTTCTGCATGAGTTTTGCAGGGGCACGGCTCCAGCCGTGCCGAACTGCGGCTCCAGCAATGCGGGGCTTTCGCCCCTGAAGCAACGATGAAGGAAGGTTCATGGCAGATCTGGTTCAGTATTACGGCACGGGGCGGCGGAAATCGGCGATTGCGCGCGTGTATCTGCGCCCTGGCAACGGCGGTTTCGTGGTCAACGGCAAGCCTTTTGACACCTATTTCGTCACCGAGCAGCAGCGCGTCGCGGCCAGGCGCTCCCTCGTGGTCAGCGATACGGCGGCCAGCTTCGATGTGGTGACCACCGTCGCCGGCGGCGGTGTTGCGGCCCAGGCCGACGCTGTCAGGATGGGCACCGCCCGCGCCCTGCTCGAGTTCAATGCCGAGCTGCGCAAAATGCTCAAGGCCGAAGGCCTGCTCACCCGCGATGCGCGCGTCAAGGAACGCAAGAAGTACGGCCAGAAGGGCGCCCGCAAGCGGTTCCAGTTCTCGAAGCGCTAGTTCGGGAACGCATGTGGTTCAGAACCCCGGCGAGCTCGCTCCCTGACGCGGGGTTCAGCGGGCGCTCAGGTTCCCGGGCTTCGGGCTTTGCGCCCGGAGCTCGGATTAGAAGTCAGAATCTGCCCCACCCGGGGCATCAATTCCGGCCCGGTTGTACCGCCCGGAATGCAGTCCAATAAGGAGGTCGTTTGGCCACTATCACCATGAAGGAGCTGCTCGAGGCGGGAGTCCACTTCGGGCATCAGACCAAGCGCTGGGATCCGCGGATGAAGGAATACATCTTCGGCGAGCGCAACGGTATCTACATCATCGACCTGCAGAAGACCCTGAAGATGTTCAAGGAAGCGTCGAAGTTTGTGACGGATCTTGCTGCTCAGGGAAGAGTAATCCTCTTTGTCGGCACCAAACGGCAGGCTCAGGACGCCATCGCCGAGGAAGCCACCCGCTGCGGTATGTTCTACATCAACCAGCGCTGGCTCGGCGGTCTGCTGACCAACTGGGTGACCGTGCAGAAATCGGTGAAGCGCCTTCAGGAACTGGATGAGATGGCCACCGACGGCCGCTACGAGCTGCTGACCAAGAAGGAAGTGATCCGGCTGGAACGCGAGCGCAAGCATCTCCAGGCCAATCTGGCCGGCATCAAGACCATGCGCCGCCTGCCCGACGCCATCTTCGTCGTCGATTCCTCGAACGAAGCCATCGCCGTCAAGGAGGCCCGCAAGCTGGGCATTCCGGTGGTCGCCGTCGTCGACACCAACTGCGATCCGACCGTGGTCGACTTCGTCATCCCCGGCAATGACGACGCCCTGCGCGCCATCCGCCTCTTCACCTCGAAGATTGCGGACTCGGTCGTCGAGGGCGCGGCTGCCGCGAGCGACAAGCAGTTCGCCGCCGAAACGGCCGGCGTGGCTGCCGAGATCCAGGCGGCTGCCGAAGGCGAGCCCGGAGCCGAGGCGGCGCCCGAAGCGGAGGGCGAACTCGACCTCGAAACGGCCCTCGGCGGCGGCATCCGCAAAGCGCCGGCCATCGTCGCTGCTCTGGACGAGGCCGAGGCTGCCGAGAGCGGATATTAGAAGGTAAGCAGAAGGTTTTCTCTGCTTTTGACGAATCAATGCGGGACGGTCCCGCGTGCGAAAGCGTGGCTGCCGTCATTCGGGGCCACGCTTTCTGTGTCTTTGGACATTCACGCCCTGTTGATGCGCCCCGTGGAATCTAAATGGAAGAGAATGGGAGTAAAGGAATGTCGACGGTGACTGAGAAGATTGATGCCAAGCTGGTGAAAGAACTGCGCGAGAAGTCCGGCGCGCCCATGGGCGACTGCCTCAAGGCCCTGCAGGAGTCCAAAGGTCAGATGGAAGAGGCCTTCGTGATCCTCCGCAAGCGCGGCATGGCCTCCGCCCAGAAGAAAGCCTCCCGCACCACCAACGAAGGCGCCGTGGGCCAGTACATCCATGCCGGCGGCAAAATCGGCGTGCTGGTCGAGGTCAACTGCGAGAGCGATTTCGTCGCCCGCACCGAGGATTTCCAGGAACTCCTCAAGGACATCGCCATGCACATCGCCGCCACCGACCCGCGCTACATCCGCCGCGAGGACGTCACCGCCGAGGACCTCGATCGCGAGAAGGAGATCTATCGCGCCCAGGCGGCGGCTACCGGCAAGCCGGCCCCGGTCGTTGAGAAGATCGTCGAGGGCAAGATGACCAAGTTCTACGAGGAGGTCTGCCTGCTCGAGCAGCCCTTCATCAAGGAACAATCCCAGTCCATTAAGGACCTCATCGCCCAGAAAGTCGGCAAACTCGGCGAGAACATCACCGTCCGCCGCTTCGCGAGGTTCAAGGTCGGCGACCCCAACTGGACCGTCGCCCAAACCAAGGCCGTCGAAGAAACGCCAGCCGCGGAATAGTGCTGGCCGCACGGGCGGCGGCGCTTCGCGCAAACCTGAAACCCGAAAGCCCGGCACCCAATTGCCGGGCTTCTTACGCATTTTCCAGGGCCGCGATTATGCGAAGAGGCCACGATCCTTGACACCCTTGTATCAGGGCACGGTTCACTCGTGCCGAAAATCGTTCCCCAAAAGCGGCCCGGCTTCAGCCCCTGAGCACCAGCAGCCCGAATCATCCGGGAAATCGGTTTTACTCCCCCCAAAATGTCATTCTGGGCGGAGCGCCGCCACGGTCGTGGCCCCGCGGGAACATACGCTTCCCGGCGCGCAGTCGAAGAACCCCCCGAAGTCCCAGCGCACTCTGCCCGCAGATGCTGTCCGGTGCGAGGGGCTTCGGTCGCGAAGCGGCCCAATCAATCTCCAGCGTGGAATCGCCTCAGCGCCTGTCGCCCACGATGGGTCGGTATAGCCGGTCGGACGCCAGACGCCAGAGGAGTTGCCGATATACTCTGCGCCATGGCGCACAGACCTAAAAATATGGTCTGCTGGAACATTCGCGGGTACGACGGTGCGACCCAGCTATTCAACGAACTCATTCCGGTAAGGCAAATCACCCAGAACAGTCTTAAAGAGATGCCTCGCTCGCTAGCGGGACGGGGTCTGTCGTCGCGTGAACTCGTGAGTGCCTAGGCAAAGCGGAATACGAACCGTTTCCATGATTTTCTCCAGATTCGCAACGAAAACGACAATGTGCGGCGGCGCACGAACTACTACTGCGGGCACAACCCTTACTATGCCGCGATCCTGGTCAGCGTAGATCAAGCAGTTGCGGGGGCTGCCACAAAGTCATCGACGGCATCGAGAACCCCTTGATGCGTGCAATCTCCCGTACGGTCGGCCTCCCCGACCTTTCGAGGGCCAGCGCATGTGATGCGACCCGGCAGGCCGAAAGGTGCGGATAGCCGGTGACACGGCAGTCAAGCACCAGGCCCCGGATGTCCGATGGGTAACTGCGGAGAGAGTTATGTGCGCATCGACGGGATGACCAGGATTTCTAGCCTCTCGTACTAAGCTGGGCGATCAGCTCTGTAAATGATGGCCAGAGCGAAGATTCGCCCAGTTGTTGCTCCCCGATTATTTCAGCGACGTACCCCGAGATGTCCTGCTTTAGCGACTCAACAATTTTTTGTACTTCGGGCGCGGTGAGCATCCTTTGCCACCGGATTTGACACACTTCCGCATCCTTCCCAGAAATGAACCACACCCAATGTAGGTCCGATCCAGGTAGCGTGAAGATGTCCAACGGCTCTGAATCGGGTGGTGGCTGGCCGCCGTACCCACCGTGACCATGTTCCCAATAGGTTGCCTTCGTGTTCCCAATGACGGGCAGGAATGCGTCGGGCTGTGCGCGATACGGATAGGGAAGCTGTGGGGTAAACCCGACGTCCTCTATCAGATAAAGTTCGGTGCCTACTGTTGGACCCGGGCGACCGGAATCGGGAAATCTAAGGCCCATCCAGCTCTGTTGGGTTGCGGCATCAAACAGCGCAGCAGAGGTTTTCGGCATTTTCAGCAAGCGGTGACCGACCGTCCAGCCAATGCCGCGCAAACGGAAGATGTTCGAACGATGACAAAAGTCGCGAGCAGAGCGCGTGAGGTTAAGCAAGAGATTCCAATAATCGAAGGCCTCAACGTGTAGCGGCTGTGCCATCATTGCGAGGGTGTTGAAGTCTGCTAATACCGATGAAGCAACCTCTTGAGGCAATTCAGCCTTGACGTGTTCCTCGATCACCGCTCCGGCATCCTCGAAATTCGAGCTTGACAGCTTTTCCTTGATTCCGTTGAAGACGAGGATGGTCTGTTCGGTATGCGCTGGGGCCGGACGCAGACTGATCTTGACTTGAAGAACACTTAGGAACGTCTGGACAAGGCCGATTGCTAAATTGGGATCGATCGATAGCATGCTCTGCCCATCAGCGTAAGAGCGCACGAACACTACCTGCTACTCTGGCGCGCAACTGCTCTGAACAAGTCTCCCTGACAATTCTAGAGCTTCCGTCAAAATGAGAGCACTTGTTGGCGCATCGTCGGCAACCCGCACCTTTCACAAGCCACCCAGCGCTGCTGGACGGCAGTCCCCCTGGACGGCTGGTCCCGAAACGGATTCTCCACCCGCACACTCCCAAACTCCCAAACCGCCGCCCATGCTGCAGATCTTCGCTCAGCAGCACCGCGCAGTCAGCCTGGGCCGCGCCCGCCACGATCAGTGCGTCGTTACCAGGCGAGGCCACCGTGCCCCTGCAGGCGCAACGCCTCCCCATAGAGCGCCGCCGGTGAATGCGCCGCCAGCAACGGCCGGAACACCATCGCCAGATACTGCTCGGCCTCGTGCGTCTCCATGGGCCGCCGAAATCGCCGCAATGCCACGTTGAAGAACTCCTGCACCACCTGCTCGCTGACGACGCCTTGGTGCGAAGTAAGCGCCTCCCGCATCAGCGCCCTGGCCTTCCGCGCTGTCTCCGGAGCGCTGGGTCGAAGGAATAGACGAAGATGTTGGTGCCGGGAAAGAACCTGGCGCTCATTCAGCTCGTCCCGGCTGAACTGCCCTCCGTCATCGACGGCGTGCAGCTTCTTCATCAGGGCATCAAAGCTGCGCGCGTCGCCCTCGCCGGCTGTGAACTCCTCCAGCCACTCGCGAAAAGCCGCGTTGAGCGTCCGCTTCTGCCCCCGCGCGATCATCCGCGCCCGCTCGATCAGGTCCTCATCCGCGCTGAAGGTCAGATTCTTCATACGAAAGCGGTGTACACGAAGATCGTGTTCCGCCGACTCCCCCGACCCGCAGTACCTTCGTACCCTCCGTGCCGCCGAATTCCCTTGCATCTCCCTTCACGGCATCTGAAACTGAAAGCGAGAAGCTCTGTCCGCAACCGCGAACAGAGCTTCTCTTTTTCCGAGCCTTGTGCTCAGCCACCGGCCCAGGCCGGCCAGAAACTGCGCTCTTTGAGAAGACTGCCGCTACCGCATCCCCACCGGGGGCCGCTCAGAATCAGGCCAGCCCCGGAACCGCCCTCGGGAGCCCGCTGAGGGTAATACCCGCAAGGTATTACCCTCGAAATTGAGCAGAATCAGCGGCCTGCCCCACCCCCCCTGAAAAAAAATTTGCCGAACCCAGCGCCGCGCCTGGGGGCAGTCAGGATAGAGCCCTATCGTTTCAGGATAGAGCCCTGTCGCAGCGCCCGAGACGCAGGCGCACTTTCCGGGATACCTGCGCTCACGCCTTTCCCGGAGACATCGCCGATTGCCCGCCCAGGAAGGGCTGAGGCAATTGACATCAAAGCCAGCACCAGGAATGAGCCGATCATGCGCATGCCAGCAAGGGTACCTGAAGCGGCCTTTGCGCGATAATAGTCCGCCGATTCAGGTGCGCTGCTCCTGGCGGTTCGAGTCTGAGAACAGGCAGTGTCCAAATGCCTTTAGGCGCGATGTGGCGGATTGCGCAGCGACAGACGATCCCACGGGCCCTCCCACTCGCAGGGTCTGCCCTTGGTGCGGAAAGATGTTAAGTCATCCGCTACGGACATGCTGACGTAGGTATCGACACCTTTGAATGTGTCGACTCCATCCGGTCCGGAACTGTGCCAGCAAAGCGTTGCCGTATCCGGCACGAGATAGACCGGAATTTGTTGGCCGTCCTTATCAATGGAGTCGTGCCGGTTTCCCGACTGGTCGCAGATGAAATGCGTTCTGCGCCAGGCCTGCACCATCTCCTCGGTGATGTGGCCGTGATTCCGCTGGATTAACCACATAAATGTCCAGAAGCGTGTGCCGGTCAGGTTGAGACCGAAGTATGTGGGGTTCTGGTTGCCGTTCCCGTGCTGATTCATCGGGTGAGCGGGATCATGCACATTGTCCTCGGTGTAGCTGTCCTTTGCCTCCACGTTGTTTGTCGAAACAATGTAGTGACCACCGGTCTCCCCCATGTCGCCCGGGATACGAACGGCGTAACGTGCCATACCCTTTTGGTCTGCGGGAATGCTCTCGACCACAAATGCTTCGCGACTGTCCGATGCCACCCAGTTCACGCCGCGGGTGCATTTTCCAATGACGATCTCATTTCCCGATCTGGCGCGGTATTCCGGACGGCCCACGGTGAGCAGTTCGACGGCATGCCTTGCTGAGTTGGCGAAAGCCGCCGCATAGAAATTGCCTACCTGCCAGTCCAGGCCGGGCCGGCGGTAACCTGAGAAGGGATGGTCGAGTGTTGGGCTGGCAATCCCGAGACTCCCGCCTGCGTAACCGCTCACCGTCACACCGCGATCGTTCTGCGCATGTTCGCTCCCGATTTCGCCCGCCGAGTCGGTCACAGTGAAGCGATGGGCGTGGGGATCCGTGGGTTCAACGATGAAGGTGACCAGATATTCCTGGGGAAAAAAGTGCTGGTCCTCGGAGCTGATGTGGATCGCTTTGCCATCGCGGGTGGCAGGAGCCAGGATGACTGCGCCGCTGCAGCAGTGAATCGCATCCTCGGGCGGCGCCAACTCCGCCGACGAAGAGACCGGCGGTTTGCCCTTGAGACCGTAATAGCTGTTGATCATCAGGATTTTCTGGAAATGGCCCAACTCGTGGGGAAAGGCTGAAGCCGCAAGTTCCACCGCCGCCCCGTCGGAGATGCCGTGGATCATCTCAAGCGCTTCAGGAACCAGCAATTTGTAGTAACGTTCCTGTTCATTCAAATAGGCGGCCATGACCTCGCTGCTCCCCTGGATCGGCAGCAGTTCGCGGTACCACCCCTCGTACACCATGCGGATGAGGTCGCCAGCCCGCTCGCCGTATTGCCTGCCGATTTGATACCAGGAGCCGCGGAGTTCGCCTAGATATCGCGGATGCGGCTCCCAGGCGGGATAGCCCTGCGCAAGATAGTATTCACCCAGGTTCCGGTTGTGTCCCGTCCACTCCGGAGGCGTGCTCCGCTTCCCGGCCGAAGGTGCGACAGACGCAGAGACTCCGAAGGCGTCGAGGGCGTCAGCGGAAAGGGCCAGTGCGCCTGCCGAAGCAGCGAGCTTCAGGCATTCCCTGCGGGTTAGTCCTGACGTGGCCTCGCGCAGATGATTGCTGGCGCTTTCAATGGCTGTGTCAGGGGGTTTTGTCATGCGCGACCTCGTTTTGGGAAAAGAACTGCCGCAGGTTCCAGCCGAGCCATCCCGCTCAGCGGTCGATGAATTATAACCGTACAGATCCGTGGCTGAGCGGAGGGCGCCGCTCCGGCTTCAGGGTGCCCATGGTCGCGGGCTTGTCTCGCTGCCGAAGGACATCGTCGCGCGGCCCTTCCCCGATGCTGATTGACTTCGGCAACTGGCTTTGCTGTACTGAACCAACCCCATCCATCAGGGAGAATTGGAGCGGGAGAATGGCAGAACGCCTGGCGTGTGGCTGACCTGCTGAACCGGCGCCGGGATGCGCCGCAGAGGCCTGATCACCTGAAGATCCATGATCGGCCAGGAAACTCCGTTCCCGGCTCGGAGCTTGAATCGTCGGTGATGCCGCGGGTCACAAGTCGGACGGAGATACTGCGTTCATGAGCCTGGCCGCAGGGACGAGGCTCGGCCCTTACGAGATTCAGTCGCTGCTGGGCGCGGGAGGCATGGGCGAGGTCTATCGCGCGCGGGGTACCAGGCTGGATCGATCCGTTGCTGTCAAAGTGCTGCGCAGGAGTTCGCGCGCGATGCCGCGGCGATTGCGAACTGTTCCCGGCGTTGGACCGATCACCGCGCTCACCTGGGCTCTGGAGATCGGCGGTTATACACGCTTCCGCTCCAACAGGCAGGCCATCAGCTACTGCGGCCTGTGCGCGGACGAGAAGAGTTCCGCCGACAAGGTGATGCGTATGCCGCTTTCGAAACTACGCAACAAGCACATCCAGAGAGTTCTGGTGGAAGGGGCCAAGGTCGCGCCGAGGAACTCACCCGAGCAGATCTGCGGACGGCTCGGATTAACACGCCCGGGAATCTGACGGGATTAGCAATCTCTCATCCTGGTCTGGTCTTCCAGGTTCATCGCATGCTCTTTCTCCACTGGCAGAGGCTGTGCGCGGCGCGTCAATTTCGGGCCCGTTGGCCGGATGCTGGGCGCGCGGCTCGCGGTTCACGTGTGGAAGGCCCAAAGGAAATCCTGCTGGCCATTGCGGCCTTAAATCGCCGTTTGAAATATAAAGCTTCCGAACACTACTGCCGATTGACTAACTGTCCACGGCGTGATGGGGAATGATTCCAGACGAAGGGGTGCTTTGTGCAAGGTTGGCAGAGAGCCGTCGCAGAATGCAAGATGCAGGTTGTGTCGATCCGAGAGAACTACAAGACGATCCGGACTTCGCTCTGCAAGTTGGTCGACACGATCCGGCGTTCCATCCAAGGGGATGAACCTGGCGGTACACTTCGGAATCTCGAACGCTTGGAGGAGGGTATCAACGCCGCAGGGGAAACAGTCCTCAGCAACAAGACGGGTCAGCTTGTACTCTTGGATGCCGTTGAATCCTTGGCGTCAAGCACGATCTTGCTTTTAAACCGGAATCAGGATGAATCGACCCGCCGGACCGCGGAAGCGCTTGATGAGCCCACCTTTGCCTTGATTCGGTGTCCAGACCAGGATCGGAATCGAAACCTCGGATCGGAAGGGCAATAGGACGAATCAGCGCATGTATTTAGAGCGGCCTCCATTCGTGCGAAGCGAGTATGAAAGATATCCGTTCGGCCCCGATAAGATATCCAGTCGCGTTGCTCACTGCGCCCGCCGCCATCAGTTCCAGGATGGAGTTGACAGAAGGAACTTGCACCACCGCGCTCGGAGAGTGCGCCAAGGAATTAGGTGGTTCCTGGAGAAGAGAACTCATGCAGGAAGATCAGGATGTAATTCGTGAATTCTTAGTCGAGAGCCATGAAAACCTCTCGCGCCTCGACCAGGAACTTATTGAACTCGAGTCGCACCCCACAGACGCGGCCCTTCTGGCGAGCATTTTCCGCACCATCCACACCATCAAGGGAACCTGTGGTTTCTTCGCTTTCTCGATTCTCGAGAAGATCACCCATCAGGCCGAGACACTTTTGAGCCAACTGCGCGATGGTCAACGAGAACTGGATCCTTCTTTGGTATCTCTCATCCTGGAAACGGTAGACGCAACACGTAAGGTGCTGGCGTCGATCGAAGCGACCGGAGAGGAAGGCCCTGACCAATTCGAGGATTTGACCGAACGTCTGCGGGCTGCGGCGCAAGGCGCGGCTGGCAGGGGAAACCAGTCCACGCCCGATAAACCGTTCGACTCCGCTCTGGAACAGGGCTGCGTGAGCGGCCCCGCCGAGCATGCCGAGGTCGCAAAACCTGAGCCGGATGCCACGAGATCGTCCGCTGCGGCGGATGCCAACATCCGGGTCGGGGTCGGGCTTCTGGACAAACTGATGGATCTGGTCGGAGAACTGGTGTTGACGCGCAATCAGATACTCCAGTTCAACACCGAGCGCGAGGATGCCGCTCTCAACACGACATCGCAGCGGCTTAACCTGATCACCACGGAGTTGCAGGAAGGTGTCATGAAGACGCGCATGCAGCCCATTGGCATGGTCTGGAACAAACTTCCCCGCGTGGTGCGCGATATGGCCGTGTCTCTCGGAAAGCAGATCCGGCTGGAGATGGATGGCGCCGAGACGGAACTTGACCGGACCATCATCGAGGCTATCAAGGATCCGCTCGTGCATCTGGTTCGCAACTCCTGCGACCACGGCATCGAGTCCCCGGAAGTCCGCCAGCGCGCGGGCAAGCCTCCCGAGGGCAAACTGACGCTTCGCGCGTATCACGAAGGCGGGCAGGTCAACATCGAGATCGGCGATGACGGGGCGGGCGTGGACGTGGACCGGGTCAAGGAGAAAGCCATTGAGAAAGGGTTGCTGCGACCGGAACAGGCCCAGAAGCTGGGTGATCGGGAAGCGCTGAACCTGATCTTTCAGCCAGGGTTCTCGACGGCACAAACCATCACCAAGGTCTCCGGACGCGGCGTCGGCATGGATGTAGTGAGGTCCAACATTGAGAAGATCGGCGGGATAGTCGACGTTTTCAGCCGGCCGGGAGAGGGCACTACGGTCAAGCTGAAGATCCCCCTTACCCTGGCGATCATTCCCGGCCTGGTGGTCAACAGTGGAGGAGAGCGGTTCGTCATCCCCCAGGTCAGCCTGCTGGAGTTGATTCGGTTGGAGGGAGATTCCTCGGACAAGCACATCGAGCATGTACATGGAACTCCGGTGTACCGCCGCCGCGGAAGCTTACTACCCGTTGCTTATCTCAATCAGGTGCTGGGCCTGAAAGCGGCGGAGAGGGCCGAGGCGGTCAATATGGTGGTGCTGCAGGCCGAAGACCGCCAGTTCGGTCTGGTGGTTGACGGCATCAACGACACCCAGGAAATCGTCGTCAAGCCGCTGGGCAAGCAATTGAAGGGGCTCACCGTCTATGCGGGCGCGACAATCATGGGTGACGGCCGGGTGGCCCTCATCCTCGACGTGCTGGGGATCGGACAGCGTTCCGGGGTGTTGGCCGAATCCCGTGAACAGACGCGCAATGTAGCGGAACACAAGACACAATCGGGAGCCGAGCAGCAGCGGCTTCTTCTGTTCCGCGCAGGGTCTTTCGAACGTCTGGCCGTACCTCTCTCGCTTGTCGCCAGGCTGGAGGAGTTCCCGCAATCCTCCATCGAGCATGCGGGTGGCTGCCAGGTGGTGCAATACCGGAAGCACATCCTCCCCCTGCTTCCCCTGCACGATGTGCTTGAGCCCGGTGCACCGGATCGGGGGCAAGCGGCCGATCCGGCACAAGTGATCGTCTTCAACGACGGCGAACGCAGCATAGGGATAGTGGTCGACCGGATTTTGGATGTCGCGGAAGACACGGTCACGGCACGTCAGAACTCCAATCGCAAGGGACTCATGGGCTCGGCTGTGGTGGGCAAGCGGGTTACGGATCTGCTCGATCTCGATTACGTTCTCAAGGCATCCGCCGAGGACTGGTTCCAGCGCAAGCGCACGTCGGCTGACGGCAAGGTTGTCCTCGTTGCCGAGGCTTCAGCGTTCTCCAGGAGCCTGATCCGGAGCAGCCTGGACATGGCAGGGTACCGGGTCATCGAGGCCGCGAATCTGGACGAGATGATCCGAGAGTTGGAGCAGCATCCAGTCGATATCGTCATTGCGGCGCTGGATCTTCCGCCCAACGGGATCTCCGCGCTTCGGGCCGCGATGGGCCGCCGGCCGGAGTGGGAGAGAATCCCCGTCCTGGCGCTGGCGGAGACGGCCGAGCAGCTTCGAACACTCGCCGGCCGGGCAAGGGATTTTGAGGATTGCCAGACAAGGTCCGACCGGGAGGCCATGCTCGATTCTGTGGCGCGGCTCGTCCTGGCACAGGCCTCGGTCGAGACCGAGCCCGTCCGCGCAGGAGAGGAGAAATAGACGATGGCCACCGATACCGGGACGATGAAGACCGATGTGACGCAAACCAGCAGGCAGTTCTCCACGTTTTTTGTGGCGGATCTGTTCTTCGGCGTGGATGTTCTCTGCGTCCAGGAGGTATTGCGCTTCCAGCAGATGACCAGCGTTCCTCAGGCGCCAGAGGTCATCGAGGGGTTGATCAACCTGCGCGGACAGATCGTCACCGCCATCGACATGCGGCGGCGGCTGCGGTTGCCGTCCCGCGGCGACGATCTGATGCCGATGAATATGGTGGTCCGCACCGAGGACGGCGCCGTCAGTTTGCTGGTCGACGAAATCGGAGACGTACTGGATGTGGATGTGGCGACGTACGAGCGGCCACCGGAGAACCTCGATCCCGCAGCGCGCGGACTCATCCGTGGCGTCTACAAACTAAGAGACCGGCTGCTGCTGGTTCTGGATACGGAGCGGACCGTGGACCTTGCCGTGGGGAGGGCCGCCTAGTGCCCTTTCGGCGATCAATACGGCAAGAAAGCACGAGCGCACAACTGCGGTCGCGCCTGGATGCGGGTAGGCACTGAATGGCCTTCAGCTTTTTCTTCCGCGATCAACAAGTACTGGAGCGGGTGGTGGACCACATTCTCCCCGCGATAGCGGGTCGCAACCGTCCCCGCGTCTGGGACGCCGGCGCGGCCATGGGGCAGGAGCCGTACACGCTCGCCGTGCTGTTTGCCGAGCGGATGGGGCACTTCGCGTACGACAATCTGCGCATCGACGCCACCGATGTGGAGAGTACGGGATCGTTTGCCCGGATCGCCGAAAACGGCGCTTATCCGCGCGAGGAGCTGGCGCGGCTGCCGGAAGGCATCCTGGAAAAGTACTTCGAGTCCAACGGCAAGCCTGGATATTTTCGCGTGATTGAAAGAATTCGCAGACGGGTCGTCTTTCAACGCCACGATCTTCTGTCGTTTCAAGAGATCGGCCAGGGCTACGCGCTGGTGGTGTGCAAAAACGTGCTGCTCCACTTTCAGCCGCAGGAGAGGGTTCAGGTGCTGCGCATGTTTCACCGTGCCCTGGGGCGGGGCGGACTGCTGGCCACCGAACAGACCCAGGAGATGCCCCCGGAGTTGGACCCGCTGTTCCGGCGGGTGGCGCGGGGCGGACCGTTGTTTGAGAAAGTCGAGGGCCCGCGATGCGCGTTGTGACCCTTGAGAGCAGCGGCCGGACGTGTACCTGGCAGGTTGCCCCGATGCTGAGCGAGCGCTGCAGCCAGAGGCTGCGCGAGTCGCAGAGGTGGGCCGCCGCAAGCGTGGCAGCCGGCGCAGGACGGGAAAGGGATGATTAGTTTGGCGCCGGCGACGGCGAAGTAACCACAGCTGGGAAGCAAAAAGGAGAGACGAAATGGCAAGACAAGGAACCAACGGCCGGCGCGTGAGCCCCGGCCACGATATTTCGGCCGGCGCCGCCGTTCTGGATTACGAGGAATATGAACGACCTGCGACCAGTATGGGAAACGGAAGTCGCCGTGGCATCAACGCCCGCCCATTCGTTGAGCGGAAGAATCCCGAAGCTGTTGCTGCGACGATCAACCAGGAGCAGTTTGCCGATTACGCCGGTCAAGTTGCTGCCATCCGCAAATCGCAGGCGGTGATTGAGTTTGGCATGGATGGAACGATTCTCGATGCCAACGACAATTTTCTGACAGCTCTAGGCTATGGGTTGGAGGAGATCCGAGGCAGGCGCCACAGTATGTTTGTGGACGAAGCCTACCGGCAGAGCCCGGAGTACAAGGAGTTCTGGGCCAGGCTGAATCGCGGCGAATACCAGGCCGCGGAGTACAAGCGGATCGGCAAGGGAGGCAAGGAGGTCTGGATTCAGGCTTCCTACAACCCGATCCTGGACCTCGACGGCAGGCCGTTCAAGGTGGTGAAATACGCCACCGATGTCACCCGGCAAAAGATGGTGAACGCGGATTATCAGGGACAGATCGCCGCCGTCAACAAGTCGCAAGCGGTCATTCAGTTTGCGATGGACGGAACGGTCCTCGATGCCAACGAAAACTTCCTCAAGGCCCTCGGCTACACACTGGAGGAGATCAAGGGCAGGCACCACAGCATGTTTGTGGACGAAGCCTACCGGCAGAGCCCGGAGTACAAGGAGTTCTGGGCCAGGCTGAATCGCGGCGAATACCAGGCCGCGGAGTACAAGCGGATCGGCAAAGGAGGCAAGGAGGTCTGGATTCAGGCTTCCTACAACCCCATTCTGGACCTCAACGGCAGGCCTTTCAAGGTGGTGAAATATGCCACCGATATCACGCCCGAGAAAAATGCAATCCAGGCAATGATCGCCGACGTCATGATATTGGCGCAGGCGGCCGTTGAAGGCAAGCTGGCCACCCGCGCCGACGTCGGCAAGCACCAGGGCGACTACCGCAGGGTCATCGAAGGGGTGAACCAGACTCTGGACGCGGTCATCGGGCCCTTGAACGTTTCGGCCGAGTACGTGGACCGGATCTCGAAGGGTGAGATTCCGCCCAAAATCACCGACAGCTACAACGGCGACTTCAACGAGATCAAGAACAACCTGAATGCCTGCATCGACGCCGTCAACGCGCTGGTCGGCGATACCGGCACGCTGATCAAGGCGGCGGCAGAGGGCAGGCTGGCCACCCGCGCCGACGCCGGCAAGCACCAGGGCGACTACCGCAAGATCGTCGAAGGGGTGAATCAGATCCTGGATGCGGTGATCGGTCCCTTGAACGTTTCGGCCGAATACGTGGACCGGATCTCGAAGGGTGAGATTCCGCCTAAGATCATCGACAGCTACAACGGCGACTTCAACGAGATCAAGAACAACCTGAACGCCTGCATCGACGGACTGGGCGGATTGGTGGAGGTAAATGCCGTCTTGCAGAGAATGGCGGTCAATGACTACACCAAGACCGTCGAGGGCAGCTATGCGGGCATCTTCGCCGAGGTTGCGAAGGCGGTGGATACAACCGAAGAAAAGGTACGCCATATCACCAATATCATCAAAGAAGTTTCACAGGGAGACTTTGGGGAACTGCCTGATCTGAAGAAGATTGGCCGCAGGTCGGAGCAGGACGAAATTGTTCCCTCCGTCATCATGCTCATGGAGAATCTCGGCGCGTTGGTGGCCGACGCAGGTATGTTGTTGGACGCCTCCCAGGAGGGCAAATTATCCACCCGCGCCGATGCTTCCAAACACCGGGGCGAATACCGCAAAGTTGTCCAAGGCATCAACGATATCCTCGATGCCATCCTTCTGCCCATCGGTGAGGGAAATCGCGTCCTGCGCCTCATCTGCGGCGGCAACCTGCGCGAAAAAGTCGAGATCGCCTGCAAGGGCGACCACGAAAAGATGAAGAACGCCGTGAACGGTGTCCATTCCTGGCTCACTAATCTTGTCGCCTACGTTACAAAGATCGCTAACGGCGATATGTCGGCCATGATGGACAAAGCCTCCGATCAGGACCAGATTCATGAGTGGCTGGTCCTTCTCAAGACCAATATTAATGCACTGATTGCCGACACTGATACGTTGGTCAAAGCAGCCGCCGAAGGCAAGCTTGGCACGCGTGCCGATGCATCCAGACACACGGGCGATTTCCGCAGGATCGTGGAAGGTATCAACAGAACTCTCGAAATGGTGGTGGAGCCGCTGAAGGTGACCGCGCAGAATGCTACCACGCTAGCTTCGTCGAGTGAAGAGCTGACGGCGGTCAGCCAGCAGATGGCGGGGAATGCCGAAGAGACGGCAACCCAGGCCAACGTGGTTTCCGCGGCCTCGGAGCAGGTGTCGCGGAATGTTGCCTCGGTAGCGTCGGCCTCCGAGCAGATGCAGGCTTCGATTCGCGAGATCGCAAAGAATGCCAACGAGTCGGCCCGGGTGGCCGGGAACGCCGTCAGCGTAGCGCAATCGACCAATCAGACCGTGACCAAACTGGGTGAGTCCAGCCAGGAGATCGGCAACGTGATTAAGGTCATCACCTCGATCGCGCAGCAGACCAACCTGCTGGCTCTCAATGCGACCATCGAGGCGGCCCGCGCCGGCGAAGCCGGCAAGGGCTTCGCGGTGGTGGCCAACGAGGTGAAGGAACTGGCCAAGCAAACCGCCAAAGCCACCGAGGATATTGGCCGGAAGATTGAGGCCATTCAAGGCGATACCCAGGGGGCTGTGAAAGCGATCGAGGAGATCGGCACCATCATCAACCAGATCAACGACATCTCCAACAGCATTGCTACGGCGGTGGAAGAGCAGACCGTGACCACCAACGAGATCGGCCGCAATGTGACCGAGGCGGCGAAAGGGGTCAACGACATCGCCAAGAACATTGGCGGCGTAGCGGTGGCGGCCAGGCAGACGACGCAAGGCGCCAACGATACGCAGAAGGCGTCGCAGGAGTTGAGCCGGATGGCAGCCCAGCTCCAGACCGTGATCTCGAAGTTCACGTTCTAAGCGGATGCATCACCTCAAACGAGGCCAGGCGGTTGGCAGTCCCCCGCCTGGCCTCGCCTCTGATTTTGAGACAGGAACGAAGGTACAACGATGGCCACAGCGCTGGTAGTGGATGACTCGAGGGCGATTCGCATGATCCTTGCCAGGTCCTTAAGAGACCTCGGATACGAGGTGCGCGAGGCGGAGAACGGCAGAAAAGCACTGGAAGTCATCGAGATCGAGAAAGCCTCCCTCAAGCTGGTGTTGGCTGACTGGAATATGCCCGAAGTGAACGGCCTGGAGTTGCTGAAGCAACTTCGCTCAGATCCTGCGCTCTCTTCGCTGGTGGTTGTCATGGTGACCACGGAAACAGATCTGAATCAGATGGTGGCAGCGCTGGAGGCCGGCGCGAACGAGTATGTCATGAAGCCGTTTACCAGGGACATCCTGATGGAAAAGCTCGAGCTGGTCGGGGTCCATCCTTGAGGAGTGGGATATGGCTGTGGTGAATAAGCGTCTGCTTCAGGCAGGAGCGCGAATTCGGGTACTGGTGGTGGATGATTCAGTGGTTATCCGGCGCCTGGTGACCCACGCCCTCGATGAGGATCCCGCAATCGAGGTTGTGGGAGTGGCGTCGAATGGCGCAATCGCGCTGCAACGGATTCCACAGCTGAATCCGGACGTGCTTACACTGGACATCGAAATGCCGCAGATGGACGGCCTGGAGATGCTGCGGCATGTTCGGCGGGACTATCCCTGCCTGCGCGTGATCATGTTTAGCACGCTCACGGAGCGTGGAGCGGCCGTAACTCTGGAAGCCTTGAGCCTCGGTGCGGACGACTACGTGGCCAAAGCCTCCAACGAAGGATCTCTGGACCGCTCGATGGCGAAGCTGCGGGGCGAGCTAGTTCCCAAAATCAAACAGTTCTTCCGTATGCCAGCTCCAGTTCCGGGTCATGCTGTCGCCGGACCAGGACTGGCGCATTTTCCTGCCGCACCGGCCACGGCATTGGGCGTCAAAGTGCGACCTAAGGTCGTTGGGATTGGGGTCTCCACGGGCGGGCCGACGGCGCTGGGCGAGATCCTGCCGACGCTGCCAGCCGGGTTTCCGCTGCCGATCCTGGTGGTGCAGCACATGCCGCCTCTCTTCACCCAGCTGCTTGCCGAGCGTCTACATGCCACGTGCCAACTGGCCGTCGGGGAAGCGACTCAGGGTGAATCGGTGGATGCAGGCAAGATCCTGATTGCACCCGGAGACTTTCACATGAAGGTGGTTGGCAATGGCGGTGGAGCCTGTGTGAATCTGGATCAGACCCCGCCGCTGAACTCCTGCCGTCCTGCGGTCGATGCACTCTTTGCTTCCATCGGAGAGGTCTACGGGGGGGCAGCGATCGCCGTCATTCTGACGGGCATGGGGCAGGACGGGCTGCGCGGCGCACAGATTCTGAAGGCGCAGGGAGCGAGTATCCTCGCGCAGGATGAGGCTTCCAGTGTCGTGTGGGGAATGCCCGGCGCAGTTGTGAGTGCCGGCCTCGCCGACCGTGTCCTTCCTCTCCAACAAGTTGTGCCTGAGGTTCTGCGTCGGGCCGGTCGAACATAGGGGAAACTTAGATGTTTGCGCACTCAACCTCATCCATACATTGGGAGAACTACCAATTCCTTCAGAAGCATGTCTATTCCCAGGCGGGCATCGTGCTCGAAGACGACAAGCACTATCTGTTCGAAAGTCGCCTCACCCCGCTGGTCAGGCGATTCGGCCTCGGCTCAATCAACGACCTCTGCGAACTGCTCATGGCGACCCGAGAGGCGGAGCTTGGTCGTCAAGTGGTGGAGGCCATGACCACCAATGAAACGTACTTCTTCCGTGATCCGGCCCAGTATGATGCCGTCCGATCTGCGCTGCTGCCCCGGTTAAAGCAAGAACGCCAGGATGCGAGAAAGCTGCGATTGTGGTCGGCAGCCGCATCGACCGGGCAGGAAGCATACAGTCTGGCGATGGTTCTCCTGGAAGAGAAATTGAGCGACTGGAACATCCAGATTCTGGGCACTGACTTCTGCTCAGGCGCTCTGGAACGAGCGAGAGCCGGTAAGTATCAGCAGATTGAAGTGAACCGAGGCTTACCAGCGTCTCTGCTCGTAAAACACTTCACCCGCTCCGGCGTGGATTGGCAGCTAAGTGAGGCGGTGCGCAGCATGGTCCACTTCGAGACGATTGATTTGCGTAAGAGCATGCGCACTCTTGGGCCCTTTGACCTGGTCTTCTGCCGCAACGTCATGATCTATTTCGACGCCGAGACGAAGAAAAAGATTCTGACGGAACTTCACGGCACCCTGTTTCGAGGCGGCTGGCTGCTGCTAGGCGGAGCCGAAACGGCATTCGGGGTAGAGGAGTGGTTCGACCGACAGACGATTGGAAATGCAGCCGTGTATATCGCCCGCTGAAGGGAGAAGAATGCCAACGGAACAGGACGTACAGATTCAATCGAACGAACTGGCGCAGATCGTGGAATCTGTGTTTGGGGCCATGATGGGTCTGGACGCGGGCGAGTGCGGTTCGCATTGGTTCGCCGGCGACAATCGAATCATGGCGGCAGTGCATCTTGCGGGGGATTGGAACGGCGCCGTCCTGGTGGAGTGCAACCGCGAACAGGCTTGCCGATTCGCCGGCCGCTTTCTTTCCATTGATCCACCCGAAGCTGTGGACGACGTGGTTCGGGACGTACTCGGGGAACTGGCTAACATGATTGGCGGCAATCTGAAATGTGTATTGGCGCGGGGAATCCGGCTCTCCATGCCGGCCGTAGTGGACGGCAGCGATTGCGCTCTTCGGATCTGCGGGGCGGAGATTCTCCAGCGCCTCGCGTTCCGGTGCGCAGAAGGCCAGTTCTGGGTCATGATCCTCACACCCCGTTCCTGAAGACAGGGAGAATGTCAGGGCGTGTTCACACTACCGTGAGCTTTCGGTGAGCCCGCGTAATGCCGCGATTACTGAGACGAACTCCTAGCGATCCCAGAACTGCGGGGGTTCGATGCCCAGGGCACGCAGGTAGACGTAGCCCTGGCCGCGATGGTGAATTTCGTTGTCGACAGCGTACTGAATGGTGCCGACGCCCGACATTTTCCACTGGCCAAAGGCCGTATCGATCTCGGCAAAGCGGCGGGGCGGGATTGTCCGAAATTTCGCGGTCAGCTCGCTGGTTTGCGCATCCCACAACGCCAGCAGTTCGGCCTTGGTGCCCGGCTTGCTTCCGTTGTACTTCACCCAGTTGCCAGTCGCCACTCCATCGACAATAGGGATAGCCATGCCAATGAACTCCCACACCAGTTCGGAGAAAGGGCGCATGCCGCCCACCGAAAAGCTGAAGAGCTTGTCTTCCGGGAAAGCTTCGATAGTTCGGCGGGTGAGGCCGCGGTGGCCCTGCCAGTGCTTCAGAACATCTTCAGCGCTGAGCGCGCTGACCTGTGCGGTTTCGGTTGTCATTTCGATTCTCCATAAGCCCTGATCGGCTGCGGTAAATACCCATCGCTGCGTATCTCCGCGGACTTATAAGCGGGCTGGAAAAAACCTTAACGGCAATTCCCGACAGAACCTGTCGTAAATTAGATTGAGGATAGAAATCGCGATGTACGACCCGATCATGCGCGTGCTTACCGTGCTGGAGGTGCTGCAGGCGCGCGACTACGTTACCGGAACCGAGTTGGCGGAGCGCCTGGAAGTTGATCTGCGAACCGTTCAGCGCTACGTCGTCAGGCTGAGGGATCTGAGCATCCCGGTGGAATCGTCGCGCGGCGTGGGCGGGGCCTACCGGCTGAAGCCTGGCTATCGCCTGCCTCCGCTATTGCTCACCAACGAGGAGGCCTTTGCGCTCTCGCTCGGCCTGCATTCGCTCAAACAGATCGGGCTTTCGGCATTTGCGCCGGCTACAGAGGGCCCGCTGGCCAAGTTGGAACGCGTGCTTCCTGGAGCGCTGCGCGAGAGTATCCGAACCGTAGACGACGTGGTGGCGATCGAACCAGGGCCGTGGGTGATTTCCACCTCGGTCGAGTATCTCATCCGGGCCGCATCCGCGATTCGTTCGGGCCACAGAATCGGCTTCGGATATGAATCGCACGACGGTGCCATATCCCGCCGCCAGATCGAGCCCTATGCGGTCATGCACAGCGACGGACGCTGGTATCTGATTGGCTACTGCCTTTCGCGGCGCGCCGTACGGACATTCAGACTGGACCGGACCTCGGACCTCAAGGCAGGCAGAGGATCGTTTAAGCGGCCCCGAGATTTTGACCCGCGAAGCTACATGCGAGAGCATATGCCATTCGTTCAGTCCGAATACCAGATCGACGTTTGGATCGACATGCCCATCGAAGAGGCCGCGCGAACAATTCTGCCGTGGCGAGTGGCCATAGAAGAGGAGAACGGTGGAACTCGTCTCCGCTGCGGGCGTGACCGGCTGGAGATGTTCGCGGCCATGCTGCTGAGCACAGGTCGACGTATCGTTGTACGCAGCCCTGACGAAATGCGGAAGACCTTCAGGGAACTGGCGCAGAGCGCATTGCAGGCCGCCGGATAGGTGGGCAGCGAGCCGGTTAATTGCGTACGAGGCAGATTGGCGGCTTCCATTTTCCTCGCGATGAGCCGATTCCTCGGCTCAGTCCTCGCGTTGCGCTGCCCTGCGGCCCTGATGCGGCGCACATCCGGCCGCCATGCAACTCGCGGAGCCAAAGGTGGGGTCGGTCGCTTTCGCGCGGGTATCCCAGACCATGCGGAACCCCCGGACAAAATGAACCCGGATGAATGGCATGGACTCGTTGAATCGATCCGCGCGTTCACTCTTCGGTGGGTCGATTCAGCGCGGTCCGCATAGCAGACATACCCTGCTCCATCATCTGGTCGACGGCGGTGGCGGCGGAATCGGGCAACAGGTCGGCTATCCAAACGATGCGGGTTCGTCCGTCTGGATCTTCCGTGACCTGAGCTGCCCCGTTGTAATGGAGTAAATAGCCTCCGGCAAAGCCGGAGCCCTTTTTGTGTGCGCCCGGCATGGGCGCACACTTGCGGGTGCAAGTCCCGTCACAGGCAGGTCACAGCGGGTGAAGCGAAGCGCAACTGCATGAGGGTGACCGAGTGCGGGGAGGAAGCGTGGAGTGAAGCTGCGGGCCGATGAACAGGAACCGGATACAAGGCGTTGCCGACCAGGGCGAGCGGACACGTGACCGCGAAGCTCGCCTGACCAGGGGGGAGCGGCGTAGATCCGGCGGTCGTGCAGTGAAGGAGTGCGCTCTTACCTGGGGAGATCTCGCCTCAGGCCTGAAAGGGCGACGGTGATGAACCGGAGCGGGAAGTCAGCAGAGACCGTAGTAGTTGTGGCAGGAGAGCCGACGAAGGGCCGAACGGGAAGGAGTATTCGAAGGTGGGATGATGCGAAGGGCACGGCGTCAGAGGTCCGTTTCGTCCGCAGCCGTCGCGCGGGCAAGCGAGTGATGGCCCTGCTGCCGGGGCTGTAAGGCAAACTGCGTCTCACGGTCAACCCGACCAGGAGC
>JAJYVF010000056.1 GCA_021792135.1 Acidobacteriota bacterium | reverse complement strand
GTGGTGGAAAAGACGCGGGCTGCGCCCGCTTGGAAAACGCCGTTGGCGTTTCCCACTTTCCCGCCGCCCCGACGGCGACTATGAATCTCGTATAGTCAATTGGACGAAGAACGGGGTCAGATCACCGCCACAAGCTGATCACGGCGAGAGAAGTGAAGCGCAACTGCATGATGGCGACCGAATGCTGTCGGGTCTCATCCTTATATGGTCCATAGTCGCTCGGCTTTTTGCTGTGGGACTTTTCTGCGGTATCCGTCTCCTGCTTGCTATGCCGGCATGCCCGGAAAGCGCCGCCCGGCCACCCCAAACCGAACTTCAGGTCAGCCGTCTTCTCGGGAAGATGATGATCGAGGAGAAGATTGGACAGATGCGTCAGCTCTTTTATGGGGACAAAGCCAATCAGGACGAGTTGATTCGAAAGGGCGAAGTCGGCGCGTTTCTGAATCTGACCGATCCGGTGGAGGCGAATCGTCTGCAGCACATCATGCCGCCATCGGCGCGGGCGCTGGCTAAGGGATACGTTTTGCAGGGGCAAGCTCACCTCGGGAGTGCCGTACAAGAGGTGAGTTAAGGTGACAGAAGGTGTTATTGTTTGGGGCCGGAGTTATCCTGCTGACTGGCCCCGGGAACGACCACATTCATCTGGTCGAATGTACTTCGTATCTGATTGTGAATGGATTTCAGCCGCTTGAACTCCCCCATCTCCTGTTCCGCGCCGGATTGGTCCCCCAGGCGCCGGTCGAGCAGCGCCAGGTGATAATGCACATCGGCGTCGGTGGGGTCGCTTTGTTCGGCGCGCTCGAAGAATAGCCTGGCTTTCGCCGCTTCGTTCTGAGCCAGCAGGACCATGCCCAGGCCGGCATTGGCGTCGGCATCGGCCGGTTGCATTTGCAGTGCGTGCTGGAAAAGCCGGTAGGCCTGGGGCAGTGCGTTCTGCTGGAGGCGAATGATACCCAGGCGGCATTCGGAACGCTCGTCCCCCGGGTCACTGGCAAGCGCGGCCTCATATTGCGATTCAGCCTGGGATTTCTCGGCGGCGCTGCTGGATTCCGTCAGGACCTCGGCGAGCTCGTAATGGACGCCGGGAAGCAGCGGATCAGCTTTCAAAGCTCTACGATATTCGCGAATTGCCCCGGGAATATTGTGCTGCCGTGCCATCTGATCGCCCATAAGCTGATGCATGCGCGCCGAACTCGGAGCGAGTGTGGCCACCGCGAGGAGCGTTTTGTCGGCCAACTCGGAATACACCTGATGTGCCGTATAGAGGACATCGATGTTTGTCGGATCGAGTTGCTGCATCTGCTCCGCGACAGAAGCCGCTTTGTTCAGATCTTCCGACTGAAAATACAGGTCAACGAGCTGTTCGCCGACCTCGATGCGAAGACGCTCTTCCGTCACTTTGCGAAATGCCTGATCGAGGTGTGTGACTGCTTGGGAGTCAGCGCCGATTTGTTTCTCTGCCATTCCCAGGAGAGCCTCGATTTTCCAGAGACCGGGCTGAGTGGAGAATGCTGCGCCAAGCTCCGTGGCTGCTTCCTTATAGTTCTGCTGAAAGTAGTCAGTCACTCCGAGATTTGCATGGGCGTCGACGTTTCCCGGATCGATGGTCAGGATTTTTCGATATTCCTGAACGGCCAGGTCCGGACGATGGCTGTCCAGGTCAATACGCGCCTGCCGCTGCAGTTGTTGAATCTGTAGAGAGACCGCCGCCTGGGCGGACGCTGCGATGGTCAAAACAGAAAGGGCACCTACGGCAATGGACCTGACAATAATCGAGGGAAGGGAAATCCTGCAGGAATGCATTGGAAACTCTGAGGCGAAGGATATCATTGGCGCTTGAAGAGCACCACTCCGGACTTTCAGGATTCGCCCGCTTTATGCATCAGGCTGGGGAGACCTTCTGGGTAGCGGGTGGGGGCGCAATCGCTCCGCGGGCCTAGCTGCAGTTTCCCGTGCGCCGTGAAAGGCGCTGGTCAACAGTGGGTGCAAGTCCCACCCGGGAACTGGATCGTTCCGCCGGGTAGAGGGGATGAGAAGGTCGACCCCGATCAGAGCTGGCGCCAAGCTGGCGGTGATCGACGCACTCAAAGGTGCAATCCCAGAGAATGATGAGGAGGATCGACCCATGAAGAAGCATAGGAACCCTGCGAAGACGTGTGAGGCCACAACCAAGAGCGGAAATTCGGCAGTTCCAGTGCGGCGGGAGGCACGGGAAGTCACGGCCGACCTGGTTGTGCAGCTGACCCAGCAGTTGGAGGGGAAGAGTGTTCCGCTTGCGGAGGGAGCAGGGGACGGAGGAGATGCGCTGAGACCGAATTCGGATCGTTTGACGGTGGGAGTGGATCTGGGCGACCAGTGGAGCAACGACTGCATTTTGGGTTTAGGCAGAGAGACGGAGGGTGTTTTGATTTCTGTGTAAGCGTCAGTTCCTCGATACTGGAGAGGAACAGATGGAAATCGACAAGGAACTTGATCGACAAGCTGCTGGCTGACTACAGGGGTCCGGAGGATCGGATCGGCGAGCAGGGGCTGCTGAGGCAGCTGACCCGGGCGCTGGTGGAGCGGGCGATGAACGCGGAGCTGACCCACCACCTGAGCCAGGAGAAGCACGGCACTTCAGGCCGCGGCAGCGGCAACTTCCGCAACGGCTCCAGCCGGAAGAGGCTGAAGGGCGATTTCGGAGAAGTGGTGATTGAGGTGCCGCGGGACCGCAACGGCACGTTTACGCCGCAGATTGTGGCGCCTCACCAGCGGCGGTTCAGGGGATTCGACGATAAGATTCTGTCGATGTACGCGCGAGGGATGACGACGCGCGAGATCCAGGGACATCTGGAGGAGATCAACGGCGTGGAAGTATCGCCGGCGCTGATTTCCTCGGTCACCGACGCGGTCCTGGAGGAAGTGAAGGAGTGGCAGAGCCGGCCGCTGGAGCCGCTGTATGCGATTCTGTTTCTGGACGCGCTGATGGTGAAGATGCGGCATGAGGGGAGAGTCGAGAACCGGGCCGTCTACGTGGCTGTGGGCATCGATCTGGGCGGGCACAAGGATGTGCTGGGGTTGTGGACATTGGCCAATGAGTAATTGGGTCGCGCCAGACATCGAGGTGGCGCGTGCGTTTATGGATCTCGCGCAGATTCTCGGCCCCTGACTGCCTCTGCTGGAGCGGCCCGAGGAAGATCGGCCCCCCCGGAGTGCCACCCCCACTTATGCGGCCAGCTGAGGCCAACTGCGAAATCGCAGCGCAATCTATCAAATATCCTGGATGATCGAAGTGAAGGCGTATCGTGCTTCCTGAGTTAAGACGGGTCGATTCGAGGTCGGCGGCTCTGCTTTTGTGATTTTCACCCTATGACGGCGTGGGCGATCAGGCAGGTTCCTGCGCGAAGTTCACATCATCGAGAGCGGTGGATCGTCGTGATCCTCATCACCGCGAAATCCGGCGCAGGGGCCTTAGGATACACCGGTATAAGGTGCGCGATGGGTACGGTGCCGCCAGATACCGGGCCGGTCCCCGGCGCGGCGCCCCACTTGAACGGTTCTGCTCGTGGGAAGTGGGCGCGGCGAAGTATAGCTGCTGCTGTGCTTCTTGCCTCCGGTGCCGCAGTCCTGGTCTGGTGGGCCCATCGCAGTCAAGCCATCCGATATGAGACAGTGCCGGTCGAGCGCGGTTCGGTGCAGGCCGGAGTGACGGCCACGGGCACACTGAATGCCGTTGTCGAGGTGCTGGTCAGCAGCCAGGTATCCGGAAACATCAAGGCACTTTATGCCGACTGGAACAGCAAAGTCCACAAGGGACAACTGGTAGCGCTCATTGACCCTGAGGTCGTTCAGGCGCAGCTCGATCAGGCCAGCGCGTCGGCCAGGTCCGCACATTCCGGGACCCTGACCGCGCAGGCCCAGCTCGCTAAGTCCAGAGCGGACCGAGCTGCTGCGTCGGCCGCCCGGAAAACAGCGGAAGCCACCGCCGCCAAGGACCTTGCCAGCGCCATCAATGCCAAACAACAGTGGGAACGTGCCGATCAGCTGTTTCGTCAGGGCATCGTAGCACGCGAAGCCTACGACACTGCATGGGCCGCGTGGCAGGCAGCGCGCGCGCAGTCTGCCGCGGATGCCGCTCAGGTTAAAGCTGCCCAGGAGGCGGTAAACTCGGCCGTTGCCTCGGTGGAGGTTGCTCAACATCAACTCGCGTCAGCAGAAGCACAGGAACACCAGGCGGGAGCTACGCTGCACCAGGCTCAGATCAATCTGGACCGCACGCGAATCAGCGCACCCGTCGATGGCACCGTTGTGGCCCGGCGGATGGATGTCGGCCAGACGGTGGCCTCCACTCTGAATCCCCCAACGATATTCGAAATCGCGCAGGACCTGACCAAGATGCAGGTGGACACCAATGTCGACGAATCGGACATCGGGAAGGTGATGCCGGGGCAGCAGGCGACATTCAGTGTGGACGCCTATCCGGGACTCTCCTTCAACGGCAGCGTCTCGGAAATCCGTAAAGCCCCGATCATCACTCAGAACGTGGTGACCTACGACGCGGTCATATCCGTCAATAACTCTGACCTGCGTCTGTTTCCAGGCATGACGGCGAATGTGACGATCCTGACTTCGAGACTCGACAACACGCTGAAAGTGCCCACTTCCGTTCAGCGGTTCCGGCCCACGCCGGCGGTGCTCAGGCAAAGCAGGCTCACCACACTGCCGCCGGACAAGGCATGGCTCTACCTGCTGGCCGGAGGAAAGGTGAAACCGGTGGAGGTCGGGTTCGGCATCTCGGATGGCCGGTACACTGCCGTCACTTCCGGCGCATTGCATGAGGGCGATCAGGTGGTGGTCCGGGCTCTATCCAGCGAAAACGGCGCCAGTGCCTCACCCACATCATCCGGGCCGAGAATGCCCAGGATGTGAGGCTCAGTGATGGCCGACCTCATCGAAACGCGCGACCTGATCAAGGCGTATGCGCTGGGCGAGGTCATGGTGCAGGCTCTGCGCGGAGTCTCCATCACCATCGAGCGGGGATCGTTTGTTGCCATCATGGGGCCTTCGGGATCAGGGAAGTCGACGCTGATGAACATCCTCGGCTGCCTCGATCGTCCGACTTCCGGGCGGTACTTCCTGAACGGCGTTCCAGTCGAAGGTCTGGACCGCGATCAACTGGCGGAGATTCGCAATCGGAAGGTTGGCTTTGTCTTTCAGAATTTCAATCTGCTGACAAGGATGACCGCGCTGGAGAATGTGCAGCTGCCTCTGCTCTATCGCAACAGCGAGCCGGACGATGCCGACGAACTGGGCCGGAAAGTGCTTGAACAGGTGGGACTCGCCGGACGCGAGAACAGTCTGCCCACTCGGCTTTCCGGCGGGGAGCAGCAGCGGCTGGCGATTGCCCGCGCTCTCATCGGCGAGCCGGAGATCCTGCTGGCCGACGAGCCGACCGGCCAACTGGACTCGCATACGGGAGAGGAGATCATGCGGATCTTTTCCCGCCTCAACCAGACGCGGCAGATCACGGTCATCGTCGTCACGCACGCCGAAGAGGTGGCCCGCTTTGCGCGGCGGATTATCCGTTTCCGCGACGGACGGATTGCGGCGGATGAGAGGAATGCCGTTCCCGCGGGAGATGCGGAGCCCGCCGCGGAGGTTCTGCCGTGAAGCGGCTTGTCTCGGCAACCCGCATCGCGCTGCGCGCGCTGCACGTCAACCGTCTGCGCTCCGCACTCACCATGCTGGGCATTGTGATCGGCGTGGCGGCGGTCATCGCCACGGCGGCCATCGGCTCCGGAGCCAGGGAGCGCATCCGGGAACAGATCGCCAGCATTGGCAGTAACGTCATCATTGTGCTGCCCGGAAGCCTGACCAGCGCCGGCATGCGCATGGGCACCGGCAACATCCTCACGCTCTCGGAGTCCGACGCGCGGGAACTTGCGGCGCAATGCCCGGATGTGGGGGCCGCGGCCCCCATCGTTCGCGGCGGCGCACAAGTGGTGCAGGAGAACAGCAACTGGGCCACGATTCTGATCGGCACCACACCGGCCTTTCTTCTGATCCGCAATGTCGGCGTCGCCGACGGCGCACCCTTCACCCAGCAGGACATTGACTCGGCCAATAAAGTCGCCCTCCTCGGCCGCACCGTGGCCACCAACCTTTTCGGAGACAGAAATCCCGTGGGCCAGTCCATTCGGATTAAGAATGTGCCCTTCACCGTGGCCGGGGTGCTGGAGGCCAAGGGGCAGTCGCCCATGGGCCAGGATCAGGACGATGTGGTGCTGCTGCCCATTTCCACGGCGAAGCGAAAGGTCATCGGGATCAAATCGGCCAACGCCGATGCGGTGGATGCCATCATGCTGCAGGCGAGAAGCACCGCCCGCACCATCAGCGCCCAGGAAGAAGCCGCCGTGCTGCTGCGGGAGCGTCACCGCCTGATGCCTGCCGAAGAGGATGACTTCTCCATCCGCTCGATGCAGGAGATCTTTGCCGCACAGGAATCCTCTTCACGCATCATGTCCATGATGCTGGCCGCGGTCGCGTCCGTTTCGCTGGTGGTGGGCGGCATCGGCATCATGAACATCATGCTCGTCTCCGTCCGTGAGCGGACGCGCGAGATCGGCCTCCGCCAGGCCGTCGGCGCCCGCACCCGCGACATTCTCACGCAGTTCCTGATCGAGGCGGTGATTCTCTCTGTCACCGGCGGCCTCGCCGGAGTCATACTCGGCATTGGCGCCTCGCTCCTGATTTCCCTTCTGGCATCCTGGAATACCGTGGTCAGTCCCGGCGCTGTCCTTCTGGCCGTCTTCTTCTCGGCCCTGGTTGGCATTGGCTTCGGGTACTATCCGGCCCACAAAGCGGCCTGGATGGATCCGATCGAAGCCCTGCGCGCGGAGTAAGACGGATCGCACGTTCCTGCTCTCACCGCAACGCCGCAGGCCGGCCCTGCTTCAACGATCCGGCCAGGTTTCTGGACGCAGGCGTTCGAAATCTCCGACACCGAGCCTACTCCACGCCTTCCATCCGGTGACGTAACCGTTCGGCCTGTTGCTGCTTCGCTCCTCGGCCTGTGGCGATTCACGTGCAGCTTCTCAGGATCGTTCCGGATCGAGTCCAGTTCAGGCCGCTGACGATCCCTCTCCAGAAAAATGCGAAAGGAAGGTACATAGACGTGACCCCTACCACCAGACACATGAAGGAATCTGCCCCCATCTCCGATCTTGGGCCGGATTCGGTCGCGCAGATCACCCCTGAACTGCGCAAGCTGCTGGCCGACGTCTTCGCCCTCTATCTCAAGACCAAGAATTTTCACTGGCATGTCGCCGGCGTTCACTTCAGGGATTTTCATCTGCTGCTGGATGAACAGGCCACGCAAATCCTGGCCATGACCGACGCCATCGCGGAGCGGGCAAGGAAACTCGGCGGAACCACCCTGCACTCCGTTGGCGAAATCGCAAAGTATCAGCGGATTCGCGATAACAACGAGGAGCGGGTCCCCGCCAGGAACATGCTCGCCGAGTTGTGCGCGGACAATCAGGCGCTGACCCGCCATCTTCGCGCGGCGCACCAGATCTGCGAAGAGCACCATGACGTGGCTACCAACAGCCTGATTGAAGCCTGGATCGACGAGACGGAGCGCCGCGCGTGGTTCCTCTCCCAGATTCTGCAGGAGCCATAACCTGCGGGCAGGTCTGCATCCATGGTGGCGGTGGCCAGCGGAGGAGGCTCCCGCCGGGGTGCCGGACATCAGAACAGGTGGCCCTCAAAAGCGTAGAACAGCTCGATCAGCAGGATCAGCACGACCATCGCTTCCAGCAAAAAGGTACGCGCCTGGTTGAACTGCTCCAGCATGAAGCGATACAGGTCCTCGGCGGTTCGCAGCTTCTGGGACACCAGGTTTTTGTAATCCGGCACTCCGACTTTGGCGGCTGCCAGCTTATATAGGCGCGCGGCAAACATGTCGCTGAGGAACTTGATGGCGTTGTCAGCTCGCTCCGTCAGTTCCCCAACCTCGATCAGCACCGTGTGGAGGCCGCTCGCCGAGCGAGCCAGCTTCCATTGCGCCAGAATGCCCCGCTTCTTCCCGACGGATTCGTAGACGCTGTCGAGAACTCCGGTCAGCAGTTCGTCGTAGTGGCGGAACTCCAGCAGTTGGGAGTTGGCGTATTCAAGCATTTCAATCGCCGTCTCCGCCCCCGCGGCGGTGTCGTAGATGAAAGCCGCATTCCAGCCGATCACCGCGACATCGCCCGGATAGTAAGAGATCTGCGAGTGGAGCACTTCCCCGCATTCCCCCTTCGACAGCGGAGAACGCTCGCCGCGAACCAGCTGCGCGATCTGCATGCCATGCTCGCGCATCAGTTCGGTCGCGGTCGGCGCTCCAGTCACCTCGCGCACATGGAAGATGAAGTAGTCTTCGCTCAGCCAGCGTGAAGAGGGCCGGGACAGCGCGTCGGCGGCTCGTTCCAGCCGCTGCCGGACCAGGGGCTGGGCCTGCGATGCGAAGTCCACCTCCCATACCCATCGGCTGGCCAGCTGCACCAGGCTCTTCCAGTCGCCGGCAAACGCCAGCCGCAGCCCCACGCTGACCACCCCGTAGTCGTAGTACTTCAGTTCACCGGTCACACGTTCACCGCTCTCGAGCAGCAGAGACTCAATAGGCTCGATCACCGGCGGGCGCTGGTAACGGACATAGGCCGGAGCCACCTGCTTCATCGGGGGCTGCGAGAGAGTGCGCGCGCTCATGCTCTGCCGTATCCGATCCAGCCGCAGCTCTTCGCACACGTCGAACTGGATCAGCACCAGCACCGATCCCGACAGCGAGTCGGGGACGAAATTCTCTGAACCGTCCATACCCGTGGCCTCTCCGGCAGGCACAATCGCTTTGATTGATCGCCCTGCTGACGGGTTCGCTCCGGCCGGAATTCAGGCTTGCGCCCGGGCCCCTGGCTCCAGCATCAGCCTTCCCCGGGATGCAGCACGCGGAAGGTTCTTCCCCCTCGGGACCACACCAGCACCAGCGCATCCTCCCCCTGAGGGATGCCGCGCAGCTCGTCTGCGACATCGCCCAGGGTGGGCGTCGCCTTCCGATTCACGGCAACGATAACGTCTCCCGGAGAAAGGCCCGCATCGTCGGCGGGGCTGCCCGTACGCACAGCCAGGACCACCGCGCCCTTCACCTCGTCCGGTATCTGGATCTGCCTGCGCAGATCAGGGGTCAGGTCCTGCAGATCCAGTCCCCAGCGTCCTTTGCCGCTCGCGTCTTCCATAGACTTCGGATCCAGCTCACCTTTCCGCGGCTCCAGAGTGACAGGCACGGTCAGCACCTTCCCGTCTCGCGCCACCTCCAGGCGAATCGAATCTCCCGGGCTCCGCAGCACGACCTCCATCTGCAGCTCTCCGGAATCCAGCAGGGGCTTGCCGTCGAGAGCGGTGATCACGTCCCCGGTGCGCAGACCGGCCTTCGCGCCCGGCGCATCCGGCGCAACGTCGGTGACCAGTGCCCCGCGCGGTTTCGTCATGTTGAAGAATCTCGCATTCTCCGGCGTGACATCCGAGATGGAGACGCCGATGAATCCATGTTCGACTTTGCCGTCGCGGATCAGCTTCTCCGCGATGGGCCGCGCAATGGCGGCAGGGATGGCAAAGCCCATGCCCGAGAAGGTTCCTGTTGGCGAAATGAGAAACGTGTTGATGCCGATCACCTGCCCGCTCACATCCACCAGCGCGCCTCCCGAATTGCCCTGGTTGATGGCCGCATCGGTCTGGATGAACTCGCCCGGCCGGTAACGATCGGAGGTGATATTCGGACGATTCAGCGCGCTGACAATGCCCCGCGTTACCGAAAAGCTGAACCCGTAGGGATTGCCGAAGGCCAGCACCGTCTGCCCGGGGCGAAGTTTTGAGGAATCTCCCCAGGTGAGATGTGGCAGTCCATCTCCCTCGATCTTGATGACAGAAATATCCGTCAATGGATCGCTGCCGACGAGCTTCGCGGCATGCACATCGCGGTTGCTCGTGGTGACGCGAATGCTCACCGCCCCCTCCACCACGTGATTGTTCGTGACGATGTAGCCGTCCGGCGAGATGATGACGCCGCTGCCCAGACCTCTTTCCGTCCGGGGTCCCCGCCGGGCGGGTGGCAACGGGCCAAACGGAGAATTCGGTCCAAAGAACCGCTCCAGCGGGTTGCTCTCGCCACTCTCTCCTCCGGTAATCCGCCGCGGGTTCCTTTCCGAGGTAATCGTGATGTTAACGACTGTCGGCGTCACACGGTCGACCAGTGCTTCCATGGACCGGTCGAACGTAACGAGCGGGTTGGTCTCTTCTGCAGCCATCGCCGGGTTGTTGGCGCGCGACGGGGAAACCGCCGCAAATGCTTCCGACGCCAACAGGGCCGCCAATGCGACTGCAGGTCCCCACCTTTTCAGTCGTGGCAGTTCTTTCCAACCGAATGTCTTCATCGGGCCTGTCCCCTCCCGGGACGCGGCTAGCGGCCGGTCCCCGGCAAGACCACGTGCATCCCAGGGGCCGTATTGCCACGAGGCGAATACGAACAGGCCGAGCAGCAGCACAAGAGCCTCCTGCCAGGGTATTGAGAGAGTCCAGATTCCTGGACACAAGCGTATAAACCTTGCGACGCGAATAAAGCATGCACCCCGGATCGCCATAGTTTCTTATGGCTGCCATGCCGCGATCTGGTCCGGGAATTGCACACCTCTGGTTGTTCCACGAGTTTGCCATTACCCCCTGAGGCTGTTCTCCAACTCAGACTTCTTGACGAAAACGCTGAGTGCGTCCACACCGAAATTGCATTCACGCCTGGAGGAAATCTAGTGATTTGTGCGAATCCCATCTGTCGTCACGCATCGGACTATCTGCGGGACGGCAGCCTCTACTGCATCGATGACGCGGACCGGAGTACAGGGCACATCAGCAGGCGATTCATTTGGCTCTGCAGCGCATGTACTCCCTCATTCGCGGTAGAAACCTGGCGCCCCCCCGGAGAGCAGCTACGCCCGTTGACAGCTGCGGCCGCGCCCAATCGGGCGCAACCCGACGAGAAATTCCGGCCGCTCCATCAGGATGTTCCCCGCGAGCATCATTCCCCGCCGCGTCGGCCAGCAGGATCGCACACCGAGGTGCCTCGGAGGAAGTACGCCGCAGGTAACCCAAGATGGCATTGAAGCAGCACGATAACTTTCGCCCGCTCAGGAGCGCAGGATGAACTTCGCTCGGCACACGGCATGCAATTCTCATCCCGCTCCGGACGCTACACCTGTCGGCCCATACAGGCCGCAATCTGGCGGTCGCTCGCGGAGCACAACGCGCAGTTCGGGGAGGTACGCTCCAAATCATTCAGATCGTCGCACAGCCTGAGCGAATGTGATTGGGCAAGCTTCCCCTTCGAATTTCTCGTCCGGTGTGTCCTGCAGAGGCAGCATGAACAGATCAGGGAATGTCTTTACCGTCTGCAGCGCGATCTGGCATTCTTCGATAACCTGCACAATACCGGAGACAGAAGCCGCGGGCTCAGCGCACGGCTGGCCATATTCTTTTTCGAGTCGATGGACGACATGGCGGAGGAAGAGTGCGTCTTCCCGGATTTGCTGCACCTCGAACAGGCCTATCTTGGGGAGGGGATGTACTGTTCGCGGCCCCTGAGTAGAGTTCTCAACAAGTTTTCTCACTGGAATGACCGCCGCCTTCAACAACTGAGAAAGATCTGCAATCAGGCCAGCCCGGACCACAAGGTCATTCGTGAGGAACTGGAATTCCTCGAGTGCGTCCTCCTCGATCACCTACGCCTCGAAGACGAGATTGTCTTTCCTCGCGCCGCGAGTATGGAAGCTGAGCTTTTTCGCTATTCTGGCTGACGGCTCGCGCCGGGGGAGGTTCATGCTGACTGCAGGTCTCGCCAGCAGAGTATCTCGGGATAGATGTGAGGGATGTCGCGATGGACCTCCTCGGTTCACGGAGAACTCCTGGGTGATGGTTCTCCGTTGTCGTAATCTGCTTTCGGCGAACGTCAGCATCCGGTGTGACGGCTGACGGCGGCACAAAGACCAGGCAACACGTGCCTGAAGGGTATAAGGTCTCTGGTCGCCAGGGAGGTTAATTCGATGCACGATTCAGACTGATCGAATTCGTCACGGGCAACCTCAGCTTCACTGTGACAGGTCCCCCCTTTCCGGAGAAATCCGGCTGCAACGTTGAATCTCGTACTTACGCGGAATCAGAACAACGACCGCTGCGCGGTCGACAAAGCCAATTGTGAGAACCTCTCGCTGATATGTCCGCAATTCACGACCTGGAAAAATGCCTGGAGATACTCGGCCCGCCGGTTTTGATACTTCAGATAGTAGGCATGTGAGGTGGTCCCGCTTGTTCGGACAGGCTTTTCGGGTTTTTAAGTGAAAGTATTGTTCGTCGTAATCGAGGCGGTGGAAATGTGAAAATCGGTTTCACCGATTTTCAAGGTCTGTGGGAAGGGCGGGAAGCGGCTTGATCGCTTTCCGCCAGACCGGCATCTCCACGACCGGTCCGATTGCGCGTTATGCCGCCAGTGCCTCCGGCGGCTGGTGGAAGTATACCTGGTCAGGAGCTTGCGTTCCCAGGCTGCTGTGTGGGCGTTGTCCGTTGTAGAACGCGAAGTAGCGGCCGATCTT
>JAJYVF010000004.1 GCA_021792135.1 Acidobacteriota bacterium | reverse complement strand
GACTGATCCCGGCGCGGCTCCACAACTGTGCCCATCCGCTTCTTCAGCGCGTTGTAGTCCAGCCGCAGCGTATGCGCCACCACATTCGCTCCGTGCTGCCGCGCCTGCTCCACCGCCGCCTGCCACAGCGTCGCCGGCAGCTTCGCCCGCCCCGTGCGCGTACTCCTGAACTGCTCAAACTGCCCCTCTAACTGGATAACTGAATCGGGAACAGCAGCCTTCCTCGATCTCATCGTCAGCCACCCCTTCTGCGGCTAACTCAACCTACCAGCCCCGCTCTGCTCATTTCATGCACCCTTGCCGAAAGGACACGTTCTACCTGCGCACCCTCCTGACGCACATCGCCGAGCACCCCATCAGCCGCATCTCGGGACTCCTGCCCTGGAATCTGCCGGCCACACTCCAGTCCGAGCCCGCAGAAGCCGCTTGAGCGCCAAATAGGTGTCCACTTATTTTTAGGTGGACACCTATTAAGGATCATCAGCCGCGGGTCGAGAGGGGAAGTTCGGACGCTTACGCTTTACAATGTCCGATAACGCCGAGCTCCTTTGAGTGTCCTCTCGTACTCGATCCCTCTGTTGCGCTACGCGCCAGGGCGGTGCTGCCGCGCGTTTCCGCCGCCCGCAGGCGGGGGTTGCTAGCCCAGCGCTGGTTATCGCCGGCGAAATGGCTGCTTAATCTTATTGTCATCTGGCTGGCGTGGCTGGATTACAGAACTGTAAAATCGCGGCTCTCGGCACGCGGATCCGAGCAAGATGTCTCTGGCAGAGGATATACTACGCACCAGTCTGCGGCGAGCGGGCGGAATCTCGTTACTTTAGGGCCCCTATGGATCCCGGAAACAGCATCCGAACAAACGGAATGCCTGGAATGTTTTTCGCTCGAGTTTTGTTCGGGGTCCGGAACGGCTGTGAGATGCAGAAAGCGGCATGGCGGTTCCTGCTCGTTCTACTAGGGGCAGGCGCGTGTGTTTTGAGTCTGCAGGCGCAGCCGCCTAACAACACGGGCATTGCCACCGCGGATCTGCCGAATGCCCCGGGATTTGCCGGAGTGTCGCGGGCTGCAAGCGCAGCCGGGGGTGGGCAAGCCGGACCGGCAGCCCCCGCGACCATTGCAGGCACGGTGGTCGATCCGAATGGGGATGTTGTTCAGGGGGCGCAGGTTGTGCTGACAGGCGCGACCCCCGAGGATCGGCACGAGACTACGTCGGGCACGAACGGACAGTTCACGTTGACCGGATTGGCGCCAGGGGCGTACGAGGCGACGGTGACGGCTCGAGGCATGGGGACTGTCGTGTCCCCGCTGGTTCGGATTCATGCCGGGGAGATGCGATTTCTGCCGCAACTGGTTCTGCCGGTGGATGCGGGTGTGACGGAAGTACGGGTTTTTGCCAATCAGAAGCAGATCCAGGAAGAAGAAGCGGAAGAGGATGTGCATATCGAGGAGAGCCAGCGAGTGCTGGGTATTTTCCTGAATTTCTATAGCGCATTCGACTGGAATGCCCCGCCTCTGGATGCGAAGCAGAAATTTGAGCTGGCTTTTCGGTCGGAGATCGATCCAATCACCTTTGCGGGCGCGGCTTTCATCGCCGGCGGGGAAGAGTACAGGAGGATCTATCCGGGATACGGCTCCGAGGTCGGTGGGTTCGGCAAGCGGTTTGGGGCGCAATACGTGAACGATTTCGACAGCCGGATGATCGGCAGCGCGCTGCTGCCCTCGTTGTTTCATCAGGATCCCCGGTACTTTTACAAGGGTACGGGGACGGTTGGGTCGCGAGTGCTGTACGCGATCAAGTCGGCGTTCATCTGCCGGGGCGACAGCGGGAAAGAGGAGTTCGACTTCTCGCACATTCTGGGAGATTTCTCGGCAGGGGGATTGGCGAACCTTTACTATCCGGAATCGAATGAGGGGCCGGCCCTGGTGTTCACGAACAGCATGATCGAGGTCGCGGGCATGGCCGGGACAGATCTACTCCGGGAATTCGTGCTGCGCGGGGTCACATCGCACGTGCCGATCCACGGGGTGGGGAAGCCGTAGCCCGGATCTCTCCTTGTCTGCTGTGTGCTTCGCAGGGCTTATTCTGTCATCAGCACTGCCGAGTCTCCAGCATGTACTGTGAGCGTGGCAATCGTATTGCCGTGCTCGGTCGTCACGGCCACCTCTTTGCCCGTAACGGCATTCCTGATGTTGTGCACGCCCCTGAAGAGCACCGAGGCCGTCTGCGTCTCGCCCCAGTTGGTGAGGATTGCGGCTGAGGCCGAGGCACCTGTCAGTCCGCGGAAGAGCAGATGATCTGAACCCTGCCGGAGCTGGATGGGCATCTCGCCTGCTTCCTTCAGCGCCGGTTCCAGAATCCATTTGTGCACGACGGGATTATCCCGCAGCAGGTAGGCGATGGTCACCGCCGAAGTGTAGTAGTAGACCTTCCCCTTGCCATACCTGTGCGTGACCTCAAAGGGATTGCCATCGTGATCGCGCATCACGACCGTGCCGCCCTTCATCCCCAGCGGCAGCCTCCAGAGCTGGCCGCCCAGCTCATTCTGTGGAGTGACGCTGAAGGGATGGCTCGGCTGGACGGGGTAGATCTCCACGGCCTCGGCGCCAAACAGATCGGTCAGTCCTCCGGGAATGGTCGCGCGGATCCTGCCGCGTTCGTTCTTCCAGCCGGTGATGCCGTCAGCCCACAGCGTACCGCCCTGCTTCACGTATTCTTTCAGCGCCGCGATGGTCGCATCGTCCATGGCGTAGTCGACCGGCACATAGAGCACCGGGAACCTGTCCACTTCGCCTCGCTTCAGCTGGTCGATGTCCACATACTGCGCGGGAATGTGAGCGCGGAAGAGCGCCAGGTAACATCCCTTCAGCGCGTTCTGTACGTCATCGGAGCGATCCGGACCATGCCAGCGCGCCTGCCATTTGCCATCCAGGTCATTGATCACCGCGGCATGGCGGTCATACAGAATGGCCACCCGCGCCTGCTGCGGATGCTCGCTGGCCAGGACGGGATTGTTGTCGAGCACGTTGGCGACGGTCTTCACCGCGGGCGTGCGCACGGTCGGCTGGCCATCCAGTCCGACCAGACCCCACTCCCCGGCCTCGGTGCCGATGTCTCGCGGCTGCCACAGCCAGAAGACCACCGAGTTTGCGCCTGCGCCATAGGAATCCCACATCCAGCGTGTCAGGTCCTGCGGCGTGACGGTCAGCGAAAACTGCCCGGTGTAAATGGTGGGACCTGCCTGCAGTTCGGTCACCCAAAAGGGCTTCCGCGGATCGGCGAAAGCCGCGCTGGCAATCAGATCCAGCCGGTAGGCGTAGAGTTCGCCGTAGTCCCGCTCCGGCGTTTCCGGCGGCACAGCCCACGCCGTGTGCATCGACACGCCCAGAATGTCAGTGACGGCCTTCTCTTTCCATACGTCCTGCCCGTAGGCATCGCCGGTGGGTGCGGTCACGTTGAAGTGGATGGGGTGCTTCGGGTCGATCGCCAGCACCTGCTGACGAATCCACGCAAGGGTGCTGATCAGGTTATCGACGTTGAACTCTTTCCAGTCCAGATACCGTTGTTCGTCCAGCCAGTAATTCGGGTGATCGGGATTGTCGGTAATCTCCACTTCGTCGAAGGACTGGATCGGCCGGAACCAATGTTTGTTCACCTCCTGGACGGTCCCGTACTTCTTCTGGAGCCACTGGCCGAAGGCATGAAAGGTGTCCTTGTCTTCGTGGTACTTCGAGGGCTCGTTCATCAGCAGCCAGAAGCCTTCGCCGGGATGATTTCTGTAGCGACCCACCACCCGCCGGATGTACTCCTCGGCGTGCGTGCGCAGTTCCGGGTTATCGAGGTTCGCCCGCTGGTGATAGAAGGTCGTCATGTCCATCCAGCCCGGGGGATCTTCAGCGCACAGTGTGGCGGCAATTTTAATCCCGTTCCTCGCCGCTGCGTCATAGATCCAGTCGTAGTGCGACAGGTCCCAATGGCCGGGCGTCCGCTCAATGTCGTCCCAGATGACGAAGATCCGCACCACGGTGATGCCGGTCTGGTGCATCAGCGCAAATTGCCTGTCCACGTCCGCTTTGTCCATCGAGCGGTTGAGGAAGAATTCCGTGCCGACGTGAAGCTGCTGGTCCCAAGCCGTCAATGCTGGCTGGCGCTCGCCGGCACTGGCTGCGGGTATCTGCGCGGCTGCCACGCCCAACGCTGAGATCAGCAGCGTCATCGTGCCGCAGACAAGCAACAGTCGATGGGGCCGGCATGTCCGATTTGTGGCAGAGGGACTCGGGAGGGCCCTGGTATTCTGCGCTTTCCTCATCGATTTCATCAGAGGCCACAGAATACTACTGCAGGATGCGTTGTCTCCCCGTGTTCAGCTACAACTCTCTCTTTTAGTCTCGAGTCAGCGTCTCAAATTGGTTCCTCACGCCTGCATGGCCTGGCTGGTGCGGCCAAAGCTGAGCTCAGGGCAAGATCCTGACACAGAAATGCGGCTCACACGACCGCATTGGTGCGGATCAGGTGCTGGTAGAAATCGAAGGAGAGCTTCGGGGTGCGTGTTTCCGTCTGGAAATCGACATAGGTAATGCCAAAGCGCTTGCTGTAGCCGGAAGTCCACTCGTAGTTGTCGAGAAGGCTCCAGAGGAAATACCCGCGCACGGGTACGCCTTCGGAGATACCGCGATGCAGTTGCGTGAGATAGTTGCGCAAATACATGATGCGGTCGGTATCGAGCACACGGCCGTCGGGGCGTATGACGTCATCGGCTGAGCAGCCGTTCTCCGTGATATACAGCGTGCGAACTCCCCACGTGTCTGCAACCAGCTTCGGCGTCCAGTAGAGGGCCTGCGGGTTGATGTAGAGCCAGTCGGAGGCCATATGCGGATAGGACGCCTGGCGGGAAACAACAAGATAGCCTGGCTCGGAGTCGGCGGGGATGACCTCCTGGGTGGTGTAGACATTGATGCCCAGGAAGTCGATGGGCGAGGAGATGATTTTGAGATCTTCGGGCGTGAAGCGGGGAGCATCCGCTCCGAGGCCGCGCAGGTAGCGCTCCGTGTATTTCCCTTCAAGAATAACCGTCATGTAGGGAGCATTCTTTTCGCGGAGCGCGATCTGGGCGGCGCGGATGTGAACTTCATCATCGATGGCGGGCATGGTGCCGGAGATGTCCTCCGCCAGCCCAACCTTGATGGGACGTTTGGCTGCGGCACGGATCGCCTGGACGGCAAGGCCGTGGGCGAGGACGGCATTGTGGCGGGTCTGCATCAGCTCCCGGCGTGGCAGCCGGAGACCCGGAGCAAATTCACCAGAGCCGTAACCGGCGTCGATGAAGGAGTCAAACTCGTTGATCGTCATCCAGTGGCTGATCCGGTCAGAGAGCTGGCCGACCGTGTATGCGGCGTAGTAGGCAAAGGCGCGGCCCGTTGCGGGGCTGGCCCACCCGCCTTTGTCCTGGAGAACCTGGGGCAGGTCCCAGTGGAAGAGTGTGCAGAAGGGCTCGATGCCCGCTTCCTGGAGCTGGTCGAGCAGCCGCTTGTAGTAGTCAAGACCTTTTGGGTTGGGGGTGCCGGTTCCCTCAGGGAAAATACGGGGCCACGCAATGGAGAAGCGATAACCCTTCACTCCGAGCCGCGACATCAGCGCGACATCGTGCTTATACAGGTGGTATTCGTCATCCGCGACATCGCCGGTCTCGCCCTGGTAGGTTTTGCCCGGCGTATGGGAGAAGGTGTCCCAGATGGAGGGTCCTCGACCATCGGCATGTACGGCGCCCTCGACCTGATAACTGGCCGTCGCGGTGCCCCACAGGAAGTCTTTTGGGAACGTGTGCAGCTGCGAAGATACGTCAGGAAGGTCATCGGCGGCCTGCGCGCGATCGAAGAGCGACGGGGCCACTGCAAGGACGGCAGCGCCTTTGAGGAAGTCTCTGCGTTCCATTTAGCTGATAACGATAGCAGAACTCTTGTCCGGCGCAACGGTACTTCCTGTCCGGATTGCCTGACAGTCCTGAACGGAGCTTCCGGGCCATCTTCAATTTCACGGACTCTCCGGATCCCAGATTGGCAACTGCCGAACGCCGCGATCCACATCACGAATTTCGATTAGCCCAGGGATGACGCACCTTCTAGCCAGGGTTCACATCGGAGCTTACCCAGGCCAACCGCCAGGAGTTACGCTGGAGAACGCCGGACCGCGCCTTATCGGGATTCGTCTTCTTCATCGGAGAGTGATGTCTATGAACCCCGTTTAGTCACCACGGAGTCACCAGCCGACAAATTGCTATTCGGCGCATTGCGCTAAAGGCGTGCTTCTGCATCACTCCTCCCGTCGAGGCGTCAAATCTTCCGAGCTCGTGACCGACGCGATCAACTTTGCCGAGAAGCATCACCGCCGAACAGGCCACGATCGAGGGGATTACCTGGCACACACTGCGGCACACCTTCGCTAGCCGCCTGGTGATAGGTGGGGTAGACTTAAAGCCGGTGCAGGAACTCACGGGACCCAGGACGATCGCCATGACCGGCCGCGGTGCCCGCCTCGCCCCGACGCACAAGTTCCAGGCGATGGAGGCCTTGGTGTGTGTGGGTTCGATTTCGGTACCGACTGGCCGCAAAACGGCTAGTGGAGTTCAAAACGGCCACTCGCAGTAGAGAAGTGAATAGAATTCAACTTATTGAATCTAAATAAGTTGAAATTGGTGAGAGCTCGTAGCTCAGTTGGTAGAGCAACGCCCTTTTAAGGCGTGGGTCCTGGGTTCGAATCCCAGCGGGCTCACCAAAATCTAACGATCTTCGCCGATTTTCTCTGCCCTCGCGCACGGATCGGAGCCGCGCAGCTGGAGGACTGGACCAAACCGAAGAGGGCTGCGAATGAAGGTAGCCTGAGCTCTGATTTCGGTAGCTGTTTGCGCAGATGCTTTCCCGTGGGAAGGCTCACGATCCTGCTGATTTGGGTGAAGGTACCTTCAAGTAGGGAGACGCTCAGGGAACCGACCCGCACCAGACTCTTTGGCGATTCGAGATTTGCGGCGGCGTAGGTTTCGGTGGGGACCCGAAAGTCAGCGGACCGTCTTCCCCGATAATCGCGCATACTGGGCGTCAGAAACGATCAGAAACCTTATGTGCAGTGGTGCCTTGCAGGATCACAATGCTCAGAGATCGGTAGAAACGACCCGTCCCCGTGGAAAGAAGCACGAGAAGTGTCACGGATCACCGGAAGAAAAGCTACCGAAAACCCTTCTCAGGAGCCATTGACCTGCATCATCCATCGAATCGCAGGGGCTCACCGCTCCCTGCCTTCTCTCAGCGCAAGGCAAAGTGCATCGGCGACACAGCGCGCAGCCGCTCGGCTGCGGATTCCGGCGTGATGTCGCGTTGAGGCATGCCGAGCATCTCGAAGCCGACCATATATTTGCGCACCGTTGCGGAACGCAGCAGGGGCGGATAGAAATGGGCGTGGAAATGCCATTCCTCGTGCTCCTCGCCGTCGGTGGGCGCCTGGTGGAAGCCCATGGTGTAGGGGAAGCTGGTTTCAAAGAGATTGTCGTAGCGGGTGGTGAGCTGCTTCAGGATGTCGGCGAGCGCATCGCGGTCCGCGTTATCGAAATCGAGCAGGGAGCGGCGATGGGCTCTGGCCATGACCACCGTCTCGAAGGGCCAAACCGCCCACCAGGGAACCACGGCCAGGAAGCCCTGGTTCTCGCAGACCACCCGCACCGCCGCTCCTGCCTCGACGCCGAGATATTCGCAGAGTAAACACTGCCCGTGCGCCGAGCGGTACGCAAGCAGCGCTTCGGTCTCCGCCCGAGGCTCGTCCGGAATGTGCTCGGTGGTCCAGATCTGGCCGTGGGGGTGGGGATTGCTGGCGCCCATCATGGCGCCGCGGTTCTCGAAGATCTGCACGTAGCGGAAGTCCGGCTCGGCTCCCAGGTTGCGATACTCTTCGGTCCAGGCATCGACAACTTTGCGGATGTCGGGCAGCTCCATGCGGGCCAGCGTCAGGCTGTGGTCGGGGTGGAAGCAGAGCACGCGGCAGCGTCCCCGCTCGCGCTCAGCGCGCAGCAATCCCTGGGCGTGGGCGGCATCGGGAGCGGGGGCATCGGGCAGCAGCGCCGCATAATCGTTATCGAAGACGTAGACGCTCTCGTAGCGAGGCGTGTGATGGCCGCCGGCGCGGGTATTGCCCGGGCAGAGATAGCAGGTGGGGTCGTAGTGCACATCGGAGAATCCGGTGCTCCGGTTCACCTCTCCCTGCCAGGGGCGCTGGGTCCGGTGCGGCGAAACCAGCACCCAGCGGCGTTGCAGCGGGTTGTAGCGGCGATGGGGAAACTGCAGCGAATCAGACAAGGTGTGCTCCTGTACTTATGCTGTGGGCCTCTCCGGCGCCGGCTCGACGGCCAGATACTCGCTCACGAAGCGCTCGGCATAGTGCTCAAGCAGGACCCGGACGCGCTCCGGATCGGGAGAACGGACGATCAGCCCCGCGTGATGATGCTTTCTGAGCCGCAGCACAATCTCGGGATCGGTGAACATCGAGGTATCCGGCTCCGCGGTGCGGGCCAGGCACAGGACGCTGCCGGCATAGAGCGCCTTCGGCTCCGGTATGCGGTACGGTTCCCCGCGCAGGCACGCCACCTCGATGCGCGCCCACTCCCGCCACAGACTGACGCCGGTGGCGAACTCCAGGACGTCGGCTATGAATGCCCCGCCCACCCGCGCCGCTGCCTCGAGGAAGTAGAAGCAGCCGTCGCCGCCGCGGATGAATTCAGCATGCGTGACACCACGAACCATGCCCAGCGCGGTGAGCACTTTTGCATGGATGGGCGTCAGCTTCTGCGTTTCCGACGACCCGCGGTCCAGCACCCGCGTGGTGAAGACGCCGCCCTCGTGCATCAGCTGCATGGGAGGCTTGCCGTAACCGCTGACCGCGGTGAAAACGACGGCGCCATCGCTGACGACGGAATCGACGTGAAAGATGTCGCCGGGGACAAAGCGCTCCAGCAGGTAGAAGCTCTGCTGGTCGCCAAGCTCCCCGATTGCCCGCCACACCTGGTCCGGTTCCTGGAGTTTGCGGATGCCAATGGCCGAAGCCTCCGAGCGGGGCTTGAGCAGCCAGGGCGCGGGCACGGTTTCCATCCAGCGCCGCAGCTCTTCGCGATACAGCACCGGGGTGAACTCCGGAACCGGGATGCCAGCGCGCTGCGTCTCCATCCGCATGGCCAGCTTGTCGCGGAAATGCGCGGTCGCGGAGCGGCTCATGCCGGGGATGCGCATGTGCTCGCGCAGGTGCGCGGCCGTTTCCATATCGAACTCGTCGAGAGCCACGATCCGGTCGAACTTCCGGGTGCGCGACAAATACGCAACCGTGTTGGTGATCTGTTCGAGGGTCATGCCCTCGGGCATGATGATCAGGTCTTCGAGAATCTCCCTCGGCCAGTCGGCATGGCGGTGCTTCTCGACGGTGAGCAGAACCACGCGGCAGCCCAGGGCGGCGCACTCGCGCATGAAGGGCTGTCCCTTCTCGTAGCTGGTGAGGCACAGGATGCGAGGCTCGTCTTTCATGGCGACGGAAACCGGAGGGCGGCTTCTCCTGTGTTCTACCATAGCTTCACCGGGTGAAACCCAGAACGCAGCATGAGCCCCGCCTTCCAGTTCTCCGCGCGCATGATCGCGGATCTTCACGACCGCCTGACCGCGGAGTGGCACCGGAACGCCGGGCCGGAAGAGGACGCGGAGCGGAGCTTCTGCGAAGCGCTGCTGCCGACGGTGCGGGCCCAGCACCGGGCGAACTTCGACCTGTGGCATGTGGAAGACCGCGCGCGCGCCCCCCACGCCACGCCGGAAGAGATGGTGGAGATCAAGCGCGCCATCGATCGCTTCAACCAGCGCCGCAACGACCTGGCCGAGAGCTGCGATGTGCTGCTGCTGGAGGCGCTGCGCGAATCCGGGCTGCCCATGCCCTCTGCCGAGCTGCATTCGGAGAGCCCCGGGCTGATGATCGATCGGCTCTCCATTCTGGCGCTGAAGATCTATCACACCGAGGAGGAAATCGAGCGAGCGTCTGCGCCGGAACAACATCGCCGGCGCAACCGCGAACGCCTGGCGCTGCTGACCGAGCAGCGCGAAGACCTGGTGCTGTGCCTCGACCGGCTGTGGCAGCAGGTGCTCGGCGGAGAGCAGCGCTTCAAGATTTACCGCCAGCTCAAGATGTACAACGATCCGGCCCTGAACCCGGAGATCTACGGTGGGAAAAGCTGAGGATTGCCCCTGACCGCCGCGGAAAGAGGGCTGGCGGAACTGAGCTTTGCGGTGCCGCACGCGGTCGTGCAGGGGCGGGAATTCATTCAGGGGAAGCCGATCCCCTACACTCAGACCAGTGATCCGTCTCATCGTCAATGCCGATGACTTTGGCCTGACGCCGGGCGTCAACCGCTCCGTCGCCGAACTCCGCCACTGCGGCGCGCTCAGCTCCGCCACGCTGATGGCCACAGGGGCGTTCTTCGAGGATGCCGTTGCCCTGGCCCAGGCCACGCCGCAACTCGAGGTTGGCTGCCACATCCTGCTGGTCGACGGAACGCCGGTGCTTCCTCCCTCGGAAATTCGCTCGCTGGTGACGGCGGATAGGCAGTTCCGGCCCGCGCTCAGCGGTTTCGTGTCGGACCTGTACCGGCGCCGCATTCGCGAAGCGGAGATTGAAGCCGAAGCGACGGTGCAGATCCGGCGGCTGCAGGTGGCCGGCCTGCGTGTCTCGCACGTCGACACCCATAAGCACACGCACCTCTTCCCTCCGGTGCTGCGGGCGGTGCTGCGGGCGGCGAAAAGCTGCGGCGTGACGGCCATCCGCAATCCGTTTGAGCCGCAATGGGCGTTGCGCGCAACGGCGGGAAGCTCGCGCCTGCGCCGCATCGCCGTGCTCGCCCTGGGGTCGCAGCGGCGCGCCTTCCACCGGCTGGTCGCCGCATCGGGACTGGCCACCACCGGCGGCACCATCGGCGTGCTCGCTACTGGAACGCGGGATGTGCCCGGCACGCTGCGCGCCCTGCTGGAAGCCATCCGCCAGAGCGCACAGAATGGCGCCCCGGAACAGGTCTGGGAGCTGGTCTGCCATCCCGGCTATGTGGATGAGCATCTCGATGCGGTGCGGACGCGCCTGCGGGCCTCCCGCGCCCGGGAGCATGAGGCTCTGCTGGAGCTGATTCCCCGCTCCGGAATCGCGCTCGGCTCGTGGCGGGAGCTGCCACGAGCACTTTCCCGTTAGGCTCCTGCCCGGTTGCTTCCGGACATCGACCCGGGAGCGGCGGCTCGGCGGATTCGTCTACGGTAAGGGGAGGCCGAGACTCGTACCAGCGGAAAGCGTTCATCGCGGGAACGGGCAGGGCTCGCCGTGGACTGGAAGCGGCATCCTCCTGTCCCCAAATGCGGGAATTTCCGTCTGCTTCTGGATACTAAATGGCTGCGCGTCAATGAGTTAGATGCATCCAAAGAATTCTTATGCCCAATCCTGACATTCGCGGGCTTCATATCGAGCTGCAACGCAAACGCCCCAATTCCACGCTGATTTTCGTGCTCGCCTGTATCGTCGTCTTCCTCTTTCCGGTGGGCGCGTGGCTCGTGCTGCATGGGCCCAGGTACCACTTCGTCCCCGCGAGCCAGAAGCACAGCGGGAGGCATGCATACCTGCGCATGGCCGATCCCGGGACCCGATCCGTCTGAGGCCCAATCCGGCCTGCGCGCTCTGATACTCTGAGCGGTGCGTTCCGTGCCGAAGGTCGAGCTGCACCTGCACCTCGACTGCTCTCTCAGCTATGCCGCGGTTGCCCGGCTCGATCCTTCCATTTCCCGGCAGCAGTATGAGGCGGAATTCATTGCCCCGCCGCAATGCGCCAGCCTGGCCGACTTTCTCACCCGCGCTCCCCGCGGTTTTCAGCTCATGCAGAGCCGGGACGCGCTGCGGCTGGTCACCGAGGATGTGTTTGAACAGCTGGGCGCCGATCACGTGGTCTATGCCGAGCTTCGCTTCGCGCCGCTGCTGCACCTGGCTGAGGGTCTGACCCCGGAGAACGTGGTCGAGACGGTGGACCGCGCCACGGAGGACTGCATCGCCGCCACCGGCATCGAGGCGCGGCTGATCCTCTGCACGCTGCGCCACTACGGCGAGCAGCAGAGTCTCGAGACGGCGCAGCTGGTAGAGCGCTTCCGTGGCAGCCGCGTTGTGGCTCTGGACATTGCCGGAGACGAGGCCGGCTTTCCCATCGACGCGCACATCGCGGCCTTCCGCTATGCCGCCGATCAGGGGCTCAGCCGCACCGCCCACGCCGGCGAGGCCCGCGGAGCCGAGAGCGTATGGGAGACGCTGCGCGCCTTCGCGCCGAGACGGATCGGGCACGGCGTGCGCAGCATCGAGGATCCTTCGCTGGTCGAGCATCTTCGACGGGAGCGAGTTCATCTGGAGGTATGTCCCAGCAGCAACGTGCAGACCCGCGCCTGCCGGAAGTATGCCGAACACGCCATCGATCGCCTCTTTCGCGCCGGGGTCTCGGTCGGCATCAACACCGACGCGCGCACCATCACCAATATCACGCTGGAGGAGGAGTACGCCCGGCTGCGGGAGCATTTCGCCTGGAGCGATAAGGAGCTGCTGGCCTGCAACCGCGAGGCCCTGCGGGCGGCCTTTGTCGAGGAGCCAGTGCGAGCGCGCCTGCTCTCCGCGATGGAGGCTTTCGAGCAGGCGGCGCAGTAGGGCACCGCCGGGGAGCATATAAGAAACCCGGCTGGCTGGATCGCCAGTCCCACGTTACCCTGTCTCCATGCCCGGAGTAACTCTCTCCCTCGACAGCAAGGTGGCCCTCGTCACCGGTGGATCGCGCGGCATCGGGGCGGCCACGGTCCGGCTCTTCCGCGAGGCGGGAGCGCTGGTCGCCTTCAGCTATCGCGCCGCGCAGGAGGCCGCCGAAACCCTGGCCAGCGCCTGCGGCTGGCCGGGATTCTGTATCGCCCTGGCTCAGGAGCTTTCCACTCCGGAAGACGGCCGCTCCCTGGTGCGCCGCACGGTGGAGGCTTTCGGCCGGCTGGATATTCTCGTCGTGAACCACGGCGTCTGGCCGGCGGAAGATGTCCCCATCGCCGACATGAGCGACGCCCAGTGGCGCAGCACCCTGGGGATCAATCTGGACAGCGCCTTCGGGCTCATTCAGGCTGCGGCCGGGCAGATGCAGCAGCAGGAGCGTCCGGAAGCAGGCGCTCCGGCCGGCCACATCGTCCTGGTCAGCTCCACGGCCGGGCAGCGCGGCGAGGCTTTCCATGCCGATTACGCCGCCAGCAAAGGCGCGCTGATCAGCATGACCAAGGGCCTGGCAACGGAACTGGCGCCCCAGGGCATCCGCGTCAACTGTGTCGCGCCAGGATGGGTCGCCACCGATATGTCGGCGCCGGTGCTGCGGGATGCGCCGGAGCGCTTGCTGGGGGCCATCCCGCTCGGCCGGCCCGCCGATCCCATCGAGATTGCGGGACCCATCCTGTTTTTGTGCACGGCGTTTGCTGGCTTTATGACCGGCGAGATCGTCAATGTGAATGGAGGAGCTGTTCTCGTCGGCTAGCTATGGTGAAATTCCTTTTCCTGATCTGCTGCTTCGCTTTCGCCGCCCACGCCCAGAGCGCGCTGCCTGCGCCGGACACGCCGCCCTCTTCCAGCACGGGCGCTTCAACAACCGCAGCCGAGGACCCCAGCGCCGCCAAGGCCCGGGCCGCCCTGAACGCCATGATTGAGGCTCTTGGGGGCGAGCGCTGGCTGAATCTCGAGAACAGCTATACGGAGGGCAGGATCGCGGCCTTCTACCAGGGGAAACCCACGGGCGAGACCATCCTCTACTGGGACTGGCGCACGCCGATCGTCGAACGGATCGATCTGACGGAAAAGAAGCACGATAAGCACGATTGGATTCAGATCTTCTCGGGAAATCAGTGCTGGGAAATCACGTACCGCGGCAAGCACACTATCGCCTCGGATCAGTGCGGCGCCGCCATCCGCCGCCGCGACCACTCCGTCGATGCCGCCGTCCGCGTCTGGATGAAGCAGCCATCCACGATTCTGATGTACGACGGCCAGTCGCTGGCGGCGCGCCATCTGGCCGAACAGGTCACCCTGCTGAATGCGGAGAATGACGCTATCACCATCCAGATGGACGCGCAGACGCATCTGCCGCTGCGCTGCTCGTGGTCCTGGCGCGACCCCGTCTACCACGACAAGGATCAGGACGTTGAGGAGTACGACGACTACCACAACATCGAGGGCCTGCCGACGCCGTTTACCATCAGCCGCTTCCACAATGGCGATGAGACGCAGCAGCGCTTCGTTATGAAGGCCGATTACAATGTGCCCCTTCCCATGGACTGGTTCGACGTGGACGCCGCCGCGGCCCGGTACGAGAAGAAGAAGCAGGAGTAACAGGAGAGGAGAGCCGCGGCAGACGTGCAAAGGCCGCACCCATGGGTGCGGCCTGATCCCGCAGCGGTGGCTGGGGGAGTGCTACTTCACCTGCGGTGTGGCGACCTCGGACTTGGAAGCGTTTTCCTGCTTCCCGGCATCTGAACTATCGGTACCCTTGATGCCTTCCTTAAATCCGCGGAATGCCTCTCCGAGCCCCTTACCCAGTCCCGGGAGTTTGCTGGGGCCAAAAATAAGCAGAGCGATTGCCAGGATGAGCAGCAGATGTTCGGGTTTCAGAAGGTTGTCAAACATTCGGATTCTCCCGGAGAGCGCCGCGGATCTACGGACCCTCCGTCTCCCTTCATTGTCGCATAGAAAACTTTATGCCGATGAGATTACCTTAAACCTTTCGGTGGGATTGCATTGCATGAACGCCTACGCCAAAAGTTCCAGACCAGGAGCCGTATGAGTACCGCTGAACGAACGATCTGTGTACACGGCCATTTTTACCAGCCTCCGCGGGAGAACCCCTGGCTGGAAACGGTGGAGGCGCAGGACTCCGCCACCCCCTGGCATGACTGGAACGAGCGCATCACCGCCGAATGCTACGCGCCCAACAGCGCGGCCCGCATCGTGAACCGGCAGAACCAGATCACCCGCATTGTGAACAACTACGCGCGGATGAGTTTCAACTTCGGTCCCACGCTGCTCTCCTGGCTGCTGGAGAATGCGCCCCGGGTGCACGCGGCCATCGTGCGCGCCGACCACCGCAGCCAGGATCGCTTCTCTGGCCACGGGTCGGCGATGGCGCAGATCTACAACCACGTCATCATGCCGCTGGCCAGCACGCGCGACCGCATCACCCAGATCCGCTGGGGCATCGCCGACTTCCAGCATCGCTTCGGACGCATGCCCGAAGGCATGTGGCTGCCGGAAACCGCGGTCGATTCGGAAACGCTGACCCTGCTGGCGCAGCATGGGATTCAGTTTGTCCTGCTGGCCCCCCATCAGTGCGCGCGGATCCGCCCTCTGGCTACCTCCCCGGCAGCCGTCGCGCCCAGTGCCTCCGGACTGCCGAAGAAGGAAACCGATCCCGCCTGGACGGATACGCCGAATGCCTCGGTCGACACGACAAGGCCGTATCTCGTGCGGCTCAGGCAGGGCCTCAGCCTCGCGGTCTTCTTTTACGACGGGCCCCGCTCCCGGGCCATCGCCTTCGAAGGACTGCTGAACAGCGGTGAGGGCTTTGCCGAGCGGCTGATGAGTGGCTTTAAGCCGGACGGTGACCAGCCGCAGCTGGTGCATGTGGCGACAGACGGCGAAAGCTACGGGCATCACCACCGTTTCGGAGAGATGGCCCTTGCCTGGATGCTGCACGGGATCGGGGAACCGGTCCACGCCGAGAAGAACGGCATCCTCCTGACCAACTACGGCGAATTCCTGGAGAAGCATCCGCCGCGGTTCGAGGCGCAGATCGTGGAATCCACCTCCTGGAGCTGCGCGCACGGGGTCGAGCGCTGGCGGGCCGACTGTGGCTGCTCGAGCGGGCGTCCGGGATGGAATCAGAAGTGGCGCAGGCCGCTGCGCGATTCGCTGGACTGGCTGCGCGACTCCCTTGCCCCGCTGTTGCGCGAGGCGGAGCTGCAGCTCTTCAGGAATCCCGACGAGGCCCGCAACCACTACATTGAGGTGATTCTGGACCGCTCCCGGGAAACGCGCGAGCACTTCTTCACTTCCCAGGCCCGGCACGTCCTCAGCTCCGACGAGCGCATCCGCGCGCTCATGCTGATGGAGCTGGAACGCCACGCCATGCTCATGTACACGAGCTGCGGCTGGTTCTTCGACGACATTTCGGGCATCGAAACGATCCAGGTCATCGCCTATGCCGGAAGGGTGCTGCAACTGGCCGCGGAGCTTTTCGGGGGGCGCGCCGTCAATCTGGAGAGCCAGTTCGTCCAGCGGCTGGCCGCCGCGAAGAGCAACATCCCGGAGCAGCACGACGGCGCCTTCGTTTACAACCGCTATGTGCGCTCCATGCAGGTGGGCCTCGAACAGGTCGCCGCCCACTATGCCATCAGCTCCATCTTTACCCACTACGCCGACGAAGCCGAACTCTTCAGCTACTCCGTGCGCCGCATCGCGTACGAGGCTGTTTTTTCGGGCCGTGTGCGTTTTGTGGTCGGACAGGCGCAGGTGTCCAGCAGGATTACGGAGGCCTCCGAGACCGTCTCGTTCGCCGTGCTTCATCTGGGCGACCAGAACATCACGGCTGTCGTCAAGCGCTGGAACCCTGAAGAGGCAGCCGGCTACGAGCAATTTGTCGTGGATGCCAAAGATGCCGTCCGCCGCGCTGATTTTCCGGAAGTCGTCCGCTGTTTCGACCGCCACTTTGGAAGCAAGACTTACTCGCTGCGGTCCCTCTTCCGCGACGAGCAAAAACGCATCGTGGATATCCTGCTCACCGCGACGGAGCAGGAGGTTGAGTCCACGCTGGCGGCGATCTACGATAACCAGTCGTCGCTGCTGCGCTTCCTGAGCCAGAGCGGCCTGCCGCGGCCGAAGGCGCTCACCCTCGCGGCCACCTTTGCCATCAACGCCGGCCTGCGGCGCGCCGTTGAGAGCGAGCCCATCGACGTGATTCAGGTGCGTGCCTGGCTGAGCGCCGCCGCGGCCGACCAGATCGAGCTGGACAAGCCGCTGCTCAGCTATATCGTGGACCAGCGGATGAAGAGAATGATGGTGGAACTGCACGATCACCCGGACGATGCGCGCTGCCTCGACGATGCCTTGCTGGTCGCTCGCACCATTCGCGAACTTCCGATCGATCTGAACCTGTGGCAGGCGCAGAACCTGTGGTACGACACCTTCCGCAAGCACCGCGACAAGCCCTTTGGCGACAGCTGGTTTGAGAAGCTGAAGGACCTGGGGCGGCAAATGAACATCATGGTCGAGGAAATCGTCGCCGAGGAGACCTACGGCAATAACCACGCAAACGGCAACGAAGCTCCAAACGGCAACGGGGGTGAGCAGCCGGCCGCGGAACCCTGCGAGATCATCGGGAAGAGCGCCTGAGTGGGGCAGGATCGATTCGCCGTCCGCCGGGCAGCCCGGCTGCTGCGGCCGGCTCCTGACGGCCCTCTGGATGGCTCGCGAACCAGCCCGAGCCGCGGCTTCAGCTCTTCCAGTGCAGCGTGACCGGCCCCTCCATCGGATGCTTCATCGGTTCGCCGGTGTGCGCGGAGTCGAGTCGCGCCTGCTTCAGCGCGAAGTACCACTTCGCCGGGCGGTCGGCGTCGTCGATGAGCATCAGCGCCGGATCGCGGCGCAGCCCCTCCGCCTGCTGGATCATGGTGACCTGATCCTGGCGCACGAACATGTTGCCGAAGAACCTCAGAATCGAGGTCATGAAGGGGACGTGGTAGAGCACGTTCCACGCGCCTACCACATCGATGCGGCAGGTACTGGGGGTCACCGGAGTTACGGTGGTGAGGCTCGAAAACCACTTGTCCCCGGCGCGGATGGTCTCATAGCGCCGGTTGGGCAGGACGAAGTCGATGGTGGTGGTGATCGGCTCGCCGTAGACACCCAGCAGCTTGTAAGGCGCGCTGTTCGCGGAAGGCGCGTGCGTGGCCATGCGGAAGCCCTGGGGGATCGGCTCAAAGCGCTTTTCCTTCTCGTGAATGCTGGCCCGCTTGCGCCACCACCACGCCTGATGGACGAAGGGTCCGTGCGCCGGATCCATCAGGCCGATGACGCCGTGGTCGACGTTGCAGGGCAGATCGGCGGTCAGATGCGCACTGCGGCAGCGCGAGCTGAACTTCGGCAGCTCCGGCACGGTAACGAGCGCGGCATCCTCCGGCTGAATCCGCCCGCTGCCCGGTTCCGGCACATAAACCCACGCGTGGCCGTCGCGCTCCTCGCAGGGATAGGCCATGCCGTAGAGCTTGCGCGGAAAGGGGTCGCGGCTGGTCAGCGAGGGAATCTCCATGCACTGGCCGGAGACCGGCTCGAAAACCCAGCCGTGGTACTTGCAGGTGACCGATTTGCCGTCGAACCAGCCGCACGAGAGCGGAATGCCGCGATGCGGGCAGTTATCCCGCATGGCGAAGAGGCGACCGTCCTCGCGGCGTCCGAGGACGAGCGGGATGCCGAGGAGCAGGGTGGTGGAGAGCTCTTTGCCGCGGAGCTGATCGCTGCGCAGGGCGGGGTACCAGTCGTTGTAGAGGAGCGTGGCGGGAGGTCCGGGAGTGGCCGGCGGGACTGGTTTGGGCATGAGAGTGACCTGCGTTCCAATATAAAACCCGGGAAAAAGCAGAGCGAATGCGGGGAGGGTACTGGTGCCGGCGGCTGCTTCTCCGCGATGGGAGCGGGCGGAGTGGGCTGGAGCTGACAGCGGCGGGGCGGCGCGCCCATGTATCTTGAAAATATGGCGCGAAGTGGACCGATGGCGGTGCTGAGTCTGATCCTGCGCGTCTTCTCCAGGGGTTTTTGATGTGCGGCATTCTGGGGCTGTTGGCGGGCTGCGGATTTGGGATTAGTCAGTCGGTTTGGGTGGCGCACACGGCGACGGCCCGGGGATCGATTGTGGAACTGGTGCCGGTTCACGATCCTTACCACAAGAAGCCGACCTTCGCGCCCCGCTTCAAGTACCGGAGCGACGGACACAGCTATGTTGTGACCTCCAGTGTGCGCTGTTCGGCGCGTGCATTTGCGGTGGGCGAAGAGGTTGGGGTGCGCTACCCGAAGAGCGATCCGGGGGCGGCGAAGCCGGACCGCTTCTGGCAGCGATGGCTGATTCCTTTTGTGTGCGTGGCGGGAGGGGCGTGCCCGATCGTGACGGGCTCTCTGCTGCTTTGGCTGGAGCGGCGGCTGCGGCAATGGGACGTCGCGCGCGTCGCGCCGGCGGCGCCGGACTGCTGATTCCGGAACTGTAACGGAGCTCTGTGCTCAGGGTTGGCGCGGGTGCGGCACGGTTTCAGCACGGTTTCCGACGGAATGGTGTAAGATTCCGGGCGTTTCCTTATGAGACGTTTCCTTGTCGCCTGTCTCCTGAGTCTCAGTTCTTGCGCGGCTCAAGAACATTTACCGGCGGTGGGCAGAGTTGCACCTCCGGTGCAGCTTGCACAGCTCATCGATGCGCCGGCGGGTACTCCGACGGACTCCGCAGCCTTCCGGGGGAGACCGGTCGTTCTGGAATTTTGGGCGACATGGTGTGGCGGATGTGTCGCGGCCATTCCCCACCTCAACGCGCTGGCGAAGGAATTCCAGGGCAAGCCGGTGTTGTTTCTTTCGGTGACGGATGAGAATCCAGCGGTGGTGCGCGCCTTTCTCAAAAGACGGCCGATGGGCGGCTGGATCGGGGTGGATCGGGATGACGCCACCGTGCGCCGGTACGGGATTTTCGCCAGGCCGCAAACCTTCCTGATCGATGCGCACGGGGTGCTGAGGGGCGGGATGCTACCGAACAAGGTGGATGCCGGACTGATCGACAGGCTGATTGCGGGCCGTCTGCGGGCCGTCTACTCGCCTATTGCTGATTCGTCGCGAGTGGAGACGAGGACGGTGGCTGGCGCGCCGGCGCCTTTGCTGGATGTCAGGATTCGGCCTGCGGCACCTGTGGCCGTGAGTGGCTACAGCCCAGGTGCGCAAATCGAGGATCACGGCTCGTTTCAGATTTTCGGAAGCACACTGCGTTCGCTGCTGGCCTATGCCGACGGGATGAGGAGCGACCGGATCCAGGGGCCGGCATGGATCGACAGAGACCGCTTTGATCTGGCGGTTACGGTACCGTATGGGCGTGATGCGATCCGGAAGCAAGTTGTGGCGGAGGCGCTGACGGAGACCTTCGGGCTGTCGGTTCGGCATGAAGAGCAGCCGACGGAAGTTTATGTGTTGCGCGCTGCTTCGGGGGGAGCGACAGGGTTGAAGCCCTCGCACCCAATCTCGAAGGGCTTCTGGGCCGCCCCCGGCCACCTGACGGGCGTAGGCACCAGTATCCCGCAGCTCATCTTTCGTCTGGGCGGGGAACTGCATGGGGTTCAGGTGGTGGACGAGACGGGGCTGCAGGGGAGTTACAACTTCGATCTGATCTGGCAGGCGGGTGATGTGGCGTCGCTGAAGAGCGCTCTGCACCGGCAGCTGGGGTTGAGCCTGACAAAGGAATCGGGGCCGGAGGATTTTCTGGTCCTGGTGGCAGCCGAGCAGGCCAAGACCCGGTAAGCCAGGTCGGGTATGAAGGTCGCAGGCTTTCCCCGTTTCTTCGCGGGAGGCGAAGCGGGTTGATTGGCGGTTACTGACGGGGGTGTTTAAGGCGCTGATTCTATGAGGGTAAGCGGGGTTGTTTTGAGCTAAGCCTTACGCTATCATAGAGATAAGCCCTCGGTCAGCTGTTCGGCATCGATCTCGCGCCCAGCTCATCCAGCGTGACCCGCGGCCCCATCCTTATGGCAGACGAACAGAACCCCCAGCTTCCTCTCGGCGGCAATTCAGGCGACGGACCAACCGGTCCTGGCGCCGCCAACCTGGTGCCCATCAACATTGAAGAGGAGATGCGCCGCTCGTATCTCGACTATTCGATGTCGGTCATCATCGGGCGCGCCCTGCCCGATGCCCGCGACGGTCTCAAGCCCGTGCATCGCCGCATTCTCTACACCATGCACGAGATGGGGTTGCAGTCGAACAAGAAGTATACCAAGTGCGCGAAGGTGGTCGGCCAGGCGATGGGCGTCTACCACCCCCACGGCGACTCGGCCATCTACGACGCGCTGGTGCGCATGGCGCAGCCCTTCAGCATGCGCTATCCGCTGGTGGACGGACAGGGGAACTTCGGCTCGGTGGACGGCGATCCGCCCGCGGCCATGCGCTACACCGAGTGCCGCCTGGAGCGGGTGACCGGAGAACTGCTCTCCGACATCGAAATGGAGACCGTTGATTTCGTCCCCAATTACGACGAATCCACCTACGAGCCGGCGGTTCTGCCCACTCGCATTCCGAACCTCATCGTGAACGGCGCCAACGGTATTGCCGTGGGCATGGCGACCAACATCCCGCCGCACAATCTGACGGAGGTCATCAACGCCGCCATCGACATGGTGAACAACCCGCACGCGGGTCTGGCCGAAGTCCTGAAGCACGTACAGGGGCCGGACTTCCCCACCGGCGGCTTTCTCTACGGGCGCAGCGGCATCGCGCAGGCCTATAAGACCGGCCGCGGCCGCTTCCTGATGCGCGCCAGGTGCGCGACGGAGAACCTGAGCCAGGGGCGCCAGGCGATCATCGTCAGCGAAATTCCCTACCAGGTCAACAAGAACGTCCTCATCAAGCGCATCGCCGAGCTGGTCAACGACAAGGTTATTGACGACATCGGCGATGTGCGCGACGAGAGCGACCGCGACGGAATGCGCATCGTGATCGAACTCAAACGCGGCGCCGAGGCGCAGATCGTCCTCAATCAGCTCTACAAGCACACCCAGATGCAGGAGAGCTTCTCGATGATCTTCCTGGCCGTGATCAACGGCCAGCCGCGCGAGCTGCCGCTACCGGAGGCGATCCGCATCTTCATCGATCACCGCGCCGATGTGGTGCGCCGCCGCACCGCCTTCCTGCTGCGCAAGGCGCGGGAGCGGGAGCACATCCTGCTCGGCTACCAGATTGCGCTCGACCACCTCGACAATGTCATCAGGATCATCCGCGGATCGTCCTCCCGCGCCGATGCCCGCGAGAATCTCTTCCGCTTCTTCTCCGGCCGCACGATCACGGTGGGCGACCAGGCGCTGACGGGCGTCACGCTCGATGCGGCAAAGTATGGAATCGATCCGACGACGCTGATCTCGGCCACGCTGACGCTCAGCTACCGCCAGATCGACGCGATCCTCGAGCTGCAGCTCTACCGCCTCACGCAGCTCTCGATTGACGAACTGCTGAACGAGCTGCGCCAGGTGCGCGGGAACATCGCCGAGTACGAATCGATCCTCGCCAGCGAGAAGAAGCTGCGCCAGGTGATCGTGAAGGAACTGGAAGCCGTCCGCAAGGAGTTCGGCGACGAGCGCCGCACGCAGATCGTCGACGAGACTGCCGAGCTGCAGCTCGAGGACCTGATCGCCGACGAACAGGTTGCGGTCACGGTATCGCATCAGGGGTATCTGAAGCGCACGCCGATCTCCACGTATCGCCAGCAGCGCCGCGGCGGGACGGGACGGACTGGCATGAAGACGCGTGAGGAAGATTTCGTCTCGCAGCTCATTGTCGACTCGACCCATGCCTATCTGCTTTGCTTTACCAACAAGGGGCGCGTCTACTGGCTCAAGGTCTACGAGATCCCCGATGTGGGCGCGGCCGGTAAGGGCAAATCCATTGCCAGCCTCCTGAGCCTGCAACCGGGCGAAACGGTCCGGAATATCCTGCCGGTGCGGAATCTCCAGGAAGAAGGTAAGTACGTCTTCTTCGCCACGCGCAACGGCACGGTGAAGAAGACGCCACTCAAGGACTTCTCCAACGTCATGGCGCGCGGCATCATCGCCATCGGCATCGATGACGATGACGAGTTGGTCGGGGTGCGCATCACCGACGGCCAGCAGATCGTCTTCCTCGCGACCCACGATGGCATGGCGATCCGCTTCCCCGAAGAAGACGTGCGCTCCATGGGCCGTCCGGCCTACGGCGTCCGCGGCGTGGACCTGGGGAAAAACGATTACGTGGTCGGCATCGCGGTCACGCCGAAGAAAGCCAATGGCGAGGTGGCGCGCATTCTCAGCGTCACCGAGCAGGGCTTCGGCAAGCGCACCGATGTCGAGGAATACCGGCTGCAGACCCGCGGCGGCAAGGGTGTGATCAACGTGAAGACCACGGCCCGCAACGGCAAGGTGGTCGGCATTCAGCTCGTTGACGAAACGTCGGAGATCATCGTGATCAGCCAGTACGGCAAAATCATCCGCATCGACACCAACACCGTCCGCGCGGTGGGCCGCTCCACCCAGGGCGTGAAACTGCTCAACCTCGAAGACGGCGATAAGGTGGCCGCGGCCGTGGTCATCCCGCCGGAAGAAGCCAAGGTCGAGCCGGAAAACGGGACGCTGCTGCAGTAAAACGGCAGCGTTCCTTCCATCCCCGGCCATGTTTTGGAGAAGTCTTATGTGTGGGAAACAGGGGACTTGCAGGGCATCGCGCGGTAAGTGGGGCAAATACGCTACTTAGGAGCCGCGTTGCGCCAAGTGTGGCAAATACAGCGTTTACACGGACCTGAGGAGACGGAATCCGCGGGTCGGCCGCTTTCTGCGTTGAAGTCAATGAGTCGCAGCGGCGGCGGCTTTCTGGTTGAGAAAGATCCGGCTACGCAGAGGCCCTGAGGCCTCGCCTGAACAGAAAAGGACTCGCCGTGGCGAGTCCCTTTCTGCCTGTATACAAGTGTCGCGGGGGCGTGGGCTGCGAGGCAAGCATCCCTCCAGTCGGCACGGAACCAAGGTACCGAGCGGCTCCCGGGCTGCGTTCCCACATTGGGAAAGCAGCCGAGACGCGTTCTTTCCAGAGGACCCTATCGCGCCACGGTCACCGGCTGAGCATGCCAGCGCCGCTGCATCGACTTCAGCGTGAGCGCCTGATACACCGCCGATAAACCCACCAGCACATACACGACCCGGCTGAGGGCCGAATAGTCGCCCAGCACAGCGGCGACCAGGTCGAAGTGAAAGGCCCCGAACAGGCCCCAGTTGAGTCCGCCCACGATAACCAGAACAGCGGCAAGAACATCCAGCGCTTTCATACTGTTTCTCCTCTCCGAAGTGAATGGAACCGTTATTGGTTGGGCGGCAGAATCACCGCGTCGATGACGTGAATGAGGCCGTTAGACGCCGGAATGTCGGCCTTGACGACCCGCGCGCCGTCGACCATGACTGTGCCGCCGTTCACCTGAAAGCGGACCCGGCTTCCCTCGACCGTTTTGGCCGATGTGAGGTGGCCGATCTCCGCCGCATCTACCCGGCCGGGCACCACGTGATAAAGAAGGATCGCGCGCAGTTTGTCGCGATTTTCCGGCTTCAGCAGCGAATCGAGCGTGCCCGGCGGCAGCTTCGCGAAGGCGTCATCGGTGGGGGCAAAGACGGTGAAGGGACCGCTGCCTTTGAGCGTATCGACCAGCCCGGCAGCCTGCACAGCCTTGACGAGGGTCGTGAAGGAACCCGCTGCGACGGCGGTGTCCACGATATCGGACTGCGCCAGCATGGGAGCAGCCATTCCAAACAGCGCCAGCGAGAGAACGCCAACGGTCCTGAGGATCATGTTGAAACCTCCTGGAAAAGCAGCATGACTGCGCTTTTCACATCTTGACAGTAGAGCAAAAAGAATTGATTGTGAGGCAAGACAACTCGCCGCGGGCAACTCGCTTGCGCCCCTTGCAAAACATGGGAGGACAATTTGAAAGCGAAGCAATCCACCCGAAAAGCCGGCCCGAAAAGCAGCCCCAGCCAGACCATCGGGGAGGCGATCCGGCCTTATGCGATCGCCGAGAAGCTGCGCACTCTGCGGCTGCGCAAGAGCATGGGATTGGCACAGCTGGCGGCGCACACCGGGCTTTCCCCCGCCATGCTGTCGCGCCTCGAAAATGCGCGGCTGGTGCCCACGCTGCCCACGCTGGTGCGCATCGCGATGGTCTTCGACGTGGGCCTCGACTATTTCTTCACCGACCCGCGCAAAAGGCATGTGGTGGCGCTGTCACGACGCGAGGAGCGGCTGAAATTCCCTGCCGACCCGAAAAGCGCGACCGTACCCTGGCATTTCGAAAGCCTCGATTTTCGCGCCAACGAGCGCAGGATGAACGGCTACCTGGCGCACTTCCACCCGCTGCCTGTGGGAAAGGCCGCGCCGCATTTCCATCCGGGCGCTGAGCTTCTCTATCTCATGGAAGGCGAGCTTGAAATCACGATCGGGATGGAGACCCTGCAGCTTGCCGCCGGCGATGCGATCTACTTCGACTCCATGCAGAAGCACGCCTACCGCAGCCTCGCCGCGGGCCCCTGCACGGCAATCGTAGTCACGACGGCAGGCACAGTGTGAGAGTGGGAAAGGCCCCACCAAAGGGGAAAAATTGAGGCTGGACCACTCGAAATCCAGCCCCCTCGGAATGTGTGCTGCAAGCCGAAACCAACCGTCGTAGGAGCGATTCCGGACCTGCCTGCAGATGACAGTAAGACAAAGATCAACAATCTTCGGGCAGGCAGCATCCGAAAAATGAACTCGCTTGCGCTGCAGGCAAAATCGGGTGGGGTCGATTTGCGGCAGAAGAAAAACCGCGAATGTGCCGAAGGGTCACGGGATGGTGATGAAAGACCGGGTTCGATGGGGACTTCAGCAGCGGTTTGCAGAGGCAGGGTGCGGATCCGTATGCGCGGCTGCCGGCGCGCCCTTTCCCGCCAGCCGTTCGAGCACCACGGGGGCAAGCTGGGAGACGCTGCCGGCGCCGAGGGTGAGAATCGCGTCGCCCTCGCGGGCGCGGCTCGCAGCGCGGGCGATAGCCTCGTTGGACGACGCCGCATAGCCGACCTCGCTTCGCCCAACAGCCTTCACCAGCGCCTCGGCGGTGATGCCGGGGATGGGCTCCTCGCTGGCGGCATAGATGTCCAGCACCTCGACGGAGGCCGCATCGTCGAAGGCGTGGACGAACTCCTCCATCAGATCGCGGGTGCGGGTGTAGCGATGCGGCTGGAAGATGACATGGATGGCGCCGTAGCCGCAATCGCGTGCGGCCCGCAGCGTGGCCCGAATCTCGGTAGGATGATGGCCGTAGTCGTCCACGACGGTAATGCCGCGCGCGCAGCCGCGAATCTGGAAGCGACGGTCGACACCGCGAAAGGATTGCAGTCCCCGGGCAATGGCATCGGGCGCGATTTCGAGCTGCATCCCGACAGCCACGGCGGCAGTGGCATTGAGCAGGTTGTGCGCGCCTGGAACATGCAGTTCCAGAGGTCCGTAAACGTCGCTCGCGGCGGCCACTTCAAAGCGGGAACGGAACGGGGCGCCGCTGGCGCCGAGCGGCGCCGGGGGCAGGGTTCGCAGGACGAAGTCGGCGCGCGGCGAAGCGCCGTAGGTGAAAACGCGGCGCTGGACACGCGGCAGGATGGACGCCAGGCGAGGATCGTCCGCGCAGGCGACGCAGACTCCGTAAAAAGGGACCTTATCCATGAACTGGACGAAAGCCTCCTCCACATCCGCCATGTCGCGATAGCAGTCCATGTGCTCGCGGTCGAGGTTGGTGACCACGGCGAGGATGGGCGAGAGGCGCAGGAAGGAGCGGTCGCTCTCGTCGGCTTCGGCGACGAGATACTGCGACTGGCCGAGGCGGGCGTTCGAACCGAGGGCGTCGACGCGGCCGCCGACCACCACGGTGGGATCGAGGCCGCCCGCAGCCAGCACGGACGCGATCATCGAGGTGGTGGTGGTTTTGCCGTGCATGCCGGCGACGGCGATGCCGTACTTCAGGCGCATCAGCTCAGCGAGCATCTCGGCGCGCTGGATGACGGGGATTTTGCGTTCGCGGGCTTCGACGACTTCGGGATTGTGTTCGCTGACGGCGGAGCTGACAACCACCACGCCCGCGCCCACGACGTTGGCGGCAGCGTGGCCCTCGAAGACGGTGGCGCCCAGGCCGGCGAGGCGCTCGGTGACGGCAGAGCGGCGCAGGTCCGATCCGCTGACCGGGTAGTGCAGGTTGAGCAGGATCTCCGCGATGCCGCTCATCCCGATTCCGCCGATCCCGATGAAGTGAACCCGCTGTGCCTTGGCGAACATATAAGCAGTAAAGCAGAAATGGAATGCGAGGGGGGGAGGCAGAGCATCCCCGGGCCGAGAGAGGGCGAGGCGCCGGCGTCTGCGCCGATCGGTTATCTGGCCGCCGGATGCTGGGCGCCGGTGCTGGACGGTGCGCCGGCGGGCGTGGCCTGACCCGTTCCCGGCGCCACGGGTATCACCAGATTCTTCTCGTGCTGAAACTCCACCGTGACGTTGAATGCTTCCCGCTGGTTCCACTCCTGCGCGCTGATGGGAAAGTGAAAGATCACCTGCCCCTCGATCTGTTGGCCCGGCTGAATCACGGTGCCATTCGCCAGCGGCGCCTTCTGCTGCGGAGCCAGCTCCGGATAGGCAATAAACACCTTGTGAAAATCGGTCGGATTGGCGGCGATGCTGTGCTGCACTTCGTCGTCATTGAGGGTGAGATTACCCCAGACATCGAAGACAGCCGTGGGCACGCTGGTCTTGCTCCGGACGCGCACGTTGGCGATCACGATCACTTCGTCGTAGATGTTGGCCCCGCCGCTGATGCCGCCCAGGGACGATCCGGTGGAGAGTTCGCGATGAATCGAATAGGTGGAGAGGGAAACCACCTCCCCCGCGCTGGCCGGCGGCTTGCTGTTGAACCAGACATATCCGCCGACGACGCCCACAAAGAGCGCGAGGGCGGCAAAAACCGTAAGCAGCGGATGAATCCCCGTTCTGTCGGACATGTTTCCCACGAAATTGTACGCGAGTTGCGTCTGATCACGCGGTCCTCGGCCGCAATGCCTTCAGAAACGCCCGCGTCCCCAGCGTATTCATGACGTCCTTTTTCTCCAGCCACGCTCGACGCAGTTGCCGGATGCCATAGCGCATCTTGCTGAGATGGCTCGTATGGTGGGAATCGGTATTGACGCAGATTCGGCAGCCCATCTCCCTGGCCAGGCGCAGGTCGCGGTCGCAGAGGTCCAGGCGGTCCGGATAGGCATTGTGTTCGACCGCGACGCCCAGCTTCGCCGCACGCCGCAGGACGGCGGTCAGATCCATCTGGAAAGGTTCGCGGCGCAGCAGCAGCCGGCCGGTGGGATGGCCCAGGATATGCACATATGGATTTTCGATTGCCCGCAGAACGCGGTCGGTCATCTGCTGCCGGGGCTGGTTGAAAAGCGAATGGACGCTGGCGATGACCACGTCCATCTGCGCCAGCACCTCATCGGACAAATCGAGCGCGCCGTCCGCCAGGATATCCACCTCGATCCCCGGAAAGATGCGGATACGGCCCTCCATCTCCTGATCCACCTGGCGAATGCGGCGGATGTGATCGAGGGCGCGGCGATCGTCGAGGCCGCTGGTCATGGCCAGGTTCTTCGAGTGGTCGGTGATGGCGATGTATTGGTAACCGCGCGCCATCGCCGCCTCCGCCATTTCGCGGATGGAATTCCTTCCGTCCGTCGCGGTGGTGTGCATGTGCACGTCGCCGCGGATATCGCGCTCCTCGATGAGCACCGGCAGGCGGTGCTGCTCGGCGGCTTCGATTTCGCCGTTGTTCTCGCGGAGCTCGGGGGGAATCCAGTCGAGGCCGAGGGCGCCGTAGATCTCTTCTTCTGTCGCGCCGGCGACGAGCGCCCCGTCCTCGACGCGGGCCAGCGCATATTCGCTGAGGGTGTAGCCGCGCCTCAGCGCGCGCTGGCGGACCGAGACGTTGTGCATCTTCGAACCGGTGAAATACTGGAGCGCCGCGCCGTACGAGCTCTGGGGCAGGAGGCGCACATCGACCTGCAGGCCGGTGCGCAGGCGGAAACTGACCTTGTTCTGGCCCTTCGCCAGCATGGTGGCTGCCGGCGGATAGGCGGCAGCGTACTCGACGGCGGCGCTCACCTTGTCTTCGGCGCAGGCGGGACCGGTGGCGAGGATGTCGAGATCGCCGACCGTATCGCGGCCGCGGCGCAGCGATCCGGCGGGCAGGACGGTGTCGATACCGGGAAATTCCCGGAGATACGCGATCAGCTTTTCCGCAGCCGTCTCGGCGTCATCGAGCAGGAAACGCCCGGTACTCTGCTTGTAATCCTGAATGCCCTTGCGGAGCTTTTCGATGAGCTTTTCGCCGATGCGGGGCAGGCCGTGGAGACGCCCGGCGGCAATCGCGGCATCCAGCTCGTCGACCGAGGAAACCTGCAGCGCATCCCACAGCAGGGCGACGGTCTTCGGGCCCATGCCGGGCAGGCGGAGCAGCTCCAGCATGGTGGGGCGAAACTTCTGCAGCAGCTCTTCGCGCAGAGGCAGGGTGCCGGTCTGCTCGATGGCCTGGATATTGGCCGCCATCCCCTTGCCGATGCCGGGGATTTCCTGCAGCTTTTTGGGGTCGAGGGCAATGGTGCTCAGCTGGACAGTCGAGGACTCCACCGCCTCGGCGGCGCGGCGATAGGAGCGAATGCGAAACGGGTCGCCCGCACCGATTTCCAGCAGGTCGGCAGTCTCCGCCAGCAACTGGGCAATCGACCGGTTGTCCATTGCAGACGATTACACCACGATCCCGGAAGCGGAATCCATCGGCGGGTATTCGGCCCGAGCACTACGGACGGTGATCCGCAAACAGAAAGAAAAGACCTGCGCTCGCGGGAACGCAGGTTTGAAACCAGTATGAAGAAGAAAAATACGGCGGCGTGCTTTTCAGGCAACTTCGCGGGCTCGCACCACCTGATCGGCCTGCGGCCCCTTCTGGCCCTGTACTATGTCGAACTCCACATCATCGCCTTCCTTCAGGCTCTTATAGCCATCTACCTGTATGGCGCTGTAGTGGACGAACACGTCGGGTCCGTCGTCACGGCCGATAAACCCGTATCCTTTCGCATTGTTGAACCACTTTACCTTGCCTTTGTACTGAGCCACAAACACGAACCTTCCTCTCAGGCAGACTGTGGCTGGGGAGACAGCCACTCTCCATAGAGACGCTGCCGTCAGGGCTTTGGTTTTCTGAAACTGCCGGAGAAGGCCCGGTCACCTGCTCTTTTTCCGGATCAGGCGGGAATAGCACATCAGAGAAACGAGGGTTTTGCCGTCCAGAATCTTCCCGATGTCAATCAGCCGCAGCAGTTCGGAAAGAGGCACAAACTGGAGTTCCAGAGACTCATCGTCCTCCGGCTGGGCCTCTCCCGGGATCAGATCTTCGGCCAGAAAGACCTGCATCCATTCGCCCAGAAAGCCGGGGCTGGCAAAGTATTTCACCAGCTTCGTCCATTTTTTCGCCTGGTAGCCGGTCTCCTCCCGCAGTTCGCGTTTGGCGGCGGCGAGGTGGTCTTCGCCCTCTTCGATGGTGCCGGCCGGAAGCTCATAGAGAAACTGCTGCGCGGCGTGGCGGAACTGACGCTCCATCAGCACCAGCGGATCTTTTTTGCTTTTGGAACGGTCGACGGCCAGCATGACGGCTGAACCGTTGTGCCGGATCACATCGCGGCGGGCCTCCGTGCCGCCTGGCTCGCGAATACGATCCTTTACGATGCGGAAGAGAGGGCCCTCATAGACGACCTGCGACTCGAGCACCTGGGCGGGGCGCCCGGCGTCGATCTTCAGCTTCTTCCGCACCGGAACCGCATGCGGATCTTTCTTTGACGGTTTCTTCTTCTTCGCCATTATTCCCTCTGTCTTACGGTAGCATCCAGTGAAGGTCCAACTATGCCCGTAACCAGGCACGCAAAACGGAATACGGGGCCCAGCGTTGCTCTGATCGGCCTCGGGAACTGGGGCACCTCGCTCGCCTACGGCCTGCTCAGCGCAGGCATGACTCCGCGCGAAATCATTCTGCGCAACAGCACATCGCGGCGGCTTTCGGGCCTCCCTGCCCTCTCGTGGAAGAAGGCGCGTCTCGACGCGAAGATCCTGTGGCTCTGCGTCCCCGACTCCGCCATTCCCGAGGTGGTCGCGCGCCTGGCCGAAGGCCGCAGTCTGCGCGGCCAGACGGTCGTGCACTCGAGCGGCGCGCTCACCGTCGACGTCCTGGAGGCGGTTCGCAAAGCCGGAGCGCTCACCGCAGCCGTGCATCCGGTGATGACCTTCCCCACACGCAGCCCTGTGCCGCTTTCGCGCGTGCTCTTCGGGGTGGAAGCATCCTCGCCCGCCGTGCGCGGCAGGCTCAATGCGCTGATCCGCCGCCTGGGCGGAACACCCTTCCGGATCGACAGCAGCGGCAAGGCGCTCTACCATGCCGCCGGCACCCTGGCATCGCCGCTGCTGGTGAGCGTGCTGACCGCTGCGATCGAGACGGCCCGTGCGGCTGGCCTCCGGCAGCATGATGCCAGCGACATGGTTCAGGCGCTTGCACAGGCGACGGTGCGGAATGTCTTCACCCAGGGAGCGCACAGCAGTTTCAGCGGGCCATTCGCCCGCGGAGATGCCTCCACCGTCAAACTGCATCTTCAGGCCCTGGACGGGCATCCGATTCTCGAGGGCGTCTACCGTTCCCTTGCGGTCCATGCCCTGGAGTCCCTTCCGGTCCGCGACCGGCCTGCTCTTTTGCGGGCGCTGGCGGCAGGCAGGAATCGAAAAGCATCCGGAACGGGCAGGCCCCGGCCCGGCGCGGGGAGCGCCCAACGCGCGTGACGAACTCGGATCAGGCTGCTGCCGTGCAGATCGACTGCTATCCCATCTCCATGCTTCCGCGGCTCAGCCGGCTCTTTCTGGACTTCGCCGACAGCCGCGAACCTCTCGCGCCCTTCTACGTCTCCACTCCGTGGTCCCAGCCCTGGAAGGACGCCATATCGGTCCAGGATGCGACGCACCGGGCCGCGGTCGCGGATCTGCTCCGCGAACAGAACCTCTCCTGGGGCGCGGGGGAAGAGACGCTTGCCAGTATTGAACGGCTGCGCGGCGGCGCATCCGCTCTGGTCACCGGGCAGCAGGTGGCGCTCTTCGGCGGCCCGCTGTTCACATTGCTGAAAGCGTCCACCATCATCCAGCGTGCGCGGAGAGCAAACGCCGTGCCCATCTTCTGGCTGGCCACCGAGGACCATGACCTGGCGGAAGCCGATCATATCGTGCTGCCCGCGCGGCACGCGCTGCACACGCTGCGCCTCGATCCGGAACAGCCCCACGCAGGGCGGTCGGCCGGCAATATTCCCCTGGGTTCCGGTGTGTGCGCGCTGCTCGACCGTGCGGCGGAGCTGATCGGCGGCACCCCGGAATTCGATCTGCTCGTGGCCAGCTACACGCCGGAAGCCACCTTCGCATCGGCGTTCGCGCGTCTGCTGGCTGCAATCTTCCGGGAGCAGGGGCTGGTCGTTCTGGATGCGGCCGATCGCCGCGCTCATGCCCTGGGCGGCGAGGTTCTGCGCCACGCCATTGAACACGCCGAGGATCTCGAGGCTGCGCTGCATGCACGCGACCGACTGCTGGCCGAGCGCGGCTACCACTCCCAGGTGCTGGTTGCGCCGGGCAGCAGTCTGCTGTTCCTCATCGACGAGGCCACGGGCACGCGGCAGCCGCTTCGCCGGAAGGGAAACTCCTGGCTCGCTGGAAAGACGGCGTACTCCGGCGACGAGCTGCTGGGCATTCTCGAGACGGCTCCCGAGCGCCTCAGCCCCAATGCGCTGCTTCGTCCCGTCTTCCAGGATCGGCTGCTGCCGACGGCGGCCTACGTCGGAGGCCCGGCGGAGATTGCCTATTTTGCGCAGTCGCAGGTGCTCTATCAGGCGATTCTGGGGCGCACCACGCCGGTTCTGCCGCGGCTCAGCGCCACGCTGATCGAGCCGGCCATCGCCAGGGTGCTCGCGCAGCATGAGCTGTCGCTGGCCGACATCCTGCAGTCGCATCCCGACGAACTGTCGCAGCGCCTGGGCGCGCGGGCCATTCCCATCGAGGGGAAACAGCAGCTGGCGGCCACAGGCAATGCTCTCGACGGCGAGCTTGAATCGCTGGTGAAATGGGCGCAGTCTCTCGACCCCGGCCTGGGACGCGCCGCGCAGGTTTCGGCCTCGAAGATGCGCTACCAGATGAACCGCCTGCGCCGCCTCGCGGCCAACTACCAGTTGCAGCGCGAGGCCAGCATCCGCCGCCATGTGGACACCATCTTCTTCAACTTGTTCCCCGACCGCCATCCGCAGGAGCGCACCATCGGCGGCATTGCCTATCTGGCGCGCTATGGAGCTTCCCTGATCGATACGCTCATCGAGCGAGCGGCCCAGGAGTGTCCGGGGCACAAGGCGATCTGCCTCTGACGAGGTTCGACTGTCTTAAAAATCAGTAGTTGCCGAAGGTCGCCACAGTTTGCGCCACCCGCTGCCCGGGCGTTACACTCAGCCTCTGGAAACGTAGTTGTCCTGGGTGAATGCGGTATGGCTCCCAAAACCAGTCCGATTCTGGAAATTGCCTGCCCCGACTGCGGGGCGATGCTCAAAATCGATGTTGCCTCGCGGGCGGTCATCGCCCACACGCCCGCGCCACGCAAGCGCACCTTCGAGGACTTCGACGCCGCCACGCGCGCTCTGCGCGAAGCCGAGGAGCGCAAGGAGAGCCTGTTCCGGCAGTCGATGGAAGCGGAGAAGAACCGGGAAGACGTCTTCAACAAGCGTTTTGAAGAAGCTCTGCGCAAAGCGAAGGAGACCCCGGATGTGGGCAAGCCACTGCGCGAATTCGATCTCGATTAAGGCAGGCGATCACAAATTCCATGGACGGCAAAATCAGAACTATGACACTTGCTCCGCAGATCGAAACCACCGCATCCGCCCATCACTGGACGCGCAGCGTGGCTGCTGGGTCCCTCATCGTGGGCGCGTTCCTGCTGCTTAGCGGCAGGCGCAAATCCGGAGTCGCCGTAGCCGCCGCCGGAGCCGCGGTCGCCCTGCTCGAGAATCCGGAAGCGGTGCGCGAGGTCTGGAATTCGATGCCGCGCTTTCTGCGTTCCGGCCAGGATTTCCTGACCCGTATTGAAGAGTTCGTGGAAGAACTGAACCGTCAGGGCATCCGGCTGCGCAAGATCGTGGGAGGGGAATAAGCGGAGGAGAACCCCGGCCTCCATCGCGCCAGTCCGGTATCACAGTTCGACGAGCATCAATTCCGGAAAATCGGCACGGTACCGCCGCTGATCGAGCGTCACCAGCCGGTCCGCGTGCAGGGTGGCATGTGCCCCGATGATGAAATCGGCCGGCAGACGACGCACCTCTCCCGATCCGTGGGTTGGCTGGCGTTTCGCATACTGCTCGAACCGCAAAGCCGCCAGACCCCAGACCCGCCGTTCCAGCGACCAGTCCACCGTGATCCGCGTCGATTCGAGGAACTCGTTCATCGCATCTTCCGAAATGCTCGGATTCCCCAGTCCCTCCACGTAGACAATCGGGCTGATCACCAGCGCGCCCTGTCCCATGGCCAGATCCAGAAACCTCGAGGCTTTCTCAGCCGATGCCTCCCCGGCCCAGAGCGCCAGGAGAACATTCGTGTCGATGGCCGTCCTCATTCCCAGCCCACTTCGCCGTCTGGATTACGCCCACGGACCGCGCTGATCCAGTCATGGATTTCCCTGCGCGTCCGGAGGTGCGGAAACTTGCCAATGTACTGATCGAAGGGATTCACATGCTCCCGTACCGGCCGGATCACCGTCCGGTCGCCCTGTGCGACGAACTCCACGCGATCTCCCGGCCTCAGCCCGAGACGGACACGAACTTCCTGTGGGATCGTCACCTGACCCTTGCTGCTGACGGTGCTGGAGCGGCCCATCTTTACCTCCATTTCCAGAAGTAAAGATAACATTCTTTACTTTCATCCGGTAAACTGGATCATGGCACGCGTTATCAAGCACTACGAACTCGTCCGCAAGCTGGGCGCGGGCGGCAGCGGTATCGTGTACCTGGCGAATGACACCCAGCTGATGCGCCCGGTCGTGCTGAAGGTGCTCAAGCGCGGTGCGCTCTCGCTCGAGCAGATGCGCTCCACCGTGCTGCGGGAGGCGCGCATGGCCTCCGCCATCGAGCACCCCAATGTCTGCGCCATTTACGAGGTCGGCGAGGAAGGCGAAGAAGCCTTCATCGTCATGCAGTACATCCCCGGCCAGTCGCTGGACAAGATCATTGCCCGGGGGCCGGCGAGCCTCCAGCTGGAGCTTTCGGTCGGCATCCAGATCGCCGACGGCCTGAGCGCGGCCCACTCGCTGGGCATCTTCCATCGCGACCTGAAGCCGGCAAATGTCATGCTCACCGATGGCGGTCTGGTGAAGATCCTCGACTTCGGTCTGGCACGCCGGCTGCCTCCGGAGGAGCTGGAATTCGACCCGGCGAAGGCCTCCAACCGCAAACCGGGCGCACCCACCGCCACCTATACGGCGCGAGGCGGAACTATCGCGTATATGGCTCCGGAGCAGTTCGTGACCGGGCAGAGCAGCGTGCAGAGCGACCTGTGGGCCCTGGGGCTGATCCTCTATGAGCTGGCCAGCGGGCGCCATCCTTTTGCGCGTCCGGACGGCGACGAGTTCCTGAGCATCCGCGCCATTCAGTTTCTTGAGCCCGATCCGCTGGACAAGATTCCCCCCGAGCTGAACTCGGTCATTATGCGCTGTCTGCGGAAGACTCCCGCTGATCGCTATGCGAGCGCGGCCGAGGTACGCGAGGCGCTGAAGACCATCATGAAGGCGCTGCAGATCGAGACTGGCATCATTCCCGGCGATGCTGCTGCGGTGCTGCCGCCCTCCACGTCCACCGAGCAGGAGAAGCGCAATACCGGCCTGCTCTCGATGCTGGCGGAGCGCTTCCGCGAGCCTTCCGGAGAGAAGGTCGCGCAGAACACGATCCTGGTGCTGCCGTTCCAGAACCTGGGGGCAACGGAAGTGGCGCCGCTGTACGGTTTTGCCCTGGCGGACGCCATCGCGGCGCGGATTGCGCGCATGTCGTCGCTGGTGGTACGTCCATCGAGCACGCTGATGCACCTGCCGCTGGCCAGGATGGACCCCCTGGAGATCGGTCAGAAGCTGCTGGTGAGCTGGGTGCTGGCGGGCAATTTCCTTCGCTCCGCCGACGGCTTCGACCTGAACTGGCAGTTGCTGGAAGTTCACAGCCAGAGCGTGCGCAGCGGCGGCACGGTCAGCGTTCCGTCCTTCGACCTGATCGCCGTGCAGACGGAAATCTGCAACGAGGTCTTCGCGTCGCTGCAGGGAATCGGCCAGCTACGGCCTGCCGCCGAAGGCAGCGGGCTGCGCCACACCAACCTGGGAGAGGAGCTTTCGGAGGAATATCTGCAGGCGCGGGCGATGCTTTCGGGATTCATGCAGCGCACCGGCAGCCGCGCCGATCTGGAGCGGGCGCGGCAGCTTTTCGAAGCGGTGGTGGAGCGCGACGGCACCTTCGCGCCGGCCTGGAGCGGCCTGGGGATCACGCAGCTGCAGTACATCCGCCACGGCTTCGGTGGCCACATGCACGTGATGGCCGCGCGCAGGGCGCTGGATCGTGCCCTGGAACTGGACCCTGGATCGGTGGAAGCCAATCTGTACCGCGTCTACATGCTGCTCTCCCGCGGAGAAAAGGAGAGCGCGCGCCACGGCATCGAACATCTGCTGCACACCGCAGCCAACGACTGGAACGTGCACCTGGTCGCCGGCATCACGCTGCGCATCGACGGCATGTACGAGGAGGCGCTCGATCAGTTCCATCGCTCGCTCACGCTCAATCCTGCGAATGCCGCGGTGATCTACAACCACCGTGCCCGGGTCTACCAGTACCAGAATCAGCTCGAACTCGCAGAAGAGGAGCTGCAGAAGGGGCTGACGCTGGAGCCGAATTATCCGCTGCTGCGCACTTCGCTGGCATACCAGCGCATGCGCCAGGGCGATCTGAACCAGGCCGTCGATATCCTCGAGACGGTCATCCGCGACGACAGCTCGATGCGGATCGCGGTACCGACACTGGCCATGTGCTACGTGCAGATGGGCGACCGCGAGCGGGCGGCGTCGCTGATCACCGAGGAGTCGATGGCCGCGGCCGAGGCGGACAGCGAAATGGCCTACCGGCTGGCAACATACTTCGCCGTGGACGGGGATGAAAGCGAAGCTCTGCACTGGCTGCGCCGGGCCATTTATCTGGGCAACGAGAACTATCCGTGGTTTTCGAAGAATCCCGCGTGGAACCGGCTGCACGGCCACGCGGATTTCGAGCGCATCCTCGAGGATCTGAAGAAGAGCTTCCGGCGCAACCAGCGGACCTGGAAGCGGCTGCTGGCCGCACCCGAAACGTAGCGCCGGCGCAGCCGGGGAGCAGCGCCGCGATGACGCGATGACGAGAGGCTGGAGTTCCGGATTCCAGCCTCTTCGATTTTTGCCCGCTCAGTGCTCGGTGGCGACGAGGTGGTGAGCGATGGCGAACATGGCGAGTTCCAGCCGGGTGGAAACGCCGGTCTTGTCGAAGATGTTCGACAGGTGGCGCTTCACGGTTTCCTCGCTGAGGCTGAACTGCTTCGCAATGTCGCGGTTGGAGCAGCCTTCGACGATGCAGCCGACGACCTCCATCTCGCGCGGCGTGAGGCCGAAGGTCTTGCGGTCGGGCGTGGCGGCCTTCTGCATCAGTTCGTGGAGAGCGCCGACGAGGTTGACGACGCGGCGGCCGCCGATCCAGTAATCGCCGCCGGAGACGGTGCGGATGGCGGTGGTCACGTGATCGCCAAGGGCGTCCTTGAGGATGATGCCGCGAGCGCCGATCTGCAGGGCCTCGATGATCTGCTGCGTGCTGATGGTGCTGGTGAGCAGAATGATCTTGACCGTGGGTGAGCCGCTCATGATCGCCCGCATGGCCTCGAGGCCGGGCAGGCGCGGCATGTACAGGTCGAGCAGAAGGATATCCGGAAGCAGCTCGAGGGTTTGGGTGATGGCCTCGTCGCCGTCGGCACATTCACCGACAACTTCAAAGCCCTCCTCGGCCTGGAGCATGTTGCGGACACCGATCCGGATAACGGGGTGATCGTCGGCGAGGAGGATGCGAATCGGGGCCGCGGCGGGTCTCGGGGCGGCGACTCTCGTGGGAGAGGGGATGCGAACTGGCCGGGTGGGAGTGGTCATGTTTCGAGCCTCTGCTTAAGAGTGATCTCGGTGCGATGGCAATAAGCTTCCATCTCATCGAGTTTGCGCGAACACGCCTCTGTGTCGTCAATACCTGATTCGACAGCGGCGGCGATGAGAGAAATCCGAAGGGCGCCGATCATAGCAGCTCCGCCCTTCACGGTGTGGGCTTCGCGGCGGCGGGTGTCAGGATCCGCAGCGCGCATGGCGGCAATCCGAGTGCGGGTGTCGTGAAAGAAGGTTGCGACGACCTCCTCGAGGGCGGCGGGGGAGATGGCACGGCGAAGCCGGTCGAAGACCTTGCTGTCCAGCAGGTCGTCGGAGTGGCTGTAGGGCGCGGCGGCCTCGGAGCACGGAGCCATGTGGCGGGGAGCCATGACGGTGGCCAGAGCCTCCGGAGTGAGGGGCTTTTTAATTACGCCGTCGAAGCCCTCCACCGCGGGAGGCGGGCTGGCGCTCATCGCCAGCAGAAGGGCCTGCGGAGTGGCCCGACGCAGGCGCTGCGCCAGTTCGGTGCCCGAAAGGCCGGGCATGCGGAGATCCGTGAGAATAGAGTGCGGCAGTTCCGACTTGTGATTGAGTGCGGCCAGGAGTTCGACGGCCTCTTCACCGCTTTCCGCCTGAAGGACGTCGCAGCCTTCCGACTCCAGCAGGAGCGCGGCGATGGCGAGGCTGACAGGATCATCGTCGACGACAAGGACGAGGCGCGGCGTGGGTTGAGGGAGGGAGGCCACTCCGGCACATTTTACACAGACCGGGAACAAATGACCCATAGAACCTTTGGGGGATGCCAGCGGAAGCTCCTCTCGCGGCGCCGCAGCTTCAATGCGGTGTTTCTCCTCGCGCAGTCGAAAAAATGCACTAAAGTGAGGGGGTGGATGCGGGTCAGGATGAGATCCGGCAGGAAATTGCCGAACTGAAGCGGCGCGTCGCGCGGCTGGAGGCACGGGCTCAGGCTCAGGAGCAGGCAAAACCGCTGCCCGAACTGGTGGCCCAGGCGGCAGCAGCCGGACCGGGCGAGAGCCTGGAGGCTCGAATCGGTTCGCGGCTTTTCAACCGGGTTGGCATTGTTGCGGTGCTCATCGGCGTGGCCTGGTTCCTGAAGATTGCCTTCGATAACCGCTGGCTGGGCGCTGCGGGCAAGGTGACGGCGGGCATTGCGGCGGGGCTGGGGTTGTTAGCCTGGTCGGAGCGGTTTCGCCGGCACGGTTACGACGCATTTTCGTACTCGCTGAATGCCGTCGGAGCCGGGCTGCTGTATCTGTCGCTCTGGGCCGGGTGGTCGCTCTTCCAGCTCTTCCCGCTGCCGGTGGCGGCGGTGGCGATGGTCATCGTGACCGCGGGGATCGGGGTTCTGGCGTGGATGCGGGCCTCGGAACTGCTGGCGTTCTACGCGGCAATCGGCGGATATCTGACACCGCTGCTGCTGAGCGATGGCCACAACCATGAGGGGACGCTCTTCAGCTATCTGCTGATGCTGGATGCGGCGGCGCTGGCCTCCATGGCCGCTCGGCCCTGGCCTCGGCTGGCGATGGGGGCCTTTCTGGCAACGGCGGCGTACGGCGTGGGCTGGTACGCGGTGTATTACACCGACGCGCAGTTTGGGCTGACGCTGGTGTTCGGAATCCTCATCGTGCTGCTGTTCGTGGCAGTGCCCTATATAGCACGGGGCGGAGTGGCGGCCGAGGGAGAGGCGCGGCTCTCGCGGATCGCGCTGACAGTGGCGATTCTGAATGCGATGTTCGCATTTGTGGCGGCGATCTTTCTGTTCGAGACGGGGACCCGGGGGTGGGCCTGCCTGTCGCTGGGCGGGCTCTACTATCTTCTGGCGCGGCCGAGGCGAATTGGGGGACTGCACCTGGCGACGGCAAACTGCTTTGTCCTGGCCAGCGTGACGCTGGGAATCTACAGCTATTGGCTGGGTTCCACGGCGGCAGACCGGGACATCCACGCCGAGATCTGCTACTCAGCCTGGTTCATGGTCTTCGGGGCGCTGCTGCTGACGGCGGGCTTCTGGCGGCGCGCAGCGGCGCTGCGCTGGCAGGGACTGCTGCTGCTGTGCGCGAGCATCGGGAAAGTCTTTCTGGTGGACATGCGAACGCTGAGCGAGGGCTTCCGGGTGCTCAGTTTTCTCGGCCTGGGGGCGCTGCTGCTGACGGTGAGCTTTGTCTACCAGAAAGACTGGCTGAACCTGCGCAGCGCCGCGGGACGTTCGGGAGGAGCCTGAGAGCCCCGCGGGTTCTGCGAGGCCCGGCGGGCTGCGATCACCGGATGACCGCGATGAGGATGACGGCGACCAGGACGAGGATGATGAGCAGAAGCGTGTTGTCGCTGATATAGCCGGCGGCGAAGTCATGCTGGGCGCGGGCGGCGCGCTGGGAAAGGCTGGCCAGTTCCGCGTCCGACAGGGTCGGAATAGCGGTTTTTACCTGAGCAGGATCGATGTGCGCGGACTTCATGGCGTGCTTCGCCATGGGGCTCGAGAGGAACTGCGTCAGCGAGTCGATGTTGCTCTGGCGATCGGCCGCTGAGGACTGAAGCTGCCGCTGCAGGTCGCCCGGCGTGACAATGTGAGAGTCCTGTGCCGGGTCAGGGATGGTGTGCTGGGCGCGAAGCACCGGCGAAGAAAGAAGAGAAAGCAGCGCGGCCGCAGCAAGCCCACGCGTAAGCAGGGTAAGTATCCGTCGAAATTGCAATGGCGGCTCCGTACAGACATGGTTTTCTTCGTTATATCAAAACCGGTACCCGGCAGTGGTCGAGGGGTAACGTCGCGTTCAATGGGACCAGGTCGTTCTGAGGCGATCGGCGGGAGAATGCACAGCGGGTAAGAAAGGAGGGCAGGGGGGCAGCGTGATGATGCAGATGCGCGTGAGGACACGAAAACCGGGCGAATTGCGGCAGGAGACTCCCGGGTCCGGAAGGAGCTGCGCTGGCGCGACCGCCTCAGACGCTGGCTGGCCTTGTGCGGCTGTGCATCAGGAAGAGGATTCCCGCGGCAATGGGAGGAACGCCGAAAACAAGGGTGGTGAGCATACGGCTGGCCAGCGGCAGCTCCAGCGGGGACGCAAGGGCGTAAGCAAGGCCACCCAGAAGACCGGCAGCCATCAGCAGCAGCCCTCCGATGCCTTCCGACTGGCGAGGAATCAGGGCGACGATGACGAGGATCAGGCCGAGGCCCATCCAGGGCAGAGCGAAAGCCAGTGGCGTCTGCCAGACCGCCGACTCGGCGATGAAGAAGAACATCCAGAACAGGGCCCAAAGCAGTGCCAGGATGTGAGCGCAGCGTACCCAGGCCTCCTTCATAAATTCCTCCACCTCCTCTATCGACACCAAAGGGCGGAGGAAGTTGGCCGGAGTTTCGATATCGCCAAAGCGACCTGAGCCAACGGGCTATCGCATGGTCGATTCGACCTCGTTGAGCCAGTCAGGCGGCTTGAGGATCTCGCGAGGTTTGGAGCCCTCGGCCGGACCCACGATCCCATCCCGCTCCATCATGTCGATGAGATGCGCGGCGCGGCCGTAGCCGATACGGAGGCGGCGCTGGAGGAGCGAGGTAGAAGCCTTGCCGAATTCGAGAACCAGGCGCACAGCATCTTCGAAGAGGTCGTCGCTGGCATCGTCACCTTCGTCCGTACCGGCTCCGGAGTCGCTGTTCCCTGCTTCTTTGGGAGCATCGAGGAAGCCCTGGACGTATTCGGCCTCACCCTGCTTCTTCCAGAAATCGGTAACGGCGGCGATCTCTTTTTCGGTAACAAAGGGGGCGTGGACGCGCTGCAGGCGCGAGGTTCCGGGCGGCAGGAAGAGCATGTCGCCGCGGCCGAGCAGAGCCTCGGCGCCGTTCGAGTCGAGGATGGTGCGGGAGTCGACCTTGGTGGCGAGGCGGAAGGAGATGCGGGTGGGGACGTTGGCCTTGATGAGTCCGGTGATGACGTCGACCGAGGGGCGCTGGGTGGCAAGAACGAGATGGATGCCGACGGCGCGGGCCATCTGTGCAAGCCGGGTGATGGACTCCTCGACGTTGGCCTTGTCCAGCATCATCAGGTCGGCCAGCTCGTCGATGATGATGATGATGTAGGGCAGCGGCTGCTCGTCGGGGGTGTCCTCGAAGAGATTCGGCGTTTGGCCGTCGAAGAGGCGGTTGTACTGGTCGATGTTGCGCACCGAGCGCGAGGCCAGGAGCTTGAGGCGGCGCTCCATTTCGCGGACAGCGTTGCGGAGGGCATTGGCGGCGAGCTTGGGCTCGGCAATGATGGGCGTGAAGAGGTGCGGGATTCCCTCGTACATGCCCAGCTCGACGCGTTTGGGATCGACAAGAATGAGCCGCACCTGCTCCGGTGTGGACTTATAGAGCACCGACATGATCATGGCGTTGATCGCCACCGATTTGCCGCTGCCCGTCGAGCCCGCGATGAGGACGTGGGGCATGGTGGCCAGATCGGCGACGACGATGCGGCCGTTGATGTCCTTGCCCATGGCCAGGCTGAGTTTGCTCTTCGAGGCGGCAAAGCTCTCCGACTCGATCACGTCGCGGAGCCAGATGGTCTCGCGTTGATGGTTCGGCACCTGGATGCCCACCGTGCTTTTGCCGGCCATGCGCTCGATGAGGATGGATTCGGCGCGGGTGGCGAGGCAGAGATCTTCCGCCAGGCCGGTGACGCGGCTGTACTTGATGCCGGCTTCGGGGCGGAATTCGAAGGTGGTGACGACGGGGCCGGGGTTAATCTGGACCACCTGGCCGAGGACATCGAATTCGGCGCATTTCTCGACGAGGACCTGGGCGGAGGCGCGCAACTCGTCTTCTTTGACCGGTGAGGGATCGTCGCTGCGATGCAGGAGGGTGCTGGGCGGCAGGCGGAATCCGGTGACGGATTTCGAAATGACGGTGACGGCGCGGGCGTCGGTGTCGGCACGTTCACCGATGGCCGGCTCGCGGGGCGCCTCGCGGCGGGCGATCAGCTGGGGACGGAGCGGGGCTGCGGGGGCGCGGGGCAGCTCCGGCTCGGCTTCGAGGATCGGCGGCGGTTCGGGGATGGGTTCGGCGGCGACGGCGCGGGGCATTTGATCCCAGAGCGCCGGCGGCGGGGCCGGGGTGGGTGTCATCGGAGCCGGAGCCGCGGTTTCGGCAAAACCCGAATGGCGGTGCGGGAGGTCGTCGCGGTCCTCGGCAAAGGACGTGACGGGGATGGGCGGAGCCTTTTCAGCCTTGCCGGCTATCTCCGCGGCCTTACGAGCCTTCTGCATCTCCTTCTCGCGGATCCTGTCCTGTTTGATGGCGGCTTTCAGCTCGCGCTTGCGGGCACGGGCGAGGCGCCAGTTCTTCCAGCGATCGCGCCAGGCAAGAACGAAGGCGAACTTGACGCTGAGCCACTCGCGGGCCGTGTTGAAGCTGAAGGTTGTAGACAGATAGGCAGCGGCGATGACCAGGGTGACGGTGACGATGCAGGCGCCGGGAAAGTTGAGCCAGCGAACGAGCAGGTCGGCGACCAGGCGGCCGGTAAGTCCGGCGATGGGCAGGCCATAGAGGAAATGGGGACGGTTCGGCAGCAGACCGAAGAGGGCTGGGGCGAAGAGGACGGCGAGGACCATGCCGATGAGCTTCGCCAGCGGCGAACTGGCAGGGCGGGAGCGAATCCAGGTCAGGCCGAGGGCGCCGATGAGCAGGGGAAGGAGGAAAGCGGAGATGCCCTCCACCTGAAGCATCAGGTCGCCGATCCACGCGCCAATGGGGCCGATCCAGTTACGCACCGGGCCGGAGCCGACGGTATCGAAGGAGGGGTCGGTGGGACGGAAGGAGACGAGCGCGAGAAGAAGGAGGACGCCGGAAACCAGCACCAGCAGCCCGATCAGCTCATTCAGGCGGCGGTTGCGAGTCGGCGTGAGGACCAGCCGTACGGGTTTCATCGGGGCATACGGTCGCTGGCCGCCTCGGACGGAGGGCGGCGTGCCAAACCACCAGAGCAAGACCATTATTCCAGATCGGGAGGGGGATGAGGGTGCGGAAAATGGAGGGAGAACCTCCCCAGCAACACTTACTCCCGGCTGCTGCCATAAACCGGGATGCCCTGAGCCACCTTGTACATCATGCTGACGGCGCGGGCGGTAAACGAGGAGTCGGGGAGCTTCTGCACCATGCGGTCGACGATCCCCTGGGCGTTGCGGCGGTCCTCGTCGGCACGCCTGGGATTGCCGTCGGTCTGCCACAGGTCCCCGGCGGCCGCCTGGCGCCAGGCGGCGTCATAGAGGGCTTCAGCGGCTTTGGGGGAGGCAGGGTACTGGTCCACATACCTCATGAAATAGGCCGTTTCCTGTTCGGGGCACTTTTCCGAGCCCTGCCAGTCGCCACAAAGCTTGTTGTCGATGAGGTCGAAGGCGGCGAGGGCGGCCCAGCGGGTGCCAGGGAAGTACCTGATCACGTTCCGCATCTCGTCCTCATCCATCTGTTCGCGCAGGAAGGCCTGCTTTTCGTGAGCCGAAGGAAGCGTGGAGGCATCGGCTTTCTGGAGCTGCCAGCGGATATCGGCGGCGCGAAACATGGCTTCAGGGGTCCAGGGCGACTGCGGGAACATCATAACGACCCGGCGGTAGAGCAGGCGGGCCTCTTCGGCCAGGTTGGGCGGAGGATCCGGGACCGCGGCGGCCAGTTCGGTGGCGTCCGCCGCGCCGAAGAGGATCAGGTCGCCACGAGGCGTATTCACGTCGACGATGCCCTTATCCAGCATCCAGCCAGAGATGGGCTGGGCCTGGCCCTCGCTTCCAAAGACGGGCATGTCGGCCTTGCTGGCGTCGGGCGCGTCGGTGTTGGCGAAGACGCGGAGCCATTTGCCGTTGCGCTCGGAGATGACCAGCTCGCGGCCAGGCATGATTTCAGCGATCTGGGCAGAGTTCTTGTCGGCATTAGCGTAGAGGTTGGCTTCACGGACCAGGGTGGCGATAGTGCCGTTGCTGGGCATTGGCTCGCGGGGCAGCGGCCGCTGGGCGGAGGCGACGGCAGCCGCCAGAACCAGCAGCAGAACAGAGGCGGAGCGGAGATGCATGACGGAGATATGACGCGGGACAGAGGCGGTTCGTCTCATTTGCGCTGCTGCTCGGCGAGGACGGAGGTAAGGATTTCCGGTTCGACGTTGCCTCCGCTCATCACCACGACGACTTTGCGGAACGGCAGCAGTTCCTCCCGGTGGAAGAGCACGCCGGCCGTGGAGGCTGCACCGCTGGGCTCCGGCGTAAGCCGGGCGCCGAAGAGCAGGACGCGCATCGCCTCGCGGATTTCGGCTTCGCTGACGGTGATGATGTCGTCGACGTAGGCGCGGATGTGCTCGAAGTTGCGCCGGCCAAGGCTCTGGGTGCGAAGGCCGTCGCAGAGGGTGCGGCTGGTCATGTCGGCGGGCCAGGCGGTGAGCCTGCCGGAGCGGAAGCTCTCGTGGGCGTCCGCCGCCAGCTCAGGCTCCACGCCGATGACGCGGATGGCGGAGTTGAGATGTTTGACGGCCGTGGCGATGCCGCTGAGAAGACCGCCGCCGCTGACGGGCGCGAGGATGAGGTCGACATCGGGCAGGTCTTCGACGATTTCGAGGCCGCAGGTGCCCTGGCCGGCAATAATCTGCTCGTCGTCGTAGGGTGGGATCATGAGGTAGCCGTATTTCGCCTGAAGTTCCTCGGCTTTGAGCTTGCGGTCGGAGCTGGCGGGACCGACTTCCACAATCTCCGCGCCAAGGGCGGCGGTGGCGCGCTTCTTGACCTCTGGCGCATTCGAAGGCATCACGATGACAGCTTTAGCGCCGACAGCCCGGGCGGCGTAGGCGACTCCCTGGGCATGGTTGCCGCTGGAGTAAGTGATGACGCCCCGGCGGCGATCCTCCTGGGCGAGCTGGGCGATCTTGTTGTAGGCGCCGCGGAGCTTGAAGCTGCCGATGGGCTGGAGGCCTTCCGCTTTCACGTAGGTTTCGGCGTCGAGTCCGGGAACGAGAAGGCGGACCAGCGGCGTGCGGGCAGCGACGCCGCGGATACGCGCCTGCGCCTCGCGGAAGTCGGAGAGGGTGAGGAGTGTCGATGTGGTCGCGCTGGCCATTGCTCCTATTGTGAGCCACGCGGCTGTTATTTGCGTGTCCCCGCTCCGCAGGTTCGGTTTTCGGCGGATCCCGTGAAGTCCTGACGGATGCTTGTGATGCTTAACCTGCTTCAGCTTCGGCACCACGTCTGTTACCGGAAACGCGCCTGGAGCGGGGCATCGGGATCGTCAATCGCCTCCTCGGTAAATTCCTTGAATTCCTTGCTGGGATCAGCACCGGGGATACTGCCCAGGATGATGTTAATGATGTCGAGGATCCTCCCCTTGACACCCTTGCCGGACACAGCAGCGAGCCGCGCCCGCTTGAAAGGGAGCTGGGCTCCGGTGAGGCCACGCTCCTGGAGTCTGTACCAGAGCGGATCTTCCTCAGACCGCGGGACAGCAGCTCGATTCAGGGGCGCCGGAGAAGCATTTACCGCATCACCGGCTTCCCCTTCTCATTCAGCCCGACAGTACCAAAGGGCGTGTGGTGATCGTGGGTGAAGAGCACCAGCCACTGTTCCGGAATGGCCCGGGCGTAGAAGCGCTTGCGCTGCTCGATCACGGCGAGCGGATCGAGGTCGTACCCCATGCCCCAGGTGAGGTCGAGATGGGCACTGGTAGGGATGAGGTCGGAGATGTAAGTGGCGTGCTGCCCCGCGGAGTCGATGTGGATGGCGAGCAGCTGCGCGGTATGGCCGGGGAAGCACTCGACGGAGATGCCGGGGACGATGGGCTGCATCTCGCCGGGACGGGTGTCGAGGAGGGTCATCTGTCCGCTTTCGACGAGGGGGTCGTAGTTGTCCGAGATGTAGCTGATGGCGTCGCGTTCGAGCTGGAGACGGCCGTGCTCGACTTCGCCGCGATGGGCGAAGTAGCGGGCATTCGCGAAGGTCGGTGCGAGGCGCCCGTCGGGAGTGCGGGTAGTGTTCCAGCCGCAGTGGTCGAAGTGCAGATGGGAGTTGATGACGACATCCACTTCCTCCGGGCGGATACCGGCGGCCTCAAAGGCGCGGGGCAGCTGCTCCTTTGCAGCGTAGATGGCGCGCAATTTGTCGCTGAGCTTGTTCCCGATTCCCGTCTCGATGACAACGGTATGCCGGCCGGTGCGGACGACGACGGTGTTCAGCCCGAGGAGGATGCGGTTTTCCTCGTCGGCAGGCACCCGCTTCGACCAGAGCGGCCTGGGCACCACGCCGAACATGGCTCCCCCGTCGAGCAGATACCAGCCGTCGCTGAGAACGGTCAGCTCAAAGTCGCCAGGGAAAGCGCGGCCGCGGATGAGGTCCGCCGAATCGGCGCGCTCAGCGGGGTGCACGGCCATGCCCCCGGGGGCTCTGCGACTGAGAGGAAGGATGCATCAGATAGTGCTCGAAGTGATCGAGGATGGCGCTGAAGAGTTCCGTGCGGTCATCGGTTCCGGCGATGGAGTGGGTCTTGCGGGGATAAATGTTGTAACCGTAAGGAATGCCCGCCTCGATCAGCTTCTGGATGTATTGCACGTCATTGCCGATGTGGACGTTGTCGTCGCCGGTGCCATGAAGGATAAGGATGCGCCCGTGGAGATCGGCGGCGCGGGTGACGCCGGAGTCGTCGCGATAGTTCTGATCGTCCTCGGAGGGGAGCCCCATGTATCGCTCGGTGTAGATGGAGTCGTAATTGCGCCAGTCGGTGACCGGGGCGACGGAGACGCCGGCGAGGAAGCTGTCGCTGTGAGAGAGGGAGAAGAGGGTAAAGCTGCCGCCCCAGCTCCATCCCCACCAGCCGAGACGGTGAGGATCAATCTGAGCGTAGTCGCGAAGGACCTGATCGATGGAGGCCATCTGGTCGGCGAACTGCGGGGGGCCGAAGTTGTGCCAGCAGACCTGCTCAAAGTCGCGGCCGCGGCCGGCCATGCCGCGGTTATCGACGTGGAGGACAGCAAAGCCGTGCTCGGCGAGGAGCTGGTCGAAGAGGAAGCGCTTGCCGCCCCATTCGTTGCGGCTGGCGCCGACGCCCGGCCCCCCGTAGGGATTGACGATGAGGGGAACGCTGCGGGCGGGCGGCTTTCCCGGCGGCAGGAGCAGCGTGCCGTACAGCTTCGTGGCCCGGTCGGCGGCAGTAAGCTCCAGCAGATGGGGAGCGAGAAGTCTGTGTCCCTGAAGGGGGGTGGAGCGCCAGAACGGGGTGCATTGGCCGGCGGGTGTGCAGACGGAGACGGTGGGCGGGGACAGCAACGACGACGACGTGTCGACATAGGAGCCGCCGTGCGCGGAGAATTCAGGCTTGTGAACGCCGGGGGTACGTGAGACCTGGTGCCGCCCGCTGCCGTCGAGCTGCACCGCCCAGATCTGCTGCTCGCGGGGGTTGTTCTGATCGGATAGATACCACAGGGTCTGGGTGCTTTCGTCGAAACCCTTGATGGCCATCACTTCGTACTCGCCGCTTTCCACCTTGTTGACGAAAGTAGCCTCGGAACCCAGGGGGTTGGCGGCGTCGAAGGCGTAACGGTAGATGTGCGTGTGGCCATCGCGCCAGCTCAGGATGAGGAACTGATGATCGCCGACAAACTTCAGGTCATAAGTGGTGTTGAAGTACTTCGGCTCGGACTGCTCGAGGACAAGGCGAATCTGGCCGGTACGGGCGTCGGCAAACCAGAGATTGAGATGCTGCTGGTTGCGTGACAGGGTTTCAACCCAGACCACCTGAGAATTCACCCACCCAAAGCGCGGAATGTAGTCATTGCCCGCAGAAAGAGGGACTTTGAGCCAGCGTGTGGGGCCTCCGGCGGTGCTGACGATCCCGACGCGCACCGCAGGGTTGGGATCGCCGGGCTGCGGATAGCGCTGCAGGTCGACGGTGGGGTGCACCGGGATCCAGTCCACCAGCGGATATTGCGGAACGTGGGTTTCGTCCATCTGGAGGTAGGCGATCTGCTTTGAATCCGGTGACCAGAAGTAGTTACTGCGGACGTCGAGTTCCTCGAGGTAGACCCAGTCCACTTCACCGTCGAGCAGAGCGGGGTCGTGGTCGGCGGTAAGGGCCACGGGTGTGGCCGCAGGCTCCGGTCTCTGCACGTAGAGGTTATGGTCGTGCAGCCAGGAGAGGGCCTGGCCGTCGGGGGAGAATTTGGGATCGTCGCCGGACTGCATGCCGGTGTCGCCGATCTGGACACGGTTGAGGTTGTCGAGGTCGTAGAGCCAGAGCTCTCCGTTGGTGTCGAAGAGCAGATGCCGGGAGTCGGGCGACCAGATGTAATAGGGCTCATCGTAGCGGCTGCGGTGGTCGCGGTCACGTTCGCTGATACTGGCGTCGAGCAGGCGGGAAATCCTGACGTAAGGGATCAATTTTCGGGGATGCGGATCGGTGGGGTCCAGCTGCATGAGGTTGCCGCTGTCGTCGAGCCAGACGACCCGCTGACCGTCCGGCGACCAGTTGATGTTCTGCGGAGGATTGCCGGTGAGTTCGCCCTCGTGGCCAAAGATTTCCTGCACCGTCCAGGGGTGGTTGCGCTGGGCCTGGGCACACTGCAAAAAGGAAGCAGCACAGAAACCAGGAAGAACTACGCAAACGCAGAGGGCAGGAAAAGTCTTGCATTTCAAGCGAGAGCTCCGATTCGGCCCGGACGCGGCGCGGAACCGGGCAGCGAATTTGAAAGAGCATTTTATCCCGTCGCCCGAGGCCGCGCCCAGGAAAAGCGCTTCCCGGAGGGGCGCAGTGAATCGGAAACGCCAGGAGTTAGTGCACCGCGGCGGGGCTTCCGCCTGTGCGCTTCTTCATAAGAAAGATGAGGGGGATCATGCACGCGGTGCCCACAGCCAGGATGGCGATCACGTCAAGATAAGCGAGCTGGGTGCTTTGGCGGATGAGTTGGCGATAGAGGTCGCCGCGGGCCAGGGCGCGGGCCTGAGCGGCCGAGGCGGTGAGGCCGCCCGCGTGCTGCAGGTAGTTCGCGAGCGCATTGACCCGCTGGCGCACTTCGGTGCTCGCGCCATTGAAAAACACGGCCAGACGCTCCTGGTGGAACTGGCTGCGGCGGGCGAGCAGCGTAACGAAGAACGACGTGCCGCAGCTGCCGCCGATGTTGCGGGCGAGGTTCATCAGGCCGGAGACGTCGTTGTTCTTCTCGCGGGGCACGTCGGTATAAGAGAGGGTGTTGATGGGCACGAAGAGGAAGGCGAGGCCGGAGGACTGGAAGATGCGCATCCAGGCGACGTAGGAGTAGCTGGCCTGGGTGTCGATGGTGTGCAGGGCGGCCAGGGCCGCGGAGAGGATGGCGAATCCGAAGGCGATGAGATAGCGGGGATCGACCCGCGCGACCAGGAAGCCGACCAGGGGCATGAGGAACAGAATCGCGACGCCGCCGGGAGAGATAACCAGCCCCGCCTGTTCGGCGGTGTAGCCCATCATCTGCTGCACGAAGAGCGGGATGAGCACCGTTGTTCCGAAAAGAGCAAAACCGAGCACGAACATCAGCAGGAAAGAAATGCCGAAGGTGCGGTTGCGGAACATGGTGAGGTCGAGGATGGGCCTGTGGCGGCGGCGAATCTGGGCGATTTCCCAGACGATGAGGACAACCAGCGCCGTGACGCACAGCACGAAAAAGGTGCTGATGAGATGGGAGCCGAACCAGTCGTCCTCCTGACCCTTGTCGAGCACAAGTTCAAGCGACCCGAAGCCCAGCGCCAGCAGACCAAACCCGAAATAGTCGAGGTTGAGGCCGATCCTGCGGTTGCGGGCGACCTCTTCCTGAATATGGGGCGGGTCCTCGACCATGCGCGATGACAGGGCAAGCGAGAGGATGGCGACGGGAATATTGATGAAGAAGATCCAGCGCCAGTCGTAATTGTCGGTGATCCAGCCACCCAGGGTGGGGCCGATGGCGGGAGCGAGGACGACGGCCATGCCGTAAACGGCGAAGGCCTGGCCGCGCTGGCGGGGCGGAAAGGTGTCGGCAAGGATGGCCTGTTCGCAGGGCTGCAGCCCGCCGCCGCCCGCTCCCTGCAGCACGCGGAAGAAGATCAGCAGCGGCAGCGAGGGCGCGAGGCCGCACAGCATCGAGCTGAGGCCGAACAGCGTCACGCAGATCATGTAGAAGCGCTTGCGCCCGACGAACGCGACCAGGTAAGCGCTGGCCGGGAGGATCACGGCGTTAGAAACGAGGTAGGAAGTCAGGACCCAGGTCGCTTCGTCCTGGGAGGCGCCCAGACCGCCGGCAATGTGCGGGATGGCCACGTTGGCGATGGAGGTGTCCAGCACCTCCATGAAGGTGGCGAGGGTCACGGTGAGCGCCACAGCCCAGGGGTTGTGCTTCGGCTTCCAGATTTCAGCGGATTCCTGGGGCATCGATGTTCGTTGGAGAAGGCAGTGTAGCAGCAGGATGCAGGATGTTTCCGCGCCGCCCAGGGAATCCAGGCAAGTGGGGCCGGCACGTCGAGCCCGGCCTCGCCGGCGTTATTCCGGATGAAGTCCGCTGTTCGTGACATAATTATGTCATGGCCGTCAGGACCACCGTCGATATTCCGGAGCCGCTCCATGAGCGTCTGCGGCACCGCGCCGCCAGTACGGGCGTCTCCATCCGTTCACTGATTGTGCATGCCCTGGAAGAGACCTACGCGGAGGGGCGTAAGGGCAAAAGGGTGACCGGGCCGATGGTGAAACTGCGGGGCAGGAAGGGACCTCGCTTCCCTGTCGACGAGAACCCGCATGACCTTATTTTTCCCTGATGTGAATGTTTGGCTTGCGCTGTCGGTCGTCGATCACTCGCATAGCGAAACGGCCTGGGCATGGTTGGATTCACAATCGGCCGGCCTGCGGCTGGTATTTTCCAGGTTCACGCAGCTTGGTCTGTTGCGGCTCCTGACCAATCCTGCGGTCACCGGAAATCAGCCCCTTACCCCGGGTGAAGCCTGGAAGGTCTATGACGGCTGGAGGGATGATCCGCGGGTGGAATTCTACCCGGAGCCGCGCAACATCGATTCGGCCTTTCGCGAGGCGACAGAACCCTTCGCAGCCAGGCCCGCCTCAAAATGGGTAGGCGACTGCTGGCTGCTGGCCTTCGCGGCAGGAACAGGCGCGACCCTGGTCACCTTCGACCGGGCGCTGCTGGAGTTTGCCCGAAAGCGGAGCCATGCTGCGACCATGCCGCGATAAGGTCCGGTCGAAACGCCCCCGGCAGCGGGTGATATCCTGCTGAATTCGAGGCTATGCGAGCAGAACTTGAGGCGCTGATGCGCCTGCAGCAGATCGACGGAGAGACGGCGCAGCTGCGCGGAGAGATCGCGGCGCTGCCCAAACGCCTGGCTTCGCTGGAGGCGCGGCTGGAGGCGGAGAAGAAGGCCGTGGAGCAGGCCACCAAAGCGCTGAAGGACGAAGAGGCGCTGCGCAGGCGGCTGGAAAGTGATCTCAAGGACCAGCAGCAGAAGATCGCGAAGTTCCGCGATCAGTCGTCCAGCGTGAAGACCAACGAGCAATTCCGGGCCTTCCAGCACGAGATATCCTTCGCCGAGGAGGAGATCCGCGGGATCGAGGACCGCGAACTGGAGAGCATGGAGCGCTCGGAGCAGCTGGCGCGGAAGCTAAAGGAAGCGCAGACGAAGCTGGCCGACAGCGCAAGGGTGGTGGAGATCGAGCAGGAAGACGCGCGGCTGGCCTCCGCCGAGCAGCAGAGTCAGCTGGACGAGCTCACCGGACGGCGGGCGAAGGAGCGAGCCACCGTTCCTGAAGATTTGCTGCGGGTCTACGACCGGGTCTCCTCGACGCGCGGAACGGGGATTGCGCGCGCCCAGGGCCACCGCTGCCTGGGATGCCACATGTTTGTGCGGCCGCAGATGTGGAACCAGATCCGCGATGGCGAGGTGCTGACCTGCGAGTCCTGCGGGCGGCTGCTCTACTACGATCCGGCGCTGGAGCCGCAGCCCGAGCCGGAACCGGAAAAGCCGAAGCGCGGCAGGCGAGTGCCCGAGGCCGGCATCGACTGAAGGGGGCATGCAGCGCATCGCCATCGACATGGATGAGGTGCTGGCCGGTACCCTGGCCGAGCACATCGCCCGCTACAACCGCGATCACCGCGAGGCCATCACCAAGGCCGATCTCGAAGGCAAGTGGCTGTGGGACATCGTGTCCATCGACCGCCACAGCCTTCCGGAGACTGCCGAAAGAAGAGATACTCCCGGGTACGCTCGATGGCGCGAGCAACATCCTCCAGGGCGGCGTCGATCCGTCCGAACTTCACGGCTGCTGTGGGCTGATCAGCCAGCCTGCCGACACTAATCGGGGTTCGGGGACGCCACGACCGCCTCGAAGGCTATATGCGCTCCGAGGACTTCTTCGAGGACCTGCCGGTGATGGAAGACAGCCAGCGCGTGCTGCGGCTGCTGGTCCGGCAGTACGAGATCTTCATCGCCACCTCGGCCATGGAATTCCCCAACTCCTTCGGGCCGAAGTATCGTTGCTGAAGCTGTTGGTCGTTCCCGCCACGACTGTTCCGACGCGGTCATGGCTCGAGATTGAACTCGGCGCTCAGACGGGCCCGGGAAGAGCCGCCCACCCAGACCGTATAGCGGCCCGCTTCCACCACCCACTTCTTCTCGGCATTCCACACGGCGAGTTGCCTCTGCGGAACCAGGAAGGTCACGGTGCGCGTCTCCCCCGGCTGCAGAGGGATGCGCGAAAAGCCCTTCAGAGCCCGCTCCGGCGCCTCCACACTGCTCACATCCTCCCGCGCATACAGCTGTGCCACCTCATCTCCTGCCCGGTCGCCGGTATTCGTCACATCAACGGAGACACGAATATCGCCGTGGCTGCCCGGCGCCGGCGTCTGAACGGCCAGCCTGTCGTAGCGGAAGGTGGTGTAGCTCAGGCCGAACCCGAACGGGAAGAGAGGCTCGCCGCTGCTGTCGACATATTTCCAGACCCTCGATGGATCGGCATTGTAGAAATCCGGCAGCTGCCCCACACTGCGCGGGAAGGTGATCGTCAGCCTGCCACCTGGGTTGTTATCGCCGAACAGAGTTTCGGCAACGGCCTTGCCGCCAAACTCGCCGGGATACCACGCTTCAAGAATCGCGGGAACATGCTGCTCCGCCCAGTCGATTGTCAGCGGACGTCCGTTTTCGAGGACCAGCACCACAGGTTTCCCCGTGCCCACTACCGCCTCCAGCAGCAGCTCCTGATTGCCGGGCAGATCGAGACAGGAGCGATCGAACCCCTCGCCCGAGATACCCTGGTGCTCGCCCAGGGCCAGGATCACGACGTCCGCCCGAGCCGCCGTCTCGACCGCCGCCGGAATATTCGTGCCGGGATCGAAGATGACTGTCGATGTGGGCAGGAGATCGCGGATGCCCTCGAGGATGCTGATGCGCTCTCCGTTTTTCTCATCTTCATAGTCGCCGTAACGCGCCACGGCCGCATTCGGCCCGATCACAGCAATCTGTCTGGTAGATTTCGAGAGCGGCAGCAGCTGCCCGTCATTCTTCACGAGCGTCATGGACTCGCGAGCTGACTCGAGCGAGAGCGCGAGGTGCCGGGGAGAGCGGTAGACCTTCGCCCGCAGTGTCGGATCGACAAAGGGATGATCGAAGAGCCCCAGCTCGAATTTCACCCGCAGCACCGACCGCACCGCGCGGTCCAGATCGGCGAGGGGCAGGGTGTGGTTCTGGACGCAGTCGATGAGCGCGTTTTGAAAGACCGCATGATCGAAGTCGTAAAACTGCATGTCCACGCCGGAGCGGATCGCCATACACGCGGCATCCTGGGGGCTGGCGGCCACATGGTGGGCCGAGTAGAGCCTCTCGATCGCGCCCAGATCGGAGAGCACAAATCCCTGAAAGCCCCACTCCCGCCGCAGAATCGTCTTCAGCAGGAACGGGTCGTCGGTGATTGGAATCCCGTCGATCTCATGGTAGGCGGCCATCACGGCCATGGCATGCCCCTCGCGAATGGCTTCGGCGAAGGGCGGCAGCATCATGGTCCGCAGTTCTCGCTCGCCCATATGGACCGGCGAAGTGTTGGTGCCGCCCTCCGGCGAACCGTGGCCGGCGAAGTGCTTCGGCTCGGCCACCACCGTGTGATCGCTGGCCAGGCTCTCCCCCTGCGCCCCTCGCACGTAGGCGAGGCCCATCTGCCCCGTCAGGTAAGGATCCTCGCCAAAGTCTTCTTCGACCCTTCCCCAGCGCGGATCGCGCGCCAGGTCCAGCACCGGAGCGAGGATCATGTCGACACCGGTTGAACGTGTTTCAGCCGCAATTGCTGCGCCGGTCCGTTGCGCGATGCCCGGATCCCACGTGGCGGCCAGGCCAATCGGTGCCGGAAACACCGTCCCCGTGTTGTAGCCGTGCAGCCCTTCCTCAATGAAGAGAGCGGGAATTCCCAGCCGGTTGTGGGCGGTCACCCACTTTTGGATGGCATTCGCCTGCTCCGGAGTGGGATAGAGGTCGTGGACGGACCCGACGCCCAGATCGCCCAAAACCCGCCGGGCCTTGTCCGGCAGAAAGACCGCATCCGGAGCCGCGTGGGTTGGGTCGAGGCGCCGGCTCATCAGGTCCTTTGCCCCGGAATACATATCAAGCTGCCGGACTTTTTCGGCGAGGGTCATCCGGCCCATCAGGTCGTCGATACGCTGCTCGACAGGAGCGCCCGCCTGCCGGTACAGAGCCTTGCCGCCCGATGCGGTCGAAACCCGCTGCGAGGAAACCTGATTCGGTGCGCCCATGAAAAGGAAGCCGAGGACAGGAACCAGAACCGGACTGCAACGGAGAACCCGAGGTCTCCGCGCGGAGGGCATCCCGACGGACGGCGAGTGACCCGAAAGGCGTTTCGGGCGCAATGGTACGGGTTCCAGCCTGAATCGCGTTCCGGATCCTTTCACCGGCTCTCCTGCAGCATTCCCTGATGGCGAACAGGCCTTTACGCTCAGTGCCCGATCTGCTGCCAAAGAAAACACATTACGGGACGCGCCGCAGAGAGCGCAATGTGCCCGGCTCCTGACAGGGCCAGACACAGAGACGGTCAGTACTGCCGGAGCGAGGCCGCGCGAGCGAGCGCAAGGCGATGCAGATCAGGTCGACGGTTATGCACTACCTCAAGAGCCGCGAACTCAAAGAGATCGAAGGCAGAGAGTTCACTCTGCGCATCCCTGAGATCAGCCAGGACTCGGTACGGTTCACCGATGAGACTCAGGTATCAATGCGCCGTCGAATGGTTTCGGCCCGAATCGGAGGGCTGTTGTGGGAACGGTTGATCGAGAGTGTCGCGGGGGGACACAAGGGACCTGCTCGTGGCCTCGATCCAGGATGCCTCGCCCCTGTTAACCTCTCCCTACCGACGTAACCCTCATGGTGTTACCGAAGAGGAATATCTTTAGTCCCATCCGAGGCGGTACCTTGGTCGAAACTTCCCCCGGAAGTCCGGAGGATGCAATGCGTTGCCCGGGCGCGCCGCCATGGGAGTGTGAGGGATTCCACCAAAGTGGTGCGAAGGATCCCACAAAAGTGGAATGGAATAACCGCCGAAGGTGGTATGGCCGGGCCCGGGGACTCTCTGTCACTGTGATAGAGTCCCAGGACTATGACTGCGCACCTTGAGAATCCTGGAGTGAGTGCAATCAACGGAACGAATGACGCGAAGCCGCCTGGCAGCCAGGCGTCCGGGGTGAAGCGCCCGATGGGTCAGGAAGAGGACAAGACGGGGAAGAAGAACCAGGAAAGCGAGCAGGCGGACGACGTCGCGACGTTGTACTCCTGGGCGAATCTGCACGGGGCCAAATACCGCGATTTCAGCGCCTCGCGCCAGGAGGTTCGCGCCCAGATGCGGCAGCGCGCCCTGGCAGAGCAGGCGCGTACGGCGCGAGAGGAAACGCAGCGCGACCAGCCCTCCAGTGGCGAGCACGCCGTCTGGAGCGATATGCTCCCGGCGCCCCCTCCTCGCAACCGGCCATCTTCCGGCGCCCAGGAGCTGGCCGATGCCTTCGAAGCCGCCGCGGAAGCGCGGCGCCTCAGTTCCGGCACGGTGCAGGCCCATGAGAACGGGGTCGCGGATCCGTCGACAGCCCGGTCAGCCAAATCCGCGGCCTGTCCGGTGCCAAAATCCGGATCGCAGACCCCACCCAAATCCGGCGCCTTCGCGCTTCCGGGCCGGGAGCAGGAATATCCCCGCAACGGCGCCAGCCAGGCCGACGCCGAAGCGGTGCGTCCCGCCTGGCTCTCCGAAAAGAGCATCTCCGCTCAGGCGCCGCCGAGCGAAACCCTCCTGCAGTCCCGGGAGCGGGTGGCCTCGCGATGGTTTGCCCTGCAGGGCATCTTCGGCCGCGCCGGCGAAGCGCAGCGGGCGGAGGGAAGCGAGTTCCGCGTGCCCGTGCTGACGGTGTTTTCTCTGGCCGGGGGCGTCGGCAAAACCAGCCTCGTCGCCAGCCTCGGCCGCGCTCTCGCAGCCCGCGGCGAACGCGTCCTGCTGGCCGATGCCTGCAACTTCGGGCTGCTGCCCTTCTATTTCGGCGCGCGGGAAGTGAAGCCGGGTGGGGTACGCACCTTCGGTGGCGGGCCCAGCGATCCGCCGATCCGCATCCTCAGTCTCGACATGGACCGCGAAAGCAGCGAGCCTGACCTGCTGCGCCGTGAGGCGGCGCGCTCGCTGCAGGATGCGACGCGCGTGCTCATTGATGTAAGCACCGGTTCGGCCTCCATGCTTCGCCAGGCCCTGCGCCTTTCTCCCACCGTGCTGGTGCCGATCATGCCCGACGTCGCCTCGGTCGTGACCCTTCAGCCGCTCGACGGCTTCTTCCGCAGCCAGGAGAGCGCCGGCGGACGGCCTCCGCAGGTCTGGTACGTGCTCAATCAGTTCGATCCCGCCCTGCCCCTGCACCTCGATCTGCGCGAAGTTTTGCGCCAGCAGCTGGGCGAGCGCCTGCTGCCCTTTGCCATCCATCGCACCCCGGCCGTCAGCGAAGCGCTGGCCGAAGGGATGACCGTCATCGATTACGCTCCCGGCTCTCCGGCCGCCGAAGACATCCTGAATCTGGTGAACTGGGTTCGCAGCAGCTCCGCCGCCGTTGCGGGTACACACCGCGGCGTGCGCTGGAGTGAGCGATGACCCAGGCGGAACTATGGGAAGGATTTGAATCCGGGCGCGGTCCTTTCTTTCGGGTCCTGCGCTGGTTCCTGATCGGCTTTGGCGTGCTGGCGCTGTTCTTTTTCGGCACCCTGCCCCTGACCTGGCCGCAGCAGGCGGTTCTGGGCCTGCTCATCCTGCTGCTCTGCATCTGGCTCAGCCGCGCCTCGGACTCCTATCTCGTCACCCTCACCCTGATGATGATGTCGATGTTCGCCACTTTCCGCTATGCGTGGTGGCGCGTCAGCACGGTCGCCGGCTTTTTTCAGGATCCCGGATCGAAGTGGGGTCCGGTGGATGCGTTTTTCATCATCCTGCTGCTGGGCGCCGAGGCCTACGCCTTCTCCATCCTCTATCTGGGATTCTTCCAGACGCTCTGGCCGCTGCGGCGTGCGCCGGTTCCGCTCCCCGACGATCCCGATGAGTGGCCGGATGTCGATCTGCTGATCCCGACCTACAACGAGCCGCTCGATGTCGTGCGCTACACGGCTCTCGCCTCCGTCAACATCGACTGGCCGGCCGAGAAGCTGCACGTCTACATCCTGGATGACGGCAATCGCGAGGAGTTCCGCCAGTTCGCCATCGAGGCCGGCATCGGCTACATGACGCGCAGCGACAACGCGCATGCCAAGGCCGGCAATATCAACCGGGCGCTCGAGCACCTGGATTCCCGGTTCGTGGCGATCTTCGACTCCGACCACGTGCCCACCCGCAGCTTCCTGCAGATGACCATGGGATGGTTCTTCCGCGATCCCAATCTGGCCATGCTGCAGACCCCGCACCATTTCTATTCACCCGACCCTTTTGAGCGGAACCTCGGCCAGTTCCGCGTGATCCCCAACGAGGGCGAGCTCTTCTACGGCATCGTCCAGGACGGCAACGACTTCTGGAATGCCTCCTTTTTCTGCGGATCCTGCGCGGTCCTGCGCCGCGAAGCCCTGGATGAAATCGGCGGCATCGCCGTCGAAACCGTCACCGAAGACGCGCACACCTCTCTGCGCATGCAGATCAAGGGCTGGAATACAGCCTACATCAACATCCCCCAGGCGGCAGGGCTGGCTACGGAGCGTCTCTCCGGCCACGTGAAGCAGCGCATTCGCTGGGCCAGGGGCATGATCCAGATCCTGCGCACCGATAATCCGCTCTTCGCGCCGGGTCTGAAGCTGTCGCAGCGGCTGTGCTACTTCAACGCGATGACGCATTTCCTCTATGCGCTGCCGCGTCTCATCTTCCTCACGGCTCCCCTGATCTATCTGGTCTTCGGATTTACCAACGTGCCGGGATACTGGATCGCCATCCTGGCCTACGCGCTGCCGCACCTGACGCTTTCCAGCGTGACCAACTCGCGCATCCAGGGCTATCACCGGCACTCGTTCTGGAACGAGATTTACGAGACGGTGCTCTCGCCCTACATCCTGCTACCCACCCTCATGGCCATGGTCAACCCGAAGATGGGTAAATTCAATGTGACGGCCAAGGGTGGCCTGGTTACCCGGACTTTCTTCGATACGCGCATCGCTCAGCCCTTCATTGTCCTGCTGGCCTTCAATGTGCTCGGCCTGCTGATGATCTTCCCGCGCTTCCTGCACATCCCCGGGCTGGAGTTTCTGTGGGACGGGACGCATCCGGGAACCATCATCACCAATGCGCTGTGGACGATGTTCAACATCGTGATCCTGAGCGTGTGCGTGGCCGTGGCCCGCGAGGCGAAACAGACCCGCGCCCACGTGCGTATCAACTTCGCCGTTCCGGTGCGAATCAAGACCGAGGATGGCCGCGTCATTCCCGGGCAGACCATCGATGTCTCCAGCGGAGGTCTCGCCGTCGAGCTGCTCGATGATCTGGATATCCAGCAGGGTGAACCGCTGCAGGTGGTTTTCCCGCTGCGCACCGGCGATGCCGAACTGCCCGCCAGCGCGGTGGAGTTTACCAACGGTGTTCTGCGCGCGCATTTCGAGGCACTGACCGTCCTCGAAGAGGAGATGCTGACGGTGGTGCTGTACTCGCGGGCCGACTCGTGGCTGGGATGGGGCGAGGCGCGCGAGATCGATCAGCCGCTGCGGAGTCTGGGAAGAATCATGCGGATTGCCGTGAATGGAATGGGCGTCGCGCTTGCCGCCGTGCTGCCGCGCCGCCGGTCGCGCGCCAAGGCCGGCGGGCTGGCGGCCGCTGAGCGCGTCGCGCCCCTGCTGCTTCTGGCGCTCGGCCTCGCGCTTCCTGCCCTGGGCGGACGTGTGCAAGCCCAGACCGCAGGTGGGCCGGACGCCGGGGGCTTCGTGGTGGCGAGGCAAAGCCCCCCGCCGGCCGCCGTCCCGCCCGGCACCTTCCGCACCGAGCAGACGCTCCAGGAGCTGGGTGTTCCCGACACCATCAACCTGCGCGGCATCGATGCCTACCACAGCGTCTACTTCGCCGTTCCGCAGAACGAGGTGGTGAAGCAGGCGACGATGCACCTGATCTACCACTTCTCGCCCAGCCTCATCCCTTCCATGAGCCACCTCAAGGTGATGCTCAACGGGACGCTGTTTGCGACCCTGCCCGTCCCGCAGAATGCCGCCGACCATCTCACCCTGGAAACCGACCTGACCATGCCGGCCGAGCTGCTGGTGCGCAACAATCAGCTCACCTTCGAATTCATCGGCCATTACGTCATGACCTGCGAGGATCCGGCCAACACCGTGCTGTGGGCGCATGTGGATGCGGACAGCCGCATCACGCTGGCCGGCGACCTGCTGCCTCTGACCGACGACCTCAAGCTGCTGCCGCTGCCTTTCTTCGATTCCGCGCTCGCTCGCCCGCCGGTCATTCCCATCGCCTTCACGGCGACCCCGTCCGTCAGGGGTCTGGAGGCGGCCGGCATCGTCGCATCCTGGTTCGGGGCCCTCGGCGACTACCGTCCGATGCGCTTTCCGGTTGCTGAAGGCATCCTGCCTCCGGGCAATGTCGTGCTGATCGCGGAGAACGGCGGCCATCTGCCCCTGGGCCTGAACCTGGGTACTCCCGAAGCGCCGACGCTGGCCGTGCGCACCAACCCCGTCGACCCCTACGGCAAGGTCCTCATCGTCACCGGAGCGGATGCCGACCAGACGCTGGTTGCCGCCCAGGCCCTGGCCATCGGCTGGAGCGGCATCCAGGGTCCGACCACCGCCATCACCGATTTCCACTTACCGGCCGTCAGCAAGCCCGACGATGCTCCGCGCTGGTCACTCCCCGACGACAAGGTTCAGCTCTGGGACTACAGCACAGCGCAGTCGCTCCAGGGAGACGGCAGCACGCCCATGGCGACCTATTACCGGCTACCTCCGGATCTTTTCTTCGGCGACCAGCAGAATGTTCTGCTTCACCTCGACTACCGCTACGATTCGATCCCCATCGGCCCGATCTCCAGCATGCAGGTGGAGTCGAACGATGCTTACCTGGGATCCGTGCCCCTGGTGCCTGGCCGCCAGGCTTCGCGGGAATCGAAGGTCGATCTCGCTATTCCCGTCGTCAACCTGCGTCCCTTCTCCAATTCGCTGCGCTTCAACCTCACCTTCCAGCTGCTCAAGAGCGGAGGCTGCAAGGACAGCACTCCTCCCAACCTGATCGGCTCCATCCTGCGCAGCTCCTACATCGACCTGCGCGGCTTCCCGCACTGGGCGGCGCTGCCCAACCTCGAGCTCTTCTCGAACGCCGGCTTTCCCTTCACCCGCTTCGCCGACCTCAGCCAGACTGAAGTCATCCTGCCGGATCAGCCTGCGCAGCAGGAGATCGAACTCTACCTGACCATGCTCGGCCACTTCGGCGCCGAGACCGGCTATCCGGCTTTCCGGGTAGCGGTCGCCGGGCCGGAGGCCATGCAGGCCGGAGCCGACACGGATTTCCTGGTCATCGGAACCGGGCAGGATAACAGCGCCATCGGCAGGCTCTCGGGCGAGATGCCGGTGGCCATCGGAGACGCCGGGCTTCGCGTGCAGGATACGCGCGGCTTCTTCACCACCTTTCACCACGCGTGGTGGAAGATCCGTTCCAGCGACGAGCAGGAGTCCGGCGAACTGGGCACCGTCGGCATTCCCGACGGCCTCGTCGAGGAGATCGAATCTCCGTATTCGAGCGGCCGGACGGTGGTGCTGATCGATATGAAGAGCGCCGCCAACTTCGATCCCTTCATGACCGGCTTTCTGCAGCTTTCGCAGTCCAGCGCCGTTTCCGGCACGGTAACCGTGCTCGACGGCAACCGCTTCCGGAACTACCGGATCGGCAACAACGTCTACCACGTCGGCAATCTGCCCTGGTGGACTGCGCTGAGCCTGTGGTTCATGCAGGTGCCGTGGATGGTCGACCTGGCGGTGCTGGCCATCAGCTTCATCTTTGCCATCTGGATCCGCGGCTGGCTGCGCGGCAGAGCGCGCCGGCGGCTGCAGGTTATGGAGGGCTGACGCCCGTGCGTGCGGGGAAAACCCTGGCGGCTGCGCTCCTGCTCCTGGCTTCGGTTACCTGCCAGGCGGAGCCGTGGTCTCTGTGGCAGGCCTACTGCCATGTCTTCGTCGACGGGCAGGGCCGGGTCATCGACCACCAGAACGGTGACCGCACCACCTCCGAGGGCCAGGCCTATGCCATGTTCTTCGCGCTGGTCGCCAACGACCGCGCGCGCTTCGACGCGTTGCTGGCCTGGACCCGCGACAACCTCGCCCAGGGCGACATGACCACCCACCGCATCGGCTGGGACTGGGGCAAGGCCCCCGACGGCAAGTGGAGGCTCCTCGACGGCAACTCCGCAGCGGATGCGGACCTGTGGATGTGCTACACGCTCAGCGAGGCGGGACGTCTCTGGAACGATCCCAGCTATACCGCGCTCAGCCGCATCCTGGCCGCCCGCATCGCGCGGCAGGAGGTCGCAAGACTCCCAGCCTTTGGCCCGATGCTGCTGCCGGGGACCGATGGCTTTCATCCCGCGCCCGAGGTCTGGCTGCTCAACCCCAGCTATCTGCCCCTGCCGGTGCTGCGGCGGCTCGCGCACAGCGACCCCGCAGGTCCATGGGCGGCGATGGCTCGAGAACTGCCCGCGCTTCTCGCAGGAAGTTCTCCCCACGGTTTCGCCATGGACTGGGTGAGCTACAACCCCGTCCAGGGATTTCGGCCGATCGCCGCTCCCGGCAATGCGAAGGCCCAGCCCATGGGCGGCTACGATGCCATCCGCGTGTATCTGTGGGCCGGCATGACCAGCGCCGCCGATCCCGGGAGCAAATCTCTGTTGACCGCAGTGGGAGGCATGGCTGCCTGGCTGAAGTCGCACATGTTCCCGCCCGTCCAGGTCTCCGGCGAGGGTGTGCCCGCAACCGCCGAGGGCCCGGTCGGATTTTCGGCAGCGGTAGTTCCTTATCTGAGCGCGCTGGGAGAGAATGCTGCTTTGACCCAACAGCAGGACCGGCTGACCGCGCAGATCGATCCCGGCACGAGACTGTACGGACATCCGCCGGCGTATTATGACCAGAACCTTGCCATGTTTGGCGAAGGCTGGCAATCGCGCCGCTTTCGCTTCGAGCGCGACGGCGAACTCAGAGTGACATGGAAGAAGTGAAGATGAATCGATATGGCCGAAAAGTGATCCTCGGGTTTGGCCTCGCCGCCCTTCTGGCGTGCCTGCCCGCGCTCGGCCAGTCACCCGCCGAAAAGGCGCTGCTCGACAAAGCGCACGCGCTCGAGCAGTCCGGCCACATCGATCTTGCCGCGCAGTCCTGGCAGCAGGTCCTGCTCTCCGATCCCAATAATCAGGAGGCGCTTGCCGGCCTGGCCCGCTGGGCGAAGATCAGCGGCAACGATGCCGAATCGGAGAAGTACATCCAGCGTCTCCGCGAGGTGAACCCCAACAGTCCGGAGATCGCGCGCGTGCAGTCGCTGATGAGCCGCAAGGCCGAGGACCAGCTTCTGCAGCAGGCGGCCACGCTGGCCAAGGCCGGCCGCCCGGAACAGGCGCTGAAAATCTTCCACCAGGCGTTTGGCACCACGCCTCCGGATAACTGGGCGATGGCCTACTACGACACCGAGGCGGCTCTGGATTCCACCCGCGACGATGCCGTCCGAGGTCTTCGCGGCCTGATGGAAAAGTACCCCGAAGATCCGCAGTACGCCATCGACCTTGGGCGCACGCTCACCTACAACGCCAGGACGCGCGCCGAAGGGGAGCGGACCCTCAGCCGCTATCCGCAGGACCCGCAGGCCGAGGCTGCGCTGCGCCAGGCGCTGCAGTGGGATGTGCAGAATCCCGCGGCCTCCCCGGAGATCCGCGAGTATCTGAGGGAACACCCCGACCAGCAGCTGGCCAAAGAGCTAACCGAAACCGAGCAGAAGCAGAGCAGGTTCGCGGTGGGCCTCGCTCGGACGCCCGCCGAGCGCGATGCCTATGCCGAGCTGGCTGCCAACCACCTCGAAGCGGCCCAGCGCCAGCTGACCAGCCTGCATGACCGGGAGCCGCAGAACCCGCGCGTGATGGCCGGCCTCGGATTTCTGCGCATGAAGCAGAACAACTTCGCGGAAGCCACCACCTGGTTTGAGCACGCCGAAGAGAACGGGCTGCACAGCGCCATCATCGACGAGTCACTGGCCACGTCGCGCTTCTGGGGCGCCGTGCAGAAGGGAACTCAGGCCCTCAGCGAGAACCGCACTGGTGACGCCGAGCAGGCATTCAGGGTGGCTCTCGCCATGCGTCCCGCCAGTCCCGATGCCATGGCCGGACTCGCTGGCTCGTACATGAAGGCGCAGCAGCCGCGGCTTGCCATTCCGATCTACCAGCAGATCGTGAAGATGCAGCCGAAGTCGGAAACCGCCTGGCGAGGGCTCTTCATGGCTCAGGCGCTGGCAGGCGACCATCGCGCAGCTCTCCTGACCGTCCAGCACATTCCCCCGGCGGTGAGCACGGGGCTCGGCAATGATCCGGACTACCTGCGCACGCTGGCGGGCGCGTGGGCTGCGGTCGGCCAGATGCCCGAAGCGCAGCGCGTCTATGCCCAGGCGCTGAACCTCGCCCGGACGAATCCGCAACTCAAAGGCGAAATCGAGCTGCAGTACGCTGCTCTGCTCTCAGCCAGCGGCCATTTTGCCGAGGCCGCGGCCAACTACCGCGACCTCCTGATTGCCGACGCCGACAACGTGAACGCATGGCAGGGGCTGGTCGCGCTGGAGCATGAGGCAGGCCGCGACCCGCAGGCCATCACCACCGTGGAGCGCATGCCGCCCGATGCCTACGACGAGGCCCTGCGCGACGGCGGCTTTCTGCTCATGCTGGCTTCGATTTATCAGAGCCAGAATCATCCCGACGTCGCCCAGGAATTCCTCGACCGCGCTGTGAAGCTCTACGAAGACAACGGCCAGGAACTGCCCATCCCGCTACAGTTGCAGATCGCCGCCGTCGATCTGCAGCGCGACCATCCTGAAGCTGCCTACCGCATCTATCGCAGCGCGCTCACCCAGCATCCGGACAGCCTGGACGCATGGACCGGGCTCATTGCGGCTCTTCACGCCACCGGCCACGATGCGGACGCGCTGGCCCAGATTCAGCAGATTCCTCCCGATGTGCTCCGCCGCCTCGATTCGAATGTCCAGTACCAGCAGGCCGCGGCCGCCATCTACGCGGCCACCGGGCATCCGCAGATCGCGCTGGGCCTGACCGCCCGCGTGGAGGATCACTACCGCGCGCTGCGTATGATGCCGCCTGCCGATGTGGAGATCCAGAATGCCTGGCTGCTTTTCAATACCAATGACGATCCCGACCTCTACCGCCAGCTCATGGCTCTCGGCGACCGCACCGACATGACCGACGAGCAGCGCCGCCGGGTGCAGACCATCTGGGCATCCTGGGCGGAGCGCCGCGCTGCCCAGGCCGCGGCTGCCGGCAACCAGCATCGCGCCATCGAGATCCTCAGCGCGGCTGCGCGCGCCTTCCCCAACAATCCTGCCGTCAGCAAGGCACTGGCGGGCGGCTACCTCCAGGCCGGTCAGGCGAAGGACGCTGTGGCCATCTACCAGTCACTCAACCTGACCAACGCGACATCCTCCGACTACCAGAGCATGATCGGCGCGGCCCTCGCAGCGCAGAACATGAAACTGGCGGAAAGCTGGCTGCGCCAGGCGCTCGAGAAATTTCCAAGAGACCCCCAGGTGCTGGCCTCCGCCGCCCGCTTCGAGCAGGCCCGCGGCGACAGCGCCCGGGCCGCGGAGTACTGGAAGGCATCGCTGAATGCCATGCCCCCGGTGAGCCCCGCAACCGAGCTGGCTCACCAGCTCGACCAGCCCGATGTCGTGGCGCAGGCAAGATCGAAGCCGCAGCACGGAAGCGATCTGGTCAGCCTGCTCAATCCCGGCGACAGCGACGCCCCGGCCGTGCCGCTCCCGGGCTACCGCAATCCCCGGGCCGACGATACAGCCCGCGCCAGCAACGAGCCCTATGGCCCGGACCCGTACACCATGGGAACGGCCCCCGTTCAGCTCAGCAACGTCAAGCCTCCGCCTGCTGCCGACACCGGCAGCCTGCCGCCCGCGAGTACTGCGCCTGTACTGCAGGATGAGACAGGAACGCCCCTGACTGTACCGGCTCCCGCGCCGGTCGAGCAGCTGACCCCGAGGCCTTCGCCGCGAAAGTCCCGGAGGCCGCACGCCGCCGCGCCCAAACCGGCCGCTCATACGCCGGAGGCTTCGCTGCAATCGCCTGCGCCTCCGGCCACGGCCGAAAGTTCCACCTCCGCTCCGTCGACGGGGCCAGTGCCCACCTCCGCAGCGCCGTTCCCGTTGCCGCCTCCGGCTGAGGTCGAACCGAATGCGCCGACCACGAGCGCCAGCATTGCCGAGCAGCAGCCCGAGCAACTGGGCCTGGATACCAGCACGGCGCTGACTCAGCTCCCGAACGCCGGCGACGAGGCCATGAAGCGCGCGCAGGCTGCTCTGGCCGCGGCCGGCCAGCCCATCGACCCATCCGCCGTCGCCACGCAGTACGAACCGGGTACGGAACAGATCCCCCCGCAGCAACCGGAATCCTCCTCGCAGCAGGCCCAGCAGCCGTTCGACTACCAGCGGCCTCCGGCGGTTCTCAATGATTCTCCGGCAGACCTGGCGGCTCAGGCGCAGAACGCGCCCGTGACCCCCGGAGCCACCGACGAGCAGCTCATGCAGGAGAGCCTGCCGCCGCTGCGCGGGCCTTACCAGCGCCCGGCTGTCGTGCGCACGCCCAACCCGCGCGAAGAGGCGCAGCAGCAAATCGCCAATATCGAGGGCGGCTACAGCCCGTGGCTGGGTGGCACGGGATTTGTGAACCACCGCAGCGGCACCGCCGGTTTCGATTCGCTCAGCGCGCTGCAGGCGCCCTTTGAAGCCTCGGAGCCGTTGGGAACCTCAGCCCGCCTGACCGTCGTCAGCGAGCCCACATTCCTCGACGCGGGCGCTCCCACCACGGCCCCGATCCTCCCCAACGGAGCGACGGAGCGCCTGGGCACGGCCCCCATCACCGCGATCCTCACGCAGCAGAACGCCACCGGCATCGGGGGTGAGGTGCAGCTGGCGATGTCCACCTTCGCCGCCAGCGTCGGTTATTCCCCCTACGGCTTCCTGGTGGCCAACGCTATCGGGCGGATGAACTGGCGCCCTGCCAACGGGCCATTCACTTTTAGCTTCACTCGCGACTCCGTGAAAGACTCGCAGCTATCCTGGTCCGGTCTGCATGATCCGGGCTCAGCCCGTCCGGGCTACGACGGCAACGTCTGGGGCGGCGTCATGACCACCGGCGGGGAAGCCGCGTTCGGCAAAGGCGATGCCGGCTCCGGCTATTACGTCAGCGGCGGCTACCAGTACATCAACGGCGTGCATGTCCAGACCAATCACCGCATCGACGGCGACGCGGGCGCGTACTGGCGTATGAAGGAGGTTCCCGACCGTGGCACCCTCACCGTGGGCGCCAACTTCTTCGGGATGCACTACGCCGTCAACTCCTTCTATTTCACCTACGGTCAGGGCGGATACTTCAGCCCGCAGGCGTACTTCCTGGCGAATGTACCCGTCTCCTGGACCGGCCATTACGGCGTGAACCTCCACTACACGGTGGTTGCCGGTCTCGGTGTGCAGGCCTTCCAGGATGACAGCTCGCAGTACTTCCCGCTGGATTCGGCGATCGAGATTGCGGCCAACAACCCTTCCTATCCCGCGCAGAGCATCGTGAGCGCCAACTACAACCTGAACAGCGAGGCGGCTTACCACCTTACCGATCACTGGTATGCCGGCGGCTTCCTCAACATGAACAACACCCGCAGCTACAACAATCAGATCGTGGGCTTCTATGTGCGCTATCTCATCCGGCCGCAGGTTCCCACGGATCTGGGTCCAACCGGACTGTATCCGTGGGATGGCCTGAGGCCCTTTAAGGCGCCGTAACTTCTTCGGCAGGAGGCCGGCAAGTTACTGCCCGGAATCGCGGTGTTGGGGCTGTGCGGCCCATTTCTTCCACATCTGCGGCAGGGTCAGCATCTTAATGTAAACGCCGCCCACCACCGAACGCGCCTGAAATCCCACCTGCGCTCCGCTCACCGTATCGAACCAGTCGCTGAGCGGAACCCGCGTCGGGCTCTCCGTCATGAAGCGGTACAGTGGATTGATCAGCGCATCCCAGTCCTGCTGATTGGTCGCCAGCGTTGCCGTCCACACGCTCCAGTCCAGTTTGGTATAAGTATGGCGGTTATCCAGCGGCAGGCCGAATCCATTCTGATGCTGCAGGTAGAACCGGATCTCGCCCTGCGCCAGCGACGGCGGAAACAGATTCAGCCCGAGGATGCGGTCCCACACCAGGTTGTACTTCTGGCTCCAGGTGCTCGGCAGGTCGAAGGCCAGCTTCGTGTGATCGCCTTCCTGCGCCATGCGCATCCAGTCGTTGGCCATCTGCTGCGCGGCCTGGCGGTACGTCGCGGCCTCGTCGTTCTTGTGCAGCATCTCCGCCAGCTGAGCGTAGCTGCCCAGCGCGATCACCGCTTTGATCGACAGATTCGCGTTATGCGCCAGGTGGCCTGTGAAGTCGTCGGTGCTGAGCTGGTTTTCCGGATCGAGCCCCTTCGCCCGCAGATACGCGGCCCAGCGCGAAAGCAGCGTCCAGTACTGCGAGGCAAAATCCGCATTGTCCTCGGCTTTGGCCAGCGCGTCGAAGAGGATCAGCATATTGCCGCTTTCTTCCACCGGCATCTGGTCCTCTTCCGTCAGCTCTCCGCCGCCGTACACCTGCCCGTTCGCCAGCGGATAGGTGCCCACATCGTGCGGCGCAAAGGGCCACGGCCAGCGCGGCAAAGATGCATACTCCATCACCGGACGCAGCTCCGCCTCCAGCAGCTTCGGATTGAAGAGAAGGAAAAACGGCGACGCGGGATACGTAACATCGACGGTGTCCGTACAGCCGTTGCTGGAGTTTTCCTTGGAGAAGACCAGCGGCGTGCCGTCGATATCCGCGACGATCTTGTGCGCGGCCAGAGCCTGCTGATAGGCAAGGATCGCCAGCTGCGCATAATGCTCGCCTCCGGCCTCTGTCAGGTCGCTGACGATCTCCTTGTCGAACGCCTCGGACCGGCTGTTCAGAGAGTCCTCCTGGCGCTCGGCGGTCAGCAGCAGATCGGCCATCGTCTCCCGATGGCGCCGCCAGTAATCCGGCAGCTGGCGGTGCAGATATTCAATCGCGCGCCGATCATCGTAGGCGAGCATGGCCCGCCGCGTCACAGGACTTGCCGATACCTCGCCCAGGTCGAAATCGACGGCAAGCATCGGCAGATCCACCCGCGAAGTCCGCGGCATGTCGAGGTCGTCGCTCTTAGCCGGTGTGCCGCTCATCACGTCGTGGGCGAACTCGTGTGCGCCCACCGTCTCCACCGACATTCCCGGCTGCGACGGCACCGCCAGATCCGCCCAGCCCCAGTCGATGCGCAGATTGTCACCGGCTTTCTCCAGCATCGCCTGCGTATCGGTGCCGATATGCATCACTGTCAGATCGCCCACATGGCTCGTGCCCCACACCACGGCCTGGTGCTCGTTGTCCACGGCCAGCTGCGCGCTTGCGCTCACGGAGAGCCGTACCGTATGGCTGCGCCCGTCCACCGAGTGCACGCTCCACGTCAGATAGGTCAGCGGCCGCGACAGCACCTCGATGTCCTGCGGCAAAGCCGGCGTGAAGAAGGTCGCGGTCAGATGAATGCCCGCGCCCTCGAACTCGTAGATAGTGCGCGTCGGCCACAGCGTTCTTGAAATCTGCGGCAGCGGGGGCACCTCCCGCGCATGCCCCATGAACTGGTAATTCCTGTTGTCGATTCGGATGAACCCGTTCAGCTGCTGCTCGGTCCCCGTCCAGTGACGCGTGGGCCCGCCGTTCAGCGTGTCGTTAAACGACCAGATGCTGAAATAAGGATCGTGCAGCACCAGCGGCGTCGCCGGAGTCCGTACCGTCAGCGGCTGCTGCGCGAGAACAGGCGCCGCACAGGCCAGCGCAAGAATGGAAACCATGAGCTCGCGCGACCGGCGCCGAACTCCGTTCCGCAAGGAACTGCCTGCTGCTGACTCCCGAATCACTGCTCCGTTGCCGCTCGCCGATTCCATATCTTTCTCACTCCCAGCTTCGATCATTGGTTCCTTTACATCTGTCTGTGAAAAGTAATGACAGTTACGCTTTCGTGATGAAAAGTATGCCGGAAAGCTCCGGCCGCGACAGCATCCCTGGTCTTTGCGGGAATGACGTGCTCCGGATCGTCTTCGTCATTGGCATCGTCGATGCTGCTCCCCGCGAGCGTCTGCACATCGGCTATCGATCCGGCGGCAAAGCCGTCGATGTGAATCTCCGCGGGAATATCGGTGTCCAGGCTGCGGTTCACACAGAACAGCGTCAGTGCGGAGCCCGAATCATTCAGCGCCGCAACCACGTCAAGGTAGGGAACGCCTGAAATATCCGGCAGCCGCGTTACCCCATGCTGTACGGAGTAGCTGCCGCTCTGCGTCTCCACCGCGACCGGCCGCGTCGCGTGCGCGGTCGAGTACATCCGCAGCACGTAATATCCCGGCGCGGCAAAGATCTGGCTGCGTTTCTTCCAGATGCCCGCGAACTCCATGATGCCCGTCATGTCGGAGATGGGCACGATCGCGGACTGCCGCATGATCATGTTCAGGAATCCGCCGGTATTGATGGCTCCGCCGAGATTGGTGTAGTTCGGCGTGCCTGGCCGACGCCCGATAAACAGCCATTCCGTAAACGCCACATGGGCTTTGTTCGCGAAAGCGGGGAACTGGTTGATCTGGTTCTGCTCCTGCTCGATCTTCCGGCCCAGCCCGACGGGAAGAGCAAATGCCGCGGCTGCTATGAAATCGGCGGAAGCATTGCGGGTCTCCGTCGCCGTGTTGGTGACCACGAAATGCGTGGAAAGGTAATCGAAGGTCCCCGCCGGATTGCTGAGCTGCGCCGCGTTCCACTCCGTAAAGTCATCCGGGTCGGCGCCGGTGGCAATCAGCCGCGCATCCGGATCGACCGCCCGCACCGCTCTGCTGAAGGCCAGCGTCCGCGCTGCCAGCTGGCCCAGCGTGGGATAGCCCAGGTTCCAGTCACCCCATAACTCATTGCCTAACTCCCATAAGTTGCCGCTGTGCCGCGACCAGTGCGCGTCCACATAGCGCACCCAGCCGGCTGCTTCCTCCGGAGTGCCGCTGCCCAGGTTCAGCGCAATCTGTGGCTGCGCTCCAATCAGGCTGCAGAAGTGCAGAAACTCGTCCGTGCCGAAGGTGTTGTATTCGGGAATGCCCCACGCCATGTTGCGCATGCTGATGCGCTTGTCTTCCGGCCCGATCCCGTCCTTCCAGTGATACCCGGAAGTAAAGTTCCCGCCAAAGCGCACCAGCGGCGTCTCAAGCGCTTTCGCCATCGCCACCTCATCCGGATCGAGTCCGTCCAGCGCATCCGCCGGCATCAGCGACAGCTCATCTACATCGACCTCCTCATCGCCTTCCAGCTGCACGACGAAGTCCGCGGGGTCCAGCCGGTGTAGCGCATTGGCGGGAATCTGTAACTGAAACAGATACTTCATCCACGCATCGCTGCTCGCCTCGATGTGCGCCGAGGCCAGCACGTCCCGGCTGTTGCGCGCGCGGATCGAAACGGTCAGCCTGGTGGGGCCACTGACATGGCGCGCATACAGGCTGCCGCGATATTCGAGCGTTCGCTGAACCGGAAGATAGACTTCCTGCCGGATGCCCGTCGGCTCGCCCGGCACACCGAAAATCCGGACGTACTGCCAGGAGTTGGCCGCATCTCCATAGCGGATCTCGTAGCGATTGCCCTCATTGATCGCCAGCGGTTGCCAGGGGAGCGGCAGGTCGAGCTGCGAGGCTCGCGCCAGCTCCGGATCCTCCTCCAGCATCTGCCGCACATGCATCGCATCCCAGAGACCCGCTTCGAGGCTCGGATTCTGCAGCAACTCCGCCCAAAGCCCGTTGTAGGTCGAGTTCCCGATCGGCTCCAGAAAACTGCCGAAGATGGTGCGCGGGATCTCCGGCCCCGCGGAACGGCTCGCATCCACATGCACCGTTGCCAGCTGCGGGATCGGCTGTTCCACCGTGATTTGTGCGCTCAGGGGAAGCGCAAAGCCCAGGATTGTCAGTGGGAGAAACCTCAGCGATCTGCTCCGCTGCGGAGCAGCATCTTTACTCACAGGCGAGAGATCGGCATTCATTGCGTGGCGGGGGCTCCCTCCGGTTTTGCCTCGTACGCGGCATTCAGCCTGCGCCAGTCCTCCACATCTTTGGCGCGGGCCACATCCGACTGCTTCTGCATCTCCTGAAACTTCGCCGTCGCCACGCGCGCCTCCGCGGTGTTTCCCATGGTTCGGTACACCTGCGCCAGCCCATACCACGCGCGCTGCGCCGTCTCGCCCGAGAGCGTTGTGGCCGCAGGCTCATCCACCCGCAGGTAGCGTCCGCCCTCGACGTTGCTCAGCTTCTGCACAATGCCGCTGGGCCAGCGAATTTCCACGGCCTTTGCCGCGGTATCGCCGCCCAGGCCGAAGTGCGCCCGCACGTCGCCGGACGACATGTAGCTCGATGCGGTCGTCACCGTATACCACTGCGGGCCCTTCGAGGTGTCGACGCGGATCACCGCTCCGATCCCGTCGCGGTTGCTCCTGTGTCCCACCAGTTTGAATCCGATCCAGTGGTTTGTGGTTTTGGTTCGGTTCATCAGGATGTGCGCCGGCCCGCCGTTCTCGGTGATGACCGCATCGATCCGCCCGTCATTGTCGATATCGCCCACCGCCAATCCCCGGCCTACCCATTTTTGCTGGAAGACCGGACCGGAAACCGGGCCCACGTTCACAAATTTCCTTCCGTCCACGTTCCGCAGCAGCAGCGGAGCTTCCCGGTAGTGCAGATCCGGAAAGCTCTTTTCAATCGTATCCAGATCGTGTCCCTGCGCGATAATCAGGTCTTTCAGCCCGTCGTTGTCATAGTCGATGAAGCGCAACCCCCACCCGGAATGCAACAGCGTTTCACCACCCATTCCGGTTGCATAACTGTCGTAACTGAAGGTGCCGTCTCCATCGTTGCGGTAGCACGCATACTTCTGGTTGGCCAGATCGCCGATCACCAGGTCCGGCCAGCCGTCGTTGTTGTAATCGGAGAAATCGACGCCCATCCCCGCAAAGGTCCGTCCGTCGCCGTCGACCGCGACCCCGGCTTCCAGCCCTGTTTCCTCAAAGGTCCCGTCGCCCTTGTTGTGAAACAGGAACTCCACCATCGAATCGTTGGCGACAAAGATATCCGGGTGCCCGTCGCGGTCGTAATCGGCAATGGCAATGCCCAGCGCCTTGCCCGGCTCGTCCAGACCAAGTTTGTGGGCCTCTTCGGTGAAGGTCCCGTTGCCGTTGTTGTGATACACGAGCATCGGAATCGGCTGAAAGACGTCCGGATGGCAGTACCCCCGGTTATCTTTGGGGCCGCACCACACGTCGTTCCAGTCCCACTGGATGTAGCGCAGCACCACCAGGTCGAGGTATCCGTCCCCGTCGAGGTCCACCCACGCGGCCGACGTCGACCATCCGCTTCCGCCCACACCGGCTTTCGCCGTCACATCGGTAAAGGTCCCGTCGCCGTTGTTGTGATACAGCCGGTTGCCGCCCAGCGCCGTGACATAGAGATCTTCGTAGCCGTCATTGTCGTAGTCCCCGACGGCCACGCCCATCCCGTAGCCCACGCCCTGGAGCCCCGCCTTTTCCGTCACATCTTCAAAGGTCCCGTCGGCCTTCTGGTGGTAGAGGCGGTTCCAGTATTTCGGTTCCGTCTTCTGCGGAATCGTCCCCTTAGGCACAAAATCCGGGAAAGGCGCCCCGTTCACCAGATACAGATCCAGACGCCCGTCATTGTCGTAATCGAAGAGCGCGACTCCCGACCCCATCGTCTCCAGCAGATACTTCCGCGTGCTGTGCGGCGCCTGGTGGAGGAAGTTCACCCCGACCTGCGACGTGACATCCACGAAGTTCCCCGGAACCATCTCCGAGCCGGATGCGCTGTCGTTCTGAGCTGCAACCGCGACTGCAAGAATTCCAGCCGCAAGAAGAAATACCGTGGCCCGAAATACATGCATGCTATCTCTTTCCCGCACCGCAGGCCGTGCACAGGTCGCCGGTGACGCCTTTGCCTTCCTCAACCGTGAAAATGCGGTCCACGGCAGGCAGATGTACCTTCTCCAACGCGCCGCTCGGCCAGTGAATCTCGACCGAGTCCACCGTGGCGGCATCGCCCAGCCCGAAGTGCACCCGCATGTCGTTGGACGACAGATAGCTTCCGCCGCTCACTACATCTTCCCGCTGCCGCAGGCCTCCCGCTGTGAGATACACCGTTGCTCCCACCGCATCCCGCGGGCTCCTGGGGCCACCGATCAGCTGCAGCTCCACCCAGTGATGATGATCGGGGTTCACATTACGCAGCAGCATCGGAACCCCGTCCAGGTTATTGATCACCACATCGACTTTGCCGTCGTTGAAAAGATCCCCGAAGGCCGCCCCCCGTCCGACGCCCACCTCCGCCAGTCCCGTTCCCTCCACCGCCGGCACCAGCGCAAACGTACCGTCGTGCTGGTTGTGAAACAGCAGCGGACGCTGCGCGTAGCTCATGCCCCACTCCGGATGCTGATCCACTCCCGGATAGACATGGCCGTTCACGATCAGCAGATCCTTCCAGCCGTCGTTGTCGTAATCCAGAAAGCCGTCGCCGAAGCCGACAAAGGGAATCGTGTTCGCGGCGATCCCCGTCTTGTAACTCAGATCGCTGAAGTTTCCCGTTCCATCGTTGTGGAAGACGACGTCGTAGTCATCGGCAAAGTCCGTGTTCACCAGGTCGAGATGCCCGTTGTTTTCGTAATCTCCGGCGGCAATGCCCATGTTGGCCACTTCGCGCCCGTCCTGGTTCAGCGCGTAGCCGCTCATATAACTCTGATCGTCGAAGGTGCCGTCGCCCTTGTTGATGTACAGATAGTTCGGCGTCGAATCGTTGGCCACCACCAGGTCCGGCTTGCCGTCGTTGTTCACGTCCACAAAGAGCACGCCCAGCCCGTAATAGCGATTCGGATCGCTGACTCCGGCCTTCACGCTTACATCGGTAAAGGTCCCGTCGCCGTTGTTGTGAAACAGGTGATCGCCCGCCCCGGGAAGCCCCCGCGGCCCGCACATCACGTTGATCCCGCGGTACTGGCACACGGAGCCGCCCGCCTCTTTGGATCCGGAGATCGGCGGATGCTGAAAGTCATAGCGAATGTATCCGGCCACGAACAGGTCCAGCCGGCCATCGCCGTCGTAGTCGCCAAAGGTCGCCCCGGTATGATCGACGGCCACATCGGGCGACTCGCTGTCGAGCGCCACGCCCGCCTTCTCCGCCACATCGGTAAAGGTCCCGTTGCGGTTGTTGTGGTACAGGCGGTTGCTGCCGACATTGGTCACATAAAGGTCCGGCCAGCCGTCGTTGTCGTAGTCCCCGACCGCACAGCCCAGCCCCCAGCGGTCGTTCGCCACCCCGGCCTTCTCCGTCACATCGGTAAAGGTGCCGTCGTGATTGTTGTGGAAGAGCGCCGCGTGCGGCGAGGTCGCCTTCCCGGCCCGCGCGTCGAGGGTCGAGCCGCTGACCAGATAGATATCCAGCCACCCGTCGTGGTCGTAGTCGAGCAGGCAGACTCCCGACCCCTTGGCCTCGATGATGACCTGCTTCTCCGGCGTGCCCGTGATGTTACGCCACTTCGTCAGCCCCGCCTTCGCGGCGATGTCCTTGAAGATGGTGGGTCCGGTCTTCACGAAGCCGCCCGCCGTGATGGGCCGGTGCTGCTCGTCGAACTGCGCCTTCTGCGCGATTCCCGAGGCACTCCCCATCTGCTGTGCCCCTGCGAGCCCCGGAACGAGCAGAAGCGCTGCCAGCCCGCGCCATCCTCCCCGGCGGCAGCGCCGCATCCATCCCAGCTGTGATCCGGTCATCCGGAGTCTCACTCCCTGTTTCCTTCTGCGTCCTTCCGCGGACCGCCGCAGCCATGTGTTGTGAGGTGGGCCCTTCCAGAATACAATGCCGCCAGGCTCCGCCTGCAGGTCGCGCTACTTCGGCCCCGCCGAATCCTTCGAGCCGTACAGTTTGGCGCTCAGCGCCAGTACGGTTCTGGCCTCATCCATCCTGCTCGCCGCCCGGTACGCGCCCCGGATCGTAATGCAGCTTCAGGTCCTTCGGCGCGAGCGCCGCTGCCTGCCGCAGTTCGGTGATCGCCTGGTCCGGCTTGCCTACCTCCGTCAGCGCTCGCCCAGCTTGCCGTGGCAGTCGGTGCATTGCGGCGGCCTACCGCACCTGCTCGACAGCGCTTCCGTGGGGCGGCAGGCGCACCTCGACGCCGGTTGAGGGCGCCAGCGCGCGGCCCGTCCACAGATCGCGGGCTGCATGGGATCCCGGGGTGAGCCCCAGCTGCGTCCAGGCGGCCCTGAGCGTCACCGGCGCGTCGTCCAGATTAAAAAAGGCAAAGCAGCGGCGAGGCTGATCCGGCGTGCCCATGTGCGCCTCCCACACGCGGACGTGCTCGAAGCCCCGTGGCAGGTTCGTGAGAGGGTGGCTTTCGCGCGCGTGCTGGTCAATGTCGATCAGGGCGCGATTGGTCATCAGGCTGCGCGTCAGCGCGTCCAGTCGGGAAAGGTTGGCACCCTCGATCAGAGGCGCACGGGCAAAGGCCCACAGAGCGAACTGGCTGCGCTCTTCATTGGGGCTCAGGCGCGAGTGCCGGGGCTCGCCCACCGGCGGATGCGGAGCCAGCCACCCGTCCGGCAGCACATCGCCATCGATCCAGTGTCCTGGCTTCACATACGCCTCCCACTGCGCGAAGAGATCGAAATCCTCGCGCAGACCCACCGGATAGCCGTCCTTTCCCGGCGGCGGCGCCCACAGGTCCCAGTGCTCGGCCGAGAAGCGCACCATCCGGGCGTAGCGGAAGACGAACTGCGCATACTCCCGCGGCGGCGGCCCGGGCGAAAGGCTGAGCACCATGGGACGCCCGGTCCTGCGAATCGCCTCGCTCATCTGGCGAATCTCGGAGGGGTGGAAGGGCTGGTCGCTCACACACCCCAGCTTGATGAAGCCGACTCCCCAGTCCGCATACTGCCGCGCGATGGAGTCATACCAGGCCTGCCCGGCGGCGTTGTCCTTCACGACGTAGAACTCGCGGTCCCAGGAGCAGGTCTGGCGCGTGTCGGCCGCATCAGCCGCCCGGAAGCCGGAGCCGGCGATGGGCAGGTTGGCGTCCACTGCCTGCCGCGGAATGCCCAGCATCACGTGGATGCCGAGCTTCAGCCCCTGTGCGTGGAGCCAGCCGGCCAGCGGCCGAAAGCCCGCTCCGCCGACGGCGGAAGGGAACCGGCTGGCGGCGGGGATCAGGCGACCGTTCGCGTCCCACACATAGTGTTTGGTGGCGGCGGCGCGGGCTGTGGGGTCCTGTTCATACCAGCCCGCGTCGAGCAGGGCATACTCCCAGCCGTATTGCTTCAGCCCCGCCAATACCTCGGCATTCGCCCGGAAGTCAGCTTCGGTCACCGGCAGGCCGTACGCGTCCCATTCTGTCCAGCCCATGGGAGGCGATGGCGCGGGGCTCTGCGCATGCAGCGCGGTCAGGGTTGCGAGGCTTGCGGCAAGGACAGCGGAGGAGCACCAGGAGTGGCAGGGCATCTGGCAACATATAGCACACCGGCCGCACCCTTCCCGCGTGCCCGCAGGCGCAGCCTATCTCCTCTCTCTTTCCACCGGCACCACCTGCACGGTGGTGTCCCGCATTTCGTTCAGGAAGCGGTTGATGATCGAGCCACGCAGCAGAATATCCCACCGCGAGCGGGCGGACTGTGCAAACACCACGTGGGAGATATTCTCCTTGCGCGCAAATTCGATCAGCGCGTTGGCCACCTTTGTGTCGTGCAGCAAGACCACCCGGGCCCCCAGATCCCGCGCCATCCGCTGGTACTCCTCTATCCGCGCAAAGGCCTCCGGATTGCCGTGCCGGTGATCCGTGTCCGGCGTCTCCACATACACCACATACCAGTCCGTGGCCAGGCGCCCGGCGATGCGCGCGCCCACACGCAGCACCCGCTCCATCCCTGCCCGCGCCGAAACACACACCATCACCTTTTCCGGCATCGGAGCCTGTTCCAGCCCCTGCGTCCGGCGGTATTCGGCAGCGGCGGTGCCTACCTGCTCGGCGGTGGTCCGCAGCGCCAGCTCCCGCAGCATGTTCAGGTTGCCCTTGCGGAAGAAGTTCGCCAGCGCCTGCTCCACCTTTTCCGCCGCGTAGATCTTCCCCTGCCGCAGGCGCGCGCGCAGCTCGTCGACGGTGATGTCGACGTTGATGACCTCGTTCGCCCGACGCAGGAAGCTGTCCGGAACCGTTTCCCGGATCTGCGTGCTCGCCGAGCGGGCCACCGCGTCGTTCAGCGTCTCGAGGTGCTGGATATTCACCGCCGTCATCACGTTGATGCCGGCGTCCAGCAACTCGAGAACGTCTTCGTAGCGCTTGCGATTGCGCGATCCCGGAACATTGGTGTGAGCCAGCTCATCCACCATGCACCAGCTCGGATGGCGTTGCAGGATCGCGTCGACATTCATCTCGTGCAGCGTCACCGAGCGGTACTGCACGTCCAGCAGCGGGATGACCTCCAGCCCATTGATCAGCGCCGCGGTGTCGGCGCGACCGTGCGGCTCCACCAGCCCGATCACGACTTCGATCCCCTGGCGGCGCATCAGATGCGCGTCTTCGAGCATCCGGTAGGTCTTGCCCACGCCCGGAGCCGCGCCCAGATACACGCGCAGACGTCCCGGTTCCGCCATCTCGTGGCGGGGCGGCGTCAGATCGCTCATCCCGCCTCCACCGGGTGCCGCTCGGGTTCGGAGACGGCCACCGGCAGCGTGAACCGAAAGGTGGTCCCCGAGCCCAGCCGGCTCTCCACGGAGACCTGGCCGCTCTGCGTTTCCACCAGGCGGCGCACCATTGCCAGTCCCAGGCCCGTCCCTCCGCTGCCCGGATCGCCGGTAAACCGCCCGAAGATGGTCGGCAGCCGCTCCGCTTCGATCCCCCGCCCGTTATCGTGAATGAAGAACTGGACCCGCTCCTGCTGTTCCGAAGCGCCCAGGCGGATCTGCCCACCTTCCGGCGTATAGCGCAGCGCGTTGTTCAGCAGATTGTCGAGGATCGTGCGCAGCGCCCGCCGGTCGGCCTGCACGAACGCGATGTCCTCGAAGGCCACGATTTCCACATCAATGTTCTTCTCCCGCGCCCGGTCGCGGTAGCGGGCCGCCGCATCGCGCAGCGCGTCGATGGGACGCAGCTTCTCGATCCTGAGCTGCCGCCGCCCCGTCTCCAGCTCCGCCACTTCGACCAGGTCCAGCATCAGGTCGTCCAGGTGCTCGGCCTCCTCCGCGGCGCTGGTGGCCAGATCCATCTGCAGGGGACGCATCTCGCCGGCGTGCCCCTGGGTCAGCGCGTACAGGGAAAGCCGCAGCCGCTGCAGAGGATCGCGCAGCCTCTGCGACGCCACGGAGAGGAACCGCGATTTGAAGCGGTCCACCTCGGCAATTTCCGTTACGTCCTCGAGCAGCGTGACCGCCCCCAGAAGTTTCCCTTCGCTGTCCCGCATGGGCGTGGTGCGCAAGCGATAGCTGCGCTCCGCCTGGCCGATGCGCATCGGCAGCAGCGCCGCTTCTCCCTCTTCGCCGGTCGTCGCGCGCTGCATGGAGACGGCGGAGCGGATCGCGCTCAGGATCTTGTCCCCGCCCGGAGTATTGGCCAGCACCATCCGGTCCAGTTCCGCGCCGTGCGAGGTGCTGCCCAGCAACTCCACAGCGGCCTGGTTCAGCTTCAGCACCTGCCCGCGCCCGTCGGTCACAATCACCGGCTCAAAGATGGACCGCACCACCGCATCGATCAGCTGGAACTCCATCTGCCGCCGGCCCGATTCCGTTTCCCGCAGGTCTCGCAATCGCACTGCCAGCCGGTTCAGTTCCGTGGCGATCGTTCCCAGGTCGTCCTTCGAGCGCCACTCCACCCGCTGGTGCAGGTCGCCCTGCCCGATGCACCGCGCCACGCGGGCCGTGTGCCGCAGCGGCACGATCACCAGCGCCAGCATCATCGCAGAGATCGCAGCGGCGGCCACGATGCTCAGCCCGCAGGCGGCAATCAAGCGAGCTCGCAGCGCGTCCTCCTGCCCTCGCAGCGGTCGCACCACCGCGTCGCGCCGCGCCGAAACCTGATCCAGGTCGTGCCGGATCTCAAGATGGAGCGCCTCCAGCTGGCGCGTCAGCTCCACCTCGCTCTCCGGCGGATGCCGCAGCAGCCGCTCGTGCCGGTCCGCCACCAGATCCACCCGCAGGGAACTGTCGAACTGCCGCATGTCGTCCGCCGCCATGCGGAGCAGCGTCTGCGTCCGCGCGGCCTGGTCGCGGAACTCCGCCTCGGTCGCGCTGCCTGTCGCTCTCTGCACCGCAATCAGTTCTTCGTGCGCCATGGCGCCCCGCGCCGACGCCAGCGAAGCCACCGCGGATTCCGCTACCCGCACCTGCACGTCCAGCGCCGCCAGCCGGACAAAGGATGTCCGCACCAGGAAGCTCACGGCGGTGACCAGTGCTATGAGCAGGACACATCCGAGAATGAGCCTTTGATAGAGACTCAGCATGAGGCGTGAATCGAAGACCTTCGAAGCTTGAGACTAGTGGCGCGGCCCTGGCGATGCAAGCGGGAACCTCCGGAACTGGTCCCGTCAACCCAGCGCGCTCGCCATGAATGACTGCGGATGAAACCCGCCGCTGACGCGGGCTCATGCTTTCGACCAGGCCTCGAGACTGCTTAATGAGACCCCTTCTATTCTCCCGCACGATAGCGGTGCAGCACATCGTCCAGCGTGAGCATCCCTTCCAGCGTTTCGCGGCTGGCGCGGTTCAGAATCGGCAGCAGCGGCCAGCGCGGGAAATAATGCAGCGCGCTGTCCAGCGGCATATCCGGGAAGAGCAGCGGCGCACGGTCGGATTTCAGCGCCCGCTGGACCGGCGTTTCCGGCGCCAGAGTGGCGGAAGCCGTGGCCAGCTCCTCCGCGCTCATCGGGTACCACGATCCGTCAATCAGCTGCACCAGACACGCCCGCGCGCCGCCGCGCGCCAGCACCTCCGCCACCGCCGACAGCGTATCGCTGCCCCGTGCCACCGGTACTGCCACCGGCCGCAGCGCATCCTCAATGTGGAGGGCCGCTTCCTCCCGCTGCTCCTCCATCGAAGGCAGATCCAGCCCGTCCTGCTGGGTGAAAATCTCGAATATCCCCACCGGCTGCAGTGTCCGCGACAGCAGAAACGACAGTGTGTTCGCCAGAATCAGCGGCAGGATGATCGAATAGTTCCCGCTGACCTCCAGCACCATGAAAACCGAGGTCAGCGGAGCGCGCAGAAAGCCCGCAAACAGCACGCCCATCCCTACCAGCGAGTAGGCTCCGATCGTCCCCGTAAGGTGCGGAAAGAAGTGCTTCTCGAAGGCTCCTACCGCGCCGCCCAGCATCGCCCCGATGAACAGCGTCGGCGCGAACATCCCGCCCGGCGTCCCGCTGGAGAACGAAAACGTCGTGGCCAGCAGCTTCAGCAGCGTCAGGGCCAGCAGCATCTGCCACACAAACTGCCCGTGCATGGCCTGGTCGATGATGTCGTAGCCGACCCCCATCACCTGCGGGAATCCGAAATACCCGATCGCTCCCACCATCAGCCCCGCCACTGCCGGCTGCACAAACTGGGTCCACCTCGGCATGGCGCGCAGCCGTGGTCGCAGGTAGCCGAGGATGATGGCGAAGACCGGCGCCAGCAGCCCGCCGATGACGCCCAGCACCGCATACGCCATCAGCTCCCGCGGGTCCTTCACCGTGATCGACGGGATCCGGAACATTGGCTCCGCGCCCAGGAAGCCGCGCACCACCACCACGCTCGAGATCGCCGCCAGCACCAGCGAGCCCAGCACCGCCGCGCTCCAGCTCCCGATAACCTCCTCGATGACGAACAGGATCGCAGAAATGGGCGCATTGAACGCCGCCGCCAGACCGGCCGCCGCGCCAATCGGCGCAAACATCCGCAGCCGTCGTCGCGACAGCCGCAGGTTCCGCGCCACAATCGAAGCCACCCCCGCCCCGATCTGCAGCGAAGGGTCCTCGGGGCCCAGCGAATGGCCGCCGCCAATCGCCAGCGCCGCCGTGATGAACTTCCCGATTACCGTCCGGAAGGAGATGTAGCCGTCGTAGATGTACAGAGCAGCCTTGGTCTGATTCACCCCGCTGCCCCGAGCAGCCGGGAAGAACCACACCACCAGCGCCGCCACCACCAACCCGGCAATCCCCGGCACGAACAGCAGCCGCAGCTGCCCGGCGTGCGGTGATGAGCCCATCGCCAGTAGCTGAATCCACTCGATCGCGATCCGGAACGCCACCACCAGCAGCCCCGAAATCACCCCAATAAAGATGGAGAGCACCAGAAAGAGCCGCTCGTCCCGCGTCGGAGCGATGTGCTCCATCGCGGCGGCCAGGCTGGATTTCGGTTTGGTTTCCGGAGCCAGGGCCGGTGCCCCTGCCCTCGGCGGGGCGCTCAGGGGCGTTGCGGTTTCCAGAGAGGCGGCCGTGCGTTCTGCCATCTAGTCCAGCTCCACTCCGTCGGGGTTCTGCGCAATCCGCAACAGAAGCGCGTCGTCGCCGGCGGGCGGGCCGCAGACCTGAGCTGTCAGTATCTCCGTGTCATAAATCAGCTGCATCATGGACTGCTCAAGATCCGGATCCTGTTCCATAGCTTTCAGCGTCAGCCTGGCTGGCAACTGATCCCAGCGCGCCACCAGCGGCGCCAGCTGGCCAGCTGCCGTCCCATTGCTCGCCGCGCACTCCAACAGACGCGCCCGTGCCGTACTCCTGGCCGACAGGATACGCTCCGCGCGCTGGTCCGGCGCCAGATTCAGGGCCGGATACAGCAGCAGGATGTGCAGCGATGTATCCAGCATATTCCGTTCCGCCATTTTCTCGTTGTCCGGCAGCTTCTCCACCTGCGAACTCCCCAGTGCCCGCCCCAGATACTGCGCGGCGACCCGATACTGCCCCAGACCGAAGGCGGTTCTTCCCGCATCCAGCGATGCCGCGATCGGCGCATTCTTGCGCGCGGCTACAGACCGATAGATCCCCAGCGCATCCTGCGGATCGTTCGCCTGCTCCAGCAGTCCCGCGACCTCCAGCTTGATGGCCGGATCGTCCGGCGCATTGCTGGATGCGATCAGCAGCTGCGCCCGTGCCTGGCCATCCTGCTTCCGCGAAATCAGGTACCGCGCCAACTCCAGCCGGATCTCGCGCCGGCGGTTAAACCCGTTTCCCTGCCAGGTACCGTCCAGCGACGCCTGGTAATGCTGGATTGCCGCCGCTTCCTGTCCCTGTTTCGCCGCCAGGCGCGCCAGCTCCAGGTTGATCAAGCCGTCGCCCGGCGCCGATTCCCACAGCGATTCGAAATAAGACGCAGCCTCCGGCGTCCTGCCCGCCGCAGCCAGCGCCGTCGCCAGCTCGATCTCCGTCTCCCGCGTCGGCACATACATCAGCGCCGAGCGCAACGCATCGACCGCCTCCCTGGGACGGCCAGCCTGCAGAGCCGCTTCCCCGCGGGCCTTCCAGCGCAGGCCCAGCTCCTGCTGATGCCCGCGGAAGGACTGGTACAGCAGCCAGGTGAGGCCGAAAATCGCCGTCGTAATCAGGAAAAGCGTCAGCAGCGAGAACGCGTCCCGCACGATCAGATTGCGCCTGGCTAGCCGTTCTTCCGGGGTCAGGATTGTGGCCGTTTGGGGACTTGTCATCTTTCTCTATCTTCCCAGATTCACGCTCTTTACCCGCGCATCTCCTCTGATGCAGCGAAATCTCCGGCCGGTGCCGCGGGTCTCGGGCCTTTTTTTCTGCTTCCCGCTCCGCGGAATCCGCAGCCCTTCCGCCGGGCTTGTTCCGGTGTGCAGACAGCGCCGAAACGGTCTAGGATCAAAGGCAGGCTGCACCGGCTTATGAACCTCGACGAAAAGCAGGCCGCTCTCGACGCCCGGCTCCGCCAGCTGGGCAGCGTTCTCGTCGCGTATTCAGGCGGAGTCGATTCCGCCTGGCTTGCCTGGGCTGCCCACCGCGCCCTCGGCGACCGCATGCAGGCCGTCCTTGCCGATTCTGCCTCGCTCGCCCGCAGCCATTATCACGACGCCCTCCAATTCGCCCGCGAGCAGGGCATTCCGCTCCTCGTTGTCGAAACCAGGGAGCTGGAGCACGAGGCCTACGCCGTCAACGACGGCAACCGCTGCTTCCACTGCAAGGACGAGCTCTTCACCGTCCTCGAAAGCGTGCGGGCCCGCCGCAATTTTGACGCCGTCGCCTACGGCCTCAACCTCGACGACGGCAAGGATTTTCGCCCCGGCCAGCGCGCCGCCACCCAACATCATGTCGCCGCTCCGCTGGCCGAAGCCGGCCTCACCAAGGCCGACATCCGCGCCCTCGCCCAGCAGGCCGGCCTGCGCGTCTGGGACAAGCCCGCCTCCGCCTGTCTCTCTTCGCGCATCGAATACGGTCGCCGCGTCACCACTGAGGCCCTCCGCCAGGTCGAGGAGGCCGAAGAAGCCCTCCGCGCCCTCGGCCTGCGCCGCTTCCGCGTTCGCCATCACGGCAGTGTCGCCCGCATCGAAATTGCCGAAGAGGAGATGGCTGCGGCGCTCTCGCCCGACTTCTTCCACCGGATCGCCGCCGGCGTTCGCAGCGCCGGCTTTCCCTATGTCGCCGTGGACTGCGACGGCTACCGCTCCGGATCGATGAACGAGCTGCTGCCCGCCGAGATGCTCGCAGCGAAGGCGCGGCCGCCTGCAAAGGCCTCCTGAACTCTCTATGACCACCGGATCCATCGAGTGCTTTGCCGGAATCTCCGGCGACATGATGCTTGGCGCCCTCATCGCCGCCGGCGTCCCCGCCGAACTCCTCCAGAAGACCGCTGCCGGCCTCGGCATCGGCGCGGAGCTGCGCATCCGTTCCGTCAACCGCAGCGGCATCCAGGCCACCCGGGTCGAGGTGCTGGAAAACGGCCGACCCGCCGACGGTTCCGACCACCATCATCACCACGACGAGGGCCCCGATCACGATCATCACCACCACGATCACGACCACCCGCATGACCACGACCACTCGTCGGCCGGGCATCCTCACAGCCACGCGCGCAACTGGCCGCAGATTCGCGATCTGATCACCGCGGCCGCCATTCCCCAGGGCGCCAGGCGCATCGCCTTCCGCGCCTTCGAGCTGCTGGCCGAAGCCGAAGCAAAGGTCCACGGCATCCCTGTCGAAAAGGTCCACTTTCACGAAGTTGGCGCCGTCGACTCTATCGTCGACATCGTCTGCTCGGCGGCTGGGCTCGATTCCCTCGGTGTCTCCCAATGGCGCTGCACCCCGGTCAACGTGGGCAGCGGTTTTGTGAACTGCGCCCACGGACGCTTCCCGGTCCCTGCCCCGGCCACCGCCGAGCTGCTGAAAGGCATCCCTGTCTATTCCGCCGGCCCGCAGATGGAGCTGACCACCCCCACCGGAGCCGCCCTGCTCCGCGCCCTCGATTGCCGCTTCGACGACCACGCGCCCCTCGCGAACAGCGCCCTCGGCTACGGGGCAGGGAATCACGATCCCCAGGGCTTCCCCAACGTCCTGCGCCTCTCGGTCGGCACGCCCACGCGCCGCGCCGTCAGCACAGATTTCCCCGGCGATCGCGTCATGGTTCTGGAGTGCGCCCTCGACGACGTCACCCCCCAGGTTCTGGCCCATGCCATGGAACTGGCCCTGGAACACGGCGCTCTGGATGTGATGGCTGCGCCCGTCGTCATGAAGAAAGGCCGCCCCGGCACGCTGCTCACCGTGCTTGCCCGCCCCGGCGACGAGGGGCCGCTCCAGCGCCTGCTCTTCCGCGAAACCACCACCCTCGGCATCCGCTGCCATGAGGAAGACCGCGTCATCCTCGACCGCGAATGGGTCCCCGTCGACACGGAATACGGCAAGATCCGCGTCAAGATCGCCTCCTCCACAGGCGAGATCCTCAACGCCATGCCCGAATACGAGGACTGCCGCCGCGCCGCCCGCGAACACTCCGTCCCCCTCCGCGCCGCGATGGAAGCTGCCCTCGCCGCCTGGGGCGAATCAAAGAAGGCCAGTGCATGACCCGCGAAACCATCCTCGAACTGCTGCGCAGCGTCCAGACCGGGACCACCGCTCCAGAAACCGCCCTCCACGAGCTCTCCCGGCTCCCTTACGAGGACGCCGGTTTTGCGCGCATCGACCACCACCGCAGCCTGCGTCTCGGCCTGCCCGAGGTGATCTACGCCGCCGGCAAGACTCCAACCCAGGTCGCTGAGATCTTTGCCCGCATGGCCGCTGCCGGCGGCAGCGTCCTGGCGACTCGCTGCAGTCCCGAGGCCTGGATCGCCGTCCTCGACCGCGTCCCCGACGCCGTCTACCACGAAACCGCCCGCATCATCGGGCTGCGCCGGACCGAGCGCCCCGACGCCGGAACCCTCGCCGTGGTCTGCGCCGGCACCAGCGACCTGCCTGCCGCCGAAGAAGCCGCCGTCACCGCTGAATACCTGGGGCTCCGCGTGACCCGCATCTGGGACGTCGGAGTCGCCGGCCTGCACCGCATTCTCGCCGAGCGCGAATCCCTCCGGGCAGCCCGGGCGGTGATCGTCTGTGCCGGCATGGAAGGCGCCCTGCCCAGCGTTGTCGGCGGGCTCGTCGCCGCTCCGGTCATCGCCGTGCCGACCAGCGTGGGCTATGGCGCTGCCTTTGGCGGAGTCGCCGCCCTGCTCGGCATGCTCAACTCCTGCTCGCCCAATGTCTGCGTCGTGAACATCGATAACGGCTTCGGCGCCGCCTATGTCGCAGCCATGATGGTCCGCGGCCACGCGGCCACCCAACCTTCCGAGCACGAGCACCCCGAGCCCGCAGCCGAAAATGGTCGCGGAGAAGCGGCGGGCGTTCCTGAAAAAACCACAAAGGGCTGGCCGCTTCGCATCTGACACGGTGCGAGCGATATAATCGCCGCGAACGCTCTGGAAGTTCGGACCGCCGGCGACCGTCTTGCAGGAGCCTCGTGGGTCTGGTGGCGATGAACGCCCGGAGCGCGTCCCTGCTTGATGGGGCCGCGACCCAGATCTTTGAAATGTCCGAGGAGAAACATGAAGGCTCGGTTTGCTCATTCAGTCGTCTTTTCGCTCGTGACCGCTCTGGCTTTGATGGCAATTGCCTGCAAGGAACCCCCTAAGCCCGAGAAAGCCGTGAATCAACCAGCTCCGAAACCCGCACCGTCTGTGCCGGACGTTAAGGTGACTCCACCTGTCCAGGCAAAGGCAGCAGCTCCCAGGCCTGGGCCAAAGGCCAGCAGGAAGCCTGACACCGAGGCTTTCGGCAAGGGCGCGGCGGCAGTTCACTTCAAGGGAAGCCGGCGCGACCGTTCTTTCTGGGCGGAGCACCTGGATGTCGATGGCTCCGGTAACCCGGTTTTGGTGGATGAAGCCTGGGACAATCGAGCAAAGGTCCTTTACATCAGCAACGATCGCACCTTTACCTGCGGAAATGGGCAGATGGCCAGCGGTTCCACGTTGATGGCTGTCTATGCGAAGGGCAACCCACGCAAACGGCCCGTCGGCTCGGGCTGGTGGGTCTCCGAACTGAAGGCGGGAGATTGCGGCGTGCCCAGGGACGATCTCTATGGTTGCCGTTTTGACGCAGCAGGCAATAACAGCGACTGTGGAGAAGCCACGATTCAATCTGAAACGGATGACGTGGTCCTTGTGCCGTTGCCTCAGGCAGGGGCCTCTCAAGGCGCCGGGTCCGGGCAGGCCTCGCCCAACACTGGCAATTCCCCTTCGCCATCGGGTACTGGCTCCAACCAGTAGCAGAATCAGCAGTCCCAGGGCGTGTGTCCAATCCTGCGACCGGATTGTCGCGAGAGCGGGCACCGCCGGGGCCTGCGACTCACCGCAGCTGCGGGAAACTGCGCCGCCGCTCGGCGGTTTCAGATGCCGACCGTCGCGCCCTTCGGCTTCTTCGAGAGCAGCCAAAGCATGAGGACCACCGCGATGATCGAGCCGACTCCGGCCAGCCCGAGGATGCGCAGAACGGCCACCGTGTAGCGTCCCTGCGAAGGCGAGTAGTTGCAGCAGTAGAGCAGCACCAGATCGCTGAGCGTGCCGATATGCCGGGTGCTGGCCTGGATCAGCGCCAGCCGCACATCCCGCGACTGGAAGTTGACGCCGAAGAGGTACTTGGACATCCGGCCGTCCGGCGTGACGATCATGATCACGCTGGAGTGGGCAAACTGATCCATCTTGCCGTCCGGCCCCGGCACCCGGACATAGTGGAAGCCGGTGGCCTCCGCCAGATCGGTGATCGAGGCCTGCGGTCCGGTGAGGAAGTGTACCGCGTTGCCGGCCTTCGGCGCGTCCAGCATCGAGAGGAACTGCTGCTTCTTCATGGCCGCTTCCGCCGGAGTATCTGTCGGATCGAAGCTGGCGACCAGCACGTCGTACTGGTTCCCGGCATGGAAGCCGCTCTGGCGCAGTGCGTCCGCCATTCCCTGGAGCACCTGCGGGCAAAGCAGCTTGCAGTTAAAGTACATCAGCTCCAGCATTACCGGGCGATTGTCCCTGAAGTAATCGCCCAGCTTCACGCTGCGGCCTGACTCATCCACCCACCCATCGTTCAGCGGCAGAGGGCGGTTCAGGTTCTGATCGATTCCGGCATGCTTCTGCCAGGCGGGCGCCTGCTGCGCGGTGGCGCCCACCGGCTGGTCCGCGGAGTACTGTGCCCGGCAGGGCAAAGCTGAGGCAACCAGCCCGGCAAGGGCCAGAACGACGGCGCAACCTCGACTGCAAATCACAGTCTTAAGGATACGCCGCCGTGAGCCCCGGTCAGGGTAGCGGCTGCAGGTTCACCGTTTTGCCGGTACGCGCGGATTGACGGGCTGCGTCGAGGATCTGCATCACGATCACGTTCGTGTCCAGCGCCGTCAGGTCGCCCCGCGGCACCAGTTGCCCGCGTACCACGGCGGCCAGGTAGTGCAGCGATGTATCTTCCGGAGCGCCCAGCGGCGGCGCCGTCACCGTCTCTCCGGCTGATCGCTCGCTGAACCGTTCCTGCACCCGGGTTGGATCCAGAGCGAAGGCGTATCCCTTCGTGCCATAAACCTCCATGTTCTTCACGTTGAAGGTCCAGTTCCAGGAGGGCAGCAGAACCGCCTGCGCCGTCCTGTAACGCAGCACGATGATCGCATCATCATCGACGTGCGGATAGAGCTGCGGCTTGTCCGTCTGCGCGACAGCGGTCACGCTCAGCGGAGCCTCGCCGTGCATCATCCACGTCATCAGGTCCGCGCCGTAGCAGCCAAAGTCGTAGAGCGCGCCCGCCCCGTTCTGCGCCGGATCGGTCAGCCACTTGAGAAATTCCGGCTGCACGCCAATCTCCTTTGGCCCCTGGTGGCCGTCGCGCGCGATCACCTTGCGAATCTCGCCGAGCCGCCCCTGACGCAGAAGGTTGTAAACCTCGCGGTTGCTCGAGTACCAGGTCGTCTCATAGTTGACCAGCACCTGGATGTGGTGCTCCTGAGCAGTCCGCCGGATCGCCAGTGCGTCGTCCAGCGAGATCGTGAGCGGTTTTTCCACCATCACGTCGAGGTTGTGCGCCGCCGCTTCTTCGATCCAGTGCCGGTGCTCGCCAATGGAGGTGTAGATGAGCAGAGCCTGCGGATGCCGGTGCGCGAGCATTTCGCCCAGGCTCGCATAGAAGAGGCTGGGATCAAGATGGAACTGCTGCTGGTATCGCGCCCGCAGGGCAGCGTTGGCATCCACCACGCCGACGAGTTCCGCGTCATGCTGCAGGGGGAACTGATGAAAGAAGCCGGCGACGTGTCCGTGCTCGAGGCCAACGATGGCAACGCGAACAGGCTGCACCTGGGCAAACATCTGCGCGCACAGCAGCGCGGGACAGATTGCGGCGAACAGAGCAGAAAATCGCAGCTGTCGGCTGAACATGGGCGTGGGTTACCTCCGATTCCGGCGTCGTTCCCGCAGATTGCAAGGCTGCTTTGGCGGGTGTTAGCTTGGGTATTTGGTTCCTACAGCAAAGGAAATCAGCTCACATGCAGACCACATATAACGGACTTCCTCTGCCAGCCGACGGCGAGGCGATTCAATACAACGGTAAGTATACGGTTCCCGATCATCCCATCATCCCCTTTATTGAAGGCGACGGCACGGGCCGCGATATCTGGCGCGCATCGCAGCGCGTCTTCGACGCGGCCGTCGAAAAAGCATACGGCGGCAAACGCGCGGTGAAGTGGTTTGAGGTCTTCGCCGGCGAGAAGGCCTTCCGCAAATTCAACACCTGGCTGCCGGACGACACCGTCAGGGCGGCGACCGACCTGCGTGTCTCCATCAAGGGGCCGCTCACCACGCCGGTCGGCGGCGGCATCCGCTCGCTCAACGTGGCGCTGCGCCAGATCATGGACCTCTACGCCTGCGTTCGCCCGGTGAAGTATTACCAGGGCGTGCCCAGCCCCGTGAAGCACCCGGAGAAACTCGACGTCGTCATCTTCCGCGAGAACACCGAGGACGTTTACGCCGGCATCGAGTTCAAGGAAGGAACCCCCGAGGCGAAGAAGCTCATCTCGTTCCTCAACGACGAAATGCTGAAGGAGGGCAAGAAGAAGGTCCGCGAAGATTCGGGCGTCGGCATCAAGCCGATCTCCATCACCGGTACCAAGCGCCTCGTGCGCTACGCCATCCGCCATGCGCTGGAGACCGGCCGCAGGACCGTCACCCTCGTCCACAAGGGCAACATTCAGAAGTTCACTGAGGGCGCGTTCCGCGAGTGGGGCTACGAGGTCGCCGTCGAGGAATTTCGCGAGCACGTCATCACCGAGCGCGAAAGCTGGATCCTCGGCAATATCGAAGCGAATCCCGGCCTCACCGTGGAGCAGAACGCCTCCCTCATTGAGCCCGGCCTCGAGTTCGCCTCCGAGGATTTCCGCAAGGGAGTGTACGCCGAAGTGAAAGGCGTGCTGGACGCCATCGGCAAGTCGCACGGCAACGGTCAGTGGAAGCAGAAGGTCCTCATCAACGACCGCATCGCCGACTCCATCTTTCAGCAGGTCATCATCCGCCCCGCGGAGTACAGCATCCTGGCCTGCCCCAACCTGAACGGGGACTACATCTCCGACGCCTGTGCCGCGCAGGTCGGCGGCCTGGGAATTGCCCCTGGCGCGAACATCGGCGACGGCTATGCGGTCTTTGAAGCGACGCACGGAACCGCTCCCAAGTATGCCGACAAGGATGTGATCAATCCCGGATCGGTGATGCTGTCGGGCGTGATGATGTTTGAATTTCTGGGCTGGCATGAGGCGGCGAAGCTGATCGAAAGCTCGCTGGAGAAAACCATCCAGCAGAGGTACGTTACTTACGACTTTGAGCGGCAGATGCAGGGCGCAACCAAGGTGAAGACCAGTGAGTTTGCGACCCGGATGATTGAAAACATGTAGAAGTGGCCCCTCGGCAAGCCCAGCGCAGGCTGTCCGGGCAGACGCGCCTCCGGCGCGAATGAACCCGGACCGGGAGAAGTGCACGAGAGCCACTGGTATCCGGTGGTAACAAAGGAGATGGAATGCGGAAGAAAGTAACGATTGTTGGAGCGGGAAATGTGGGTGCCACGACGGCGCACTGGATCGTGGCCAAGGAACTGGCCGACGTGGTGCTGATCGACGTGATTGAAGGCGTGCCCCAGGGCAAGGGACTCGATCTGCTCGAAGCCATGCCGATCTCGAAGACGGACTGTCATGTGATCGGGACCAACGACTACGCGGATACGGCGAACTCCGATGTGGTGGTCATCACGGCGGGGATTCCACGCAAGCCGGGTATGAGCCGCGACGATCTGCTGCAGACCAACTACAGGATCATGTCGGACGTGGTCGGCAAGGTGACGGCCAACTCGCCGAACTGCATCCTGATTGTGGTCTCGAATCCTCTCGACGCCATGGCGCAGGCGGCCTTCCGCCAGTCGAAGTTCAATCGCGAACGGGTCATTGGCATGGCCGGTGTGCTGGATTCGGCGCGCTTCCGGTCGTTTATCGCCGAGGAACTGAAGGTTTCCGTCGAGAACGTGACAGCCTTTGTTCTGGGCGGCCACGGCGACACGATGGTGCCGCTGGCGCGATACTCGTCGGTGGCCGGGATTCCGATCACCGAGCTGATGCCGAAGGAGAAGATCGACGCCATTGTGCAGCGCACGCGCGACGGCGGCGCCGAGATCGTGAAGTATCTGAAGTCGGGCAGCGCCTACTATGCGCCTTCCGCCGCGGTGACGGAGATGACGGAGGCGATCCTGAAGGACAAGAAGAAGGTCCTGCCCTGCGCGGCGTATCTCGAAGGCGAGTACGGCATCAGCGGGTACTACATCGGTGTGCCCTGCAAGCTGGGGTCGCGCGGCATTGAGCAGATCCTGGAGATCAAACTGACGGCCGAGGAAGATGCGGCCCTGAAGAAGAGCGCGGCGGCGGTGAAGGAGCTGTGCTCGGTGATTGGCGTTTAAGAGGCACAGACACGGTTCACGTGTCGTCCCAGGTGGTTCAGCGGGAACGGGTCATCGCATTCCTCAGTAGCCGCGTGCTCGCAGGAATGCGATGACGTGGTCCGCTTCGACCACGCCCACCAGCCGTCCGCCCGCGTCGACCACCGGCAGGGCGCGCAGGTTGTACTTATCGAAGAGCTCCGCGACCTCATTTTCGTGCTGATCGGCGCGGCAGGTGACAAAGCGTGGCTCCGCCAGAATTTCCATGCGGGTCTCAGGACGAGCAAGAACCATGCGCGCGAGCGGCACCACGCCCTGCAGGGATCCGTTCGGTTCGGTCAGATAAATCTCGGTAATGGTCTCCGGATCGCCTTCGAATTCCCGGAGAGCGCGGATTCCGTCGGCCACCGCGGCGGCGCGCGACACCGCGATGTACTCGGTGGTCATACGGCCGGCGGCGGAATCCTCGCGGAACTCGAGCAGCTCTTCGACTTCGTGACGCTCCTCGGGGCCCATTTCGTCCAGAATGGCCTCGGAGCGCTCTTCCGGCAGCTCGGCGAGAAGATCGGCCGCGGCAGAAGGATCCATCTCTTCGACGATCCCTGCCGCCGTCTCTGAGTCGAGCGCCTGAACGAGGGACTTCTGGAGCCGCGGCTCCACTTCTTCAAGGGTGTCGGCGGCAACTTCTTCATCGAGCGCGCGCAGGACCGCGGCGCGTTCGGCCGGAGCAAGCTCTTCGAGGATATCGGCGATATCGGACGGGTGCAGCTGCGCCAGGCGCTCGTGCTCGATATTCAGCTTGACACGCCGCGCCGGATCGACTTCGATGACGTCGACAAAGTTCCACGGAATCACGCGGGACGGGAACTTGGCCACCAGCCGCTCGAGGGCCGGCCTGGGGATCGCTCCGCTGAGGAGGCGACGCATGGCGCCGCGCAGCCCGACCTCCACTTCCATGACACAAAGCTGCTCGGCAGAGCCGTCGTCCGGCTGCCAGCGCAGGTTGACATCGTTGACGCGGACGACTTTGCGGCCATGCACGTCGATGATCTGGCGGTCGAGCAGGTCCTGGCGGAGGAGGATGAAGTTCTCGTCCCCGCGGAGCGGATTCAGGACGGCTTCGGGGCGGAGCTCGAGGGCGCCGCCGGGGGTCCAGCGGACGTCTCTCGCTGGAACCAGTTCCAGGCCTTTGCGGCTCTTCAGCACCAGGCCCGCCACCCGTCCCGCTTCGGCTCCCGTGGCGACCGCCACATCGCGCAGCCGCCCGCGCAGGCGACCGGTCACGCTGGTGATCGGCGTGCCGAGAACTGCGGTGAGGGTCTGCAGCGGAAGCGTTTCGGGCATGGCTCGTGTCCCGGCATGAGTTTATCAGTCCTCTTTCTCCGGCCCTACGATGAACGTGGAAGAGGGGGAAAGCCTTTGCGCTGTATGCGGTGAGCGCATGTCCGAGGCAGAATTGACGCGCAGCGGGTGCCCGGGGAGGGAATTCAGCTTCAGCTACGATTGACTCGGCCAGGCTGTAGACATAAACTCAGCGCTGAGCGCGTCGGCGGGGGCACAGGGTCCTGCCGCGTCTCCGAACGCCCCATCTCTCATGTCCTCAGGAACCACCCGGTACGCGCCCCAGTCAGATCGTGTGAAGCTGGTCGTTGCTTCCTCGGTCATGCTCACCTTCATCTCCTTCTGGCGAGCGGCGGCCGTGGTGCTCAACGATCTTGGGTCGTCGGCCTTCTACGCTGGCGGCATCGCGGAGCAGGCGATTGGAAAGGCAGCCCCCTGGTTCATCCTGGGCGTGATGCTCTTCTCGTTTGCGGTGCGCTCGGTCTACGTGGAGAGCTGCTCGATGTTCACCCGCGGCGGCGTCTACCGCGTGGTGAAGGAGGCCCTGGGCGGCAATTTTGCCAAGCTCAGCGTCTCCGCGCTGATGTTCGACTACATCCTGACGGGGCCGATCTCGGGGGTGTCAGCCGGACAGTACATCACCGGCCTGCTCAACGAACTGCTGACCGTGAGCGGCATGCATGGCTGGCTGCCAGGGTGGCTGATGAGCGCGCCTCATGTGGCCAGCCGCCTGCCCGTGAACGAAACCTCGGCGTTGCTGGCGGCGATCGTCACCATCTACTACTGGTGGCAAAACCTCAAGGGTATCGAAGAGTCCACTGACAAGGCTCTGAGTGTGATGCAGGTGACCACGGTGATGGTGGTGCTGCTGCTGGGCTGGGGCTTCATCACCGCGTTTCATATCCGCGCGAAGCTGCCGCCGCTGCCGATTCCCAGCAACCTGCACTTTTCGACCGATGCGCTGGGATTTCTGCGTGGCACGAAGCTGGCGAGCACGCTGGGACTGTTTGGCATCCTGATGGCCTTCGGCCATTCCGTACTGGCGATGAGCGGCGAGGAGACGCTGGCGCAGGTCAACCGGGAAATCGAGCACCCCAAGCTCAAGAACCTGAAGCGGGCGGCGATCGTCATCGCGATCTACAGCTTCATCTTCACCGGCGTGGGGACGATGCTGGCCACGATGATCATCCCCGACAAGGTGCGGGTACCGGTCTACGCCGATAACCTGATTGCCGGCATGGCCATGTATATGGTCGGTCCGCTCACGCTGCGCATTGTCTTCCGCGTCTTTGTCGTGGTGGTCGGATTCCTGATCCTCTCCGGGGCGATCAATACCTCCATTATTGGTTCGGCAGGCGTCATGATGCGCGTCGCCGAAGACGGCGTGCTCACGGACTGGTTCCGCAAGCCCCACCGGCGTTTCGGGACGAGCTACCGGATCATCAATCTGATCGTGGCTCTGCAGCTGTTCACGATTATCGTGAGCCGGGGCAACGTGATCATGCTGGGCGAGGCCTACGCCTTCGGAGTGATCTGGAGCTTCACCTTCAACTCCCTGGCCATGCTCGTGCTGCGCTGGAAATACAAGGGAGAACGGGGCTGGAGAGTACCCATTAACTTCCGCATCGGCAAGACTGAGTTTCCGGTGGGGCTGTTCTGTGTGTTTCTCACCCTGCTGATGACCGCGATAGTGAATCTGATTACGAAGACCGTGGCGACGGAGAGCGGCATCGCGTTTTCCGCGGTGTTCTTCACAATCTTTGCCATCTCCGAGCGCAGCAACGCGCGCAGGCATCGCCTGACCCAGCAGCAGATGCAGGAGCATTTCCAGCTCGAGCAGCAGGACACGATCGGACGTGAGACGCTGCAGGTTCGCCCCGGCGGCGTGCTGGTCACCATGCGCGACCCGGTGAACCCTTATGCCCTCAAGTGGGCTCTCTCCCGGACGCGAACCGATCAGCAGGATATCGTGGTGCTGACGGCGCGGATTATGGGTGCTGGCGGCCCCGAGTACCTCGACGAACAGATCTTCAGCGAGCATGAGCAGATGCTGTTCACCAAGGCTGTCTCAGTCGCGGAGAGCTTCGGCAAGCACATTTCGCTGCTTGTCGTTCCCGCAGGAGATATCTATGCGGCACTGGTGCAGGCGGCGAACTCGCTGGAGGTGACGGCGCTGGTTGCCGGCCTGTCGACCAGAATGTCAGCGCAGGAGCAGGCTTTCCACATCGGCCAGGCCTGGGAAAATCTGCCGGAGCCGAAGCGGCAGTTCACGTTCTATGTGGTTTCGCCGGATGGGCAGGCTGAAGCATTTCACATCGGTCCTCATGCTCCGGCGCTGCGCGCGGAAGACGTGCAGCTGGTCCATCGGCTGTGGCTGAACCTGCGGCGTGATCCGGAGATGCAGGGACTGCACCACAGCGACATCGTGACCTATGCGCTTACGCGGCTGGCGATGGATTATGCACGCGACCGCCAGGAAACGATGCGGGATCTGCGGCGATACACGCAGGACAATACACGCGATAACCGCCTTGGAATCAGCTACCGCGCACCGGATCGCGAAGAACGTTCGATGCCGGCGCCGAAGCCCTCGCGGGAAGAAGAAACCCGCTAGGTCGTCTCCAGTCCCGAGTGTGTCTGTTTGTCAAGGCGTCTTTCCACATTTACCCTCATAAGAAGGAGTCCGGGAAGTCATCTCGCATGGCTTCTTTATCTAACTATCTGGAGGAAGTGTGGAAGTTAAGCAGATTCTTGCAGAACTGGACCAGGAAATTGCCCGGTTGAAAGAAGCCCGGGCTCTGCTCGCCGGCAATTCATCCGGCTCACGCAGGGGGAGACCGGCGGCAGTTAACTCCGCGTCCGTGGGCGCCCCCAGACGGCGCAACCTTACCCCGGAAGGACGACGGCGGATTTCAGAAGCCCTGAAGCGCCGCTGGGCCGCGCGGCGCAATGCCGCCCAGAAGAAAGCCGCATAACCCCGGGTGGGCGCTGCACGGCGCCCACCGTCCCTACAGGGTGCGCCGAAACAGCGGCGTTGCAATCAGCAGGGAAGCAATTCCAAAGCCGAAAAGAAACAGTACGTCATTCCGGATTGCCGTGAAGCCGCCATCCTTGATCAGGATGGCTTTCATTCCGTGCACCGCGTAGGTAAACGGATCGACGACGGCGATGGCGCGCAGCCACGCGGGAAAGGCCTTGATCGGATAGATAGCGCCGCTGGGGAAGAAGAGCAGGGTATTCAGCACGCCGAACATGGCGCGGGGCACCAGAGGATCGTCGACGCGCACCATGAGCAGAAACATCATGCCGTTGAAGGCGATGGACGTCGCCACAATCAGCAGAGAAAGCTGAACCACCGCAGCCGGACGAAAGATCACTCCCAGCCCCGCGAGCAGCGAACCAATCACCGTGAGACTGATGCCGGAGAGCACGGCCTTTACGGCTCCCGCGATATTCAGCCCCAGCACCAGTTCCAGTTTCGTGATCGGTGTTACCAGATAGCCTTCATGGACGCCGCGGGCTTTGTCGTCGATGTACAGCATGCCTCCGCCGATCATGACCGAGACATACATGGCAAGGGCGATGGAGCCGGCCAGCAGGAACTTCATGTACTCCACATACGGGTAGAGTTCCACGATCTCCAGAGAAATGTTCTGGACGACTTTGGGCTGAATCAGCGGTGCGTTCAGAGCGTCGACGATCGACTGCATCTCGCTTTCAATGCTGCCGCTGACAAACTGATCGGAGTTGTCGACCACAAGGCCGATCTGGGGTGATTCGCCGGCCAGCACGCGGCGGGAATACTCGGCCGGAATGACCACCGCGGCGTCGATTTTGCCGGTCTGCACGTCTTCGCGGGCCTGCTGCTCGTTCTGGTAGGGGATGGTGTAGAAGGTGCGGATATTGGCAGCCACAGCCTGAAAGGCTTCGTGAATCTTCAGTGCTTCTTCGCCGTGGTCGTAGTCGACCACTCCCATACGGGCGCGCGTGACTTTGCCGCCGAAGGCATTGCCCAGGATGATGAGCTGCACCAGGGGCAGCATCATCGACATCAGCATCAGCGCGGGCGAGCGAAAGAACTTACGCAGTTCGCGTTCCACGATGGCAAGCATGCGGTTCATGGCTGCATCCCCGGACGCGGCGGCATGATGAATCCGACAGCCTTCACCTGCTCGTCGCGCAGCTGGCGGCCCGTGTAGTGGACGAAAACATCATCGAGCGTGGTGTTCTGGACGCTCAGCGCGCGGATGGGATCACCGAGCGTGCTCGCCATCCCCACGAGCTGCGTGGTGGTCAGCGAACCATTGGAAGTCATCACGCGGTATTCTCCGGAACCCCGCGATTCCACAGCGGTGACACCCTCAAGCTGTTCGAGTCTCGATTTGCGATCCAGGTGCTGGCCGCCGAACTGAACGTCAACCACGCTGGTACCGGGCACGCTGGCCTTCAGCCCCAGCGGTGTATTGAGCGCTACCAGTTTTCCGTGGTCGATGATGGCGATGCGGTCGCAGAGATTGTCGGCTTCATCCATGTAATGCGTCGTGATCAGGATGGTCAGCTTCATGCTGATGCGCAGGCGATCCAGCATTTCCCAGACGGCAACGCGGGAGACGGGATCGAGCCCCGTCGTCGGCTCGTCGAGGAAGAAGATGCGCGGGCTGTGCACCAGTCCGCGAGCGATTTCGAGCCGGCGGCGCATGCCGCCGGAGAGGGTTTTCGTCTGTGCCTGCCGCCACTTTGTCAGATCGACGGCCTCGAGCAGCCGCGTAATGTTGCGTTCGCGCTCGGCGCGGGGCACGCCGTAGAGCTTTGCGTAAATGGAGAGGTTCTCCTCGACCGTGAGGTCGATATCGCTGGTGAGAGCCTGGGGGATCACTCCGATAAGCCGCCGTACCGCGTCCGGTTCGCGGACAACATCGTGCCCTGCAATGAGCGCCCGGCCTTCAGTGACCGGAATCAGCGTGGTCATCATGCGGATGAGCGTCGATTTGCCTGCGCCGTTGGGACCGAGGAGCCCAAAGATCTCGCTGTCGGCGACCTGAAAAGTTACGCCGCCCACGGCCTCAAAGGAGCCGTAGCGCTTGACGATGTTTTCGACCTCAATGGCAGGCGTAGCCGCGGTCATTGCCGCACCAGCTTGTCGTGAGGGATATAAACCTCGGCGATCATCCCCGGCACATAGCGCATGCCGGGATTAGGAATGAGCAGCTTAAGCTGGACGGTTTCGATGTCGCGCTTGCGGCGGCTGACGTCGCGCTGCGTGGCGAAGCCGGCCAGCGCCGCCTTGGCGATGACGGCGCCCTCGAGCGCGGCGCCGCTGGGCATCACCACACGGAGTTTGTCGCCCAGTTCCACCGCGTCGGCATAGGTCTCCGGCAGGGGCGCGTAGACCCATGTCTGTGAGAGATCCACGATTGTGACGATCGGCGTTGCCGTCGAGACGACTTCTCCCTGCAGCGCGGCGCGGACGTTCACAATGCCGGTCACGGGAGAGAGAATGCGCGCGTAGCCGAGCTGCACCTGCGCCTGATGGAGGAGATCCTGAGCATTGCGCATATCGGCCTGGGTGGAAGCGACCGTATGGGCTGCCGCCCGGGCCTGGAACAGATTGGCCTCGGCGGTTTTGAGGGCGGCGGCCTGAACGTCGACATTCTCACGGGCGGAGTCGACCGCGGCTTTGGCGGCGTTGAGGCTGGTGACCATCTCATCGCGGGTCTGCTGGCTGCTCACGCCCGCCCTGGCGAGCGCCACCGTGCGCCGCGTGTCGGCCTCCTGATGTTCGTACTGGGCCTGCGCCTGGGCGAGAGAAGCCCTGGCAACGCGCAGCTGGGCCTGCGCCACTGCTACCTGGCTTTCGGTCCCACCCACGGTCTGGCGCTCGGTGTCGCGGGAACCCGCGAGCTTCGATCGTTCGCCGGAAACAACGGCGCGCGCGGCGTTGCGCGCAGCGGTCAGATCCTGCGCCTCGATGGTGGCGATCAGCTGGCCCGCAGTGACCCTGTCGCCCTCCTGCACGGTCAGGGAAGCGATGCGGCCCTGAATGCGGGAGCTGACGATGACCTCATTGGCATCGACCGTGCCGATGAGCTGCAGGTCGCTCGTGCGGTCGGTCGAAAGAAAATACCAGCAGAGGGCGATGACCAGCAGCACGCCCATGACCAGGAAGATTCCATTGCGTGGTTTCATACTGTTCTTCCCCGGGGGGGTGAGCACTCGGGCATGGGAGTGGAAGCGAGCACGGCTTTTGCAAGGCGGGTGCCGCGCCTGCGGTCCACAAAAATCGCCTGGCCGAGGAACTCCAGCGCCGCCACGCGCCGGGAGCCGACGGCAGCGGGCGCCATGGGGGCGGAAGGGGCGATCAGGCGCATCATCGGCGCACTGAGGAAGTAGAAGATGTTGGCTCCCAGAGCGGCGTACATCATCTGCATATCGTCTACGTCGCACAGTTCGCCGCTGCGGATCCCCTCCTGCACGATGGTCTGGAGGCGACGGAACATCGGCTCGAAGGCGCGCTTTGCGATGATCCGCATGGCGCTGCCGTGGCCTTCGCGCAGGCGCACCATTTCCTGCTGCATGAGCGCCTGAAATCCCTGCTGGGCGAGGATGCGGTCGAAGTGCTGCAGGGCGAAGCGGAGCATTCGTTCGCCGGGGCTGCAGTTGAGCTGGAGCACCGCCAGCGCGTCGCCGGCCACCTTGCCTGCCACCTCGTCCAGCGCGGCGGCGTAAAGAGACTCCTTGTCGCGAAAGTAGTAGTAGAGCAGGGCCTTATTGACGCCGGCCGATGTGGCGATAGAGCCGGTGCGGGCGCCGGCGAGTCCATGTTCGCTGAATTCGCAGATGGCCGCCTGGAGGATTCTCTGTCGCGACTGATCGGCGCGCGGGCTGTGGCGTCGTGAGGTCACTTGATTAACCAGTTAGTCAAAACTTAGCACGATCTCGACAGCAGCGCCAGCGGGGGAGTCCAGACGCCTCCCAGCGCTCGCACATTGCAGGTTCCACCGCGTCCGCCACCAACGTGCAGCGCGCATCGTTATCGAGTCAGGGCACACAGCAGGGTTGTCCTGCACTGCCGGCGTCGCGATGCTGTCGGCAGCGCAAACCTCATCCCAGACACAAACGTAGACACTTGAGTTAATACAGGCGAATTAGCCGCAACATAGACCGGGAACGTAGTCTTCGCCGGAACTCGCCGAGATTGCTTGACACAGAAAAGGGCAAACGACTTACAGCACTTATGAATACGTTACTTAGGAAGCCTTTTTCCGCAGATCCTGCTCGGCCCTGTACCAGTCCTCCTCCGGGTTGCCGTGCCGGTAGCCGCGCTCGGTCCAGTACTGATGAGCCAGGCGCGCGATCTCATCGTGAGACACCGCTCGCAGCTTGTGGTCCGTCGCAGTCTGAGACGCCATTGCCGGCTTCGGATCTGCCGCGACCTGAGACCTTGCTGCGGCCTGCGCCTCTGCCGCAGCCGTCGTCGTCTTAGTCCCCCTTTTGCGTGGAGTTGCGGGTGCCTTTGCCTTCTTCGTCGTCTCTGCCATTCCAGTTTCTCCTGTTGCTGAACTGAGTGCCAACATAAGGACTCGCTATCAGAATACATGATTCCGTCGCAACTTCGGAGCTCTCCGATGGGCTGCGAACCTGTGTTGTTAACCCGAAAGTAGTTATCATTTCCGGGGCTGCGAGAAATGTCCAAAATTTTGCGCTGTTTGTGCGCGGGAGATCGCTCCGCGGCCTTGCGGGCCGATCTGCAATGCGGTAGTTACGGTGTCAGAACTTCTGCATGCGGTACAATTTGGTCCCGTCAATGACCGCAACTGCCGCGGCTGCGCTCTGTTGATGACCAGTTTCTCCCGTTAATGAAAACGCGGCGATGCGGCGCGTGTCGCCCATGTATACAGAAAGAGATACAGAGGCGGCTGGCTCTCGCGAAGGTGCGTGCGCGCTGTACGAGGGTGTGCTTCGGGGAAGAGTTCAGGAGGGATTGACTCATGCGCTGGATCCTGTGTGCTGTTCTGCTGGCATCGGGCATTGCCGGGATGCAGGCCCAAACCGTGGTGCTGAACAAACTCAGCTCATTTCACGCGCTGCCGAACGGAATCGAGATTGAGAGCGGGCCGGGCAGCGTCAGGATCACCGCTCTGCGTCGCGACATCCTTCGCGTGGAAATGTCGGCGAGTCACACGCTCCCTGAAAATGCGTCCTGGGCTGTGCTGGCCGATGCTCTGAAAGCCAGTGTGGACGTTACAGCACAGCAGGATTCTTCCTCCATTGGCTTCGACACGGGTACGCTGCGCGTGCGCATCAGCCGCGAGGATCTGCGGCTCACGGTTTTCGATGAGGATGGCAAGGCGATCGTCAGGGATATGCGGCCGGTGGAGTTTCGGAGGGACGAAAGCAGCGGCGACATCGGTTTTCGCGCGTGGAAGCAGATGCCGGAGGACGAGCACTACTTTGGGCTGGGCGACAAGACGGGGCCTCTCGACCGCCGCAACGGCGCATACGTCATGTGGAACACCGACGCGTATCGATTCCAGGAAGGAACCGATCCGCTCTACAAGAGCATTCCGTTCTTCCTCACAGATCGCGCGGGTGTCAGCTACGGCATACTTCTCGATAGCACGTGGAGGAGCGAATTCGATTTCGGGAAGGCTCTGCGCGATGTGTATTCCTTCGGAGCCGAGGGCGGTTCGCTCGATTACTACATCCTGTATGGTCCGGCGCCGAAGCAGGTAGAAGAAGATTACGCATGGCTGACGGGCACCACTGCGCTGCCGCCGCTCTGGTCCTTCGGGTTTCAGCAGTCGCGCTACAGCTACGGAACGGAGCAGGAACTGAAGAGCATCGCTGACCGGCTGCGCGCCGACCGCATTCCTGCGGATGCGCTCTACATGGATATCGACTACCAGATCAAGAACCGGCCGTTCACAGTGGACCCATCAAAATTCCCGAATTTTCCTGATTTCGTACAGGAGCTGAAGCGAATGCAGTTCCATCTGATCACGATCACCGACCTGCATATCGCCTATCTGCCGAACCAGGGATACGGGCCGTACAACTCGGGTGCGGCCGGCGATCATTTCCTGAAGAATCCCGACGGCTCGAATTTTGTGGGCATTGTCTGGCCGGGGCCGTCGGTGTTTCCGGACTTCACCGAGCAGAGCACGCGCCGCTGGTGGGGCATGCTGTACAGGACGTTCTATGACGAAGGTGTCGCGGGTTTCTGGAATGACATGAACGAACCTTCGGTTTTTGACACGCCGTCAAAGACCGTTCCTCTCGATGTTCTCGGCAAAATCGAGGAGCCGGGTTTTGCCCCGCGCACCGTGACCCAGCGCGAGATTCACAACATCATGGGAATGCAGAATGCGCGTGCCACCTACGATGGACTGCTGGCGCTCAAACCCAATCAGCGGCCCTTTGTGCTGACGCGCGCTACCTATGCGGGAGGCCAGCGTTATGGAGCGACCTGGACGGGAGATAATTCGAGTTCGTGGTCGCATCTGCGCCTGAGCACACCCATGCTGGAGAGCCTGGGAATGTGCGGCTACTACATGGTGGGTGATGATCTGGGCGGGTACGCGGGATCACCGCAGATGGATCTGCTCACGAAATGGATCGAGGTCGGCGCATTCAATCCCATCATGCGCGACCACACCGAGAAGGGCAGCAATCCTCAGGAGCCGTGGGTTGGGGGGGCGGCGATGGAGGCGGTCCGGCGGCATTACATCGATGAACGCTACCGGCTGATGCCCTATCTCTACACCACGGCCGAGTATGCGTCGCGCACGGGAATTCCCATCATGCGGCCGCTGTTCCTCGAATTTCCCGATGCCACCCCGGATCGCCATCCGCTGGACCTGGATGCGGGGAGCGAGTTTCTCTTCGGCCCGGATCTGCTGGTCGCACCCGCGCCGTATCCCGATGAAGCGCAGGATTATGAGGTGCTGTTTCCGCCGCTGCCCTGGTATGACTACTGGACGGGAAAGCGCGTGACCCATCGCGAAGCCGGCGAAGTCCTCCCCAGGAAAGCGGCGCAGGCCGGAAGCACGGAGCCGGCCAGTCCGCTGGAAACCATCGCCGTCGCGAACCAGACCAGTCTGCTGCCGGTCTATGTGCGCGGCGGATCGATCATTCCCACGGAACCGCTGGTGCAGGACACGGACCAGAAGCCGAATGGGCCGCTGGAACTGCGCGTTTATCCAGGGCCGGATTGCAGGGGATCTCTCTATCAGGACGACGGCACCACCCTTGACTACCGCAGAGGCGATTATCTTCGCATCGAGTACACCTGCGAGGTATGGCCGGGACATCTGTCGCTGCACATCGGAGCGCAGAGCGGCACCATGAAGCCCTGGTGGAACGAAGTGCGGGTGGCTGTCTATGACTGGCCTTCCGCCAAAGCATCGGTCACGCTGAATGGAGAACCGGTCAGCAACCCGCAGTATGACGGGGCGCATCGCGTGCTCAGTGTAGCGATTCCGCAGAGCGCCGCGGCTTCCGATCTCATCCTTGCCGCGACCGGCGAGTAACGCCGCGCAGCCCGGCTGACCAGGAGGACTGAATGCTTCGGGTGGATGTTGTCCCGCGCGATGGCGGGGAAGGCTACTGGATTCGGTGGAAGGTCCTCAGCCAGCGCGTTTCTGCGAAGAAATGAGTCAGCTCGCTGAACGACGAGCGGACCTGTTCGCTCAGCGGCACGGTCTCCGAGTCGGATTCCGGTACTGCAATCGACCAGTAGACGAAGAGCGGGCGTCCCAGAATGTCGGCGCGAGGCACGAAGCCCCAGAAGCGGCTGTCGAGGCTGTTATCCCGGTTGTCGCCCATCACGAAGTACTGGCCTGGCGGCACAACAAGATCGCCATTGTGAACATACGAAGGCAGCGACTCTGCCCACTCTGCCGTTACAGCGGGCATGCCGGCGGCCGGCACCGAGGGGAAATCATCGGCGTACGCATCGAAGGTGCTCGGAGTTGGCTTTGCTGCCTCGGGTTCAGTCTGTGCCTTGCCATTCAGGCAGACGACACCGTCGCGCAGGTGGATGTGGTCGCCGGGGATGCCGATGACCCGCTTGACCAGAATCATGTGCTGCCCGTCGGCCTCTTCCGCCGGCTTATAGAAAACAACAATGTCTCCGCGGCGAACATCGCGATAGTGCACGAAAGGCGCCCACCTGGTTGCCGGCGCAAACGTCTCGCGATCCACCATCACGTGATCGCCTACCAGGAGCGTACTGGCCATCGAGGAGGAAGGAATAAAGAAATTCTGAAAGAGAAACACAAAGACGAACATCGCCACTGCAACAACGCCGCAGGTGGACGAGAGCCCTTCGAGAAAGGACTCCTGAGCCTTGCCATTTTGCTCGCTGTTCTGCATATGCCTGCGCCTCTCCGGCGATCGTCCTCCGGTTCTTCTCTAAGTTAAACCTGGCCAGCCTTCCCCGGGGACAGCCGGAGCGGGTTATGCGGACCAATCTCCATCGGCAACAGGCTGAATGCCACCCCGGTTAGAAGGCAGCCGCCGTGACTGCCGCGAAAACGCTGTCACTGCGCACCCCGCAGGGCGTAGCATCGGAAGCACTCTCTGTTCCCCGGAGGAAAGTCGAAAGTCCATGACTCGCGCATGCCTGTTACAGAAACTCTGCAAAATCGGCAGCCCGGTTTTCGCCCTCATGCTCATCGCAGCCGTACCCATTCGTGCCGCGGCAGCACCAGCAGACGTATCCTGGTCGCAGCCGCAGCACAGCGTCGAGGCCTTCGATTACGTCGAGGTCACGGCGACGGTTCATTCACCCGACGCCCGCGATCCATTCGAGGACGCGTCGCTGACCGGCAAACTCGAAACCGCCGACGGAAGCAGGAGCTGGAACGTCAGTGGCTTCTGCGATTCGATGGACGGCAGCGTGTTTCGCATCCGCTTTATGCCGACAGCGCCGGGCGCTTATAAGTACTCGATTGTGTACCGGCAGGGCGGCTTTCAGAAGCCCTTCCAGGGCACATTCGAGGCGACGGACGGCCACCGGCGCGGCCTGCTGGGCGTCGATCCGAAATATCCCTGGCACTTCATCTGGACCGGAACCGGAGAGCATTTCTTCTTCAACGGCACGACTGCCTACTGGCTGGTCGGCTGGCGCGACGAGAACACGATCCGGTACAGCATCGCGCGCCTTCATCGTCTCAAGGTGAATCGGCTGCGGGTGACGGTGGCCGGCAGAAGCAATATCTTCTATGGCGAACCCGCCATGAACGGTCCGGCCTGGAACTACTTCACCACGGCCTGGCCCGCGGCGCGGCCGGAGGATCTCGAGAATCCGGGCTTCGATTATTCCCGCTTCGACGTGGACTACTGGCAGAAATGGGACCGGATGCTCAGGTTTGCCCGCAGTCTCGATATGAACATTTCGGTCGTGCTGGATATGGGCGATTCTCCCACCCACCCGGTTGCGGGCAGCGAGGATGAGCACCGCTTCATCCGCTATGCGGTGGCTCGCTTCGGGGCCTTTTCCAACATTACCTGGGATCTGGGAGACGACCTCGACCGGTATCGCGACGTGCAGTGGACGCATGAAACCGGCATGCTCATCCAGCAACTCGATCCCTGGAAGCATCTGGAGACCAGCCACCCGACGCAGATTATCCATCAGGACCGGGCGTCGTCCTGGTTCGGCTTCACTTCGTACCAGGAGTGGTCGCGGAACCAGCACCAGCTGATGCTGGAATCGCGCAGGCTGCAGGAGAAGGCGGGGCGTATTATTCCGCAGACGAATGAGGAATACGGTTATGAGGATCACTATCCGCACTGGGCGCCACCGCCGCCGGGCGATTCGGCCGATGTGCTGCGGCGCACGGCGTGGGATATCGCGATGGCGGGCGGCTACCAGACTTCGGGCGAAACCGTACGTCGCGGCACGAACATCTGGCCGGATTCCGGTGGCGGCTGGCTAAATGGGCGCGGCGACGACACCATGACGATGTTTCTCGGCTATGGCCACATGGTCGATTTCTTTACGAGCTTTGAGTGGTGGAAGACCAATCCCCACGATGAGCTGGTCAACAACGGCGACTACTGCCTGGCCGAACCGGGAAAGCTGTATGCGGTGTACCTGCCGCACGGCGGGGATGTCACCGTTCATCTCGATCCGGGTCATTACCGGGTTCAGTGGTTTAGTGCCATGACCGGCGAGAGGATCGACCTGCCCGCCGCCGGTGGCGGCGACTGGAAGTCCCCTGCCGCGCCGGATCGCAACGACTGGGCTCTGCTGCTGCAGGCGCAATAACGCCGTATCTGCCGCGTTTCGGCCGCTCCATCCCTGTGGATGGGCGGCCGATGCCCTCCGGCCGATCACCCTCAGTCCGGCTGTGCGTTGGGTCAGACGATGGAACATCCGTTTTTCACCGCGCCTTCGCGTCCCCCGGTTTACGCGTTCCGACGTGCTATCCTCATCGGCTGAGTGCTTTCCATCAAACAAATCTCGCAGAGGACGAACGAATGCTGAAGTACTGGTTCCGGATGTTGATCCTGACGCCGGCTTTTTGTGGTTTCTTGTCCGCGCAGTCTTCGCAGCAGGTGACGGTCGCTGAAAAGAACCTGCCGGAGTCGGCACGCACGGTCATCGCGCGCCTTGGAAATCTGAATCATCTGCCCGAGGGGCAGTGGCGCTACCACGCCGGGGATGTTCCCCACGCCGAGGACCCCACTCTGGACGACTCCAGCTGGCCCGTCGCCAAAACCAATGCCGAATATCCCAACGAAGCGGTCTGGTTTCGCCAGTGGATTGAGGTTCCGAAGAATCTCGAGGGCTACGACCTGACCGGCACGCGCATCTGGTTCCGGTTCGAGGCATGGGCCAATGGCCCCATGCCGCAGATTATCTATTTCAACGGCCGGCGGGTTGCCATGGGGGACGATCTGGAGCCCATTATTCTGTTCGACAAGGCACAGCCGGGTGAACGGGTGCTGGTCGCTGTGAAGCTGCTGGCGACCGTGGACCAGAAGCACTTTGCCGGCACGCCGATGAAGATCACCTTTGCATCGAACCGTCCCAACCCGGAAGATTCGCGCGAGGAATTCCTTTCTGCGGCGGTTCTGATTCCCAGTCTTTCAAAAGACGTGAGCACCGATGAGGCGACGCTGGAAAAGTCGATTTCGCAGGTGGATCTGGAGGCGCTGACCTCGGCCAACCAGCAGCAGTTCGACGGCTCGCTGCGCGCCGCGCAGTCCACGCTCGAAGGGCTGAAGCCGATGATGGATCAGGCGACCCTGCACCTGACCGGCAACTCCCACATTGACGCGGCCTGGCTGTGGCCCTGGACCGAAACCGTCGATACGGTGAGAAGAACTTTCTCCACGGCGCTGCAGCTGATGGAGGAATATCCGACCTACACCTATACGCAGTCCGCGGCGGCCTACAACGACTGGATGAAGCGCGACTACCCGGAGATCAACGACCAGATCAGGAAACGCATTCAGGAAGGCCGCTGGGAGGTGGTCGGCGGCATGTGGGTCGAGCCGGACCTGAACATGCCCGACGGCGAATCGACGGCGCGCTCGCTGCTCATCGGCAAGCGCTGGTATCTGCAGAACTATGGCGTCGATGTCCGCATCGGCTGGAATCCGGATTCCTTCGGCTACAACTGGCAGCTCCCACAGATCTACAAGAAGTCCGGTGTCGACTATTTCGTGACGCAGAAGATGGCCTGGAACGACACCAATCAGCTGCCCCTGAAGCTCTTCTGGTGGGAGTCGCCCGATGGCAGCAAGGTCCTGACGTATTTCCCGCATGACTACGCGAACAACAACCTCAATCCGGTCCGGCTCTCGGATGACCTGGCCCAGGCGAGGGCGTATGCGCCGGGGATGACGGAGATGATGGACCTCTATGGCGTGGGCGACCACGGCGGCGGTCCCACGCGCGCCATGCTCGATGAAGGCCTGCACTGGATGGAGCCGGGCAAAGTCGTCCCGAAGATGCAGTACGGGACGGCGCAGCCGTATTTCTCCACCGTGGAGAAGGAACTGGCTTCGGATTCGCCGATGTGGGACTACCAGACTATTGCGCAGGGCTACCATGCCCCCACGCCCGTCCCCGGCAGGATCGCCATTCCCACGTGGAAGGACGAGCTGTATCTGGAGTACCACCGCGGGGTCTTCACTACCCAGGCCAACATGAAGCGCAATCTGCGCAAGGCCCCGGAGTGGACGCTGAATGCGGAGAAGTACGCTTCGCTGGCCTGGCTCGACGGCAATCCCTATCCGGGCGACGAGCTGACCGATGCGTGGAAGAAGATCACATTTAACGATTTTCACGACCTGGCAGCCGGCTCGGGCATCGGGGTCATCTACCAGGATGCCCAGAAGGATTTCGATCAGGTTCGCTGGGCTACGAATGAAATCTCCAGGAGGGCCCTGAAGACGATTGCCGCGCGTGTGGATACGCATGGATCCACCGGTGTCCCGGTCCTGGTTTTCAATACCCTCGCCTGGTCGCGCACGGGTATGGCGAAGGTGGATGTGCAGATGCCCGGTCCGACATCCCAGGTGTCCGTCCTCGATTCCCACGGCACTGTGCTGCCCTCGGAGGTCCTGTCAAAAGACGCAGGCACCAACACCATCCACCTGCTCGTGGATGCCCGCAATATCCCCTCGATGGGCTATGAGGTTCTCCGCGTGGTTCCCGGAAACCGGTCCTTCGCCAGCGACCTGCGTGTTTCCGGCACTACGCTGGAGAATGCCGCGCTGCGGGTGGTCGTCGACCCGACGACCGGCTGCATCACCAGCCTGTACGACAGGAAGAGCAACTTTGAAACGCTCGCTGCCAACTCCTGCGGCAACGAGCTGCAGGCCTTCCACGATCTGCCGAAGGATTACGACGCCTGGAACATCGATCCCGGCACGCTGGATGAAACCCCAGCCCTGCTCAACCAGGCCGACTCCGTCGAGGTCATCGATCACGGACCGATGCGCGGCATTATCCGCGTGACGCGCCACTGGCAGAACTCGAAGTTCGTCCAGGACATCGAGCTCGATACCGGCGCCGACCAGGCCATCGTCACCAACGACATTGACTGGCATGAGACGCACGTGCTCCTGAAGGCTTCCTTTGCGCTTTCGGCCACCAGTCCCTTTGCCACTTACGAAATCCCCTACGGCACGATCCAGAGGCCGACCACGCGCAACAACAGCTGGGAGAAGGCCCGGTTCGAGGTTCCTGCCCAGCGCTGGGCGGACCTCGGCGATGCGCAGCACGGTTTCAGCCTGATCAACGAGTCGAAGTACGGGTACGACGGCGTTGGCAATCAGCTGCGCCTCTCCCTGCTGCGCTCTCCTACCTGGCCCGATCCGAACGCCGACCGCGGCCACCATCACTTCAGCTACGCGCTCTATCCGCATGCCGGGGGCTGGAAAGAGGCGATGACGGTGCGTCACGGCTACGACTTCAACTACCCGCTGAAAGCCGTGCAGGTGGAGTCGCACACCGGCGCGATGCCCGCCGAGCACTCCTTTGTCGCCGTCAGTCCTGACAACGTAGTTCTGACCGCGATGAAGAAGGCCGAGGACAGTCATTCGCTCGTCTTCCACATGTACGAGTGGGCCGGGAAGAGCGGTAACATCGTCCTGCGCGTCCCGCCGGGCACAACCGGCGCCGTGGAAACGAACCTGATGGAGAAACCAGAGGGCGGGTCGCTTCCGCTCAACGGAGATCAGGTTACGGTTCCCGTTCATCCGTACGAGATTGTGGCGGTTCGGGTCGATTATCCGGAAAGCTCGCAGGCCTCGGCGGAGCAGTAGCCCTGATCCGTGATCCAGCGCGGGAGCGGCCCATGGGCCGCTCCCGCGTTTTGAGGGCAGGACGCGGCGCGGCCGGCGGTCGCCTGCTTTCCACGTGGGGGGAGTGTCCAGTCATCCTTCGGGCCTGATCGATCCGCTTCCGGCGTAGCGAGGGATCCGGCAAGCTTCCCAGACAGGAAATCCGTGTCGGCGGATTGCTTTTCAACAACCTGCGTTGACCCTGCCCCTGCGGGCCGATATACTCAGGAGGAACCATGCGGGAGTAGCTCAGTGGTAGAGCATCGCCTTGCCAAGGCGAGGGTCGCGGGTTCAAGTCCCGTCTCCCGCTCCAGTCCGGAACGTGCTCTTCCGCGCGCTGGTCCTGGCTTCCTCTTCTGGTTCAAGATTGCCTGTTCAGGGCGCGGTACCCAAGTGGTAAGGGAGAGGTCTGCAAAACCTTTATGCGCCGGTTCGATCCCGGCCCGCGCCTCCAATACTTTCAATCGGATAGGAACTTTGAGAAATTCGCTGGGCCCTCCAGCGGGCCCAGATAAGCCGAATTCCCTGCATACACCTCCCTCATACCTCTACCGGATTCGTGGAAGACACCGCCGGAATCTCGTACCCGAGATGCCCGCTGATCATCTCTGCCGCCGCGTCTGCCTTCTCATCGAGAACGTGAAGGTAGTAGTTCGCCGTCGTCGAAGGGCGAGAGTGCCCAAGGCGCTGCTGCACTACTTTGACGTCCGCTCCACCGCCAACCAACTGCGTCGCTCCCCAATGCCTCAGGAGGCGCCAGGTTATGTGAGGCAGTCCGAGCCTGTCCGCGACCGGCTGAATCTTCCGGGCGAGGATATGCTCGTGCCAGATCGGACCGGGCTTCAACTTTGCTCCGCCCTTCTTGATGCGATTGGGAAACATCCAATCGTCATCCTTCGCGTTCACCTTTCGTTTGAGGGAAAGCAGACGATCAACGTCCGCGTCGGTCAAGCGAATGATGCGGTGTCCTTCCTGGTATTTCGGGGTGTGGAATTGGCCCTTGTTCATCGCGCGCACAATGTTCAGGTTGCAGACTTCCGGTTCCAGGTCCGACCATCTGAAGGCCAGCTCCTCGGGACGGATCGAACTCACAGATACCAAATACACCATCGTGCTGTATGGCTCTGGAAGCTCTTCAATGAGCCGAACGAGATCATTCGGAGTTGGCAGCTTCACCTTCTCCTTGACTTCCTTCGGCGGAAGATTGGCACGAGAGGCGGGATTAGCGGAGAGATATCCGAATTGAATCGCAGACTCGAAGATCGAGCTCAGACCCCACTTCAAGTTCTTGAGCGTCTGCTGCTTCTTTCCATCGAGCCTCTTCTGGTTGATGAATATCTGCACATCCTCGGCGGTGATGTCGCTCAACTCCATATCGGCGAACGCCGGAAGGTAATGCGCGCGTATGTTGGTCTCATATCCGTGCACCGTCGTTCCTTTCTGATTCGCCAACTTGAGCGTGCGGTACTTCTCAATGAAGCCGCCGAACGTCATCTGCTTCTTTGGTCTGTGCTTGCTGTCGTTGATGGTATTGAGAATCGCCGCCAGCTTCTGACGAGCCACTTTTTCGTTCGGAACCTCTTCGAGGGAACCAAGTCTGACAGCCACGCGCTTGTGCACTGTCCTCCCGGCTTCGTCGACGACGTCCTCCCAATAACGTGCCTGCCAATACGCTGGACCACGATCCGTACGTAACCGGACGGTACCGGCTTGAAATCGATTGCGAGCCAATTTGTATCTCCTTTTTCGGTTGGCCCGCACAATTCCGTCGAATAATGCCAGCGTAGCACCGGGACGGTACCGCTCGCGACTTCGCAAATAGGTGGAAATCTTGTCCGGATCGAAGCGAACCGCACGCTTCCCCATCCGTACGACCGGGAGCGGGTTCTTGGCGTTCTCCATCGTGTGTTGGTAGACGAAAGACTTCGAGAGCCCAAACATCGTGCACAGCTCCCGGACCCTAAGAAGCTTTTTGGGCTCTGACCCATTGCCATTCGTGCCTTGAGCTTCGTTCGCCATCTCGGTTTCTCCTCCGCTTCGCCTGTGCAAAGCGGAGGCAGCATCGAACGGATCCGAGACTCGCTCAAATCTGCACTCTCTCGGGCGTAAGCGCTGAGGTCGGAGACCGCGAAATTCATTCCTGCCCGGATCCTAAGGAAAAAGCCCTCTCCATCCGTCATTTTAGAATCAACAACTTGCATAAAACTTGACCGAGTTTTCGAACGGCCCCATGCTCTTGCCGAATGCGGGGTTCTATGAGCAACGGGATCAGATTGTGTCTTCTGGTAGCAGCTACGACTGCTGGAGGTCGCAAGGTCTTCATCAGGTGTACGCCGCCACCTTGGCAGGCGCACCCAACAGACCGCCGCCTCATCTTCTCGGTGTCCGTCGCAACGTTCAGCTGGGCCGAATTGCTTGCAACCCCTTGGAAAACCACGCGCCAATTGTTAACGGAGAGACCACGAACCTTCTTGCCTGTCTTCGAACCCCAGCAGCTTCCTGCTGGAACACAAGGGAGCAACCCCCATGTTTGATTCGGTTGACGCTCTTTCGGCGAAGCTCGCGGCAGCCGGCTACTTCATTGATCCGCTGATGGTAAAGGTGGTGTTTCTCGCCGTCGAACTGCGGAAACCGATCCTGCTGGAAGGACCAGCCGGCAGCGGGAAGACCCAGCTTGCCGTTTCACTGGCGCGAGCAGCGAAAACACATGTCGAGCGTCTTCAGTGCTATCCGGGAATCACAGACAAGCAAGTGATCGGCGAATTCGACCACGGTCTGCAGCGACTCTACATGGAGTTCTGCAAGGACAAGGGCATGTCCTGGGAAGAAATTGTCGCGAACCTGACGGGCCGGGACTTCTACCGCCCCCGCGCGGTGATGCGAGCCTTCGAAACGCCATCGCCCTGCGTACTGCTCGTCGATGAACTCGACAAGGTTCCGGAAGAAATCGAAGCGATGTTGTTGGAAGCATTTTCGGCCTGGCAACTCTCGATTCCGGAGTTCGGCACCGTCGAAGCGAAAAGCATCCCTGTCGTCATTATCACGAGCAACGAGGAGCGACGACTAGGTGATCCGATTCGACGCCGCTGCCTCTACATTCGCGTCGAGCATCCCACGCCGGAGCGGGAAGCCGAGATCATTTCAAATCGCATTCCGGACGCCACGCCTGAATTCCATCGCGAGATCGCCGGGCTGGCTCGAGCGTTCCGGAATTACAGCCTGGAAAAGCCCCCATCGGTCTCCGAAATCATTGACACGGCGCTAGCCCTGAGACGACTGGGAGTGTCAAGCATTCGGGCTGACGATCGGGATTGGCTCCTGCCCTTCCTGGCTAAAACGGAAAAGGACCGCCGACATTTGCTGTTGCGCGAGGGGTTCACCAGTCTTCTTGCCGATGGCGCCAAATATGCACGGGAGATCGAGGCCATCCAAGGTGCACACGTATGATTCGTTTTCTGACAACGTTCAGTCTTCTCTTGTTGGGCACCCTGGCGCATGGGCAAATTCACCCACCGTTCGCTGAGCAATGTGTGGAGCGGTACGCCAGGCATTACAACGTTCCGGCGGAGTTGATTGCCGCCTTGATCGATGTCGAATCCGGTTGGAATCCCCGCGCCGTGTCGAACAAGGGCGCGATGGGGCTCATGCAACTGATGCCCTCCACGGCACGCCGCTTCGGAGCAGCGAGGCCTTTCGACATTGAACAGAACGTCGCAGCAGGCACCCGTTACGTCACCACGCTCATGTGGGAGTTTCACGGTGATCTTCGCCTGGTGACAGCGGCGTACTACGCAGGCGACCGCTGGGTTGGCGAGGCACAGCTCAGCTACAGCAACCCTGATGTCATCGCTTATGTCCGCGCTGTTCGACGACGATACGTCGTCCGCAGATTGCAGCAATGGAATTCTCTCAAGGGGGTACAAGCAAGATGAGATTTCGCTGGATTATCTCGCTGCTAATTCTGGTTCCGTTAGGTGTCAACGGGGCGGAGACGCCCGTCAACGCGCGGATCGAAACGCTCCTTATCGATCCATCCGCGATAACGCTCCTTCACCTTCAATTTGGCTTCATCTCTGCCATCCGCATGCCGGAGGAGATCAATTCCGTGGCTCTCGGCAGCCGTGGAAAGTTCTCGGCAGACCACAGCGAAGGCGAACCGCAGTACGTCTACGTCAAACCCATCACCAGGGAGCCTGCGCAATCCAACCTGATCATTGCAACGAAATCAGGCTTGCATGTGACGCTTGAACTCATCAGTGACGGCGATAAGGACCCAAGCACCGATCTCCCAGTCGATTTTCTCCTTGAATACAGGCTTGCCCACAGCTTCCTCATTGTGTCCGGACTGACCTCGAACTCCGCGGATGCCCACAGCTCTGAGGCCCGTACGCGAGTTACAAGCGCCACCGATCAGAGATCCACTTTGCCGAGTTCGGAACTCGATGAAGAATACGCAATACAGGCGCGAATCAATGCTCCCGCGTGGACGAAATGGGATGGCGAGCAAATTGAAACGTTTGTGGGAGATATCCGCCAGTGGGGCAATCGCACCGCAGTTTCGTTCTCGATCCTGAACCGCTCGGATCCCCCCGTAGAGATCGTTCCGCCGCAGATCCAGATCGCCGGGCGCAAACAAAAGAAAAAAAAGAAGGACACGGCCGTCATCTCCGACCAGTTGGAGATCCGGGACTACCGATTAAGCACGACGAGGCTTGGGGCCGGCGAGAGAGCTGACGGCACAGTCGTTTTTGATCGGCCGAATTTCAAGCAGTCCACAGAGAAGCTCTTTCTTCAGATCGCACAGGCGGACCAAGTGGACCGCCCCGTTCTCATCCGCCTTCCATTTACACCGCCGCTCTCCGGAAATCCTACCAAGGAGGAACAACGATGAGTACTAACGAACTCAACCGCAACGAGCACAGCTCCTTTGCGGAGGAGGAGTTGAACGCTCCACCTGAAACCGAGATCCCGCGCCCGCAACCGCCACCAGCAGCGCCGGAATCTCAAACGACCGCAAGCCAGGTCACCCAACCGGAGTCCTCTTTGCCCGAACCCGCGGCCGTCTCCGAGATCAAACCCGGCCTCGACAAGAACAGAGCCCTGCTCCTCGGCGGCGGCCTCGCGGCGGCGGTGCTTTTTTTTGTTTTCACCATGTTGGTGGCGCGACCACCTCACAAGAAGCCGGTTACGCCAATTCAGCAACCGCCACAAGGGCAACAGCAAGGAGGCGCAAAGCCGCCCGCCGGGATCGCGCCGCTCATGAAGCCGGTGAACAAACCGGAGACGGCGGACAACGACGGCCAGCTCACGCTTGACGACATCAAGCGAATGCGTTCTCCAGATAGCTCAGCCAGCGCGCAGCAGGCAAGGCGTGCGCCGAATACCCCGAGTTCGCCTCATGGCAATGATTCCCTTGCGTCAGTCCCTTCCTTCGCCGATACACAGCAGAAATGGGAGGAGCCTCGCCCGTATGGAGAGAACCAAGCAGGTAGAACTGCGAATGTGCAACAGGAACAAGCTCTGCTCAAGGAAACGTCGATTGTGTTCGTCCGAACGCAGACTCAGTCGCAGACAACGTCGAACTCCTCGGCAGGATTAGGGGGAACGGATGAGCCGTTTCTTGACCTGACCCCCGGCTCCCGAATTCTGGCCAAACTGAAGACCGAGATTTCATCCGCGGACGCCACCCTGGTCGTAGCGCAGGTGGAATACACCTACGCCATTGGCGATCAAACGGTCCTTCCAGCCGGGGCCGAGATCTACGGCCACATCCAACAGGCGGATCGCGCAGGAAACGTCTCCGTGAAATTCGAAGAAGTCGATCTTCTCGATGGCCGCAGGGAGAAGATCGAAGCCGTCGGGAAAGGACTCGACATGGGGCCGATCAAGGGAAAGGTCTACGGAAAGAACACGGGCAAAAACCTCCTGGTAAGGAGCGTGTCCGGTATCGGCTCCACAATGGCGATGGTATTCGGCAACAACACGAGTTCGGCATTCTCCGAGGATGATCTCATTCGCGAACGCCTGGCGGAGAACATCGGAACAGCCGGGGATTCCGCGATCATGAACATGGCCCTCAACAGCCGCGAATACGTCTCCGTTCCCGCTGAAACAAGGATCTACATCGTGTTCACCAAGCACGAGGAGAGCTCGCCCGCCCTGCACAAGGTCAACCCCTAGAACGCTCCGGAGCGAATACTCCTACACCCCTGGCGCCCAGCCGCCAGGGGTTCTTTTTTGTGCTCCTGAACAAGGAAGTGTGAAGCCGGTCGACGTATCACGTCACAGGCAGGAGGTTTCTCATATCTAGCGATTGCAAGCTATTCCTGCAGGCTTCGGATGAACTGAAATATCTCGTCGCCAATTGATCGCCTCGTGCATCGGTCCATTGTCGGACGTCTTATGTCACTGCACAATTCCACTCATTTTCGGTCTTGATGTGTCACTGCCATCTACGTCCCAGAACCGGCTCGAATGGCACACTGCTCTCGAAGGTGCATTCTCGACAGATTTGTGTCACTGCACGGTTGCCAGAAAGTCGAACATTTTGTGTCACTGCACACATAGGCCCAATGTCGACTCACAGGAACCGAAAGCGCGCTGCCAACCATACCAAGGGCCACCGCTCTTGAAGCATATAGGCGATAGGCACTGCAAGGCTCTCACCCGGGCGCGTGCCTGCACCAACGACAGGGATCCTGAGAAGGTGCTTACCCCTATCGGCTTTCAAAGATCGCATCAGCCATCGCAGTTGAAGCAGTTCGCAGCACGCCACTTGGCTTGACCGAGTTTTGAAGTGGCTGCAACTTCTCCTTCGACACGGATGCCCCGAGCAGCCGAGTCCAGGAGAAAACCTATGAGAACTGCATCCGCAGTCTGGCGCTGCTCCATCGGGTCAGCCCAAACGTCAACAATCTACCGGCCAAAAGACATCGACTGGATTCACGTGGCCGTGAAAGTCGCTCTCGGCCTCATGCTGCTGGGTTATGCGGTTGCGCCGTTCGCGGCCTCCGCGCAAAACCTGGGAACCTCTCCACAGTTCGGCCAGGCGGTCCAAGGCCAGCAGGCCACTACTGTCGAGGGCACAGTCCTCAACATCGTGAACTGGGGCTGCAACGTGATCGCCCCCGTGATCGCCGTCGCCTGCCTCGGCGTGGCCGGCTGGCACTTCAAATCCGGCCGCGGCTATCTCGGCTGGGGTGTCTCCGGCGTCGCTCTCATGGTCATCTCCGGTCTCGGGCGCATGGCCGAGGGCTTCATCACCCAGGCGCAAGGCATTCAGTAACGGAGAACCACGATGCCTGTGCCGCAATTCCTTCTCGATCTGCTGCAACTCCTGTTCGACCTCGCCGTCCCCGCGGCTTTCTGCACTCTCGCGGCCGCCGGCGTCAGCCTGCGGCACGAGGGTGGAACGAACTTTCATGTCGGGGGACGGTTCGGCAAGTGGATTCTGTGGACCGTCATCCTGCTCACTCTTCCCCAGATTCTTTCCTGGATTGCGGCACAAGGCATCACGGTTCCCTCTGCAAGCGGCTCGGTCGGCACAAGCTGGCTCGCGAACATGGAAACAGTCTTCAAAAACTTTGTCACCGACATCGTCGTCGCAAAGTTTGTCCCGATACTCGCCGGCTATTTCGTCTTGAAAGCGACTCTCGATGGCGCCGCGGGCGAGAACCCGCTTGGCTCCGTCGTCGCCGCGCTCTTTTTGATGTCGATCTCCGCGACCATGCAGCTCCTTCAGGGATGGAATTCGGGCGACGAGTATGCCACTACGGACATGCTCAGTTCGCTCTGGAATTACGTCGCGGGCAAGATCATGCCGGCGGCAGCGGGGCTCGCATGCGTCGGCGCCATCATCAACTACGTCCGCCACAGGCCCTGGACGCGCCTGATTTTCGCAGCGATCGCGTTCCTGACCGTAACCGGTCTTCTCAAGCTTCTGCAGGCCATGGCCGCATAAGGAATTGCCGATGAGTCTTGACGGCGCAATCACGAACCTCGCCTCATGGGCCGGGAACACCATCATGCCGACCATGGCTGGGCTGTTTTTTGCCGGGGCCGTTTACCGGTACAGCAAGGGAGAGGCGTTCGAGCAACTTCTCTACGGTGGCTTTGGCTCGCTGACCTGTTCGGGAATCCTGCGCGCGCTGGAGGGATTCGTGCAACATGCCGGAGCAACCAGCGCCGACGGTTATTGGATCGCCTTGATGACGCTCACCGACTACACGGCGAACGTGATCCTGCCCGTCTTCGCTCTTTCGCAGCTGGGCGCGATGGCGCTCCATATGGGCGGCGTCCTCACAGAGATCTATCCGGGCTCGACCTGGATTCGCAAATTCGTCGCGGCCATTGGAGCGCTAAGCGTATCCGGCATTCTTCGCCTCGCCGAATCGCTGGTGACACACGCGCATGGGATTGGAGGGTAACGATGAGCCTCAACATCACGGCCGTGCATAGAAACCTTCACACCAAGGTCCAGTTTCTCGGACTGGAATTCGAGGACCTGATCCTGGTGCTCGCCATCGCGGCATTGATGAACCTGCTCGCCCACTTCGTGAGCAACACGGCGCACGTGTTTGGGATACCTCTAAATGTCTTTATGGAATTTGTTGTGCCGCTCCTCGCCGTGCCTTTCCTGATCCTGTTCAAGTACGGGCGCCCGCGCGGATATCTAACCGATTTAGCGCGTTCGCTTATCGCTCCCAAAGCCTGGAGCGCACTTGAGCGAGATTCAGAGTTGGACCAACCTTACATTCTCGAGGATGCGGAGTAACCAGGATGCGAGCCACATTACAGACAAGAAACGACGGGACCATCGCCCTGCAGCTTGATAACGAGGCTGCCCGCGCTGTCTTCGCCAGTATTCTCTTCGCTTCCCGTTTCCACGAGAACATCGCGCCGCTTGCTGCGGTAGCCAAGCAGGGCCTGGAGCGAGCTGCGGAGGTGACTCCCGGGAGATCCATATGCCGATGACCTATGTCGAACACGACAAGAAACTGAAATCGCCCGGCCTCTGTGAATTGCTGCCGCTACGGGACATCCCGCGGCGCGACAACATCCTCGTTCGAACGAACGGCGCTTTCGTCGCGGGCTATGAGCTTAAAGGGGTGCTCTCCTATTTCGCCACGGACGATGAGCGAAACGAGGCGAAAGACAGGATCGAGGCACTGTTCCGTGTTGTTCCCGACGTCAGTATGCGAATTCAATTCCGCTACGAGATCTCAGAACACCTCGGCGATCTGCTCGATCGCTACGTTACCGAACAGCGCGCCGAGCAGGCAGAGGTCATGGCGCTCGATGCGCACCGGCTTGAGATGTGGCGGGAAAAGGAGCGCGCAGGCTTCTACTTCGACAACCGGCTGCACATCTATTTCATTTGGGATCCGCGGATTCATGCGAAACTCTATCACCCGGCACAGAAGAGAGACTCGGCCGGCTCATTCACACTGAGCCAGAAGAAGGCAATTCAGCGGAGCCGGCAGCAACATGACAACTACGTGGCGGAGTTCGAGTCGATCCTGCGTGGTGTTGAAAGTGGTATGGAGGCGGCCTCGCTGGGGCCAAGACGGCTGACCAGGCAAGAACTGTTCGAAGAACTGAAGAATGCCCAGCACCCCACCAGACGCGACAACCGTCCCTACGTTCCCGCGGAGGATTGGTTGCGGTACCGCAGCGCGCGCGAGCAGGCGGCTGAGGCAAGCATCCGGAGAGAGACCGAAACCTACCTCAAAATCGACGAGTATCTCTATTCTGTTCTCACCCTGAAAGAACTGCCCGACGCAACGCTACCGGGCATGCTGCAGAAGTTTTCGACACTCGGGTTCCCTCTGGTTATCAGCGGACAGGTTGTTATCCCAAACCAGGTGAAAGTCCTCAAAGCCTACAAGAAGCGGATGCAGAAGATGGTTGCCGCGCAGAAGGACGCCGAGGGCAACTTCAAGTTCAACGCAGAGGCCGAAGTTTCGCAGGCGCAGCTTCTTCAGGTTCAGCGAGATCTGATCTCAAGCTCGTTGAAGACCGCGGCTGTATCCGTATCGGTTATCCTTCGTACATCTAGGCCGGAGATCACAACAGCCGATCGTGAGCTCTGCGAGCGGGAACTCAACAACCGCGTCGAAGAAGCGCTTACGGCTTTCACGCAGATGAACGGCGCGAAAGCCCAGCTCGAAACCCTGGCCAAGCGGCGCATCTTCATCGGGACCCTTCCCGGCATGGGCGAGACCGACAAGCGTGAGCAGGACCTGCTCACACCGAATGCAGCGGATCTGGTTCCGGTAGAAATGCCGTGGCGCGGCACACGCCGGAGCCCGCTCATCCTCATCGAAACTCCCTACCGCCAGTTGATCCCATACTCCATGTTCGATCCGGATCTGCCGGATGCCAATGGGGTGCTCATGGCAAGCACGGGCGGGGGCAAAACGCTTCTGGCGCAACAACTCCTGTTGATGGCCGCGCGCAGCGGAGCGCTGATTTCGATCATCGAGAGTGGAGACTCTTATCGGCCGCTCATCGAACTGATGGGAAGCAAGATGATCGAAGTCTCGCTTGACAGCGACGCCACAATCAATCCTTGGGACCTGCCCAGCGGAGAGTTCCGGCCATCGAATGACCAGCTCTCGTACCTGAAGAATCTTACCCGGCACATGCTTGGCGAGAATACTCCCCCGGACTTCGATATTGACCTGTTGGACAGCGTCCTGCTTGAAGCGACGATTGCGACTTACAAACGCTGCAGCGCTAAGGCCGCGAGTCCGATTCCCGTTTATGGGGATTTCGTCGCTGAACTCGCGCATTGGCAGGATCGCGATCGCAATCAGCGGATCAACGAAATGGCCAGGATTGCAGCAGCCAAGCTCAGAGCGTGGGTAGACGACGGACCCTATGCACGGTTGTTCGACCGGCCGACGACGGTTCCTCTCGACAGTACGTGGCTCTATTTCAATATCGAGAAGCTCAAAAGCGACCCACGTCTCGAGGGCGCAATGAGCCTGCAGATCGCCCATGCAGCCATTCACCGGACCTCGGGCAATAGCGGCCGGCCGAGCCTCAGCATGATGGACGAGTGCAAGATCATCCTCGATACCCCCATTCTGGCGCAGCAGGTGGAACGTGACTTTCTCACTGCGCGCAAACGCTACGCAAGCGTCTGGGCTATCGGCCAGATCCCTGAACAATTCGTTGGCACCCATGAGAAGCCGAACCCGCATGGCCTCGGAATCATTAAGAGCGCTTCTACAAAGATCATCGGCAAACAGCATGGTTCCATGGCGGCGCATCGTGAACATCTCAGTTTGAATGAAACCGCCATTAATCAAATCAAAGCTTTCGCTCAGCCGAAGAAAGGGCACAGCGCCGAGTTCCTGATCGCCATCGGGGAAAAAGCGGAATCGACCCACGTCATTCGCATCGTTCCGACGCCTGTCGATTATTGGATCACGACCACGTATCCGCGGGAGCGAAGCTATCGCAAGTGGTGGCTCAGAACGCATGAAGACATGCCCCTGCTGACCGCCTACGAGGAACTGGCGGCGCGCTATCCTCGCGGTCTTGCGGAACTCGCGCCGCTCGCGGAAGAACTTTCGGGTGAGGTGCTGGAGGTAACCGCAGTATGACAGACATAACGAAACAAGAGACAACCGAACACACACACGATCTGGCAGTGCGCCGAAACGGTGGAAGCTGGCGTGCACACGCCGTCACGGCTTTGCTCACAGTCTCCGTTGTGCTTGCGTTGCCCACCAAAGCCCACGCCAGCATCTTCGGAGTCTTCGACGAAATCTTCGGCACCATTCAGGACGACATGGGCTCCTCGTTGAAATCCATCAACGAAATGACGCAGGAAATGCAGCAGCTGCGGCAGGAGGTTGTGTGGCCGCTGGCGGTTGTGAACCAGGCGCGCGGTTTCGTTTCAAACTCGATTACGAGCTACCGCGGATACATGACTCAGGTGTTCCAAATCTCGTCGCCCAGCGCCACCCTCGCCAATCCGCAGCAGCTGGAGACGATTCTTCATAGCCGGTCTTCGGCCCAGACGTCGGCACTCCAAGCCAGCTTCACAACCAACTACGGTTCGATCCCACTGGTCAACAATGCTGCACCGCAGGACCGAATCATGATGGACATCGACGACGCTCTGGGGCAGGAGAACTTGAAAACGACACTGATCGCCGATCAGGGCGAGGATGTGATTCTCCAGACCGCCAATCAGATGGAAAACCAGGTTGCGGTGAGCGCACCCGGTTCCAATCCCTACCTGACGGCACAAGCCCAAGTAGCTAATCTCCGATGTCAGGCATTCATGCAGAAGATGCTTGCCGCCGAGTTAAGGCAGGAGGCGGGGCGCATCGCCCACGACAATGTGCGCGTGAAGCGCCGGGCCGCTGCGGCAGGCAACCTCAACCAGCTCATCTCGGGAGCACTTACCAACCGGTAACGGAGGCATAGGATGGCAGACCTCAAACGCATCACAGACAAGATCAGGAAACCGCTCTTCTGGCGCAAAAACGAACGGCCCGCCGAAGAGTGCCCGAAAACTGCAGCAACCGCATCCTCGCAACCCCGGCGGAAATGGTTTCGCGCCGGCGTGGTCAAGGTGGCTGGCGCCGCACTCCTGGTCTCACTCTTTCTCCCGGCAGCTGCTCACGGACAGTTCGGCATCGATATTGCGGCGATTGTCGCGGCGCTGTCGAAAGTCGAATCGCTGATGAGCAAGTTTGTCGCCGCGCCACTCAAAGACATCAACCAGGCCCAGCAGAGCATCACGCAGTACGAACAAGAAGTCGTGTACCCGATTGCCGCAATCAATCAAGCGAAGAACTCCGTCACCCAGTTTGAGAACCAGTTCACCCAAGTTCGCAACATGTTCCGGACGAATGTTTCGAGTGCGACGCTACCGCAATCGCAGAGTCTCGAATCGGTGCTTCTGTCCCGTAACGCCAGCAATGTGCCATCAGTGTCCTCGCAATTTCAGAGCGTCTACGGCGTCGTGATGGCGCAGAATGCGGCTTCTCCTGAGGTCCGCAATATGGCCGACATGACCGATGCACAGGCGCAGGACGCCATGAAGCGCGCCATCGAGATCGATGCCCTTGCCGATGCGGAACTGGCGGAAGCCGACCAGATGGGGCAGCAGATCGCCGCAGCCGCGCCGGGGAGCGCGCCCATCCTTGAGGCGGAGGCAGATGTCTGGGTAGTGCGAGCCAACGCCTATACCCAGGCGGCTCTCTCTGAATTGATGCGTACGCGCGGCATCGACATCGCAAACCAGAGCAAGCTCGCGAAGCTCGGAGCCGCCAATAACCAGAACAACAACGGACTCATCAACGGTGCTTTAACTCAGCATTGATCCGCCATGACATCTCTTCTCCATCCCGCGGTATTGTCGCTTGCTTTCCTCCAAAGCACGCAGCTGAACCTCTTCGAGCGGTTCCTGACGCAGGCTGTGTCAGGGATCGACGCGATGAGCATCACCGCGGGCATGCAGAACGTCGCCTACGTCATTCTGGTCATCGGATTCCTCTGGCAGGTCTATCAGTCGGCTCTCCATGGCGGGGATGTGCGCGGCCTGGGGACCAATCTTATCAAGTACGTTGCGACGGCAGTGGTAGTGATGAACTACCATGCCGTCTTCACGACGATCAACCAGGGATTCGTCAATGCAAGCAACTGGATCAATAACGCCTCGGGCGCCGGGAATCTCTTCGACAATTGGGCGAATGACCTCAAGACACAATTCAATCAGGTCGGCTTCCAAAAGCTGTGGGGACTGGTCACCGCCGATCTGCCGGCATTGATCGATGCGCTGCTGATCATCGTTGCCTATGTGCTCTACCCGCTGGTCGTCGCCATCTTCGGGTTCTTCTATATTCTCTACGGCAGCATCCTCTATATTTTCGGACCGATCGTTATCGCCCTCCTGCCGCTCGGGGCCACGAACCGGCTCGCGAAGTCCTACGCCGAGAATGTGTTCATCTGGAATGCCTGGGCCATCCTCTACGCAGGTTTTGGAGCGTTGTTGAACGCCATCCAGATGGGTCAGATCGGCCAGATGCTCAGCCAGAATGACTTTCTAGGAGCTCTCGGGAACCTTGAGGGATCAGTGCTGATCGGTCTCGCCAGCATCATCTATTCGCTGGCCATCGCAGTCATTCCGTTCATTGCCAAGCGGATTGTTTCAGGCGAAGTTGGCGGGACGGCGACGGCATTGATGGGAGCGGCGGCGACCGCGCTGACGGCGGGCGTTGCCGCAACGGAAGGAGCAGTGGCGGGTGTCGCAGCCGGACGCGCCAGCCTGCCGTCTGCGGGACTCGCCTCCGGGCAAGGTACCACAGCCTCATCGACAATCGGCGCTTCAACCGCGCGAACACTTGCAGGCGCAGCAGGAAATCAGCCGGCACCGCAACAGCGCCTCTCTGCGACCGGACAAAACGCTCCTGCTGCGCCGTCTGCAAGCACGGTGAACAGTATGTCGGCAGCTCGTTCAGCCGGTGCGGCTTCTGTCTCAGATTCCTCCCCGAGCATGGCCGAAGAACACGCTGAGCGTATGCGCGTTGCGGCCGGAAAGCCACCAGCAAGTAAGCGCGCGGCGGGTGCGCCGGCGACTGCGCAGCCCGCCACCAATGGCGCCGCAAGAGCAGGACAGTCCACCGGCGGCCAAGGAAAGACCGCTCCTCTCCAGGGGACTGCCCGTGGCGCCGGTCGCGGTTCATCGAGCCAGCGTCCTTCGATCTCTCCCTACCGCTTATCGACATGGGGCGCGTATCACATCGCACGCTTTGCGGCATCGAGTGCGGTAAAGGGCGGTTATCGAGCAAGCCAGGCAGTTGGAAGTGCCGCCGATGCGATAACCCACCCAACCGAAACCGCCGGCCGATTCGGAGCCGCAGCCGGAACAGTAGCGGGCGCAGTTGTCAATGCTGGGGCCAGCGTGGGTAAAGCGGGAAGCTCCGTCGCACATGCAGTTACCCATCCTGTCGAGACCGGCGAGACGATCCGAAGCGGGGTTCAGAACGCTGGTGCAGCTGTAGTATCCGCGGCGAAGCGCGCGAACACGACCGCTCGGGATGCCGCAAGCAAGGTCGGCACTGAGTTCACCAGTTCGTACGAAAAGAAACGCGACGAGCAGAAATGATCCCTGATGCGGGTTTGGTAAAGGAGCAGAAGAATGGCAACGAAAAGCGCTGAAGAAGATATTCGCCCAGAGTACTACGACATCAACGGCGCCGATATTGCGAGCCGCAACCGGTGGTGGGTAATCACCGTCCTGTCGCTCCTGAGCACAGTGATCGCCGTCGTCTTCGCGATCTGTGTCCGGATGAGACCGGATACGGTGATCCGAATCGGTCCCCAAGGGGAGACAACGGTTATCGGAAGCGATGCGCCGCAGAGAGTTGCCGCTACAGTGCAGCCTGGCAACGATGAATTTCTGAACCAGGCCTTCGTTCAGAGATTTCTCACGAACTACCTCAACTACACACCTGCGAATGTCGACGAGCACTGGCTTGTCAGCCTCAACATGATGGAGAAAAACCTTCGCGGGATGACACGAAAGGCGCTAACCGATGCGAATACCAGGGGCCAGATCGACAGTGATCAGATTCAGTCGGTATTCCATCTTCGGGAGCTGGACAAAGTTCCCGGCCAATACCTCACTTATGTCGCTTATGGCGTCAAGGATGTGCATCACGTGGTCAACGGCGTGGAGACTACAGATCACTTCGTTGGCGAGTACCAGATTCAGCTGGTCGCCGATCAGCGCTCCAAGATCAACCCGGACGGGCTGTGGATTTCGAGGTACAGCGAACGCCAGCTTGACGGAGAACGTAGAGATCAGATCCTGGCGGCGCAGGACTCCGCGAACTCACAGCAGTAGAAAGGCAAATCCATGGATACAACCACCGCCAAGTCACCCGAGCAAAGACCGGAGCCCGCTTCGTCCGAAGGGCGAAAGAAGCCGCGGAAATCGAAGCAATCGGCCGAGGGCACTCCACGTTTTTTTCTTAGCAAGGCCGGCGCGCAAAATGGACGCCCCGAACTCGGTGAAGAAGCGGGCGACGAAAATCAGGCATTGATCAAAGCATTCCAGCAATCGGGCATGATCCACGTGCTCATGTCCTATCGCGTGGAAGCGGAAGTACAGGGGGGAACTCCGATTTTGGTGAAGCGGCCCCTGCTGAAGCAGCAAGGGCAGTAAAGGTCAGCAACGGGATTCAAAGAGGAAACGCGCCTGAACATCCGGTCGATGTTTGCCTCTCTTGAAACCTTGTCACTTCTGTGGCGAGGAATTCCGCTGACCAGCTTTGGCACCTGAAGCCTGGCTCAGTAAACACCCACCCAAAACGTGGGCGCCGGGCGTCTGGAGACATAGCTGGTTCAGCACAGTCTCTCAGCCTTCTGATGCGCCAGATGAGTGAGGAGATAACGATGACTACGTACACGATTCAGCACACTGCAGACGATTGGGAAGTAATTCTTGAACTCGATATCGATGCAGCAGGACTCGTTACCCGTAAGGACGTCAAACCGGGACGTGAAGACACGCTCAAGGACAAGCTGATCGGACGACTCTATCCGGGGATCCGAGTGGCGCGCGTCACCACGCCTGAATACCTGTCAGCGTTTGAAGAAGCCGAAGTGGAAAAGCGCATGAAGAATTTCGACCATGAAGGCATCTTGTACAAGTTGGCAGGGGTAAGCGGCTCGGCAAAGCAGACTCGGTTTTACTTTGTCGATGCAGCTCATCACGAGGCGATTGCAAAACGTTACCAGCGCTGGCCAGAAGCAATGGTGACGTACTTCTCCATCCTGATCTCGGATTGCAGAGTCATTCTGGAGGAGGCCGATCTTCGCGTCGCGGTTGTCAAGGATCACGTCCTTGGAACCAACGACTGCCGCGGCTGGCTTCGCAAATCCCTCTACCGCAAAGCGCAGCTTCTCCCGACCTGGTTCACCCAGTTCCGGTTGGGCTACACGCTTGGCGACAAACTTCAGTTCAAGGGTGCGGTCAAACCTTTCAGCGATCATGCCGCAGATCTTCTCGAAGTGGACATGATTCTCCCTGAAAGCGCCTGCAAACCAGAACTCAAGGAACCCGTTCGACTCCTTCCCAAGCTGCGCACGTCGGGCCGTCTATTCAATGGTCAGGCAGTGCTCGGCTTCCGGCAGTGGTCGAAACAATCGGAGTTCTCATCGAGCGCATCTCTCGTTGAGAACGCATCGCTCGAATCCTTTGAAACCGAAATCAAGGTCAAAGGGATCGAAAATATCCGATCCATCACCAAGGCATTCGACACCGGCGACTACAGCGGCCTGTTGAAGCTCCTTGGAAAATCCGAGGTTCCGAACCTGGACATCAAGCTGGACGATACCAGTTTTGACCCGGAAGCTTTGGATCGGGAGTCAGAGACTGAGATCGAAGCCTGGGATCCGGTTGACGCTGTGCTGATGGCGGACAAGAGTGGAATTGCCATTCGAATCCCTCATGTCCTCAACCATCTCAACCGGAAATTCGCACGTAAGATCTACCGGATGCTGGTGAGCGGCGGCTTCTTTCTGCCCTCGTTTGCGCTGGTAGATGATGGGATACTCATCGAGCATGAGGGCAAGATCCTTGCGGCCTCCGATTGGTTACCGCGGGACGGGGCCATCAACTCGCTGAACGCGGATCGGAGTCTGTGCGTCCGCTACCCGGTGCGATCCGAACGTGATTTGCTTCCGGTTCGGCATCTCAGCGACATCGAACTCGTCCCAATGTTCAAACAGGCATTGGGATCGAACAACCTCCCGGATTATCTCGTCACCCACATCCTTGAGCGGCAGCTTCGAATGGATGGAGCGTACATCCTCCACTCGGAAACCGCGAAACGCAATGGGGGAGACTTCGACTTCGACACCGTCTGCGCCATTCCTTCCGACATGTTCCCGAAATTCGTCGAAGGACGGTTTGCAGCCGAATGTCAATTCGATGCCGGCGAGAAGAATACGGGAAAAAACAAGACCAGGAAGGCCCACGCACTCTGGTGGAATCTGGAACATGTTGCAATGAACGCTCGCGGAAGCGGGAGGTACAGCATTGGCGCTATCACCAATCTCAAGACCTCCTGTAACGCCGCGGGACGGGTTCGGGAGTCCGACGAACTCGCCGTTCAGCTGCAGAATGCTCTCGATGCGCTGAAGTGGGGCGTCAAGGTCGAAGAAGAGGCAGTGGACCGGATTCGTGGAGAGGTTGCCGACGCCCCCTGGCTGCAGTTGAAACAGGCGACGCGTGTAACCGATCTGCCCATGTACCTCGAAGTTGCAGGCACCGACAAAGTCGGCAGACTGTACAACTACCTTCGCAAGGAATTGGGCGACGTCTTCGAAGAAAAGAGGAACATCGAGGACTTCCGCGGACTCTTTGAGGGGAACGTCTATACCGAACAGATGTTCACGGAATGCCAACTCGTTAACTCGATCTACGGAGACGTTGTGCACCAGATCCTGGACGAAGCACAACCATTCAAGGACGCCCTTGAAGCCACACAGGCGCAGTGGAATGAGATGCGCCAGTGCGAGGACAAGAAGCTCCGGAGCGCCGCATGGGAAGCACGGAACAAGGCCCAGGCCGCATTCTGGAAAAACGAAGAGTACTCCCGGAAGCGTTTCCGCGATCTTCACCTCTGGCTGCACTACTGGGCTCAGGGAAAGGTCGAGAATCGAAACGGCTGGGCTCAGGCGCTGAACACCGTCATCTCAAATGGCGAGGGCACCGGAGCTGTACTCTTTCACGCCTTTCCGCAGGAAATCGTTGATGCGTTTGCCCGGCAAACCAACGGCGTAAGTGTGCCTGTGCGGATGCCGGAAACCGTCAACGGATACGTCCGATTTGATGACCAGCAGAGAGCTTATCTGGTCGAGCGTATCGAGAATGCGGATGGCTCAACTGGAGAGAAGTGGCTATTCCTGTGGCAGTACACGGGACAGCGCACCCTTCTCTTCGATGACACGCGTATTCCGCAACTGGTGGAAAACGCCTAACCCTGCATCGGAGAAGCTGGCCAATTGCGCGGCTTCTCCGGGCAGCCTTCCACGCTCGGTGTGAAGGCAGAGGAGTCCGCTATGAAAGTTATCGCCACGCTTGCGATCGGCGCCATTTCTTTGGCCGCCGCTGCCCAGACCACGACCTTCACCGAGACACCTCACATCCACACCACGCTGAATCATTTCACCGTGATTGATCCGGGCGAACCTATCTCCATGTTTGCGCTCGCCGATCACAGCAACTTCGCGCTTGAGCGCAACGGGGACAAGCTCTTCGTTGAGCCTCTGCGGGAAAATGCAGCAACGAATCTCTTCATCTGGACGCCAACGCGGCAATTGATCTACGAGATTGATCCAGCAGGTGAGTTGTCGAAGATGGACATGCTTGTGCGCATCCCGCCGGCTGGGCATACTGCACAGCAGAGCGCCATAACGGCGTCGGCTGCGGACGAGAATCGGCGGCAACTGTCGATGCAAGCGCAGGACGACGCAGTGATGCGCTCGGAAAGTATCACTCTGGACGATCAAAAGCAGCAGCCCGGAGAGATCGCCGTCCGCGTTGAGGAGGTCCTGCGTTCGAAGGACCGCCTTCTCATTCGCTTTTCTCTCCGTAATCAATCGAGCGATCCGTTCCGCGTGACCATGCCCGACGTGTTTCAGCCCCACCCGACAGAAGCACCGATTTCGCTTCTGAGCCTCCGTGATCACCAACTTAGTCAGCAAACCGCCTCCCGTTTCAAGGCAACAAAAGGTTCCCCCATCGATGTGATCCATGCTGCAGTGCTGACTCCGAACCTCGAACCGGGGCAAGCGACGACAGGTGTTATCACGATCGGTGGCAGCGAACCAAGTGCACCGATGCTTTACGAGTTGGACTTCGGGAGTTTTCAAAATCACGCGCTGACTGTCGAGGTCGTCCTGTGACCACCCGAGACCATGGCTATGTGAGCCTGGCCGATGTTCGACGGGCACTCCATCTGCTCTACCGTGAAGACCCCGAGAGCAGCGTCAAGCACAGCTTGCTTCGCCTCTTCGAGGATGAGCTTACACCAGTCGATACACGCGGAAAGTGGAGACCCAGCAGACTGCTCATTATCCTGGCCGGAGTCGGCCTCACGGCTGCCGGTGTCTTCGTCTACTTCAGTATTACGAGATAAAGATGAGTCCCGACTACCAATCCGGCCGGTCGACTACGCCATCCGCTGACGACATCACAGGCGCTGTCATCCTCCTGGGCTGCGCGATCTGCGCCGGCCTGTGGTATGTTGCGGTGTCGCGGCTGCGCATGACAAATGCGCAGTGCCTTGAAATCTTCTGTTACGCCGTCATTTCGTTATTCGGACTGATGCTGGTGCTGAGCCATTTTATCGGCAGGAGAACGCGCAAGGAGTCCCATTGGCCCCATCCGCCTCTCCTTGTTGCGGCGAGCAAAGACCAGAAAATCGTTGACGGAGCGCGGCAAGCGGGAGCCACCGTCCTCGGATACAACGTCCACGGAGAACCATGGCTGTGGCCGGATTCCGTACGGACCAGGCATGGGATCATCGCCGGCGGAACCGGCGCGGGGAAGTCGACCTTTCTCAAAAACATCATCGTCCAGGACCTGCACCGCACCTATGGAGGCCGCCCGATGCCGATGATCGTCTTCGACGGCAAGGGCGACGAGGAGTTTCTCGAAGACTTGTTGCCCGAGATCACCGCGGCCGGCAGGCTGCAGGATCTCCGCGTGATTAACCCCACAAATCCCCAGAGGTCGGTCAAGTACAACCCCTTCGTTTCTCCAGATGACCTCTATCAGGAGCACGTCAACTTCATGTTCCAGAGCTTTGGCCTAGCCAAAGACTTCTTCGAGGGACATCAGGAGGCCTACCTCTACGATCTCGTGCGCATCCTCCATTACACCGGAAAGGTGTTCAATACCTTCGATGTTCTGGTCATGGCACTTGAAGAAGACGTTCTTGCCGAACAGATCGCAATCGCCAGAAAACGGATCGCGTCCCTTCCCAATATCTCTGTGCAGGCGCGTCAGACCTTCGAGATGTCGGCAAAGATGCTTCTCCGGTCTTTCAAGGACCGGGACCGGGTCGAGAAGATTCAGGGCCTCTTGAACGAGCTGGTCGCATTTCTTGAGGACAACCTCTCCATCATTACCGGCTCCTATCAGGACAATCTGACAACGGACCAAGTTGTGGACGAAGGGCTCATCCTGTGGATCGTGCTCAATCTGAACAAGAACAAACGGGCATGCGAAGCGCTCGGAAAGATCCTGCTCAAGAACATCCAACTGACGATTGGAAAACGCTACTCGCAGTCCCGCGCACAGCGCGATCTCAATGAACCCTACCTCAGCGTCCTATTCGATGAGATTGGCCCTTTCGTCTTCCCTGATTTCCCCCATGGACTTCAGACCGCGCGCGGCGCCAGAGTGATGATGCTTTTCTCCACCCAGGCCGTTCCTCAGTTCCAGAAACTTGGCCAGGCCTTTGCCGACGAAGTAATCTCAGCGCCTGCGACGAAGATGATCATGCACGGCTCGGAAGAGAATACCGTGCAATGGTTTCTCAAAGCATCGTCCCGTGTCGCGACCAAGCGGCGCACACTTTCGGTCCGCCGCACGGGTATCTTTGCCACCAAGTACATGGAGACCGGGATGGGCAGCGAGAGCGATACCCGCGAAACGCGCGCCCGGGAAGAGCACATCAAGAACCTTCCTGTCGGCCAGATGGAAATTCTGATGGCCGACCCGCGGGAAGGCACACTGCATTCTCATCTGCATGCGCGCCGCCAGCCATCGTTCCACCTCGCGGGCTTTGATTTCGATCTGTACCCACGCATGAACAGCATCGTGGATCCGGACATCGGCGCAAGTCTCGGCTTCAAGGAAGAAAGTGAAGCGCGCACAAGGCGGAGATCGTCTGGCGTGTCACTGTCCAGGGTGACTGGTGGTGGCGAATGAATACCACGCGTTCAATCCTGTTGGCGGCGCTGGCGGGGCTCTGGCTGCATGGTTCAGCCTTCGCCCAGTCGCGCCCAAGTCCGCAGGCGGGGGTAGATCAATCGACCAAAAGTCGCCAGGGATTCTTCGATTACGCTCTCGGAAAAGTGAATCCAGACCAGGTGGACTACGGCGGGCAGGTTGCAGCGGAGCGCGCGGTCGTCGTTGCGAAAACACTGGACAACGTTCTCTTCTGGTCAAACGTGGTGGCGCTATCCCTGTTCACTGGTGTGACAGTCCTGTACATCTTCAGCCTCCGATCGAGCGAAAAGAAGGAGCTGATTGCCGCCAGTTTGATCACGGAACTCTGGAACGGAAGGGGCAGCGATCACGCAGAGATTGCGCGGCGAACGGACGAGTACAACCGTCTCGTAGAAAAGCACAACGCTGCTCTGGCTCTCGCCGCAAGTCAGGCGGCCGAGAAATCGTCTTCCGACAGCCGCGCTGATGTGCGAACACAGCGGAAGGTGGAGCGGCTGATTGAAGGGCCGAGATCGGCTGCGATGACGGAGCAAACGGCTTCGGGACCCATTGGTCCACGAAAGCCCGCAGCGGTTCGCGATACGGCAGGCGCTTCCGACCTCGGGCAGCAGGCCCTTTTGCTCGAGCGGCGAATTGAAGCAATGCAAAATACGGAGCAGAATCTGAGGGAGCGTTTGAACCAAACGACGGCCCTTCTCGAACAGGAACGGCAGCGGAATCGGACGCTCAAGGGAGCATAGACCACCACATGCCGACGTCCCCCTCTCAATTCCGGTCGCGCCTCGAATTCAAGAATTCCGATTCCTGGCGGGCCTATGTCGAAACAGATGTCCCGCCCCAGGACCGCGCCTACGTGAGTGCGTTCGGGATGACGACGCTCTATCTGCAGTTCTACGCGGTTCGCAATCTGCCCGTACCTGTGGAGGTTGATGTGGAGTTGCATCGCCTCCAGGCGCTTGACGAGCCGGCACGCACCCGCGCGCTGGTGACCCTGAATAACCGGATCTTTGCCGACATGACCCGGCTCATGATGCAGGCGGCGCCCGCCGAGCCGCCGGTCATCACGGCGGAGACGCCCAAGCAGTCGATGGAGAAGTTGATCCGTCGCCTCGAAAAGGAGAGCCCAGCTTTTGCGATCTGGCGCAGCTATAAGCGCGCACAAGTGAGCGATTCACGCGCCCCGGAGTGGACCGAATACGTGCGCACGCTGGTGCCGCGTGGGGAAGACGAAGAGGCCGAATTCATCCTTCTTATGGGACAACTGGGCGAACTGCTGTGCCAGTTCCAGGAGCAAAACAAGACCGTAGATGCGTTACTGAAGATCAGGATCTTCGCGATACATCGCGAGCAGGCGGGAGCGAAGCGCAATCTTGCGGCCCGTCTCCTGGTACAGGACCTGCTCGAGGCGATCGCGCCATGCGCGTGCGCATGATCGGTTTCGGGAGCAATTGGTGGGCCGGCCGCAGTGCCGGCCGCCAGCCAGCCTGGTTCAATTCGGCCGGAATCCGCCACGGAAGACGAATCGATCACAACTGGATCTGGGCCGGGCAGGTCCGCTTTAACCGTTCGAGCGGCTTCCATCCCGAGTTCCAGATGCGCGCCATCGGCGCAACTTTTGCGTGCGAGATTCCTAAGATCTACGGAGGCAGGACCCACCTGTTGGTGACAAAGAAATGCCCGAATGCTGAACCCGACGAGTATCTGGTCACGGTCACAGATGGTGTCCAGGGTCAGATTTTTTTCGATAGCCCGGACTGGAGTTCGCCCGGCGTGCAGCCCGTCTCAATCAGCCGAAGGGGAACGCGATTCGAAGCAATGCTTCTCATGCGGCCCGACGCCTGGATCAGGAGCGATCTCGGGACATGGCAGATCACTTCGGGCGGTCGCATGTTGAGCCTGATGGAAGCCGCTGACCTGGAGTACGCATGAGGTATTTCAAGGGATTTATCGACATTTCAAATGAGCGAGACGTGCCCGTTCTGCTTCACATAAGGAACGCGCGCGCGATCTCTTTCCGGCAACTGAGGCTACTGTTGCGCCTTGAAGGAATCGAGACAACGCGGCGCAGCGCCGATTGGCGTGTCACGCGGCTGCAGCATCATGGCCTGGTCGAGCGGATTGAAGAAGATGGATTTCTCGGCGAACCGTTCTTCGTTATCACCCCGAATGGTCTCCGGGTTCTTGAGTCGCGCGGACATTCTCTCGTGTCTCTGCCTTCCTCTGTCGAACAGATCATCCACCATTCCCAGGTGCCGCACGCTATCGAGTTGGTGCGAATCCGGCTTGCGCTGACGCAGCACGGTATCCTCCGGTCGTGGCTCAGCGAACTGGAAGTGTCGTCCCGCAACACGGTTCTGCCCGCCGGCGAGGCGAAGGATTATGACGCAGTTGCGGAGATTGTTGTCGACGGACAACTACGCACCGTGGGTATTGAGTACGAGCGAACGCCGAAGGGTGCAAACCGTTATCGGGAAATTCGGCAGATGCTCGATCGCGATAAGACTGTCGATGTTGCCCTCTATCTGGCGTCAGATCGCAATGTGCTTTATCTGTTAGCCGATGAAATGCGGACAGCGAAGAAGCGAGTCGGCATCGCGCTGAGTGAATCCTTCCGCGAGAATCCACTCGATGCGAACACGCTTTTGACCGGCGAAGACTCTGAAGTGACGCCATTCAGAATGATGTTTGCCACGTCGATAGTCCGCAGTTCGTAGCGCATCTTCGCGCCGACGTCTGTGCAGAGCCCGTCTCTATTGACTTCCCATTGCCTCCCAGCTACTTCCCATTGAGCGGAAACGGTCCCTGTCATGTCTTGCCCTTAGAAGGACATACGTTCTGACTACCCGTTGTTTTTCGAGGTTTTGGAACGAAAGGCAAATAGGCCCAAAGGGTGTTCGTGTTTGTGCGGTGATTGTAGGCGGATTCGCGGAAATCAAGATCCCGATATCGAGTAAACGGTCTAAACCTACTTGCGATGTGGACTGAGGTTCGGCACTCGAGACTGCGACCGCAATAACGGAAACCCGCACCATTGTCCCGTAGGAATCGCTTCTCAAGCTCCTAGAAGCAACCGCATGGTAAGCCTCCCGAGAGCAGTAGCCGGTGCCTAAACCGCCGGACCATCTTCCTCACTCAACCTCGGAAACCGACTGAGGCTTTCCCGCCTCCCCGCTTCCGTGCGCCCGACTCACAGTTTGCAAACTCCGCACGACACACCCAGGAGAACACCCATGTTCAGCAATCTTGCCCGGCCTTCCATGCACTCCCAGAGCACAACCCGGCCCGCTCAACTTGCACTTGTCCGGCTTGCCGTCACTCTGGGACTCACCGTTTTCGACTGGTACGGATTCCACCTCACGCGCCAGCCTGACGTCGCCCCGTACCTCAGCCAGTTTGAAAGATCGCTCCTGCCGGTCCTCTTCATCGGCATGGTGGCCACTCTGCTGCATCTTTGGGTCCTTACGTTCCGCACATTCCGCGTTGCCATTCGGGCCCGCAACCTCAACGAAACACCATGAACCGAAGGAAAGGAGTCTTCCATGAACGGTCCACTTGGAACGTTGTCAGCCCACCACTTGTCCAACTGGCGCCAGGTCACTGGCCACAACATCGAGCAAACTGTCGACGCGTTTCTCACCGCCGGAGAGGCCGTATTGTCCCGCCTTATCCAGGGACCGCGCGGAGCAATGATCCTCTCCATGGTTCCGGGCGACGCGGAATCCGGCGCCATCTACGTCTACGATCGGCAGTCCGGCAACATGTTCATGCTCTCCTTCGACGACGCCTACGACGACCAGTTCAGCGCCGAAGCGTTCGACATGACCTTCAAAACGTATGACCTGTTCCGATTCGTCGATCAGCCTGAGCTACTGATTGAAGATCGGGAAATAGCGGAAGCCTGAGCGGATCTCACCGCAAACCCGCCAGTCCACAACAAACGGTGGCCCCTCCCGGTGCGTGCAAACTACGCACTTCCTGTGAATTTGACCGAGTTTTGGAACCGGGTTACAACCACTGCCGGAATCGGGAGGGACCGCCATGTACGAACACTTTTGCGTGAGCCCTGAGACGGCTCGAGAGTACATCAAGCTTTTCGTGAACCGCCTGGCGTACGGGATGCAGTTCGTACGCCCGGCGGCCGATGGCAGTTTCCCGTACTTTCTCGCGAAGGATAAAGCCACGGACGAGCCGAAGCCGCTCAACGCCGACGTCATTCGGATGCATCTGAACGGCGACATCACCATCAACCTGTTTTCGATCAACCCGGTGACCCAACGTACAAAGTGGGTCGCCATCGATGCAGACTTTGACGGCGCTATCGAGGCACTCTCAAAGTTACAGTGGGAGTTGAAGCAGGACGGGGTCGAAGCAGCCCTGGAACAGTCCCGGCGCGGCGGACATCTCTGGATATTTGCGCATTCACCTCTGTTGGCTTCTGAGGCGCGCATCTACATATACAATCTCGCCCTACGTCTCGGTGTTCCGATCGTTGGCGCCGGTCTCAAACAAGGCATCGAAGTCTTTCCAAAGCAGGATCGCCTCGAAGATGGTGAGTATGGGAACGCCATCCGCGCACCGATGGGTGTGCATCGGAAGTCAAATCGGCGCTACTGGTTTTATGAAGCGGCCCCAAATCCGGAAGCGCAGATCGAGTACATCCGAGACCTCAAGAAGCTGACGGAAAGCGAGCTCCAAACGTTCATTCAGGGAATGACGCTTCCCGAAGCGTACTTGCCGCCTAAGCGTGAGCCGTACATCCCGCCGGTTCTCCCGCCCGGATACAGGGAGTTCCGGATCCTCGAACACGTCCAGGTCAACACGCGCGTTCGCGATCCGAAGAACTGGGTTGCGCGCTGTCCATCGTGTGCGAGTGCGGGCCGGGACCGTCACGGCGACAATCTGAAGATCCTCAAGTCCAATCCGCTCGTCTACAAGTGCTTCGCGGGTTGCCGCAAAGAGGACATCCGCGAGGCACTCGGCAGACCTATCCGCCACCGGCACACGGCATAGGAGCGATGCGCATGGCGTCCAAACGTTCGTACAAGAACCCATCCGCCAACCCGGACGAAGCCATCAACGATCGACTGGCGCGGCACGGCCTGTCCCTTCCGAGAGCTATCCTGCGAGCGCTCGAGAAGAACGGGGTCTACTGTTTCCCTGGAGTATCGGTTGAGCATCAGCACTTGGCACAGCGGTTTGTCCTCAAGGGCACTGAGTCCGGCGGAGCCGTCGAGGGTCTGGGGCGCTACTGCGGCTACCTGAATAAGGATGGACAACCGATCCCATGGCTGCAGCCACTCGACTCGTTCGGCGGCAGTGGACGGCACGCGATCGTCATTGCGGCTGAACTGGTACGAATCGAAATGTTGCGAATCGGGCGGACCTACGAACTGCTGATCTCGCGCCATACTCTTGATCAGTCGAACAGCAGCACACGACCCCAGATGCGCTCGACGGTTCTCTTCCGGGGCAAGGCTGGAACTCTGTCGCAAGAGTTCCTCTCAGGCGGCGCCGGACAATCCGGACGCAAAGTGGTCCCGGCCTTCTACACCGGAGCGGGCGAGTTACATCGGGCTCCATCGGAATTTCATGAGGCGATTTGCGCCGTAACGGCGGCCGTCTCATGTATTCGCTGCAAGCACACCCACATTGCAGTCCGTCCCAAGGCTGAAGCGGCTTCCGGCCCTCATGAGCAGAGCGCGTGACGCCGTCCTGTCTCGAGAACTTGCTTCATCACTGCCCACGAAGGGGGATTCCATGTCGCAGCACATTCTAACGACAACAACGAGCAGAAGGCGCAAGGTCACCGTCACGATGGGGTACGACCGGCCTCTGGACTATGTCTTCTGCACGGTCATGGACACCGACGGCGAGATCATCTATTCGAACCTGGACGATGAAATGGCTGGCACCGAGTTGCAGGATGTGGAGTACTCCAAGCTCGTATTGCGAAAGCTTGGAATCGACGTACCCGAAACGATGTTCACAGAGGTGAAGTCGGACCAGGCTCTGCGGATTGGCAACCGAGTGGAGCACTACACAGTCGAGCCAAGGCAGGAACGAGTTCGCTGCCCGATTGAGCGCCTCATGACCGTTGCGAGGAGAGCCATGACAAGAATCCGCAGCGGGGTGGAGACAAATCAGAGCATCACGAAGGGGCCGGAAACGCTCGATCTCCTCGATGTGATCGGAACGGGTGCGGCCGACGAGCCGGATTTCTGTTCACGGTCTTACTGGAAATGGGAAGACGAAATCGCGACGCCGTTGCTTGAGAAACTCGGATACGCGAACATCCGGTTCTCGATGGGCGAATGCGATTCGTTCGGTCCGCTCACTCGGATCGTAACCGCAGAGAAGGACGGAATTCCGTATCGATTCATCTACGGGTAGCGTTGGAGAGCGCATATGGAACCAATTGTCGCAGTCAACGTACCCGACTGGAAGCCGCTCGAGTCGGTGCTTTCGTCGGAAAGATGCGAGGAGTTCATGTATATGGGAAGGTCCGGCGAGATCATTCTGTACAAGCACTCGCGCACCCGTCGATACCTCTATATCGATCGGACCACGGGACGCTTCTATCGACATGACGGGAGCGGGATGTCTGAGATCGGCCGCGACGTGGCGCTCGAACACGTCTACGGCTGAGGGAACTGAGCGGACCGTCTGCGGACCGACGCAGGGACGCGCAAGGCCATTTGCGGACAAACCTGCTTGAAACGTCCTCACAAGATTGCGCAGCGCCAATATCCGACACGCTGAAGAGTAGCCCGGCGGGGCGAGAAAGGCGTGTGCCGTTCGCATACACGGCCTGGTATCGGAGTGGGACGCCCTGTGCGGTGAGCTTTCGCAAGGCTCCCCCGGCGGTCGCTGCGCGCCAGTGGATCACGTAGCTGCCCCGTGCGCAGGGACAACTTCCCCCCCAAAAAACGCCAACACAACTGACGACAGCGCCGCGCTCCGGTTGCTGATTGAACCGGTAAAGAGGCTTCGTTGTGCCGCCCTGCCGCATAGCTGTGGGCGAAGCCAACTCCATGGCACGGGCAGATTTCTGCGCCCGAGCCGGAGTCTTCAAAAGTACAGAGGAGGAAAGACATGGGCAAGACCGTCAACAAGAGCATTCTTCTGGGCCATGTTGGCAAAGACCCGGAGATTCACGTCCTGCAAAGCGACAACACTGTAGCGAACTTCACGCTCGCCACAAACGACTTTTACCGGGACAAGATGGGCGAATCGCACGAAACCACCGAGTGGCACAATCTGGTCGCTTTCGGCCGGACGGCCGAGGTTGTGAGGGATTACGTCCAGAAAGGCTCTCGGATTTACGTCGAGGGAAAGCTTCGGACAAGATCCTGGGACGACCGGGAAACCGGACAGAAGAAGTATCGGACTGAGATCGTCATCCTGGATCTCACCCTCTTGTCTTTCAACAACGGCAACGGTAACGGAGCAGGCTACGGCGGCGAGAACGGGAATGGCGCGAGACATGTGCAGCAGTCGAATGCACAGCAGCACTCCGAGCCGGACTACGCGTACTCGGAACAGAGCGGAGATCTGAGCGACATACCCTTCTGAAACTGGAGCGTAGAGGCATCGCCCATGCACTCCATGCGGAATCCATTCCGTCCGCGGTTCGGCGGCCGGACAACACAACTGGTCACGCACCAGGCGCCTCGCTCCCTGTTCCCTCGTGATCGACGCCAATCTCCAGGAGCAGAACCATGAAGGCCAAAGAACGCAGGCTTACCGCCGTTCAGCGTACGAAGCTGATCGAGAATCTCTGCGATCCGTTTCCAGTCTCCCTCATCCGATGGCTCGTGGTCGAAAGGAGCACCAACGGCGGCAAAGGCAAATTGCTCGCTTACGCCGACGCCCGCGCATACACGGATCGCCTGAACGATGTCATAGGTGCAGCCAATTGGAGCGAAAGCTACTCCGTCTCCACACTCGAAGGACTCTCAAGAGTGCGTAACGGAGAGACGATTCGAAGCGGTAAGGTCTTCGCGGCTTGCACGCTTTGGATCGATGGGTTGGGCACCCGATCCGGCACTGGCGAACGGTGGGCAGACGATCCAAACGCAATGATGGAAGCCGACGCTCAGGCGCTCAAGCGTGCCTGCAGCCGTTTTGGACTCGGACGCTATCTCTACGACCTCGGGCCATGTTGGGTTCCCCTTGACCGGGATGGACGACCGACCGTAGTGCCGGAGCTTCCACAGTGGGCCTGGCCAAGGAACGATCGTGTGTCGGGTGCGCCCGAACTCAAGGTGGTCCCGATTTCGACCAGCAGTCCCGCGCTTCTTGACATGGGAACGACCCGGAAGATCCAGAGTTTCAGGAGCATGGTCGGGGACGCAATTTACGCAGAGATTCTGAGAAACGAAGCGCAATGCGATTCCGCCCGAGGGATCCGTACCCGTGTGCGTCAGCTTCAAGTCCTCCGGATGATGCAGACTGCGGCGGGCCTTATACGGCGCGTCGGAGCATTGAGCCGCCGCCTCGGTACGCGCCAGCTAATGGCGGAGATGGAAGAGCTCAACGTCCGATCCCTTGCAGAGATCCCGAACCTCGAGCTGCTGGCGCAATTGGCTCAGCACCTGGAAAACATCGCAGCACGACGGGTCGCCTAGTAACGCTGCACGCAATTCTCCAACCTACGAGGTGATTATGGGCAATGTTTACATGCTCCATACGGAGCCCGACTTTGTGACCATCCCCATTGAAGAAGCGATGTATTGCTCCAAATGCAATGCAGTGAACAACTCGTCCCATAACCGCTGTGGCGCGTGCGGTGGAGAGACGCTCTCGAAGGTCATCGCCCCAATGGGCGGACCGCCGGATGGACCGGACTCCGGGCCGGCGCCAGCGTTAGCCGTCTTTCCCCCGCCCACCTTTCAGCAGTTACGCCGGGCCGCCTGAAGTGTTGCTTATCGGAAACAGATTGGAGGTTGCGATGGAAGCAGTAATGCAGAACCCAACCGCCGATCCGTCCTACAATGGCTATGTCATCGCGGAGCCGGATGACATGAGCGCAGCCCTTGACCAATATTGGATCCAGCGGAAGGCTTCCCGCGTAGAAGCCCTCGATCGTCTGGAATCGCTTGCCAATCACGCCGAGGCTGCACGTGTGTGGGAAATGTACTGCCGCCAGCGCCTTGGCTTCCTGACCAGACTGCTCAGAGCCGGTGCGGAAGCCTTCGAGCAAGAGCTCCTGACTGAGCTGCACTGGAACCGCGGCTTCGCTCGCGACGCGCGTTCGCTTTTCCTGCGAGATGCCAGACTCGAAATTCGGATACCCCTCGGGCATAATCTAGGCCGTGTTGTCCGCACACCTGGCGTCCAAACTTCCTACGCTGTTGTCGATTACGCGGAATGTAACACAACCTCGGAACCAGGCAAGCCAGTCGTCGCCGTGAATTGGAGGGGGCGAGACCTTGCACTGCTCCTGCCTTCCTTGGAATTCGTGGAACTCGATACGTTCGTGGTCACCGTAGATCAAGCAAGCTGGAGCACGGCGGATACCCTGCCACGCTCTTTCCTCTCGGTTCTCCCTGAATTCAGTGGCGAACTCCTGGCAGCAGAGCAGGCATTTGCCGAACTGCGCCGGACGTGGGAAGCGACAGAGCAGCTAGCACTGGTCAAGAAACAACTGGAAGGAATCGAGCGCGTCTCCGCTCTCTGGCAGCGGGTCCACATTCCCGCACATCAAAAACTGGAGTTGCTTCGCCGGTTTGAGCTCTTCGAAGACGGCGATCCGGCCGCACCACGGGGCTTATTGCTCGTGGGTCCGCCCGGCACAGGCAAGACTTCGATTGCCCGCACGGTAGCCGAAACCCTGAGCTGCCACATTCAGCTTCTTTCACTCCCGGACTTCAAGCGAGTCAATCTTGGGGATAGCGCCCGAGAGGTCCGCGCGAGGTGGAATGAAGCTCGCGAACATCAGCCATCCATCATGTTCGTCGACGACTGCGAAGGCGTTCTTACGCGCCGCGGCGCAATCCAGGCCGACAAGATAAGCGAGGAGATCGTTGAAACATTCCTCCCTGAGTGGGAAGGAGTAAGGGAACGCTCTCGTGTCCTATTGATCGGAGCGACGAACCGACCTGACCTATTGGACGATGCGATCGTATCCCGCTTCGGTTGGGTGATGGAGATCCATCTACCGGACAGCGACAATCGCAAAGAGATCTTCAAGCAGGAAATCCAGGCGGTGGGGATCACGGCCGCGCCCCCTGGGAATATCTCAGAACTCACCCAGGGCATGAGTGGCCGAGATCTGTCGAATCTGGCGGCATCCTTGCGCTCCTATTCCTCGTCCGAGGATCTGACTGCAGAAGATATCGGGCGCGCAGTAACTGCGATCCGCAAATTGCGCAACAGTGGTGTCGATGAGCAGTTCAACTGGGATACTCTCATTCTGGACGCTGCCATCCTCGAACGTCTCAAGACTATATGCACGCTATGGAGGGAGGCGGACCAGTGGAGCTCCCATGGGGTGTCGATTGCCAGGAGCGTTCTCCTGATCGGCCCACCTGGGGCGGGCAAGGAACGCTCCGCCAGAACTATTGCGCGGGAAAGCGGGCTCAACTTTCTCGCACCCACCATCGCACAACTGAAGGCCATGGTTCTCGGCGGTAGCGCCAACTTGGTTCAACAGCTATTCGAACGTGGCCGTTCTATGGCTCCTGTGATCATTTTCCTCAACAACCTCGACAAACTGACGCCGAGACAATCCCCTTTCGAACCCAAAGACCGACTCGCTGAGGAGATTGCTTCGCAGCTTCAGCAGGAGATGAGCTCTGGCGCATCCGGTGCCGGACGAGTGTTCCTCATCGGCGCGGTGCGCGATCCCGACCTCGTTGACGATGATGTTGTGAGCTTCTTCGCCGACCGCATCGAGTTTCCATTTCCCGATGCTCAACTGCGCTTCCGCCTGCTGAGTGTGTTCCTCACGAGCAAGAAGCTGGGTTTTCCGCTAGAAGAGGGCGCGCAAATGTTGGCCGGCAGGCTTAACGGCAGGAAGGCGAGCGCAGGCGATCTCGCCCGTTGTGTCCAAGCGGCAGAACAGCGCGCGCTGACACGAGCAATTCGAACGGGAGGCCCTGAGCACTTGCGTATCGAGCTCGAAGACTTTGAGGGCTTGCCAAACTTCGCCGCGTAGCCGAAACAAACGCTAAGCGCGGCAGGGGTTGTGCCATAAAGCGAATTGCACACCGGGCAATCGATTCGAAGTAACGATATTCAACGCAAGAATCGTTAGATTGGCCTGCGATAGGTTCACTAACCAATCGCTCTTGGTTTACTTTGCCCTGACGATCCATCCACAACTCCTCGTCTTCCTCCCGTAGAACACAGCCCACCTATTCGACCGCCCCTGCGCAGGCCATCCAAGGACCACGCGCCCAATTGACCTGCGAGCTTGGGCGGGCCAACCCTGGCTGACGCGTTGCCGTCCTAAGCCACTCCCAACCATCCTCGGAGTCTAAATATGGCAATCGATACCCTTGCGATTGGCCCCGTGCCAGTCAACGAACGGTGCGAACAACTCGGGCCCGAGTACGACTCCATGAAGGCACGCCAGGAATGTCATCGTTTCATCGATGCGATCCGTACCACCGTCGGACCTGAACCGGCAGGAGCGAAACTCATCGTGACGCGTAACGAGCACGATTTCGGCGTCTACTATGAGGTCGCCGTCCGATTCGATACCGATAACCGTTCGGCAGCAGAGTACGCATATCAGGTCGAGTCTCATGCGCCGCTCAACTGGCCGCGCCGATAGCACCTTCAACCCGGGAATCATTTTGCCTTTGTAGCGGCCCGCAGGCTGCGCCATCGCGGCGGTTATCTGGAGTAGACCGCAGGCCGGTAGAAAAGCGAGCTTCATGCGATCCGATTGTGGATCCGCATAGCGGCAGTTACGGAACCCCAACCCAACGGCGATTTAGCCGCAAGGAGAACCTTATGTTCTTCGCAACCCTCTCTTGGTTTGGGGAGATCAGCCCCTTCCTCACGAATGCCTATTTAAGTTACCTCGCATATTGCGCTGTCGAACAGCACGCGTACAGCATGCTCGCTGGTGTTGGGGCGTTTTTCGTGTTGAACGAGTTTGAATCCATCAAGCGCCACTTTCTGATCTACCGCATGGAATGGAACTGAGCGAACGTGCAATTTTCGAAACTCGGCGCTTCCTCAAAGAACCGAGTGACTGCTCACGTAAGCGCCGGACAGTTGCCCCCATTCTATAGAAGCGGAATAGAATCAAAGTGATGCTACGGTCAGATGAACAGACAGCATGGACAGGATTTCTAGCTGCTGCCCCGCTCTTCGCAGATGAAGCAATGGCGAAGTGGTCCGATGGTCCGGACCCGCCCGATGTCATGTGTGTTGGTGTATCTAGCAAGGCGATTGGCGTTGAACTCACCAAATGGGTAGAACATAATCAGGTGACTGCGGGCGCTGGCAGAGAACGACTGGAAAAGAGCTACCTAAAGATCATTGCCAGTGAGAAGGAACCACGGCCAAGACATATACGGCAAGTGCTTTTGTATGACAAGTCGTTGCGCATAGAACAAGCTGACAGAGTCGAGTTTCGGAATCAGCTGTACGGGTTCATTACTGCTGAAAATGCAAAGCCGGTGCCGGAACTCCATCCCCATTTGCAGATCACAGCGGATTACTGGCAAACCGTTCGTAGCTGGTATACACCCCAGGGCGCACCTCTCGATGACTTCAGTAGCTATCCATTGCTCGACAAGTACCTTGAAAAGGTTTGGATAAATCCACGCTCAAACGACGACTCGCCGCGTGTAGATGTTGAATGGATAGAGTTCGAGTCGCCCGGTGGCGCATATACAACGCAATGGATGACGGATGCTGCTGTTAAGAACATCGAAAAGAAGATAGCCAAATATCAGAATGCAGATATTCGTTCCAAACATGCGCTGCTTGAGTTTGATTTGCTGTGCTTCTACTGTGATGAAGCGATGTTGCACAACACACCAATTCACAGCGTTGGATACGGGTTCCCACAATTAGCTGAACAAGTCAGACAAAACTTGAGAACTGCCCCAAAAGTCTTTGACCGAATCTTTCTGTTCCATCCTTATGAAGCTCCAAAGGCTATTCGAGTCTATTGAAGTCTCCCGTTGCCTATCCGCTACCGCCTCCGACCTGAATCACGCCGAGATGTTCTCTGGTATCGCGGGGCTCTCTTCGTTCCCTTGGGGCGGGGCGAATTGGCGCAGCGCTTGTGCTCTGGCACGGAATAGTGCTCTTTACCATCAACAACGGTTGTCTTCATTGGCAGGGTACTGTTGCCGCACTTGAGACACTGGACTGCGCCTGTAGGCTCATCCGGTCCGTACACTACCTGTCCACTTCCCTCGCAGCGAATCATCTTCGGTTGCGTCATGGCGTTACCTCCTATTGCTGAGACTTCAACATGGATGTTGCGGTATGTCCAGCAAATCCGCCTCGTCAAGTGAATGTTGAACGCGAAACCGCACTTGGAACGACGCCTTACGCTCGGTCATCTCAATATCCGAATCAGCTCCCAGCAGCGCATCATTATGGCGCGGGCAAGATACGCCTTATTCCCCGCCAAATCGTGCTTTATCTCACCACCACACCGAGTTGTGCCCAAAGGAGGTGTCATGCGCAGCAGCGGAAGACTCAAGCTCGGGTACTACCCGCTTCCCGAAGCAGAGGGGGCGCGTTTGCGTAATCTGCTTGACTTCCCGCAGGAAGGAGCGAGCGCGCTGGATCCGTGCGTCGGCACAGGGGCCGCCCTCATGCAAATTACCGCAAATGCCGTCGTATCCCGGTATGGCGTTGAACTCGATGCCACGCGGGCCCAACAGGCAAGTGAAGCAGGCATCTCCACGATTCACGGAAATATCTTCGGGGCCGGCGCTACGTCGGAGAGTTTCTCTCTTCTCTACCTCAACCCTCCCTATGACTCCGAGATTGGCTCCTTCGATAACAAGCGCATGGAGTATCTCTTCCTGAACCACACGTATCGATGGCTGGTGCAAGGCGGCGTGCTTGTGTTTGTCATCCAGCACCAGCAGATCGAGACGTGCGTTCCACTGCTTTCGGCACATTTTGGATGGTTTCAGGTGTTGCGCCTTGCCGACCCTGAGTCTGTTCGATTCAACCAGATCGTGCTTTTTGCTGTGCGAAAGCGCATTCCCGCAGACTCACAGGAGAGAAACCGAAAGACACTCGAGGAGGCAATTTACCGGGAGCCGTTTCCTGTCCTCACCGGCAATGAGCCGAAGTACGCTATTCCGGCGACCCCTCCGACTGCGCTCACTTATCGAGGGCTCCCGCTCGATGAATTGGAGAACCTTGTTACTCACTCTTCCGCATGGAGAAAACTCGCGCCTTATCTGCTGCCAAAGGAAGAGATACCGATCGAACGCCCCATTACGCCCTTGCACGCCGGCCATGTCGGACTGCTCTGCACCGCCGGTATGCTCAACGGCGTGGCCGGCGCCGGGAGCGATCGCCACATTGCCCGCTGGCAGACAAGAAAGTACGAGACGACCTTCACCGAGAAGGAGGAAGGGTATACGGAGGTCCACCGCCAAGAGCGGTTCTCCAATGAGGTTGCCCTGGTCTATGAGGACGGAAGAACGCTCGTGCTGACCGACAAGCGGAAAGGGGAGGAGCATGGAGAACGCACATCTGCGCCTCGGGCGGCTTGAGTACCGGCGGACAAGCGGGAAGCAGCAGACCAGAATCTGGCTGCACCTCGATCGGTATGTGGGAGAGAAGGAGCAGGCCCACCTGCTGAGCGCGTTCGGCAATGACGCTGAGATTGGAGCCGTGACCGCCGCCATTTACGAAGATCACGCGTTCGACCTGATCTTCCCGGATGGCTCCAAAAGCACCGCACGTTTCGGCAAACACGCCACGTGCTACAAAGGGGTATTAAAGGCTCCCGGCTATCCCCGCCCGGTGCGGCACCTGCTGGCGTCCTCACAGATGTTGCAGACCAACGGAACTGCCGGTGGCACTATCGTCATGAATTATGACGAGGACACCCTCGATCTCGCATGGTCCACGCTTGTCAGCCTGCTCGGCCTGCCCGCGGATCCACGCTGGGCCGGATACATACTCGCACAACTCGATGTAGATGACCGCGTACGTCGAATTAGCGGTATCGGATGCCAGCCAGCGATCATCCAGGCTACGCGCGCGGACTTACTGGCACGCGTAGGCAAAGCTCTTGCTGACCGCCTGTTGCCCTTTCCAGAGAAAAACGGCCCCGTCGTCTGGCCGCGATACACACTGGATCATCTCCTCCGCATCGCATAGTCCCATCCCCAGCCTAGCTAGCGACTCCATTGCCAGCGCGAACTGCTCACCCCCAGCATCGCTCTGCCGCATGTCATTTTCTCGCCGACTTCGCCTCGCGGCCGTAGTGTACGGGGTTGTGCATATTTCCGCCCCAAAGGAGATTCCCTACATGCCCGACAGAGACCACAGTCCACAGACGTTTGTCGAGATGGTCCTCACTCTGCTCGAGGACCGATTCCCCTGGCTCGGCTCGGAGGAGGAGGTCAGCGGTGCCGACACAGTACAGGAACTGAGCCAGCTTCACGGAGATTTGGTCAAGCGGCTAAATCGGTCGCGCAGCAGCAAGCTTGCCGAAGCACGCTGAGAGTGAATCAAGCTCGGAGACTCGGCGGCACCTTTCACTTATAGAAACATCACCCCACTCCAGGCCAGCGACAGCTGGCCTTTTTTCCCCTACACACCAGCGCGAGGAGGGCCGCATGGAGACATGCTACGACTATCTCCGCACCTACGCCTCGGAGTTGGGCTCACGCATTGTCGAGATGTACCCGCCGCTCCAGGGCCCGAAAGATGCTCTCGCCTCGGAGTTGAGGGCACTTCTGCGCAAGCCCCTGCCTGTGCAGGGAATGACGATTACCGGATGCGCGAAGTACCTCAAGACGGCAAAGTCCGTCTCCATCGTCGGCGAATGCGGCACAGGCAAAACTCTGATGTCGGTCGGCATCGTTCATGCCCATGCCGAAGGCGATCCCTATAGCGCCATCGTCATGTGCCCGCCTCACCTGGTCCTCAAGTGGGCGCGTGAGATCTTCATCACCATTCCCAACGCCCGCGTCTTCGTCATCTATGACTTCCGCAACGGCGGCGATGAAAAGAAGCCGCATGGCGTGACCGAAATGCGGCTCCGCAATGGCCACGCGGTCTCGAAAGGCGAAAGAACGACGCTTTCCGACCTTCGGCGGATGGGCAGAAGGAAATGGCGGAGCACCTGGACGACGCCCACCTATTTCATCGTCAGCCGTGAAACGGGCAAACTCAGCTACTTCTGGAAGCATGCCTACTCAATACGCTCCTCGCGGCTCGAGAGAAGATTGGTTACCAACCCGGACACTGGCCTCCCAATTCCGAACGCGGATGGAGGCTATCTTCGCGAAGCGGACTTCGGAGACGCAAAGCTCTCGGAACAGTTCCAGCGCGCAAGTGCAGGCACTCAGGGACATGCGGCGCTGTGGCAAGCCGACAACGGCAAGATTCAGCGGATGGCACCGCTTGAATTCATCAGCCGCTACATGCGGAACTTCTGGGACTACGCAATCGCCGACGAGATCCACCAGTTGGCCAACGACACGGCCCAGGGCAACAACCTGGATGTTCTCCGACGGTGCGCCGCGAAGTTGATCGGCGTGACCGGCACTCTGATGGGCGGCTACGCCTCGGACCTGTTCCGGCTTCTATTCCGGATGAATCCGCGCAAGATGGTCGCCGAAGGCTTTGAAGCCTCCAGTGCCGGCGAGTCCGAATTCCAGGCACTCTACGGCGTACTCGAATCCATCGAACGGATTCCGGACTCAGACAACGCTTGCAGCGACGCTCAAAAGAGCACAGTCCGACTCGTCCGACGGCCTGGAGCTTCTCCTCTCCTGTTCGGCAGATTCCTCATGTCGTCGACGGTCTTTGTCTCTCTCGAAGACATCGCCGACTTCCTGCCTCCCTATGAAGAGACCGTGCTTCAGGTGGACATGAATGAGGCGCTCTCAAAGGCATACGAAAAGATCGAGAAAGATATTCGCGCGGCGCTCAAGGCTCACCGCAAAAACCGCAGCCTGACGAGCCTGATGATGCACCGCCTCATTCTCTATCCCGACCATCCCTTCGGAATTGGAGAGGTCTGGGGTAAGGTTTTCGATCCGAAGCTGAAGAAGATGGTCCCGTTCCTGGTGACGGTAGCGCCAGATCTCCCGCGCGACTCCATCTATCCGAAGGAGCAGCAACTCATTGATGACATCCGCGCTGAACTGGCGCAAGGGCGACGATGCCAGGTTTATGCCACGTTCACGCACGATCACGACGTTCTCGCTCGCCTCCAGCACGTGCTGCAGAATGCCGGATTTCGCGTAGCCGTACTTCGACCGACCGTTCCTTCGCTTCAGCGAGAGCTCTGGTACGAGAAACAGATCAAGGAGGGAATGGAGGTTGTCCTTTGCCACCCGAAGCTGGTGGAAACAGGCCTCGATCTCCTTTGGTTTCCTTCGATCTACTTCTACCAGACGGGCTGGTCACTGCACACCCTCCGCCAGGCTTCGCGGCGCTCATGGAGAATCGGACAGTTCCTCGATGTGCGCGTGAAGTTCTTCGTCTACACGGGCACGACCCAAATGGCGTGCCTGCGCCTGATGGGACGGAAGATGCTTGTGGCGCTGATGATGGAGGGCAAGTTCTCTGGCGAAGGCATCCACTCGATGGGCATCGAGGAAGATCTCGTTGCCGCTATGGCCCGAGAGCTCGTCGAAGAGAGCGGCGTCGGCGAATCGGCGGATGCGGTCTGGCAAGAGTTGAAGCGTGAGCGGGCGTCTCAACTCGCCGCGGTTCCGAAGCTGGAACTGCCCGACACCTCTGACGATGCACTGACCGGATTCGGCGACGGGTTGTTCGATTCCCCGCCCGCGCATCCTTCCGGCCTTACTCTGGTCCACTCCAAACCACAAAAGCAGCAGAAGTCCGATATCTGGCCAACGGGCTACGTCATCGGCGAGCAACTGAAGCTCTTTGGCTAAACCCTGCGAAAGCAAAGGAGGGCGGTATGCGGAAGCGACGCCCATGGCAGGATCGGGAACTGGCCCTCCTTCGCTCGGATTACCCATGCAGTCCCACTGCAAAAATCGCAAAGCGGCTCGAAAGAACTGTCACATCGGTCTACCAGCGAGCCATTCTTCTGGGTTTACGGAAGTCGGAAGAGTATCTCGCCAGCCCGGACGCCTGCCGGCTGCGACGCGGCGACAACGTCGGGGCTGCCCACCGGTTCCTTCCCGGTCACGTTCCAGCAAATAAGGGGCTGCGCAGACAGGGCTGGGCGCCGGGACGTATGGCCGAGACGCAATTCAAACCCGGTCACCGTCCGCATACCTGGAAGCCGATCGGCTCGACCCGCTATTCGAAAGAGGGCTACCTGCAACGGAAGGTCTCAGACACAGGCTACCCGCCACGAGACTGGGTCGGCGAACACGTCCTCATGTGGGAAAAAGCGCACGGGCCGGTGCCGCCCGGCTTTGCCGTTTGCTTCAAGGACGGTGACAAAACCCATCGTGCGCTCGACAACTTCGAACTTATCTCCCGCGGTGAATTGATGCGGCGCAACACCATTCACAACTACCCACCGGACCTAGTCGACGTCATCCGGCTCAATAGCGCACTCAAACGCAGACTGAGGAAACTCGATGAAGAACACACTGACGGACCTCCGCAACCACCTCTTTGAAACCATCGAAGCCTTGAAAGACGAAGACAACCCAATGCCTGTAGAGCGCGCCCGCGCGATCAGCGAGGCGGCGGGCAAGGTGATCGAGTCGGGAAAACTGGAGTTGCAGTGCCTCGAGCAGCTCGGCGACCGTGCAGTCTCCAAATTCTTCGATACCCCACTGCTCGCGTTACCGGGCAACAGTCGTGCGCGCTTGCCCAGAGCTGTATGAGCGGAAGAGACCGCATCTCCACCAAACAGCTAAGAGATGCAGGATGGACAGCGTTGCCCCGTACCGACAAAGCGGGACGTGACTATCGGCACAGGGACGGGTGGCGCATCGAGCATTGCGGCCACCCAACTGCGCTATGGCCCTACTTACTCATCGATCCGGATGGGGAAATCGTACTCGCCGGAGCCGCCGGGCCTTTCAGAAACCCGACTTACGGCACTGCATGGCGAACAGTCCAGAAGGCCGTCGACTACGTTGCGACCATCGGCCTCAGGCGAAAGCAACTATTGAGCATTTGCCGCTGGTAGGCACCGCACTCAATCGTGACAGGAGCCGCATGACGCCCGGTCATGCCCAAGCACCGTTTATGCCCAAACCTCGATTTGCACACCATAACAACTGTCCACGCTGCCCCATCATCGGAGCGGAAGACATCCCCGGCGACGAATACTTTGAGCTCTGGGGCATGCGCTTCAGCATTGCCATTGCCCGGAAGATTGCCGCCGGGCATCCCCTTATCCCCGCCACTCCCGAGAATTTCTTGCAGTGGCTAGGATGGGCTCACATCGAGAAGCAGCATTTGGATCACGTTCCGACGAACCAAGGCTTCGGGGTTGTCATCACCTTGCCGTTCGGAATCGGCACGCCGATGATCGACGGCAATCATCGAGTTCTAGTCGCCGTGATCGACAGGAAGCCGTTTTCGGTTGTTGTTCTCAGTGAACAGGAATCGCTTGACCTCCTGAGGCGGAGCATGGGCGCAGAGTCCGCCGACGAACTCTGGCAGGACATGCACAGCCATCCTTCAGCGAACCAGAACGAGAGCCGATAGGCTCTCCGGGCACCTTGTACTGGTAATTAAGGCGGCCGAGAGCTATGCCCAGCACGGTTGATGCGGTCGTTATGACCTCGCGCAACGCCTTGCTGCGCGGACCGGCGCCAAGGGATATCAGGACGTGCGGATCGTCGAAGCTCCGCGGATTGAATAGTCTGCTGAGAGGTACATCCGCAATCTTCACGTAACGTCGCGTGTCCTAGAAAAACCACGGGCGGAATGTTAACCGAAAGGGATTGGAAATGGCGATGCCGTCAGTACGCGAAATCAATGCGCATCTTTGGGCCGCGACAGGTTATTGCTATGTCGACCTACCGGATGGCCGGAGAATCCGGATCAGCCGCGCCCGCACCCGCAAAGGAGTTGTCTACGGACGGGTTATCAGCGGCAGCAAGAAGACGTGGGAGACAATTCCGCTGGGCTCCCGCGTGGAGTTGAGCTGAGAATGGCTGAGGCTCGAAATAGAACACAGTAAGGGCGCCTGAAAATCCTGAACGAATTCTGACCATGCCGGAATACGCCGGCATCGGCAAAGATGTTCAATGCTCCTTGTCCACGCGTAGTGAAATCCGGCCAATGCGAGCAATGAAGTCTGGATGCGCGGGGCGAGCTGCCTATTGAGCTCGCGATCCCGGCAATAAATTCTCCCAACGACATTTAGGAATAGCCCATTCCCGGAGTCAATCAATAGCAACATCGTCCGAAAATCCCCCCAAAGGAGTCTCAGTCATGGCCACCGTAACCGCCTCCGTTCTTCGCCGCGAATTCGCATATAACGGCACCGTCATCCCCGATCCCAACCCCTCACTCTCCCCGGAGCAGGTGCGGGACACCCTCGTCGCAGCTTTTCCAGAGATTGCCACCGCCGCGCTCGCCGGACCCGAGGTGAAGGGCGACGCTGCACGCTACACCTTCACTCGCGCAATTGGAACCAAAGGCTAGCCTGAAATTCATCAAACAATCCTGACCTTTCGCTTGGCATCCAGCCAGTTCCAGGAGGAGTTATGCGGAAGAAGAAACAGGAGAAGGCGATGACCGTCCTTGAGGAGCTTCGCGCCCTCGAACACACTCCGCCGAAAAGAGCGAACCGCCTGCTTGCGAGGCACCTCCGATGCGAAAAATCCCTCCAGCTCTCGAACGCCCTCGCCGAGGCAGCACGAAGGTCCTCCCAGAATTCGGCCGCAACTCTGGAGACCCCGGGCGAACTGCTGCCGCCACTGGCGTGATGCTTCTCGGGGCCGGCACGGGCGAAGAGTTTCCCTCGCTCGATTCCGTCCCTTCCACATACCACATTGAGACGAACGCCGAGCTTCTTTATCGCCTCTGTGTCGCTCTGGTGGAACGAAAGCTGGTCGACGAAGACCTGTGGCTCGAATCGGGAAGGATTCCGATCGTCTTCGCACGGAATGGTGTCGAAAAGATGATCGACCAGATGTGCGGAGACGCCTTCAAGGACAATCTCCAATATGCCTGCGAGATTCGCGACGATGTTGGAACGGGCTATCACCGCGGCGAAAACGTAGGCGTGGGCCGACTGGCAGCGCTGTTCGATCTGCAGACGGCAGGCTTCGTCATCATCGGCGAAGCGATGAAGGCGCTGGACGAGGAGGAGGCACTGCTCGGCGCAGCCTTCTACCTTCTTCTCGGCCGAGCCCTCAGGCGGCGCATGCCCATCTACGACCACTTCGCCGCCGAATGGTACAACGAACAGCTTCACGACATGATGGCGGACGACGACCCGGACAACCAGGAGAGTTATGAGTTTCCGCTTGTCGAAGAGGCCACTCCCCCTTCGGTGAAAGTCGTCGGCGAGTGGAACTGGCGGACAACCCGAAAACTGTTGCGAAAGCACCGGAATGGGCCGTATGCGGTATGGATCAACAAGCTGTTCACGATCGAGCGGCTGTCCCGCCTCAAGTGCGACACGGAGAGCTTTGAGGGTGAGTATGACCGCGAGCCAGTGCCCAGTGTGCTGATTGTCTTCCGCGAAAACGACGCCATCCAGGCTTGCTGGGACCACGAGGCTGAACACTACAACGAAGCGAGCAACGAACCAGCCTGCGCGGTCGCCTTTCGACCGGATCATCCTGAGGATTTCGACCGTGCGCTGCGCACGCTGTACATCTTCCTCAAGATGAATATGGAACTCGCGGAACTCGTAAACCTGCTCAACGACTGGGAGGCCAAGCATGCACGTGGACGTGAGCATCGGGAAGAACCGTCACTTCGAGCTGCGTGAGGCCCTGCTGATCTATCACTCAAGCGACCGGCGCCAGTGGGAGTCTGGCAGTGCGTTCGTCACGCACCATCCCGTGACAACCAATGGCGCAAAGAAACCAGAGCTTGGTCCCGCGAATCCGCTTACGGTTGAATTCGTGCGCTCGCTCATGCACTCTCTCGGAGGGCAGATACCGGTCGAGTTTCTTCCCGACAACATACTTGCGCGCACCGACCGCACGCTTGCCTGGTGGACTCCGACCGGGAAGCGGCCGATGTTTTTCGGGGATACCCAGGGAGATCTCCAGGGAATCAGCGGTCGAATCTTCCCGCAACCGGCACTTGTCTGGCTCACGCTCGATGGAGCACTCTTCGTCCGCGCTCTCAAGGAGAGCAACCGGCCCAGGGCGGAAACCACACTCGCAGTCGCCCCCTACTGGAATCTCTATGAATCCGGTGACGTCTGCCTGGGATCGATGCGCGCTCCAAAAATCTCGGAAGTGGCCTCCATCCCCCAGTGGGAGCAAAGCTTCTACGAGAGCAAATTCACACACGGCAATGTGGGCCGCGTCACCCGGCATCCGGGCGGCTTCGAAGGGTTGTGGAAGGAATTGGCGGGCAGGGACGAATTCCCGGTCGACTCCCTGATCGAGCTACCGCAGACGGTCGAGGAGTTTCTCGGGGGAAAGAGGCGCAGCCATGGCCGCTGAACATGTTCTCGACAAATCGCTCGTGAGACCATCACAGCCGCTGAGCATTCTCGTTATCGGCGCCGGCGGGAATGGCAGCGCCGTCTTTCTGCATCTTCCCTACCTACATCAAGCGTTGTTGGCGTGGGGGTGTGGCGGGCTGCAGGTGACATTGGCCGATGGCGATCCGGTGTCGGAATCCAATTGTGTCCGCCAGCCGTTTGCTGCAGCCGATATCGGCCTGAACAAGGCTACCGTCCTGGTAAACCGGGTGAACCTCTTCTGGGGCCTTTACTGGCAGGCCTATCCGCACCATTTCCGCAAAGATTCGCTCAAGGACGACAGCAGTTACCCCCATCTGATCATCAGTTGCGTCGACACGCGGGCCGCACGGCAGGCGGTCGCGCAGACGGTGACCAGAGCCAGGAGTCACACTGCCTACTGGCTTGACCTCGGGAACAATGCGGCCAGCGGACAATACATTCTTGGCCAGCCTCTGAACCAGCGGAACAGACGCATCGGCTCGCGGCTTCGCACGGTCGCGGAGCTTTACCCGGAAATTATGGCTGCCGAGATCGGCGAGGACCCGCTGCCCAGTTGCAGTGCAGTCGAAGCACTGGAGCGGCAGGAGCCTTACATCAACCACGTGTTAGCAACGAGCTCTCTCGCTATGCTGGCGCGGCTGTTTCGCTACGGAACCATTGCACATCACGGGGCCTTTTACAACGCGGCGACCGGACGGATGAGCGCGATTCCAATCGATCCGGAGCTCTGGAGAAAGACGCGCAGGCGCTCGCTGAGACTTCTAAAGTCCCAGGGCCAACAGGTCGCATAGCGTGGGCTCTTGCATCGCGCCTCCCTCGAACTCTCTTCGAAATCCTCACACTTCACTCCGACAGGAAGGTAGAACCATGTTCAAAGAACTAGCTCCCTTGCTTCATCAGCGGTCCGTCGTCATCATGGTGAATCCGCTCGAAAGCGACACGCTTCGCGTCATCGTCATGCCGAAGAAGCTCACCGAGGGCGAAAACGGCGCCCTCTCCACTCCGGTCAGCATCACCGGCACACCCCAAGAGCTCGATGATCAACTGCCATCCACACTGACGCAATTCGTTGGGGCGCATCTTGATCTGAAGAACACGCTCGAGATCGCGAAAGAAGAGATGGCGCAGGCCGCCAAGACTGCCCGACAGGGCTCGAAAGCCAAAACAACGCCGAAGGCCGAGTCCACAGAAGCGAGCACCGCGAACATGACGACAACGACGGCAAAACCGGCGAAGGCGAGCGCCAAGCCTGCCGAGCCGAAGAAACTACCGCCACCGACGACCGCAAACCTGTTCGACTTTGGCGCTACACCGGCGCCGGCGCCGGTCGCGGCTCCCGTCACGGCTCCGGCACCAGTCACGGTATCGGAGGAAACCAGCGATGACGACACCAATGATGAGGAAGAGATCCTGGACGAAATCGCTGAGGACGAGCAGACGGACGACGAACTCGATCCGGCCGCCTAAGAAACCGGAGGGCGCGGGCACCGCCGCTTACGCCCATCCGTAGCCACGGCATGCTTCGATCCGACACGGGAGGTACTCATGCGCCTCGCCACACGCACCGCCGAGGTGCCACAGAACCTCGACGTCAACAAATTCGTCCTCGAACACGGACGGATGCCTTTCCTGAGCGACCCGATTCCACCCTGGCACTATCGCGGCTGGCTTCTGTTTCAAGTTCAGCTTGCCGACGCGCACCCCGGTGCCCTCGGACGCTGGGCTCACTACATGCGGACGTTCGAGGCAGGACGACTTCTCGACGAACCGATTCCACGGATCAATTTCACTTCCATGCCATCGCCGGAGGGACTCAAGATGGTTGAAAAGTGCGTGGAACTGCTCTCCTATCGTGACTCTCCCTGGACGGCGTTTGAGAAGTTCGTCGCCTGGCTCGGCTGGGGGCTGGCAGTCTCGAAGGTCAGGCCTGAGATCGAAGAAGCCACCTCGGAGGCGCTCTACCGCACCTTCAATTTCGAATCCTTCATCCTCCACCCGCACGATTACCTGGGGCACTACCTTGCCGACAATCGGAGCAAGGGCTGGAACCCAAACGCCTACTTCCCAACGCCACAGATTGTGTGCGAATTCATGGCACAAATGATTTTCGAAGGGACGAGCGAAGACGACGGGCGCGACCCGCGTCTCCGCCTTGTTCAAGAGCCGGCGGCAGGGACAGGCAGAATGCTGCTGGCAGCAAGCAACTATTCCTATCGCCTCTACGGTCAGGACATCGACAAACTCGTGGTGGAGATCTGCCTCTGCAATGGCGCTTTCTACGCACCGTGGCTGTCGTTTCCGTTTCCGGACGCAATCATCCATGCCTCAGAGGGCAGCGAGGGGGCCGAACCTGCTCGGGAACAAGAGCCAGACCCGGCTTCGCTTCCACGAGCCGCCTGAAAGTAGCGGGAGTGCCCCCACGACAGCGAAATCAGCCGAAATGGAAAGGACTCATATGCGGGACAACTTCAATTCAGTGGTGGAATTCGGAGGACCGCTCCTGGTCGACATATGGATCGGATACTGGGTATACGTCCGTGTTGAGGAGCATGCCTACGCAAAGGTCGCGGGACTTGTCGCGTTTCTTCTCTTCTGTGAGACTGACCGCATTCGGCGCCTTATTGAAGTGCGCATGCAAGCCCTCAGTACCTCCCTCGGTAAAACTCCCCGGAAGCTGAGCCCAGAATGCCGCCAGGGCTGCCGGGTACGCAAACTATATCGGAAGGGATCGAATCGGCGATTTCGGCCACTGCGTTTTCGTAAACGCCGACATGAGGCTCACGAGTAGTGTTGATTGATGTGGCGTCGCATGGCCTCATCCCTCGGGGAGACCGACCACGAACGCCGGCGCAAGCGCCACCAGCCGTAAAGAGCCAGTCCGCCCACCAGCAATACCGCCCCGCCTTCCCAGTAAACTCGCATCGCCACGCGGACAACGTCCTCCTCCTTATTATCGTTCATCTTGAATTGCGCCCCTTCGCCCGCCCGTGGTCAAGGCCGTGAAGATGCCCGGGGAACGCTGCCGTCCTACGACTCCTTCCGGGAATGCCAGCCACCGTCGCTTTGACGCCCCGCGTGACGGCCAAGCACCACTCTTCCTCCATTTGGCGTGTTTCAGCGGAGCGCTCGTCGCCACTCCAAACTGTCTCTCTTCTCTCATCTTCTTCGAAAGGAAAGCACCCACATGGCTTCTCCCAACACCACACCCAAGGCCGCCGACGCCAAGCTGATGGATCTGAGTGTCGACCGCAACAATCTGCTCGCCGAGGTTGCTGCTGCCGCGCGAATCAGCGAGAGCAAGGTCACCATGCCGATTCTCACGCACTTGCTGCTCCAGGCGAAGGCGGGCGGCACGCTCACGATCACCAGCACAGACTTGCAACGTTCACTCACAACCGAATGCCCGTCGCAGGTGAAAGTCGCCGGGACTGTGACCGTTCAGGCCCAGCGGTTCCTCGATTACCTCAAACTCCTGGCACCCGGTCCAGTCCATATCAAGGCCCTCGCAAACGACTACCTCCAAGTGAACGCGGGCAGTTCTCGTACCCGCATGCCGGGGCGCGCGGCCTCCGAGTTTCCAAAGATAGCCGACCCCCCGTCCAAAATCATCCCCCTCAGCTGCCGCGTACTCAAAACTTTGGTGCGGCAGAGTCTCTTCGCCGTCTCCACTCAGGAAGATCGCTTCACGCTCAAGGCAGCCCTGTTGCTGTTGCGCCCGGACCGCGCAGGCATGGTAGCCACCGATGGACACCGATTGTCGTTCGTTGTGGTCCCAGAGGATGGAATTCCAGTCGCTGATACTCAGAAATCGCTGATTCCGCGGGAGGGCCTCCTGGACCTTCTCTCTCTGCTGTCTTCGACCAAAGAAGAGGGAGTCGACTTCGGCGAAGATGACAAGAGTCTCTTTTTCCGCCTTGGCTCCCGACAATTGTCCGTCCGCAAAATCGTAGGCCAGTTTCCGAACTATGAAGCCGTCATGCCGACGGATCTTCCCAACTCAACCGTAGTTCGCTCAGCGGATCTGATGAGCTCGATCCAGCGAGTCCTCGAGTTCGCAGACTCGCGCTCGAATGGAGTGAGGCTGCACCTGGCGGAGAATACGCTGACGATCAGCTCGTCAACTCCGGAATTTGGGGAGTCGGAAGAGACTCTGGCCGTAAGCTACAGCAATGAGCCGATCACCATCGGATTCAACGGTGCTTACCTAGTCGAGTTCCTGAAAACCATCGGCGAGAAAGGAGCCATGCGGCTCTCCCTCAAAGACGCAACCACTGCAGGCGTTCTGGTGCCGGAGAGCATGAACCTGGAATACCAACAGCGCTACGTGGTTATGCCGATGAGGATCTGAGCAGGAGGATCATCTCTTCCTTTTCCCGGCAACGCCCAGCCGATAGTGGCAGCGGCAACGAATCAGCACTGATGCGAAGTCCCACCAACGCAAGAGACCTGGCGGCGGGGCGGGCCAGGTCACGCCGGGCAATCTTCACAAATCCCAGGAGGCTGCTCATTCATCGGAAATGAACGGGTGGACCCACAGGAAGGACAGCTGCGGATCCACAACTCTTTGCCGCAATGCAGACACCTGCCGTGATGAAAGCCGTCCGTGAGATTAAGAGGGTCATAGACGGCGCCCCTCTGAGCTCCACAAAGTCCACAATCCGCATATGCCACTGCGACAGTAAGCACCGTCAGACCGCAACAATGACAAAAGTAGTTATCGGAAGGACGAAAGCTCATCGCATCAACTCCGCACGCCCAACAACGAAGCACTTCATCGCTATCCAAACTGGACCTTGCCGAATCAACAGCTCCAAGGCGATAAGGTTCGTAGTTGGTGAGTGTCTGGAAGTTCATATCGTTGAGAAATCTGCTATGTGTCTGGAACTGCCCATCGTCGCGCTCCGCTCCCGCGGCAAACATACTGAGGGATCGGACAAGCAGACTCGCCGCGTCGCGGCGGACATCCAGCACGTCAATGTCTGCGGTGAAGTGGACGAGGGAATTCCGCAGATTTTGTAGACCCCGCACGAGTTTCCGTTCTGCTTCGCTGAAGGCCTCCTCCTCCTGAATCCTCTTCAAACATTCGCTATAGCCGATTGTGTAGAGCCTGCCTTCGCGCGACGCTTTCTCTATGGGGCCTTCGGGAACATTCCCGCGAACAATTGAGGAAAGCCCGAACTGTCGAATGAGCCTGTATTTTACGAGTAGCTCGATGGCCGTCTGAATCGATATGATTGCGACCTTTGCTTCGGCACTTGTGACATTCGGCGAAAATAGAAGAGTCAGGCCTGCATTCAGGAAATCAGTTGCATTCGATAGCACTAACTTGGCCGGACTGACACTCGGATTCGGAGACTTCAGGCTCATGGACATCCTCATTTTCGGGTATCTCTGTCCATTATCTGAGATCATTCAGAAGGTGCGCCACAAGGCGCTCTGGCATCTGGATTTATGGGGGGCATGCGGCCGATGTGTGGACGCTACACACGTTTCGCAGCAACGGAACTGATCTATCGGCACTTCGGCATCCGGGATCGATCGCTGGAATCATCCGGCTCCGAGTTCGCTCCCTCGTGGAATGTTGCGCCTCAGACCATGCAACCGGTGATTCGGCTCAACACCGACATCGGGGCACGGGAAATGGTTCTGATGCGGTGGGGCCTCGTGCCATTCTTTGCCGAGAGCCCCGCCGTCAACTACTCCACCATCAACGCCAAAGCTGAAACGCTGCTGACCAAGCCGGCATTTAGAGAGCCGTTTCGCAGGCGACGCTGTCTCGTGCCGGTGAACTCATATTATGAGTGGCAGGCGCTCGATCCGAAGGGAAAGAAAAAGGTGACCTGGGCGATCGGCCTGAAAACCGAGGGGCCATTTGCACTCGGCGGCATCTGGGACCGCTGGGTGAGTCCGGATAAGCAGCTTCAACTTGAGAGCTACAGTGTCATTACGGTCGTGCCGAACGACCTGCTTAGATTCATGCATGACCGCATGCCGCTGATCATCGATCCCCGGGATTACACCCGCTGGCTCGAACCCGGAGACCCGCAACGGCCGCCTGTAGACCTGCTGCGCCCGTACGATGATGAGCTGATGAAGATATGGCAAGTGAAACCGGACGTGGGCAATGTCCGGAATGATCGTCCGGACTTGATTGACCCAATCGAGCCTCCGGATGAGCCGCCGACACTGTTTTCCTAACAGCGCGCAAAATGCGTGAACACAGGATTATTCGCGGGAAAGAGGTCTAGACCGTTTCGTCACACAACCATGTCGAACCTACTGAATCCAGGAAGAGAAGTGGGCCACCTGGCTCACTTCCCCGAGCCGGGCTTTGAAGCGCGGATCGCTTTGTGCTCCACAGCGTAGGAATGCGTGCTACCCATCGTCCACTCGCAGCGCAGGTCTCGACCCTCGATTGGCCAATCCTTGAGATAGACAAAGGGCACCATCCACAGCGATTCGGATTCGAACTTTTGTGTGGCCGCAGGGTTGAGCGCTCCGCAAACATAGCTCCGATCCTCGCCGACTGACACAAGCAGGACCGCCGAAATACTTTGATTCCGACCCGTGATTTCTCCGTTGTCCTCAAGATGCAAGAACAGCGACGAGGCCAGATCCGTAGACATTCCTTCCTCATTGCCCACCCAGAACGGCTGAGATATCAGAGCGTTGTTTGCCGCGTCCGCATCGAGCACGAGGGAAGACCCTATATGGCTCGACGCTATCGCCAGGATGCCAGGGCACTGGAGTTGCTCGAACTGCCTTCTCTTCGCTCCCGCCTTCTCTTCGAGCTGTCGCGTCAGGAAAGCGTACGCCTGACCTCTCAAGCCAGGCGACAACTCATTTTCAATTGAGGTGTCCTTCGTGACCTTGTCCGGCTCAAACGATGTCGCTTCAACCATGAACTGAGCGCCGCGGATTCCGGTGCACCGAAAGTCCGGGCCGCCCTTATTTAGCTGATCCGCGATCTCCGGCTTCACGCAGCATTGCTGCAATATAGAGAAGATCACGGCTTCAGCGAGGGCTGCTTCGTGATTATCCCGCCGCCTCTTCTGAAATTGTCTGTGCAGCCTTGGATATCGCGCCAAGAGGTCGGCATACGAGTCGATAACTGTACGAATGTTAGCCATACATGATGCCCCTCCCGAGCGATGCTACACACTCAGATGATATGCGTTGCATGGAGTTCCATGCCTCTGTTTCCTGAAAGGCTCGTTTGATGAGATCACGGCTGCGATTTTTCCACGCTGCCTGAGCGGCCTACGAGTCCAGCGGGTTTGGCGGGTGTTGTTCCGTTTACACAGACACGGTTGAATCTCAGTTGGCGACTTCAGAGCAATGTCTATTCCGGAGCCACCCTGCTTGTGCACGCAGACGAGACGTTATGCCGATCTCTTCCATAGAGCACCTCGCTCCCGCGCCTAGTGGTCTGCCTCAACACCGATGAGAGGGGACAACAATATGAATCCAACCCAACCCCATCCCGGTCACTACTGGCACACGGACGATCCTGCAGATCTCGCATTCAACGAATCCGGTCCCGATCAGCCAATGACGGTCCGCTGTTACAACATGCAGGATCACCTCAACAAGGGAGAATTCCGCTACGTTCCAGTAACCACACTCGAATACCTCGCAGCGGGCATCTTCGGCGAAGCGCGTCCAAGCGGCCTTGGAGTCTCGACACGCTGGACCGGGTCCAGCCATCGTTACGGGATCTATCGCAACCCCGCCGGGCTATATCGTAGCGGGATCGTGATTCTCGAATGCCACGGTGGCGGCATGCGCGGATATGCCTTCGACAATCTTGTTGCCGGCGAAACATGGGGTTACATCGCGGCGCAGTTCAAGCCGGAGATGATCTGGAATCTTTGCAACCAAATCGCTCATGCATACAACACGGCCCGAGACGCCGAGCGGCACGAAATCTGCACCGCCTTTCTCGAAGGACGGCTGAAGAGCAGACGCAAGGGCGGAAGAAGGTGGGCACAGGTCCTGCCGCGCATACCGCAAGCGATGGACACGGAGTCTGCCTTATAACAGACGCCGCAGGGCCGCGGTCAGGGCGTGCGGCTCTGACCGCACCGGCTTCGAGATCCAGGAGGAAGCCCCAATGGCGATCGCCGAAGGATACAAACACAACTTCAATGAACTGCGCCGCGCCGTCTCCAACGGCGATGCGGCCCTGCTCGAAACGACGGAAAAAGCGACAGGAAAGCCCGCCATCGTCGTGGTTGCCGTCACTTTCGATGGGAAGGAATACCAGATGGTTCCCATGGCGCGCATGTTCGACGCCAACCCATATGACGAACTCGACCCGCCCTCGGGGTCCAGCGAACAGACCTAACCACGCTGTTTTGCTCGTCACCCCAGCGAATCGCCAGCGGGGCCGTTACAGGCCAGAGGCCAACACTCATGAAACCACGACTCGTCCTCACCAAGGACCAGATTATCGAGATGTCGCTTGCGATTCTGCGAGCCACCAAAGATGGAGACATGCTCGCTCCGCACCACCTCAAACTTGTCGAACTGGCCGTTAACAACATGCTGAATCAGGAAGGTCTCGCCATGTTCCAGGCGCTCTTCGGCAATGCCACCAAGGCCGGAGGCTATACCACACCATTCCTGTTCGGAATCGAGAACCTGACCATCGATCAACACGGAGTGGTTCGCTGGCGCGGAATCGCGGTTGAACAGTTCGACCATGCGGTATGGAAGCAGCCGGGATGGCGTGAGCGGATGCTTAGAGACGCACAGGAGGTCGCGGCACGCTGCCAGTCCCTTGAGGCAAAGGGAATCCAGCCAACCGCCCCACTCTTGCTTCAGTCGCGCTGACGTGTGCGCAGCGTGATGCCATCACCCCGCAACCAGAAGTGGCTGAAGAAGTGCCCGGGCGCTCCGGATGGGAGGCGTCCGATGCTGCGAACGGCAATCATCGAACCCATCGCCGAGATGTACTCGACGACAGCCGACGAAGTCACAAAAGATCTTCGATCCCTGAAGGGAGCCGAAGAGGCACTCAACGAGTTCTACGAAACGATGGAAAAAGCCGGTTACTGACCCTGAACGGTCCATACAAAGGAGCCATCATGCCTGAAGAAAACGGGATCCGCCTGATCACCGACGCAAATGCTGCGCCGGCCCGCACCACCATGCCGACGACATCTGGCGATGCACAACCTCAAGCGAGCAGGTCATCAACAATCAAAGTTACGCTCGACTGCGATATCGACCTTCTCCTTCTCCGGAAGCAGAAGCGTGCCCTCATCGGCCTCCACGAGGGAGCCACGATCACCAATGAGCAAGAGACTGCAGCCGATGGCATGCTCAACCTGCTCGACTTCATTCAGGACTCTATCCTCGAGCAGGGTCTCGCTACCGAGGAGGAGATCTTCCCCCACCTGCCCCAGCTCTTCGATCCGGAACCATCGAGGCTCGATACCGCAGCCTGAACAGCCACAAACCAGTCGCCTCTTCCTCATGCCCGACGCGAAAGGCCATGCGCCCTTACTCCGAAGGCACTCCCATGCCCACGCAACTTGTAACTCTCTATGGCCACTCAACCGAAGGCCAACTCGCCTTCCCATTCAATCCGACACCAGAGGCCGGGCTCTCGATCACCACGGAAATCGAGCATCTGCTCACCCTCTCCAGTCCTGTCGCGATCGGTGTCAGTGGCGGCAAGGATAGCCAGGCCTGCGCGCTCCGCGTGATGCGGCACCTCAATGAGGTGGGACACAACGGCCCCAGGGTTCTCGTGCATGCCGACCTCGGATCTGTGGAATGGGAGGACAGCCTCCCAGCCTGCACGAGGCTTGCGGACCACCTCAACTTGGAACTGATTGTCGTTCGCCGTAAGGCCGGTGACATGCTGGCCAGATGGCAGCAGAGATGGCGAAACAACGTCCTGCGCTATCGTGAACTCTCGTGTGTGCGGTTGATTGTCCCATGGAGCACCCCTTCGATGCGCTACTGCACATCGGAGCTCAAACTGGCTCCGATTGCATCAGCGTTGAAGAAGCGTTTTCGTGCCCAATCGATCATCAATGTTTCCGGAATCCGCAGACAGGAGAGCGCCGTGCGGAGCCGTATGCCGATCGCTCAACTCGAACCGCGGCTTACCCGTGTGCATTACCCGGGCTTTACGTGGAATCCGATTCTCGACTGGAGTCTCGCAGAGGTCCTGCGCGAGATTCGGCGGAGTGGGATGCGGCTGCACGAAGCTTACGAGATATATCGGTCCAGCCGCGTAAGCTGCGCGTTCTGCATTATGAGTTCGGCTCACGACCTCTTCGCAGCGGCCAGTTGCGCGCACAACCATGCAGTCTACCGGGCCATGGTCGAGCTCGAAGCGGAGTCCACCTTTGCCTTTCAGGGCGCACGGTGGCTTGCCGACGTGGCGCCGCAACTGCTTGATGCAGACCTCCGCGCGCGCATACAGCAAGCCAAAGAGAAGGCTCTCGAGCGACAACGCATCGAAGGCGAGATTCCCGGCCACCTCCTCTATTCGAAAGGATGGCCGACCGCCTTGCCGACCTTCGGTGAAGCGGAACTTATCGCATACGCCAGGCGACGCATTTCGGCTCTGATCCCGATCCCGGGCGATTTCCTCACAGCGGAGACCGTGCGATCCAGATATGCGGCGCTCTTGGAGGCCAAAGCAGCCAGGCAGATCACAACGTGATGCAAAGGAGCTTGTCATGGCAATTGATCGCATTCGCAGCGCCATGAACGCCGGCAGACGATGGGCCAAGCGCCAACTGAAAAACGGCGTCGAGATCACGCCTACGGCTGCCGAAAAGGCCGCGCAGGATCGCTTTCAACACAGAGGGCTCCAGCACCTGTTTATCATCGCCGCGCTGGAAGTCCTGTTTGAAGCGGAATCCGCTGCCGGCCGGGCCATCGGGGCGGCGCACAAACCGGCCGCGTAATGCACAGATCGGCTCTTTAGCTCTTGGCTGACCTGCAGACTCTTCCTCGCCCTCAAATCACTCTCAAGTCAAGAACACCACTCGAATCGGCCGCGCGGCTTTCGCGCGCCCTCAAGGAGGACTGCCCATGCAATTCAGGAATCCTCCCAATGTTGCGAAGCTCGCGGAGAACAAGCCGCATGGCACGCGCCTCAAGTACAAGGCTGGCTGTCGATGCCTGATATGCAGGGCCGCTAACGCGCGGTACGAGACTTCCAGAGCTCGGGCTTCCAGTTCGGGAAACTGGAACGGCCTTGTCCCAGCAGAAGCTGCACGTAAACACATTCTGAAGCTGTCGAGACGAGGTGTCGGACGACGCGCCATCGCCGCGGCTTCCGATGTCGCAGAGAGGGTGATCTCCAGGATCCGATCCGGCAGGCAATCGAACGTCCGCAAAAGCACGGAAGACAAACTCCTTGCCGTATCGGACCAAGCGCAAAGCGATGGCGCACTCATCCCGGCCCACGGCGCCCGGAAGCAAATCAAAGCGCTACTTGCCGACGGATTCACAAAGGCAGAGCTGGCGCGCAGGCTAGGCTATCGCTCCCCGTCGCTTCAGATAGGGAAAACCAGGATTCAGGCGCGCACCGCGGCGCGGATCGACAGGCTCTTCCGCGTGCTGATGAAGGAATGATGTGCCATTGAACGCGCAGCTCATCTCGTGGGAGGCCGCTATGCATGTTCGCATCACACACATAGATGGCAAGCTCCCCAATCTTGCCTTGATGGCGATCTCCGGGATTCACCGCAGCCGCGGCGACTCCGTCCATTTCACGCGCGACGTCGATCGCGGCCTTTTCGAAGACGACTACGACCGTGTTTATGGAAGCTGCATCTTCCGGTTCAGTCAACATCGCCTCCAGCGATTTGTAAGGAACTTTCCCAATGCCATAGTGGGAGGCACAGGAGTTCAGCCGCCCAACTTGATTGGCATGGACGGCACGAGTAGTGCTACTTCGATCACGGTCGAGTCCGCAGTTGGAGTGCCGGAGACACTCGACTATTCGATCTATCCGGGATTCTCAGCCTCGCTTGGATTTACTCAGCGTGGTTGCCGTCTGTCATGCAGATTCTGTGTTGTCCCACAGAAGGAAGGCAAAAATCGCTCGGCAAAGTCCATCGCTGAGATATGGCGCGGCCTTGGCCACCCGAAGAAGCTTCATCTCCTCGACAACGATTTCTTCGGCCAGCCGCGTGACAACTGGCGAGAGCGCATCCGGGAGATTCGCGAAGGGGGCTTTCGCGTCTGCCTCAATCAGGGCATCAATGTACGTCTGATCAACGACGAGGCAGCCGAGGCCCTCTCGAGCATCGAGTACCGGGATGACCAGTTCCGGAAGCGGACTCTGTATACGGCCTGGGACAACCTGCACGATGAGGCGATTTTCTTCCGGGGAATCGACCGGCTCAATCGGGCGGGTATTCCCTCGGGGCATGTCATGGCCTATATGCTGATCGGCTTTGATCCCGCCGAGACGTGGGATCGCATCTGGCACCGCTTCCACCGGATGGTTGAGCGGGAGATTCGCCCCTATCCGATGGTGTATGACCGCTCGCGGATCGATCTTCTCTGCTTTCAGCGCTGGGTGATCAGAGGGCTCTACCGCAGAGTGCCCTGGAATGAGTACCGCCGGGCGACGAAGAGCGCGGAAAGCCTCGCTGCGTGGGAGCGAGCCGCGAAAACGGCAGCCTGAGAGTGTTCGTGCGGTTTGAGAGAGGTACGCCGCGGCATTCGGAAGGATTGGCAGAAAGCCATCACGAAAGCAAGAGCAATCACTGCAACCAGTAGGAGCGGATGGAGAGGATATGAACAACCTGGATCAAACATTAGAGGATGCTCGACGGGTTCGGCTGCAAGAGATCAACACGGACGCAGGTGACCGAGCAAGGCTCGAAGAGCGGTACGGCAGGATATGGGACACTGAGGAGCTGCGGACGGAGTTCGAAGTTCTGGAGTTCATGGCGCCCTTTGTCGTCGTGAGGCGCAGGAGCGATAACCAGAAAGGCAGTCTGGAGTTTCAGCATCATCCGCGCTTCTATTTCTCCTTCACCGAGGATCGCTGAGGGCCGATCGATATGAGCGAATCCAGAATCAACGTGGTAGAGGCATCGCGACTAGAGTGGCCGGAGCAAGAAAGGGGCAAACACACAGCCGGCGGCGACATTCATACCTCGTACAGCGCCGACACGATCGCATTTCAGAGCACAGTCAGGAAGCCATTTCTCTGGAAGGGAGAGGCATGGGTTGCGGTCGGCCTGACCGGAATCGGCGGAGTTGAGCAAGCGGAGGCAGTCCGTCTCGTTGCGGCTGAATCATTCAAGGGGACCATAACGACGTATAGAGACAGATGCGCCAATGAAAGAGCGGCGAGAGCGGCCCGCAGAGATCCCATGGGTTTCTATCACGGTGTGCGAGTCAAGCGCGGCGGCGCGGCATTTGTCCTCTCAGGGCCTGAGGAAAGATTCGTTGCCGGAACGCCTTCGCTCTTCGAAGACGCGGTTCCCGCATTCTCGCCAATCGAAGTCACCTTTTTCTGACCACCGAGACACCACGTCCAGCCCGCCGGAGAGAGCCATGGAACACCAATACCACGCTCAGCGATTCCGTCTGCTGCCTGATGGCAGGCAGGTGGGCACGATTAATGTGGGAACGATCCTATATATCCAGGACGGCGTCAGGCCTTTCAGGTTTCCAGAACGCACCATCCGCCGGGAACCATGGAGAGTCGAGGCGTGGATTCCCAGGCAATACACGGTGCGCGATCCGCTCACCGGACTCCATCGCAGCGTCCCATGCGCTGGCGGGCACCTCGCGCTCGTTCGGTCACTGCGCGATTCCCGGCGGACAACACAGATTGCCGACTGGTTGCTTCTCAGATGTGCGGATGCCGGCCTTGCCTGGTGACGCACCGAAAGGATCGAAGAGCTCAGGGAACAAAGGGGGACAACGCGGCAGACAGGGTCAAACCACTGTCATAGCCAGCATCCTCCCCAGTGAGCTTGGCGTCCTGATCTGGTGATCCCGGACGGTGCGGCTTCCCAACCGCGCAGAAGACCTGGCACAGTCACTATACCCCAACACGCCCAATGGCCAATATAAAAATCTGCTTACTGACAGCGGGCTAGTGTGTGTCGGTCACCGGCAGCCACCGGAAATGAGAGACGAACAAGATGTCAGGTGACTGCGCAAGGATTGGTTCACGAGATCCCCGAACACGTTCACCGACGACCCTCGCGTGTTGATCGGCAGCGCACTCAAACGACATTCTTCAGCGACAGGAGACTGCCATGAGCAGCAGTGCAGAAACATGCCTAGCTCCCGGTGCAGAGCAAGCTCCAACAGCGGCAGTTGAGCCCTCACCACGACGCAAGAGGAGAATACGTCGATCCCGGATTGAAGCATGGCAGATCGACCGAGAAGCGGTTAGATGCGTCATTTCTCGTGATGCATACTTCGAACTCGAGAGCCTGCGGTCGCGGCAGCTTCCTGAAGATGCGGACGAGCGAGTCTTCTGGCCGATGGCTCGACAAAAGATGGTACAGATGGCGCGAGAATGCCCTGATGCTGCCGTGAAGATGATGAAAGCGAAGATAGGGGCGGTGGGGGCAATGCTCGGCATTTCACCTGAAGAGATCGATGAGTTGCAGCGGCAAGTGAGCCTGCCTCGTTTCGTTGATGCCGCTCTGTCCAATGTTGCCATCCAGGACTTTCAACAGGATTCGCAATTCCGGAAGCTTTGGACGGCAGAGAAGATTCGCGCGAATCCGCCAATGCGGGTCGAGTTCGAGCATGCGATCGTTCTGGGTTGCATTCACGACGCCGGAGACATCGCGAAAAGCAAGAATTGGGGAACGATTGTCGCTCTTGAGCCGCTGCGGCCGGACGATTGGCTGTATCCGCGCAACATTACGTACACATTGAAGGCGACCAGTAAACTTCGGATGCGCTGGGAATTCAGGGATACTTTCAAAAACGTGCTAGGCGATAGACGCGGTCTGGTGAACGATGCCATGCGTAATGGCAAACAAGCCTTCGTAGCGGAACTCAGCGCCGCTGACGCCAGGACCATCCGGGATAGACTCGATGTCTTGCCCGAGCAGTTCTGGCAAATGGTTCGACACGGAGAACGATTCGGTCCCAACGGGATTGCAACATTTATGCGATTACTCGAGGAAAAGACCAAAGGGTATTTCTTGCCATTCCCAGAGGCGGCGTCCGAGCTCGTCCAAATCCAACCAGCTCGGGCTGCATAGGCGCCCGCGTGGACCAGGAGCGCACGATCATCGTTCGCACACCGCTGGCGGGATCGTTGCGCTTTAGGGGTATCCTGAGATCGAGACTGCCATGAAGAAAGGTTTGCTGCGCGGTAATAAATTCAGCCGAAGCCACACGACTGTGATTCCTGAGGCCGTAGAATTCCTGGCGTGCGCCAAGGGCATAGCCCTGGTCAATAAGATCTCGATTGGCCTGATCACTCCATGTCCCTCAGGCCCTATCCGAATCAAGATCAAAACCGATCCGCACGCATTGCGCGTCCAGGTTCGCGGGAGAAGCGCGATACAGACCTTCTATATCTACGGCGGCGACCTCAGTGCCATTGAGCAAAGCCTGGTCCAGAATCCGGTTATCCTAGCCAAGCTGTAACCTCATCCGAACCTTCCTGCCAAAACATTTCTGCGCTGCGGCCGCATGGGGGATGGCCTTGTACCCCCGCGATAGCTCAGAGAGTACTGGAATCGCCCACGATCCTCGATCGGCACACCTGCTACGTCCCGAGGCGTCCCCATGTAGTTGTCTCAGCCATCCCAACTTCAAAGAAAGGAGGCAGGCGCATGGATACCGTTCATGCAGCAGTCGCCGATTATGAGTTTTCTTATACCGACCGGCTTGCTCGCAGGGCAACCCACCGCATTCGCATCTTCAGGCCGGGAACCTGGACCACTGTGCTAATCACAGACCGCTCGGTAAAGCATCGTTGTCCAAGCGTCACCAACTCCATCGAAGAACTAATCGACGCTCTGCTCCAGGCTCATCCGGAGATTCACCGCGAGAGGCTTGTGGTCATCGAACACTACGACGATCGATCTTCATCGCGGCCGGCTGTCTCCGGAGCCCGGCCTCCCACGACAAGAGAGACTTTCGATCTCGTCTCCTTCTCCCGCGGCGAAGATGGATACGCGTGCGATCCGAACTGGAAGCGCGTGACCAAGGCAGAAGCCGAGCAGTGGACAGGATCGACCCTGGTCTAGCCGGGGCATCCCCATACGGCGCACAGCCGTATGACGAGAGTCAGAACATGCTCCCAACACAGAATCAGCTCCTCCTGCCGCTAGTAGAAGTGATAGCGGCTTCAGGCGGTTCCATGCGGGCAAAAGACGCATCGGACGCTATCGCCTCAAAACTTGAACTCAGCACCGAGCAGCGTGATGAATGCGCGCGCACACGCGGAGGGAAACGCTTCAATATCCTTGATCGGACCATCCGTTGGACGCACCAGCTTGGCAAGCTCCGCGGGCTCACGGCGAATGAAGGCTCCGGCTTGTGGCGGTTGACCGAGCGGGCGGAAGACAAACTGGAGAACATCCGCCCTGCCGTCGTTGTCACGCTCTTTGAAAACGACGCCGGCGTCGTCCTCTGGGCAACGGCCGAAGCACTGGAGAGCAGACTCGCCGACCGCTCCATTCATCTGGTCTGCACATCCCCGCCCTACGAACTAACCCGCCGCAAGGCATATGACGAAGGCCGCAGTGAATCGGAGCACGTACGCTGGCTGACGGAAAGGGCTGAGTCATGGAAGCGGCTCCTGACCGAAGACGGCAGCGTGATGCTGAACCTCGGCGACGTCTGGCTACCCAATTCTCCAACGGTGAGCCTCTACCAGGAGCGCCTTCTGCTCGAACTTGTAGACCGTCTCGGCTACCACCTGATTCAAAAACTCTACTGGGAGAATCCGGCAAAGATGCCGGCCCCAGCGGAATATGTCACTATCCGCAGAATCCGTGTCACGCCCTCGATTGAAAACATCTGGTGGCTCGCGCTCACGCCAAACCCTAAAGCGGATAACCGCAATGTTCTGGTCGACTATTCGCCCAGTATGCGCAGAACTCTCTCGCGAGGGACCAATGCGGGCACCCGCCCCAGCGGCCACTTCGTCCGAGATGACGCCTTCCGTGCTGACAACGGCGGAGCCATCCCGCATTGCCTCCTGGTTGCGGCGAACACAGCTTCCAACACTCGATATCTGAGGCGATGCCGGGAAGCCGGTATTCGGCCGCACCCCGCAAGGTTCCCGGAAGCCCTTCCGGAATTTGCGATGCGACTGACCACCGAACCTGGAGACACGGTTCTTGACCCGTTCGGAGGCAGCCTCGTAACTGCCTCGGTCGCACAGCGCCTTGGCCGTCAATTCATCGTGGGCGATCGAAGCCGCCATTATCTCGAGGGCGGGATCCTGCGGTTATTCCCATGAGCAGCCTTCCGTCACTCAGGTTTTCCCATCTGATAAGGAGATCTCCCGATGGAGCGTTCTCGAAGAACAACGATCAAGCCATCGCTGCTGCAACCTGGAAATCATGCAAGCGGTAAAGGCGAAGCCCTGATGGATAAGAGGATCGAAAGACTCACCGAACTCTTCAGCAATGCACCCGCTATCGAAAACGGCCTCATCTTGCCCAGTTTCTCGAGCCGGTATGTCGCTCTTGAGCAGAGCGTCTTTGGCGACACGCTCTGGGCTTACTTCGACGACCTGATGACAGGGATCATGCGACAGCTGGAAGCGAGCGACACCAGCTTTGTCGACCGGATTCGCGTACACGATCTCGATACCGGCCTGATCTACGCACCAAAGTGGACGCTGGACTCCCTCCACGAAGTCCAGAGTTGAAACAGCTCGCTCCCAATACAGTTATCCCCACATGTCCAGCCGAGAGGAGAAACCATGCTTTTCAATCTCTCGGATTTCCGCACGCCAGTCCCGGCCGGCGTGCAGGTGTTTGCATCGGGCGCGAACAGGGAATGTGAGATTCGGGGCTTTGCGCGTCTGGGAATCCCGGTCGGCGTCTCCGTCAATCATTTGAACGAGAGCGCAATCGCCGCCCTGATTGAGCTCAACCAACCCGTGTTGGTAGACAGTGGCGCATTCAGCGAGGTGGTCTTCACGTCCACAGGAACTCACACGGTCCGGCCCATTGACGAGACAGAGTGGAAGAGTCGACTCGGACTTTATCTACAACTGGCAGCGGCGTTAGGCAGACGGGCTATGTTTGTTGCCCCGGATATGGTGGGCGACCAGCGCGAAACACTATCACGGCTGGGCAGGTATCGTACACAGCTCGCGGCCATCGCCGCGACCGGAGCCGCTATTCTTCTGCCGCTGCAGGTTGGCGCGGTGTCGCACGACGAGTTCCTTGAGGCCGCTCGGAATATCACCGGCGCTCCATTGACACCGGCCATGCCTATGCGGAAAGCTGCAACAACCGCTGAGGCGCTGCTTTCCTTTGTTGAAAGGACAAGACCGCGACACATCCACCTACTCGGCATCGGCATAGAGAACCGCCGCACCGACAAACTGATTCGTGCGCTTCGATATGTGAGTCCGGCAACATCTATCAGCATGGACTCGAATCGCCTGCGCGCAGTGGTCGGCAAGAATCGCCCTCTGACGCAGCTTGAGGCCGAATTCCGGTCGCTGCCCGCAGAAAGCCTCTACGGCGCAGTGGAATCCCCCATTCTCAGGCTCAATGGCGAAGTGCTCGACTACACCGACCTGATCGCATTTCCATCGCTGTGGGCGACTCCCGAACAATTAACAGCGATTGCGGGCGCACTCAACCTGCCGCAATCGGCTTGCCAATCGTTCACCACCTCGCCCGATGAATTTCTGCAAGCTCCGTGCGCAGAATTTGTCGACCTCACTTGGATCGAGCATCCGGTCCTGGCTCAGGAGCTTGATCGAGCATGGCACCAGTTCGTCGACCACAGGCTCCGGTCGGGAGTTCGAAGCGCCGCGATTACAGATGTTTTCGGAAGCTCACGCATCTCGAACCAGCTCAAGCAAGCTGCGTGAAACGACTACAAAGAGGTTCTGCCATGACATTCATCTTCAATGACGGCGGCCGAGCTTCGGCCGGATTTCATGGCCGTGCCGGTGACTGCGTAGTGCGCGCGATCGCCATTGCCACCGGAAAGCCATATCGCGAGGTCTACGACGCCCTGAATGCGCTTGCCACAACCGAGAGAATCGGGAGGCGAAAGAGGAAGATATCCAACAGTCGCAGCGGGGTGTACCCACAAACCTATAGCCGCTATCTCCGGTCTCTCGGCTGGCAATGGACACCGACGATGTCGATCGGCTCAGGGTGCAAGGTGCACTTGCGGGCGTCTGAGCTACCGCCGGGCGCTCTCATCGTTCGGCTGTCGCGGCATCTGACGGCGGTCATCGACGGTGAACTTCATGATACCCACGATTGCTCGCGTGCAGGAACGCGATGCGTCTACGGTTACTTCGTGCAGCCGTACCAAAACTTCAACGCGCCGAGCGATCGTGTAATCAGAAAGGCATAATCATGGCTGAGTTTCGCGCGCTTAATCCGTCTACTCGGCGGGAAACCTGTCTCTATTGCGGACGTAAGCTGCGATGGATAAAACGCACGTTGACGCCGGGGCCGCGAGGGGTACCGATACCAATCGGTGAACGACCCAATCTGTATGCCAAGGGAGGCGATTATGGGGATGGCTTCTTCTGTGGTCTCAGGTGCGGCTATCAGTTTGGCGTCCTTGCGGCGCAGCATGGCCATCGCTTCGCCGGGTAGTGCCCTAGTTCGGTTCTGGGGAGTTTTGGAAAGGGCTGGGCAAGCGGATATATCGAAGGATTCCCCGTCCCGCCGTACCTCACTTCACTGACGCGAGCAAACCGAGCCTTCCTCTCCCGCGATGCGACCCTACGGCAACCATTGAGGCCGACCGCGATACGAAAGTCTGTTTGTCTGTTGGACGCCTCTCTTCTTTCTCTTCTCTTTCCACCCACACCAAACTAAGGAGAACCACGCACATGCTCCTCACAATGGAGTCAAAGACAGCGGCCGCCCACAAACTTGAGCAACTGATCGCTCAAGGACGCGCCAAGGCAGGCGAGGTCATCGACCACGTCATGAACAACCAACCCGCCGACCGTCTGCAGTCCGGCGCTACTCTCTCGTTTGACGCCGGAGACGGACACGGTGTCCATGTCAGCTTCGGAGATTCCGAGGCGGGGACGATCCGCCTGAAGCTGCATCGGCACGCTGTCCAGCAGATGGCCCAGACCACGGACCTCCCCATCAAATTCATCGATGGGCTACTCACTACCCCTGAGACGTGGGCCAAAGAACTGCTCGCTCACAACCTGAGTACGATGTTCGGCAACCGCTTCCGGAAACAGCGGTATTTGCTCCGTTCCGTTCAAGGAGAAGTTCGAGGCTTTCTGTCGGACCGCTATCGCCGACTGGACTCAAGGCCGATCATCGAAGCCTTCGCCACTGAAGTCCAGCGCAAAGGTGCACTGCCTTACGCCGGATACGTAACCGACACCAAGGTCGCGATCCAAGCCATCATGCCGGAGGTCTATGAGCCAGTGCCGGGCGAACTCGTTGCCTACGGCCTCAGCCTCGAGAACTCCGACTTCGGAAACGGCGCACTCTCTGTGCGTGCCTACCTTCTCCGCATCTGGTGCTCGAACCTGGCCATCACGCAGGAAGAGATGCGTCAGGTACACCTTGGCCGGAGGCTCGACGAGTCGATGATCTATTCGCAGAGAACCTACGAACTGGATGCCGAGACAACCGTGAGCGCCCTCCGCGACGTGATCGGGACTCAGCTCAATGCCGAGGCTCTCCACAATCGAATGGACTCGATTCGACAGGCAAACGAAACGGCGATCGACCCGTCAGCCGCGAAGGAAACGCTCAAGAAGGTGCTCCTGAAGTCGGAAACCGACGAGGTGATCGAAGCTTACAACTCACCCGACACCTACAATCTGCCGGCAGGCAACACTAACTGGCGCCTTTCAAACGCCATCTCCTGGGTTGCCGGGAAGACAGAGGACGCTGAACGGAAGCTGGAACTGATGAAGATCGCCGGCGATGTCCTCCCGAAGCCCCGCAGCACGGCCGCAGAACCAACTGCCAAGGCCGCCTAAACACACGGACGCATGGGAAGACCCTGTTTTCCCATGCGCTCGCACGCGATGTGCATGAACAAGGAGAAGATGATGCCCGCCATAGTCGAAACCAACTCACTGTTCGAAATCGACGCAGAGCTTGACGATCTAATGGAAGCGATTCAGGAAGAGATCACTTCCAATGGCGAACCGTCGGCCGCGCTTCTGGACCGCTTTCAGGAATTCTGCAAAGCTCACGGGGAAAAGGTCGACCGCATCGGCCGCTTTGTTCGCTCCATGGAAGCACGGACCCAGTTCTGCCGCTCCGAAGTTCAACGCCTCTCTGACCGCGCACGATCCGCGGAGAGCAAGACTCTTCGAACCAAGTCGATGGTCCTTTACTATCTCAAGAGCCGAAATCTGAAAAAGATCGAGGGCATCGAGTTCACCCTGAGGGCCCAGACGAATTCACAGGACAGCGTGATCATCCACGATGAAGAACAAATACCCATCGAGTACAAAACGATTGGGATCGCGATCAACGGCGGACTCTGGAATGCAATCCTCGATGTCGTACCGGATGAACTCAGGCGAGCGCTCAAAGGCACCGTGAAAGACTCAACACCCGATAACGACGCCATTAAGCGCGCGGCCATGAGACAGGAGCAGGTTCCGGGCGCGCAGGTTAAACGCGGAGAGCATCTCCGTGTAGCCTAGCGCCCGGACCGCGCTGCAGGCCGTACTATTTCGCCACCGCTGCCTTTTTTTTCTTCTTCTCGGCCCACATGCGCTTCGCTGCTTCGGAGATGGCCTTTCTCCCCGCTCGGGAGAGAGTCCTCTTCTTCGGCCCGGCCGCTTTCTTTGGAGCGGTTTTTCTGGCGGCTGTTTTGCTTGCGCTTTTTCTTACAACTGTCGGGACACTCCCTGGATCCGCAGATACAGAACCCGGTACGAGCGAATCCCTCAGTCTGGTGAGACGCTCGGTTTCTCTTGTCAGGCGTTCAATCTCTTTGGTCAATTCCTTTGCTGCACCTTCGATGCTCATGCATCCTCCACACTAGCCTGTTATCCGCCAAACTCAGGAGCCTGTCTGGCCGATGAACAGACACGGCCCTCGGATCCTATTCTGGCAACAGGAACCATTATCGCCCCGAGGTCAAGTCACCGGTGAATAGTGGCTGCTGTAACTCTTCTTTTCCCGCATCGCAAAAGTTACTCAAGCCAACGCCAACAAGGCGGAATCGGCGCTCTGGTGCAAGATTCACCCGGTCTCGCAAGGAGAGTGCGATGCTGGTCAGTTCTTCGCAGGATAAAGGAGGCGTGGCAGGAGTCAAACTCCGAGTGAGGATACTGAAGTCACTTGTCTTCAGCTTGAGCACAACTGTACGGCCAATGCGCAACTCCTTCCGCGAGGCGGACCATGTCTTTTCGGCAAGACGGCGAATCATCGGTTCGGTTTCCCCGAGTAGTACGTCGGACTCAAATGTATCCTCGGCCGAAACGGACTGCGCCAGCCGGTTCGGTCGCACAGGGCTCTCGTCTATGCCGCGCGCCAGTTCATAGAGCCGGAGCCCATGCCGGCCGAATCGATCTTGCAAGGCCAATAGCTCGAGCTTTTCCAGGTCGCCAACTGTTTTAACACCGAGTTGTCCCAGTACCTTCTCAGTGACTTTTCCGACACCCGGAATGCGGCCCACCGGCAGAGGGGGAAGAAACGTCGCAATATCGGCGGGCTGAATGACGAACAGTCCATCGGGCTTTCGCCAATCGGAAGCAATCTTGGCGAGAAACTTATTCGGCGCCACTCCTGCGGATGCCGTGAGAGTCAGCTCTTCTCGAATCTGTTTGCGAATCATCTGCGCCACGCGAGTTGCAGTTGGCAGGCCGGTCTTGTTCTCGGTCACATCAAGATACGCCTCGTCCAGCGAGAGCGGCTCGATGAGGTCAGTGTAGCGGGCAAAGATCTCTCTCACCTGTCGGGAAACCGAGCGATAGCGGGGAAAGTCCGGAGGGACAAAGACCGCATCGGGACATAGCCGCTCTGCGCGTGAGGCCGGCATGGCCGAGCGGATCCCGAAACGACGTGCTTCATACGAGGCTGCGCAGACGACAGAACGATTGCCGCGCCACGCAACAACCACGGGCTTGCCGCGCAGCTTCGGATCGTCTCTCTGTTCGACCGACGCATAGAACGCGTCCATGTCCGCATGCACGATTTTGCGCATGAGCGCTCCTGATCCATCTTATTCCGCGGTCGCAACCTTATTGCGATTCCTGGCGGCACACCATTCCCTCCCATTTCAAAAAAGGAGTTTAGCGATGAGCCTCACAGCTATCAAGCGCCGCATCCAGGTTGGCACAGCCCTCCAGATGGTGCGGCATGATCATCCCCCTGTGGTCTTCTCTCATGAAACAACTGAAGCCATCGAAAAGAAGAAAGCCGCCTTCCTCCGTATGTTCGATGTACGTACGGTTGCAGTCGTACAAACTAACGCCATCGCCTTCAGCAGCGAGGGAGGAACACTGTCGTGGCTTTACTGGCCAAAGGCGAGTTGCGTGCGAGAGACAACGAACGGCTTTGAAGTATCTCTGGACGACAACTTCACAAAGCTCATTGCCTATGAGTGGCGATGAGACGTGGCGTTCTAAGCGAGAATGACCTCGACTCACACGCTTCATTCGCGATTTTCCGCTGCCGTATGGCGCTCAGAAGAGGAACGAGGGAAAATAGGTACCATGCCTTCGCAAGCCGACTTCGCGGGTCTTGAAAATCTCCGACTTCTCAATCATGGAGATGCAGTTGAGCGCTTCTACTGGCCTCGGGTCTCTAAGCCGCTCTCTGAATATGAAACCTTCTGGAAGAGATTCGTAGTCCTGCTGACCAACCGCGTCAATCGGCTAGCGAAGACGGAGTGGATCATGCTCCGGAAAGGCCTACCTCAAGAATACGAGGCCTTGCTGATGGCGAATTACTCAACTTTCTACCATTGTGTTGTAGCCAGCGAACAGCTTGAGATCGGACGAAAGGCGAAGGCAGAGCGAGGCTTCAATCATCCAGAACTCTTTTTCTTCTCAGCCAAGGCATGCTTGGAGAACCTCAAAGCTCTTCATGGGTTGGCCGGTGAACTTCTGCGTCGGGCAGATGTCACGCCGTCTCTCCCTAAGTCGCCTGACAAATTGATTCACGCCATCACTTCGTATCGTGATGTGTTCACTCACCGTGGCCACCTCGGCCGTGGCTCTCAACACGGCCGTGGGCTCATACCCAAGCTGGAGCACCTACCCGAGTCGAAGGATGATCCCAAGCTGCTTTGGAGCTACGCGATGGGGCTAAACGCGAATGAGATGACGGATAGCCTCAACTACCAGTCGGAGCTCTGGGCGGAACTAGCGGCTTACCTGCAGGGCGCGTGGAAAGGGCTGGCGGAGGCATTTGAAAACTTCCGGATCGACCCCACGTTTATCGCCGATGTCGGTCTCGAGCGCTTTTTGCCGATCTATCCGACGATCGCAAGCAATGTATTGCCGAGTCAGACATGCTCCATTGGAGCTTCAGGCATGATGGTTTACGACGGTAAGAAGTCTTCATAGCCGGTCCAGGCGAGCGTTCTTATGCCTCGCGCACCCATTCTTTCGCTAGTCCCAGGATATCTTCCATAGATCGCCCAGCCTGTTCAGCCAGGACGCCTTTTTGATGATCCACGACATGTTGGAGGAGCGGCAGGGTGTCGTTGGCGAGAGGCAAAGAAGCATATGGATTGTGGACTACGATGGGTTCGATCGCAGTGAAGTTCCACGGCTCAAGCGTGGACCAAGCCATCACGGCGCTGATAGTCCGGTGAATGGGCCCATTCGCAGTTATCCACGCGCCGTCCGGGACTCGCGCTGTTCGCGGGTTTCCTTGTGCGTCGATTGTCACTGCTTCCGGTCCGAATAAGCCGTTCATGACGTCGATCTTAGCGATGCGGAACTCGTCGACGACCTGTATGGCAACGACGAACGGTAAAGCCAGTCGCCCATACCTGTCTTTCGTTGCTACACCGTCCTTCAACGATTCATCCAGACTGAGTTGTGTAGCCTGCATCGGCATAGTCATGCCGATAGGGCGCACTGAAGGGTTCGTCCGGGCCTCGTCGCCCTTGGGTATCGGATCGAAGATGATGCGCCAGCCGTCATGGGCCCATTCATACGTTGGAACGTCTCCATATCGTTCCTCGAGATAGCACTGCTGGATTGCCTGCCGATCCAACGTCGCCAACCATCGACCGATTTCTCCGCGCAGCCTTGCGCCTGGCGGTGGGGTATCAGGCGCGCCCTCCACTCGCAATCCAAGATAGAAGTCCGGTGAAGCGAGGTTGTTCAGTGCGTCGTATACCTGGTTCATCCGGTTCGCCTCAGCCTCTTCCCTCATAGAATTGCCGACGGCGATAGCCTCCAGATAAAAGAGCTCTTGCCCATTCCGGCTGACTAGAAAATCGGGGTGTGTTGCGACGCCTGGAATGTCCGGGTGAAATCCGACTTCGAATCCGCAGCGAAGAAGCAGGTGGTGGAGGAACAGCTCAAAAACAGCGGACCGGTGCTGCCGATCAATGCGCGACCTGAAGCGTTGCTGGAGATCCAATCGTTCGTCTTCGGGCAGTTCGAGGAACCAATCTTCGAGGAGCGTGCGGATAGCTGCGATGCCCGGTCTCTCGCTGTCGCGATAATAGGCGTAGATCGATTCTCCGTAGCGCTTGGGCCGCTGTCCGATCGGCGCCGCAGAGGGCTCAAATAGTGGCATGGTACGGTTCTCCCTGATGTTCAGGCTCTTCTACCGAAATACTTCATCCACCCGGTAGGCAACGATCCTGGCTGCTGGCCAGCCCGCGGTGATAAAGAGATCGAGCAACTCGCGGAGCGCCCTGAGGCAGTCCGGGTTGTTCTCAAAGATCGACCGATGCTCGGCGATGTAAGTGCGGATGATCCGCACGACGAGTTCCACGGCTTGATCTTCGAAGTGATAGCTCCAAAGTTTGCCAGCCAGCACCGCCTTGCCTATGAGAAGGAAGGCCCTCGCAGGATCGATTGGCACGAACATCTCGAGCGTCTGGACCAGGTGATGAACCAGGTTTGGGGAGCCAATCTCGGCCAGCAGGTCCCAGCTTGGAGCGAGGGCGTGATAGAGCTCCGTCTGCTCCGGGTTGGTCAGCACTGGAGGCAGCCCGTAACGAGGCTCCTGGAACGCTCCTGACGCGAAGTAGAGCTCGGTGCTGCAGACGACGAGCAGGCGTTCCAGATCGTTGAATTGTGCCCACTCCTCTTCTGTCAGTTCCTCGCGCCGCAAGCGCTTTTCAATGAGCTCCCGTAGCGTTGGAACGGCCGTACTGATAATCGCGTTGAAGAGCTTCGCTGCCCGCTCTCGTGTCTTAAGTGCTCGCTCGGGATTGGCGGGTTCCGTGTACTGCAGGGCGTTCCGAAGAGTGGGAAACACTCTACCGGCATTGTGTGCGGTCGCCGGCAGTCCCGCGACGATCTGTTCGATCGAAGCCTTCGCTGTCGGGTCGTCGCGCCAGGCGTAGTAGCAGGTGAGAGAGGCGATGGCGCTCCGCGCGACCTCTTCCGATTTGCTGTGGACGGTCCCGGCCTCGTCCAGCATCTTCGCGACCAGCGCCAAAGCGCGGTCCGGATGCGCGCGTCCAAGCCGGTCGAGGTTGGCGATCACTTCTATTCGAATTCTGTAGTTGGGGTCGTTGGCCAGCGACTCGATCAACTCCCACATCACCTCTGGGGCGCGCTCATAGAGCAGCGTCACCCTCTGGGCAACCTGGAAGCGCACGACGGGCAGGCGGTCCTGAGCGAGGGTCCGAATGCCATCAAGAGTGTGCTGAGCGTTGAAACTAGCTTTGGCGAAGAGCGAGAATAGTCCCTTAACTGCTTCGATCCTTCCAGGCCAGGAACTCCATCCGCCCTCGTACTGCGCATCGTCGGAACCCGTTGCCGGCCAGTACGCTGTTACGCCCTCGTCGAGAAGCCGCTGTACCAGGATGCCGAGGTCGCTTGTGGCGTCCAGCTCCGGAATGTGAGCGATCTTCGATGCTGCTTCGATCAGGAATCCGTAACCGATCTGGACAAATTCCTTTGTCGTTGCCGCCGGGTCGGCAGCGCGGAGCGCGCTTTCGAGGGTATTCAGTGCGGGTAGTGCTGCGGCCGCCTCCGAGATACCCGGCCCGTCCCCATTCCTCGAAAAGAGGCCGCAGAACTCACGTACCGGATGCAGCAGAGCTACGAGGTGTTGATTGGCCGGCCCTTCCGTGGAGATGCCACCCATCTCATAGATCTGATCGGGCTCGACCGCCATTGCGCCCCCTTGTGCGGTGGGGTCCATCGGCGCACTCGTGCGCAGGGTAGAGGCTGCGCGCAGCTCCGCAATCCTGGCACGAACTTGGTCGGTCACGATGGCATCGTCGCGCAGCGCTGCCAAGTACGTGTCGCGCCGATGTTCTCCCCACCGTCGCCGCGGTTCATCCAGATTACCCAGCGCCATGATGGCGGTTTCAATAGCGGCCCGCTCCTCCGGGCTTGAAACCGGGTGAAGTACTTCGATAAGCAGGTACATGGGGCGTTCCATGTCGGACGCCAGAAGCAGAGGCTCAGCAGAGGCGGCATCACTCATCTGTTGGGCGAGTGCCGGGAATCTTGTGGCGAGGGTCAGGAGGCGACGCCAGAAGATCGCGTCTCGTGCGGCAGCGAGTAAGTACCGGATGAGAGCCGTAGTAAATGCGGCGCGCGTGGGATTCTCCAGGCACGTCTGCAGGTAATGAAAGAAGCCGTTCAGGATGGCGTGGGCATTCTCGTCCATGCCATAGCCTGTGTCCCAGACGTGGGAGTGGTCCTCGCGGATTCCGGTGGTGATGCCCGCAATCGTGAATGGAACCATTTCGGTGGTGTCCCGGTGCTTCTTCCGGCACTCCGCTTCAATGATCGATAAGAGGGCCTGCGTTGCGGCGGTCGGCGCCGCTTCCAGGAATCGCCCGTAACGCTGCGCCAGCTCCCAGCGGGCGTGTTTGTAGTCCTGCGCACGATTCGACAAGAAGCCGTTCAGCCGGCTCTGCAGAAGGAACGTCTGGTCATCTGATGTCTCTTGCCAACTGAAGGCGGCGATGTAGAGATCGCGCACGAAATCGGGTTCAAGTCTCGCAAGACGGGCGGCTTCGCGCGCCATCGGTGTGAGTTCTTCATGGCCGTACTGCTTGAGATGGTCGATCTCAAATGCCTTCCGCAGCAGCGTAGCGGAGGCCTCGCAATCGCTCCCGAAGGTAATGACGACGTTCTTGATCGCAGCCTTCGCCCAAGGGCTATTGCGATTCTCGGCTGCCCAAACGCGCTCAAGCACGATGCGCGCGAGTTCGCCTAACCGGGTCATTTGCTGGAGCGTCTGCGTGCCCCACTTCTGGAGTGCCGAGTCGAGCCATGAGTGAGCATCGACCGCCTGGCTCGCGCCGACAGGAACCAGGGCGTCCGATGCAAGATCTAGCCAAGGGCCGGCGGCCTCGCCGAGATCGGGCTGGCTATCGTCCCCGCCTGCTACGAGCACGCCCACCAGATGGCGGTAGGCCCGCGCAGCGCCTGGAGTTTGATCTGCAGGCTGCTTCCGAAGTTGTACGGCGAGTAGCTCCACTTCGTCTGGGGTCTTCGCGTTTTGGGCGACGATCGCCAGCGGGCAGGACTGCAAGAGCGCAGGAAGTGCCTCGTTCGCGCACAGCTGAAAGGCCAGGCGCCAGAACGCCGTCTTGTCCGTTATCCAGAGGCGCTGGAACCACATATGCAAGCTGGGACGAAGCAACAGTGCGAGGTCCGGCTGTGCCGCCATCATCGCGAGGAAGTCGTCCGGCTCCTGCGGCAGATAGAGTTCCGCTGCTCCAAAGTCGAACAGGACATTGTGGGCAAAGGCAAGGAGCTGACGGTTTGGACTGCTGGCCGAGGGTGCCTGCCACTCGCCCAGGACGTTCAGGCTGAGCAATTCCTCAAGGGACTGTGTTCCGCCGCCTTCGAGAGCTTTCCCGCGGCTGGTGCGCAGCCGTCGATTCGCAACCATATCCGCGAGGCAGAGGCGAAGCACTTGTTCGCGGCCGTCGCCGCCAGGGACAACGGCAACTCTCCGCTTCCAGTACGCTTCAAGAAGCCCCACCTGGTCGCGCAGCGGGGAGAACTCCGCCGGCTGCATCCCGCTGTCCAGCAACTCAGCCGCGAGGCGCAGGTTGAAGGGGACGCGAAGGAGCCCAAGGGTGACCTGATTTGCGCTCTCTTTGAGTGTTCGCAGGGCCGGAGAGCCGGAGCAGATCTCGTCCAGCTCTTCGAGGGAGAACACAGAAACATTGACGTGCGTTACATCCGAGAACTCGGAGTCGATAAGGCTCGGGGAAACGTCGACTGCGGCGGTCGGGCGGAAGGTTGCGCGTAGATCGGGGTTGTAGCGCAGGTCCCATTTGCGCACGCTCGCAACGACGTTCCAGCGCGAGCCGTTCTTAAGCTCCTGAATCAGCGAGAGAATAACTTCTCCGGCAGCGACACCCCGCGCAGCGTCCAGAGCGTCGATGAGAATGACGCCCTTGCCGTCTCCGTCCCAGGCCTTGATCACATCGGTCAACGAGTGCTGCAAGCCCAATTCGGCACGGACAAGAGAGAGGTTGGTAAAATCCAACCGATCGACCGCGAAGCAAATCACATCGCGGCCTTGCTCCAACAGTTGACGGCCTACATCGTGGGTGGCGCCTGACTTGCCCGCTCCCGGCTGGCCGACAACCAGACTCGATGTTTGGCTGGAGATTTGGAGCAGTTCCGTCACCGCAGGCCGTTCGACTTTGAGGTCCTGGCCTCCGATCCGAATGCGCGACAGCCCTGCCAGCCGGTCGAGGGTGGCCTTGGTGTGCTGGCGAAGCGCCTCGATGTCGGCGGCAAAGCTCTGCACCGCCTTGAGCGCGAGGTTATCGTCGCGAAGGTTGCGTCGCAGTGCTTCGATGGTGAAGCCCGTCTGTCGAGTCGCACTCGATCCGCAGAGAGTGACGAGCGAGTTCCAGGCGACGTGCTCCTGGCCTGCGTCTTCGAGCACAAAGGCTGCGAGGTCCGCTTTCGCTCCACCCTCGTGAACCTCTCCGTCATCGGGATCAAGCACCTCTACGTCGAAGAGCTTCAAGAATAGTTTTTGCTCCTCCACTGTCGGTGCAGCGCCCGTCACTTTGACCCATTCGCGGTCCACCAGAGTGAGGAGGTCAGCCAATGCGCCTTTTTCCCCACCGTTCTTAGCCGCATCCATGACCGTCTGGTCAGGGTGCAGGCCACCAATCCGTTGAAGCGCATCCCGCAGATGCGTTTTGATTGTCGCCGGAGAATCCGATGATGTGACCAGCAGCAGGCGGTCCGAACCTGGATTCAGCGTTCTCGACCACGGCCGGAGGTGAGGCTCCACCGCGCCCGCAATCTGGCGGACGGCCTGATTCACCACTCCTTCAAGGTCAGAGCCCTCTCGCGTCGAAAGTGAGAGTCTCCGCTTGGCTTGGACGAACGCGAAACTCCCTTGGTCGGTCCCGGCGAGCACGTCATCGACAGCCTCACCCGACTCTGCAGCGATGTAACTCAACGTCCCGCGCGAGAGGATCGGTGCCGCAGGCCGCTCGGAGAGCATCTTGACAGCCAGCCATGCCGTTACCTGATTCTGATACCGTGCTCCGCCCTGCATCCCAGGGCCGCCTGCACGGCCTCGCTGTCTTGCCGATCGTATTGTTGTCACTGCGTTTGGCACTGCCGAGGACCGCCTCGCCTCATATCTGTGTCCACAACGCAGGATGTCGCCCCTGGCATCCATCCAGATGTAGACATATTTTATCTATTATGAGACAATTCAAGTGTGGAGGCAATAGCTATGGCGACATTTCCTACCTATGCCGCTCCCGGGTACCAGTTCGATGCCACCCCGGATTTGAGCCGTCTGGAGACGCGTGAGCGGTTGAGCCAGTCTGCGATTGATGGGTTCTTCGCCATTATGGACAAGTGGCAGATTCCGATCGAGCGCGCTGGGGAACTGCTTGGGGGGATGCCCCGCTCGACCGTCTACAAGTTGAAGTCCGCCGCCGGAACGCTACGGCAGGACGAACTGACACGGATTTCTTACATCGTCGGAATCTACAAGGCTCTCCATATCCTCCTGCCAGATGATCTGGCAGATCGCTGGATCACGCAGCCGAACGACAATCTGCTCTTCCGAGGGCAGACCCCCATCGATTACATGGTGCGTGAAGGAATCCCCGGGCTGCAGCAGGTGCGAAGTCTCCTTGACGCGGAGCGTGGTGGGCACTGATTGGCACGGCTCGAACAGTTCGACCAGGCGGGTACGCACAGGCTGATCCCTGCAAAGTATGGCGCAGAGAGCGTTCTCGAAAGCCTCCCCCTGCCTGCCAATGTGCTCGCGGACCTGAGCGAACTTGACGCCGCAACAAACGAGCGCCGGATTGCCGAACGAGGAGGAAACAGCGCACTTGGCCCCGGCGAATTGCTGTTAGGCGTGCCTGAAGCGCACATCGTCAATGCCGCCTTCAGTCACCACGGCCCGCACGGTGGCCGTTTCCATGGTGCGCAGCGTGGCGCCTGGTACGCCGGTTTTGAGATCGAGACGTCGGCTGCCGAGGTCGCATTTCACAAGCGCCGCTTCCTCTCTGAAGGCCGGATTCCGGGAAAGCACACCTTCGATTACATCGAGTTCCTCGCCGACTTCTCAGGATGGTTCCACAGCTTGGACGCGGAAGAGCAGAGGGATTGCCTGCAACCCGGACCCGTTCCGCAGTGCTACAGCGCTTCGCAAGCGCTCGCGACCAAACTCCTGTTTGAGGGGTCGAATGGAATTGTGTACCCAAGCGTCCGGAGATTCTCCGGGACCTGCATTGCCTGCTTCCGTCCTGCGCTCGTCTTTCATCCTCGCCGTGGCCAGCAATATCGGCTCACAGTAGAGGCGGGCACAGACACAATCGACTTCGAGGCTACCCCGTCGGGCCTCTAATGCCGGCCACAAGACAATCCAAGAAAGGCTGGTCGTCGCACTCCGCTCATGCAAGAACCAATCCGCATTTCCTATTACATCGACGAGAGTGGCAACACCGGGGATCTTGCCAGGTACGATGGCCTTCTCGGTTTCGGAGATCAACCGTACTTTTCGCTGGCCGCCGTCGGAATTCCAGATATTGCTCTGGTTGAGGAGGTCCTCCCTGCGCTTAGGCGCAAACACAGGGTCCGCATCCAGGAATTGAAGTCCTCAGCTCTGTCGGACAAGCCCGGGTTCATTCTGGACGTCGTACGTCTGATCTGTGACCATGATCTGCCCTACTTCATTGAAATCGTCGACAAGAAGTTCTTCCTCTGCATGGGCATCCTCACATTTCAGCTTCTACGCCCCTTCGAGGGAAGCCCTGAAGGTCCAAGGACCGCTTATGTGAGAAATGAGCTGGCCGAGTTCCTTTACCGCAATGCTCCCGCCGAAGTGTTCGACGCCTTTGTCGCAGCGTGCAATACTCCGGAAGACTCTACTCTTCGCGCTGAATTCCAGACTCTTCTCAATTTCTCTCGTAGCACCCAGGACGAGACGGGCAGAGCACAGGCGATTCAAAAGAGCGCCACCCTTGTGCTGGATGAGTATGAGACTGAGTCACGCGAAAATAACGATGCGTGGCGCTCGTTTCTTCCGCCTCCGGACAACAGCAAGCGTGGCAGACCGATCTGGCTTTTGCCAAATCTGACATCGCTCATGAATATCTATGCCAGAATCAATCGGTACGAGGGCGGGATGCTGTCGGACGTTGCCATGATCCATGATGAGCAAATCCATTTTGACGAGATCCTTCAGTCAAACAAGACAGCCGCAGAATCGCTGGAGAGTCCAGCGGTGAACGTGTACACGCCGCATTCAGATTTCAAGTTTCTCGAATCTGCACCCTTATCTTTTGCTCGATCCGGCGACTCCCTCGGCTTGCAACTCGCGGATCTTCTGGCGGGCTTCTGTATGCGTTATACGCGAAGCCTTATTAAGAGTCCCGAGGGACTTCCACCTGCAGCGCACGAGTGCTTTCGTCAGTTGATTCGTGCGAGTCGTCCCGACAGCGGGGTCGGAATCAACCAAGTCATGATCGCCGAACATGCGAAAATGCTGACTTTGGCGTCTTTCGCAAGAGGGCGAGAAGGGACATCGTGACGACGCTCGATCCAGCACCCGGAATGGTCGCGTACAGGCTTGTGGACCGCCACCATGATTCCATTGAGGTAGGCAGTGTGCTGCTGCGAACGAGCAGCCACAGTCACCAGAAGTTTGGCTGGGGCATGTATTTCTGTCTAACCCGAAAAAAAGTGATGGCCCGACCACCTGGTTGCGTCACCTGATTTTGGCCTCGTTCACGTTTCCCTCCAGCGATCGAAGCTGTCCGAAGCAACACGAACCCTTCTGCCAATCCTATCGCGCAGTGGAGAACTCCGCGTCTAAGATCGCGGCTCCTTCAAGTGCACGGTCACGTGAACTTTTGTGATGAGACCGTCAGAACCCACCTCGAATTCCTCAGTCCACTCATGTTCGTTCTCCTCGCTCACAGTCCTGCCATTGACCGGTATGACAAGCCCAAGCCGGTTCAACACGCGAACTGAAACACGCACAGGAGTGTCTTCGAGGAATTCTTTGCGCGATTGATGATTCGATTGAAAATGCTTCGACCACTCTGCCAGACCGCGGAAGAATCCGTCGATACCATGTTTCGTGAGCGTGCCCCGATAATCGGTGGTCGTAGCGACAAGATCGGGCGAGAGCAGCTTTGACTGCTCCTGGGCGAAAGCCTCCAAGCCCTGCGTATTGATCAGGGAAAAGTTGTTCAGGTACTTCTCCACTACTTTGTCCGTCATCTCTACCTCGATTTCTTTTGAGACTTGCGGATGTTTTTTCCCAACCGATCGGACTCAGTTCAGCCCGAAGTCCTTCAAAAAAGCGGTCGGGTTCAGTTGTCCATTCGAGGCCGTTACTCCACCATCGACCGGAAGATTCACTCCGTTTACGAACGATGCATCCTCGCTGGCCAGGAAAGCTATTACGCCGGCGACTTCCTCAGGCTTTGCACCACGTCCCAGGGGGATACGTTCGAGGACTTTCTCCATCAGCGGCTGATGTTGCTGGAATGCAGCCGTCATCTCGGTCAATGTAAGGCTCGGATTCACGGCATTGACTCTCACGCCGCGGGGAGCTAACTCGAGAGCCAGGGATCGTGTCAGGTTCGATATGGCTCCCTTGGAAGCGTTGTAAAAGCTCTGATACCAGTCCCCGCCAAGGCCTGAAACGGATGACACGTTCACAATCGATCCTCGGGACTCGAGCAAGTGCGGAAGAGCGGCGCGGATGCCATAGAAGACGCCGTCCACGTTCGTGCTCATCACTTTGTGCCATTCTTCTTCGGAAGTTGTGCCAAAGGGGCCAAGTGCTGAGACGGCGGCATTGTTCACCAGAACGTCGATTCGATTGAATCGCTGAACGGTTCGCTCGATCAGTCCGAAGACATAGCCCTTTTTGGGAGATGTCGCCGCTGTCAACCAGAACTCTGTCATTTGGAAAATCGTTGGCTGTCACTTCAAGCTTGTCCTTGCGCCGGCCGTTGAGAACAACGGAGGCGCCTTCCTGGAGGAACCGTTTGGCGGTCGCGGCGCCAATTCCAGAACCCGCCCCTGTCACGATAACGACCTTTCCCTCAAACCTCTTCATCGTCTTCGCTCCTGTCAGTTTTGGCGAAGATGTCCATCCGGATGACGTTTCCCATAAGACATCACCACCGTCACAAACGACAATATACGTTGTCGTGTGTGACGTCAACCCGTCCAGCAACTACATGACAACGATAGTTGTCGTATAATATTGAAACGACGAAGCTGTCGGGGAGAAGAATAATTTGCGAACCTGGTCGAACGACGATCCGAAGGCGTCACTCATGAGCCGCAAGAGGGTGGCGATCGTGAGCGCTGCCCGGCAGGCTTTCCTTGAGGGAGGATACGCAAAGACCTCGATGGATAGCATTGCCAAAGCGGCGGAAGTCGGAATCAAAACGCTCTACCGCCACTTTGAAAACAAGGATGATCTGTTCAGCGCTGTAATGCAAGCGGCCTGCAATCCACAGGCTTTCGATGAGGTGAGCGGAGCGTGGAGAGAACAGATCAAAGAGCCGGAGAGGCCCTGGTTCTCAAAACCGCCTCGCGCCGCGTTGGCTGCCGCGGGGATCGAATATCTGCAGCATGTCCTCTCTGATGAGCAAATGGCTCTCTATCGGGTCGTCACCCAGGATGCGTACAGCTTTCCAGAACTCGGGCGGCGTTACAGAGAGCAGGTTGTCGAGCGTTCGCATGACATCTTCATCGGCTACCTGGATCGATGGAGTTCCTCCGAGGGCTGGAAGATCCGCGATAAGAGTGGTGCCGCCGTGATATTTGCCGCACTCCTTCGCGCGGGGATCTTTGAGGAAGTTCTGCATGGGCTTCGCAAATTCTCAGATTCTGAAATTGCGGCACATGCTCGCCGTGTAGCAGCAAAGATGCTTGTTCTTCTTACCTCGGGTTCTTGTTAAAGAGCCTGGATAATCCTGCATGAGTGGGCGATGATTGCCTGCGCGCTGTTGCCGCTGCCATCAAGAGCGTCGTTCACCGCCCCGGCGATGCCGTGGCCCGCTACGAAGGCGAAGAGATTGCCGTGATTCTCTACGACACCGATTTGGACGGTGCGGCGAATGTTGCAGAAGCGATTCTTCGGACCATCCTTGCATTGCATCTACCTCATATCGAGAATTCCGAGGGCATCGGAAGGGGCACAGCCATCCCCGAAGGTTCTGTTCCATCTCTACTTCTTCTTTTCACGCGGCGGCATCGGGTGAACCAATGGCAGGAAGATGTCGTCGACCAATTCCGTAATGACGGTGTTGGGAACCGGTCTTAGGGTCATCAGAAACTCGTGCCGCAACAAATCAGGAAGCAGCGACCGAATTCGGGGCGTCAGCCTGCTCCGATCGATCTCACCGCGATTGACTCCTCGCGCAAGCACCACATCGATCTGGCTATGGCCGCCCTGAAGCAAGGTCCTCCTCAGATCGGCCAAGCTGGTGTTCGTCTCCGAGAAGTATTCACTCATTTGAAAAGAGAGGACGACGAACACCGCGCGATTCTTTGAAAACTGTCGCAGCAACGCAATCAGATCGTCACGCACATTCCCTGTATCGGGAGCATTGACAGGATGTTGCTGCAGAATGTGCCGTATCGCAGCGATGGCGAGATCGGCGCGATTCGGCCAGCGGCGATACAGTACGGGGCGGCTGGTGCGTGCGCGCGCCGCCACAGCCTCCATGGTGAATCTCGCGTAGCCGCCGTCGAGCAACTCGCTCCACGCCGCATCCAGCATTGCGTCTTCAAGCGCTTTGCCGCGCCTCCGTTCGACAGTATGACCCTTCATCGCACTCCACCATTAGATACATAATTGTACTCTATTGACTTTGGCCCGGGCCTTTGCTTAGATACACTCATGCATCTAATCTGCAATCGAGGTTTGGATTGCGAGATGAGGTGCATCGGTAGAGGAGAACATGCCAATGCAACAGATTCAATCTGACGAACTCAAGGGCGTCTCTCAAACGCTGCTCATCCCGCTGCATTACCGGGTCGAAGAAAGTAGAAGCGAGTCCAGCAGCTTCAAGGATGAGATTGCCGAGAGCTTCCATGACGCCATCGCTTATGACTGGAGCAAATTTGACGCTGACGCATCGCAAGGCTGGATGACGGCCGCGGCAACAGCCACGTTTTATACGAGAAGAGCCGTCTTCGACGAACAGGTAAGGAGCTTTCTTGAGAAGGCGCCGGACGGACTGGTGGTCAACCTCGGCGCTGGGCTGGATACGCGTTTCCATCGCCTGGATAACGGCCGCGTCGAATGGATTGAACTCGATCTGCCCGGCGTGATCGCTTTCCGGCAGAAGCTTCATGAGCCTGGAAACAGGCGGCACCAGATGATTGCAGCGTCCATTCTTGATGACTACTGGGTCGTGGAGATCAAGCGGTGCGCGAGAAGCCGAGTTCTGTTCGTCGCGGAGGGACTGCTTCCGTACTTTACGGAGGAAGAACACAGAAAGATCTTCAATTGCCTGGCCAACAAGTTTCCTGGGGCAGAGATGCTGTTTCAGACGAACGCTCCATCGCTGACGGCCGGACTCGCCCAATATACCGCGCTGTCAAAGCTGGGCATGAAGGTCGAGATGCAATGGGGGCTGGACGATAGCAGGCAGGTATCGGCTCTCAATCCGAACGTGGAATTTGTGCAGGAATTTCCGCTGTTGGAGAAATATCTGGAGAAGCACTACGACCAGTTCCCCGAAGCACTCCGGCAGAAATTCTCTCCGGCCATGGCAAGGCAGGTCGCCAAGATCGTCCATGTGCGGTTCCGGGAATAAGCGCAAACTCCGGCGTTGAGCATGTCACCTTCCGTGACGAGGTATAGCTGTTTACGAGGCTGCGCTGCAAGATGGAGCAATTAGAGCGGTATCCAGATGGCTATACTCCTCGCAGCGACAATTCGCTACTCTGTGCTTGCCTGGTGAATCGGTCGCGATAAGAGCAGATGGGACGAGCATATTCCGCCGATCTTCGGGCACGGATCGGCGCGGCTGATGAGCGCGGCGAGGGATCGTGCCGTGTTCTTGCCAAGCTGCTGTGAGCTGGGAGCATGTGCGCAAGTTGCGCCATCAGAGAAGAAAAAACAATACTGTCGTGCGCCGGCCCGCAGTCGCGCTACGGCGTTCCGAGCCGCTTGAGTGAATCAGTCAATCCGCGTTAGGCGATATTGACCTTGCCATCCCGTGTTTTAGTGAATGCGTGCAGAATGCTCCCGCCGTCGCTCAAATGACGGAGAACCATCTTCTCTGACGTCACGGATAGATGGCTAAAACCGTACACCTTTTGCGCAAAGGGGCCACGTTTTGAGGGATCGATTTTCAGATCGTAGAGGTCGGCTCCGCCGCCGCCCGACAAAAAGAAACTCGTCGGATGGTTTTCAAATTCAAGGTGCTGCAAATCATGGTCGTGCCCAGCGAGGTAAAGGTCCACTTTGTATTTGCGAAACAGGGGATCCCAATCGCGTATCAACACCGGATGGTCGCCGTGCGGACCGTCCGAGTACACCGGGTGATGGCCCATGACGACCAGAAACGGAGTCGCGCGTGGACGCTTGAATTCAGCTTCAAGCCAGGCAAGCTGCTCTACCTGCTGCTGCGGCGTCAGCGTAAAGTCTCGGCCGTGATCCGAAGTCCCGTCTTTGAACGGCATATTGCTGTCGAGAGCGATGAATGTGATGAGTGGATTCCGCTCCGGAAAGTCGAACCGATACCACCGTGCCGGCATTTTCCAGCGGGACCTCCCGGCACGAGCGTATTCCAATTCGGCTTCCACCTTACTCTCCGGCCAACGCTGGTAGTCGTGATTGCCGAGGATGGCGTAGGACGGGCAGTCAAACACGCTTGCAGGGTATAGCTGCTCGAACTGCGTTTGCCACCGTTCCGACGTGGCGCCTCCTTCGAGCGCGCCGTACCAGTTGTCCCCGAGCATCAGGAGAGCTTGAGTCCGCAGCCGGCGATTCTGCGCATACTTGCGCATCGCGACGGCAACACCGGCCTGCGCTTCATGCTGGGTGTCATAGCCCCAGTCGCCAATCATCAACAAGTCTGCGGCGGAAGCATCGGAGGTTTGTGGTGCAGCAATGCCTGGTACCGAGCCGAGTGCGGCCAGAGCGCTAAAGGCGAAGGTCTGCCGCAGGAATCGGCGGCGAGTGACATCGACAACGAGCGAATCCATTCGGAAGAGTTCCTTTCCGTGTGCTCGATCTACTTCTGTGCTTTCTGTGCAGCCCAGCGTTTGCGCTGCGCGTCGGCGATTCTCTTTCGCGCCTCGGGACTAAGCTTACGTCTTTTCCGACCGGTGCTTTTTTTAGCGGCGAGATTGCCAAGCTGGGCGTTGCCCCCGTTTGACAGCAGTTTTCTGACCTGCTCTAACCGGCCTATTTCCGCATCGAGTTCCGCAATGATTTCGGTGATTGCCATGAGTGCTATGCTCCCCAAGTCATTGTATAGGGCAACCTGGTTTCAGGAGTTCGCGCCGATGCCTGCGAGCGAGGGGCCTTACGAGCGGGCCACGGGACGACTTTCGCCAGAGCGCACGCGATGAGAACCACCAACTGAAGCAATGCGCTCGACTGTTCATCCGGAGAACATCCCGCGCAAAACGCAATTCCTCGTTCAGTGGCGAAGCGCGATATGCTATCGGAAGCTGCGCGAAGCCATCGAAACACCGGTTACATTCAACGGCTGAATGGTCTCTGCACGCACAGTGCGAACACCATCCAGGTTTTGCATTTTTCCTTCAATGAGAAGGAATCTCGCCTTGTTCAGCAGAAGACGATACCGGTCGTATAGTCTCGGCGTAATGACGGCATTCGCGATCCCCGTTTCGTCCTCAATGCTCATGAACAGGAACCCATTTGCTGTTCCGGGGCGCTGCGTTGTGATAGCAAAGCCGGCAATCGTCACTCGGAACTCGTTCGAAACCGATCGGAGCCGCACTGCCGTTGTCACTCCCATCCCGTTCAATTGGCCCCGGCTATAGAACAGGGGATGAGGGCCGGTCGTCATCCCTGTGCCCTGATAATCCGCAAGCAGACGCTCTTCATCAGTCATCCGCTCCAGTGGAGCATTCGATGCCTCGTCCTTGAGATTTCGAAAGAGGGGCCCTGGCGACTGGATAGCACGGGCAGCATCCCACAGCGCCGCGCGGCGATGACCATCCGTTTTCGATTCATAGGTCGAATTCAAAGCGCCTACTTCGGCAAGCTTGGTCAGCTCATCACCGTGAAGCTCTGGAACCCGCTCCCATAGGTCAGACACGGAAAGAAATCGGCCACCTTCCTCGCGTGCCCGCACAATAGCGTCTCCGGCAGTTTGTCGAAGTTCTCTCACATAGCGCAGCCCAACCCGCAACTGCTGTTTTGGCGCCAGATCATTCGAAAGTTCCAAAGTGCAGAGCCAGGCGGAGGCATTGACGTCGATGTAGTGAACCTTGAGCCCGTGACGCTGCGAGTCACTGATGATGCTATCGGGCGAATAAAAGCCCATCGGCTGCTGATTGAGAATCGCCGCGGTAAAGGCGGCACGATAATGTTCGCGGAGATAGGCGCTTGCGTAGGTAAGGCTTGCAAAGCTGGCGGCATGCGATTCGGGAAACATATAGTGGCCGACCGCCTGGATCAACCGGATGATCTCATACTGAACCTTAGGCACAACTTTTTTCGCCGTCATGCGGCTGCGCAGCAGCGATTCCATCGCCTGTACTTTGGCAACAGAGCGTTTGCTTCCCATCGCACGGCGCAGCTGTTCGGCTTCACCACCAGAAAGGTCGGCCATGACCATCGCGATCTTCAGAATCTGTTCCTGAAAGAGCGGAACTCCGAGAGTGCGGGCCAGGATCGGTTCAAGCAGTGGATGAGGATAGGTGATTTCTTGCCTACCGAGCACGCGGAGGATATACGGATTCACGAAGTCCCCCTGGATCGGCCCAGGACGGATAATCGCTTCCTGTTTCACAAGATCGTAAAAGCATTTCGGGCGAGTTCGAGGCAGCGAGCTCATCTGCGCTCGAGATTCAATCTGGAAGACGCCGATCGTATCGGCCTCTTGAATGGCTCGATACACGTCAGGATCATCTTGGGGCAAATGCGCAAGATCCAGGTCCTCTTCGTACTCACTCCGAATCAGGGACAGAGACTCATCGATGACAGCCATCATGCCGAGGCCGAGCAAATCAAACTTGATCAACCCAAAATCAGAACAATCATCCTTATCCCACTGCAATACGACCCGCCCAGGCATCGATGCCGGCTCAAGTGGCACGACCGCGTCCAAGTGTCCCTGGCAAACGACCATGCCTCCCGAGTGCTGGCCAAGATGGCGAGGAAGGTCTTGCATTCTCGCTGAAAGACTCAGATACGTATGAATTGTGGGATTCGTAAGATCAAGCCCAGCATGGCGGAAGTGCTCCTCGAGCGTGTCAGTAGGATCTCTCCATTCAAACGAACTCACAGCGGCTGAGACCTCAGCCAATGTGTCTTCCGCCAAGCCGAGGACTTTGCCGACCTCACGTGCGGCCGACTTCGTACGATAGGTGATCACATTGGCGGTCATGGCGGCGCCGCGTTGACCGTATTTCCTGTAGAGGTACTGGATGACCTCTTCGCGCTGATCACCGCTCGGAAGGTCGAGATCAATGTCGGGCCATTCCCCTCGCTCTTCGCTCAGGAATCTCTCGAACAGGAGATCCATGCCTACGGGATCGACGATGGTAATGCCCAACGAGAAACAAACCGCACTGTTGGCGGCGGATCCACGCCCTTGGGCCAAGGTCCCTCTTTCTTTGCAAAAGCGCACAAGATCCCACATGATCAAGAAATAGCCAGCGAGATCGAGCTTCTCGATCAGCGCCAGTTCCCGTTCAACCTGCTTGCGCGCACGCTCCTTAAGGCTTTCGCTTGTGCTGCTCCCGTAACGCCAGTTCCATCCTTCGCGCGTTCTCTCGCGGAGAAAGGACATCATGCTCTCGCCTTGCGGCACAGGATAGCGCGGAAGTTCATAACCAAGGTCCTTCAGCTCGAACTTCAAACGTTCCGACAGCACTTCAGTGTTCCGGACCGCGTCCGGAAGATCGGCAAACAGCGTTTCCATCTCCGTACCGGAGCGGAGATAGCGTTCGGCATTTCCCTGCAATGTCGTTCCTGCGCCCTCAAGAGTGCTGTGCAGGCGGATCGCCGTCATGACATCCTGAATCTCGCGCTCCCGCGGAGTGGCATAGAGCACTCCGTTCGTTGCCAGAAGCGGAAGATGCAGAGCCCTGGCTATCGAAACTGCAGCTTTATTTCGAATGGCCTGCTGCCGGTTGCGATGCCGCTGCAGTTCGACGTATACATTCTTGGGACCGAACGTGTGGGCCAGGCGCTCGACTGTGCGCAAAGCTTCATCGAAGCCGCCGCGCACGAGGGCTTCACTCAAAGGCCCCTCGTCACCGCCCGTCAAGCAGATAAGGCCGCTGGCATGTTCTTCGACCTCGCTGAACGCCGCAGCGCCTTCACCTTTATGGTTCTCCCGCAGCTTGAAAGTCGTGATCAGCCGACAGAGGTTCTGATAACCTGTCCGCGTCTCAACCAGGAGGGGATATCGACACCGGGCAGCTTCTCCGAAGAGCAGGTCTTCTACAGAAACTTCCGCGCCAACATGCGCTTTCAATCCCAGCTTTTGCGCCGCCATGTGCATGCGCGGTGAACCGTAAAGACCGTCTTGATCCAACAGCCCGATGGCGGAGATGCCTTGTGCCGCGCAGACCTCGGCGAGCATTTCTGGTAAGGAAGCTCCTGCCAGGAAACTGAATGCAGAACGAGCATGGAGTTCGACATATCCCATCAGTCGTACTCCGCTTCGATGTACCAATGCTTCGTCACAAGATCGCGATACGCGCGAATAAGAAGACACTTGCCATCGCCGTTATCGAGAACCAGATCCCATTCGTCTCTTCCCCAGCGGTCCCGGGCCCACCATTCTCCGGACCGCCTCCATGGACCGGAAGCATGGAGCACCGAATAGTTCTTGCCGGAGAACCAGACCCTCCGCGGAGAACCGCGCATTTTTTCGACTCTGATGGGTACATTCGGACGGAAGATGCGCGCTGCGGTTTGGCCAATCGGCCGGAGAGAGCCAGCAGGAGCAGACCCCTTGGGCATGAACCCCACCATACGGAACTGAACTGGAAGGTGCCTGTCGATCAGTTCGGGGGAGCCGACCCGATCTTCTCCCACAAGCCTTCTGAGCCTGGCAAGAGTCAATTCCAGGCGCTGCGGCTCCGGTCCTCGTGGAATGAACATCCCCTCCTGGACCCTTCGTGGACGTGCCGGTTCGATATAAAGAAGAACCTTCGCGACTGGTGCGCCCGGGGGATGCGATTCAAGGTCGAGCTGCAGGAGCTTCACCAGAAATGGGGTGTCCACCGTGGGCACCGGAAGCTTCAATACGCGCGCGAAGACCTTCTGGGTTGCGGTCGCACCGTCCGTAGCGAGATCGAGATGCAGCCGGAGATGTATTTCACCAGCAGCAAGTGCACGAGCGGTCAGCCGAAGGACAAGCTGGCCGAGGAGACGATGAAACACAAAGGCAAGAGATTCGAGGTCTTCGACCGGGTAATCGAATTCCATCTCCTCTTCAAAAACCTGTACCGGAGACGCAGGAGACAGGATGCGCGTAGACAGTCCCTGAGTCAGGCGCTGGAGACGCAAGCCTTCCTGACCAAGACGCTCACTCAAAGCCAAGTGTGGCAGCGCCGCAAGTTGGCCGAAGCGGCGTACGCCCCAACGATGGAGGATCGCCAGGATCTCTGGAGCAGGATCGAGAATATCGAGCGGAGCACCTTTGAGGAGTTCCGCCTCCCGGCCGCCGGGGAGAATCAGAATGTCCTTTGCAGTCCGGGCGGCATGGATCGCCGAATCAATGTTCCCGGCGACGCCTACCCTTATATAGAGGGCTAGATTTCGAGCCTGGTCCCTCATGCCTCCTGCGATCTTGGCTGGCGTTCCCATCAAGGTCGAGAGGCCGCTGATGTCAAGGACAAACAGGTCTGGGGCGACATCCTCACACCTGGGGGAGAAGCGCGCCAGGCAATCCTGCAGTGCCAGGTGCGCCAGGGATTCGAGCCGGGCGGACCGCTCGTGAATCTGAACACAGCTCTGTGCTTCCGCATCGGCTCTGGTCATCCCTACCCAAAGGCCCATTTCTTTTGCCGCGGAATTGAGGGCCACGATACGGACTTGGGGCGGCTTTCCATCGACGACAACGGACGGTTTTTCGCGTGGCCCAAGATCATTGCGCAGCGCGGCCTGCGCCAGAAAATTTGGGACGTATGCGGAGGCGAACAGCACGATGCGCCCCTACAACTCATAAAGGCGGGCCGAAAACTCGCCCTCTGTACGGACAGAACCGACCGGCTTGCGCACCTGTCCGCTCATCACCTGCGCGCGAGAGCGGAGGGTCCTGATCAGGCAGTCGCCATCGATGTGTTCCCCAGTCGAGGACCTTGCCGATTCCTCGACATCAATCCCAGCCTGAGAGACATCGAGCGTGTTCGCACTGCTGCCGGCATTCGGCTGCTGGGCGAGAAGCAGGAACAGTGTCCGAGTCGCCTCAACGGCGCGGCGGAATTTGAACCAGACCGTCAGCGGAATCTGCCGCGCCTCCTTCATCGGTATATTCGCGAGATCGAGTGCAAGGAGCCCGAATCCTCCGCTTTGCAGCAGGAGATCCGCAGCAGCCAGCGCCTGTTCGAGGGCCGAAAGGGGACGCCCCTGGCTTCGAGCCGCTCCGCAACGAACCCATAGGACTTCACTCAGGACCACGCCAAGGTGGGAGGCAGAAACCGGGTCAAAGCTATCCGTGACGTCGAGAACCGCGGCCGCCTCTCCCCCGGATGTGCAGCGGGACAACAATCCGTGAAACAGCGTTGTCCGACCCGATGAAGAAGGGCCGCAAACTTCCACCAGACTTCCACGCCGGAAAACCTCAAGGAGATCTATGTCATTTATTCCGCAACAGATGCACTCCTGTGCAGGTCGCAGTTTCGGCGTCAACGCTGAGGGAATACGCGCCTCGAGCATGCTTTCAATTTGTGTTCGTACAATCGCTGCGCTCTGCATGATTTATTTCGCTTTTTATTCGCCTATCGGAATTTCGATTTTGCGGTTCCAGGCGCGGACTGTCAAGAGCTGGACGAATGCTGGAAGCTAGCCTTGGGTGTCAAGCTGCTCATTCCGAGTGGATTATGTATAAGATCAGAATAATACCTCTGACTCTTCAGAGATGTTTTATAATCGAAAGAACGGGAGGCATTCATGGAAGTCTTCATGGAGCGTCTGACAACCACCGAAGCAGCCATTGCGGCTGGGGTGTCGGTTTTACAGATCCACCGCATGATCGATGAAAAGATCCTGCCCGAAGACCTGTACAGCACGGCACAGATGAGGACATTCCGAACGGACGCGTGTGTCCTGATCGCGTTCTATTTCGAAACCGCGGAGCAGCTCACGGCGCAGGCCCGCAACCGCGCGATTCGGAACGCACTAACGCATTGTTCCGGCTGGGATGCTTGGAAGAACTGCGTCTTCGAAGAGAATTCTGTAACCGTGCATTTCTCCGAGATATGGAAGGGCGTCGATGAACGCCTCCACAAGCTGGCGAGAGCCCGCGAAGCGGTGATCGAGGATCCCGAGATCTTGAGCGGCACGCCGGTCTTCAAAGGGACCCGCGTTCCGGTCTACGATGTCGCCGCCATGGTCGAAGCGGGCGTGTCGACGGAAGAGATCCTCGATACTTACCCCAGCCTGAAAAACTGGCAGGTTGAACTGGCTCCCGTATACGCTCGGGCAGTTCCGCCGAAGGGGCGCCCGAGGCAAAAACCATCCACTATGACTGCAGGAAAGTCATATATCAAAAAGCGGCTACGGCCCTCCTCTATTGGAGGGTGACTGCGTGCTCAAGTTTTTGATCGATGAGTGCCTGAGCCCGGATTTAGTAGCGGTGGCAGTTGGTGCGGGGTTTCCGGAGAGCTCCCATGTCACTTGGCTAGGCAAGGCCGGGTGGAAGGACTGGGAGTTAAAAACCTTCATCCTGAACGGCGACTGGACGTTCGTTACCCGGAACAGCGCCGATTTCAGGGGACCGGCAGAAAGCCCAGGCACAAAGGGGCAGTATGCAGATGTCCCGATCCACGCCGGATTGGTGTGCCTCAATGGCCCTGACGGCATGAGGTCCCCCCTTCAGCGCGAGCTCTTTCAGGCTGCCCTCGAAGAGATCGGCAGTGCCGAGCACTTCATCAATGAAGTCATCGAGGTTGATCTCGAGGAGCTAGACGGGGATTTTACGGTCCGGCGCTACAATCTGCCGGACGAAGCTCCTGAGTAAAGACTGCCTAGGTCTGGCCGGCACACCTGGGGCTGGGTCAGTTGCGTCCGCCAAGTTCGTATACTGGATGCACTATCGGGTAGAGAGCTATTATGGTCCAAGGCTATTAGCCGTCAAAGTAGCCAATTGGCCACTGTCCAATTGGCTACACCCAGACATGATGCTGGGTAGATGGCGCAAGCTCGGAAAAATACGATCGCTCCGTTGGACTCGCTGCGAGCGATTATCCGAGACAAACGCAAGGAACTGAATCTGACGCAAGAGCAGCTCAGCTTTCTCACCGGCTACGACCGCACCTACATCAATAGAGTCGAGAGAGGCAGACGCAACCCGTCGTTCACCGCCATTCTCAACATCTGCATGGTGCTTCGCATTTTCCCGTCTGCCACGATGCGCACGGTCGAGAAGGAAGTCGGCTTCGAATTTATTTCTGAGCAACAGCTGGCTATCGGTCTCATCAGGCGAAAGCGTGTCGCCAGATTCAAGAGATAGCCGTGCAGTGGCAGCTATTTCAAGATGAGAAGAAGTGGTTGACCGGCTTGTTATAAATCTGCGCCAGCTCCATCAATTCCATCACATCGATACTGCGCTGGCCGCTCTCGCACTTGGTCATGAAGTTCGGGGACCGGCCCATCATTTTAGAAACCTCATGCTGCGTCAAGCCTGCCTTCTCGCGCGCGGCGATGAGACGTTCCAAGAGCGTGTCATAAGCCTCCTGGAACTTGGCGGTCCTTGCTTTGCGTGATTTTCGTGTCTCTGCGGATCTCGCTTGCTTCACAGATGACAGTCTTGTCAATCCGCGTTAAAGTACCTAATAAGGACTACCCACTGGGATGCACCTCGTCACCAGCGGGAAACCGCCGCCCGGATGAGGCGTTGTTTCTGCAAATAGTAGACAATTGGCTACAAGGACTGTAAACATACATGCAATGCCGCTTCGTTCTGAGCGGGGCGAAGTGCATTGTAACTACCGGTCGCGACGATCCCGAGTCCAAAGCTTCCACGGGGAGTGGAGCTCCGGCTTCGGGACCTTCCCGAGATGGATAAGGGGGTTTGGCAGTTGCCGGACCCCCTTTTTTGGCATGCCCACTGTGCGCCAGATCACAAGCCGCGGGCACATGAGATTAGCGAGAGTGACGAAGTCCGCAGCCTGATCGAGCTCCGAAACGAACGCTTCGAAGGCATCTCAGAGCCACCCGCCGGAACCCATAACCGATTGAAATGGCTTCTCTTATGGTGGGACAATTGTCCCAGCACAATTGTCCCAACCTCGCCATGCTTAATTCATGGCCCAGGGTGAACGAAAAACGATCGCGCCGCAGGATGCAATTCGGGCGCTGATCAAAGAGAAAAGGAATCAACTGGGCCTGTCCCGGGATCAGTTGGCGTTTCTCGCGGGCTATGAACAGTCCTCGGTAAGAAAAATCGAAAATGGAACGCGCAATCCCTCCCTCGGAGCCATCTTCGACCTCTTCGGTGTGCTCGGTCTACGACCGTCCACTGTCATGAGCCGAATAGAGAAAGAGGCTGGTTTTGAAATTGTGCCTCGAGCCCGGATACAGGAAATGCTCGAAGCCGAGAAATTGCGCCGGCGGCCTAAGAAGTACCGCGACCGCTAGGACGGCGACGTCCTGGGACAATTGTCCTACCGATCTTGCCGCCTGAAACTGACCAAGAATCTCGCATTGTGGTCAACTCTGGTATACGTGGCCAGACTTTTTGACAACAGCCACCTTCCTCAAGCCGCGAGGTCAGTAATTGACTGTTTCCAAGATCGCGGTGCTGAGACATATTGCGATAAAGCGATTCAGTATGAAGCCGGTTGCGGCTGGACATGTCGAACTCCAGACATTGCAGAACAGGGACCGCGCTCGAAAATGAATTATTTTTGAAAACGGCAACGAGGCTCCATCTCGCAACCTAGCAAGACTGGCATACTGAACATGTAGTATTTTGCAAGTTGCTCCCGATATAATCTGCGGTATGGCCAATGCGATCGCGTCGGCTGTACCGCTCAAGCCCTGGCTCTAATTGCTACTCCCCTGATACGGAGTGCTATGAAATCGTTGCTGCTCGTCGATGACGAGTTGGAGATGAGTGTTGAAATTCAACGGAAGCTTGAACGGGCAAAATTCCATGTGGAACTGGCCCGAGACGTTGAATCGGCACAGGATCTGGTGGACAAGACCCATTTTGATCTGATCATCCTCGACCTGAACCTTAAAGAGGAAAGCAAAGGAAGTCCGAACCCGGCCTACGGAACAGGACTGGTACGGCAGTTTCGTGCTGCGGGCATCAACGTGCCGATACTCGTCCACTCGGTCATGTCGAGCGAGTTCCACATGACCGCATCGCTCGACGCTGGAGCTGATGAATACATCATCAAGCGGGGAGAATCGTTTCGCGTGCTTCTGGCCCGCATCCAGGCGCATTTCCGCCGAGATGAGCGGCTATTGGGGACCAAATCGCCCACGACCCGCTGGGTCGCAGCCAACCAGATCAAGGTGGATCGGCAGGAAAGACAGCTGGCCGTCGGCAACACCTTCATCGAGCTGAGTGTGCAGCAGACCAAGATCATGGCGGCGCTCACTGCAAGCCCCTCAAAAATCTTCTCCTCGGAAGAATTGCTCACGATCGCGTGGGGTAAGGACGTGCGGCGTGAGACCTCTGCGTTGGACACGATCCTCTATCGCCTTCGCCAGAAGTTCGAGAAGGCCAAGGTTCAGGATCTGATCGAGAACGTTCGGGGCCAGGGATACAGGCTGGCTGTGACCAGCGTCGTGCCTGCCCAATAACTGCCGGCGCCACACCATACAATCTGCTCTCGATTTTGCCAGCCTCGACGCTCGCTGTGCTTCTAGCACAGAGGGCTTGCTGTCGTTGTTCCCAAATCCTCTTCCATCCCTTTGTAGCTGCAGCTTTGTAGACCCTGCCTCTCCCCACCACTCGGACACCGACAGGCCGCCCGCAACGACATCCTCGATCTTGATTCGCAAAGCTCACAACCTTGCAAGACTGTCGAGTTTTGCGGCCTTGGAGAATTCTGCGCGCCCAAATCTAACGAAATTGGCAATCGTTCGCAGAACGTCAGAAATGGCGCTTCAATCGGTAGTTAGAGTGAAGGGGGAATCTTGGGCTCACGCAGGATCCATAGAGTGGAACAGGCCGCGGATCGGGAAAAAGTCTTCCTCGATCACTATGAATGGCTGCTCCGGCGAGCGCTCCAGCTTTCACATGGCGCGCAATCGGCGGCGGAGGACCTGGTTCACGACTGCTACGTCCGATTCATCCAGGCGGCCACCGACATCCAACTTGACGACCAGAACCGCCTGCGTGGCTACCTCTACCGGACGCTCCAGCGCCTCGCCAAGTCAAACTATGAGAGCGGAGGACGCGACGCCTTTCAAAGTCTTCAGCCCGTGGACTATGACTCCATGGAGTTCGCCCTTGCATCGGTCGACCGATCGAGACTGCTCTATATTCGTAGCGATCTGGCCAGGATCTGCGAATACTGTTGCCTGCGCCGAAAAACCTCGCGGGCCGGCAGTGTTCTCATCTTCCGGTTCTTTCTCAACTACTATCCGTCCGAGATCGTTCAGCTTCTAAAAGCATCGAGCGCTGCAGTATACAAGTTGACCGAGACGGGTCGCCTTGAAGCCAAGGCGTTCCTGACGCGGCCGGAATCGCTTCATTTCCTCGGGAGCAACAACCGTCCCGCAACGCCATTCTCCCGGCGCCATCTCCCGGAGTCGCCATCAGCCCTGTTCGCTGAGCTGAGCCGGCGCATCTTCGCGGAACCGGAGGGCCCTTGCTTTGCTCCTGCCCGTCTTGAGCTTCTCTATGCCAGCAACTCCAAGGAACAACTGACGACTCATGAAGTCGCCCACCTCGCGAGTTGTAAAGCATGTCTTGAAAGGGCAAATCGCTTGCTTCGACTACTCGGCCATCCCCTACGTTTCTCTGACGATTTCAACGATCCCAACGACGGCAAGCCACCGAAATCGTCTTCGCGTTCAAAGCAAGAGCCATTGACCAAGATGCGCAAGAAGGCGCGAGATATTCATGAACACCGACCAAAGAGACTTGAACTGGTGGTCGATGGTGAAGTGCACAGCGCCCAACAGATCACCTCAGCGACAAGCCGATTCCAAATCAAACTGAACTCGGCTTCACTGCCCAGTTTCATTGAAGTGAGGAGCGAGCAGAAACTCCGGCTGCTGTGTCTCGACGTTGAAAACTACGACGTCCTGGAATCCTCACAACTTCAAGCGGAAGCCACTCTCAGCGATAACCGGGCACTCGCGCTCGAACTCAATTTCGGCGGCGGCGCTCCAATCGTCGATGTCAGCTATTACGACCCACTCCTCGAAGCGGCGGACGAAGATTGGGCCTATGACGAAGAATTGCGTCCTCCGGTATTCCCTGAGGCCCCACATCCAGTAGCGCCACATGAAGCGCTAGGCGCCCTGAGGCGCCTGAAAAGGATTCTCTCAGCTTGGTTGACAAAGATTGATGTTGGTTGGCCGCTGAGTGTTGTCAGCGCGACCGCCCTTATGAGCTTGCTCGCGCTATCGATGTACTGGGCCAGCAGGTCGAATCAGAGTTTCCCCGTGCAACTCCAGGCCGCAGCGCTGCTTGCCGAGTCTCAGCACAGGGCCGACGCCGCCATTCCAGTCCGCGGCGCCGCCCATCGCACATTCTCGCTTGAGATTCGATCCCAGGACGGCCGGGTTATCCAATCGGGAACAGTCGACACGCTGAGCAGCACTTCTCCGCGCAGGACGGCCGCTCGATTCCTCGACACAAAGGGAAATCTTCTTGCCGGGCGCTGGAAGGACGCTGCAGGGAAAATGACCATCTATAGAGCAGGGTCTGGTGTCGATCACCCGGCAGCGGACGCTGTGCCGCTCACCTTTTTTGACGCCTGGACACACGCTCCGGACGCGAAAGACTTCAATCTACTAAGCGCCGATTCGAACAACTTGAAGGTGCAGCGCCGCGCGGACAGCTTCGATATCACATACGACAACCCTGAGACTGCCGGTGGAAATAGAGCCACACTCGTATCGGCGGATCTTGCGCTCGCGGCCGACTCCATGCGCGCGGTCCGTGAAACTCTGCTCCTGCGCAATGGAGAAACAACGCGCGAATACCGATTCAATGAGTTGAAGTATGAGGTCCTGCCTGCCGACAAAGTGTCTGACCGCGACTTCGATCCGGACCTGTCCTCCCTTGTCGGCAATCCCGCCGAGTCCCTGACTACATCGACCGGCGTCGGAGATTCGGCGCATCTGGCGCTCGAAGCCCTTCAACTCCTCGATAATCTCGGCCCGGACGTCGAGCAAATCGTCAATCTTGAGCGAGAGCCGGACGGAACCATCGAACTGAATGGAGTCTTCTCGACGTCCGAGCAAAAAGCGTCGGTTGCGCACATCTTTGAAGCACTCCACGGCGGCGATCGACTTCGACTCGATCTTCACTCCAGCGACGAGACACTAAGCACGCCATCTGTCGCCCACCAGATAAGTATCGAGTCGCTCGCGCCCGTCGATGTCGATACGAAAAGGATCCCATTTGATCCCGAGCTGCGCGCCGGATTAGAGACTGAGGGACTCTCCGGCGGGCAACTTGACGAGCGGGTTCGACAGGTCGCAAATGACATTGCGACGCGCGGTGCGCAGCTTCATCGCGAAGCATGGTCCCTCTGTCAGATCGCAGCTACAGATTTCACGGCAGACGAGCTGCGACGAATGTCAACCGAAGACCAGGTGCTCTGGCTCACACTCCTCGACAAACACCTCCAATCCCTCGAACGACAAAGTGCCCTCCTCCGCTCCGACCTCAGTCACATTCGACGCGACCCGAATGCGCGTCTCCCTGCACCGCTCAGTGCGCCCATACAGCCTCAAAATGTGGACCAACTCGGCCGATCCACGATCCTTCTCAACCATGATGCCGAACAGCTCGACCGTCTGCTCACGACGGGCTTTACGCTCTCTACGTCAGGACTCCCCGAAAACATCAACCTTGCTACCGCTACGCAATTGACCTCCGACCTCGAAGCTGAGGAACGCGCGCTCCGCGCAACCATCGAGCGCCTCTACAGGTTTGACAGAACAGACGTCAACGACTAGCGACTAGCACCCTTCACTTGCGGCTTTCACAGCCTTTAGGAGATCTATGTCTTACTTTGAAGTACTTGTTCGCAGACTTGTTTCCTCGATGTGCGTACTCTCGCTGTGTTGCGGTGCTTCGTCCATGGCTTTCGCCGACGCGAGTTCAGCTAGCCTAAATATCACTGTCTCAGACACTTCTGGTGCGGTCATTTCCGACGCAATAGCAACTCTACGCAACCGTGACACAACTCAGCAGCAGACTGCGCTCAGCAGCACATTGGGAAGCGCCAACTTTCCATTCTTAAAACCTGGACACTACGACCTGACACTGTCAAAGGCAGGTTTCGCCGACCTTACCGTCAACAGCATCGTCTTGAACGTGGGTGATGAGAAGCACCTTGACATTAAGCTAAAGGTGGGCCCGTCAGCACAAACAGTGACGGTAGATGGCAGCGGTCTAACGATCAATACAACAGATGCATCCGTAGGGACGGTCATTGACCAGAAGTTTGTCGAGAACATTCCGCTAAACGGCAGATCATTCCAAGATCTCATCGCAATGACCCCTGGCATTATAACACAAAGCCCTCAGGCTCAATCTGCTGTTGGAAACAATGGTGATTTCAGTGTAAACGGACAGCGAACGGAATCCAATTACTATACTGTCGACGGCGTCAGTGCCAACATAAGTCCCGGTAATGGGTCAGGCCAATCGACTCCTGGGGCCAGCGGATCGCTCAGTGCGTCGACTGCATTAGGAACAACACAAAGCATCATCTCGGTAGACGCACTACAAGAATTCCGAGTTCAAAGCTCAACATATTCGGCTGCCTATGGTCGTACGCCGGGCGGACAGTTCTCATTCATAACTCGCTCGGGAACGAACGAAGTTCACGGCAGCGCCTTTGACTATCTGCGTAACAATTACTTTGACGCTAACGATTGGTTTAATGACCTTTATGGAAAACCAGAAGCCGCATTACGTCAGAACGACTTCGGCGGCACACTGGGAGGACCCATCCGCCTACCGCGGATATATGACGGAAGAAAGGATACATTTTTCTTTGCATCTTATGAAGGGTTGAGGTTGACACAACCTCAAGCTGCTCAAACCCTCTATGTGCCTGATACGTTTATGCGTCAGCTAGCGGCTCCTGCGTTGCAGCCTATTCTGAATGCTTTTCCACTGCAGAATGGCACGGACTATGGAACCTCGGGAAGTCCCAGTCTTGCTCAGTTCATCAGCTCTTATTCGATACCAAGCCGCATCGATTCAACGAGTTTACGAGTTGACCAACACCTTACACCAAAGGCAGCGCTATTTTTCAGATACGGCTATACTCCAACTTCGACAGATACGCGCTCACTGTCCGCATTAAGTGAACTCGCGAACAATGCATCTACGTATACCCTTGGCTTCACCGGCCAAGTGACAGATACGATAGCGACCGACGTGCGCATGGGATATGCCAAGTCGTCTGCATCCTTGACAGGTAGTATCGACTCTTTTGGCGGTGCGACCCCTATCAACCTTCCAAGTACGATGGGTATCGCTGGGTACAGCAGTCCGCAGCCGTACATACTTCTCTACATCTCTGGCATCGGACTCAGTACGCTAACGTATCAAGACTCAAATAACCAGTTAAGCCAGTGGAATATCAACGATACAACTAGCATCTCGTCAGGACATCATCAGATTTCATTTGGAGGAGACTATCGGAGGCTCATAGCCACTACCACTCCATCTTCGCCACTCGTGTTAGGAGAGTATCTAAGCGCTAGTTCAGTAGCCCACAACAGTGCTTCGTACCTTGAAATTCTCCAGCGCATCCAATCTCAACCCATCTTCAACGAGCTGGCCCTTTTCGCTCAAGATGAATGGCGAGTAAATGGTAGACTCCATCTTTCATTCGGCTTACGGTGGGAACTAGATCCACCTCCGACGGGGGCGAACGGAAAGGACGCCTACACACTGGCTGGCAATATTGGTAACCCGAGTTCTCTTACTCTAGCCCCGCTTGGAACTCCACTCTGGCATACGTATCGGTACAACTTCGCTCCACGTCTCGGAATGGCTTGGGCAACTCATGCCGACCCGGATTGGCAAACAGTCGTTCGTGCGGGCGGCGGCATCTTCTTTGACTCCGCAAATGAGCCTACATCTGTCGGGTGGTCAGGCATTGGCTTTAGTGCTCAAACTTCTTCCTCGGGGGGGACACTCCCGATAACTCCCAGTCAGCTTGCATTTGGGCCGTCGGTTACGCCTCCCTATACGAGTAGTGTAGTCACGGCATATCCAAGCCACCTTCAGTTGCCATACACATGGCAATGGAATCTTAGTGTCGAACAAGCAGTTACTCGTACAGCGTCATTCACACTATCGTATATAGGCGCTAATGGCAGACGATTGATTGGAGAGCAACAACTCACCTTGACACAGCTGAATCCAAACTTTGGCTCAATCAATTACTTTCCGAACAATGTCACTTCTAACTACCAAGCACTCCAGGTTCAGCTTCAGAGGGCGGTGACCAAAGGTGTTCAAGCACTGGGTGCGTATACGTGGTCCCATGCGATCGACTTCGGCTCAAATGCCTCCGTCGTGCCGCTAGCGCGCGGAAACTCGGATTTCGACGTGCGCAGCAGTTTCTCAGCAGGGCTGAGTTGGGACATATCCTTTCCCAGCAACAGCACTCTCCTCAAACGTATTGGCGGCAAGTGGGGAGTGGACGGCCGCATGATAGCAAGAACCGCATTTCCTGTAACTCTCGGAGGCTCATACCTAACAAATACAGCTACAGGCCAGGAGTACTACAGCGGCGTGAATCTCGTGGCTGGTCAGCCGCTATATCTCCGGGGCTCCTCATGCCCTAATCTTCCAGGAGGGAAATGTCCTGGCGGAAAAGCGATCAATAAGTCTGCCTTCACTCCCGCGTCAGGGACTGTCGCAGGGAACGCACCACGTAATTTCGTAAGAGGATTTGGGGAGACAGAGATCAATTTAGCGGCAAGGCGAGAGTTTCATATCTATGAGCGCTTCAACCTTCAATTCCGCGCAGAAGCATTCAACATCTTGAACCATCCAACCTTTGGCTATGTTGACTCTGGATTGACGGATCTGACATTTGGTCAGAGCACCAAAATGCTCAACCAGAGTCTAGGCACATTAGCATCGCAATTCCAGCAAGGCGGACCTCGCTCGATGCAATTTGCTCTCAAGTTGATATTTTAGCCCGAAGCGGCCCTTTCCCCGATGCACAGTTACTCACGCACGTCGGAAATCATCGATCCCAAGCAATCAAGGACAATGTGGATGACAAGCTGGAGACGGTCCATGTGGATCTTATTATGCGCCCTACATATAAGTCTGCTGCCGGCGCAACAACGGCCGATAGAGGCCGCCGATTGTGTCGAGATTCGGAGAGTGCCTCGCGATCTCTCGATGAGAAGAGAAATAACGATAAATAGGCAGGGGTCGCTGGCGGCCTACTTAGTTCAGGCCCCTAATCTTAAGACCAATCGCAACGACGTACAGCTCCACATACTTCCTCTCTCAGGTGATATGACACAGAAGGATCGCGTTGTCTTTCGAGCGGAGGGCATCTCGCAATTACAGTGGCTGGAGGACGGGAAACATGTAGCCGTACTTGTGAGCGACAGAGTCACGAAAGCCATTGTTCTTGTCGACGTGGTGCGACATACGCGAGAGACGATTCTTGAGTCAGCAGGTGACGTGAGAGAGTTCAGCGTAGATGGAAAGGGTAATCGAGTCGTCTATGGTACAGAGGTGGCACACATACCCCCTCCCTCACCCTCTCAGGATCCTGCCGCCATTGCATCTGGGTATCGTATTGCGTTCGCAAACGATAGGGCCTCAATGTTTCCCCGCAGAAGCATAAACGTCCTGAGTAAGGGCAGAGACGGAGTCTGGAAAAGGCCAATTAGGCTTATGCTAATGTCGCCATTTACAAGCCGGGAGCTTACACACTTTCCGTATATCCTATCGCTTAGGTTGAGCCTTTCTCCTAATGGCAGGTATCTGACACTCTCATATTTGGAGCACGCCGCAGAAATGTCCGCAGAATGGAGGGACAGTGCTCAAATCAAGTCCATGATGGGTAGAGGGTACGATCCTGAGGTTACTGTGCTTGAGGATCTCGCGACAAATGTTGCCACCGTGCCAATAGGTACAGCCTGGTCGATGAGTATCCCACTATGGTCGAATGACGGCAGGGCGTTTGTTCTGACCGCAGCGGCGCCGATTAACAGCAAGTGGGAAGACGATGCTATAAGGCAACGTAAAGACCCTTCTCAGGAGTTTTCCCTGTTCTGGGTCGACCCAACGCTAAAACAAGTCGCGACAATTCCAGCGCACCCGGCATCGATCAACGATCAGCCTCTATTGTGGAAAAGCAGTGGAGAGCTGCTAGTTCAGACGAACGAGGACGCGATCACGACTTTTGTCTCCAGAGGCGGAGCGTGGAATGAACTATCTCGCCTACAGTTACCATTCCCCGCCAGCAGCCATCTTGTGCATATGGCGACTGACGGCACCAGTGTGATAGGTGACTACCAGGATCCTGCAACTCCCCCTGAAATCTTCAGATACATCCCAGGCGGGCGAATGGAGGTGCTGACCGCCCTGAACCCGCAATTCCAGCTACTTCAGGTTGCACCTACACGGCAAATCCGCTGGGAGACTTCGACAGGAGTCGCGGTGACAGGCCTGTTGTTTATGCCGCCGAATTATGTTGTCGGCACAAGATATCCGCTGGTCATAGGAACGAAGCCGGTGCAAAGCGACTTTTTTTGTGATAGCGGCTGGACTCATTACCCTTCCTTTGCGCCACAACCCCTCGCGGACAGCGGAATCATGTACCTTGTTGAAACGCCGCCGCGAGGGGGTACCGCCACTGACGATCCAGAACACTACCCTAAGGGGTACCCCGGGGGTATAGGGGAAGCAGAGTTCAACATGGACAAATGGGACAGCGCAATCTCGGCGCTGGACAGGATGGGAATCATAGATCCCAAACGGATTGGCATTATCGGGTATAGCCATACTGGATGGCTTACTGAGTTCATCCTCGCCCACTCAAGGAACCATTTTCGTGCGGCAACAACTGCGGACAACATCCAATATAATCTGAGCGAATATTGGCTGAATTTCTCGCCTTCAATGGCGCAGAGCTTTGAGAGTCTATATGGTGGTCCGCCATATGGCCAATCATTGCGTAATTGGGAGACATATTCGCTATCGTTTAATCTCGAGAAGATTCATACTCCTCTGTTGTTGGAGACGATGGGCTATGGTACGCAGTACGACACGCAGATGACTATTCCGCTAAATCTTGCCGTCCGATTTGAGACAGTTGTCGGTTTAAGCCGCTTGAAGAGGCCTGTGGAACTGTATTACTACCCCACTGAGGAGCACCAACTGGACCACCCGCGTGCTAGATTGGCTTCTTTGCAACGAAACGTCGATTGGTATCGGTTCTGGCTGCAAGGATACGAGAGGCCCCAGCCGGAAGATGTCACTCAATATGATCGATGGCGCGTGATGCGAGGTGTGCAAGACGATGCGGCAGGAACGTCGGCTTGGCGGAAATGATCGCGGCCCGATTCAAGTGGGCATTGCAGATAGAGACTACAACCGGACCCGTTGTGTCTTTACTCCGGGTCCGGTTGTATTTGTATGCAGTGCGACGTCAGGCTTACTCGTCTGCCTCGTACGCCGTATTGCTGTTGAGGCCTGGAGCGCCGTTGTCCACTGCTTGGATCGACTTGAAGGAGCCAAGGCTCTGGATGCGGGCGATCGCGGGATAGGTTGTCAAAAGCTGTGGAGATGTGTAACGCATTGTATTGGTCCTCATTTCTGGTTGGATTTATCCGTACAAGTCAAGTCAACGAGCAACCTGACTTGCATGGATCTCGTTTGCTCCAATGTGTATGAAGCAGGTCTTGGGTCGCGGGAATGCGCACCGCACTCGAAGTGTAGGAAGGCGACGCTCGGAGCCACAATTCCATACTGATGGTGTTTGTGATGCTCGCCCACCATTGGGGATCTGCTCGTCGCGTTGTGCAGTCAACTTGTCTCTTGAAGACCGCCGGATCTATAAGATCCCATTGAGCTGTTAGCGGGTCCGTGAACAGCTCCAAAATCGCGGCTTTAGCAGCCTGTAAGGAGGCAATAGGCCCGCGAATTAAGTAAGCCTTGCGTCTCCGATTCAGAATCTCCTGAGGAACGATATCAGCCAAAGCGGCACGCATCAATGAGCGGCGCTCGCCGGGACGGAGGAGCTCTTCGCGAGGTAGGCTAAAGAGATAGTTCACAAGGTCACGATCGAGATATGGATAGCGATACTCAAGCCTGGAAAGAACTCTCGGTTGCCTGTGCGGTAGCGTCTCCATAACGAGCCACCAGGCTAGCCCGCTGCTCACCGCACTCGGCCGCCGGCCAAACCTTCTCGGGTCACTTTGCAACTGAGTATCTCGGCCGGTGCGTTGCCTACGTAGAGACGCGGTGATCCACGGTGGTTCCATATAATCGTCCAAGCGTCTGCCGCTATATAGGCCAAACGCGAATTTGGCAGTATCGACTAAGAGTTCGACGGCTGGCCTCCGACTGGCGAGAGCCCATTTCATAGCCTGCCGTAATAATCGCGCAATATGCCCGGTCACCATATAATCCGCGAGTTCTGGATATGGCGTTGGCACTCCTCCCAGGAGTTCATCGCCGCCAATTCCGGAGATTACCGCCCTGTACCCCTTACCGTTGGTGGACTCCTCAAAAATACGCTCTTGCACGAGGGATCCATTGTCGTCTCCTGGGAAACAGTAGGTGCCCTCGGCTGGATCTAAGACCTGGAAAGCGCGCTCGCCCGCCGAAGTGGCAATGTGAATCCCCGTCTTCTTGCGCCTTGCCTCTACGAGCGAGAAGTAAGGCTTTTCGTTCCAGCCTGGCTCCGTATCATCGTAATAGGAAAGCGTATCGAGAAGCTCCGCATCGTGGCTCTGAGTTGTTCTTATATGATCTGAAAGGCAAACAAGCGACGTGGAGTCCATCCCGCCGCTGAGGTGCGCAATGATGGGGGCTCCTTCGCTGGTTCTCCGAGATAACGAGGTTGAGAGGAGTTCCATGAAGTGGTCCTGATACTCGCTGCTCTGCCTGTAGCGAGTCTGAACACTGCTGATCGAGTTCCAATGTGACCTGGCGCGTAGGCAGTCATTGCTTATTATGAGGTAATGAGCCGGAGGGACAGCCCTTATCCCGTCATACGGCGTTAACTCTCCGATTGGCTGATGCGTAAGGAACCGAGCAGCATACTTCTTGTCGAGACCATATTGTTCGCCGCCAGCAAGAAGAGTCTCCAAATAGGTGGCGAAGCCGACCGCTTCTCTAGTACTGCAGAAATAAAGTGTCCGTGTGCCTGCATGATCTCTCGCCAAATAGAGTGTGCAGAGCTGGTGAGACCAAAGAGCTATCGCCCAGTCGCCGATCAGTCTTGAGAAGCAATCCTCTCCCCAACGTCGAAATGCTGCTAATATGAGCGCTGAGTCGGAGACGTCGCGATCCTCAATACGAAGAATATTGCGGAGGTGCTGCCAATTGTCTAGCCTGCCATCTAACACCAGTAGATTGCCGCTACAGTCTTTGAGCGGTTGTGCCTCAAGCTTTGAGCGCACATGGGTGTGGAAGGGCTGAAAACCCATTCCGATTGGCCCATCAGTTCGCACGAATGTTCCGTCAAGGGCATACCGAGCCGTGGCGGTCGCTCTTGCTTCCAGTTCTCGGGAGTGTATGGGACATCCCATAGGCTTCCGGATTCCGAAGATGATACTCATTACCATCTCCTTATCAGCAATGATCAATCACTCGATAAATGTCGCGCATGTAAGGCTTGTCGTTCACAACTTGATCATCGATCTCAACCCATGCGTGGGACTTGAATGGAATGAGCTGCACGCCAATCAACATGTCAGCTGGAAACCCATGTCTCCGCAGCACAATAGTTGTGGCGACAGCGCGTTGTAGACATAGCACGCGCTTTGGAAACAATGCACAGGCTAGATCGACAGCAGAAGAGATGTCCGTGAATGCCAGACCGGGCCGATTCTGTCTAAATGAGATCTGCTGGTCTCGAACCCGGGCATGAATTGCGGAGAGATCGGCGCGGCGCAGCATCACTTCGATCCCAATCAAAAGTAAATAACTCTCGAATAACAGTCTGGTCATCAGAAACCTCCAGAAGGTATCTCCATGCCGAGTTCCTGGCAAAGAAACGCGATACGTCTCGCCAACGCTTCGATGCGCACTGACAGCGGTAGGACAGGAGAATGTCCTCTCTCGCGACTGTAATCTACGATGATCGCGTTCCGTTGAGGTGGTCGCGCCTGCAACAGCGCAACCATCTTGCGGACATGTGCAGGATTGCATTTATCATCGAGATCGCCGGTTACAAACATCGTGGACGGATAGTCCACCTCAGTTTCTATTCGATGGTAGGGAGAATAGGAATAAAGAGCAGCGAAATCTTCTCTGTCATTGACGGTTCCATATTCGTGCCGCCATTTCGTCGCGTCGTCGAACGATTCATAGCGCACCATATCGAGAAGGGGAGAGATGCAAAGTGCGGCTTGGAAGAGATCCGGTCGTTGAGTGATTGCAGCACCTACCAATAGGCCCGCGTTGGATCCCCCAAATATCCCGAGTAGACGCGGCGAGGTTATAGCGTTGGACACAAGCCACTCACCCGCACTGATAAAATCGCTGATCGCAATCTGACGATGTCTACGGCGGGCCGCTTCGTGCCATGACCTTCCGTGAGCTTTCGGCAGGCATGCACAGATCAGAAGCAGTATCCCTGTGCGAGCCAGTAGTGCCAGTCCTCGATCGCCTGGCGGGTTGAGTCGTCGGGATTGGCGGGGGTCAGCTGAGAGAGCGAGACGG
>JAJYVF010000003.1 GCA_021792135.1 Acidobacteriota bacterium | reverse complement strand
GCATGAGCTGACGTAGTTGGTTCACAGAGAATCCTCCTTCTCTGCGAACCAAACTACCCCGGCAGCCGCAAAAGCCGGCTCAGCCGCACGCGGAAGCGTCCGCCGCCGCAGCGGCTTCGTTCAAGTCGGCCAGTCTTCAGCGATCCGTGCCCGGCAAGTTGCCGCAAAACGGGCGACCCGCTCTTTTGGTTCCACCTCGGCATTCGCAGCACCCCTCTGAGGTTTTTCATGTTGCCAGAGAGTCCTGCCCCGAATGTTACCGCGAGCAATCCAGCACGCAGGATAGGTTCCCGGAAACGGGAATCGTGGAAGTTGGGTGCGGAGCAAAGCAGAGAGGCAAACGCAGATCCTTCGCTCACCACCCCCGAACGGAAGTGCGTTCGGGGCCGCGTTCGCTCAGGATGACGGCTCTGCGTTGGGGGGATGGGTCTCCACTTTCCGGAACAGCCGGGGCCTGAAGGCTCACGTTCCTGCGAGGCGATTCGCTTGATCCACAACCTAATCGAGATCGACGGCGGGATAGGATTCTACGTACTCCTCACCATTCGCGCCCTGGTAGGCTACCCTGCGCGCAGCAAAATCCACTTCATAGCGCACGACCCCGGCGCGCCAGCTGGCCGCCAGGAACTCTGGAAATGTGCTCGCACCGGCCTGGTCAATGCGCAGAGCCCGAATCAGGGCTTCGCGATCGAAGGGCGGTACGTCCACTGTGCCCGATATCAGCGGTGAACCCTGCATCATCACCGGCCCCCGCGCGGTCAGGAACAAGCTTTGACACGCGGGGAGAGACCAGATGTTACGGGTGACCCCGGCCTGCCGAAGGCTCTCGGCGAGCCAGGGAAATCCCCCCACCTGAGGCCGAATGGCTGCTGCTCTCTGCATGGCCGAGTTCAAATGATCGATTGCGGTGCTCATGAGATTTCTCCTTTGGTGATGGGGGGAAGGGTGTGTGTTCATTCGGAGAGAACATCGTGCCCTGGATGATGGGTGGCCAGCCTGCCGAGCAGGTGACGGAGGGCGGTCCTTTCATCCGAATCGAGACAGGAAAAGAGGAGAGCCGTTGCCCCCGACGATCTTCGGGGTCGATCCTGCACCCGATCTATCCCTTCGACTTTATGAGTGCCGTTTGGCACTTACGGCACGAGATCAACCCCCTGGGGCGAGAGACAGAAGCGGGCCGGGCAGAGCGACCCGCCCAAGCTCAATATTCCCGTGACGTCACGATGCCCGGCTGCGGCACAGGATATCGACCGTCGGCATCGGCGAGCAGCGGCGCCGGGGAATCCATGGTGAACTTGTCCGTGTTGGGCGACATTTCGAAGTCGCAGTTGAGCATCTGCTCAAAGGTCATTTCGCGGCCGGTGTGGGCGGCCATCCGGCCCATGCTGGAAACCAGGCTGGCCTCCACCCCACGCTGGACCTCGTTGTACGGCTTGTCGTCGCGAACGGCGTCCACCAGGTCATTCCATTCATTCTGGTAGGGGTCCTGCTCCTCCGGCTTCACCGTGGATTCCCAGAGCAATTGGGAGGTGAGGTCCTGGCTGGCATAGAGGCTGGAGGGCTGCCCGCAATCGCCCGCCTTCGAGACGATTCCCGACCCTCTGGTGCCGTGCAGGTAGCTCGAGTAGATGTGCGTGCATCCGGGCATGGTCCGGCCGTCGAAATAGAATTTGGTGCCGTCGGAATAGGTGTATTCCACCGAATAGGTGTCGAAATTCTGATCGACGTAGGGAATGCCTTCAGGACTGTTGCGGTACTCGCGGCCGCCCAGCGCCTGGGCCTTCACGGGCCACTGGTTCTTCATCCAGCCCAGCTGATCGATCAGGTGGATATAGAAGTCGTTGAAGCAGCCGCCGCTGGCCCAGATGAAACTGTGGAAGCGCTGCACCTGGTAAAGCAGATCGGTAATCCCGGCCGGTTTGGGAAGCGAGCAGAAATACCCGCCCAGCCCGTGCATGCGGTAACCGCGCTGCAGAAGGATGTCGCCAATCTGGCCATCGTGGACGCGATTGGCCAGCTCCTGCATCGCCCGGTTATGACGCGACATCAATCCCACGCCCACCTTCAGATTTTTGGCCTGGGACTCCTGCGCCAGGGTCAACATGCGCTTACTCGCGGGGCCGTCCGCCGAAAGCGGCTTCTCCATGAAGACGTTCAGGCCCTTCTGGATGGCGTAAGAGAAATGCACCCAGCGAAACGCCGGCGGCGTGGTGAAGATGGCGATGTCGCCCGGTTTCAGGCAATCCATCGCTTTCTGATAGGCGTCGAAGCCGATGAACTGGCGTTCCGGGGGCACGTCCACCTGGCTGGGGAAGCGGGTCTGTAAGGCGGTCAGGTCTTTGCGGAGGCGATCCGGAAAGATGTCGGCCATGGCCACCAGTTTGACAGGGCCGCGCCGGACGGAAAGCGCGTTGGCGGCTGCACCGCCGCCGCGCCCGCCGCAACCGATCAGGACGATCTGGATCTCGTCGCTGCCGGCAGCGTAGGCGCCGGGAAGGGCCACGCCGGCCAAAGCCGAGGCGGCTGCGAATTTGCCCGTGGTCTTGATGAACTCGCGGCGAGACGCCGAGGTTGGCATGGACGATTTCATGGCTGTGCAATCTCCCTGTTGTTGCCATTTCGTGGGCACGCAGGAGCATCGAAGAACGGTACGTGATTCTCGCGCGATTCCCCAGTCGTCAAGGATAGCCTTATCCCCGGAATCGCGCTCGGACGACGGAAGCGGATGGCCGGCAACGGTGATTTTTGCTGGTCGCAATGGGCCTCGTTGGTGGATCTTCGCGGGTTCGACGTGGTCTGTATAATTCTGCAGGCAAGCGACCGGAGCGAAGGATCGCGCCGAATATAAAGACGGAGGCGGTGGAGAGTCAATGCTCGGCTGGAATCGGCGCGATTTCCTGAAGGTGGGCGGCACAACCGCGGCGGCGCTGGGCATTTCTGGGGCCAAGGCTGCGGCGGCACAGACGGCCGAGGAGGATGCAGGGCACACCGGTGTGCCGGCAGAGACGCCCTATCCCAAACTCTCGATCATCACTCCGTACTCGCCGGAGAAGCTCGCCTTTGCAGCGCAGGCCGGCTACGAAGGCGTGGTGGTGACGCCGGGTCCGGACTTCAACCCGGATCTCAGCGACAGCGCCATCGATCAGATTCTGGCTACGGCGCGCCATGCAGGCATTCGCATTGTCAGCATCGAATACTTCGGTCCCAACCATACGGACCCCGATGCAGGCAAGCGCGCGGCCGCGAATGCCGAGTTTGTTCGCGCCCTGGAATTTTGCCATCGCCTGGGCTGCAAATTTGTCGGAACTTTCAGCGGCGGGATGCCGGGCGCCAGCATGGAAGATCAGGCCAGGGCCTTCGCCGAGGTGTTTCATGAAAAATACCTGCCGGTTTGCGAAAAACTGGGCGTGACGATGGGATGGGAGAACTACCCAACCGCCATCAATTTCGCCACCACCCCGGCGGCGATGCAGGCGGTCTTCGACCTGGTGCCGAGCAAGCGCCTGGGGCTGGAATTCGATCCTTCGCATTTCGTGCGGCAGTACATTGATCCGATCAGCGCGGCGTGGCAGTTCAAAGATCGGATCCTGGCCGCGCATGCCAAGGATACCGAGATCATCCAGCCGGTGCTGCAGCAGGTGGGTATATCCGGACATGGATGGTGGCGCTACCGCATCCCCGGGCAGGGGCTCGTGAACTGGCCGGAATTCCTGACCGTGCTGCTGCAGGTCCAGTTTCAGGGCGGCATCGCCGTGGAGCACGAGGACCGTTTCTGGGATGCGCCGCACAGCAGCGGCCTTCCCGACTTCCCGCAGCAGCGAAAGGACGGCTTCATCCTGGCGCGGCGTTTTCTGGAGCAGTATCTGCCGGGACGGCTGGGGTAACGCCGGGGAGCCGCGAGGCAGGACACGCAGCGTCGCAACGTCAGAAAGAGTGATTCCCCGCCAGGGCGGGACGGCCCGTAGTTGCTGAGTCGTTCCTGTTCAGCTATGCAGGCGACTTGACTTTCCACCGTTGCCTTCAGGCTTGTCGCTCATTGGAAGATGTGGTGGACGGGTTCGGAGGGTGGGAAAGACACGAATTTCGAGACCAACCTCGCCAAGACATCCCTCAGGGGCTAAAGCCCGCGAATCAACTTTGCACCCTTTGCGGCACGGCTGAAGCCGTGCCCTGATACAAAAGCGCCTGGGCCAGCAGCTGCGGGCAGAGATGGTGCGCTCGGAGCCCCGGCATTTGCTGCCCACCCTGTCGCCCAAACGGCGGGCGACAAGGGCGGGGCACCCGGCGTTTGCGGGAACTTCTTACGACGGCTGGCAAAGGTTCGCCGTGGGCCGATCAGTTTCCGGAACCTGGCGTGGCGGCGACGCGTATCCGCTCCTGAGACCAGCCTATGCAGACTCTGCGCCAGGACCTTGCCTACGCCCTTCGCCAGATGCGGCTGTCGCCGCTCTTCACCCTGACCGCATTGCTGACCCTCGCCCTCGGCGTGGGCGCGACCACGGCCATTTTTTCTCTTATCGACACGGTCATGCTCAAATCTCTGCCGGTGGCCGATCCCGCCAGCCTCTACCGCATCGGCGAAGGCGACGACTGCTGCGTTGAGGGCGGTCCTCAGGACAACTGGGGATTCTTCTCGTACGACTTCTATCGGCGCATGCAGCAGGACACCCCCGAATTCTCCTCGCTCGCCGCATTCCAGGCAGGCAGCTGGACCTTCACCGTCCGCCGCGGCGAGACCGACCGCGCCGCCAAGCCGCTCCACGAAGAGATGATCAGCGGCAATTACTTTTCCACCTTCGGTCTGGGAGCGTTCATCGGCCGCGCCATCGGCCCCTCGGACGACCAGCCCAACTCCCCGCCCGTTGCCATGCTCAGCTACCGCACCTGGCAGCAGCAGTACGGCTCCGATCCCTCCGTTGTTGGCTCCTCCTTCATCATCAACAACCATCCTGTCACCATCATCGGCATTACTCCGCCTGGCTTTTTCGGCGAGACTCTCCGCGCCGATCCGCCGGACCTCTGGCTGCCCCTGAACCTCGAGCCGACCCTCAACGGATCGAATTCGCTGCTGCATCATTTTCAGGCATGGCTGCGCGTTATCGGCCGCCTCCGTCCCGCAGCCTCCGTCGCCAGCACCGCTCCGCGCATGACCGCGCTCCTGCGCCACTGGCTGATTTACGAAAGCGGCATGCCGGCCGACTGGATGGCGGGCATCCAAGCCGATTTGCCCAAACAGGTCATCCGCGTGGTTCCTGCCGGCATCGGCGTCGCCGCAATGAAAGAGGATTACGCCAGCTCCCTCCACATCCTGCTCGCCGTCTGCTCTCTCGTTCTGCTCATCGCCTGTGCCAATATCGCCAACCTGCTGCTTGCTCGCGGAGCCTCGCGCCGCACCGTAACCTCCATCCGCCTCGCCCTCGGCGCTTCGCGCAAACGTCTCATCCGCCAGGCGCTCACGGAAAGCCTTCTGCTGTCCGTCTTCGGCGGCGCGGCGTCTCTGGCCGTAGCCTTTCTCGGGGTCAAACTCGTCCTCGCGTTCGCCTTCCGCCACGCGGATTCCGTGCCGATTTCCGCCGCGCCGTCGCTGCCTGTGCTGGTCTTTGCTTTCGCGCTCGCGCTGGTCACCGGGGCCATTTTCGGAACGGCGCCCGCCTGGCTGGCCACCCACGCCGAACCTGTCGAGGCCCTCCGCGGCGCCAGTCGCAGCACCCGGGATCACGCATCCTGGCCGCAGAAGACGCTCGTGGTCCTGCAGGCCGCGCTCTCGGTCGTCCTGCTCACAGGGGCCGGGCTGCTGACCCGCAGTCTTGCCAATCTGCAGAACCAGGACTTCGGCTATCGGCTCGATCACCGCATCACCATCAGCCTCACGGCTCCGTGGTCAAGCTGGTCCGCGGCCCGGCTCGATGCCCTCTATCGCGATCTCCAGGCCCGCCTCGCCGCGATGCCCGGAGTTCAGCGCGCCGCTCTCGCTCAGTACACGCCTCTCACCGACAACTGGGGTGAAATGGTCATTCGCCAGGGCCACGGCATGCCCGATATCAATGCGCCCTCCGGCTCTTCCTGGGATCATGTCGCGGCCGGCTATCTCGAAACCATCGGCCAGCCCATTCTCCGCGGCCGCTCCATCAGCGAAGATGACACCGACGCTACCCAGAAGATCGCAGTCGTCAATGAGGCTTTCGTCCACAACTTCTTCAAGCCGGGGGAGAATCCCCTCGGACAGTTCTTCGGCCTCGACCTGCCCCGCTATTCCAGCACCTTCCAGATCGTGGGGGTCGTGGGCAACGCTAGATATGTGGACCCGGCCAACAGCCAACCACCGCGCCCGCTCTTCTTCGTCCCGCTCGCCCAGCACGTCAGATACCCGGACAGCGCCATGATGCAGCAGATTGATGATGAAACCCACTTCATCGAAGGCGCCGTTCTTCAGATCCGCGGCAGCATGCAGGGCCTCGAGCCGCAGATTCGCCATGTACTCTCCCAGGTCGATCCCAATCTCACGCTGCTCGGCGTGCGCACCCTCGAGGATCAGGTGGATTCCCGCTTCGATCAGCAGCGCGCCGTCGCCAGCATGACCGGCCTCTTCGGCCTTCTCGCTCTCGTGCTGGCCGCCATCGGCCTTTACGGCGTCACCGCCTACGGGGTCGCGCGCCGCACCAGCGAGATCGGCATCCGCATGGCTCTCGGCGCCAACCGTCCCGGCATCATCGGGCTGGTGCTGCGCGGGGCTTTCCTGCAGATCGGCGTGGGGCTGCTGATCGGTATCCCGGCGGCCATCGGCAGCGCACGCCTGATGGCCGCGCAGCTCTACCACGTCCACGGATGGGACCCGCTGGTTCTGGCCAGCTCGATCCTCACCCTTAGCCTCTGCGCGCTCTTTGCCAGCATCATCCCGGCGCAGCGCGCTGCCTCCCTCGACCCGGTGAAGGCGCTGCGCGCCGAGTAGCTCCGCAGCGGGGCGATCCCCGCGGGGCTGTTCTCCGAACCGGGTGCGGATTCCTTTTCAGCGGATGAACGGGATGTAGCCTCTGGTGCGCGCGCGGTATTCGGCGTAGGTGGGGAAATTCTGCGTGAGCAGGCGCTCTTCGGCGGCGATGCGGATTTCGGTTCCGGCGATGAACAAGGCGAGGCCGCCGAGAAACATGGGCCACCACGACCACGCGAGGCCGGTGGCGAGCAACATGCCGAGCATTGAAGCGTAGATGGGGTGGCGCAGGCGGCGATAGACGCCGCTTTGGATGAGCTCGTGATTTTCACGCAGGGCGGCCTGGTAGCGCCACTGCCTGCCGAGGCGGTGCGCGGCGGCCCAGACCAGCACCACGGAGAGGGGGGCGAGGATCATGGAGGGGATGGATTCGGCGGCGGGCTGGTGATAGCCGACGGGGGTGACGCGAATCCAAACCAGGGCAAAGGCGACGAAGACAAGGCCGATGCCCCAGCGCGAAGCGGGGGCGCGCACGGTCTCCTTCTGGCCGGCGGCCTGGCGGCTGGGCTGGATGAAGGCCAGCGGCCACACAATCCAGCAGAGAAACAGCTCGCCCCATGCGATGTGTTCAAGCATGGAGATGAGGATAAGCCAACCGGACGGGCGGCGGAGCTTCTCCACGTATCCCAGCCCGCCTAAAGCAAGCAAATTCGCCGTTTGGAAGGCCGGCTGGGCGGACCATTATTGATGGATCCACGCCTCCGAAGTTATCTTCGGCTCGCCCATAGCGGCGTTGGCAACGTCATCCCATGCTTCCCAGGTGGCCAGGCGCTCGGCATAGGCGGCACGAGCCCGAGGCAGAATCGTGGTGCCCAGCCCGAGCCGCAACGGCGGGTCATTGGAATCCACGAGTTTGAGAACGGCCTGTGCGGTCGCTCTGGGGTCGCCACGTTCCATGCCGGCAAGATGCGTCAGAAACTGCTTGCGGAACTCCGCGTATGGTTGCTGAGCATCGGCGATCTGTGCACCCTTGCCGAAGTCGGTCGCATAGGCGCCTGGTTCCACGAGCGTCACGCGGATGCCGAACGGTTTGACCTCCTGCGCCAGCGATTCGTGCAGCGCCTCCACGGCCCATTTGGTTGCGCAGTAGTATCCGATGAGCGGCATCGACGTAATTCCAAGCCCACTCGAAACGCCGAGAATGTGTCCGCTTCCCTGTTGGCGCAACAGAGGCAGAGCCGCTCGCAGCACCCGGATCATGCCGAGGTAGTTCACATCGAACAGGGCGCGAATTTGCTCGTCGCTCGCCTCCTCAGTTGCTGCAACCAGACTGGTGCCTGCATTGTTGACCAGAACGTCGAGCCTGCCGAAGTGGGCGTACCCTTGCTGAACTACCTGCATCACCTGCCCGGCATTGGTCACGTCGAGAGCCAGCGGAAGGACGGCGTCGCCGAAGCGTTCCGTGAGATCTGCGACGTCGGATCGTTTGCGGGCAGTCGCCGTGACCTGATCACCGCGTTGAAGAGCGGCTTCGGCCCAGATGCGGCCGAAGCCGCGTGATGCGCCGGTAATGAACCATGTCTTCTTCATCTTCGATTCCTCTGTAAAAGGTCTGTTTTGAGCTGAGTCGCAAACAGCGCCTCGGCCACTTTGTTCAGTCCTGCGCATAGCGGAAGCTTTTAAGATCGGAAATCAGCCCAGGTCCTGCCGGACTCCATCCAAGTTGCTGCTGCGTTTTCGCACTGGAACCCTGAAGGTCCATCCCCGCAAAAAGTCCGAGGAAGCCGAAATGTTCCTGAGCCTGTTCCGGAGAAATGGAACGGACGGGAACATTCAATCCCTGGCCGATGGCAGTGGCGATATCGACGAGGGGTACACCCTCTTCGGCCACGGCATGATACCGTGCGCCTGACTTATGCTTCTCCAGCGCAAGACGGTACAGGCGCGCAGCATCCAGTCGGTGCACCGCGGCCCAGCGGGTGTGTCCGTCGCCAACGTATGCCGAGACGCCCTTTTGGCGGGCCACGGCGATGAGATAGCTTACAAGGCCCTGCCTGACCGTATCGTGAACCTGAGGAAGGCGGACTACTGACGTGCTCACTCCTCGCGCTTCGAGTGCGGCGCCTGTCGCTTCTGAAGCGCGAGGGTATGAACTGGAAACGGGAAGCGGCGGATCATCTTCGGTGGCAGGACGGCCCTTGGCAATCACGGCGAGCCCACCTGTAAGGATGAATGGACGGCTGGAACTCCGGAGTGCCTCGCCGATGACTTCGATCGCACGTCTGTCCAGTTCGCAGCTTTCCGCGAACCTGGTCCAGTCATGTCGGAAGGCGGTGTGGATGACGGCGTCCGACGCGACCGCTCCACTGCGCAGGCTTTCCAGGTCTTCCAGGTCGCCGCGATGTAGCTGAGCACCGGCGGCGATGAGCGCGCGGGCCCCCGCATCCGAGCGCGCCAGGCCAAGTACCTGATGCCCAGCATCCATAAGTTCCTTCACGATGGCAGAGCCGATGAATCCGGTAGCGCCAGTCACAAAAACGCGCATCATTCTCCTCCAGTGGCATTGATCCTTACGATTTCTTGTCTGTACGGCGGTTGACGAACCGCCGCAGCATCCAATAGAACGGAGGCGGTCTCCGGATATTATAGATAAGCGGAGACTAGCTCCGGTTGCAGAAAGTTTGAAGATGGCAAGAAGGAAGTCAAAACCCGGCGCAAGAACGCCACGCCGGAAACCACGCGCCGACGCGCTGCGGAATCGAGAGCGCATCCTGGAGATTGCAAAAGGCGCATTCACTCGGTATGGCGCGCAAGCCAGCCTGGACGAGATTGCAAAGCAGGCAGAGGTCGGTGCAGGAACCTTATACCGTCACTTTCCTTCCCGCGAGGAACTGCTGAAGGCGGTCTACCGCACTGAAATCGAAAAGCTCGCTGAGGCGCAGCGCACGTTCGCCGAGACCTTGTCTCCGGTGGAGGCATTGCGAGCCTGGCTGCTCCTGTTCGTTGAAGCCATCGCCGCCAAGCAGGTGATCGCCCCTGCTCTGAAGGAGCTGGCCGGAGATCCCACGAAGGTCTTCGAGGCTTCGTATCTGCAGATCCAGGAGGCAGTTCGAGCGCTGGTGAAGCGCGCTATCCAGAGCGGCGACCTTCGCAACGACCTCGATCCTGCCGATCTGCTGCGCGCGCTGATCGGTGTCGCCCATGTGGCAACCAGCCCGGACTGGCAGCAAAGCGCTCGCAGATTGGTGGATATCCTCATCGCAGGCTCACGCGCGGCTCAATAGACCGTGGCTTGGATCATGTCTTCCAAAGTCGCGCTATCCAATTGGAATCAGTTCGCAGGGGTGATCCGGGCTATTCCGAGACTCCAAAGGAAGCAGAGGTTGCTCCTGTACCGTGTTGCCGAGGAGGGCTTCCCATAGTCATTCGAGTGGTGTATATCTATCTCCCATAGCCGTTCGAGGGGAGGACAGGCGGATGGTTCCGAAAGAGCCGCCGGAGGCGGGAGAGGTCCTGCAGGGGACGCTGGACATGCTGATCCTGCGCACGCTGGTGCTGGGAGCGGCGCACGGGCACACGATCGCACAGGCCATCGAGCGGACTTCGGAGAACGCGCTGGAGGTAGAGCAGGGCTCGCTGTATCCGGCGCTGCATCGGCTGGAGGACCGCGGCTGGCTGGCGTCGGAATGGGGCGTGAGCGAGAACAACCGCAGGGCGAAGTACTACCGGCTGACGCCGAAGGGCCGCAGGGAACTGGCGGCGGCGACGGGGCGATGGCGGCGGATGACACGGGCCATCGATCTGATTCTGGGCTCGGAAACGGAATAGCCGTAGTCGTGACACCGGAGGGTTTGCCATGAACCTGCACCGCTACACCGGTCGCACCAGGAAAGACCAGGATCTCGCCGAGGAAATCGAGTCGCATCTGGCGCACGAACAGGACGTCCAGGCGGCGCGTGGAGCCGGTCCGGAGGAGGCGCAGCGGCGGGCGCGGCTGCGCTTCGGCAATCCGCGGACGGTGCGGGAGCGGGTGTGGCGATATCGCTCGCTGCCCTGGCTCGACGATGTGGGGCGCGACCTGCGATTTGCACTGCGTTCTCTGGCGCGGACGCCGGGGTTCACGGTGGTGACACTGCTGGTGCTGGCGGTGGGGATCGGCGTGAACACGGCTGTGTTTTCGGTGGTCGATGCGGTTTTGCTGAAGCCGCTGACCTACCCCGATCCGCAGGCGATGATGCAACTGGTGCTGACCGCGAGGCGGGGTCATTTCGGAGGAGCAAGCATTCCGGAGTTCGCGCTGTGGAGCCGGCAGAGCGGCATCTTCGAACAGATTGCCGCATCCGGATTTCTTCCGGAAGGCGTGAACCTGACGGGGGGCGATCAGCCGGAACAGTTGCAGGCTCTCAACGTCACGCGGGACTACTTTGCTCTGTTCGGCGCGCCGGTGATTGCCGGGCGTACCTTCACGGCGGCCGAGGACAGTCCGCATGGCGGCCGGGTGGTGGTGCTGAGTTACGGGCTGTGGAAACAGCGCTACGGCGGCGATCCGCGAATCGTGGGCAGGACCATTCAGCTCGATGATCAGCCGTATCTCGTGGTGGGTGTCATCGGCAAGAATTTCGTCACCGACACGCCGGTGGATTTGTGGGTGCCAACTCAGTTCGATCGGAATTCGCACGAGATGGTGATCAACTACACCGTGGTGGGGCGGCTGCGGCCCGGCGTGACGGTCTCGCAGGCGAACGCGCAGATGCGCCTCGCTGCGGAGCAGTACCGGCGCGCGTACGGGGAGCATTCTCTGCCGCCGGGGGCCGGATTCGGCGTGGTGCCGCTGCAGCAGTATTTGGTGGGCGATATGCGCTTTCCGCTGATCGTTCTGCTGGGGGCGGTGGGCTTTGTGCTGCTGATCGCCTGCGCGAATGTGGCGAATCTGCTGCTGGCGCGAGCTTCGGCGCGGAGGCGGGAACTGGCCACGCGCGCGGCCATCGGCGCGGGTCGCGGGCAGATTGTCCGGCAGCTGCTGACGGAAAGCCTGGTGCTGGCGCTGGCGGGTGGAGTGCTGGGACTGATGCTCGGGTTTTTCGGCGTGCGGATGCTGATCGGCATCAATCCGGGGAACATTCCACGGATCAGCGCAACGGGACCGTCGATTGCGCTGGATCCGCGGATTCTGCTGTTCACACTGGCGGTGTCGGTGATGACGGGCATTCTGTTTGGGCTGATCCCGGCGATTGCGGCGTCACAGCCGAATCTGGCGGCGACGCTCAATGAGGGGTCGAGCCGCTCGGGCATGAGCTTCCGGCAGGGCAAGGTGCGGTCGATTCTGGTGGTGAGTGAGGTGGCGCTGGCGCTGATTCTGGTGATCGGCGCGGCGCTGCTGATTCGCACGTTTCGCAAGCTGGGCGAGGTCGATCCGGGGTTCGACACGCACAACGTGCTGACGCTGGCGATGTCGATCAGCGGGGAGCGTTTTCAGACGACGGCAGCGGTGGCGCAACTGGTGCGTGAGGGGCAGGATCGTCTCGACGCGGTGCCGGGAGTGGTGGCGGCGGGGGCGAGCAATTGCCTGCCGCTGGCGCAGGGGTTCGGCATGGTGTTCGATGTGGTGGGACGGCCGAAAAATGGTCCGTTCACGGGCGGCGCCGGTTTCTACTCAGTCTCGTCCGGTTATTTTTCGAGCCTGGGGATTCCGCTGGTGCGGGGACGCCTGTTGACAGAGCGCGACGATGCGTCGGCGCCGGGAGTGGTGGTGATCAGCCAGGAAATGGCGCGGCTTTACTGGCCGCATGGAGATCCGCTGAAGGACAGGATCCAGATCGGCGTGGGCGCGGGACCGGCATTCGCCGAGCCGCCGCGTCAGGTGATTGGGATCGTCGGCGACACGCGTAACCGAAGCGTCGACCAGCCCCCTGACCCGATGATGTATATCCCCATTGCACAGATGCCGAACGGGGAGACGGCACTGAATTCGAGGGTCGCGCCAGTGTTCTGGATCGTGCGCACGCGGACGAATCCATACACGGTCCTCGCGCCGGTGGAGGCGGCCCTGCGCGAGGCGAGCGGCAATCTGGCGGTGGCGCACGTGCGCACCATGGATGAGGTGGAGGCGCGCAACATCGCGCGGCAGCGGTTCAACATGGTGCTGCTGACGCTTTTTGGACTATCGGGACTGCTGATGGCGGCGACAGGGGTGTACGGCGTGATGTCATATTCGGTGCAGCAGCGCAGGCAGGAGCTGGGAATTCGCATGGCGCTGGGGGCACAGGCCTGGAACCTGCGCAACATGGTCGTCCGCCAGGGTATGGTGCTGGCGTTGCTGGGCGTCGCGGTGGGCCTGGGTGGAGCTTTCTGGCTGACGCGTTTCCTGGCGAGTTTTTTATTTGAAGTGAAGACGTGGGACCCGGTGGCGTTTGTCGCGACACCCCTGCTGCTGTTCGTGGTGGCTCTGCTGGCAGTATGGGTACCTGCGCGGCGGGCAACGCAGGTGGATCCGATGACCGCGCTGCGGCTGGAGTGATCGCCATAAAGACGATGGAGCCAGATGTCAGGACGAGCGGCATCCGCGCCTTCCAGCCGCTCACAACCCTCCCTCCAAACCGGGCCAGGGACGTGCTGCGAAAACTTCAGTCATTCAGGGCCATCACGGCAGTAGCGGTCTGAGTCCGAGCGGTTCATGTCTGATTTTCAGCTTATGTACCCGCAGACGCCAGGTTCCTGTCGGAACTGCCGGCAAGCCGTTGCAGATTGGCCTGGTGAGTTCCCGGGCAGTTTCGATAGGAGCGTTTACGGGATTCATCGTGGTTCAATTTCGGTAGGTCGTGGGTCCTTCGCACCACGTTTGAGATATTCACCAGGGTTAGCCCCGACAACTCGCCTGAACGCCTTGCTGAACGCAGCGTCGGACTCGTAACCGACCGACCGGGCATCGTCGGTGAGCTTCCTGCCACGTTGTTCGAGTAACTGCATCACCTTCTGCATCCGCCATTCGGCCACATATTCCAGCGGTGTTTGTCCGAGCACCTCCTGAAAACGAGCTGCGAATGCGGAGCGAGGCACTCTCGGATCCTCCTGGAACGCGCCATCATTTCCCGCTGCAGATGAGACCGAGTTCCTGCTTCAGTTCCTGATAGCCGCGTTCGATGATCCAGCGCTGTTTCGCGAGCGCCACCAGTTTGCGCAGCGGGATGGACGCAGGCAGATTCGACAGCCAGTATTTGCGCGGTGCAGCCTGGTCGCGGGGCCATTCGATCAGCAGCCACTCCTCGCATCGGGGCTGACGCAGTTTGTGCTCCCGATGCGCAGGACGAACCCGGACGGCAGCGAAGCGGGAGCGCAGCGCACGCGCCCGCTTCTTCGAAGTGAAGGCGGAGGACCTGGCATGACAGTTCTGAATCGGCTGTTGGCTCGCGTGTGGAATCTGGCGACTGGCCGGCGCGGCGACCTTCGCCTGCGCGAAGAGATTGAGCAGCATCTCGCGATGCAGAGCGAAGCGAATATTCTGGCGGGGATGCCACCTACTGAGGCGCGGCGCCAGGCAAGGCTGAAGTTCGGATCTGTCGAATCCGTTCGGGAGCAGTATCACGCGGAGGAAGGCCTGCCAATCCTTGAATCCGTGTGGCAGGACACGCGCATCGGATTGCGACTCTGTCCCCCGAATCACCCTGACGGGAAGCTGTGAAATGTTGCCGCATTTCATCTACCGGCGTTTCCGTTCATCAAATCATTACGATCCGTCCCCGGCCGCCGAATGACTCGCGAGCGACCAGGTCGAGGTTGCAAGCGGATGGGCGGAAGGTATATTTTCAATCCCCGAGGTGGGCAAAACGAAACTCTCGATGAGGAAGCCGAAGTGTATCGTGCCCAGCCTGGAGGGCCAAATCCGAAGTGCCCGTTAAGGTAAATCCCCCGGGAGCTTTGCAATTCATGGATCGACAGAGGCTATTTCAGTGAGAGACGACAGACACCCGGAGCGTCCGGCTTCGAGGCCAGGGGCATGCGATGATGCCTGCGACGCGAACCTGGGTCCGGCGGCGGACGCCGTCGACACAAGTTCTTACAGCCGAGGCTGCATGGCCGGAGCAGTCAGAAGGAACCGGCACGGGCAACTACAGGATGGAGTTCGCCGTGACATTCCCGATAGTGCGCAACTCAGGGCTGTCAGCGGATTCAGCCTCCGAGTGAGGCGTTTGCTGGCGCTCGCGATCTTCGGAATCTGCTTAATGCCTCTCACCGCTGCCCGGCAAGCCCCTCCTCCGGTTCAACGGCGTCACATGCGCTTTCCGGCGCTCCCTTTCCAGCTCCAGGCTTTGAGTCCGGACTTTTGGAATCTGATCTCGCATAATGCGAAGCTTCGGGTGCTGGCCACGGGTTTTGGATTCACGGAAGGTCCCGTGTGGGACAAGCGGGGTTTTCTCTACGTCAGCGATGAGGATCAAAATAAGATCTACCGCATCGATGCGGACGGAAAGAGAACGGCCGTCGTCAGCCTGGGAATTCCTGATGGCAACACGTATAACCGGCACGGTCAGCTCTTCGACTGTGCGACGGTTTTGCGAGCGGTCATCCGTATCAATCCACATAACGGCACTTATGCGATCGTGGCGCACCTCTACAATGGCAGGCCCCTGGATGCGCCGAACGATATTGCGCTGGGACCCGATGGGGCGCTGTATTTCACCGACGACACGCTCGCCTTAAGCCGCGCTCCAGGGGAAGGGTTTGGCGTGATGCCGCCGACACAACCTAAGACCGGCGTCTACCGGCTCAGCCCCGATGGGCATATCGCTCAGCTGACGGACATAATGAATCAGCCGAATGGTCTCGCGTTTTCGCCCGACGGCAAGCTGCTCTATGTGAACGACACAGTCGAAGGAAATATCCGGGTGTGGGATTTTCACAACGGGGAGATCTCGAATGGCCGCATCTTCGGCGACGAGCCACGTCAGCCCGGCAAACCGGGCGTCCCCGACGGAATGAAGACCGATCAACGCGGTGACGTGTGGGTTAGCGGGCCGGGCGGTATCTGGGTCTGGAGTCCGGCTGGCCAGCGCCTGGGAACGATTCAGTTTCCCCATGGAGCAACAAATTTTTGCTGGGGCGGACCGGGCTTCGAGACGCTCTACGTAGCCGCTAACAACACGGTCTATGTGCTGCCTACTCTGACGCGTGGCTTTGTTCCCTACTATCAGCATTTTCGCTGATCGGACCGGTTCTTTTACCACCCTCAAAGCGAGTCTTCGGCTCTCGGCATCTCCGATAAACCTGTCAACAGGGCTGGCGCATCGGATCAGAAGCTCGTTTATCCGGAGAATGCGGTCGCCCCGGTGATCGCGCTGGATTCCACCGGGCTCACCATCTTCGCTGCCTCCGCCCTGGGCGTCACGGTTACCCAGCCACTGGATCAGATGCCGACAGTGCAGTGGCCCGCCATTCTCGCCCAACAGCTACGGATACTTCATGTCCAGCGCGTAAATCTGCTTGTTGCTGAAGTCGCGCAGGGCGTACAGGGAACCGTCCGGGTCGACGCCGGTCCACACACCGGAGCTGATGTCATATACAAGACTCGCCCCGCTCGCCATATCAACAATCGCCGTCATTTTCCGGTCCGCAAGGCAAATTCGATTCACCAGTTCCTTCGGGCCGTCGCGCACCGCGATGTACACGCATTTCCCATCCGCACTCCAGTTTGGAGACTCGAATTTGCCCCTGCCAATTCCGTATCTCGAAGCCGGGGATTCAGTCGCACCGGCGAGGGTTTGCCACCCGCCGCTGTGAAAGTCGCAGAGTTTGAGTTCGACGCCGTTCGCAGTCAGCGCGGCCAGATAACGTCCGTCGTGCGGCCACCGGGCAGAAAACGGTCGCTTCGAGTCCGGGGCTTCCGTGGTCTCGTGGGCGCGCAGATTCACGATGCGAAGAGCATCCTTCCCGGCGTCGACGGAGCCGGCGTCCAGTTGCCGCAGCAGTCGCTGGGCTGAGATGTGAAGCCCGGCAGCAGGCGGTGAAGATCGCTTCGTCGGTTCGCGCCTGCCACAGAGAACAGGCATCTTTGCCGTTCTCGAGGAGGCTGAAGCGGAGCAGGCGCCGATCATCCGCGCTTCTGAGCAATCGTCCCCCGAGCTCCAGCTGCGCTGGTGGGTGAATCGACACGGGGGCCACGCCGCTTGCTGCGTCCGGATTTCCCGGTCGCTGCCGCAGAATAATGAAGTGATGGGTTCGGACAGCCAGCGGCAGGTTTTCTTCGGCATCGACTTTGGCACAACCAACAGCGCGGTGGCGATGCACCAGCCTGGTAAAGAGGTCCAGCTCGTCCGCTTTGCCTTTCGCGGCGAAGAGGTCCCTGCCTGCCGATCCATTCTCTATTTCGAACCGTCGAAGACCGCCGCCGGCCAGCGGCGCGTGCATGGCTTTTCCGGCCCGGGCGCCATCGAGCGCTACCTCGACGCCGACGAAAAGGGACGCCTCATCCAGTCCCTCAAGTCCCATCTCTCCAGTCGTACCCTGAGCGGAACCGAGATCTTCGGCCGGCGGCATCGGTTGGAAGAGCTGATCACCCGAATCGTCAGCGACCTGCGCAAACGAGCCGAAGAGCAATTCACGCACCCCGTCAAGAGAGCGACCGTGGGCCGCCCGGTCCGCTTTGTCGGAGCCGACTCGGAAGAGGAGGATGACTTCGCCGTCGCACGCCTGCGAGAGGCCTTCCTGGCAGCCGGATTCGAAGAGGTGGATTTCGAGCTGGAGCCGGTGGGTGCGGCCTTTGCCTACGAGGCGAAACTGGACCACGATGAGCTGATCCTGATTGGCGATTTCGGCGGCGGCACCAGCGATTTCTCGCTGCTGCGGGTAGGCCCGGAGGTGCGCCGACGGGGTCGAAAGCCGGAGGACCTCCTGGGCAACAGCGGTGCGGGCCTCGCGGGTGACGCCTTCGACGCGCGGATCGTCCGCAAACTGGTGTCGCCGGCCCTGGGATTGAATTCCGAGGCCCGCTCGCTCAACAAGATTCTTCCGGCGGTCCCGGCCTGGATCTACGCGCACCTGGAGCATTGGCATTACCTCTCGTTCCTGCGCACCAACAACGTCCGCGAGATCCTGAGGAGCGCGCGGACGCGGGCGCTTGAGCCCGAGAAAATCGAAGCGTTGATCGCAGTCATCGAAGGCGACCTCGGCTACCAGCTCCACCAGGCCGTGCAGAAGGTCAAATATGAGTTGTCGCGGACCGACTCCGCGGAATTCTCCTTTCGCGATGGCGCGCCCGGAGCCTCGACCGTTGAGCTGCGCATTCCGGTTACTCGCACTCAGTTCGAGGGCTGGATTGCCGATGAACTGGCTGCGATCGAGCACAGCGTAGACGCCCTGCTAAAGGGCGCCGGTGTCGATCCGCGCCACGTGGACCGCGTCTTTCTCACCGGCGGGACTTCTTTTGTGCCCGCCGTGCGACGGATCTTTGCCCGCCGCTTCGGGGAAGACCATATCCGCAGCGGTAACGAGTTCACCTCTGTCGCCCACGGACTCGCTTTGCGCGCAGCGGCCCACAGCTGAACACCCGGACAACGCCCACACAGCAGCCTGGGAACGCGAACTCCTGACCAGGTATACTTCCACCAGCCGCCGGAGGCACTGGCGGCATAACGCGCAATCGGACCGGTCGTGGAAATGCCGGTCTGGCGGAAAGCGCGGAAAGCGATCAAGCCGCTTCCCGCCCTTCCCACAGACCTTGAAAATCGGTGAAACCGATTTTCACATTTCCACCGCCTCGATTACGACGAACAATACTTTCACTTAAAAACCCGAAAAGCCTGTCCGAACAAGCGGGACCACCTCACCGGCTTCGGAACCACAAAGAAAAACCTGCTTGTCCGTGAATCGACTGCCTGGCGGGGTGGACTACTTTTACTCCGCCACGAACCGGCGCTCACGCGCTGCCTCGTGGTCTATTTTTGCTCCGCCGCGTACATCCGGACGAGATCATCGAAGCTCTCTTCGACAGAAGGACGAAGGGAAACTGGACACTCGCGGAAATACCCGGATTAGAAGGGGATATCCTCGTCCGTGATCTCCGTCGACTGCACCAGATCGTCGGCCTGCGCCGGCTGCCGCTGGTCGTACGAGGAAGCCGATCGCGAATACCCGCCGCCCGTCTCTCCCTCTCCGCGGCCGGACAGCAGCACGAGATCATTCACCACAATCTCCGTCCGGTAGCGCTTCTGCCCGCTCTGCTGGTCGTCCCACGAGCGGGTCTGGATCCGGCCCTCCACATAGAGCTTCGAACCCTTCTTCACGTAATCGCGAACAATCTCCGCCAGCCGCTGGTAGGCCACCAGATTGTGCCACTCTGTCCGCTCCTGGAATTCGCCGCTCTTGTCCTTGAAGCGTTCCGAGGTCGCCAGCGTGAAGTTGGCCACGGGCGAGCCGCTGGGAAGGAACTTCACTTCAGGGTCCTTGCCCACATTCCCCACCAGAATTGCTTTATTGATGCTCCTGGCCATGGTTTTCCCTCTTCTGTCCGCCGGTAATCAGGGCTGTCAATGGGAATGTGGGTTGTCAAGCCCGGCAATCCCGTCTCGCGTCGCAAGAATAACAAAATCCGTGGCATATCGAAACTGCCAGTCGAGAATAGGCCGGCACTCGGGGACTGCTGAGCGGGGATTCTGAGAATGCGTCGGAAGCGACAGCGTGTGAGGCGCGAAATCGACTGAGTATATCGGCCTTCTAAAAGGCAAACATCTCGATACGTCTGCGGATATACGTATCCCCTGAACGACGCCATTGACCCGCATTATCCGGACGCGAATACTGAGGTTGAGCGGGTGTTGGAGAAGCAGTGGAACTGCGCGATGGTGACAAATCGCGCTACGGCGGCAAAGGTGTCCTGAAAGCAGTCAGTCATGTGGAAAGTGAGATCCAGCGGTCGGTGCACGGCCTCGATGCGAACGACCAGAAGGGCCTCGACAGGAAGCTCTGCGACCTGGACGGAACACCGAATAAAGCCCGCCTCGGCGCGAATGCTATTCTCGGCGTCTCCCTCGCAGTTGCGCGCGCATCCGCCGCCGATCGCGGGCTTCCGCTATACGCTGCTTTGGCGGAGAAGCCGGCGAACCTGCTGCCGACTCCCGGTCTGAACGTTCTCAATGGTGGCCGCCATGCCGACAACAGCGTGGACTTTCAGGAATTCATGATCTCGCCGGTCGGCGCTCCAAACTTCCGCGAGGCTCTGCGCGCTTCGGCCGAGACATTCCAGACGCTGAAATCCGTTCTCCATGCGAAGGGTTACAGCACGGCCGTTGGCGACGAAGGTGGTTTCGCTCCACAGTTGAAGTCCAACGAAGAGCCGATCGAGCTGATCCTCGAGGCCATTGGCAAGGCCGGCTACAAGCCGGGCGAGGATATCGTCATCATGTTGGATCCCGCCGCCAGCGAACTCTACGAGAACGGCACTTACGAGTTCTGGAAATCGGATAAGAGCAAAAAGAGCTCTGCCGAGATGATCGCGCTCTGGAAAGACTGGCTCCGTCAATACCCGGAGATCTGGTCGCTCGAGGACGGCATGGCTGAGGACGACCGCGCCGGCTGGCAACAACTTACGAAAGAACTGGGCAACAAGATTCAGCTGGTCGGCGACGACAACTTTGTGACCAATCCGGGGCTCTTCCAGCAGGGCATCAGGGACGGGATCGCCAACGCGATTCTGATCAAGCTGAACCAGATCGGCACCGTGACCGAAACCCTCGATTGCATTGCGATGGCTGGCGGTCACGGATACGGGGCGGTGATCTCGCATCGCTCGGGCGAAACCGACGATAGCAGCATTGCCGACCTCGTGGTCGCGTGCGGCATGGGCCAGATCAAGACCGGCTCGGCCAGCCGCGGTGAGCGCATCGCGAAGTACAACCGCCTGCTGGAGGTCGAACGCGAACTCGGTTCAAAGGCCCGCTACGCCGGCGCCAGCATTTACGAGCGCTGGAACCATTCGGTGCAAGCGTAACGGTCGTACGGGTGTTGGAGTCCACCCTCCAGTGCTCACTGGGCAAATGACTCCTGCAAGCTGAAAACGCCTGGAGGAGTCATGCCCGAGCACGAGATGGACGATGGGATGATGAGGCGGTTCTCAGGGGAGCTGAACGGTCCCCAGCAGAACCGTCTCCGGATCAGCTGCCAATACATTGATAAGCTCCTCAGCGACGTCGAGCACATTCTGCACCACGCGGCGGCGCAGTCGCCATTCCCGCGCTACGTCGTCGACCTAGCGCCGGCTCAGGTTCGTGTGATCGAGGACTACATTCGGCGCCTGCGCAGGCAGCTGCTGCGAACCCTGGAGTGGCAGCACATGAAGCCTAATTCGCCTGACATACCGGCCACGCGGGCCGTCCTCACGAATCTTGCCTTCATCGACATTGCCATCGAGGAGCTGCGCCCCGGCTACATGCGAGGTTCCGGAGAAGTGCCCGAGGATGCTGTCGGTGAACTGAATGGGGTGGTGCACGAACTGCGTTCGCTGGTCGAAGGCATGGGGCGCTACCTCCGTCAGGAACTCACGGCGAACCTTGAGACCCGTTTGCGGAAGCTGGGGGAAACCGGGTACGACGTCGATCTTCTGCAGGCGATCGAGCAAATTGTCACCCGGCAGGGGCTCGTCGAATTTCGCCCTCGCATCGCCTCTCTTGCCAGCCGCATGGAAGACAACAATCTGGAAGTCGCCCTGTTTGGCAGGGTCAGCAGCGGCAAATCGTCATTGCTGAATGCGCTTCTCGATACAGATGTGCTCCCCGTGGGCGTGAACCCAATCACGGCTGTACCAACGAAGCTGCGCTACGGAACTGTGCTGCGGGCGGCTGTGACCTACGGCGATGGCCGGAGCGAGATCGTCCCCATCGACCAACTGGCTGGCCTCGTCACCGAGAAGGGCAATCCCGGCAATCTGCGAAATGTCGTCGGTGCGATCGTCGAGGTTCCCTCGCTGCGCCTGAAGCAAGGCATTGTGCTGGTGGACACTCCCGGACTCGGATCACTTGCCAGGAAAGGCGCTGCAGAGACGCTGGCGTACCTGCCGGTCTGCGATCTCGCCCTCCTGCTGATCGACGCAGGCGCGACGCTGAACGATGAAGACGTCGGGACACTTCGACTGCTTTACGAGACGGGCATTCCTTCTCTGGTCCTGCTCAGCAAGTCGGATTTCCTCGCTGCAGGGGATCTGCATCGGATCCTTACGTACATTGAAGAGCAACTGCACGGCGAGCTCGGGATCACGGTCCATGTGCACGCCGTCAGCGCCCTGCCCGCGTCCGCCGCGCTTCTCGATCACTTTTTCGAGCGCGAATTGCTGCCTCGTTTCGAGGAGGCACAAAGCCTGCGGGAGGCCTCTGTCGCCAGAAAGATCGGCTCTTTGCGGGATTCGGTCATCGCTGCACTGGAAACGACCGCCGATCGGCAGGGCCGGGAAAAGCCTCCCGCAGTCCCTTCCGGGCTGGAGTCGCAGCTGCGCCTCATTACAGGGCAGATCGGGGAGATGCTCACATCTCTCGATCACGCGTTCCTTGAGTTCGGTGAATCTCCGGATGCGGCCCTGGGAAGAGTCGTGGATCAGGCTCTCGCATGGATTCGATCCAATCCGGGCCGGCCGATTGCCGCGCTTCAGCTCTCGGAATGGATCCACGACGAAGTGCAACAATTCGTGAACCAGCAGGTGGAACGGCTACGCGGAGCGATGGAGCATGCCGTGCGCACCCTGTGTCAGGCCGCCAAGGACCTGGGCAGCAACGAAGCGCCGGTGCCCGAGGACATGGAGAATATTCTGCGCGACGTACCGCGCTTTGAGCTGGCAGCCCTCCCCCCCGAAACCAATCCGGGACGATGGAGATGGATGGGAGATCGCGTGATCCGATCGGTCATTACAAACAACCTCCGTCAGCGCATCGGGCCTGTGCTCCGCAATGAACTCCATCTCTACGGCTATTCACTGCGTCAGTGGAGCGAGCAGGCGATCCGCAAGGCGGTGGCTCTTGTAAATTCCTATGCCGATACGTACCGGGCACAAATTCAGCGCTTAAGCGGACTCAATGAGGGGTTTAAGGATATTGCGAAGGTCAACAGCGATCTGACGATGCTTCGCGAGTGGAGCGCAGACAAGGATTCCGGTCTGGCAGTGAAACGGGCCTAATGCACCAGGGAGAGAAGAGTCTGCAGAAATGCTTCTTCATTGGGTTGGGCGGCTCAATCGGTTCGATCGCGAGGTACTGGGTCGGTTCAGCGATTTCTGGCCGGTATGGAACGAAGTTCTACTATGGAACGTTCGCGATCAACGTCACGGCCTGCCTCATCATCGGCTTCGCGCTGACATTTCTGGGAAGGCGGGCAGAGCTGAGCCCTGCGTGGCGCTATCTGGTCCCTATCGGGTTTGTGGGTGCATAAAGCACGTTCTCGACCTATGAGTGGGAGACGTTCTCCTCCATCAGGACAGGGGCGTTCTTCATCGCGTCCTTATATGCGCTGGCCAGTTTGTTCCTGGGTCTGGTTGCCATCTGGTGTGGAGTTGCGATCGCGGAGGCGATCTCATGAGAGGGCATAAGCAACATGTCGTTTATCAGTCGATTCTTCCTGTCCTTCATGAGCCCGGTTGTCCCTTCTGCCGGTTTCTGAGGGAGTTTCAGGCCGATCGTCTGCAAAAGCATGAGGAAGGAGAACTTCATCATCTCTGCAATTTTCACGTCTGGGGTCTTGCTGCCGTGCAGGAGGCACCCGTGGCGGCACGCATCTTCCTGAGGCTTGTCAACGAGGCTGCTCCTCTTTCGAACGGCAGCGCAGCCTGCGATATCTGCAGCGAGTTGCTCAGGGAAGAAGAGCTGCGGATTCGGGAATTCCTGAGTTGCCTTCACCGCGCCGAGGTCACACAATGGCTGCGAGCCAGCGGCAACCTTTGCATCCCTCATGGTCTCAAGCTTCGCCCCGGTTTGCCTCCTGCTTTCGTACCGCGCATCGACACCATGATGGAGGCTTATCGGCAGGAATTGAGCGCGGATCTCCAGCATCTCCGGGACGAGTGGTTACCGGAATCCAACCAGGTTGGATGGGGTGCAGCAGGCCGCGCCGCCGAATTTCTCGTTTCGCAGCGGGGACTGCGTCCCCAGGGAAAAGAATTCGACATGCTGAATGCCGGAAGAGCAGAGAAGGTGAGTATTTATCTGAGCGAAGGCTCGACCCATCCTGGGGTCTCCACGTATTCCCGAATCCTCAACTTTCTTTTCTTCAGGGGTGTTTCGGGTGCAACCGTGCTGAAGGGCGTTGCCGGTTTCGGGGCCGATCACCACATGCATTCCTCAGGCTTTGTGGAGATTTCGGACCACCTGCCACTAAAAATTGAGTTTGTCGAATCCCGGGAGAAAGTCAACGAGTTGCTCGGGAAACTCGAAGAGCTTGCCGGTACCGGCATGATCGAGATTCAGGAAACGACTGTCGCCAAGCCGGCCCAGCCATGGCGGGCAAAGAAGGTCTTGCCGGCGGCTCACCAGAAGATCGAGGGCAAAGCCCGGATGATGCGCATCCACATCGGCGAAACGGACTGCTGGAAAGACCGGCCTATGCATCAGGCGCTCGTGGAGGCCATGCGCGCCAATGACATTGCCGGCGTCACGAACAGATGGTGCAGGAAGGCCTGGTGGTGCTGTCGGACGTTGAGATCATCAAGTATTCCCATCGCCCCGTCGAAGTCGACCTGGGGGAGGATGCACCACCAGCCCAGGGGGCAATGGTCGAGCGGAGGACCGAACCATGAAAGAGGAATTTCAGGCTCGCATGCTGCGAATTCATTTCGGTGAAAGCGACAAATGGAACGGCAAGCCGCTCCACGAAGCCATTGTCGCTAAGTGCCAGGAGCCGGGCAGGGCCGGAGCGATCGTGTACCGCGGTATTGCGGGTTACGGAACGAGCACGCGCATTCGGCATTTCAGCCACTGGACGTTTTCGGGGGACGCTCCCATCATGCTGAGCATCATCGACACCGAAGCGCAGATCGCCAAATGGATTCCCCATCTGGACGAAATGGTGCAGCACGGTCTGATCGCCATGTCAACGGTTCAGGTTATCCGGTATTCGGGAAGTGCCACAAGTGCGTCGGGAAGGTTGTAAGACTATGAAATCGGGCCTTAAGCAGGAATGCACGGGCAGCGTGACAGCGGTGGAATACAGCGCACCGAATGAGACGTCCGAACCTATGGATGGCGCCGCCCGTCTGCTGCGACTCGCGGAGCTGGCGCAGGGACCTGGGGCTGAGCCTGTCGCCGATGAAGCGCGCGAGCTTGCAGCGAGGATTGCGGAAGGGCGCTTCTATGTGGCCTGCGTCGGTCAATTTAAGCGAGGCAAATCCACCCTGCTCAACGCTCTGGTTGGCCACCCAGTTGTTCCGACAGGCTTTGTTCCGGTGACAGCTGTGCCCACCGTCATTCGCTTTGGCGACCAACTCCGCGCACGGGTTCGTATGCGAGACGGGTCCTGGCGGGACATAGCCATGCCCGACTTGAAGGAATATGTGACCGAAGAACTCAACCCTGAGAACAAGAAGGGAGTGGACGGCGCGGAGGTATTCGTGCCCAGCCCCTTGTTGTCCTCCGGCATGTGTTTTGTGGACACACCGGGTCTGGGCTCGGTCTTCACGGGGAACACGGCCACAACGCAGGCGTTCATTCCTCACATTGATGCGGCACTGGTTGTAGTCGGAGCCGATCCCCCGATTGCCGGCGAGGAACTGGCGCTGGTGGAAACGGTTGGCAAGCAGGTCCGGGATTTGATCCTGGTGATCAACAAAGCCGACCGCACCAGCGACGCGGAGCGTGCAGCGGCGGTCAAGTTCACGCGCGAGATTCTGGAAAAGCGGCTGCATCGGCCGATGGGCGAGGTGATTCAGGTTAGTGCTTCCGAACGGATAGAAAATCGCGGTTCTTTACGGGATTGGGAGAAACTGCTGGCGAGCCTGCATCGTCTCGTTGAAGATTCCGGCAGAAATCTCGTTCGTGCTGCCTGCGACCGAGGCCTCCAGCGCTTAAGCGAGCAGTTGCTGGCTGTTATCAGCGAGGACCGCGACGCGCTGCAGCGGCCGATCGAAGAATCTGAACGGCGCATCGAGCTCATGAGGGAAACTATCGGCGAGGCGGGGCGCTCCATGCGCGAGTTGAATTTCCTGTTTATGGCGGAGCAGCAGCGGATTTCGGATTTCTTCGTTGAAAGGCGCCGGCAATTCTTCCATTCCGCCTGGGCGGAATCCGAAACGGAATTCGCTGAGGAGCTGAGGTCCGTCCCCCGCGGGTTTGGTCCCCATTATCGGCGGCTGCTGATGCGTCTCGCCCAGGAGGTCTCGCGCCGCAGAGTCATGCCCTGGCTCAAGGCGGAGCAGGAAGAGGGCGAGCGTCAATACCGCGCCGCAGCCATTCGATTTGTGGAGATGGGAAACAACTTTCTGAGAAAGCTCGCGGATGCGGGGCTCAGTGAACTGACGCGCATGCCCCACGCGCTCGATCCGGAGAAGGGCTTCCGCATTCGTTCCAGGTTCACTTTCGAAGACTTCATTGGAACTGCGCAGCCTCCATCGCCGCTGCGCTGGCTCGCCGACATGTTCCTGCCGTTAGTGGGTGGACGCAGGCTGATCGCGAAGGATGCCTGGGCATTTCTGCAGCACCTTTTGGAAGTGAACAGCTCGCGCGTACAAAACGATGTTCTCAATCGCGTCCAGGAAAGCCGGGAGCGGCTGGCGGTCGAGATCCGCAAGTTGCTGCAACAAGTGAGCCGCATTGCGGAACAGGCACTGGACCGGGCGCGGAGAGTCAAAGAAGAAGGAGCTCCCGCTGTACAGTTGGCAGTTAGCCGGCTCGACCAGATAGAACAGGACCTTCTGATGCTCACCTGATCCGGTTCGGTCGGGTCTTCGCGTTGCAGGCTGTTGATTGCTGTGCTACATCCTGAGGGAAGGCGACGGAATCCACCGATAACTGCCATCCGAAAGGGAATGGCTGATGACTCCTGCATGGGTGCGGGAGTTTTCTTTTGCGCCGATGCAAGGGATTGCAGAAGGAGCGAAATGACGGACAACTATCTGGAACTGCCCATTGGCGATGTTGCGCCGGAGATTGTTAGTGCTGTGGTCGAGATCCCTCTCGACAGCGTCAATAAGTACGAGTACGACAAAAAGCTGCACGTCTTCCGGCTCGACCGTGTACTCCATTCGCCAGTGCATTATCCCGGGGATTATGGCCTTATTCCCCAGACCCTGGCGGAGGACGGCGATCCTCTCGACATTCTGATTCCCGGCGACTCGCCAACGTTTCCAGGGTGCGTCTTTAAAGCGAGACCCATTGGCTTGTTCGAGATGCTCGATCAGGGGATCCCGGACGAAAAGGTTCTTGCCTTCGCAACAGGAAACCCTCGTGCGAACGACATCCAGAATTACACCGACGTGATGCCTCACATCCTGCGCGAGGTGGAGCACTTCTTCTCTGTCTATAAGAGTCTGGAGAGCAAGAAAACCGAGGTTCTCGGCTGGAAAGACTGCGCGGCTGCTCACGAAGCCATTCGTACCCGTCACGACAGTCTGCCGCAGCCTCGCCGTCGATGAGCGACTCCAGCCGTGCAATCAGCAACTCCGGTTTCTCCCGGATGATTCCGCCGGCTGTCGACTCGGTCATTTCTGATTCCCCTTCGCGCCAGGGTCTGTCGCGACATGGATGTCTGGCAATGCACCCGTCCTCAGGACACAGATCAAGGCATCCTGATCCTGCGGTGAGAGCGGCATGGCGCGAATATCGCGAATGGTCTCTTCCAGCGGATATTCGTATTCCCTCAGCGAGATCTTTCCGTCCTCCCATACGGCATAGCAGGCCAGAGGGCAGCCGGTCTTCGGCTGCCCCAGGCTGCCGGGATTGATGATGGTGGTGCTACCCACCGTCTGCCAGAACGGCGTATGCGTATGACCCACGATGAGCACATCAGCGCGAATCGCGCCCACCTCGCGGCTCCAGCGATCCGAGTCGCTGGGGCAATAGGCGAACAACGGATCTGTTGGCGTCGCATGAACCAGGTAAAATCGCGTGGAGCCAACGGTGACTTCATGATGCCGTGGCAGGCTTCGCAGGAATGCCAGCTCCTCTTCGGAGCAGAGCCTGCGCGTGTAGCGCAGTGTCTCCGCCGCGAGCCTGCGAAACGGAGCCGAGCACTGTGGATCGGCGTCATTACCTACTGCGTAGTCGTGATTGCCGGAGACGCTCACGTCCGCCTCTTTCCGAATCTCTCTAATCACCTCCAGGGGGCGGGGCCCGTAATCCACCAGGTCACCGACGCACCAAAGGCGGTCATAGTCCCGAGGAAGAGCCTTGAGCGCTGCCAGGTTCGCGTGAACGTCCGAAATGATCGCAATCTTCATGACATACCGTGCACGGGCAAGCACCTAGCCCGCGTTGCTGCTCCTTCGTGGCTTTCGAGGATTGCCGGAGGTCGGGAGAAACACCCCGACGAAACCTCGTCAGGGGTCATCATCCGTCTATCCGCATCAGGCAGGATCAGACAGCAGTCTCGGCGAACCCCTTCGCCGCGTGGAGCAGAAGTTCCAGCCAATCCACATCCTGAGTTTATCAGGATTAGAATCGGACGCAGGCCTTCACGGTGAGGCTTGGCCAGGGCACTGATGCGCCACCCCATCCACGCCAACCGTCACGATGGGGGGCTGTGCTCAGGCGGTAACAGGGGGCGAAGAGACCGGCTGATAGGGATATCGAAGTTCCCATGTATTCACTCACCCCGGCGATCCGGCCCGGCCTCTCGGAGCGTGGGTGCTCGAAGCCCAGATTGGGGATCTGCGGCTAATATCCCCACCCATCCCGACGCTGGGCTGCATGGGCTGCGGACATACCTTCCTGACCGAGGCCGGCGAGCACACCGACCCGTTTACGTTGCAGTACGTGGCGGGCCACGATACCATTAAAGCGACGATGCGCTGCGTGCACCGCAGGCCTACGCCGTGCAGGCGTTGTTGATGCGAGTGGACGGACTTGAGAGCCGCCGACCGGCACACAGAGGACGAGGCGCAGGGTAGTGACAAAAATGAATACACAGGAACCGGCCCTCAACAGCGGCTCCTGTCAAAGGACTGAAAGAAAGCAGTTTTTAAGCGCGGAAGTGGTGAAATTGGCAGACACACCATCTTGAGGGGGTGGCGCCCAAAAGGCATGGGGGTTCAAGTCCCCCCTTCCGCACCAAAATTTTCGGCCTGCGTTTTCGGCGCGCCCCGAGGTTTCCGAGTCACAGCGTGATTATCTTCGTTACCATCATCCACATTATTGTTTGCCTGCTGCTGATCGTCATCATCCTGCTGCAGCAGGGAAAGAGCGCCGATCTGGCTGCCGCTTTCGGCGGACAGGGTTCGCAGACGGCTTTTGGCCCGCGTTCGACGGCTAATCTGCTGACCAAGAGCACCACCTGGCTGGCCGGAATTTTTGTGGTGACCTCGATCGCACTCACCATCATGCTGCAGCACCAGACGGCGCGCAGTCATTCGGTACTGTCAGGAACGCCGGTGACCCACAGCGCCCCGGCTCCCAGGAAATAAGCTAACGTTGTGATTCTCGATAGCTTCCCCGTCGGCCCGCTCCAGTGCAACTGCACGATCCTGGGCGATGAGACGACGGGGGAAGCCATGGTCGTCGATCCTGGTGACAATGTTCCTCAGATTCTCTCCCGTCTCGCCCGGCACAAGCTCACCCTGAAGCAGATTGTGGTGACGCACGGCCACATCGACCATGTGGGCGGAGCGGTCCAGCTGAAAAGAGCAACCGGCGCCCCGATTCTGCTGAACCAGAACGACCTGCCGCTGCTGACGATGATGGATATGCAGGCGAACTGGCTGGGCATTCCCACGCCGGAGGTCGCCCCGCCCGATGCCAGCGCAGAAGAGGGAATGATCCTGGGCATTGCCGGACACACGGCCCGGATCCTCCACACCCCGGGCCACACCCAGGGCAGCATCTGCCTGCATTTCGCGCCGGAGCACCTGCTGCTGGCCGGCGACACGCTGTTTGCCGGCTCCATCGGCAGGACGGATCTGCCGGGCGGCGACGGCCGCCAGATTCTGCGTTCCCTGCATGATCGTCTGCTGGCGCTGCCGGACGGGACGCGCGTGATTCCCGGCCACGGCCCGGAAACCACCATCGGCCGGGAGCGGGAATCAAACCCGTTTCTGCAGCCCGGCGTGCGACTGTAGCGGGTTACCGCAGGCGCGGACCTGCAACCGCCTCTCCTCGACTGCAGACCGGAATACCGGCTTTCCCTGGTATCATCAGAGGCATGACGCAGCTCGAGGTCCTCTACCGCTACGAAAACCATCCGGGCGAAGCGGCGATGTTCGCTCTGGGCAATATGCGCGAGGTTTATGGCGTTCGCCGCATCCAGCTCAGCGAGGAATGGAAGACGATTCGCGTCGAGTACGACGCCACGCGGCTGAGCCGGCCGATGGTTCTGCAGCTGCTGCGCCGCGCCGGCATCCAGGTAGTCGAAGAACTGCCGCTCATCCCCCCCCAGGAAGCTGTTCCGGCGGTGCCGGAAGCAGCGCCCGCAAAGAAGCAGGATCTCTAATCAGCCGCAGCCGGGAGCGAGGGGAGTTCAGCCGTGAGAACGACGACAGCGGCGGCGTGACGGGTATTTCCCAGACTCAGTGTCCGGACCTCCCGGCCATTTTCTCCCGCAGCCGGCGTTCGGCATCGTTGCCCCAGTATTTGCAGTTCAGCCGGATGAAGACCGAGGAATAGGGAATCGTCAGGTTGGTCTTGAGCACCAGTACCTGAAAGGTTCTGCCGGTCTGGTCGAGATCCGCGATGATCTTGTCGTGCAGCATGGACTGCACCGGATAGCCGCGCAGTACATCAGCGACGTTCGCCCGGTACCGGGCCGCACCGGGCGCGTCCTGCTCGGTCAAAAACGGAAGCTCCGCGTCCATGAAGATTTCCGGACCGACGTGCTCGGAATGGCCGATCGCGCCGAGCACAAAGTGCAGAACGCCGATGAGGCTGGAGTTGGTCTCGACGGTTTCCACTCCCGGCGACACCTGCAGCGGGTAGGCGGAGTCGACGATGGCGATCCAGTTGCGATGGCCCAGGAGCGGCAGCATCTCCGTGACCTTTTCCCGCCACGCCGAGGTTTCTGCCGGTGGACTGGAGGACGCGAACGGCGGTGCAGCGGCCGCCAGCACCACCGGCGGCGCCAGGAAGAATACGAGAACAAAGAGTTTGGCGGGCACGGGAAAAAGTATCGCAGATTCATCCTCAGGCATGGCGAAGAAGAAACGAAGATTCGGATTAGAATAGGCAGATGCTGCTCCCGGCGACCCCAGTCCCGGAGAGGTTTCCGGATCTGCTTATCCCCGATTCGCTCGCCTGGGCTCACCCGCTGGTGCAGGAGTGGTTCGTTCGCCGGTTCGCGACCCCGACGGAGCCGCAGGAAGAGGGCTGGCCGCTGATTCTGGCGGGCAGACCGGTGCTGATCTCCGCTCCCACCGGCTCGGGCAAGACACTGGCCGCGTTTCTGATCTGCATCGATACGCTGCTGCGGAAAGCGCTGGATGGGCGGCTCGGGTGCGAGACGGAAGTGGTGTACGTATCGCCGCTCAAGGCGCTGTCCAACGACGTGCAGAAGAACCTGGAAACGCCGCTGCGAGAAATCCAGCAACTGGCTCTGTCGCGGGGGTATTTGTGCCCGCTGATTCGCGCCGCGGTGCGCACCGGCGACACGCCGGCCGCCGAACGCCGCGCCATGCTGAAGACGCCTCCACATATCCTGGTCACGACGCCCGAGTCGCTCTACATCCTGCTGACGGCGGAAAAGAGCCGCGAGCATCTGCGCCGCGTTCACACCGTCATCGTGGATGAGATTCACTCGATCGCCGACGATAAGCGCGGCTCGCACCTGGCACTCAGCCTGGAACGCCTGGATGCGCTGGTGCGGGGCGAGAATGAGCTGCTCGCCGGAGGCAGCCTGCTCAAGCACCCGGCGCTGTTACGTATTGGTTTATCGGCCACACAGAACCCCATCGAACTGGTCGCGGAGTTCCTGCGGGGAACGCGGGGAGATGAGGTGGCCATTGTGCAGACGGGGCAACGGCGGGCGCTGGATCTGGCGGTGGAGGTGCCCACAGAGGAACTGGGCGCGGTCGCGACCAGGCCGGTGTGGGAGAGCGTCTACACGCGCATCGCCGAGCTGACCCAGCAGCACCGCTCCACTCTGGTGTTCGTGAATACCCGCAGCATGGCGGAGCGCGTGGCCTTCCAGCTGGGCGAGCGGCTTGGCACGGAGAACGTCGCCTGCCACCACGGCAGCCTGTCGCGTCGGCTGCGGCTCGAATCGGAGCGGCGACTGAAGGAAGGGCAAGTTCGGGTTCTGGTGGCGACGGCCTCGCTGGAGCTCGGCATCGACATCGGGACCGTCGACCTGGTCTGTCAGATTCAATCGCCGCGCTCGATTTCGGTTGGGATGCAGCGGATCGGACGCGCGGGGCACTGGAGGGGAGCCATCCCGAAGGGCCGATTCTTTGCTCTGACACGCGACGATCTGGTGGAAGAGGCCGCGCTGGTGCGGGCGATGCGGTCGGGCGTGCTGGACCGGCTGGAAATTCCAGCCAAACCCTTCGACGTGCTCATGCAGCAGATCGTCGCCGCCTGTGCCGCGGAGCCGTGGCAGGAACGCGCGCTGTTTGAGGTGTTCCACCGCGCCTGGCCGTACAGGGATTTGCAGTGGGAGGAATTCGACCAGGCGCTCACGCTGCTGACCGAGGGGATCGAGTCCGGCCGCGGCCGGTATGGCGCGTACCTGCTGCGCGATCGTGTGCACGGGCGCATCCAGGCTCGGCGCGGCGCGCGCACCACGGCGATCACCAATGGCGGCGCCATTCCCGATGCGGCTCTGTTTCCCGTGATTCTGCAGCCGGAAGGCGTGCAGATCGCCACCCTCGATGAGCATTTTGCTGTTGATTCGTCGCCCGGCGATGTGGTGCAGCTGGGCAATGCGAGCTGGCGTATCCAGCGCATTGAGTCCGCGGGGCGCGTGCTGGTGGAAGATGCGAACGGTCAACCGCCGACACTGCCATTCTGGTTCGGCGAAGCTCCGCAGCGAACCCGCGAGCTTTCGGAATTTGTCTCCGAGCTGCGCGTGGAGATCGACCGCCGCACGCCGGGAGTGATGCCCGGCTATGTCAGCCCCGCGGCGCCGGAAGTCGCGGAGACGGTTGCGTTCCTGACGGCAGAGTGTGGTGTCGACGACGCCGGAGCCCTGCAGCTGATTGCCTACGTAGCGGCCGGCCGCGCTGTGCTGGGGACGGTCCCATCTGTAACGACAATTGTTGCGGAACGATTTTTCGATGAGGGGGGAGGCATGCAGCTTATTCTGCATGCGCCCTTCGGAGGCCGCATCAACAAGGCCTGGGGGCTGGCACTGCGCAAGCGTTTTTGCCGGGGATTCAATTTCGAACTGCAGGCAGCGGCGAGCGATAACGGGCTGAATATCTGCCTGGCCGAGCAGCACAGCTTTCCGCTGAGCGATACGTTTCATTTCCTCACAGAGGCGACGGTTACGGAACTGCTGGAGCAGGCGTCGCTCGCATCGCCGATCTTCAAAACACGCTGGCGGTGGAATGCATCGCGGAGTCTGCAACTGCTGCGGTTCCAGAAGGGAAAGAAAGTGGCGCCGCAGGTACAGCGGATTCGTTCGGATGACCTGCTGGCCAGCGTCTTTCCGCAGGCGGCGGCCTGCTTCGAGAACATCGAGGGCGATATTCAGATTCCCGACCACCCGCTGGTGCGGGAGGTGATGCGCGACGTGCTGGGCGAGGCCATGGACCTGGAGGGCCTGAAGGCCATGCTGGCGGCGATGCACGATGGCAGCATCCGCTGTGTTGCGATCGATACGACGACGCCCTCCGCCTTTGCGCACGAACTGCTCAGCGCAAGCCCGTATTCGTATCTCGACGATGCCGGGCTCGAAGAGCGGCGGGCGCGCGCCGTGCAGATGCGCGGCATACTGCCGGATGCCGTGCTGGGCGAAGCGGGGCGGCTCTCGCCGGGAGCCATTGCCGCAGTTCGCGCAGAGATCTGGCCGGACATTCGCGACGAACACGAGCTGCACGATCTGCTCTGCGGCGTGGTTGTATTTCCCGCGGAGACGTTGTCCGGTTCCGGCGGCTGCCGCGACTGGGATATTTTCCTGGATCGTCTCGAAAAGACTGGCAGGGCCATGATCATCCGCGCGAATGGGCGCGAGTACTTCGCGGCGGCGGAGCGCATGGCGTGGCTGCGCATTCTGTGGCCGGATCTCGAGACCATCGGGAATTCGGTGCCGGACCTGTTACAAGTGGGGACAGAAGGCTCGGCCCCCGGCGACGTTCTGAAGAAAACGCTGCAGGGATGGTTACAAATTGTCGGCCTCACGACTTCGGCGGACATGGCAGCGCGCCTGGGTCTCGATGCGGGAGACATCTGGAAGCAGATGCTGCGGCTGGAGTCGATGGGAACGATTCTGCGCGGTCATTTTGAGCGCGGCCCCGCGGAGATCGTGCAGAAGGACGAAGAGGTGGAGTGGTGTGAGCGGCGCATCCTGCAGCGGATCCACAAGCGCACGCTGCACAGCCTGCGCAGGCAAATCGAGCCTGCGACGCCCGGCGTCTACATGCGCTTCCTGCTCGACTGGCAGCATCTAGGCTCACAGCGGCAGCTTACAGGCGAGCAGGGGTTGCTGGAGGCGCTCCGGGGGCTGGAGGGCTTTGAGGCGCCGGCGGCAGAGTGGGAACGCTCGATCCTGCCGCGGCGGGTCGCCGGCTATGATCCGCGCTGGCTTGATGCGCTCTGTCTCACCGGCGCTGTGGGCTGGGGCCGCATCTCGCCGCATCCGGCCTTTGCCGACGCGGCCAGCGGGGGGCCGCGACGCGTGGTTCCCACCAGCCAGGCGCCGATCACGTTCTTTCTGCGGGAAGAGGCACTGTGGATGGATTTGTGCCTGTCGCGGCGGCAAATCCCGGAGGTAAACCTCACTGCATGCCTGAGCGAACTCGCCAACCGGGTTCGTTCGCTGCTGAGTGGCCGGGGCGCGATGTTCGCCACCGATCTGACCCGTACGCTGGCGGCGCCTGCCGAAGATGTGCAGCGTGCGCTCTGGGAGCTGGTGGCCGCGGGCGTGGTAACGGCCGACGGCTTCGAGAGCCTGCGGGTGCTGATCGACCCGCGACGCAAGCAGGCCTTCTCCGGTCTGGGCCGCTCCAGGAGCAGAAATGCTTCGGGGCGCTGGGCGCTGCTGGTGGAGCCCGACGATCCGTTGCGACCCGAAAGTCCGGGGGAAGCCGCTCTGCGGCACGACGCCCGGATCGAGTCGGCCTGCAGGATGCTGCTGCGCCGCTACGGCATTGTCCTCCGAGAGGTGCTGGGGCGCGAAACCACTGTCCCGGCCTGGCGCGAACTGGCCGGCATGTTTCGCCGCCTGGAAGCGCGCGGCATCGTGCGCGGCGGGCGATTTGTCTCCGGCTTCGGGGGCGAGCAGTTTGCCCTGCCCGAATCCGCCGATGCTCTGCGGGCGAATCGCATGCGAACGCTCGCGGAGATGCCGCCGCTTACCTTCGCGGCCGCCGATCCCATGAACCTCGTGGGGATCGTCATACCGGGGGAGCGGCCTGCCTGCATTCCAGGGAACACGGTTACGCTGCCTCTGTCCGAACGCGCGCAGGAGCCGGCGGTCGTGGAAATGCCGCTGCCGGGCGCGAATGACTGGAATCAGACGGAGCTGGAAGGCGGCGCCCTTGCCTGAGACCGGGGCCGCAAATCGGGAGACGCTCGTCGAGGGCCGCGATTACTACCGCGAAGGCCCGTATCTGGTCTTCACCGAGGCGTACCATATGCGTCGCGGCTTGTGCTGTGGCTCGGGATGCCGCCATTGTCCATGGCGCAACGGCCGAAATCCTGAGGGGTCGCAACAGGACTCCGGCCGAGACTGAATTTCGTTCGTGTTACTGGACCTTACCGACATAAACGCCGTAAGGTCCGAGCTGCACCTTGCTGAGCGATGCCGGTTCAGGCGTGCCGGGCGTGATCATCAGGGTGCTGGCGTGGGTACCCTGAACACCCTGGGCAGACACGTCCAGATTGACCGTCCGGGGCTGATCGGTGAAGTTGCAGGCTACGACCACGGCCTCACCGTCGGGCGCCTTCCGCAGCCAGGAAAGGACCTTGTTGTCGCTGGTATTCAGCATGATCTCGTCGCCCGAGTGGAGGGCCGGATCCTGCTTCCTGAGCGCCATCAGCTGCTCATACCAGTGCAGCATGGAATTCGGCTGGTCCTGTTCCGCAGCGACGTTGTAAGTGGTGTAGCTCGGCGGAATGGGCAGCCAGGTTTTCACATGGCCGGCGGAGAATCCGGCGTCCGGACCATCGTTCCACTGCATCGGCGTACGCTCGCCGTCGCGTCCTTTTTCCTTCGGCCAGCCGGTAATGCCGATGGGGTCCTTCACGTCTTCCTTGCGGGTGGGTGGGGTGGTGACCATGCCGATCTCGTCGCCGTAATAGAACATCGCGGTGTCGCGTGAGGCAAAGAGGATGGTCGCGAGCACACGGCCGATACCGGCGTGGTGGGGGCCGTAGCCGAATACCGGCGTTCCGGAGGCGCTGAGCTGGTAGCGATCCCAGCGCGGGTTGTCATGGTTGTCAAAGACGAACAGCGGCTGGTTGTCGCCGATCTCCGTCTCCGCTTCGTTGATTCTCCGGCGGAAGAGCGGCACGTCCAGTTTGTTGATGAAGCCCACCTGCATGTCCATGGGCAGCTGCAGCTCATCGTTGCGCGGGCCGTACATTTTGCGCAGATCGGCGATGGACTCCAGATATGTTTCGCCGATCAGCACGACATTGCGATTGCCGGCCTCGTCGGCCACCCGCCGCAGTTCGCGCAGCACGTCATGCACCTCCGGCAGGTTGTCCGTCTTGTTCGTCATGACCTCCTTGTCGCCGTAGGCGTTGATGACCGGCTTGCCGTCGGGACCGAGCACGTAGGCCTCATTGCTGAAGCTGGGATCCTCGAAGAGCGAGGTGATAGCATCGAGACGGAAGCCGGCAACGCCATGCCGGATCCAGAACCGCACCATGTCGTACATAGCCTTGCGAACCTGGGGATTGTTCCAGTTCAGATCCGGCTGCTGGATGTAGAAGCGATGATAGTAGTACTGCTTCCTGGCCGGATCCCACTGCCAGGCGGAGTGGCCGAAAACGGATTGCCAGTTGTTGGGCGGCTCGCGCTTGCCATTGACAATCTTCGGGTCGTGCCAGACATACCAGTCGGCTTTGGGGTTGGTGCGGGAGCTGGCCGATTCGATGAACCAGGGGTGCTTGTCGGAGGTGTGGTTGAGCACCAGGTCCATGATCACGCCGATATTGCGTTTTCGAGCCTCGGCGGTGAGGCGGTCGAAATCCGCCATCGTGCCATACTGCGGGTCAATGGCCGTGTAATCGGAGATGTCGTAGCCGAAATCCACCTGCGGCGAGGGATAGATCGGCGTAAGCCAGATGGCATTCACGCCCAGGTTCTGCAGGTAATCGAGGCGCGAGGTGATGCCGTTCAGGTCGCCGATGCCGTTGCGGTTGGAGTCCTGAAAGCTGCGCGGATAGATCTCATAGATGACCGCGTTCTTCCACCAGGGGGTATGGCCGGCCGATTCCGGCGCAGCGCCAGGCTGAGCAATTCCTGCAGCCCCGGCGCACAATGCCACGAGAAGACACAAGATACCGCGCGTCCACGCTTTCATTTGCTCCTGCTCCCCGTCGAAGATGAGACTGCCTGGGCCGCGTTGGCGGCGGGCAGCTTTCAGCCCGGTAACGAAGCTACCATATTCGTCTGCGGCTCGCGCATCGATCTGCGGCTGGGCTAAGTTATGAAGAAAATGGCCAAACTCTCCCATTTTGACGAGGCTGGGCAGGCCCGGATGGTGGATGTCAGCGGCAAGGCTCCGACCCGCCGGAAAGCCGAAGCCTCGGTGTTCGTCGCCATGTCGCCCGAGGCTCTGGAAGCCCTTCCCCACAACCCCAAAGGGAATCCGCTGGAGGTGGCGCGGATCGCCGGGATCCAGGGGGCCAAGCGTACAGCCGAGCTGATCCCCATGTGCCACCCACTGCCGCTAAGCTTTGTGGATGTGCAGGTTACAGCGGCTCCCGGTGGAATCGCCATCCGGGCTACCGCTGCCACTACCGCGACCACAGGAGTGGAGATGGAGGCGCTGACCGCGGCAGCTGTCGCTGCGCTGACCGTTTACGACATGTGCAAGGCTGCAGACAAGGGAATTGTCATCCGGGACCTGGTCCTCGAAAGAAAGACCGGGGGCAAGAGCGGGAGCTGGCAACGACAGCGGCAAGAGTCTTTATGAACCGCGATGGAGCGGCCATCCGGATTCCGGGGCAGGCCGCATCTCAGCTTCAGGGTGTTCCCCTGAGCTACCCTTCGTTCCTGAGGGGCGGCCAGCCATCAAAGGCAAGTCCCAGTATTTGCCAGGATGAGGCCTGCTGATGTTCCGTGTTCTGGTGACCGGCGGAGCCGGATTCTTTGGTGGAATCCTTAAGCGACACCTGCTGCGACAGGGCTACGATGTGACGAGCATCGACCGGGTGCCGGATCCAGGCCAGCATGGGCGGCTCACCAAAGTCACCGGCGACCTCCGCGATCGCCGGCTGCTGGAATCGGTCTTTGGCGGCCACAGGTATGATGCCGTATTTCACTGCGCGGCGATGCTGGCTCATGGCCTGTCCATCAACAAGAAGGATGTGTGGACCTCGAATGTCAATGCAACCGGCATCATCGCCGAAGCCTGCCGTCAATACAGAGTACCGAAGCTTATCTTTACGTCGACCAATTGTCTTTGGGCCAGCAATCCCGGGCATCCGATCCGTGAGGAGGAGGCGCCTGCGCCTGTGGAGATCTACGGCGAGTCGAAGCTGGAGGCAGAGAAGATTCTGTTCCGCTACCGGAGAAGTATCGATGTGACCATCATCCGATGTCCGACGATTATCGATCGCGGGCGGCTGGGTCTGCTGGCCATTCTCTTTGAGTTCATCCAGGACGGGAAGACGGTGTGGGTAGTCGGCGGAGGAGCCAACCGGTATCAGTTTATCTACGCCGAGGATCTGGTACGGGCGTGTCTGGCTGCACTGAGCTCCGACGGATCGGAGATCTTCCACGCAGGTTCCAACAACGTAAAGCCTCTTCGCGAGGTCTATCAGGCAGTCATCGATGCCGCAGAGAGTTCTTCCCGGGTGCGTTCGCTGCCGCTTCGTCCTGCCCTGGCGGTCATGCGCATGGCTCACCGGATGCATCTGTCGCCGCTCGGTCCCTATCATTACAGAATGATTGCGGAAGACTTCATGTTTGATACGACGAAGATCCAGGAGCGCCTGGGATGGCGGCCTACTCTGACGAACGAGGAGATGCTGATCCAGGCCTACCAGTACTTCGCCAGCCACCGCGAGGAGATCAGCAGGCGCACGGACGCATCCGCCCACTCGAAAGCCGCGTCCATGGGCATCATCCGTCTGCTGAAGTGGATTTCGTGAGGGACTCGCCGGTATCTGAAGGTACCTCTGTGCAGGCCGGTCCGGAGCAGGCGCGGTGGGGCTGGATTGAGTCTGCCGTACTCGCCGGATACGCCGTTGTAGTGGCGCTGGGGATTGCGTGGCATGAGCCCTGGGCCGATGAGGCGCAGGCATGGCTGCTGGCGCGTGACAACGGATGGTGGCACATGATGGTCCACGCGATCCGTTATGAGGGATCGCCGGGCCTGTGGCACTCGGTACTTTGGGTGCTGGCGCGGCTGCACATCAGCTACGCCGGCATGCACTGGGTCTCGGGGGCGATCGCAGCTGCCGGAGTTTTCGTCCTGCTGCGCTGGTCTCCCTTTCCGCTGATTCTGCGGATCCTGCTTCCCTTCGGGTTCTGGCTGGCGTATCAGGATGCGGTGGTCGCGCGCAGCTACGTGCTGTTCGCGGTGCTGGCCTTCCCGGCGTCGGCAATTCTGCGCGCAGGTGCCCGCGCTGCACCCGGCCAGCGAAGGCTCATTGCGCTGGCTGTGCTGCTGGGACTGATGGCGAACATTTCGGTGCATGGGTTCATCTCCTCGATTGGCTTCGCCGTTGCCGCCTGGGTTCTGCTGAGGCGGCAGGCGCTCGCACGACATCCAGCATCCAGGCGGACTCCAGTGCTGGTGCTCTGCGCCTTCTGGGTCATTGCCATCGCTACCGCCCTGCCGCCGGCCGACGTCAATTTCGCCGCAGGCAGCAATATCAGGCGCACCGAGGAGCGAGTTTCGGCCAGACTTGGCGACACAACGGCGAAGACCCAACTACCCGGCAAGCCGGAAACGGGCGACGTACGCCCTGGGGAACTCGCCCCTATTCGCCTTCTCGTCGTTCACCGGACCCCGGTCGAGGCCTTCTGGCGCAGAATCGCACGCATTCTCTCGCTTCTGACCTATCCGGTTTCGCGATTCCGGTGGCTGGCGCTGGCCACATGCATCCTGATCGTCGCTCAGGCCATCGCTTTACGGCCGGGGCCAGGCCAACTGGGCTGGATCGGGCTGCTTCCGTGGGCCATCATGGTCCTGCTCTTTGCTTCGATGTACATGCAGCCGCGCCATGCGGGCATGCTGTGGGAGTCCGAGGTCGCGGCGCTGTGGCTGACCTGGCCGGCGGCTCCGGCGGCAGGCGCGCGTGCCCGCTGGCTGCAGCGCGCCACGCTGGCCGCACTGATCCTCTGCTGCCTGGACCAGGTCTGGTGGACGGCGCATTCCGTGGGTGGCGATATGCGGGGTCCGTACTCCGGCGATGTCGCGATGGCCAGGTTCCTGAAGGCCCGGGGACCGGGCAAGCGGATCGCGGGCTTCTACTATCACAGCATCGGGGTCGCCGCCTGGTTCGACCACCCGATTTTCTTCAACCAGCCGACGGCGTACTGGGTGTGGAGCCGGCGACTGCGCATCGACCAGGAGGCTGCTGCCACGATCGCCACACATCCCGACCTGATCGTGGTGGGCGAATGGGAGTGGAGCGCCCGGAACGGCAATATCAGCGACGATTGGTCCCCCATCGATCCGAGGGAATTGCACCAGGTGCCGCGGAATGATCTCTACCGGATTGTGCCCTACGCCGAGGCGCATGGGTACCACATCACACACCGGTTCTGCGGACACTCCTTTATGCGCGCCGGGTACGCTGAGGAACTTTGCCAGGTTGCGCTGGAGCCGAACCGGTGAACAATCGCGGTATCATAGCAGGAGCAGGCAGACTGGGCGGCCGCTGCCAGAAGGCGCAGGCCTTTTGGTGGAGGAAAGTCCGGACTCCGCAGGGCAGTGTGCCGGATAACGTCCGGGACCTGAGCGTCAAAGCTCAGGGACGGCTAGTGCCACAGAAAACATACCGCCCCAGCCGCTGAGTTGGGACTGGGGTAAGGGTGAAAAGGTGCGGTAAGAGCGCACCGCTCCGGCGGTAACGGCGGAGGCAGGGTAAACCCCACACGGAGCAAGACCAAATAGGGAACGAGCCCGGCAGCAATGCCGGCACGTGCCGGCCCGGCGCGTCAGCCCCGGTTGGGGCGTCCCGGACGCGAGTCGCGGGGCGGAAGTTTCGGGTAGGTCGCTAGAGGCGTTCTCCTCGCGGAGAAGGCCGTGAGCGCGCGCAGCAATGCGCCGCCCAGAGGAATGGCCGTCCTCGACAGAATCCGGCTTACAGGTCTGTCTGTATGCATGGCCCCGGTGATCCGATAAGGAAGACCGGGGCCTTTCAGTATTTCAGCGGTACGCGGCTAAAGAGCATAAGGAAGCGCAGCGAGTCGGGCCGAAGGCGTCGCTGGCTGCGCGGCTAACCCCCGCCGGCAATCGAGGGGATGATCGAGAGGGTGTCGGAGTCCCGCACCTGCGTCTCTTCCCGGCCCGGCAGATAGCGAATGTCCTGGTCGTTCAGGTAGAGGTTCACGAAGGACCGCAGTTTGCCGTCGGGCGTGTGCAGATGCTTTTTGAACTCCGGATAGAGGCCCGTCAGTCTGTTCAGAGCCTCGGCAACGGTGGCCGCCTGAATTGTGACCACCGCCTGATTTCCGGTGTATGCACGCAGCGTCGTGGGGATCTCGATCTTCATGCCGTCCTTTTCCTCGGGGAAATAAATTGCTCCCGCCGCGCAGGCAGGCCTGCTATGAGACCGGTTCGCTCTCGGTTTCCAGCCCCGGTTCAAGCTGGCCCGTCACTTCAATTCTTTCGTATTCGAAGGCTTTCCGCTCCTCTGTATCTCCGGTCAGCAAAAATGAATTCGTTTGCCGCGCGGAGCCCTTCTCGACGGCCGTGATGACGTAGCTGCAGCCCAGCCAGTGCGCCTCGGCGAAATCCGTGGGCGACCACAGTGCCGGGTGGTCGGGGTGCGAATGGTAGAAGCCGACAACCTCCAGGCCCCGGTTCCGCCCGCTCCGCTGGATCCCGACCAGTTCCCGCGGGGCAATGTTGTAGCGATTGTGCGCAGAATCGGTGCGCGTGTTCCCGGCGCGGATCGCCTCTTCGACGTCATTGATCATTGCTCCCGAGTCTGTCGTGAAACGCCCCAGCAGAACGCCGCAGCATTCATGCGGCCAGGTTTCCTCGCCATGCTGCCGGATGGCGTCGTACACCTGCTGGCTGATGCGCAACATGGCTACTCCTCCCAGAACCGCTCGCTGAGGTATTTATCCGCCGCATCGGGCAGGATAGTCACAATCGTCGCTTCCTGGCTCAGAGCCGCCTGCTCTTCGGCGATGCGCAGCGCCGCGACTACGGCGGCTGCGCCTGAAACTCCGACCAGCAGGCCCTCGGTTCGCGCCAGGCGTTTGGCCATGGCGTAGGCCGCCTCGGTCTCGACCTCGATGTTGCGGTCGGCAAGGCTGGGATCGTAAATGGCCGGGACAATGGCCGTGGCCATGTGCTTCAGCCCCTCCAGTCCGTGAAAAGCCGAATCCGGCTGCATCGAGACGCACTCGATCCGCGGATTCACCTCTTTGAGCCGGCGCGCGGTGCCCATGAACGTGCCGCTGGTCCCGAGGCCGGCGACAAAATGCGTAATTTGGCCCTGGGTCTGCTCCAGAATCTCCCTGGCGGTGCCGCAATAATGGGCGCGCCAGTTCGCCGGGTTGCTGTACTGGTCGGCGTAAAAATACTGAGGATCAGCAGCCAGTTCGCGAGCTTTGCGGATGGCGCCGTCGGAACCCTCCGCGGGATCGGTCCACACGATCTCAGCGCCATAAGCCTGCAGAATCCGCTTCCGCTCGGGCGAGACGTTCGAGGGCATGCAGAGCGTGACCGGAAAGGCAAGAGCCGCTCCCAGCATTGCGTAGGCGATGCCGGTATTGCCGCTGGTCGCATCCAGCAGCCTTCGCCCGGGGCAAAGCTGCTCCTCCTGAAGCGCCTTGAGGACGATGGACGCGGCGGCGCGGTCCTTGACCGAGCCGCCTGGGTTGATCCACTCCGCCTTGGCGAGAAGCCGGATCCCCGGCAGATGCGCGATAAGGCGCTCGATCCGCGCCAGAGGCGTGTTGCCGATGCGGTCGAGTAAGGTGGTGCCCGGCAAGTCAGTGTTCCGCTGTATCTCTGTAATCATTCACAACACGCGCCCTGCAGCCGGTGGCGTCCGGGGATCAATTGCAGCCGGCATCTGGTTATGCGACTCTGAAAGCAGGGGAAGAGCTACGGCCCAGTGTAGCCGAACCCGAGAAAGCAGATTGCCATGCCGAAGAAGCCGCGCCAGCGCTCGTATGCCGAAATTATCAGCGAACTTCGCCGTCTTCAATTCGATGTTCAGGATGTTCCCGGGGTCGCAAATCAGACCCGGATCAGCAAGGGCGGCTACGCCGTCGTGATCGAGAAGGCCGATACCCCCTCCGGACCGCGCATGGCGGTGCAGCCCGGCCCGGTTTTCGGCGGGGAGATCGCGCACCTGGTGGACCGGGGCTTCCAGAAGTTCTTCAAAACCAGCAAGACGGAGTTTCCTGCGACGGCCGAACGGCTGAAGAAGCTGCACGATTTCGTGGAGGAGATCAAGGAAGTCGCCGGCTCGATCACTCTCTATAACGAAGCTCTGGGGACGGTCAGCGATGCCTATCTCTACGACCGCGTGAAGGGGCGCGATCTGCCGCAGAGCCAGCGTCCAACACCCGCGTGGGACCGTGCCGCGGGCTCCCAGACGCGGTAAGCAGTTTACAGAAAAGGAGATCGCAGCCAAACGCCGTGCTCCGGGCTGCGTGTATGGCGGCACGCGCGTTCGCAAGCTGAAACTCCTGGGCCTGGGCTTCGTGGCCACGTTCCTGGGAAATCCCCGCAAATGAATCGCCCCGCAGCACCCGGCCGTCCGGGGGCGCGATTCCCAAGGCGGCCGGTCGTGCCGGGGATCCTTACGCCATCTACTCCCTGCTGATGCCAGCGAGGAGTTCGCCAGTATGGCCCCGAGCGGAACGCGAACCGGGCCATCGCCGAGATTACGGTCAATGACGACGACCGCAATCCCGGGGTCGTGCCCGAGGGGCGACTGACTCCGCCGACGGAACACCCGCGCCGCTTCAGGGGAGCGGTTGCGGATTACCACGGGAATCGCAATGTCCGGAACCATCTCACGCGGAAGGACTTCCAAATCGGGCTCCTGAAGAATCGGCTGACTGAGCCCCAGGATCAGTCAGCCGCCGCCTCAGTTAGTTTCGGCAACTGCAGTGGCAATCCGATCGAGAGCCTCCTGGGTTGCTTCGCCGCTGGAGTCGTGGTTGTTGACCAGAATGGAAAAGGCCAGAGTCCTGCCGCTCGCGGCGACGAGATAGCCACTGAGTGCGCTGACCTCGCCCAGGGTTCCGGTTTTCGCAAAGATCCTTCCCCTGAGAGGAGCCCGGGTGAAACGATCGGCGAGCGTGCCGTCGACACCGCCGACGGGCAGAGTCGAGCGGTAGAGTTTACCCCAGGGCTGGCGCGATGCGTACACCAGCAGAGTTGTGGCAGCGCGCGGAGTAATCAGGTCGTCGGGCGACAGGCCCGATCCGTCGTAGAACAGGAAATCACGGGGATTGACGCCAGCGCGGGTAAGGAACTGCCGGACCACCCGGGCTCCCTGTGCAATGGAGCCATCATTGGCTTCGAGACGGCCGAGCAGCCTGAGATACAGCTCCGCATGCAGATTCTGGCTGACTTTGTTGGTCACAGTTACGTCCTCGGCGAGCGGCGGCGAGACGTGCGTAGCAAGAACGCGCAGGCCGGTGTCGGGAGGCTGCATGGTGGTCAGGTTGATGGGCCGCAGCACCACGACCTGGTTCACTTCTGCCCGGAAGTCTTCGGTATCAACCGAGAGCCTGTGTCGCGATCGGGCGCTGCCAGCAACGCTGACGCCGCGGGCAACCAGCATCTGGCGCAGGGCGGTTGCGGCAAACGCCGCCGGGTCGTTGATGGCAAGGGCGTCGTGCAGACCGTTCCGATTGATGGAGCCAAAGAGACGCACGGTTCGACTGCCGAGAGGAAGATCAATGCCGGAATGATCCGCCTCATTGCCCGGCAGGAACTTCAGCCCGTTCTCGAGTGTGTACCACGGAACATCGGGGTACCAGACGACGACTGCCCCGGAGTTCGCAGCAGCGGATCGGAGGACCGGATCGGGCAAGGGGTTCCCTGAGCTGCCGCGCCCCGCGACAACGGCTGGTTCGCCCGGCAGAACGGGGATGGGACTGCCCGGAGGAAGCACATTCAGGTAGACGACGTTGTCGTTGACGGTGAGCGCCGAAACGGGTGCGCCGTAATCCCACTGGAGATCGTCCCATGCCCAGTCGCCGCCGTAAGGCTCCCAGGGAAACCAGGAATCATCGCCGATAATGTCGCCGGAGATGTGGCGGATCCCGGCGGCGACCATCTGATCGGCCATATCGGCAAGCGCCTGCAGGGGTGGATCAGGCCGCTCGGTCCTGCCGCCGTAGGGGTAGGCGCGACCGGAGACAGTGGGATCGCCCGCACCGAGCAAAACCACATCGCCGATGAGGGTGCCGTCCGTACCTACCGTGCCGGAGGTTACTGCATTGGTCGTCCAGGTAGCCTGTGCCGGGAGCAGGGCGAGCGTTGTTGCGGTGGTGAAGAGCTTTGCGTTGGAGGCGGGCTCGAAGAACTGGCCATCGTTCAGCCCGTACACGGGCCGACCATCCATTGTGACGACGGAGATTCCCCAGTGGGCGCGCGAAACCGCGGGATCGGAGAGGATTCTCTGGATGGCAGCGCTGAGCGGCGCCCTGCGGAGCGGCTTGCGATGCGAGGCGGCGTAGGACGGTGTAGAGACCAGGAGGGCGACCAGCAGGAGCAGGGAAATTCGTCTCATTAATTGAACAGAACCTGCGAAGACTGCGCGATAAGGATTTGGAGCTCGCAGTTTGTCTGGAGTGTAGCATCGTCTCCTGTATGGCTTTTGTTCGCCGCCCCACGGCAAAGTGGCAACTTGGCAGCCGCAGCCTGCTGCTGGGCCCGCGCACGCTGGTGATGGGTGTGCTGAACGTGACGCCGGATTCGTTTTCCGATGGCGGCGTTTTCTTCAGTACCGATGCAGCCCTCAATCACGCGATGGAGATGCTCGAAGCCGGCGCCGATATCCTCGATATCGGCGGGGAATCGACCCGTCCCGGGTCACAGGGGATCAGCCCAGAGGAAGAACAGGAGCGTGTTCTGCCGGTGATCGAAGCTGTACACCGGGAACGGCGGGACGCCGTGCTCTCCATCGACACCTGGCGGGCGAGCACCGCCCGAGCAGCTCTGGAAGCAGGCGCGGAGATCGTCAACGATGTGAGCGCGTTCCAGTGGGACGAAGAGACGGCGCAAGTTTGTGCGGAGTTCCACTGCGGGGTTGTGCTGATGCACACGCGGGGACGCCCGAGCGCGTGGCGAACCCAGCCAAGCCTTGCACAGCGGGAGGTCGTGGCGCTGGTACGCGAGGGGCTGGAGCAGTCACTGCAGCGCGCCGTTCGCGCGGGCGTTGACCGCAGCCAGGTGGTGCTCGATCCCGGTTACGGCTTCGGCAAAGCAATGGACAACAATTACCCGCTGCTGGCGCACCAGGATGACCTGCTGGGACTGGGCCGGCCGCTGCTCGCCGGCATCTCACGCAAGTCCTTTCTGGGCCATACGCTGGCAGTTCGCCAGAAGCGCGCGGATGTTCCTGTGGCGGAGCGTCTCCACGCAACCCTGGCCGGTACGACGGCGGCCATCCTGGCGGGGGCGCATATCGTCCGCGTCCACGATGTCCGTCCCGCGGTGGAAGCCGCCTGCATCGCCGATGCGATTCTGGCGGAGGTGTAAGGCACCGGCGGTCCGGGCCGGGGCAAGGGTTCCCGATCCGACGCTCAGGCCAGCAGGTCGATGCTCGTGTGCCCTTCTTCGGAGGGACTGCTGGCGGATTCAGACTCGGATTCCGGGGGTTGGGTGCTGTCTTCGGACTGCTCGGATTCGGGATCTTCAGCGATCTCCTCGACGAATTTCCGCCGCCGATTCAATGATTTCGTCCACGCAGGAGTAGCCTGCCCTCCTGCGCCGGACATCGCTGAGATCCGATCCACTTCCATCGCCCGCGCCCCCGCGCCGCGTAAGTTGGATTTCGGCCGGGAGCACGGGAAGTTGAGCGAGGAGGACGCAATCATGCGACCACTCTGCACCAGCTGTCGTGAATCAATCCATCTCCGCGTATCCTGAATCGAGCATGGGCCGCATTCGCGTTCTCTCCGATCAGGTTGCGAACCAGATCGCCGCCGGCGAAGTGGTAGACCGACCCGCGTCGGTCGTGAAGGAACTGCTGGAGAACGCCATCGATGCCGGAGCCGGGCGCATCCGCGTTGAGATCGAAGGCGGAGGCCGCCGGCTGATCCGCCTGGCGGATGACGGCTGCGGCATGTCGCGCGACGATGCTCTGCTCGCTTTCGAGCGGCATGCGACCTCCAAGATCCGATCGAGCGATGATCTGCTCTCGATCGCGACGCTGGGCTTTCGCGGCGAGGCGCTGCCTTCCATCGCTTCCATCTCGCGGCTGGAACTGGTGACCCGGCCGGCAGAGAATCCCACCGGCACACGGGTGGAGATCGCGGGGGGCAAAGTGCTCGCCGTCGAAGACGCGGGCGGTCCGCAGGGCACCACGATTGCTGTCAGGGATCTCTTTTTCAATACGCCGGCGCGGCGAAAATTCCTGCGCGCGGAGAGCACGGAACTGGCGCACGTCACCGCGCTCGTGACCCATTACGCGCTGGCTCATCCGGAGATCCACTTTGAACTGCACTCCGCCACGCACGCTCTGCTAACGGCGGCGCCGGTGCGCGAGGCGGCGGAGCGGATCTACCAGATCTTCGGGAGAGAAACGCTCGATCATCTGCTGCCGATTGCGGCGGAACGCCGTTTCGACCACGCCGGTTTGCCCGAACCACCGCCGTGGCGGCGCGAGGAGGATTATCGTCCTCCCGATCCGGGGTACCTGCGAATCAGCGGTTTTGTCTCCAAACCGAGCCTGCAGAAGCTGAATCGCAACTCCATTTACATCTTCGTCAACCAGCGGCTGATTCGCGACCGCCTTATCCTGCACGCCATCACCGAGGCCTACCGCAACATCATCCCTCCCACGTCGTTTCCGGTACTGTTGCTGTTCCTGGAGATGCCCGCGCACGAGGTCGACGTGAATGTGCATCCGGCCAAGACCGAGGTGCGGTTTCGCCAGCAGACGCTCGTGCATGACTTTGTGCGCGAGAGTATTCGCATTGCGCTGATCAAGGGCCGGCCGGCAGCCAGTTTTGTGGAGGCGCTGACGGCGAGCCCGACCGCATCCGCATCGCTGGTTCCGGAGGTTCCGAAGGGCAGTGTTCCGGCTCAGTCAGGTCCTGTGCCGGCTGCCGAGGACGCCGCTGCCTTTGCGCTGACCCCTTCGGCTCCGAAGCCTCAGGAAATGGCACTTCCCTTCCTGCCAGCACCGCCGAGCACGTCGATCACAGGCACGCCGATTCAGGCGCTGGCTGTGCCCTCAGCCGGCTCCAACGGATATGGGTGCGGCGAGCAGGCTTTTCCGGCAGGAGGCGAGGCCGGTTCGAGTCTCGCCTCCCTCGCCAGCCTCAAGCCTCTTGGACAGCTGCGGGAATCCTTCATCCTGGCCGTTAACGACGAGGGGCTCTGGATCATCGATCAGCATGTGGCCCATGAGCGCGTGCTGTTTGAGAAGATCCTGGGCGAGCGCCAGGTGGAACGGGTGGAACGGCAGCGGCTGCTCATGCCCATGCTCATCGATCTGCTCCCGCAGCAGATGGTGATCTTTTCCAGTCTCGCGGAGGAGCTGGAGCGGAACGGCTGCGAAGCGGAGCCCTTCGGCCCCCACACCATCGCGGTAAAAGCGGCTCCGGCGGGGCTGGCCGGGGGTGAGCTGGAGGGGATGATCTTCGAGGTCCTCGAACAGCCCGGATCGGTATCGCAGTCGGAGAATCTGGAAACCGCGCGGACCCGCATTGCCGCTTCGATTGCCTGCCATGCGGCCATCAAGGTGAATATGCCTCTGGACAATCAGCGGATGGAGTGGCTGCTCGGCGAACTTGCGCGGACGGAGCATCCGACAAGTTGTCCGCACGGCCGACCCATTGCTTTACGATATTCATGGAAGGATATTCAGCGCGCGTTCCAGCGAATTTAGCCGTCAGGGCAGGTCCATCTTGAATCAACAGCAGTTACAAATTACGCGCGCCGCACTGTGGCGGCAGAACGCCAGGCCTCTGGTCACCTTCGAGGAAGCGACCGCGTGGCTTCAGGAAATCGGATTCTGCCTCTTTCTGCCCCGCCATGCGCAGCTACCGGCGCCCGCGCCCTCCTTTGTGGAGGCATGCAGCGGGCGGGCAGCGGCTACGCCGGGCGCTGCCGCCATCGAGCAGGCCTTCAGCCTGGCGGGACGACTGGTCGGCCAGGGAGAAGCTTTCCCGCTGAATCTGCTGGGGAATGTTTCGGAGCAGCCAGATTTCCTTGCCACGCCGGAAGTGCTGCCATGGCTGGCAGCGGTGCATGGCGATCGCAACTGGAAATCGGCCCCGGGAGGACGCACAGCGCCGGTTGTGCTGCGCACCTGGGAGGTGCTGGATCGGGATCCAGGAAGAACGGCGGCGGAGATTCGGGAGATCGTCGGGCGCGAGGTAACGGAGGCCACGGTGCTTCGCGCGCTGGTCGAACTCTGGACCACGCTGCGCGCGGTTCCGGATTATGCGCCGGGTGAGCCTGCGCGCTGGAGCCTGCTGAAACAACGATGGACCGAGGAGCTGGCCCGGGGAGCGAGCACGGCGCAGACGACAGCGCTCTCGGCCCTCATATCGGTCTATCTGCGCTCGGCTGTGGCGGCGACAGGCGAGGAGATCGAGATTTTCCTCTCGCCCCTGACAGCGCGGTCGCGGATTCGCGAAGTCGTGCATGGCATGATGGCCACCCGCCAGTTGGGGACCATAGCGCTGGGCGTCGAGACGCTCCTTTTCATCGAAGGCTCGCTGCCGGAAGTGGTTTCGGAACGCGGGCAGGAAGGCGCTCCGGCCGAAGTTGTCCCGCCGAGTCCTCGCCCTCGCATGGAGGAGCGGCACGCCCGGGAAGATTTTCAAAAACGACGGCCACAGCGGGTACAGGGCACCGGGCAGCGGCGAGAATCATCCACACGCACAGCACCAGCGTGGAAGAAACTGAGCCCTGGCAAGGAACGTAAGCCACGGTTCGAGAAGGGTGAAAAGAAGCAGGAGTTCGCCGCCCGCCAGGCGCCAGGCCGGGGAAGAGAGAATCAACGCTGGAAGGCCAGCGGAAGGAGTAAACCCTGGCAAAAGGCGACTGAAGGAAGGGATGAGCGACGCCCCGGCAGCGCGCGATTCGGCAGAGAGACGCTTCAGCCGAGGGAGCCCGGTGCACCGGAAACCCGCAAATCTGAACAGGGCGACCGGCAGCGCCGGGGGCCATTCTTTCGGGAGGGCCAGGAGCGGCGGGCTGGTGGGTTTGGTGGCCGGGGGAAACCGTTCCGCGGCAATCATCCGAACGAGCAGGATCGCGGCGGATTTCGAGGGAAAGCGCGACGCGTGGAGCCTGGATCGGCAGGCCGCCGCGAGAACCGCCCACAGCGCCAGGACCGACCGGGCTTCCAGCGGCAAGGTAAAAATCGTCCTGCGCGTGCCGGTGAGAAGTTCGAGAAGAGGCCCGCCGCGAGCCGGGGGGGCAATTCCGGAGAGCCGCGCCCCGGCCGTCCGGCGCGATTTGGCCCGTCGAACCGCAAAGGGGCGCCGGTGCGAGAAGATCGCTTCGCTGGCGGAGGCCGGCCCCCGAGCCGAGGCTCGCGGAAACCGGAGCGAGATCGCGGCGAACGGAGCCCGAAGAGGGATCGAAAACGGGAGAAAGAGAAACCGGAATGAGCCGAGGCCCCATTATCGCCATCGATGGACCGGCGGGAGCCGGCAAGAGCACCGTTGCGCGTCACCTGGCCCAGCGCTTCGGTCTGCTCAATCTCGAAAGCGGTGCCATGTATCGGGCCTTTGCCCTGAAAGCGATCCTCAACGATCAGGATTTCGACGATTCGGCGGCGCTGGAACACCTTGCCCGCGACACGACCATCTGGCTCGAACCTGCCCGCACGGGTAATCGTGTCAGTCTGGATGGCACCGATGTGACGGAGCGGATTCGGGATTCCGATGTGACCCAGGGCGCTTCGCGGGTCAGTGTACATCCGGCAATTCGCGCATGGATGGTCGATCTGCAGCGTGCCATGGGAAGCCGAGGGAGCCTGGTGATGGAAGGGCGTGACATCGGCACAGTGGTATTTCCCGATGCCGATGTGAAGGTGTTTCTCGATGCTTCGCCGGAGGCCCGAAGCCAGCGCCGGTACGAACAGGCGGCCGCTGCAACTCCGGCGGTGGCATTCGACCATGAGGCTGTTTCGCGGGAACTGCGTGAGCGGGATGAGCGAGATCGGAACCGGCCCAGCTCGCCGCTGCGCCCCGCGGCCGATGCCATCGTCATCGACTCCACAGCGATGAGCCTGGACGAGGTGCTTTCCCGGATCGAGGAACTGGTACGTCCTCTCTGCGCAGAGGCGCAGGTGCCTTAGGAAATCCGCCAGGGGCAGGATTCGATTCGCCCCGTCTGCGTCTCACGAACCTGCCGCCGGGACTCAGCGGCGCTTCCGGTCACCCGTTCTTTGCCGAGGAACGAACGGGCGGCTGCACCTCCGCTACTCGGCGGCTGCGTTCGCAAAAGCCGGCCGCAGACGTTCCCAGGTCACGTCGAGATCCTCGGGGAGGATGCGCGTTTCTCCGATTACGGTCAGGAAGTTCGTATCCCCCGACCATCGCGGCAAAGCATGCAGATGCAGGTGGCCGGCGACTCCCGCCCCGGCAGCCCTGCCCAGGTTGAGACCGAAATTGAAGCCCTCCGGCTTATAGACACGGGCGAGGACCTGCTCGGCACGCTGCGCCAGGTCAGTCATCTCGTGCGCGGTGGGCCGGTCAAGCGCGGCCAGAGAGCTCTGGTGCTTATAGGGCACCACCATCACGTGCCCGGAGGTGTAGGGAAAGCGGTTGAGGCAGATGTAGTTGCGGCCGGCGCGGAGCACAATGCCTGCGGCGCGGTCGGCTGCCTGGGAGTCCATGCCGTGTTCCACCGCGTAATTCGCCGCGGCGACGATATTGCAGAAAACGCAGCCGGTATCACCCGGCCACGCGCTCAGTTCCTCGGGAATCCCCTGCCGCTTCTTTCGATCCGCTTCAGTGACATAGGCGTAGCGCCACGGAGTCCAGAGGAAGTCCACGGGGCCGAGTATATCCCGAGCACACTCGACTGCGCTTCAGCGAGGCTGCGGCAGTTCCCGCTGCATGGCCTGCACCTTGCTGTGGCGCGTGGACCAGGAGAAGTAGATGGTCAGGCCCACAACCAGCCAGATCCCCACCACTTCCCAGGTAAGGAGCGGCAGATGAAACATCAGGTAAAACGCGCTCACGATGCCCAGAATCGGCACTACCGGCACAAAGGGCGTCCTGAACGGCCGCTCCAGCTCCGGCTGCCTTACGCGCAGGATCCAGACGCCGGCGGAGACGATCGCGAAAGCCAGCAGGGTGCCCATGTTGACCAGTTCGCTCAGCCTGTCGATCGGCAGCAGCGCAGGGAGGAAGGCGACAATGCTTCCCACGACGATATTGGAAATCCAGGGGGTACGGAAGCGCGGATGGATGTCGCTGGCCCACTTCCAGAGAAGCCCGTCGCGAGACATGGAGAAGAACACGCGCGACTGTCCGAGCAGCATCACCAGCATGACCGTGCCGAGCCCGAACACCGCCCCAATCTTCACGAGGAGGCTGCCCCAGGAAACACCTGTCGCATCGATTCCCAGCGCCACCGGCTGCGCTACATTGAGCGTCCTGTAGTTCACCAGACCGGTGAGCACGAGCGAGACTGCGATATAGAGGATTGTGCAGATCACCAGCGATCCAAGAATGCCGATGGGCATGTCCCGCTGCGGATTCCGCGCCTCCTGGGCGGCCGTGGAGACGGCATCGAATCCAATGTATGCGAAGAAGACGGAGGAAGCTCCGGCAACGATCCCATCAATGCCGAAGACGCCCCGGCCCTCATTGCCTGGAATAAAAGGGTGCCAGTTCACCTGCGCCAGGTGGGGATGGTGCAACAGGAAGTGAGTGCCGAGTACCAGGAAGATCCCGACGACCGCGAGTTTCACAAACACAATGGCGGAATTGAGGTTGGCGGATTCCTTAATGCCGATCACCAGCACAATGGTGACGCAGACAATCGCGAGAAACGCGACGATGTTGAAAACGCCGGTAATGTGGGGCAGGCCCCCGGTCACCACACCCGGCGGCAGCGACATGGCGGGCATCCAGCTGCCTTTGTAGAGGTAGAGGATGTTACCCCAGGTTGTCGTGAAGCGGGCAAACGCTGGTCCGGGGGTGAGTCCAATCTGCGCCAGCAGACTCAGGAAATAGCCCGACCACCCGGAAGCCACGGTGGCGGCCCCAAAGGCATATTCAAGGCAGAGGTCCCAGCCAATAATCCATGCAACCAGTTCGCCGAGGGTGGCGTACCCGTAGGTGTAAGCCGATCCGGCAATGGGAATGATGGATGCGAACTCCGCATAGCAGAGCCCTGCAAAAGCACAGGTGATGCCGGCCACGACAAAGCTGAGCGCAACCGCCGGACCCGCATGAAGCGCCGCCGCCTGCCCGGTCAGCACGAAAATTCCGGCCCCGATGATCGCCCCGATTCCGAGAGTGATGAGATTCACAGGGCCCAGCGAGCGTTTGAGCGTGTGCTCGCCCTCCTCAGAGGCTTCCTGACGCAGAGCGGAGAGCGGTTTCACCGCAAAGAGCTTAGCCATGATCGGCTGATCCTCCAGGGATTTGCCCGGACGAGCTCAGGCGCCGGGGCGATGATTCAGAAACCGACCTGCTGGACCACACCCCATAGACCGGAATTCCGAGAAGGACGATCACCAGTCCGGGCCACGTGTATTGCGGTTTGTAGCGCAATAATACGATACAGATCCAGGCGGCCATCAGGATATAGATTGCAGGCAGCACGGGGTAACCGAAAGCGCGGTAAGGGCGTTCAGCCTCAGGCCGGCGGACACGCAGCACGAAGAGGCTCGCGATCGTCAGGATGTAGAAGATCAGCTCGGTGCAGATGATGTAATCGAGCAGCTGGCTGTAGGAGCCGGAAATACAGAGCAGGCAGGTCCACAGGGCCTGCACGGTGAGCGCCAGAACCGGCGTTCGCCAGCGGCGGTGCAACTCGCCAGCGGCCCTGAAGAAGAGGCCGTCCCGGCTCATGGCGTAGTAGACGCGCGCCCCTGCCAGCGTCAGCCCGTTCGCACAGCCGAAGGTGGAAACGAGGATGGCGCCAGCCATCAGGTATGCCCCGGTATGCGAAAAGATCTGCTGCAGTGCCGCCGTAGCCACCCGGTCTTCGGAGGCGTGCTGGATGCCGCGCGCGACGATCGTACTTCCGTGCGGATTGCCATGGAGCGGCAGCACCAGCAGATAGACAACGTTGCAGAGGATGTACAGAGCCAGCACCAGCGCCGTGCCGAAGGCCAGAGACCATGGCAGGTTGCGCCGTGGATTGCGCACCTCGCCGGCGGTGTAGGTCACGTTGTTCCAGGCATCCGCGGAGAAGAGGGACCCGGTCTGCACCACGGCCAGAATGGTGAGCAGTCCGACCATGGTGATCGGTCCGCCGACACCGATCTGCAGAGGGTGAAGATGGTGCCAGGAAGCTCCATGCCAGAAATTCGCCCCGAAGTTGGCGCGGATCGCAGCGGCATTGCGTCCGAGCAGGAAACCGAAGGCGACCAGCCCCAGCAGAGCAGCGGCTTTGGCCGTCGTGAAGACATTCTGGACGAGCGCGCCCAGCCTGACACCGAAGATATTCACGACGGCAAGAAGCAGAATCACCAGGATCCCGGCGAGATTGGCGGTGCTCAGCCCGATCTCCATGTTGCCCAGGACCATAGGACCCACATGCCAGGCCGGCACGTGGGCGATGTGCCAGATCCAGTGGGTGGAGGAAACCGCGGGAAAGAAGACCCCGAGGAACTTACCGAAGGCGACGGCCACGGCCGCGATGGTTCCGGTCTGGATGACGAGGAAGAGCGTCCATCCGAAGAGGAATCCCCAGATCGGTCCCAGCGCCTCGCGCAGATAGACATACTGGCCGCCGGCTCGGGGCATCATGGCCGCCAGTTCGCCGTAACTGAGCGCACCGATGATGGTCATGACCGCAGTGACCAGCCATGCCGCGATCAGGAGCGCGGGTGAGCCCACATCGCGGCTGATCTCCGCCGGGACGATGAAGATGCCGGAGCCGATCATCGACCCGACCACAATGGCCGTGGCGCTGAACAGACCGAGACTTGCGACGAGGGCTGGTTTTGCGGCGGAAGGGTCTGAGGTTTCGGCGCCAGTGCTCACGTGTGCTTCAGTTCTACTCGAAAATCCGGAGAAAGTCTTTGGCGGATTGGGCGGGGTTTCGGCCGGGCCTGAAGATTGCCGAGATGACCGCCACCGAATCGGCGCCTGCATCGTAGACGGAGGGAGCGTTCTCCAGGCTGATGCCGCCGATGGCGATCAGCGGCTTTGCGGTCATTGCCCGAGCCCGCGCTACGCCTTCGAGCCCAATGACGGGGTTGGTATCGGTTTTGGTCGCAGTCGGAAAGACCGGGCCGATGGCGATATAGTCGACCGGCTCTCTGACGGCGGCGAGCACCTCCTCATCCCTGTTCGTCGACAAGCCGACGAGGCAGCGCTGTCCGACCAGCGCACGTGCCTCTGACGGCGACATATCCTCCTGCCCGACGTGCACGCCGTTCCAGCCCGCAGGCAGCACCAGTCCTGCGCGATCGTTAAGGATCAGCGTCAGCAGGGGCGCCGCTTCGCGCATGGCCAGGGCGTCCTGGGCAACCAGCACATCGTCGTCGCGCTTGTTGCGGTACTGGAGGATTTCAATTCCGGCGCCGGCGAGCTCGCGGACCAGCCGGCGCAGCACAGCCCATCGGTCGGTCAGATTGCGCGCGTGCGACTGCAGAACGAAATCAGCATCGAGGATGGGATAGAGTACCGGGAAGCGCGTGACCCGCCGGTTCTGCCTCTCTCGCTCGCCGGAAGCCGGCTGGTTCCATGCAGCCATCGTTTTTTGCCTCCGTCGCTTTAACCAAAGGAAAACCCGGCTGCGCGGCATCGCTAAACGGCATTCCGGCTCTGCTGATTCAGTTTAGCAACCCGATCCAGGCCTCAATCCGGCGCGATCGTGGCCCGGGCGCCTGTGTCGCCGGGACGGATGGTCCGTATTCTCCCGCGACGCGTTCGGAGGCTCAGGCAGGTCATACCGAACCCCTGTGATCTCTTCGGATACCTTCCATAGCTGCTCCGCAAGCTGCTGGTCGTACGCCTGGGCTTCGGCACGAACCTCGCCCGGATAACCCCGCATCTGGCGGAAGCCGAGTGGACCATAAAACCGCCCTTCCTGCACTTCTCCGGCAACGGCCGCGTAAAGGACCGGCAGAGCGCCACGGGCCTCCGACTGGGCCATGGTTTCGATGAGCAGTGGAATGAGTTTGGGAATCAGGCCGGGCTTTTGTCCCGGTCCGGCCCGAAAGAGGTTGGTCCTTGAGACGCCGGGATGCGCTATCAGACTGAGGACCGGCGCGCAGGCGTCTGCCAGGCGGCGCCCCAGCTCGAGTCCGAAGAGAAGATTGGCGAGCTTCGAGCGGCGGTACGCTGGCCAGGGCTTATAGTTCTGTACCCACTGCAGGTCGCCGAAATCCATGGTGGCTCCGCGGTGGGCAATCGAGCTGACGGTGACGACGCGGCTCTCTTCATTCCCGTTTCGCTTCAGCAGGGCTGGAAGCAGCAGTCCCGTGAGGGCGAAATGTCCGAAATGGTTCGTCGCCAGTTGCAGCTCAAGTCCTTCCCGACTCATCCGCCGCTCAGGAATCGCCATGACGCCGGCGTTGTTGATGAGCAGATCCAGGCGACGGCCGGTGGAGAGGAATGCGCGCGCCGCAGTCTGGATGGAACCGAGACTGGCCAGGTCAAGCGGAAGCACTTCAACCTGCGCGCCGGGTATTTCGGCCACAATGCGGGCGCGGGCAGAGTCGCCTCTGGCCTGACTGCGGCAGGCAAGAATCACAGAACCGCCTGCACGCGCCAGTTCTCTGGCCGCCTCAAAGCCGATGCCGCTGTTGGCTCCGGTAATCAGGGCCAACTTGTTGATTTGCGGCACTATATCGGCGACTGTCCAGCGGGCCGCAGGCAGGAAAATGGGAACCTCCTAAGCGGACTGATCCCCAGCTTCCCCCAAGGTAACACGGGTTGTCAACTTCCGAACCCCCCGGAAAAAGGTGACGGTCACGGTGTCGCCGGGCTGGTGCTGGTTCATGATTTCCGAAATGTCCTGCGAATTAGTGACTTCCTGCCCGTCAATGGCGACGATCAGATCGCCGCCAATGGATATCTGCATATTGCCGAGGTAAGCGACCTCGCTGCCCCCGCGCAGTCCGGCCCTTGCAGCAGCACCACCGGGAACGGTGCTTTCGATGAGCACTCCATAGCTGGCAGGCAGGCCCATCTGCTGGGCCAGATCGGGGCCAATCGCAAGGGTTCGAATGCCCAGCGAGGGCCGCCTCGCGTGTCCATATCTTTGAAAATCGCCCAGCACTGCCTTGGCGGTGTCAATCGGGATCGCAAAGCCAATCCCGGCATTCTGCTCGGCCCCGTTCTGTGCAATCATCGAGTTGATCCCGATGACCTCGCCATGCGAGTTCAGGAGCGGTCCTCCGGAGTTCCCCGGGTTAATCGCCGCATCGGTCTGGATGGCATTTTCGATCGGTGCGCCTTCCGGTCCGCGCACGGAGCGAATGGCGCTGATAATGCCGGCGGTCATGGTGCCGGAGAGTCCGAAAGGATTGCCAATGGCATACACCTGCTGCCCAACCTGCAGATTGCGGGAGGTAGCCAGCACGGCCGGAAGCAGATTGGGAGCATCAATCTGCAGCAGGGCGAGGTCGTGCAGACGGTCGCCGGCGATCTCCTGCGCCCCGTATTGATGCTTGTCATAGGTCTGCACCATGATTTTCCGGGCATTCTCGATGACGTGGTAGTTGGTCAGGATGTGCCCCTGCTTGTCAAGAATGAATCCCGAGCCCTGTCCTTCCGCCGGGACCAGGCCGTAGAAGAAATCCAGAGTCACGGTGGTGGAGGTGATATTCACAACCGACGGATCTACCCGCTTGTAGACCGCAATATTGTTGAGTTCCTGCGGGGTATACTCCGGCGCGGCCTGCGCTTCCGTCAGAGTCAGCGGCAAACCGCGGTAAAGAGCATTTCTGCGGAACCCGTTATGGGTCAGATACCAGAATCCCCCAACGAGAAGCAGGATGAGAACCAGTCTGCGAAAATTCATAGCGTTTCTTTTTCCGGATTGCGGAACGTCAGCCGTTGCAGCTGTGAAACCGGAGCAATCATTTTTCCGCTGTTCTTATTCTAGCGATCCCGGGTTGCGGCCGCGGAACGGAGTTCCGCCGCAAGGCGGAGCGTCTGCTCTCTTGTGGAGGCAAGGGAACCGGAGTTATCGATCACCGCATCGGACCCGGGTACCTTCGTTGTGTCGGGGATCTGCGCGGCCAGTCGTGCTCGCGCGTCACGCTCAGCCTCAGCACGTCTCTCCTGCGTCGCATCCGGCGGCAGGGTGCGCGCGAGAAAGCGCTGAATCTTCACCTCATCCGGCGCGGTTACCAGGATGATACGGTCGAAGCGCCTGGGCCAGCCCGGAGCGGTGCCCCATTTCTCCACTTCAAAGATGAGCGCTGACTCCACCACAACAATTGCCCGCGGATCGGCACGGGCGATTTCCGCGATAAGACGCTCCTGCTCGGCGATGACCGGCGGATGCACGATGCGGTTCAGCTCCGGGAGACGGCCTTCCCGGAATGCCATCTCTGCCAGACGCTTCCGGTCCAGCGAACCATCGGGGCCGATCACCGCCGGCCCGAAGTGCTCTGCGATACCGCGATATACGGATTTGCCCGGCCGCATCAGTTCGCGGGCAATGCCGTCCGCCTCGAGAATATGAAATCCCTGCTCTCGGAAAAACCCTGCGACTGTCGATTTCCCGCTGCCCAGACCCCCGGTAAGCCCCACGCGCAACATGAATCTCCAATCCGTACAGGGAAGATGCGCTTCCAGTTACCCCACGCTATTCTATGTCCTGCGTGTCGCGGCAGACTGTAGCCAGGCGGGGGACAGACATGCGCTGGGCTGCGAAGAATGCGGACACAACTGCCCGGTCGCCGATGGCATTCCCGTGCCGCTGGTGGAGCGAACAGAGCCGGCTCAGCAACAGACCTGACGCGGCATCGATCCGCAACGGGGCTCCGCCTCAGTGGCGATGCAACATGGGTGTAACGAACGCCCAGGCGATGCCGAGCGCGATCAGCATGGCCACAAGAATGATAGAAAGCATCAGGAGCCAGGACGGTCCCGATGGGGTTGCCCGCGGATCCCGGTCTTTTTTTGAGTTGGTCACCCTTCAGTTTACGGCGTGTTTCTCTTTGAATGTCATGGAATAACCCGGTGCCCGCATCGAAAATCGGTCGATCTGTGTAAGTTTGGCAACACAAATTCTCCAAAGCCGTGTCTAAACGAGCAAGGGGCTCGTTCAGCAACACGGCGCAAAAACTCAACCAGGGAGCAAGATGATGGCACAGGACAGCAGAATCGAGAAATTCCCTGCAGCAGAACTCGCCGGGCTGCGCACCGAACTCCTTCAGTCCGGTTTCGATTCGTGGCAGGCTGCGGAACTTGTGACCTCCTTTCTGGCCGGTCGCGGCTATGGTGTAAACCCGGCAGTTGTGCGTGAAGCTGTTGTGCGTCTGGAAGGGAATGCGTGCACCCTCGAATGTATGCAGCAGGAGCTGGAACACATGGCCTATGTTATGTAACTGTTCATCATCCACAAGTCACCTGGCTGCTGAGCAGACCTTTCCGGTGCAGGGCTCCGGACTGCATCCCTGACCGCTCGGCCTAAGCAGGGCTTGCATGGATCTCTCTCCTGTGCTCCCTGATGAGATTCCCCCGGTTATCGGTCGACCATATGAACGAACCGACTTACTCACAATCCCTGCAGTTGAGCCCCAGAATCCTGCCGCAGGTCAATCTCTGAAGTTTTTCCCTATTGCAGGATCCATTGACCTCTGGGATGCGTCGAACTGAGCAGAGGTAAGTTGAGGAGCAAGTGCCCGGTCGGCGGGAGCCCCTCCCTTGTCCACGTATGCTGGTCCTCTGCATGCGCAGATGTGGCCCGATACGCAGTTTCAGCGATGGGCATCGCTATCATGCTGCGCTGTAAGTGGCGCAAATAACTTATCAGCAGGGGATTAATCTATGCGACTTGCATCGTCTTTGAAAAACTTCTCGCTTTGCCTGGCGACCGTCTCGTTTCTGTTCGCCGGGGCAGCCTTCGCTCAGTCGGATATGGTTGGCGTGAATGTCAGGCTCGACCAGCAGCTCACGACCAAATCAGCTACGCAGGGCCAGATAGTTGCGGCGAAACTTGACCGTGCCGCGAAGACCAGCGACGGCATCGATCTGCCCAGGGGAACCGAACTGCTGGGTAAGGTTAGCCACGTCCAGGCCTCGCAAAATGGCGGCCCAGCCAGCTTCAGCCTGCTTTTCGACAAAGCTCAGCTGAAAGATGGCAAGGAGATTCCAGTCAAAGTAACGATTCTGGGAGCTTATCCGCCGGGGCAGGAGTCGGCAGACTCTTTGTATCCAGGAGATGATCTGCTCGGCCCGGCGCCCCGCCATGTCAGTCCAGAGCAGCGGGTGGACCAGGAAGCCGGCCTGCTCAGCCACATCTCGATGACCAGCGCCGTGCAGAGCCATAACTCTGGAACCTTCCGCAGAAAGGCAGGGAATATCAAGCTGGCCAGGGGAACTTATCTCCAGGTCGGGGTCGGCCCTGCAATAATTGACAGGACACAGAATGACCAGGCGATGTAACAGTGGATCCAGGGCCCTGGAAGAAATGCCGCCCTGCCGGGCGGCATTTCTGTCTCTGGGTAATATTCGTCTGGAAGACAGGACGAAGCAAGTTAGCCGGACCTCGCGGTAAAGGAAGTCCCTCCCCCGGGCCTGAGACAAGCCCTTCGCTGATTCAACCCGCTGGCCAGGCTGGGGTTAACTTTCTTGACATATTTCCTACAACCTATTTCCCGAACCAGCGTCGAAACTAAGTGGAGGGAATCGCGCCTCCTCAGCCTGCCTGCGCCGAGAGGGGCGCATCGGATCACGTGGCTCGCTCGATCTGCGGCCGCCCATCCTGTTCCGTGCCAGGTCCTTCCGCGAAAGGAGATTTTCTTATGCGGTTTGCAGCATCCTTCAGAGCCATGTCTGTGGGAATAGCTACAGCATCGTTCCTGTTCGCCGGATCTCTTCTTGCCCAACAGCAGAAGAAATACGATCTGATCGGCGTTAACGCGAGACTGGAACACACGATCAACTCAAAAACGGCCATGCCGGGCGAAGTAGTGGTTGCGAAGCTTGACCATGCGGCGAGAACACCGGAAGGCGTCGACCTGCCGAAGGATACCGAGCTTGTTGGCAAAGTTGTGCGCGCTGGAGCTTCCCGCAATGGAGGTCCGTCCTCCATTACCATCGCCTTCCACGAGGCGCGGCTCAAGGACGGTAAGGAAGTTCCGGTCAAGGTGGTAATCCTGGGCGCATACCCGGCCGACGAGCACGCGCTGGCCGAGTACGGCGACCAGACGATGGGTCCTGCTCCCCGACATATAAGCAGCCAGGAGCAGGTGGTGCAGGAACCGGGGCTGCTCAGCCATGTCGCCATGAGGAGCGCGGTTCATTCTCATAACTCCGGTACGTTTACGAGAAAGAAGGGGGACTTTTCACTGGTGGAAGGTACCTTCTTCCAGATCGGTATCGCTCCCAGAGCATGGGACCACCAGCAGCAGAGCTAACCGAATCGATCAGCAGGCAAGCAGGCCCGCCGATGCCGGCGGGCCTCTCAGTTCGGGCTGAAAGCGCAATCAAACCTGCATCACTTCTGTTTCCTTCCGGCGGGCCATATCCTCCATGCGCTTAATCTCCTCGTCGGTCAGCTTCTGGATCTCATCGAGGGAGCGCTTCTCTTCGTCTTCGGAGATCTTCTTATCCTTTGCGGCCTTCTTCAGTAACTCGTTGCCGTCGCGGCGAATGTTGCGAACCGCTGTGCGGTGATCCTCGAGAACTCGATGGAGATGCCGGACCACTTCGCGGCGACGTTCCTCGGTCATAGGCGGTACGGGAACACGCACCAGCTTCCCATCATTCTGCGGATTGAAACCGAGGTCCGAGGTGCGCAGCGCCTTCTCGATGGCTCCGATCAGGCTCGCATCCCAGGGCTGGACCACGATCATATTGGCGTCCGGCGTGGTGATCTGAGCCACCTGATTCAGAGGCGTATCGGTCCCGTAGTACTCCACCTTTACCTGGTCGAGCATGTGGATGGAAGCGCGCCCGGTGCGGATCGAGGCCAGGTTCGTCTGGAAATCCTGCACCGCCTTATCCATGCGCGAACGAAGCTGCGCGTGGGTTTCTTTGAGTGCGGGGATGCCTGCCATGACGGATGGTGCCATAATCGTCTTCCTTCCTGAATCGCCTCAAAACAGGTATTTTACGCGCTGATGAAGACTACATCACCTGCTGCTGCACGCTGCTGGCGTCTGCCTGTTCGTGCGCGTGATACGAGGACCGCACCAGCGGGCCGGACTCGACGTGGCGGAAACCCATGCGCAGGGCCTCCTGCTTCATGAGGGCAAACTCTTCGGGCCTGTAGTAACGGGCAATGGGCAGATGGTCTTTTGAAGGACGCAGATACTGGCCGATGGTGAGGACGTCGACACCCACGGCCGCAAGATCACGATACACCTGGAGCAACTCGCTCATCTCTTCCCCGAGCCCGACCATGACTCCGGATTTCGTAACCGTCGCCGGATTGATTTCTTTGGCAAACTGCAGCAGTCGCAGCGTGCGCTCGTAGCGGGCTCCGGAGCGAACGGCGCGGTACAGGCGGGGGACGGATTCGGTGTTGTGGTTGAGGATCTCCGGCCGGGCTTCGACCACCATCCGGATCGCCTCTTCGCTGCCCTGGAAATCCGGAATCAACACTTCGACCTGGCAACCTGGCGCCCGCCGGCGAATCTGTTCGATTACCATGACGAAAGCGCGGGCGCCGCCGAGCAGATCGTCATCGCGGTTGACGCTGGTGATGACGGCAAACTTCAGTCCCAGAGCGGCGACCGCTTCAGCCACACGGCAGGGCTCGTCAAAGTCGATGGGCTCAGGGCGCCCCTTGGGGACTGCGCAGAATCCGCACCGACGGGTGCAGGTATTACCCAGCATCATGAAGGTGGCCGTGCGGTGGTGCCAGCATTCGCCGATATTGGGGCACTGAGCGGATTCGCAGACCGTGTGCAGATTCAGACTGCGCGCCAGCTTCCTGAGGTCGTGGTAATTGTCGCCCATGGGGGCTCGGGTCCGGAGCCACTCCGGTTTGGGAAGCGGGCGCTTCGGCGCAAGGTCAATCTGAACAAGCGGTAAGCCAGCCATCACGTTCTATTTTAGCCAATCGGGCCCCGGCAGCCGAGTTGCACAGGATTCTCTCAGGCGGTCGAGTCCCTGCCTCCCGCTCTTCACCGCCTGGCTGCCCTCGTCTCGCGGGAGAAATCGCGGAAGCAGCGCTGGTTACAATCAGCGGAGTGTCTCTTACTTTTCAGATCCATCGCACCAGCGGCTCCGCGCGCCTGGCAGGAATGGGGCTCCCGCACGGAGTGGTCGAAACCCCGGCCTTCATGCCGGTGGGAACGGCGGGCTCGGTGAAGGCGGTCCCGCAGCATCTGCTCGAAGAGCTGGACGTTCGCATTTTGCTGGGCAACACCTATCACCTCTATCTGCGCCCGGGGCATGAGGCGATCCGGCGCATGGGCGGACTGCACCGTTTCATGAGCTGGCAGAGGCCGATTCTGACCGATTCGGGCGGATTTCAGGTCTTTAGCCTCAATGAACTGCGCAAGGTGACCGAGGAAGGAGTTGCGTTCCGCTCTCATATCGACGGATCCTCGCACTTCTTCTCCCCGGAACACTCGATGGACGTGCAGATCGCGCTGGGCTCGGACATCGCGATGGCCTTTGATGAATGCACGGAATACCCGGCGGATTACGCGCGGGCGCGGGAGTCGCTCGACATGACCCTGCGCTGGGCGAAGCGGAGCCGGGACCATTTCGAGGCGCATAAGCACGAGGTACCGTGGGAGCGGGAGGGTTCAGCGGTCGGCGATCAGCGATCAGAGAGCGGTGGTGAGCATGCTTTCAGAGGCCAGACTCCGAGCCTGTTTGGGATTGTGCAGGGCGGTATGTTTCCGGACCTGCGGCGCGAATCGGCGGAGCGGCTGGTGGAGATGGATTTTCCCGGTTACGCCATCGGCGGGCTCAGCGTGGGAGAGCCGCGGGAACTGACGCGCGAGATGATTGCGGCGACGCTGCCACTGCTGCCCGCCGACAAGCCGCGTTACGTGATGGGCGTGGGATATCCGGAGGAAATTGCCGAATACGCGCGCATGGGCGTGGACATGATGGACTGCGTGCTGCCGACTCGAGCCGCGCGGCACGGACTGCTTTTTACCTCCGAAGGACGGCTGAACATCAAAAACCGGCAGTATGCCGAGGACGAGGGAGCCGCTGATCCGAAGTGCGGCTGCATGGTTTGCCGCCGGTACAGCCGAGGGTATCTGCGGCATCTGATGGCGGCGCAGGAGCCGCTCGCCGGCGTGCTGAACACGCTGCACAACCTGGCGTTCTATCTGGCAACGATGCGGAAGGTGCGGGAGGAGATTGCGTCTTCAGGCGCTGCGACTCAGGGTAGGGAGTGATTGGCGAATCGATCCAGGCCGGTGCGCTGGGCGTGCTCCGCGATGGCCTGGTTGATATCGAGAGCAAGGGACAGGGCTGCGCGGCCGTCTTCTCCGGAAACGCGGGGTGCGGAGCGAGTGCGCACGCACCGGAGGAACGATTCAATCTCAAGCCGGAGCGGCTCTCCGGGCTCGACAGGGGGCTTCTCAATATGCAGGGCCGGGGAACCGGCCGCCGGGACCGGGCCTGCGGCGGCTGCGGCTGCAAGCGCCGCCGGATCGGCCTGCGCCGCGCGGGAGACGTCGATGACGAACAGGTCCTGGCGGGCGTAATCAATCGACACGTACTGGTGCGGCTGGAAGAACCGCAGCTTGCGCACGCGTTCTGTACTCACGCGGCTGGCAGTAAAGTTGGCCACACACCCGGATTCGAATTCGATGCGCACATTGGCAATATCGACCTTACTGGAAAGGATCGGCAGGCCGACAGCATGCAGCGAGCGAACGGACGAGCGGGCAAGGCTGAGCACGATGTCGAGGTCGTGCACCATCAGGTCGAGAACCACATCGACATCCAGAGAACGAGGGCTGAAGACGCTCAGGCGGTGGGCCTCGAAGAACATGGGGCGGGTCAGGATGGGTTCGATGGCAATAACAGCTGGATTGAACCGCTCCAAATGGCCGGTTTGCAGAATCCGGTGGTGCTGGGAAGCCAGCTCGATGAGCCGGGTCGCCTCGCCCACCGTGGTGGCAATCGGCTTCTCGACGAGAACATCGAGGCCGGCAGCAAGTAATGCTTCGGCGACTGCAAAATGCGCGGAAGTGGGAACGCAGACCGAAGCCGCATGGAAGTCGATGCCGCCCGTACGCGCCGACAGGCACGCCGCGAGCGAAGAATAAACCGGCACAGCCCATTCGGCGGCGGCACAGGCGGCACGGACGAGATCGGGCTCAACAATCGCAGCCAGACGGACGGGAAGACCGTGCCGCTCCAGCTCGCGATACACCCGCAGGTGATTGCGGCCGAAAACGCCTGCTCCGCAGACGAGGACGCCGAGATGAGGTGGGAGGGTCACAAGGACTTATCCGTTCCACAATTACTATGCCCCAGCGGCGGAGCGCTGCAGCCCTGAATCCAGCCGCCAGCATCTTTGCCGGGGGGCGTTCCTGTGGCCGAGAACAGCACTCCTGAGTACCGAGACGGCGCAGGCTACTCGGAATTTCCTTCAACGGCGCGCAGGCAGCGGCCGTAGAGCTCGAGCAGCTGCGCGACCTGATCCTCCGGTTTGGGAGCGCCGGTGGCAACAAATCCGGTAGAAGGTGCACCGGGGCGTCCGACCCCGGCGGTGGCAGCCACAAACTTCAGCAGGTCGAGCGCGATGTCCTCATTGCGGCGGGTCCAGCAGCCCTGAGCGGGGACCTGATCCATGGAAAAACCTCTCAGGGCGATGCTATCAAAGCCCGGGGAGGCGCATCGTGCGGCAGCGTCAGGCCTCGGAGATGCAGAGGCAGACGCGGCCCACCAGAAAGTCGGATGGCGTCTCGTGCGGTGCGAGCTCGATGAGATCGACGGGATGATCGAGGGCACGGGGGCGCAGGATCAGGCAACTGGACTCAAAGGCGACATGCCGGAACAGCAGCTGCGAGCCGGAGCGAACTCCGTAGAGGTTGGGATGGGGAGGCTTCCACGGGGCCAGCGAGTTGTAATGGCGATCGAGCACCACAACGGAGCCCGCGCGCAGCAGCGGGTCCATGGGAAGGGCCTGCAGGTGGGTCACACGCACGCCGACAAAGCGCTCCCATCGGCGGCGACTGACGGAGCGGCGGGCGGCAAACGTTGCCAGCCATCCGGAGGGCAGCTGCATCGTGTCGATGGCATTTCGCGCCGAGATCAGAGGTGCGTTCATTGCAGTGCTTTGCGACGCAATGGGGACGATATCCATGAATTGCCGATGGTTCCCCTCCGGGGGAGACAAATCGGAGATGGGGGCGGAGGACAGCTCCTCGACGCTGAGCGCCTGAGCCTGCAGGATGCGATCAAGGGCAGGAAGGCTGAGACGGCGGCGGCGGTGCAGGAAGTTCGAGATGTGGGCCTGGGCCAGGCCCGTCTGACGCGCCAGCAGAGAACTGCTCAGAACTCCCTGATCGATGCGACGCCACGTCTCCAGACGAAGGCGCTCATGTAACTCGAGGAATTTCATCTGTGGGAAGTTTTCACCGAGCTATACACCCGTTACCTGAGGGTTTGCAGGAAGAATTGCGATTTCGCAAATTCCGGAAGAAGGGAAAGGCACTTCAGTACTCAGTTGGGCAGAGGGGGACCGATTCGATCTGCGGCAGATTGACTGCTCTGGTTGCTCACATTAGTGTCGGACTACTTCTGCCAGGCAGACATACACCTTTTGCGCAGGATCATGCGCGGCAGACGCCGACAGCAGCGGAGGCGCATGCCAGCCTGGCGAATCGATGCTGAAACCAGGACGAACCAATCTTCGCCTGACTGACGAAACCCACTGAAGACGGATGCCGGCGCAGAGCGGCACAGCCTTCCCTCCCCCGCGGCCGCGGCAGTTACGACTGCAGCAGGCCGGCAGTGACCTCGGAGAAACAGATGTACTTACGAATTCTGCTGAAGGTTTGTGAAAGGTGCGGTGGACTTTGGTACCGCGCTCAGGATTGCGAGGAAGTTTACTGCCACGAGTGCGCACGGCGGCTGCGTGCGCTTCCCCCACGGCGCGCGCGGCGCCCGGGACGGCGCAGGCGACATGCAGCAGCGGCGTCTGACGGAGGTGCAGCGTGAGCGCCGCGGGGGCAATGCCGTGCTTCATCGCTGCGGCCTTTGCGGTGGCGGACACCAGTCTGCCGGTTGCGCGGCCCCGGCCCATCGAAGGACTGGCCTTCTACCGCAAACACGCCGTGGGGCTGCTGCGCCGGTATATGCAGACGTCGATGGAGGTCGGCCGTACACCCTGCCTGCTGGGAAGCATGGTGTTCCGCGGCCGGGCATCGAGTTACCGGATGCAGAGCTTCGAGGACAGGGTCATCTTCATCTTCGACGTGGAGAAATGCCTGCGGCAGCTGGACGCGCGCTCGCAGCAGGTGGTGGCGCATATTGCGCTCGAGGACTACTCGACACTCGAGGTAGCGGCTCTGACCGGGGAAAGCGTGCGATCCGTGATGCGAATTTATGGAGGAGCGCTCGACCGGCTGACCCGGCTTTTCCTCGAATATGGGCTGCTCAACCCCAATGCAGAAAAACTGTCAAGAGGGGAGGCCGGAAACTAAAGTCACTCGCAAAGAAAGCAAAGGATTTCCGCGACAAATCAGGGAAAGATATTTGGCAGTCTAATTCTCTCGAACTGATATTCTGAACTTATAGAGTGAAAAAAGAAAAAGGGGGACACCCATCCGGTGTTCCCCTTTTCTTTTGGATCGAGGTTGGGAGTCAGTGCTGAGGAACCCCGAACAGCACCTGACAGCGCGCAGCCTCAGGACACTATGCGAATTCCAGGAATGAGGAATATGCCGAACAGAAACGGCGAAAGGCGATCGATGATGGAACGGAGAACCTGGTGGGTAATCTCTGTATCGCTGGTCCTGGCCGTGATGGCTGTGGTGCCGCCCCGCGCCGTCGCACAGGTCAGCACCACGACCGTACAGGGAGCGGTGTACCGCGCTGACGGGACACCCGCGAGCGGAACCCTGCTGATCAGCTGGTCCGCCTTCACCACACCCCAGAATCAGGCTGTAGCCGCGGGGAGCCTGAGCACGGCTATCGGGGCCGACGGATTTGTCAGCGTGAACCTTACCCCGAACGCGGCGGCGCTGCCCGCAGGCAGCTATTACACCGCTGTTTACCACCTGAGCGACGGCACCGTGAACAAGGAGTATTGGGTGGTGCCCGCTTCGGGAACCGCCTCCATCGCGTCGGTGCGTGCGCAGCTCGAGCCCTCCGCCGTAGCCGTGCAGTCAGTAACCCCCGAGTATGTGAACAGCGCCGTAGAGTCCATCAGCAGCTCTTACCTGCCGCTGGCCGGCGGCTCGCTGACCGGGCCGCTGACCCTGAGCGCGGATCCCACGTCGGGTGCCGAGGCGGCCACAAAGCACTACGCCGATCAGCTGGCAGCGCTGAGTCTGCCTCTCGCCGGCGGCACGTTGTCGGGTCCGCTGAATGCGCAGCAGATGGAGGGTGCCCTCTACGCCGAGCATTGGCAGTCCGGAACGGCGACCAACGATGGAATGAAAGTGTCGCTGGCGGAATGCGAGACGTACCCATACGCCTGCCAGGTCGTAGCTCCGGCAACGTATGCGCAGACCGAAGCGCAGCCGTGGGGCGGCAGCTTCTTCTGGTCCGGGCTGCGCGGAAGCCCGTCGGCCAGCGCTCCGATGGGTTGCATACGCGACGACCGCTGGGGTGCGCCGCAGTGGATCTGCAATGCGGGCATCGACCCGGCCTCGATCAACAACCCGGAGTGGATGAGGTTCTCCTCCGGTCCCTCCTTCGTGCAGAACGTCACCTGGGGTCCGCAGGCAGCGTCTTCGCATACCGGCCCCGGCATGCAGGTGCAGACGAATCTGCTGGCGGGCGGGCGCAGCTTCTCGCCAGACCAGATGGGCAGCACCAGCCTGTCGGTGGGCAGCCTGATGTATACACCGACCAGCTTTGACGCTGTCTCCAACAACTTTCAGGGATATTCGAACGGCGACCACATCGGCATTCTGGAGTTCGATACCAGCTACGGCGGAATCGACACCGGACAGGACGAGGGCAACGAGGACGCCTTCTGGCATGAAGAATCCGGCAGCGTCTTCGAAGGCACCCTCCAGTCCATCACGGCGCAGTCCGGCACCTCCTACCCTCAGCCCTGCACCGCGCCCTGCAATGTGCTCAGCGTGACTACGACCCAGGGCGCGGCCAATCAGATCGGCGCTCGCCTGGAGATGATCGACCTGACGCATGCCGACAGCAGCGGCTACATCTCCAGCTTCGGCAACATCACCAACGGAGCGATTGCCTACGGGGCGGGAGCCGACTGGGATTCGAGCTACGGGGATTCCGTCTACACCACCACCACCGCTTCGACCACCAGCGTGATCGGCCCCGAGACCGTCACCGGCTACCAGGTGGTCAGCAATCCGAACGGCAACATCGTCATCGTGACGGTGGTCAGCAACTCCTTTGCCCAGATCGGCAGCCCCGTCAAGTTTACCGGCCTGACCCACGCCACCTTCCTGAACAACCAGGTGTTCTCGGTGATCGGAACAGGAGCCACCAGCACCCAGTTCGAGGTGCAGTGCCTGACCATCAGCGGGATCACCTGTCCGGTGACCAGCTACACCACCGACAGCGGCACGGCGACGGCGCAGGCCAACATCTACCCGGCCATCAACGTCACCGTGCCGGTGACGAACGCTTCCGGTTTCTCCACCTCGAAGCCTGCCTGCATCTTTGAACAGGGCGCTCCGACCTGGGACTGCGAGCCACTGACGGCAGTCAGCACGGCCAGCAACACGATCACCTTTGCCGTGCTGGATGCTCCCTATTCGTCCGGAGACTATGTAGCGCAGGGCGGCCTCACGGGCTACGGCTTCACCACGCAGGCTGACTGGGTAGGGGGCGCAACCGGCGCTCAGGGCTTCGGCGCGGGATACACCGGTCTCGGCAACGTCATCCGTCCGGTTTTCCCCATCATGTTCAACGTGCCGGGCAACGCCGCTTATGTAATGTCCTTCAATAATCATGCGACCCGCGCTTATGGGCAGATGGGCAGCGGGGGCACAGTGACGGCGACGGTGAGCGGTGGCTCTGTTACCTCCTGCACGGCCAGCGGCGGCTCCGGCTACCTCTACGCAACACAATCTACGGGCGGCCTGGTCTTTCCTCCTCAGTTGACCTACACGGTGAACACGGGAGCCACACCGCCAGTCCTCTACATCACCGGCACCGCATCGGGAGGCTCGCTGAACGGTTGCGCAGTAGCGAACAGAGGCTCGGGCATTACCTCTATCACGGTTGCCGTGACGCCCTCCAACCCCTACGCGATCTACCCCATGACCCACACCCAGAATGTGTGGAATCCCGCTACCGGGGCGCTCGACGGCAGCTCCATTGCGACCGATCAGCTGATGGGCACGTTCAGCACCGGCGACAAGGTCGAGATACCCCATTACTTCAACGTGGGCTTTCGCGGCCTCAGAACCCATTCCGGCTCCTACCAGTTTGCGGGCAAGGGGGTTGAGGGCCGCTCTGCCATGATTTACGGCAGGGCCGGCTTCATGAACTACGATTCGAACGCCAACAGCCCTCTCCTGTATCAGAACTTTCCGGCGGGAGGAACACCCTACGTCATCGGGCAGGGTCAGATGATGACTCCCTACGGGTATGTACTTTCCGGCCCTTTTGCCAATGGCCTCGAGCTTTCCCTGCCCAGTTTCGGTGCGCCGAATGGAACCAACATGGGCGCCGTCGATGTCAATTGCTCCCCCTACTGTGCTTCCTGGAATGCGTGGTCGCAGGTGCTGACGCACCAGAATGCCGCCGGCGGCGAGGATGTCCTTGCGTACAAGCCCAGCACCTCCGCGTGGCAATGGACGTCCGGCTCCACAAAGCAGGGCGGCCAGGCCCCTTATTGCACCGTCGGCCTGGCGGGAGCCGCGGGTGGCGGTCTCTCCTTCACCTGCAATGGAATCACTTCGAAGTTCGATACCTCGGGCAATCTGGCGCTGCCCGGATCCCTGCGCGCCCAGGGAGGCCTGAGCGGGGCGACGATCAACGGGGAAATCACCGTCGACGGAGTCACCTATCCCTCGCTGAATGCGGCCTGGAATGCGGCTGTCCAGCAGGCGAATACAAGCGGCCAGAACCAGACGATCCATCTGGGTCCGGGGACCTTTACGGTGAGCGCCACCATGAACGAGCCTGCGAACGGGGCTTGCGTCAGCGTGCTGGGCTCGGGCGGCACGACCATGAACGCCGACAGCCCGCAGATCGCGACTACGCTGACCGTGCCGGCTTCGCTGGGCGGAGATGTGTTCTTTCTGGGCAATACGGCGCAGGCGCAGGGTTGCACTTTCAAGGACCTCAATCTCCTGGCCCAGGGCAATGCCACGCATGGGTTCGAGCTCCAGTGGTTCCGGGGCGCGCTGCTCGATAACATCACGGCGAACGATACGACGGCGGAGGGCATTCTGCTGGGCGAGGAGAATACAGCCGCGGGGCACCAGGCGAATTTCCTTGTCCGCAATACGACGGTGAGCTATTCCAGCGCAGTCTTCACCCCGGCCAGTCGGCCGGCGTACGGCATTCACATCGAGAAGACCGCGATCGACAGCGATCTGGACAAGGTTGTGGTGCGGAATGCGCTGACGGCTGCGATCTATAACGAGGGGACCGGCAACACCGGATACGGGATCCATGGCTTTGGTTACCCCTACACCTGCACCACGGCGCCCTGCATCAACAATGCGAGCTCGGGCTCGGCGGCCAATGCCTCGTACGCGACCAGCTATGTCATCTACGACACCGGAGGCGCCGGAAGCGTGTGGACAGACACCTATGTCGACAGCCCGGCAGTGGCGGGCTTCTATGTGGGCGCCAACGGCATCGCCATCCACGGCGGACACATCCAGTGGCCGGACCTGACCAGCTTTCCGGCAGCGAACCTGATTTATGTCGCACCCACGGTTACGAATAACCTGCTGGTCGCCGATGTGGACTGCCTGGGTATGGGGGCCGGCGTGAACTGGATCACCTACGCCGGAACTTCGGGGAATCCGCCGACCTACGCGAGTATTCATCACCTGACCGGCTGCGGCAATTACTACCAGGCGCTGGAGCCCGCCAACGTCACCGGCTTTTCGAGCGGGGGCGCGAACATCAACGACCCGACCGGCGCGGTGCCGCGCGTGTGGTCCACGCCGGTCGCGGCGGCTTCGAGCTATCCGGCGTATTCGGCACAGATGTACACGGGCTACCAGGGAGACGCGTTTCAGGCGCACTTCTCCGGGAGCAATCCGTTCTTCAACGTCACGTATCAGGGGACGATCCGCTCGAACGGCGGCCTGGCGCTGAGCACCGTCATCAACACGGCCTCCACGCTGACACTGACCGCGGCCAACCGGAACGTGGTCGCCAATGCGGCGAGCGGGACGCAGACCCTCACTCTCCCGAGCTGCTATACGCCGCTCCCTGACAAGGCATCGCCCACGGGGCTGGAGCTGACCATCATCAAGTCCGACACGTCGGCCAACGCGGTGACACTGCAAACGGTAAGCTCGCAGAACATCAATTACAACGGGGTCTCTGCCCAGACACTGGCCATCACCACGGCGGGCAAACGCACCCTGGTCTGCGGGCCCGACTACAACTGGTATGCCTACTGACTCACGATGGAAGATTTGTGGGGAAACGGGACGAGGGAAGACCTTGTCCGCCTGGGGGGAATGCTGGATCGAGGCGGGGACGACGCGCTGCACTTAACCGGGAAGGCGCTGAAGATCAGAAACAAAATGGGGCAAAACGTCGATCTCAGGGCCAACCGGGCGCAGCTGGCCTACGCAGAAAGGGCGCGCCAGAGGAACATCGTGCTGAAGGCGCGCCAGATGGGGGTGACCACCTGGATTGCGGGATGGTTCTTTCTGAAGACCATTACGCATCCGGGAACGGTGACAGTGGAGGTGGCGCATACGCAGGAGGCGGCGGAGGCGATCTTCCGCATCGTGCACCGGTTCCTCGCGAACCTGCCGGAGCCGCTGCGCGAAGGGGCCCTGAAGTCCGCAAAGGCGACGGCGCGGAGGATCGCGATCCCCGCTCTCGACAGCGAATACATGATCGAAACGGCGGGGGATCGCAATGCAGGACGTGGGCTGACCATCACCAACCTGCACTGCACGGAGCTGGCACGCTGGCCGGGCGATCCGGCGGAAACACTCTGCGGCCTGCGCGCCACGCTGTCGCCCTGGGGGGAACTGGTGATGGAGTCGACGCCGATGGGAGCTTCGGGATGCTTCTGGCAGGAGTGGAAGGATGCGGACAGGACCGGCACGGTGCGGCACTTCTTTCCGTGGTGGCTGGAGGAGGCGTACGCCGCCGAGCCGGTGGCGGAACCGTCGCTGACCGGAACGGAACGGCAACTGATGGAGAAATACGGTCTGAGCCCGGAGAAGATCGGTTACCGGCGGCAGCTTCAGGAGACCTTCCGCGGCCTGGCGAAGCAGGAATATGCCGAGGATGCGACCGAATGTTTTCTGGCCAGTGGCGAATGCGTCTTCGAAACCGCCGCCATCGACGCACGGCTGCGGGAGGTAATCGATCCCGCGGAGGTGCGGCGGAGGGGAGAACTGCGCATCTGGCTGCCGCCGCAGAAGGGACGCCGGTATCTGGTGGCGCTTGATCCGGCCGGTGGCGGAACGCAGGGGGACTATACGGCGGCCCAGGTTCTGGATCTCGAAACAGGCTTCCAGTGCGCGGAGCTGCAGGCGCACCTGACGCCGTTCGAGGCGGCACAGGAGGCAGCCGCGCTCGCCCGCGAATACGGTAATGCGCTGCTGGTGGTCGAGCGCAACAACCATGGGGCCGGCGTGCTGGCGTATCTCGATGGCGTCTTGCGGTACGAACATCTGTACCGTGCCGACGATGGGAAGGATGGCTGGCTGACCTCGACCCGGACCAGGCGGCCGATGATCGGCAAGCTGGGAGCGGCGCTGGTGGATTCGCCGCAGCTTTTTGCGAGCGAACGGCTGCTGCGCGAGTGTCGCAGCTTTGTGCGCCAGGTGAACGGCGAACCAGGAGCGCAGGCCGGCGAGCACGACGACTGCGTGCTGGCGATGGCCATTGCCCTGGCGGTTCGGGATGAGCGGCTTACCCGCTTGCAGTAGGATTGGGAATTCGGAGGCAACGTGGCGGTCCTGGCGATCCAGCAGATCCGGCGCATGCGGGGCGGCGCGCAGAGCCACCTGATGCTCGGCGACGACGGCAACGCCTGGGTGGTGAAGTTCCAGAACAACCCCCAGCATCTGCGCGTTTTGCCGAACGAGCTGCTGGCCACGCGCCTTGCCGCGCTGGTGGGGCTGACGGTTCCGCACTGCGACGTGGTCGAGGTTACACCGTGGCTCATCGAGCGAACGGGGGAACTGGAGATGGACCTCGGGCAGCGGCGGGAGCGCTGCCGCCCCGGGCTCCACTTCGGCTCGCAGCTCGTCGGCGGACTGATGCCCGGGCACGTCGCCGATTATCTGCCCGAGGAGCAGCTCGTCGAGGTGCGGAATATGCGGGAATTCGCCGGGATGCTGGCCTTCGACAAGTGGACGTGCAACGCCAACGGGCGGCAGGCGCTGTTCTATCGCAAAGGACGGGAGCGGCGCTACAGCGCCACGTTCATCGACCAGGGTTTCTGCTTCAACGCGGGAGATTGGCGTTTTGTGGATGCGCCGCTGCGCGGCGTGTACGCCCGCAACCCTGTCTATCGCGACGTGACCGGGTGGGAGAGCTTCGAGCCCTGGCTGAGCGCGATCGAACAGCTTGAGCCGCAGGGGGTCTGGGAAATTGCGGAGACGCTTCCCCCGGAGTGGTACGAGGGGGACGTGGCATCAGTCGAGGGACTGGTGGAGAAGCTGGTCGGGCGGCGTTCGGCAGTGCGGGAGCTCATTACCGCTTTCCGGAATTCATCGCGGCAGCCGTTCCCGAACTGGAACCAAACTCTCGCCACTGCGCAGCGAGGGCAGTTCGCCGCGCCGGGCCGGGACGATAGTGTAGCTGGACGGATCATGTGAACGAGCGGCTGGAGTGCGAATTCTTCCTGGTGCGGTACGTGCCGGATCCGGTGAAGAACGAATTCGTGAATATCGGCGTGCTGCTGCGCGAGGCGGGCCGGCCGCAGGAAGCCCAGGTCCGCTTCACGCGGGACTGGTCGCGGGTGCGCTGCGTCGATCCCGACGCCGACACCGAGATGCTCGAGGCGATGGAAATGGAGATGCGGCGGCGGCTCGGGGAGCAGTTCTCGGACACGCCGCCGCTGATGAAGACCATCGAGGACTCGTTCTCGCACCTGCTGCAGATGACCGAGCCGAAGGCCTGTCTGGCCGAGAACATGGCTGCAGAGATGGATCAGCTGATGCGCCTCCATGTCGAGCCGCGAAAGCAGCGGGCACGGCAAACCGTCAGTGGCCGCCAGGCGATCGCGCGCCGCATGCGGACGCACTTCGAGCATGCGGGAGTGTGGGATCTGATGCGCCGGCGCATCGCCGCCTCGGCCTATACGCGGCCCGGCGATCCGCTGAAGATCGACTGCGGCTACCGGCCGAACGGGCTGGTGCGGATGTTTCACGCCGTCTCGCTCGCGAGCGATGTAGAGCTGGCCAAGGTGCTGGCCTTCAGCGCGCCCGCGCTGCGCGAGGGCGTGGCCCGGGTGGAAAACGCCGAGCTGGAGCTGACGGCGGTTGTCGAGCCGATCCGGGACGAAAGCGGCGAGGTGGCCGGCGAGGAGGACTTCGTGGAGCAGTATCACTTTGGCGTGGAGACGATGGAAGAGCAGCGGATCCGGGTGCTGACAGTGAACGATCTGCAGCGGGTCGCCGAGACGGCGAAGCGGGAGCTGCGCGTGTAGCAGAAGCCGGCAGCAGTTGGAGAGCGGAGGCACGGCAAAACGCCGTGCCTTTTGTTTTGCAACCGGGAACGGAAGGGAAGGAGCAACGACGACGTGAACATCAGAAAACCATGGAAGCACGCTCTGGCGCTGCTGGGCGCCGCCACCCCAGCGCGTCGACGCGCCGGGGACCCCGGAGCCGCGCGCAGGGAGGAGCCGGCGCCGCCCGGACAGCGCAGAACCCTGGCGCTGCCCTCGGTGCTCGCGCCCTGCGCGCTCCCGGCGAGGGCGCTGCCCAAACCCACGCCCGCCAATCTGCGCAAGTTTGCAGAAACGCCGGTGGTGCGGCGCGCGATCAACCTCATCAAGGATCGTGTCGCGGCCATGGACTGGCAGGTGCGCCTGAAGCGCCACCACGATCCGGAGAAGGTGGCTTTCGCGGTCAAGCGCGCGCGAATCCTGCGCCACACCCTGGAATTCCCCAATGCCTCGGATTCCTTTCGCACCCTGATGGAGCAGACCATCGAGGACGCGCTGGTCGGGGGCTTCGGCGCCATCGAAATGGAGCTGACCGGCAATCCAGGGAAGCCCTTCGAGTTGTGGCCGGTGGACGGCGCGACGATCCGCATCGACCCGCAGTGGGACGGTAGCCCGGATTCCGCGCGCTTTGCGCAGGCGACAGGGCTGGCGGGAACCGGTTCCCTGATTCCGCTCCAGGATCAACAACTCATCTACGTGCGCATGAATCCGCGCAGCCACACGCCCTTCGGCCTGGGCCCGCTGGAGGTCGCCTTCGAGACGGTCAACGCCTTCCTGAGCGCGCATCGTTTCGCGGGCAAGCTGGCCAGCAATGCAGTCGTGCAGTATGCGCTGTGGCTGAACGAAACCACCCCGGCCCAGCATGAGCGGCTGATCCGCTGGTGGCAGGACGAGATCGAGGGCACGGGGCGAGTTCCGCTGCTCAGCACCGAGCAGAAACCCGAAGTCCTGCGCTTCGCCACCGGCACCGACGCCGACCTGCGTCTCTCCTGGCAGGAGTTCCTGATCCGCATGGTGGCGAACGCATTTTCGCTGCCGCCGGTGCTGCTTGGCCTCGAGCAGGACGTGAACCGCTCGACCGCGGCGGAGCTGCTGGACGAGGCCTTCCGCAGCGCCATCGTGCCGCTGGCGCGGCTGATCGCCGAGCACCTGACGCGCGACCTCTTCGCCAAGCGCCTGGGATGGCCGGAGTTCGAGTTCGTCTTCAACGATCTGGACGCCACCGACGAGATGCAGGAAGTGCAGATGCAGACCGCGCTGCTGGCGGCCGGCGTGCTGACGGTGAACGAGGTGCGGGCCATGCGCGGACTGGCGCCGCTGATAACTGAAAGGGAGGTTCACGCCACAATAGCAGTTACAGATCACGAGACTCAGGAAGAACGGGAGAGCGAATGAAACTGCAGGCCATGGCAGTCACGTTGCCGGAGGTGGCAGGACATCCGAACCGCGCGCCTTTCACCGGCGTGCTGACGCTGGTGGACGAGCCCAGCACCAAACCGCCGTCGGGAGCGCGCGGCCATCGGGTGATCCTGACGCGCGCAGCGGCGCTCGCGGCGCTGCCCTCGCTGCTGGGCATGGCGGTGGATTACGCGCCGGCCTGGGACGGCCACGATGCGCGGCGCAAGTGCGGCGTCATCACCCAGGCCGACGTGGAGGGCACGCGGCTGCGCGTCGCCGGCTATCTCTACGCGAAGGACTTCCCCGAGGTGGCGCGGCAGGTGCGGCAAGGCCTGCCCGGCACCATGGGAATGTCCTGGGAGCTGGCCGACGCCCACGTCGAGGATATGCGCGCGGAGATCTGGACACTGACCCGGGCCACCTTCACCGGAGCAGCCATCCTGCTGCGCGACAAGGCGGCCTACCGCAACACGTCCTTTGAGCTGGTGCCGCAGCGCTGCCGGTCGGTGGCGCCACGCGTCGTTGCCGGAGCCAGGACAGAAGCGGACGCAAACAGAAATTGCCGGAATGGAGCCGGCGCCGCCGTTCCAACCAATGACAGGAGAAAGGAACTGAGATGGAAAACCAGACAGGCGAATACGTGGGCGCTCTGAGAGAAAGCATGGAGCGCATGGAGGCTCGCATCGAAGCCGCGGCCTCGCTCTTTGAGCGCACCGTAGCCCTGCTTGAAGAGCGTGAGAGCGAGCGCAGCGGCGAGGTGCGGAAGATCGTGGCCGCTGTGGAGAGCAGCCGCGAAACCGAGCTCAAGAAGAAACTTGAAGCCGCGGAGCAGCAGATTGCGGAGCTGCAGGCGCAGACCGGGACCCAGACGGGTTCGCTGCGCAGGACAGTTTCCGCCGGCACGGCGCAGTTTCTCGCCAAGCAGGGAATCACCTCGCTCGATTCCCTCGAGGCGGGCGCGGTGGATGCGGCGCTGAACGGGCTGAGCATCGAGCAGCGCATCGTGGTCAAGGCACAACTGCTGCGCGCGGGCGTGCTGGGCTGAAGCTGGCCGCCAGGAATGAAGCCGGTCAGGGATAACCCGGTCGGCGGAAAGTGGTCAGGATGAAGCCACCGGGCGAGTAACCGCTGTTCCGGCCGGCTGCTGACCGCCTGATGCCTGACCGCTGGCCGCTTCGCCACTAACTCGCCAGCTTGCTCACTCGCTCGTCGGCGTTTTGTTTTCTCACGAACTCTTCTTCACGAAAGGAAGTCATGACAGCCAATTTCCTCGATATCCATGCCGCAGCGGACTTCATCGGTCCCGGAGCCATTGAAGTTCCCCAGTACCAGACCGAGATCCTCGACATCGTGCGCCGCCGGAACATCTTCGGCCAGCGCATCAAGCAGGTCCCGGCCACCGGGCATCCGTCGCGCTACTTCGAGCAGACGGCGATTCCCAATCCCTCGACCGCGGGCTTTGTCGATCCGCGCAACATCGTCGCGCCTGTGGTCACGCCTACCCGCGTGGAACGCAGCGTGCCGCTGAAGGCCATTGTGGCGCAGCTCAACTACAACCTCTTCGACATGGAGCTGGGCGCGCAGCAGAAGCAGTTCGCCTATCTGCAGGCGAAGGATCTCGTCGACACCATCGAAGGCGTAATGCTGACGCACGACGTGGCGCTGTGGAACGGCAACGACACCTCGCTGAGCGCGCCGGCCACGATGCAATACTTCGGCGTGGCCGGACAGATCGCCGCCGGGGGCAACACGACGACCATCGGCACCACAGCCTCGATCACCGACGGCCTGAAGTCCACCATCGCGCAGATGTGCGCCAATACCAGCTATGCCGTGCGGCCGACGGCCATCTACGCCAATCCGGTGCTGCTCGACCTGATCGATCGCGAGATGAAGTCCGAGTTCAACGTGGTGCTGAATACCAGGGAGATCGCCGCCGGCTTCACCGTGAAGATGCTGGCCACCCAGGCCGGCGAGCTGCCGCTGATTCCGGACTGGTCGCTGGCCTACACCGGCACTCCGGGATCGGGCAGTGCGGTCCTGCCCGCCTACATCGTCACCGAAGACCTGATCGAATACCACTGGCTGAGCGATCCCAACCCGCGCGTCTTCCAGCTTGGCGTGCCCGGTTCGCTGGCCTCCCAGCATGTGGTGGTCAAGTTCGGCGCGCCGGTCGTGAAGGGCGCGAACTACGCCCATTACCAGGTGCTGGTCGATCGGTAGTCCGGCACCGCAGGAGGGACCGGCTCGAACCTGGGCCGTCCCCTCGCTGCCTCGCTGGCCGCTTCACCGCTGACCGGTTGCGGCTGGCCGTCTGATCGCTGGCGGCTGGCCGCTTCACCCCTGGCCTGTTCCCTGCAAAGGAGTTCCATGTCCTGTTATCTGCAGCCAACCGAGTACCAGACCTACGGCCTGGCTCCCGACGTCACCGACGACTGGATCACCGCGGCCTCGTCGCTGATTGACAGCCACTGCCGCCGGGCCAGCCTGAATCCCACGCAGTACATGGAACGGCTGCGCCTGGTGGAGGGATCGCAGACGGCGCGCCTGAGCCATCTGCCGCTGGTCTCTGTTGCCCCCGCGACCTTGCCGCTCGTCGCGATTCAGGCACGCTATGCCAGGCCGCGGCGCGGCCAGACCGTCTATCCGGTTCAGGAAGAAGTGCTGTGGGCCTTCTCGCTGCCGGGCGCGTGGACCACCGTGGATCCGACCACGGTCGATTTCGTCGCCGATACCGGCGAGCTGATCTTTCCCCTCAGCATCCTCGGACTGCCCTACAACGAGGTGCAGGTAGCCTACACCGCGGGCCTCGCCACAATGCCCGGCGCCGTGAAGTGCGCGTGCGCGCAGATCGTGAAGAATGCCCAGGCCACGCCAGGGCTGAATGTGAAGACAGCAAAACTCGATACCATGTGGCTTCAGTATTTCTCCGGCGCTCTCCTCGATGAGACGGTGCAGGCAATGCTCCGGCCCTGGGTTTCCGTGAGGATGGGATAACCATGGCCGACCTGAGCACCCAGATTCCCTGCGGAGCTGCGCGGAGCGTCGCCGCGGCTCTGCTCCGCGCAAACGGCGGAACCACAGCGTGCCTCCAGATGCCGCCGCTCCAGGGCGACACGAGCAATGCCGGCCAGGTTGGTCTCGACGCGCCCGGCTTCCTTTCGCTTCCGCTCTCGCCGGCGGTCTTCAGGAAATTGCGCGCGACCATGCAGGAGAGCGAGCTGCCGCAATACGAACTGTTCGTCTCCGCGGACGCGGTCAGAGTACAGGTAACCCAGCAGAATCTCAGCTCCGCAGAGTGCCTTTTCGTGAGGGCTGCCGGTGTGGTGATTGCGGGCAAGCTGTTCCTGATCGAGGCATTCTCCGCTTCGGAAACGCAGGGCGAGCCCTATTTGTACCGCCTGCTGTTACGGGAAGCCAGCGGCGAATGGCCAATGTGACCGGCGCGCTCCGGTGCCCAGGGCGGAGCAGCCCCCGGCATCGCAGACAACTTCCCGAAGGGTAATCCTGGCCGAAGCCTGAGCAGCCCCAGGGAGAAGCAGCAGAACCTGACCGCTGAGCTCTGTGCTCTGCGCCCTGCTGATTGAAGGTGACCTATGCAGAATGCAAAAGACACGTTTTACATCACGCTGCGCACGCGCCTGGCGGCGCTGAATCCGTCGCGCACCATGACGCTGCGCGCCGTCGCGCGCCCCGGCATCCTGGTGGCGGACGCCGAGCCCCCGATGGCGCAGCCGATTCTCGATGCGTTCACGCTGAGCTGGACAGGCCTTCAGGCCGACCTGCAGCTGCCCGCGATTCTGGCAGAGATGACCTGCGAGATTCAGTACTCCACCGTGGGAACCCAGGCCAATGCGGGCCTTGACCGCGGCCGCGCTCTGGAGCAGATGGATTACGAGCTGCTCAGGCTTCTGTATCCGTATTCGGCACAAAAGATGAACTACGCCCGGAATCCGCCCGAAGCCATGCAGACCATGGTTTTCTGGTCCGAGCCCGAGTTCGGGCCAGCCGTTACGCTGCGCGACCGCCTCAGCCGCATCGCCAAAGTCATGGTGTTCGCGTTCCAGGAGCAGGGAGAACAATGAGCACACCCGCCGTCACAACACTGGGCGCGCAGCCTCCCATCGGGCGCTGTGTGCGTGCCTACTTCGCGCCCGTGGATCGCGTTCACCGGCTGCCCACCGTCTTCGATCCCTCCGTGAGTGGACAGTTCTCGCTCGACGCGCCGCCTTCGCCCTGGATCGACCTCGGCTGGATCGAGAACTTCGCCCGCAAATCCACGAGCAAATTCGGCAATCTGGTTACCGGCAGCCCCGGCACAACCCAGTACCAGGTGCGCGAAACCGTCGACGCCACCGTGTCGTTTCGCTTCAGGACCTGGAGCAAGCTGTCGATGGCGCTGGCCGCCGGTTCGCAGCATATGAATCTGATTGTGCCCACGGCCGGGGGCACGGCCAACGGATCCGGCAGCAAGGGCGTGCCGGCGGTGAACCTCGCCACCGGATCGACGGCAACTTTCCTGGCCCTCGCGGCCTCCGATACCGCCGGATTTTCGGCCGGGTCCCTGGTCACAGTCGATGTGGACTACACGGGCCAGACCGGCTTCGCAGGCAGCGGCGTCTGCGCGGCCTATGTCTCCAGCCCGGCGGCGGTCAACAATGATCCCGACTATATTCGCCGCGTCTCGTTCAACGTCGCGCGTGTGGCATCCCTCGTTTCCTCAGGCTCGGCGCCGGGTCTCGAGCTGGCGCAGCCGCTGCTTGCCGGAGTTCCCGCAACAGGAATGCGCGTGCAGCCCATCTCCGGCTTCGTCGATCGCGAGGGCGGCAGCTTCTTTCAGGAGTGGTCCGCGCTCTTCGTCATTCCCGGTGAACAGGGCGATCGGATCCTGTTCCACTATCCGCGGCTGCAGGCCCTGGGCGGGGCATCGGAAGCCTCGGCGGCTCTCGCCGCCCCGCTCGAACGGATCGCGCTCGGCGCCACATTCCGCGCACTGCCTGTTACAGATTCAAATGACGGCGAGCAGGTCGTCTGTTTTCGCAGCTTTCTGCCCAGCCCGATGACGCTGATTTAGCCGGGAGGCCAGGTTGAAGATCACGATTGATAATTTCGACGGCAACGGCCCGGCGGACTACACCTCTTCGGTCGTCGCCGGCCGCCCCTTTCGTATCGTGCGCCGTCTCAACGAGCCAGTAACCTGCACGGTTACATTACTCCCGTCACAAGGCCTCGCCACCCCTGCGCGCAACGCCCGCATCGGGGTGGCGGATGACGGCGGCAACATTCTCTTTACCGGTTACATCGCCACGGAGCCCACGCTCGAACTGGCTGGCCAGGCTACCATGGGCGCTGTTTATGAGGCCGTCGTGACCGCGGCCAGCGATGACATCCTGCTCAGCCGCCAGAGCATTCCGCAGACCGGCGCAACTTATGGCGCAGCTGCGGGACAGGCGCTTCAGTCGCTGCTCTCGCGCATGCAGATTGCCGGGATCACACAGGCGCTCTCGCAGGCCACCCAGAACATCTCGGAATTCCAGCCGGAGAGCAGCCGCACCTGGGCTGAAAACGCCGGAGCCCTTGCCAACGCCACGCGCAACGCCTGGCGCCTGATGAATGGCACCCTCACCATGGTGCCCGTGGGTACCGTCACGCATTCGCTCAGCGAAAGCCAGGGCACGCTCTCCCGCAGCAATCTCGAGCTTTCCATGGTCAAAGCCCTCGCCAACGATGTTACGGTTTGCGGCGAGCCCGAGCCCTGCGCCTACGTTACCGAATATTTCCAGGGCGACGGCACAACGGTCCTCTTCGATCTGACGCGAGAACCCTATGTCCCGCCCGCATCGAGAGCGAAGCCCCTCATCGACCTCTTTCAGGGCCCCGCCATCAACCCGCAGATCTGGATGATCGACGACTCGGCTGAGAACATCTCGCTGACCTCCGCCGGGCTCACCTGCGCGGGTGGCAATGGAACGCTGGGCGCAACCATGGTGTTTGCCATCTCGAACCTCGAACTGGGCGGCTCGCTGGTGATCGAGGCCGGAGGCGTGCAGTTCGGCCAGCAGACCTCCGGCATCGTCAACGGTCTCTATGGAGGAGGCGGCCCCAACCTCGCCAGCTGCCTTATGGGCTTTCAGATCGCCCAGTCCGGCGGCTCCGCCACGATCGCTCCGCTGCTGAACGGAACCATCGCCGGGAGCACCTTCACCGCCGTTACCGGGCATTTGTATACGCTGCGGTTGCGTTTCTGTGCAAACGAAACGCAGCGTATCCACCAGGCATACTACGCCCCCGGCGCAGAAAGCGGATTCCAGCGCTTCGGAGCCGACTATGTCAACTCCGCCGCATCTGCCGTCCTCGAAGTGCAGGACACCACCGGTGGAGTCGCTGGCGCGCCCGTCGTCCTTTATTCCGGAGCCGTGTCTCTGCTGCCGCCTTTCTGCACCTTCGCCCCTCTGAACTCCAGCTACCTGCAGTGCAGCATCGGCAGTGTCACCGTCGAGCAGCAGGGACCCGCCTGGGTGACGAGCACGCCGCCCAACGGAACGCCCGTTGTTCGCCGCCTGGGCACCACAGCACAGGGGGCGGACTGCACCCTCGAGCGCACAGGCAAGCTGCGTTTCTACCCGGCCAGCACGCCGCTGGCCGGTGAGCAGATCGCCATTTCGTATCGCACCAGCCGCCGCTCCGTCGCCCGCCTGGCCAGCGCCGCCAGCATTGCCAGCGAAAGCAATGGCGGCAAGCTGCCCGGCACCGCCTGCTGGATTGGTTCCGTCACCAGGCCCGTGCCGCGCAGTTCGGCCGACTGCGAAAACGCGGCTGCGGCGATCCTTGCTGTCGCCACCAGCCGCGCCGCCGCATGGACCGGCAAATACACGGCGTGGAATCCCGAGCAGCAAGGCGACATCTTTCCCGGCGATATGCTCGCGATCGCATCCGCCTCAGCGGGCGTCACAGCGAGCCTCGTCGTCCGCACGGTGGAGATCGACCTGCCCTGCAGCGCGCCCGGCCTCGCGAAGTATACCCTCGCCTTTGCCAACGACTGGGCCGACGATCTTGCCATCAGCACCTCGTCGAGCATCCCCGCCGATGCCTGGCTGCCGCTGCAGCCGGAGACCAGTTCTCCGCTGGCGAATCTGAATACGCTGGCCATCGCCTCCGTAACAGGCAGCGCCATCCAGATCGATGCCGGCCTGACCCCTCCCACCGGCGGCGGATTCGAAGTGCGCCGCCGCGACTGGGCGTTCTCGCCCGGCCCCGGGCCGGATCTCGTGTCGCGCTCGCCGGTGCCGAACTTCACCATTCCTCGCCAGGCCGCACAGGAGCAGTACTACATCCGCATGTACGACGCATCGACGCCGCCCAACTACTCGCGATTTTCTGCGGCGGTCTTCGTCAACCTGCCGCTGAGCAGCTAGCCGGAAGCCTGTAGCCGGCAGGTATTTGCGACCAGGTACCCGCTATCGGCTCCAAACGACCCCTGGCCCTGAGGAATCTCCACCCATGACCGAATTTGAAGCCCAGGTCCTCGCCGACCTCTCCGTGCTGAAGAACCAGATGAGCACCCTCCTCGGCGACGGCAACTCCGGACGCATCGGCGCCATCGAGCGGCGCGTCGCCCAACATGAAGAGCGCTTCCAGAACGCGCGCGGGTTCGCCATCGCCCTCGGCGCGCTCATCACCTTCGTTCAGTTCCTGATCGATTATCTGAGGAGAAAGTGACCCGGAACCAGGGTGTGTCCTGGCGGCGGGAGGAAGGCCGCTCTGGAAATGCGGAGGGCTGCCCCTCTGCGCCCGGCGGCCCGCTTTCTTATAATCGTCCAGTGAAGCCCACACCCCTCGTCGCCGTCGTCATGGGATCGAAGAGCGACTACGAAACGCTTGCGCCGGCGGTTGAACTCCTGCGCGAATTTGCTGTGCCCTGCGAGGCGCGGGTCGTCTCCGCGCACCGCACGCCCGATCTGCTCTTCGAGTTCGCTTCCCAGGCGGAGGCGCGCGGCCTGCGGGTCATCATCGCCGGGGCCGGCGGCGCCGCGCACCTGCCCGGCATGCTCGCATCCAAAACCCTGGTGCCGGTGCTCGGCGTGCCTGTTTCGGCCACCATGCTGCAGGGAGTTGATTCGTTGCTCTCCATCGTGCAGATGCCGAAAGGCGTGCCTGTCGGCACGCTGGCCATCGGCAAGCCCGGCGCGGCGAATGCTGCTCTGCTGGCCCTCGAAATCCTCGCGACCACCGATCCCGAGCTGCGCGACCGCCTGCGCGCATGGCGCGAGGCGCGAATGAAGGAAGTTGTGGCGCAGACCCTCCCCGACAGCGGACCACACGGGTACGGCGTATGACGAACCCCGCGAACGCAGCGACCCTCGCCGCCGAGGTGATGAAGAAAGCCAGGCCTATCCTGCCCGGCGCCACCATCGGCATCCTCGGCGGAGGCCAGCTGGGCCGCATGGTGGCCATGGCGGCGCGCTCGCTCGGCTATCGCATCCAGGTTATGGATCCCGATCCCTCCTGCCCGGCACGCTTCGTGGTCGATGCCTGCTTTGAGGGTCCGTGGAACGACGCGCACGCCGCCGCCGACCTCGCCCGCGGCTCCGATGTGGTGACGCTGGAGATTGAGCAGGTTTCGCTCGAGTGCCTGGCCGCCGCCGCCAGATACGCCCCGGTGCGCCCCTCGGCCGAGCTGCTGCGCGTCATCCAGAACCGCATCCGGCAGAAGGAGTGGCTGCGGGAGCGCGGATTCCCGCTCGGCCCCTGGCACCCCGCGCGCTCCGAACAGGATCTGGCCGAGGCGGTGCAGTCGCTGGGCGGCCGCTGCTTTGTGAAAAGCGCTACCGGTGGCTACGACGGCCGGAGCCAGGTGAAGATCGGCTTCGGCGACGCAACGACGCCAGCGGACGCATGGCGACTGCTGGGCCAGCAGCCTTGCGTCGTTGAAAAGGCGCTCGGTCTGGACCGCGAGATCTCCGTCATGGTCGCCCGCTCGCCCAGCGGCGAAACCAGGAGCTTCCCCTCGGCGACTAACCACCACGAACGTCAGATCCTGGTCTGGAGCGTGATCCCCTCGCTCATCTCGTCACATCTGGAGCAGCGCGCGCAAAAGCTGGCCTGCGAGATCGCCGACTCGTTCACCCTCGAAGGCCTGCTGGCCGTGGAAATGTTCATCACGCACGACGGCGATCTGCTCGTGAACGAGTTGGCCCCGCGCCCGCACAACAGCTATCACGCCAGCGAACGCGCCTGCGTCACCAGCCAGTTCGAGCAGCTGGTCCGCGCCGTCTGCGATCTGCCCCTGGGCGATGTCTCGGTGGTCCAGCCGGCGGCCATCGCCAACCTGCTCGGCGACCTCTGGCTCGACCATGAGCCGCACTTCGACCGCGCGCTGGCCGTTTCGGGCGTGCGCCTGCACCTCTACGAGAAGCACCAGCCCCGCAAAGGCCGCAAAATGGGCCATCTTTCCGCGGTGGGCTCCACGCCGGAACTGGCTATCGAGCGGGTGCTGGAGGCACAGTCGCAGCTATAGAGGTTAAGGTCGCAGCGCTCGATGACGTCAGCGAGCGCAAGATCCTGGGTTGGGGAAGAATAAGAGCCGGATGGGCAATCATCCCGCCTTTGCCTTTCGCGCCAGAGCCTCCGCCTGAACGGCGGTTTCAGCCGATATCCTCGCTCCAGTTCTCCAGCGTGTTCTTCACCTCAGCCATGAATTTGCCGGCGTCGGCGCCGTCGATCACGCGGTGGTCGAAGCCCAGCGTCAGATGCAGGAAATGCCGGATGGCAATCGAATCGGTGCCGTCCGCGCCGGTCACAACCGCCGGCTCTTTCAGCAGGCCACCGACGCCGAGGATCGCGCTCTCCGGCTGGTTGATAATCGGCGTCCCGAACTGCTCGCCGAAGATGCCAGGGTTGGTGATGGTGAAGGTGCCGGAGCCGACCTCGTCCGGCTTCAGCCTTTTGCCTCGCGCGCGCTCCGCCAGGTCGGCGATGGCGCGGGCCAGGCCCAGGAAGCTCTTCTCCTCGGCCTGTTTGATGACGGGTACGATGAGCCCCCACTCAAGCGCCACGGCGATGCCCAGATTGATGTTCTGGTGGTAGCGGATGGCATCGCCTTCCATCGAGGCGTTGACGATGGGCATCTTGCGCAGGTTCGCGATCACCGCGCGCGAGATGAAGGGCATGTAGGTGAGCTTCACACCGTTGCGCTGCTCGTACCTGTTCTTTTCCTTCTCGCGCAGCCTGACGATGCGCGTGAAGTCGATCTTGAAGACCGTGTGCACATGCGGGCTGGTGTGCTTGGACTCGACCATGCGCTGCGCGATGATGGAGCGCATCCGGCTCATGGGCACCAGTCCGCCGGGCAGCGGAGCCACCGGAGCAGGCGTGGGTGCCGGGGCCGGCGCCGCGGGCCGGACAGCCGCAGGAACTGCAGCGGGGGCGGCCGGCGCCGGTGCAGCTGCCGGAGCTGCTCCGCGCTGCTCAACATAACCCAGGATGTCTTCTTTGGTGACCCGGCCCCCGGCGCCCGTTCCCGGGACCTGGCTCAGGTTCACGTTGGTTTCACGGGCAATCTTTCGCACCAGCGGCGAGGAACGCACGTGCTCGGCCTCCGCTGCAACCGGTTCGACTTCGACGGCAGCGGGTGCGGCTGCCTGAGCCGGAGCCGCAGCGGGAGCAGCCGCTCGCGGCGCCGCTTCTCCTGCTCCGCCGATCACCGCGACCACGGTGTTGATTTGCGCTGTCTGCCCGGCCTGAACCTTTATCTCAGTCAGAACGCCTGCGGCAGGCGAGGGAATTTCCGCGTCCACCTTGTCCGTGGAAATTTCAAAAAGAGGCTCGTCACGCTGCACCGTGTCGCCAACATTCTTCAGCCATTTCGTGATGGTGCCCTCGAAGATGGACTCTCCCATCTGCGGCATGATGACGTCCTGGCGCCCGGCCGCGGCTTCGGGCTTTGTCTCCGCCGGCATGCGCGGTGGCGCCTGCTCGGCGGATGGGGCAGCGGCCTTCGCCTGCTCGACATGGGCCGGGGCGGGAGCAGCACCGCCTGCGCCATTGGATCCCGCGTCGCCGATGATGCCCACGACCGAATTGACCTGCACCGTAGAACCTTCCGCTGCGCGGATCTCCGTCAGGACGCCGGCTGCGGGCGAAGGGATCTCTGCGTCCACCTTGTCGGTCGAGATTTCAAAAAGCGGCTCATCCCGCTGCACGGTATCGCCCGGCTTCTTGAGCCATTTGGTGATGGTGCCCTCGAAAATCGACTCCCCCATCTGGGGCATCAGTACATCGGTTGGCATGGATTTCTTCTCCGCATGGCGAGAGGTTTCAGAGCTGCGCAGGTCGAGGAAGCTGAGGGTTCAGCGCAAAAACCGATTATAAATCCGGCATCGCGCCCCGACTGCTGCCGGCGGGAAGAGAGGCCTCCGGCAGCAGCTCCTCCACCGACTCAACCCACAGGATCTGATGATCAAACACGCGCCCGAACTGCCTGGCCACCGCGTTCCGCACCGCATCCATGGTCGGCGGCGGATCGGTCTCCAGTTCCAGGCTGGTTACGGCGCGGTCGGCAATGCCGCAGGGCACGATCAGCTCAAAGTCGCGCAGATCGGGACTGACGTTCAGCGCAAACCCGTGCGACGTGATGCCGCGCGCAATGTGGACGCCTATCGCTGCAATTTTCTTCTCCAGAATGCTGCCCCCGGCCAGGGTCCACACGCCGGTTCGACCAGGAACACGCGTAGTCCTCACGCCAAAATCGCCGCAGGCGCGGATCAGCGCTTCTTCGATCCGGCGCACGTAATCGACGGCCCCGAGACGGGGATTGAAGCTGCGCAGGTCGAAGATGGGATAGCCCACCAGCTGCCCTGGCCCGTGATACGTGACATCGCCGCCGCGATTGATCTCGTGGACCTCGACGCCGCGGTACGCAAGGAACTCGTCTGTGGCGAGGATATTAGCGCGGCTGGCGTTGCGCCCCAGCGTCAGCACCGGCGGATGCTCCAGCAGGAGGAGCGTGTTGCCGATGCGCCCCTCGTAGCGCGCCTCGACGAGCTTCCGCTGCAACCCAAGGCCCTCCGCATAGGGCACGCGGCCAAACTGGAGGAGGTTGAGGATCATGGCTTCTGACCGGGTGCCGAGAACCAGCTCGTTACACGTTGATCGCCAGCCCCTCCACGCTCCCGAACCCGTCCAGCATAGCCTCGGCCAGCGTGGGATGCGCGTGAATGGTGAACATCATCTCGTCCACGGTGGCTTCGAGTTCCATCGCCGTCACCGCCTCGGCAATCAGCTCCGTGGCCTGGGGGCCGATGATGTGCACGCCCAGCACCTCGCCATACTTTGCATCGGCGACAACTTTCACGAAGCCTTCATGCGAGTTGACGATCGACGCCTTGGAGTTGGCCGAGAAGGGGAATTTGCCCACCTTCACCTGGTAGCCCTTCTCTTTGGCCTGCGCCTCGGTCAGCCCCACGCTGCCGATCTGCGGCTCGGTGTAGGTGCAGGCGGGAACGCGCTCGCGCCGAATCGGCCGCGCATATTCTCCGGCGATCTTTGCCGCCACCACCATGCCGGCCATCATGCCGGTGTGAGCCAGCTGCGGCAGCCCGGCCACGATGTCGCCAATGGCGTAGATACTGGGCTCCTCCGTCTGCATCCACTCGTTGACCTTGATAAAGCCGCGCTCCGGCCTGATCTTTGTCGTCTCGAGGCCAATGTTGTCGGTACGCGGGGCGCGGCCGACGGCCACCAGAACCTTCTCGGCCTCTTTGACCACCTTCCTGCCGTCGGATGCGGTGAAGGTGACCTTTGCGCCAGTCTCCGTCTTCTCCACCTTCTCGACCTTCGCGCCCACGTTGATGTCGATGCCCCGCTTTTTGAAGGTCCGCGCCAGCTCCCTGCTGACGTCCTCGTCCTCATTGGGAACGACGCGCGGCAGGAACTCGACAATGCTGATCTCCGAGCCAAAGCTGCGGAAGATGGAGCCGAACTCCACGCCCACCGCGCCCGCGCCGATGATGGCCAGCGACCTGGGAATCTGTTTCAGCGACAGGATCTCGGTATTGGTCAGGACGGTGTCGTCGGCCGTGAGCCCGGGCAACAGCCTGGCATCCGATCCGGTCGCCAGCATGACGTTCTTCGCCTGCACCGAAGAGGGGCCTTTGCTGCCCTGAATCGCAATCGTCAGGACACCACTTTGGGCCGGCCCGGTCAGCTTCCCATACCCAGGGACTACCGTGACCTTGTTCTTGCGCATCAGGAAGTCGAGCCCTTTGGCGTGTTTGGCGATGATCTGGTTCTTGCGGTCGAGCACCGCCTGCCAGTTCACCTGTCCCTGGCCCAGACCCTCGATGCCGTATTCCCTGGCGTGCTTCAGGTAGTCGTAGACCTCGGCATTGAAGAGCAGCGATTTGGTGGGGATGCAGCCGACATGCAGACATGTGCCGCCCAGCTTCGGTTCCTTCTCAATCAGTGCGACCTTCAGACCGTACTGACCTGCGCGGATCGCCGCAGTGTATCCGGCGGGGCCGCCGCCCAGAATGGCAACGTCGTAAATCGTTTCTACCAAGGAAAGCTCCGTTCGGGAAAGTGGCTGCGGATCGAGGCCGCCGGAGCGAAGAACCGTTCGCGCGGCGGCTGCCCCAGACCCTTCATTGTACGCAGAGGGCGCCGAAGTTGAAGATGCGGCGGCAGGGCGGGAGGATTCGGCGCCCCGCCGCCGAGACACTCACTCGCGGTCTGTTGCCCGGGCCTTGCCCTCGCGGCAGATCTACGCCAGCACCTTCGCCGCTTCCTGCGCGAAATAGGTCACGATAAAGCCCGCCCCGGCGCGGCGGATCGAAAGCAGCGATTCCATCATCGCCCGCTGCGGCTCCAGCCAGCCCCGGGCGAAGGCGGCCTGCAGCATGGAATATTCCCCCGAGACCTGATAGGCCCCGATCGGCACCTCGAAGCGCTCCCGCGCTGCCCGGATGACGTCCAGATAGGGCATGGCCGGCTTCATCAGCACCATGTCCGCGCCTTCGCCAAGATCGAGGTCGATCTCCCGCATGGCCTCGCGCAGGTTCGCGCCGTCCATCTGGTAGCTGCGGCGGTCGCCGAACTGCGGAGCCGAATCGGCGGCCTCGCGGAAGGGCCCGTAGAACGCCGACGCAAATTTCGCAGCATAGGAGAGGATCGGTGTCTGCTCGAATCCCTCCTCGTCCAGGGCGTCGCGGATCGCCGCCACGCGGCCGTCCATCATGTCGCTGGGCGCCACCACATCGGCTCCGGCGTGGGCCAGCGAAACCCCGGTCTTCGCCAGCAGCCCCAGAGTCGAATCGTTTTCGATCTCGTATTCGTCGCCATTCCTCTTCACGATGCCGCAGTGCCCATGGGAGGTGTATTCGCACAGGCAGAGGTCGGCCATCAGCACCAGCTTTTTGGCTGCGCCGGACTGCTTCAGCGCCCGCAGCCCCTGCTGGACAATCCCATTGTCATTCCATGCCCCGGTCGCCTGCTCATCCTTGGCTTCCGGCAGCCCGAACAGGAGCAGCCCGCCGATCCCCAGTCCCGCCGCCGCTTCGGCCTCCTTCACCGCCTCGTCGACCGAGAGGTTGAAGACCCCCGGCATGGAGCCAATTGCACGGCGGACGCCCTCTCCGGGGCAGAGAAACAGCGGCAGAATCAGGGCGCCGGGTTCGAGGTGCGTCTCGCGCACCAGCGCACGGATGGGCTCTGTGCGGCGCAGACGGCGCAGACGGGTTACGGGGAAGTCCATGCTGCTCATTGTACGGCGCAGGTCAGGGCTCAGCGATCTGTTCGTACTCCTGCCCGGAGGCGCTCGGCAGCAGCACCCAGAGCGTGTAAATGGCCAGAGCGGTGCCGGTCAGGGGCCGGATCAGAGTCAGGAATGCGGTCACGATGGCCAGCACGCGCGCCCAGGGGGCACGCCGCAGCAGCGCGACCCCGGTGACGACGCACAGGACCGCCCGCGCGGCCAGAACGGCCGTCACCATGGGGACGAACCAGGGCATGTGGCCAAAGGGAAACCTGTACCAGCTGTAAAAGCCGTCAAACCCGTGGCCAAAGGGGAAGCCCCAGCCGTGAAGCGTCCCGGCCAGGAAGGGAATCACGGTCAGCCAGTGCAGCAGGATCCATGCCGCATAGGCGATCCAGAGGATTGCAACCGTATGCCCATGGCGGTGGACCCGCGTCCAGACCCAGGGAGGCGGAGCCTGCGTGGTAATCGGGGTTACCTGCCTGCCGCATCGGGGGCAAAACGGCTGATAGGCGTCAATGGGCTGGCCGCACGCGCTGCAGTACATGTTCGTCACCTCCCGCAACAAGAAACACATACGCGGGGCGCTCACGTCCGGTTCCGGACAGACCGGCAATTTGCGAATCTCCTGCGAAGGGGATGTAAGAACCCCCGCCAGGCGATAATCTGGTTGGAGTCGCGGGCTGCCAGCCCGGTGGAGATTGCATGTCCTGGTTCAGGCGCGAAGACAACAGGATCGAATCGGGAGCGAACCGGGTGCGCACCGAGGGGCTCTGGACGAAGTGCGACGGGTGCGAGCAGACCATCTGGAAGGCCGACCTCGAAGCCAACCTGCAGGTCTGTCCCAGGTGCGGCAGGCACGGGCGGATTGGTGCGCGGGCGCGGATCGAAAGCCTGCTGGAACCGGGCTGTGAGCTGGTCGACGGCGAGCTGAAATCGACCGATCCGCTCGAGTTCGCCGACCTCAGGCCCTACAAGGACAGGCTGGCGAGGGCACAGAGGGAAACCGGGCTGAACGATGCCATCATCAACGCCCAGGGCCTGCTGGGACCGCACCGCGTGGTGCTGAGCGTCATGGAATACAGCTTCATCGGCGGCAGCATGGGCGCGGTCGTCGGCGAGACGATTGCCCGGGCCATTGACCGGGCGCACGACACGCGCCAGCCGCTGATTACCGTCGCAGCTTCCGGTGGGGCACGCATGATGGAAGGCATCGTAAGCCTGATGCAGCTGGCCAAAGTATCGGCGGCCTTGGCGCGGCTGGACGGGGCGGGCGTTCCCTTCATCTCCGTTCTCACCGATCCGACCACCGGGGGCGTGACCGCCAGCTTCGCCATGCTGGGCGATCTGAACATCGCCGAGCCGGGCGCGCTGATCGGCTTTGCCGGACCCCGGGTCATCGAGCAGACCATCCGGCAAAAGCTGCCCGAGGGCTTTCAGCGGGCAGAGTTTCTCCTGCAGCACGGCTTTCTGGATGCAGTGGTTCCGCGAAAGGAACTCAAAGCCTACCTGGTGCGAGCCCTGGCCTTTATGCAGGTACAGGCCAGCTGACCCGCAGCGACTCAGGCCCCCGGGGCGATCTCTCCACTTCCTTCGGAGATGCCGGGACAGAGCAGTTGGGCAGTTCCGTGGCATAGGTCGCGCTGCGAGCATGATTGAACCGGTCATCGGCCGGCCGCGCAAGATACCCCCGCAGACCTTCGCCAGATCTTCGTGATCTGCGTCACTGCCTGACCGGACCCGCTTCGAAATACTGGGGTTTACGGCCATGAACGAGCCGAGGAGCGTCGTGTCCCACCGGAACCCAGCCAGCCTTGCAGAGCCCGAGGTGCGGCCGCGCGGCCTGCAGCTGTTTTTTGCCATTCTCATCCTTGTCGGGATGATCCTGATTGCGATCGGAGTCATGTCCCTGATTTCCGGAATGAAGGGCGGCAATGTGCCGGACGCCCGAGTGGTCTGGCCGCAGGCAGGAACCGCCCTCCCCCGCGTTTCGGCCCCGTTTAAGCCGGGCCTCTGAGCGAATCCGGAGGCGAAGACCGGAATTGCAGACCTTCGCCCGTGGTGGAAGGGAGCTGCGTGGGCCACGATGCCATGTCGGCGCCGCCGGTGCTCTACTTCCGGAACGAGCAGACGACGCGGATGGCGGTCGTCACCTCGACGGGGTTTCCGTTGAGGAGGAAGGGTTTGCAGGTCCACTCCGTCGAGGAAGCGCCCCACGCAATCCCCGGTCCCATAGTCACGGGGACGTGGGCTCCGGCGGCCGCGAGCAGGCCGAGGCTCCGGAGTCGGGCCAGCAGAGCCCGCAATCCACCGAGCGGAAGGACTGAGCAGGCCGGCAGGAGCTCTTCAGGCAGGAAACCCGTCACCCAGAGGCGGTGTTGGAGAGCGGACCAGGGCTGAAACGCGCACCGAAGAACCGGCTATCGAGCGCCCTGCATTTTGATCAGAGCCGGTGCGTCACTGGAAGGGGCAAGAATCAGCCGGGTGCCGGGAATGAAGCGGAGGCTCTGGCGGGCTCCAGTGAGCAGCGATGAACCGTCCGGTCCCGATCCCAGTTCGAGGCTGACATCGGAGAGGTTCTGGACGGTGCCGGGCTGGACGCTGGCGAGATCGGCTTTGACATTCGCTCCCTGCCTGCGGATGTCATCGCCCATCGAGCCGAGCTGATCCGTGTTATTCATGGGGCTGCCGGGAAGATCGTTCTGCTGGTAGTTGTCGGTTTCGAGATGCCCGATGACTTCCACCACGATCATGGGCAGCGGCACCTTCTTCTGTGTCCCGCAGTCCGCCGCGTCGATGACCAGAGCCAGTGAGGAAGAGCTAACGGCTTTCGCGCCTTTGGTGGCAGCGACGATATGTCCGTAGACCCTGGCGCCTGTCCTGAGGGTGCAGCCGGGGCCGGTCCATGGATTGAGCGCGTTCGCGGAGAAGGTGTGCCCGGGTCTTGCGCTGCTGACGTCGATCCAGTTTTTGAGGTTCACTTCGAGGTAAGGGACCGAAGCGGAACTGGCAGCGGGTGATGCCCCGGCGAAGAGAACCGTCTGAAGGAAGAGTACGAACAGCGTGCGGAAAAGCAACGCATGCCATCGGGGCGAAAAGCAGGCTCTCACGGGCAGGCTCCTGAACCGATGCATTCCGGGACAACACACAAAGGTACCACTCCCCGCTCAGAGAGCGGAGCCGGCTGCATGGTGGACTCATGTTTGTTTCGTCATGAAGCCGCGTGGTCCGGACGACCGGCGCTTCCCCTTCGGGAGAGGGGGAAGCGATGCCTGATTCTGCAACCGCGACTCCGCGGCATTGAAGCGGCGCGCTCGGTCAGGGCTCGTACCTCGACGGATCGCGATTCCCGCACACGGCCGAGCCCATGGCAGACGCGCTCCTCCGCTCAGTCCAGCTCGCGCAGGCGGCGGGTAACGTCCTGATTTTGGCGGGTGAGGCGGAGGGCTTCGTCCATCCTGCCGGCGCGTTCGGCCTGCTCAATAGCGGCACGCAGGCGGCGCTGCTCCTGTTCGAGGGCGCCGCGGCGAATGGCGAGGACGGCCTGATCGACTTCCTCCGGCTGCGGCTCGGTGTCGTGGATCGAGAGGAAGACCTGGGCGAGGAGGCGGCGCTGCTCTTCGGTGGCGACGGCGGAGATCGGATCGGCCCCATTGGCACGGCCACGGAGAAGCTCGATGACCTCGCGCAGATCGGTGCGAATCGCGGCGAACTCGGCCTCGTGTTCGTGCCAGGCACCCTCGGCGACGAGATAAGCCTCGCTGGAACGCGGCGCGGAAAAGGCGCGCAGCAGAACCTGCTCGGAGTGGTTGAGGATCTGCTCCGGAGCCGCGATGGTCTCGCGGCGTTTGGCCGCCGCTTCCTTCAGTTCGGCGCGAACGAGCGTGGAGTCGATGCCGAGGGCCTGGGCGGCATCGTTGGCAAACGCATCGCGGGCGATGCGGCTGGGGATGCGGCGGATGTGGGGAAGCAGGTAGTTGAGGGCATCGGTTTTCGATTTGGGATCGCGGCCGGGATAGAGCCGGCGGGCGCGCTCGATCAGGTAGTCCTGGAAGGACGGAGCGGCGCGGAGGACCTCGACATAGGCGCGGGCTCCGCGCTCGCGGACGAAGCGGTCCGGATCGAGGCCGCCTTCGAGGGTGAGGACGCGGACATCGAAGCCCTCTTCGGTGAGCAGGGCGATGGATTTTTCGGCGGCGTTGGCTCCGGCAGTGTCGGGGTCGAAGTTGACGATGACGCGGGCAGCGTAGCGGCGCAGGAGCCGCACCTGCATTTCGGTGAAGGCCGTGCCGCTGGTGGCGATGACATTGGGGATGCCGGCGAGGAAGACGGAGATGCAGTCCATCTGGCCTTCGACGAGGACAGCGCCGCCATCCTGGCGGATCGCCTGGCGGGCTTTGTCGAGGTTGAAGAGCACCTGGCCCTTGGAGTAGAGGGGCGTCTCGGGCGAATTGAGGTATTTGGGCCCGGACTTCTCGCCGGTGTCGAGGGTGCGGGCGGTAAAGGCGATCACGCGGCCGGCCTCATTGGCGATGGGGAACATGACGCGCCTGCGGAAACGGGCGTACATGGGACCCGGGGAGCCGTCTTCCTGCTCTTTCCAGGAAAAGAGACCCGAGAGGCGGAGAGTCGCCTCGTCGGCGAGGGGCTGGAGGCGTTCGCGGAGGGCGTGGAAGGACTCGGGGGCGTAGCCGATGCGGAACTTGGCGATGCCCTCGGAGCCGAGGCCGCGGCCGGCGAGGTATTCGCGGGCCAGTGCGCCCTCAGGAGAACGAAGCTGGTCTTCGAACCAGGCGGTGGCAACCTCATGCAATTCGAGCAGCTTGCCGCGCTGGCGGTGCTCGGCGGCTTCTTCAGGCGAGGCGAATTCGCGCCTGGGCAGGGGGATTCCGCATTTCCGGGCAACGGCGCGGACAGCCTCAGGGAAGGGGATGTTTTCGATCTTCTGGACGAAGGAGAAGACGTCGCCGGACTGGCCGCAACCGAAGCAGTGGTAGAACTGGCGGCCGGCGTGGACGCTGAAGGAGGGCGTTTTTTCCTTGTGGAAAGGGCAGAGGCCGCTGAAGTTCTGGGCTCCGGCCCTGCGGAGACGGACGTACTCCCCGATGACTTTGACGATATCGGCCTGTTCCTTGACGTTCTGGGCGAAATCGACGGCCATCGAGGGTTCCGGATACAGGGTACAGCGGGGCGGACGTAACGAAAACGGCGCAAATTGATGACAATGACGAAACAAATTCGACGCGTCTACATCTAAATGATTGAGGATTTGCCCCCAGATACAGACGTTTTCAGGCCGGAACGGCCCAGAAATGGCAGAAATTGCCGGAGTTAAGCCGGTTCTATGGTATTCTGAACGTCCCTGGGCAGACGTGCGCCTACGATCCGACGGCCTCCGAGCCGCTTCGGGATCCGCCTCATATGGCCCTGACCGCACCTCGTCCCATTCAGGCAGACAGATCCGAAAATTCAATGCGGGGGACCAATCCGCTTGGCAACTGACGATAAATACGAGGCAGATATTCAGAAGCTCATCGACGCTGGTAAGGAGAAGGGCTATCTGACTTACAACGAGGTCAATGACCTTCTGCCGGGTGATATGAATTCGCCGGACGACCTCGACGACCTGATCACCACGATCGGGACTCAGGGGATTGACATTCTCGAGGGTGGGCCGAAGCTCGGCGGCGAACGCGACGAGTTTGAAGGCGAGGAAGGCGAGGACGTCGAGCTTGACCTGACGCCGGGGACGCTGGAGAAGACGAACGATCCGGTGCGCATGTACCTGCGCGAGATGGGCACGGTGCCCCTGCTGACGCGCGAAGGCGAGGTGGAGATCGCGCGGCGCATCGAGCGCGGCCAGCTGCGCGTGCTGAAGGCGATTTCGCGTTCGCCGGTGGTGATCCGGGAGATCGTGGCTCTGGGCGAGGACCTGAAGCGCGGCGTGCGCAACATCAAGGAAATTGTCATCTTCGACGATGAGGAGCTGACCGAGGAAGTGGTGCAGACGCGGGTGCGCCAGACGGCGGGGCGCGTCGACACGCTGTTGAAGCACCAGAAGAAGGCGCAGCAGTTCGAAGAGAAGCTGGCGCAGACCAACCAGAAGGCCAGGCCGAGGGAGCACCGGAAGCTGCGGTGGGCGATCGCGCGCGAGAAGGTGATGGTGTCGCGCATTGTGCGCGAGCTGAAGTACACGAACATCGAGCGCAAGCGGCTGCTGGACAAGGTCAACAAGACTGTTGAGGCGATGCGCACGCTGGAGCGGCAGATCCGGTCGCTCGATCAGAAGTGGGAGCAGAGCCGCAGCGAGGAACTGAAGAAGGAATACCGGCGGCAGCAGAAGAACTGCAAGACGGACCTGGAGAAGCTGGAAGAAGAGGCGGGCGTCTCGATTGCCGAGCTGAAGCGCACGCAGCGCGAGATGATCCAGGGCGACATGGACGCCGAGCAGGCCAAGCGGGAGCTGATCGAGGCCAACCTGCGCCTGGTGGTGTCGATCGCGAAGAAGTACACCAACCGCGGGCTGCAGTTCCTGGACCTGATTCAGGAAGGCAACATCGGCCTGATGAAGGCGGTCGACAAGTTCGAGTACCGCCGCGGTTACAAATTCTCGACTTATGCGACGTGGTGGATCCGGCAGGCGATCACGCGCGCCATCGCCGATCAGGCGAGGACGATCCGCATCCCGGTGCACATGATCGAGACCATCAACAAGCTGATTCGCACCTCGCGGCAGCTGGTGCAGGAGCTGGGGCGCGAACCTACGTCCGAAGAAATCGCCAAGCGGATGGATATCCCGGTGGCGAAGGTCCGCAAGGTGCTGAAGATCGCGCAGGAGCCGATTTCGCTGGAGACCCCGATCGGCGAGGAGGAAGATTCGCACCTGGGCGATTTCATCGAAGACCGCCAGGCGGTTTCGCCTTCCGATGCCGTGATCAGCGTGAACCTGAAGGAGTACACCTCGCAGGTGCTGCGCACGCTGACGCCGCGCGAAGAGCGTGTGGTGAAGATGCGCTTCGGCCTCGAGGACGGTTCGGAGCACACGCTGGAAGAGGTGGGACAGAGCTTCCAGGTCACGCGCGAGCGGATCCGGCAGATCGAAGCCAAGGCACTGCGCAAGCTGCGGCATCCTTCGCGCTCGCGCAAGCTGCGGGCGTTTGTGGATTCGGTTCACGAGTAACCGTAGCTTTTACAACAACTTACCAACGAAGGCCGCTCCCGGACGGGGCGGCCTTTCCCATTTCCGTTACGGCATCCAACTCCGAGGGCAGCAGGGTTCCACCAAAGTGTGATTGGAACTGCGCCACGGGCATGTAACAGTAAGCGGCATCGATCCGCCCCCCCGGGAAAACTAGTCAAAACAAGGAGAAATTTCTGATGTCTGCTTATGAGTCGAGTCTTTCTGCCTTGAGGTCCAGGTCATTTGCGCAGGTATCGTCGCTCTCGCGGGAGACCGAGCGTTCCACCGAGGTGGCAGAGGTGGAATGCACGGGCCGCTGCGTTCGCGGGATTCTGTGGGCATTTCTCATTGAAGGGGCCGGTTTGCTGACGATCGGGTGGGTTGTGCACCTGCTGCGCGCGATGCACGGCTGAGCGGCCGTATCCGCCTGAGTCGGAACTACTGGACGGTCAGTTTGAACACGACGCTGTGCGTGATGTTGGACATCGTTCCCCGGACGGTGATGTCGTAGGTGCTGGGAGGCGTGGAATTCTGACTTCCCCCCGAACTGCCGCTTCCGCTGCCGGCGGAACCTGAGCTGGCTCCGACGCCGCAGCCCGCGGGAAGGAAGACCAGCAGCAGAAAGAACAGCGTGGCTGCGAAAGCTCTTCTGCGGCGAAACGCAAAGCATACCGGCACAACCAGCGCGAGAAGCGCAGCCCTGGTTGTCGACCAGCGGTCGCGCCGAAGGGCGGAGGCGGCTGCGACGCCGGTCATGATCGATACCGAAACCGTGGATGTATTCGAGCCGGTCAGGGTCAGGCTGGCCGGATTCACAGAACAGGTGGCGTTCTGCGGCAGCGGGCCGCAATCGAGGGCTACGGTGCCTGTGGTTCCGGCTAATCCGGTCAGCTGAAGAGAGAAATTGGCGGACTGGCCGCTGGTGATGACGGTGGAGGACGAGCCGGTCACGACGAGGCTGAAGTCTTCGCCGGAGCCGGAAAGGGCGACGACCAGGCTGCGGGTGAGGTTCGCGGCCGAGATGGCCAGCATGCCCGTCGCAGGGCCGGCGGCCGACGGCGAGAAGGTGACGTCGATCTGGCAGGCGGACTGGATGGGCAGGGTCGCGGGGCAATTGTTGCCGGCGATGGTGAATCCGGGACTGATAGTGGCGCTGAGGGCGGTGAGCGAATAGCCGCCGCTGTTGGTGACGGTGACGGTCTGGACGCCGCTGGCCGAACCGACGGCGTACCCGCCAAAACCGATGGACACCGGAGTGGCAGAAATCCCCGGCGGGGCCAGACCGGTACCGGCCAGCGTGGCGGTCTGGCTGCGGAACTCGTCAGTGACCGTCAGCGTGCCCGTTACGGCGCCTACTCTGGCGGGGACATAGCTGACCGGAATGGTGCAGGTACCGTGGCCCTGGAGCAGGGACCCGCAGTTGTTGACGACCGTAAAGTCACCGGTGACCGAAAGGGTAATGCCGGTCAGCGCCTGGTCGCCGGAATTGGTGAGCGTGACCTGCTGGCTGGGGCTGGTGGTGCCGATCTGCTGGGCTGCAAAAGCCAGCGATAACGGCGAGAGCGCATCGGTCGCGGCGGTTTGCCCCGTGCCGGAGAGTTGCGCCACCTGGCTTCCGAGGGCATCGCGGACGGTCAGCACGCCGCTTCGCAAACCCGATGCGGCGGGCTTGAAAACGATGCTGACGGTGCAGCCGGACTGCGGCGCAAGGGTACTGCCGCAGGTATTGGCAGCGATGCTGAAATCGCCGGTGACCGACTCGCCGTTGAGCGCGACGGGGTCCGCTCCGGTATTCGAGATGGAAATGGACTGAGCGGCGGAGGGCGAGCCGATTGTGGTTGGGTCGAAGCTCAGCGAGCCGGGATTGAGCAGGACCGCGGCAGGAGCCAGACCCGTGCCGGAAAGCGCAGCTGTGAGCTGGCCTCCGGGGACGTTGGCGAAGAGGGTGAGACCGCCCTGCCTCGCGCCGGTCTTTGTGGGATCGAAGGTGACCAGGATCTGGCAGGAAGCAGCCGGCGCCAGAGATTCTCCGCTGCAGTTGTCTGTTTCGCTGAAGTCACCGGTGATGGTTACGCTGTTGATGTTCAGGTTGAGCGCGCCGGAATTAGTGACGGCGAGGGTTTGTCTGGCGCTGACCGTCTGAACCTGCTGTGCGGCGAAAGTCAGCGAGCCGGGCGAAAGGTTTGCGGTGGTGGGAGCAATGCCGGCGGTCGCGAGGGTGGTTTGCCAGATGCCGCGCCCGTAGGTGGCGACGCGGAGCACCTGAACGGAGCCTTCATTCCAGGTCATCAGCGCCATGGCCGGCGCATTGGGGAGACCGCTGCCGAAGACATTCCAGCAGATGGCGCCAGCGGGGCTGCAGCCGGCTACGTTCTGGGTCATGTAGACGCCGGTATCCGAAGCGACGTAGATGATATTCGCGTCATTCGGATCGACGGCCACGGCGTTCACGGGAGCATTGGGCAGGTTGGCGGTGATGTCGTACCAGTGCGCGCCCGCATCCGTGGAGCGATACACCAGCGGTTCGGCCACAGAACTGCCGGTATACCCCTGCACGGTGACGTAGATGGTGCGGCCCGTTGCGTCGTGCGGGTCAGCGTAGATGTCGGAGATGTCGAATCCTCCGGGATCGAACTGCTCTCCTGGGCGCGCCTGGTTAGCGATTGGGGAACCCGCGAGATCGATCCAGGTGGTGTTCGATGCCTGGGATGCGACATTGACACTGGCGGTGAAGACGTGGCCGGGAACAGTGGCACCGCCGTCGAGCGTGCCTGCCATACCCGCGTAGAGATGTTCAGAGCCCGGCGAGCCGCCGGAGGTGTTCATGGCGGCGGCGAGAGAGCGGATTTCAGCATTGCCATTGCAGAATGTCCCCTGGTCGCTGTCGAGCATCGTGCTGAGGAGGCTGCTCGGGCCCCAGCCGGCTCCTGTGGCCGGACCGCGCCAGACGCGGCAGGTACCGAGGATGAGGTTCGCTGTGTCCTGGGGATCGAGGATCCAGGGCGCAGGGATGAGCTGGACGTCGTCCTCGACCTGACTTTCGCCAATGACCACGTTGCCGAAGGCCGCCGTATCGCAGGCTGTACCCTCGATGCAGCGGTTGACACCCACGCCGAATTCCGAGGTGGCATACCAGTTCTGCGCGTCGGCGGGATCGACGGCGACCATGTTGCCTTCGCCGTCCAGGACCTGATTCCAGACGGTTCCGCTCTGCGGCGCGGCTGCAGTGCCGAGGCCTCCCATCGCCGCCAGCCAGACCGAAGAGTCTGTGGGGTCCTCGCTGAAGCTTTCCACCTCCGCCAGCGACCCGAGGGCGCCGTTGAGATTGTCGAAGTGAGCGGCGTCGTCGGGGGAGCAGACCGAGTCCTGCTGGCTGACGGCGTCGGTCGAGCGCCAGAGCCCGCCGTCATTGCCGAAGTAGAGCAGCCCGCTTGCTCCGAACGTGGCGTCGACAGCGTGCTGCGCCGGCGCCACATGGGCCGCCGCGCAGGTCTGGGCATTGGTGGTATTGCGCCAGGCGCAGCCGCTGGCCAGGCTGCAGCGCCAGATGTCGGTCGCACCCGCGAAGAGCAGGGTATCCTGCTGCGAGGGCACCGCGGCCAGCCACAGGTTGTAGCCTCCCTGCGGGATGGTGCCATCGCCGCCGATCGAGTCCAGCGGCCGATCGGCGATCTGCGTGCCGAACTGCACCGAGCCGGAGGCGCAGGCGCCGGAAGTTCGGCTGCACACATCCTGGTACAGTCCCTGGTCGAGATTGTTCTGGTCGACAGTCAGAGCGAACATGTCGCCGGTCAGCGGCTGGACAGCCAGGGCTCCGCGGAACATGGGGCAGGAAATCGCACCCGGCTGACCCGGGTCGGAAGGGCAGTTGAAAGTACTCAAGTTCGCCCCCGGCTGGCTGGCAAGGCGGGTCCACGTGATCCCGTCGGCGGACTCATAGTAGCCGTGGAGCCGGATGGCCGCATAGAAGCGCTGGCGGATCGGGTTCCAGACAACGGCGGTCGCGGCATTTCCGAGAGCGACACTCATTTGCGGGGACTGGATGACGGTGGTGTCATCCTCGATGGTGGCCAACTGCCAGCTAAGCCCGGCGTCGGCCGAGTAGTAGACACCTGGGATCGCCTGGCTGGCAGAGCCGCCGAGAATTGAGCCGTATTCGGACTGACTGACGGCGGCCACGACCAGGCTGGGAGTGACGGAACTCCAGGCGAATCCGGCAAAGGCATTGCCGAGAAAGGTGTAGGTGGAGCCGGAGCCGCTGGTGGTGCTGATCAGGCTCCAGGTGTTGCCGCCATCCGCGGAGCGCAGGATGCCCGCGCCATACCAGGAATCGGTGGCATCGTTGGGATCTCCAGTTCCGGCCAGGATGACTCCTGTGCCGCCCGGCTGGACGGAAACCGCGCCGATGCTGAGAGAGGTCAGCGCGGCGGAAGAGAAAGCGCTCACGTTATCCGTGAGGGGGACAAAGCTGACATCCGCAAGGGTGGCATCCGCGGCATTGGTGGACCTCCACACACCCCCTCCGGTGGTTCCCACATAGACAGTGTTCCCGGAGGAGACCGACGGGTCGGCGGCGATGCTGGTCACGCGTCCTGTGACGAGGTTCCACGAAGAGGTGCTGACCTGACCAGGGCCGATTGGCTGCCAGACGGGAGCGGGTGTTTGCATTTGGGCTGCGGCTGCACGCGCGCGGACCAGGGCGGCGTGGCTGGCGCGCGCCTGGATCAGAATGCCGGCGGGGGTGGGTTCTCCCTGGCGTCCCAGCCCACGTCTTGCCAGGAACAGGGCCGACCGGCCCTTCCCGGTTTTGCCAGGCAGGACCGCGTAGGAGCGCGACGGAGACTGTTGCTGGGACCAGGCCGTTGCCGGCCCGAGGAACACGCTGGCCAACGCGGCTGCACAGGCGAGAAATCCGGCAAACAAGACCCCGGAGTCCTGCCATTGCCGCGACGGCAGTCCCCTGCACCGGCCCTCCGAGGCTGGAGTTTGTCCGGCCCTCTTGCCGGGGTCGATATGAGACGCGTTGAGCGGGCGGGCGGTCACGAGTGGGTTCCTCTCGCCACCGCATCGGCGTCGTGCCCGGAGACGGGTGAGCGGAACGAAGGGGCGAGATGTCTCGATTGTTCAGCAGGATGGCGGAAATGCTGCGCGCCGGATGTCGAACCAGGGTGCCTGACGTAACAGGACGGCAGGGCAGAACCAAATCGGAACGGCCCATTTCAGTGGGCAATCGGCAGAGATCGCGCTCCAACGGAAGAAGAACAGTCCCTGAGCTGCTCCTTGTGGACAGATTTCAGGTTCGGGTTACATCTCGGGGTTGAAGCGGGCAACACAGGCCCGCTTCTCACCGGCAGCAACCGCGCTGTGTTCCACTTTGGAAGCCCCCCCCCGAGCCCAGGCAAACTGCGCCATGACCTCGGCTGCCTCGGGCCGCACCCTGGCCGGGGAAAACAGGCACGAGGTTCCAGTGCGCCAGAGGATCTTCAGGTCGCTGACCGGCGAAGCGGCACGCATGTACTCGGAATCAAGATGAGCCTTGGCAGGCTTCACGAAGCTCTCGTAGAAGATCTCCAGCTCGGTCTCCGGGATCTGGGAGAGCAGCTCTTCCTCATTACGAAAGGCCAGGGTGGCAGCGCCAGTAATGCCCGGCCTGTAGGTCATGTGCAGGGCTTCATGGTGGGGCAGCTTGGGGCGCGGACCGACCAGGCCCATATCGCCGCGGAGTACATTCCAGAACTGCGGGAGTTCGTCCAGCTTGTAGCGGCGCAGAAACGCCCCCACCGGGGTAATTCTGGAATCGCCGCTGACGGTGATACAGGTGCTGGTCCCGTACTCTTCCCGCATGGAGCGGAATTTGTAGAGCGTAAATTCTTTTCCGTTTCGCCCCATGCGCCGCTGGCGGAACAGGATCGGTCCGGGGGAACCGAAGCGGACCAGCGCGGCAGCGAATGCCATCACCGGTGAAAGGGCAATCAGCGCGGTGCCTGCGAGGCTGAAATCCAGAACACGGCGCATAGCGGAAATCGCCCAGGGGCTTGCCTCGCTCAGCGTGCGAGCGGCAGGGAGAGCGGCAAGGGACGGATTGCTCCAGCTAACCGGCACCTTCCTGGGTGGCCACCCTGCACGTTCCGACCGATCTCCGGGCTCCGAAGGAAAAATGTTTTCGAATGAAAGCGACCCCATCTCCACCCACCAATTACGATTTTGGTATTCGTACGCGCAGATCCAAAAAACGAGCTTCGGTCTTCCGGCGGGAGTTCCTGGCTGGCCACAGAATTACAGAGCTGCAACCAATCGAGTCCTGTGTTTCTGGGAGGCAGTATACGCTGCCGGGGTTGGTAGTTTGAATAAAATATGGCTTTGGGGACACCGTCGTACCCTGGTTGACACGCCCCACGACCGCCCGGAAATGGAACAAAACACAATTCACGAGAGGGCGCGGACCCTGGCAGGAGCGCGCATGCTAAACTGGCGGTGCCTCGAAAGGTTCCCGTCCGTTGCAGGAACAGAAGACGATCAGCCGCCGACCGCGACCGGCAGCGTGTCTGTGCGGTGCCCGGGTATGACGAAGAAGCTGGCTCTCCTTGCTGTGATCCCGCTGGTTGCCCTTTCTGTGCGCGCCCAGGAACCGTTACAGCAACAACCGTACCCAGGCAGTGTTTCCGGCCAAACCGGTACTCCCGACTGTACGGATCCGCTGATGGCATCGGCACCAGAATGTTCAGGGCAATATACGGGAGTCAATCCGTATTCACCGGGGGTCTCGGGCATGATGATGCCGCGAACGATGACTCCGGGGCAGTCACAGAATTTGAATTATATGGATTACGGACCCCCAGGCCGGGGCCTCGGCTATTATCAGCCGCGGAGACCGCTTCCTCCCGAACCGCTGACTGAATTTCAGAAGTTCGTGGCATCCACAACCGGAGAAGTTCTTCCGATATTTGGGGCGAACCTGTTCCGGTATGTGCCGTCCACATTCGCTCCGCTGGACCTGACACCGGTCCCCCCCGACTACGCAATCGGCCCCGGAGATGAGTTGCGCATTCGGGTATGGGGGCAGGTAAATTTCCACGCTGATGTGCGGGTGGACCGTTCGGGTGAGATCTACCTGCCGCAGGTGGGCGAGGTGCACGTCGCTGGAATTCCGTTTTCCGGGCTGGATGAGCACTTGCGCTCAGCAGTCGGCAGGGTCTTCCACAATTTCGACCTGACGGCGGACGTCGGTGAGATTCGGGCGATTCAGGTCTACCTGACAGGTGAGGCGCGGCGGCCGGGTGTCTACACTGTCAGCTCCCTCAGCACCCTGGTGGATGCTCTTTTCGCCGGAGGCGGCCCGTCGGCGACGGGATCGCTGCGAAAGATTGAACTGCGGCGCAGCGGAAAGGTCGTCGCGACCTTTGATCTGTATGACCTGCTGATCCATGGTGACAAGTCGAAGGACGTGCCGCTGCAGTCGGGCGATGTGATCTTCATCCCGGCGGCGGGACCCGAGGTGGCTGTCACGGGCAGCATCCGAAATCCGGCTGTGTACGAACTCCGTCCGGGAGAGTCGCTGGGCAGCCTGATCGCGGATGCCGGAGGAGCAACCGCCATTGCCGCCCGGACGCAGATCTCGATCGAGCGAATCGACGAACATCGCAACCGGCTGGCGATGGAAGTCGCGTACGACAAGCAGGGCCTGACAACCACGCTGGACGACGGCGATCTGGTCCTGCTTTATTCCATTCTTCCCCAGTATCAGAAGACGGTGACGCTGCGCGGGAACACCGCTAATCCCGGCAGGTTCGCGTGGCATCCGGGAATGAAAGTAAGCGAGCTGATCCCGGACAGGGACTCCCTGATTACCCGCAACTACTGGTGGAGGCGCGCGCAGCTGGGACTTCCGGGACCGGAGTTCGAGCCGCTCCGCTATTTCCCCAACCTGCGTCAGCCAACGTATCCGGCTAATTTGCCGCGGAGCCAGCTTCTTGGGCACCCTCCCTTGCCACGCCCGGGCATGGCCGGGAACCAGATCGGGCAGGGCGGGGCGGCCGGCCAGCAGAACAGCCTGGGGCTGGCTGGCAGCAACCAATCCACCGTGGATCAGTATGCCACGGACCAGTATGGCACGGGTGCAACTCCGACGGATCAATATGGAAATCCGACGGACCAGTACGGAAATGCGGCAGCAGGGTATTCGACCGATCAGGGCTACGCGGGCCAGAATTACGACACCACGGGGGTCCCCCCGGACCAGACTGCGACCGGCGGCCCGACCGGGTCCACACAGGGTGTGGGTGGGCAGCGGGCTCCCAGCGCCAGCAGCGCAAGTCTGGCCGAGGAACAGTCGGAGCTCGGGCCTCGCGTGCTTTCTCCGACACGCACCCGGGTCGGCCCCATCGCCCCCGATATCGACTGGAATTATGCGGTCATCGAGCGGCTGGATCCGAAGACGCTGAAGACCACGCTCATTCCGTTCGATCTGGGACGCCTGGTATTGCACCATGACGAATCGCAGAACCTGACGCTCGAGCCCGGCGATGTAGTCTCGATCCTTTCGCAGGCGGATATCCGGGTTCCGGTGAACGAACAGACGAAGTTCGTACGGCTGGAGGGCGAGTTTGTCCATTCCGGCATCTACACCGTCCGCCCGGGAGAGACGCTGCGCGAGCTGGTGAAGCGAGCCGGCGGGTTCAGCCCCAATGCATATCTCTACGGGTCCGAGTTCACCCGTGAATCGACGCGAACTGCGCAGCAGCGCAGGCTGAATGAGTACATAGAGACTCTCTCTTTACAGATCCAGCAGGGCAATCTGGCGATCATATCTTCTCCCGTCAGCTCGCCCCAGGATTTGGCGACCGGAAGCGCCGCGCAGGCGAGCGAGCAGGCCATGCTTACTCAGCTCAGTCGAATGCGGGCTACTGGCCGGATTGTGCTGGAATTCCGGCCAGGCACGACCGCCGTGGATTCCCTTCCGGACATTGCACTGGAGGACGGAGACCGCTTCATGGTTCCTACCCTGCCAGCCAGTGTGAATGTGGTGGGCGCCGTCTATGACCAGAATTCCTTCCTGTATACATCTTCGCGCCGTGCGGGCAGTTACCTGCGGCTGGCGGGCGGACCCAATCGGGACGCCGACGCAAAGCACATTTTCGTCATTCGGGCGGATGGCTCGGTCATCAGCCGGGAGGCCGAGAGCGGAATCTGGGGCAACGAGTTCGCTGGTCTGCGGATGAACCCGGGGGACACGATCGTGGTGCCGCAAAAGATCTTCAAGCCGTCGGCTATGCGGGGTTTCCTGGAGTATTCGCAGTTGTTCTCGCAGTTCGCTTTCGGCGCAGCGGCGCTCAGCTTCATCTATTAAGGGGCAATGGCCAGCGATCAGACTGTAACATACAGTCAGAGGTCCGCGCCGGGATATGGGTCCCCTGGAGTCTGATGGCAACAGATACACAGTTTTCGGAGATCGCGGAATCGGCAGGGACTCCAGGGCCTCCGCACAGGCCGCCCGGGCAGCCCGCGGATGACGATGAGATATCGCTGCTGGACCTGCTCATCGTTCTGGCCGAACACAAACGGATGATCGCTGCGGTGACGGCAACATTTGCGGTTGTGTCGGTGGTGGCTTCGCTGATCCTGCCCAAGTCCTATACCGCAAAGGCCGTGCTGATGCCACCGCGGCAGGAGTCTTCCCTTGGCTCGATTCTTACGTCCCAGCTTGGCAGCCTCGGGTCCATGGCAGCCCTCGCCGGCAGCAGCCTCGGCATCAGGAACCCGAATGACATGTACGTTGCCATGTTCCGGAGCCAGACCGTTGAAGACGCCGTGATCAGGAAATTCGGCCTGATGAAGGAGTACAAGTGCAAATACCTTTCCGACGCCCGCAAGGCTTTTGAGCACCACTCAAAAGTGGAAGGCAATGGCAAGGATAACCTGATCCACGTTTCGGTCGAGGACCACGATCCGCAGCGGGCAGCAGATCTGACAAATGCTTACCTGGAGGCATTCCACCACCTGACCGAGCATCTCGCCATCACCGAGGCGGGACAGCGGCGCCTCTTCTTCCAGCAGCAGCTGGAAGAAGCCAAGGATAACCTGACCAATGCCGAGGAGGCGCTGAAACGGACGCAGCAGACGACCGGACTGATCCAGCTCAACAGCCAGGCCACCGCGCTGGTCGAGTCGGCAGCGAACCTTCGCGCTCAGATCACCGGGAAGGAAGTGCAGATCGCGGGTCTCGAGACCTTTGCTACGGGACAAAACGCGCAGCTGATGCAGGCGCAGCAGGAGCTCGACGGGCTGCGAGCGGAGCTGGCGAAGCTCGGCGGATCGGAGGAGAATCCCGATTCGCTGATCGTTCCGAAAGGCCTGGTGCCCCAAGCCGGCCTCGAGTACCTCAGGAAACTGCGCGACGTAAGATACTACGAGACGATCTTCGAGATCCTGGCAAAGCAATTCGAGATCGCGAAGCTGGACGAGGCGAAGGAAGGGTCGGTCATTCAGATCGTCGATCCGGCCATCAAACCGGACCGGCGATCCTTCCCGCAGCGAGCGCTGATCGTGATTGGTGCTACGTTTGTCGGGTTCATCCTGGGAGTTTTCGCGGCGCTGACAAAGGCATGGTGGGCTCGGCTGAAGGCCGATCCCGATTCGAATGCTAAACTGGCCCTGCTGAAGCGTACGCTCGCCCCAGGCAGCCGGTTGACCCCCTGAGAATTCATGAATCTTCGCGACACCATTCTTGTCACCGGCGGAGCCGGCTTCATCGGCTCCAACTTCGTCCTTCAGTGGATCGAGCGGGTGGGGACGCCAGTCGTCAACCTCGATCTTCTGACCTATGCGGGGAACCCTGCAAACCTGGACTCAGTAAAGGATGACGCGCGGCATCTGCTGGTGCGCGGAGACATCTGCGACGCGGAGCTGATCGGTTCCCTGCTGCGGGAGCACCGGCCGCGGGCGATTGTGCACTTCGCAGCCGAGAGCCATGTGGACCGCTCGATTGTCGCTCCGGACGCCTTCATCCGCACCAACGTGCAGGGCACGTTCAATCTTCTTGAACAGGCGAAGCTCTACTGGGCAACGCTGGAGGAGCGAGACAAGAAGGCATTCCGTTTTCTGCACGTTTCGACAGATGAGGTTTACGGCACTCTGGGCGCGGGCGATCCGGCCTTCTGCGAAACGACGCCATATGCGCCGAACAGTCCTTATGCAGCATCCAAGGCTGCCTCGGATCACCTGGCGCGCGCCTACCACCACACGTGGCGAATGCCGGTGCTGACCACCAACTGCTCCAACAACTATGGGCCGTTTCAGTTTCCCGAGAAGCTGATCCCTCTGATGATTCTGAACGCGCTTGAAGGCAAGCCGCTCCCCGTCTACGGCGATGGCGGCAACGTGCGCGACTGGCTCTTTGTCGAGGACCACTGCTCGGCTATTCGCGCGGCGCTGGAGCGGGGGCGTGTGGGCGAGACCTACAACATCGGGGGCAACAGCGAGCGGAAGAACATCGACGTAGTCAGCACCATCTGCGACCTCGTCGACGAGATGTCACCGGACAGCGCGGCCGGCCCGCGGCGAAGGCTGATCAGCTTTGTGCAGGATCGGCCAGGACATGACCGCCGCTACGCGATCAACGCGTCGAAGATTGCAGACGAGCTGGGGTGGTCGCCCCTGGAACGATTCGAGAGCGGTCTGCGCAAGACGGTGCGCTGGTATCTGGATCATCGCGCATGGACAGAGAATGTCCGCAGCGGCGCGTATCTGGACTGGATGGAGCGCAACTACGCGGAGCGCCTGGCACTATGAAGGGAATTATCCTCGCGGGCGGGTCAGGCACTCGCCTCTATCCGGTGACGCATGTCATCTCCAAGCAGCTGCTGCCGGTCTACGACAAGCCGATGATCTATTACCCGCTGAGCACGCTGATGCTGGCGGGGCTGCGCGACATCCTGATCATCTCCACACCGCAGGATACGGCGCGCTTTTCGGATCTGCTGGGCGACGGTCATCGGTGGGGCATCGATATTCAGTATGCCGTCCAGCCCAACCCCGACGGGCTGGCGCAGGCCTTCCTGATCGGCCGGGATTTTATCGGCGGCGATACCAGCGCGCTGATCCTGGGCGACAACATCTTCTACGGTCAGTCCTTCTCGCAGCAACTGCGGCAGGCAGCCGGCCTGCAGCAGGGCGCGACCGTCTTTGCCTATCCGGTACATGACCCGGAGCGCTACGGCGTGGTGGAATTCGACGCCGCGGGACAGGCCATCAGCCTTGAAGAGAAGCCGGAGAAGCCGCGTTCCCGCTACGCGGTGACCGGGCTCTATTTTTACGACCGCGATGTAGTGAGCATTGCTTCCTCGCTGGAGCCTTCGGCGCGCGGCGAGCTGGAGATCACGGACCTGAACCGCCGCTATCTCGAAGCCGGACGCCTCAACGTGCAGGTGATGAGCCGCGGCATGGCGTGGCTCGATACCGGCACGCACGATTCCCTCTTCGAAGCGGGGCTGTTTATCCAGACCATTGAGCGCCGCCAGGGGCTGAAGATCGCGTGTCCCGAGGAGATCGCGTGGCGGCTCGGCTATATCGACTCCGAACAGATGGCCGCGCTGGCCAGGGACGTTGCCAGGAGCGGGTACGGCCAGTACCTGCTCGGCCTGCTGGGCGAGCCGCACTTCGCCTCCGGAGCCACTCAGTTATGAAGATCGAAGAGACCTCGCTGAATGGGGTTCTGATCCTCACCCCGGCCATCTATCGCGACGATCGCGGCGCCTTCTGGGAGACCTGGAACGCGCGCGCCATGGCCGAAGCCGGATTGCCTTCGTCCTGGGCGCAGGATAATTTCTCTCTTTCCAGGAAGGATGTGGTTCGCGGCATTCATTACCAGACGGTGCAGCCGCAGGGAAAGCTGGTGCGGGTAACGCACGGCGCGGTCCTCGATGTGGCGGTCGATTTGCGCCGCAACTCGCCGACCCTCGGCAGGCACGTTGCCGTGGAGATCACAGGCGACAATGGCGTGATGCTCTGGATCCCTGTGGGGTTCGGGCACGCCTTTGTTGCTCTCAGCGATGTTGTCGGCTTTGCTTATAAAGTGACGGATTACTATTCGCCGGTGGGCGAGCGAACCATTGTCTGGAACGATCCGGACCTGGCCATTCCGTGGCCGGTCTCGGGCGATGACGCGATCGTCTCGGAAAAAGACCGCAAAGGCGCCCTGCTGCGGAATGCGGAGATCTTTCCTTGAACGGGCCCAGAATTCTGATCTTCGGCTCATCAGGCCAGGTGGGCACGGAGCTGCAGCGAAGCTTTTCCGGGCTGGGTGAGACTGTCATCTGCGCGCGCACGGAGGTCGACCTCACGGCCGAAGAGCAGATTCGCGCCACGATTCAGCGTGTTGCGCCGGATGTGATCCTCAATGCTGCTGCCTACACGGCGGTCGATAAGGCGGAATCCGAACGGGATCTGGCAATGGCCATCAATGGGCGTGCGCCCGGCGTGATGGCCGAAGAGGCGCTGCGACGGAACGCCCTGCTGGTGCATTATTCGACCGATTATGTCTTCGATGGATCGAAGTCGGGGGCATGGGCCGAAGAGGATCCCACCAATCCGCTGAATCTCTATGGCGCGAGCAAGCTGGCGGGCGAAGAGGCGATCCGGGGCGCTGGCGGGCGAACTCTGATTTTTCGCACCAGCTGGGTCTACGGGCCGCACGGGCATAACTTCCTCTTCACGATGCTGCGTCTGGGGCGGCAGCGCGACGAGCTGAAAATCGTGGACGATCAGCGCGGCGCGCCCACGACATCCATCGCCATCGCCGATGCCACGCGCGCGGTGGTCGATGCTGTTCTGAGCGGAAAGGCCGGCGAACAGGAGTGGGCCGGGGTGTATCACATGACCTGCTCGGGGGCGGTTTCGTGGTGCGGCTTTGCTCAGGCGATCTTTGCGCGGGCGCAGGCGCTGCTCGACGGAAGGGCTCCTCGCGTATTGCCCATCGCATCGAGCGAATATCCCACACCGGCACGCAGGCCGCACAACTCGGTGCTCTCCTGCGAGAAGCTGCGGACGCGCTTCGGCGTGCAACTGCCAGCGTGGGAACAGGCGCTTGATACCGTGATAGGCCGGTTTGCGGCGCGTCCGGCCTCTGCCTGAGCAAACCCGTTACCGCCTCGAACCTGATCCTATTCCGGCAGGCTCTTCTCTCCGGCGATGGTGAATCGGGCCTGCACGCCGTTTGAGCCGGTTTCGCCGCCGGGCGAGCTGCCCCCGACAAAGAGCTGATAATCTCCCGCGGGAACGGCGCGGTGTCCATTCGGATCAACCTCGCTCAGCTCGCGCGGATCCAGATCGAAGTGGACAGTCGCGCTGGCGTGCTGCTCAAGGTAAACGCGATGGAAGCCCTCGAGGCTGCGCAGCGGATAGCCGTCGCCGTGGGGAGGGACGAGGTAAAGCTCAGCTACTTCGTCTCCAGCACGATCACCAGTATTGGTCACGGTCACGTCGGCGGTGAGCGGCTCACCGGCTTCGAGGGATTTGGCCGACAGCTTCAGATCGGAGTAGCGGAAGGTGGTGTAACTGAGGCCGTACCCGAACCGATACAGAGGGTCGCCCTCGAGGTAGCGATAGGTGCGGCCCTTCATGCTGTAGTCGGCAAAGGGCGGCAGCTGCTGATCGGAGGCGTAGAAGGTGATGGGCAGGCGGCCTGACGGATTTACTTTGCCGGTGAGGATATCCGCGATGGCTTCGCCTCCGGCCTCGCCGGGATACCAGGCCTCGACCAGCGCAGCAGCGTGCTGCTGAGCCCAGTTCATGGCGACGGCGCTGCCGCTCATCAGCACCACCACGACAGGTCTGCCCGTGGCCGCGAGGGCATCGAGCAGCTCCTGCTGCGTCTTCGGCAGGTCGATATCGGTGCGGTCGCCGCCGTCGAAACCTTCGACGTGCACGGGCATCTCTTCGCCCTCGAGATTCGGCGAGAGGCCGACAAATGCCAGGATCACGGCGGAATTCTGCGCCGCGCGAACCGCCTCAGCCCGCAGAGCCTCCGCGGGTGCCTCCCACTGCAGCGCGATCCCGGCGCCGAAGAGCGGAGCCTTGAAGACATAGTCGATGCGGATAGCGTGCTCGGAGGTGTCGGTCAGGTTCACCTGGACCGGGGGAGTGGCGCGGCCGCGTTTCTGCGTCTGCTGGATTGCGCTGTTATAGACTTCCTTGCCGTCGAACCAGAGAACGTACGAGACCCGATCCTCGCAGCGATCACATTCGCCGGGGCGGCGAATGGAAAAGCTGTACCGGCCGGATGCCGGCGGCGTGAAGGTCCCGGTCCAGCGTACGCTGAAACCCGTGCGGGGAAGACTGGGGACTGGCTTCGCGGCATCCCAGTCAAATTCGATCTGTTTGTCGACCCGGGTTACCGCGGGCGTTCCGGAGAAGCGCGGGTTGGCGAAGTATTCGCCTTTGAGCCCGTCCTCGCGCGATCCCCTGGCCGGATGCAGCACGGTGCGCGGAACCACGATCGGCAAGCCCTCGACGTAGGCTGATCCCTGGGCATAGGCGACGGTGGCCCTGCCGCGCAGCGCCTGCTCGATGCCGTCCACGGGCAGCGAAGGATGGGACGGGATCGCGTTGTAATTGCCTTCAATGGCCGGGAGCGAAGCAGCATTGGGACCGACTACCGCGATGCGCTTCAGGTCCGGTTTGAGCGGTAACGTGCCGTCATTCTTCAGCAGCACGATGGCTTCTTCAGCTGTCTTCAGCGCGAGGGCACGATGCTCGGGTGAGTCGACGACCGAGTAGGGGATCCTGGCGTACGGCACTTCCGACGGCGGATCGAACAGGCCCAGCCGCATGCGCGCGGTAAAGAGGCGCCGCACCGCCCGATCGATGTCCGACTCCGGAATCAGCCTTTCCTGCACGGCCTGCACCAGCGCCAGATAGGTGTCCCCGCAGTTCGTATCGGTACCGGCTTTCACGGCGGCCGCGCTGGCGTGAGCGGCATCCGGCGAATAATGGTGGCCGTCGGGGGAGTAGAAGTCGTCGATGGCGCCGCAGTCGGAGGTCACGAATCCCTGGAAGTGCCAGTCGTCTCGCAGATGTTGCTGGAGAAGCATGGTGTTGGCGCAGGCGGGCACGCCGTCGATGGCGTTATAGGCGCACATCAGCGAGTCGGCATGGCCCTCCAGGATGGTGGTGCGAAAAGCCGGCAGATAAGTGGCTCCCAGATCCTGCGGCGAGACATCGACATTGAACCTGTGCCGCAGCGGCTCCGGCCCGCTGTGTACGGCGAAGTGCTTGGGCGTCGAGATGGCGCGCAAATACTTCGGATCATTGCCCTGGAGGCCGGTCACGAAGGCCAGCCCCATGCGGCCGGTCAGGAATGGATCTTCGCCGTAGGTTTCCTGACCTCGTCCCCAGCGCGGGTCGCGGAAGATGTTGATGTTGGGCGACCAGATGGTGAGGCCGAAGTAGATGCTGTGCAGGTTGTCGCGGATCGCCTGGTTGTATTTGGCACGGGCTTCGGTCGAAATAACCGTCGCGATCTGGTGCTGCAGGCTTGTATCCCAGGTCGCGGCCAGGCCGATGGCCTGCGGAAAGTGCGTCGCGTAGCCCGAGCGGGCAATGCCGTGCAGACCTTCGCTCCAGTAGTCGTATTCGGGGACGCCCAGACGGGGAATGCCAGCGGCATGGTTCACCATCTGCGAGACTTTTTCCTGGAGGGTCATCGCCGAAACGAGCGCATCGACGCGCTTGTCGATGGGCAGCGACGAGTCGAACCAGATTTGCCCCGCGCGTGATCCGGCCGAAGATGGCCGAGCAGGGACTGCCGGCATGAGGCCGGCGCAGAGGAGGGCGATCCAGCGAGCAGAGTGTGGAACGGACAATGTACAACTCCTTCCGGCAGAAGTTCGCGCCTGCGTTATCGATCGGCGTCCCTGCTCATCGGGCCGCCGGAAATCCATTGTTGCTACCAATCCCACAAGGTCCCGTCCAGCTTGCGCAGGACAGGCAGATAAGCCCGCTGATAAGGATATTGCGCGGCGAGCTTCTCATCCAGATCGACACCGAGACCGGGAACATCGCCGGGAACCATATAGCCGTCCTGGAAGCGATAAGCGTGCGGGAAGACTTCGTCGGTTTCGGCGCAGTGGGGCATATGTTCCTGGATGCCGAAGTTGTGAATGGCCAAATCGAAATGCAGCGCCGCGGCCAGGCATACGGGCGACAGATCGGTAGGCCCGTGGCATCCGGTTTTCACGTGATAGAGCGCGGCAAAGTCAGCGATCTTCTTCATCGGGGTGAAGCCGCCGGCATGCGTCAGAGTCAGACGCGCGTAGTCGATCCACTGGTTACGGATCAATTCGTGCACGTCCCAGACGGAGTTCATCACCTCACCGGTGGCGATGGGCGTGGTGGAGTGCTCGCGAATGACGCGAAAGCCCTCCTGGAATTCCGCCGGAACCGGATCTTCGAGCCAGAAAAGATGAAAGGGCTCCAGTTCCTTCCCGAGCCGTGCGGCCTCAATGGGCGCGAGCCGATGATGGCAGTCGTGGAGCAGCTGCAGGTCTTCCCCAAACCGTTCGCGCACGCGGGCAAAGAGTCTGGGCACGTGGTTCAGATACTTCTCTGTTGACCAGCGGCTCTCGGAAGGCAGGCCGCGCTCGGCGGGCTCGTAAGGCTGGCTGCCTTGGGGGACGCCGTAGGTGGCATCGAGGCCCGGGATGCCGCTTTGCACACGGATGGCTCGGTAGCCCATCTCCCGGTGACGGGCTACATCGTCAACGGCCTCTTCAATATCTCTGCCGTGCGCGTGCGCATAGACCAGCACGCCCTCGCGGCTCCTGCCGCCGAGCAGGTTGTAGATCGGTGTGTTGAGCGCCTTGCCTTTAATGTCCCACAGAGCCATATCGACGGCGCCGACGGCGGCCATCGTGACCGGGCCGCGGCGCCAGTAAGCTCCGCGATAGAGATACTGCCAGATGTCTTCGGTCTGAAAAGGATCCCGCCCGAGGATACAGGGGGTCACATGATCGCTGAGATAGCTGGCGACCGCCAGCTCGCGCCCGTTCAGGGTGGCGTCGCCGAGACCATAGATACCCTCATCGGTCTCGATCTTCAGGGTGACAAAATTGCGGCCGGGCGAGCAGACGTTGACGGAGGCGCTGATGATCTTCATGGTCGGGTATTTACCGTCTCTCGGAGAGGTTCGGGCGTAATGCTCATGTAGTCGATGGGCGCGGGCTCTCCGTCGTCGGGATGCCCCTCGATGGTGAGCACGTCTCCCGGTTCAAGCGGAACCCCACGGAGAGTGTAGCGCGTGGAGGTGTCGCCGTTCGGCGCTTCGCCGGGCAGCGTGCTGTCGGCTTTCCAGGTGGCGATGGTCTGGCGGTTCAGGAGGAGGTCGAAGGTGGATACGCCCAGGCGGTAATCGAAGTACTGCACCGCAACCGTGTACCAGCCAGCCGGGCGGTTGCAATGCGCCGCCGCCGTGCAGACCTGGCGACCGCGGCATACGTATGCTTTGCCGCCGGAAGCGGTCTCCCACGGCTGCACTTCGACCGGCGTATAGCCGTCGAGCTGCATCTCCGAGGCCGTAATGCGGTTCGGATAATGTCCGACCCGGCCCAGCGCATCGGGAATCTCGGAGACCTTCAGGAACCATCGCGTCACGGCGTCGCGCCACACGATGGCCGCGCCGGCCTGGTATTGCAGCATAGCCAGAGTATTCGCGTAGCGTTCCGGATCGACCATGCCGTCGAGTGTCTTCCATTGGCGCACCAGATCCGCGGCTTCCTCCGCAGCCGTATAGTGCAGGTCGTAGATCGTCTGGATCACGGTTTTGCCGGCGTGCAGACGCCAGGTCCAGGGAACGTGATGCATGAAGAGCAGCAGGTTATCAGGACAGGTCTGCAGCGACTCGTACATCGCTGCTACCAGCGGCGGATACTGCCCGATGAATCCGGTGCCCGTCGCCGTGGTGCGATCCATGCCCACCCCGCCGTGCGTGGCGCGGAACCACTGACCCCAGCCATTGTTCTCCTGCGACTGGGGCGCCGGACCGTAGTGCGGGCCGAGAATGTTGGTGAGCGTCTGCAGACCCAGCGGCCCGGTGTAGTCTTCGTAGATGTGCCAGGAGGCGAGCAGCATCTGCGTGATGGTGCCGACGACCTTCTCATCGTTGCCGAAGGTCAGGCGCGTCCAGTCGGCGGCGATGGCCTCCGCGGTCGTGTTCGGATCCCAGGCCAGGCGGCCAAAGCCATAGAGATTCGCCATGGCCAGCGTGCTCCCCAGCCAGTTGGCGTCGAGGCCCACGTTGGCGACCCCAACATATCCGTCCAGCGGGCGATGGAAGGTAAGGCCGCCGACGATATCTTTGAGGGGCGTGTCTCGATTCTCCGCATGCAGGTTGAAGTCGAGATACGTCTGCCACATGGTGGGCAGATACACCAGTTGCCGCTGCTGGCCCAGGTATTCCTGCGTGATTTCCAGCTCAATCGCCTCGTTGGTCCTGCGCAGTCCGGCGAAGAGCGGCGAAACGGGTTCGCGCACCTGAAAATCGATGGGGCCATTCTTGATCTGCACGATGACGTTGTCGGCAAATTGTCCGTCGAGGGGCTGAAAGATGTCGTACGCAGCGCGCGCCCGATCGGCCTTCGGATCGTTCCAGTTCAGATGGTGGTTGTAAACGAAGGCGCGATACAGCACAATGCCGCCGTGCGGCTTCAGCGCGGCCGCCAGCATGTCGGCCGCATCGGCAGGGCTGCGTCCGTAGCGCGACGGTCCGGGCTGCCCTTCGGAATCGGCCTTCACGACAAAGCCCGCGAAGTCCGGGATCGCCGCGTAGATCTCATCGACTTTGGCGCGCCACCACGCGGCGACCTGCGGGTTGCCGGGGTCGAAGGTACTGAGGCCGCCGATGGTCTGCGGGCTGTTGATGGGGACAGAGATGGAGAGGCGCACGCCCCACGGGCGGAAAGCGGCGGCGATGCGGGCGACCTGGCGGATCATCTCCGGCGCGAGGATGCGCGGGTCGGCGTTGACGTTGTTAATCGTGCAGCCGTTGATGCCGATGGACGCCAGCAGCCGAGCGTACTCAGCAGCGCGCGTCAGGTCGGTGCGGACCGCACCGTTATCGAAGAAGATGGACCGCCCGCCGTAGCCGCGCTCGATGGTACCGTTGAGGTTGTCCCACTGGTTCACCCACCGCACCGGGGCAGCGGGCGACTCCGCGCCCTCCATTGCTGAGAAAGCCTCACCGCGGGCTATCCGCGAGAGCAGGTGAAATACGCCGTAAAGGATCCCGCGTCCGTCGGCGCCGGCAATAACCCAGTCCCTGCGCCCCCGCACGGCGATCTGACTGACGGCGAATCCGCCCGGGTCGAGCAAAGGGGCTCGATAAGCGGGGATGGCGCGGTGCAATTCTTCGGTTGTGCCCAGAACCCACGCATCGCTATCGGGAAGCTGCGAACCGATACGCAGAGTGCGGGAGAGCATCGAACGCACTCCCCGGAGAAGCTCATTCTCCGCGCTTTTTCCCGGTGGGGACGAATCAAGGTCCTCAACGGCGGCAGGCATGACCCGATAGGCAGCGGCAGCCTCGGCGTGCGGGGGGGGCGCATAGCGAAGCCATGCCTGGGAGCCGTCTTCAGCACACAGCGCCGACGGCAGGAGAAGCATGGCAGCGAGGACCCAGTGAAGCAGAGCGCAGCGGGAACGGCAGGACATTGGAGTGCTCATGAACCGGCAGGCCACTGAAGACATCATTTTCGCAGAAGCAGCGGAAATCGTGGGACGAATATACCTGGCACACCCATATTGCCCGTGTCATGCTCGGCACGAGGTGATCCGGGTCTCTCTGCCTACCTCCGGGGAAAAGTAATGGAGCTAACTTCGTAGTTTGAAAGTGGACACGATGACAAGCTGCTCATTATGAAATTAGGTAGTGTCCGAAATCTGCGTTGATGGGGGAGGAGCCGGGCAAGCCAGTCTATTCAGGCCTATCCCCCATCTTTTCGATCTTTGTCGATCCAGTCCCGGGCGGATGTCTCAATCCGGCCAGCGCGGTTTTCGAGTTTCACTTCCGCGATGAAAAGGCTACAGTCTTCTATCTCCTCTGTGGTCTCAGTCAATCTGTAATACCAAACCTTTGCCCCGTATAGATGAGCCAACAATCTGGCAGGTAGCGCAGCCAGTCCGCAGCCTTCTTCAGCTCTCTCAATCAACTCTCGGGATGTATGATTGATAGGGCTGACAGCAGGATGAAGAAATCTCTTCATTCTTTGGATGTCCACGTGGAAACGATTGCTGCGAGGCGGGGTCGACGGGCTGCGTGCTGTATTGGCAGCTGGCGGAGCCGGGCGTGGAGTGCGCGGTAGTGGCGCCGGCACTGGATCCGGTGAAGGCCGGGGATCGGGTGAAGACAGACCGGCGGGATGCGGTGAAGCTGACGCGCTGCCATCGCGGAGGCGGCGAAAACAGGATCAGTTGCGGGCTCGGCGCCGGCCCAGCAGATTTCTGTTGCGTACCGGCCAGCATCCGGCCGCCGGGGTCGAGAGAGAGAGTGCGAACATCCCGGCGATCCCGAGCCGCTGCGTTTCGGCCGATGCTGCTCACAGCCGCACTGATTGCTTTTGCCCTGCCCGCTGCTGCGTCGCGGCGGGGGCACAACGCACACCGGCGACCCGGTCCGGAGGTGATTGCGTACGTCTTCCCCCGGGATCACGTGATTCAGCCAGGGGAAATCGCAGCGCGGAAGCTGACACGGATCAACTACGCCTTCGCGAATATCCAGGACGGCAAAATTGTCATCGTCAACCCGTCTGATGCCCCCAATCTGGCCGCTCTGGTCGCACTGAAGAAGGAGAATCCGTCGCTGCAGGTGCTGATCTCCGTGGGGGGATGGCTGTGGTCAGGAAACTTCTCCGATGCGGCACTCACCCCGGAGAGCCGGTCGCGCTTCATTGACAGCGTGGTGGCCCTGGTGGGGCGCTATAACCTGGACGGTCTGGACATTGACTGGGAGTATCCGGGCCAGATCGGTGCCGGCAATCGGTTTCGCCCTGAAGACGGAAGAGATTACACTCTGCTCCTGGCAGAGCTACGGAAGCGATTCCGAGGCGAGGAACGGAAGCTGGGGCGGCCTCTGCTGCTGTCGGTCGCAGCCGGGGCATCCGACGATTTTCTCGAACATACGAATATGCGCCAGGTCGCTCGTTCTGTCGATACGGTGAACCTGATGGCCTATGACTACTACGAGCCGGGCGATGGGGGGATTACCGGGAATCACGCGCCGCTGTATGCCGATCCGGCCGACCCGAAGCATATCTCGGCTGACGAATCGGTCCGGCATTTGGAGCACGCGGGCGTGCCGGCGCACAAGATTGTTTTGGGCGTGCCGTTCTATGGGCACATTTGGGGGAAGGTGGCGCCGACCAACCATGGGCTCTTCCAGGCTGGGTCGCCGGTGCCCAACGTATATGCCCGCTACAGCGATATTGAAGGCAGTCTGCTGCACGAGGGCTTCATGCGCTATTGGGATGCCTCGGCCTCGGCTCCCTATCTCTATAACGCGCAGAAAGAGCAGTTCGTCTCCTACGAGGACCCCGAATCTCTGGCTCTGAAGTGCGCTTATGTTCAGCGCATGCATCTGGGCGGAATCATGTTCTGGGAGTACGGCGCGGATGCCTCGGGAGCGTTGCTGGATACGATTGATCGCGCGTTCTACGGCAGGAACCGGAAAAGCGGCGAGGGCGGACAATGATTTCAACGGTCCCGGTGGCTCCATCGACGGGCATTGCCGGACAAATGGCCTCTGCGCGCGTTGTCTCCATCGATATCTTCCGCGGCCTCACCATGGCGGTGATGATCTTCGTCAACGATCTGGCGAGCGTGCACGGCCTGAGCAAATGGACCTACCATATGCCCGCGAACGTGGACGCGATGACCTATGTGGACATGGTGTTTCCCGCGTTTCTCTTCATTGTGGGGATGTCGCTGCCATTGGCGGTGCGGCAAAGACTGCGGCGGAGGCCCTCGATGCCAGGACTCTGGCTGCACATCGTGCTGCGGGCGGCGGCGCTGCTCGCTCTCGGACTGATCCTGGCCAATGTTGACCACTGCGATCAGGCGAGGATGCGCCTCTCTCCGTCGATCTGGGCTCTGCTCGGGCTGGGCGGGGCTATCCTGCTCTGGAACGTCTACACAGGACTCAGCAGCAAAGTGGTGCTGATCCTCCGCCTGGCGGGCGCCGCCCTTCTCGCTTTCGTCTTCGCCGTTTTCCGCCGGGCAGTGCCGGGAGGGGAAGTCTGGATCAACTTCTCCTATCCGGAGATTCTTGGCCTGATCGGGCTGACCTACTTTGCGGTCTGCCTGCTTTACATCCCGACGCGGCGGTGGCGCCTCGCGCCACTTGTGTGGCTGATCGTTCTGGTGGCCTATAACTCCGCCTGCCGCGCGCAGTGGATCCGAATCGGCCACGTGCCTCTCTATGTCTGGCCGTTTGGCAACGGGGCCATGGCAAGCCTGGTGATGGCGGGGGTCGTGACGTCGCTCATCTTTCTGGATGAAGGGCAGATCGGCGGAACAGCGCGGAAGATGCAGCTCGGGCTTCTGATGGCGATTCTGGCTTTCGGGGCCGGGTGGTTTCTCCGGCCGCTGGGGATCTCGAAGATTCGGGCTACGCCCACCTGGGCGCTGTGGACCGTCGCCGCAAGCTGTCTGCTTTTCACGGCTCTGTACTGGCTGTGCGATGTGAAAAAGCGCACGAAGTGGGCGTGGCTGGTGCGACCAGCGGGGTCGAATACGCTGCTCACCTATCTCATCCCGGATATCTGTTACTTGCTGGTTTCACTGACAGGAACGGCATATCTGGAGGAGCACTGGAATCGGGGCTGGCCGGGGGTCATCCGCGCCGCCGCATTTACCGTGGCCATGCTCCTGATCGCTCGTGGCGCAACCCGGGCGCGTCTGCGGATGCAGTTATAAAGAATCTTGTGGAGTCGGGAACCGGAGGCGACACTCTGATGGTTCCGCTGAAGGGGCCGGTTTTTGGTTCACCGGCGCTTCGGTTGCTTGTGACGATGACGGCAGCGCTGGCGGCATATCGCCGGCGTGGTCGACAAGCTTTTGACCGAGGGATCCTGATGCGCGTCTTCCTGATGCGAACCATCACGAAGGTTCAGAACCTCTGGTATTCCCGGCGCGCAGACGAAGAGCTGGAGCGGGAGATCGCCGCGCACCTCGCGCTGCTGGAAGAAGAATGCGAGCGGCGCAGAATGCCGCGTGAGAGGGCGCGTACGACGTCGCGGCATACGTGTCTCGGCCAGCCGCATCGCCTATTCCAGCCTGTGTATTTCGCGGACCCTTTTCGATTCCAGGTCGTTCAGGTAGCGGGTTGCCGAAGCATCTCAGGCGGATTCCACAGGCTTCCTGGTTGCGGTGGCGACCGCGATCAGAAGACCGACGGCAGCAGCTGAAACAGCGGGAATCCAAAGTACCTGCAGGGGACCATGGCTCATGGCATAGCCTCCCAGCTTCGGTCCAGACACGCCGCCGACCAGCGCCAGAGCAATGATGGCGCCAAAGGCCGTCCCTGTTTCTCCCGGAAAGTATTCTCCCGCAATCCCCAGAACCGTGGGGAAGATCGCCGAGATTCCAAGGCCGATTACCGTGATCGCCAGCATCATCAAGGCCGGGCCCCGCGCGGCTGAAGCGATAAGCACACCTGCAAGTACCAGGCAAACCGAGAGCCAGATAGTGCCGCGATTGCCGAGCCACCGCAGCCACCCCACGGCGGCGAGGCGGCCCACCCCAAGTGCCGCGCCCAGGGCGACGAGCGCCAGACTGCCTTGCGTCGCAGGGGCATGCAACGCCCCGGTGACCAGTTTGCCTGCCCAAACGAACATGCAGTTCTCGCTTCCTGATTCAAAAAAAAGGATCAGTCCAAAGAGCCATACCAGCGGCTGATCGAGCACAGTCAGCAGATTGAGAATCCGGACTCCGGCCTGGAGCGGGGGCGGGAACTGGAGAGAGAGCACGGGAACCAGAATCAGCGCAGTGAACGCGGCAAGCAGACGCAGCACGAAAGATGGAGAGATGGCGCCGCCAGCCAGCGACATCAATAACGGAGCGGCAACCGCTCCCGCGCTGAAAGAGAAACCCAGCAGATTGAGGGCGCGTGCGCGGCTCTCCGCATGCAGATCTGCAATCAGCACGTTCGTGGCGGTATTGAGGACACCGCCTCCGAAGCCATAGGCCAGACAGCAAAGTCCCAGCTGCCAGAAGGCGCTCGCCGAGGGTATCAGGACCAGGGAGCCGGCGATCAGGCTCAGTGCCACGATCAGCATCTGCCTGGCTCCGCGGATGTCGAGAATCGGGCCTGCCACCACAGTTGCTGCCAAGATTCCGATGAGCGGAATTGAGCCGAGGCTGCCGGCGTGGGCATAGCCGACGTGAAGCCTCGGCAGCAGAGTCCCCACCAGGAACAGGACGATCCCAAAGATGAACATGCAGCCATTGATCGTGAAACTCAGGCCTGCACGATTACGGTCCGTTTTGAGAGGCAGAGCTGTGGTTCGTGCAGTCATGCGGCGGGCTCTCTCGGTGCTCCCTTCCTCGTGACGCGGGGAATCGGCCGGTCGCAACGAAACTTCAGAAAACTCAAAGCGCCTGAGTCCGAGTCTCGCGGGTGGCATCCAATGCCAGTTTCGCAACGCCCAGCAGGCTTGCTGCGTCGCCCAGCTGGCTTCGCACGAGACGTACCTGGCGCGCAGCAATCGGTTGTGCCCAGCGCAGCATCGTCGTGCGCGCGGTTTTCAGCACAAGATCTCCAGCCTCCGCTACGCCGCCGCCCAGCACAATCATCTCGGGATTAAGCGTGCTCACAAGGTTTGCGAGACCAAGCCCGAGATAATAACCTGCCCGCTCGAGTATTTGCCGCATGCGCTGATCTCCCTGGGCTGCGAGATGCGCAACCTCCGCGGCAGAAACATTGCGTTTGAGCAGGCGGCGGGCCGCAGTGCCTATGCCCAGGCCGGCGGCATGGCTCTCCAGACACCCGGCGCTCCTGTATTGCGGAAAGTACTTATCGCGAACGGCCATCCAGCCCACGCATCCGGCCAGTTCTCCGTGTCCTCGAAGCAGGCGTCCGCCGGTCAGGATTCCGGCGCCGATGCCGGTACCTACCGCGAGAAACACCACATCTTTACACCTGCGGCCGGCGCCCTTCCAGACTTCTCCAACGACGAATGCGTTGCGATCGCTCTCCACGATCACCGGCATCTGGAGCCGCTTCCGCAGCCGGCTTCCGAGCGGCATCCGCTGCCATCCGGCAATATTAGGCGCCCACACACGGCCGTCGCTGTAAGCCAGGCCGGGAACATCGACGCCAAGCGCCCGCACACCGCTGCAGGGAACTTCCTCCAGCAATCTCACAAGCGCATCCACGACCGCCTTTCCGCCGGCCGGAGGGGTTGGAGCCCGCCTGCGATGGGTCACGCGCCCACCTTCGCTGACCCTCGCAACTCTGATGTTTGTGCCCCCTATATCGGCAGCCAGAACGTAATCAGGCATGGACGCGCCGCCTCCGGAGACGTGGTCTGCGATGACGTGCGGCGGCTCGCTCATGGAGTATCAGACGCCACGGATTACTGAGCCTGAAGAGCGACAATCCAAACCTCTCTCGGTGCAAACGCCTTGTGAAGTACTACTCTGTTCTGATCCGTCCGGAACGGAACGTCAAGGTCGCTCGACCAGTCAACTACTCGCCGGATGGGACGAGGCACGTCCAGCGACAGAGCGGCATCGACGCTTCTGTCCGACTCGTTGAATGCAAAAACGATTTGCTCGCCCTTGCTGTCCAGACGTCGCACCTCGATGTTGAAATCTGCCGTTCCGGAGATAGTCACAGGGGTCGAAACACCTGCAAGCCTGGCGAGTGACACAAGAAATTGCTGCGCCGAGGGGTCCGGATGTTCCGCGTAACCAAGCGCAGCAAAGGAACCTATGAGAATGGCCTTTCCGCTGCCAAACGAGTCTTCAATCGCTGCGGGCTGCCCATCCTCGAAACGTCCCAGCACTTGCGAGCCGGGGTACGGCTGGAGGTCTTCCTCGAATGCAGCACCGGGCACCGTAATCGGCCCGGTTAACCCGGGCAGGCCGGCGGAGGCATCGATGGTGATCCGCGGATCATCCGCGGGCTTGATGAGCTTCTCTCTGCCTCCGAATACCTTGTCGAGCCCGGCACCGGGAATGACGGCGCTGGCGAATCCACGTTCGTCGTTCCACGCCAGACGGGCTTCCGCCACAGCCACTCCGCCGCCCTGGATGTAACGCTGAACTCCTTCGGCCACGTTGCCGGAAAGCATGACGGGGAAGGGAACAAAGAGGACCTTGTACTGACCGAGTCTTTCGGCGGCCACATCCTCCGTCGATACGAAATCGACCGGGATCTGCTGTTCCGCAAAGGCACGATGCAGTCCAATGGCGGAGTCGATGGGAGCACGACCGAGTCTGGAAAGCGAGGGCTGCGAGCCGCCGACCATGTACGCCAGACGGTTATAGAGAATGGCGACCTGGGCCGGAGCTGGTGTTGCATTCAGGAGGCTGGAGGCGTGCCGGCTGATGACTGCCGCGGCTTTCCCGGCCGCGCGAGCCCGATCGGTGATCGTTCCGTCGAGATTAATCAGGCCATAACCATTGGACTCGAAGCCCGAGCTCATGGGGTACCAGGAGTAAACGGCAAACTCCCGCGCCCCGTGTGCGACTGCCTGCCAGATCCAGAAGGTCTCGTCTGCGGGCGTTACCGGAGCCGCGATACGCATGGCCGTGGCGCCCTGGCCCGCCTGCAGTTCTCCGATCCAGAACGCCTTATGAGAGCTGTGCCCCGCCGATCGGGAAAAGTCAAGCGCCGTGTCCAGCATAGCATTCGACCAGGGGTGAGTGGACTCAGAATGCATTGGGTACATCGAGGTGCCATAGAAATCGGCACTCGCCGACATCCTGAAGTCGTCCGGCTCTCCGTAGCCGTCGGTGGGAGAAGTAAAGAGGCTGGGCGAATCGGAATGGCTGGCGATGGGATGAATCTTGTCAACACTGCGGATTGCACGAGCCCGCAGGGCAAGGTCGCCGGCGAGCTTGTCGTCGATGAACATGCGCCAGTCGATATAGTCGGTGTAAGAAAGGATGGTTGGGAAACGCGGAGCTTCCACCTGATCCCAGCCGGTGTAGGTTCGGTACCAGGCAGCATTTAGTGCGGCCAGCGTCTTGTACTTACTCTTCAGCCATTCCCGAAACCTGGCCTGGGTAGAGGGGTTGAATCCGAATTCGGGATGGCTCAGATATGGAAACTCTGCCCAGTTGATGATGTGCGGTTCGCTCCAGACATCCCAGCCGTAGAGGGCGGAAAACTGATTGGCGTCCTGCGCAAGAGCCTTCAGGAAAGCGACGGCTTCCCTCTGAACTCCTGGATCGTCGATGGAATATCCGGGCGCCGACTGGGAAGTGATCACAGCGCCGCTGCTGTCGACAAACCTGCCTTCCGGGTACAGCCGCCCGATCCAGTCGGGCGCGGAGTCCAGATAAATCTGAATGATCACGCGCAGGCCTCGCTCCTGGGCCAGGCGCATGAGCAGATTCAGATCGTCGAAGTTGAACTGTCCGCGGCTCGGCTCACCGGTCTGCCAGTCGATCCAGGCCTTGACGGTGTTAAACCCGTCCGCCCTGATCTGATCCAGATCCGCGCCCCACCGCTGAGCGCTGGTGGCATCCATCCGCTCGAGCATCGGAGCGCGGGCCTTTCCACCTCCGTACCAAACAGCTGCCGGATAGAAAGAGTTTCCGCCGTCCGTGACCGTCTGTCCGAAGACCGTTGAACAGACCGTCAGAACCACAAGAAGTGCTATGCGAGCCGCAGGGAAAGAACGAGAAACCTTCACGTCGGAGCCTCCACTGCAATGGAGTGGTTACGCGGAGAGCCTTTGTTTCGAAACCAAGGCTACTATTCGGAAGCCACCTTCTCCTCGAAGCCCCGCAGGACGTTCCGCATATATTGGCTGAAGACCTGTTCATTGTGATTCGGCGGCAGGCCCACATTCGGCGACACAAAGGTGGCGGGGTGGTTTCCCTGCGCGACCAGGATTCGTCCCGTCTCAGCGACCAGCGTCATCGCGATGGAAACCGAAGCGACGGTCGATCCTGCCGCGAACTTCTCCGGAATACCCTGGGCAGCCACTAACGCGTCTTCCGGCGGAACGCAGTTGTCGATGGCGATGTCCGATACATCGGCGAGCTTCTTTCCGCTCGAATGCTTCGCCGCAGCCTGACGGTAATTGCTGAGAGAAGACACAGAGACGATTCTGACACCGCTCCTTGCCGCCTCGATCCCCATCTCGATCGCAGCTGCGTTCAAACCTCCGTGCGAAAAGAGCAGCAGTGAATCCTGGGGTGTGAGGTTATAGCTCGAAAGCACAATCCTGGCATAGCCCTCGCGCTGCTCCAGCCAGAGCAATTCCCGCGCTCCACCCGGCCCAACAACGTTAAACCACATCAGCCGTGGATCGTAAATCGGATAGAAGCCGACGAAGCTTCCATATCGCGGGAAGATGTCCAGCACAGGGATCACTGAATGGCCGCTGCCGAACGTGTACACTCGCCCCCCGGAGGCGATCGATTCCGCGAACTGTGTTGCTGCCTTTTCGATATTGTCCCTCTGGGTGTCGCGAATCTGCGCAAGAATTTCGGTAATGCGAGTCAGATACTCTAATTCAGCCACGATAAGGTTCCTTTCGATAGTGTCATAAGCAATTCGACTCTGTTACATCGGTCTGGCAGAGGTTAGCAGCCCCCGATTCATGCGTGTCAGCCGATTTACAATCTTATATCGGTCTCCGCGATAAGTAGCCTTTACATACTCCACCGGCTGACCGCTCTGGATATAAGAGGTTCTCGTAAACATGAAAACCGGGCTCTTTTCGCTGATCCTCAGCAGCCGGGCCTCTTCCCGGCTGGCCAGGCCGGCCTCGACCACTTCGTCGGCAACGATCATGTCGACCCCGTAGCGTTCCGCCAGAATCTTGTAAAGCGACGTTCGCGGATCATATGTCTCGAGAAGGTCCGGGCACAGGTGCAATGGCAGAGAGCTGGACTCAATTCCCATCGGTACTGTATCCGCCCGGCGAACGCGACGCAGTTCAATGAGCTGCTCGCCTGCAGACAGCCGCAGCGCCCTTAGAACCTCGGGGCTTCCAACCCGAATTTCAAATGACAGCACACGAGCTCCGGGCCGGGAACCCCGAGCTTTCATCTCCTCCGTGAAAGACAGCACCTGACGAAAGTCCTTCTCGAGCTTAAATTCAGAGATGAACGTGCCTCTGCCCTGTCTGCTATAGAGCACCCCGAGACTGCAGAGCGATTTGATCGCCTGCCGCGCCGTCATGGGGCTTACACCGAGCGCCGCGGCCAGTTCCTGCAGGGCAGGTAAGCACTGACCAGGGGCCAGTTCTCCAGACTCGATCTGTTCCAGCAGCCGCTGCTGGATCTGATAGTAAAGCGGCACGATGCTGTTTCGATCGAGCTGTTGAAGTCTCTTCATATTTCCCACTCCCTTCGAGCGGTCCCGTGACGGCATCTCCGGAGCAGCTTCGGCAGATAAGACTCTTCATATCTCCTGGAGCGCGTGGAGATACCGAACACGCTGTCCGGCCGGCGACATCAGCGCAACAGCCTGCCGGCAGCGGCTCAGACAGCCGCATTCGACAGCGCGGCTGGAATAATAGTCGTTGTACCGAAATCCGGTTTCTCCGCGCCACATGGGGAAGATGCTGCACGCACCAAGATACTGCTGAAAGACCGGCGTGATATCCAGATAAGTATCCGCAACAAAGTTGTCCGCATCTTCCCAGTTATCGGCAAAGAAAAGCGCCCTCACTTCGTGGGCAGGTTCTCCCCGTGTGAGAGCGGGGAGGCCTGCATAGAATATGGCATTCTGCACGATCTCATAGCACGCGCGATGGTCCTTATGCCAGCTTCCCTTCCAGTGCGTGACAATGATCGAAGGCCGGTATCGGCGAATCAGATCGCAAACCGCAAGACTTGCCTCATCGTTCACCGGAAGTTCGCCATCGGGGTATTCGAGGAATTGCGCTTCGGCGGTAATGAGGCTCGCTGCTTTGCGAGACGCCTCCCGCTGCATCGAACCGTACTGCGCCGCCGCAATGGTCGAGGAGCCCCGTTCACCCAGGGTGAGGCTGAGGAGAGTACCTCCTCCGCCCTGGTGAGTCGCGAGGGCCACCGGGCCACCCATGGCAAAGAACGAATCGCCCGGATGCGCCGCGATAGCCATGACGCTGGGCGGTGTTGCCGGGACAGACGGGGATATCTCACCGGCAGGCTGGCCAGGCAGCTGACCGGAAGGTCCCGCGCCACCGGCGTAGAAAGCCGCGAGAGTCGCACCGCTGAGCCTGATCATTTCGCGCCGTGTTGTCGCTGCTGACATAATCCCTTTCATCCTGGCTCCCGGAGTATCGGTAGCGAGGCCGCGGATACCGCTGCTTCCGGCCTGTCTCAGTGCCCCGGCAGTTGGGGCAACCACGAACAGCGGGCAAATCCTACAGAGAGTTCCCCAGGGCGTTGTGTCCCGTCTACGGGCATTCACGCGTTCGCCCTCTCCGACGCAGGACACCTTTGTAGTCCTTAGAGGTTATCCTGTCAATCGGTCATATAGATGACAGAAGTACTGCTGACCCCCAAAATGGCCCCACCTGGGCCCCTGCGGGACAGACACCCATCCATTGCCGTCGCCAGGGGCGGCGGGACAAGATCAGCGTCATCTCCGGGATTTCGCTCAGCCCGCACCGGCATCGGCTGAGCCTCCGTTACCTGCTCTTCTTCGACAACATCGGCCAGGAAGAGGTCTGCGCTTTGTGCACGAATTGCTGCATCGCCTGGGCGGTCCGCTCATTGTCCTGCTGAACAATTCCTCCACCCAGGAAGGAGGCCGCATCGAACAGCTGCAGCGGCAGCATCGCCGCCTGCAGATCGAGTACTTTCGTTCTTACGTGCCCGAACTGAATCCCGACGAGGGAGTCCGGGCGCAGGCCAAACGAGAACTGGCCGACAGTTGCCCCAGGGATGTGAACGAAAAGATGGAAGATATCCTCCGCTCCAATCGACCGTATTCGTTCTTCGCCGCAGAAACTTCGCGGCTGCATCCTGCAGTCCGACCTGCCTTCATTTTTGCGCTAGCCCGTCAGATTCTTTATGCAGAGAGCAATAAGCATATTTTTCCGAAATCGTTCGACCGCGTGGAAGTGCAGTCGGAAGAACCGCTCTGAGGAAGCATTACTGATTCACGCCGCTGGCAAGGTAACCGCCGTCCACGGCCAGAATCTGGCCGGTGATGAAGGAAGCGCTCTTCGAAGCCAGGAAGACCGCCGCGCCGGCGAGTTCCGCCAGTTGTCCATAACGGCCCATGGGAGTGCGCGTCAGAGCTTCGCGCCCTCGCGGCGTTCTGTCCAGCAGCTCACGGTTGAGGGCGGTGGGAAAGAATCCCGGTGCGATGGCATTAACACAGACACCGCTTCGGGCGAGTTCCACCGCCAGCGATTTGGTCAGCGCTCCCACACCGGCCTTGCTCGCGCCATAGGCGGCCACCTCGTGGAAGGCAAGGAAGGTCGCCAGCGAGGCCACGTTGATGATCCTTCCCCAGCCCTGGCGCACCATGCCGGGCGCAACGATCTGGCATGCGCGCAGCGTGCCCGTCAGATTCGTTTCCAGAATGCTCTGCCAGTCCTCTTCGGCGGCGGTGAGCGTGGGAACCCGACGGGTCGTTCCCGCTGCGTTTACCAGAATGTCGATCCTGCCGAATTTGGCGATGACCGCCTCGTACAGTTTGCTGAGAGAATCCCGGTCAAGTACGTCAGCAGAATCGGCCAGAGTCTCTCTGCCTCGCGCCCGGATCTCGGCCGCCACCTCGTCGACCTGGGTTTGTCTTCTTGAAGCAGCGACCACATCTGCCCCGGCTTCAGCGAGACCCAGCGCCATCGCGCGGCCGATTCCGGAGGTGCCTCCGATCACGAGCGCCGTGCGCCCGCTCAGTTCGAAGCGGTTTTTCCGCATGGATTCCATTATCAATGGTCGACCACGGCAGCCGTGGAAGAGGCGGGGCTCATGGGTTCCAGGTGCGAAATTCCCCCGCAGGAACAGGTCGACGCATAAGGCCACAAAGGCACGCCGGCTTTCGGGTCTCGCATCGGCTGCAAAGTCCGGGGCCTGGCCCTCCGGCGAGATGAGAATCTTTAGGCCTGGATAGCGCCTCTTCAGCTCCCGGAGCTGGTGGGAGTAGCCACGAAAGAGAGAATGCGGATTGTCCGCTCTTCCGCTGACGCTGTGTAGCTTGTGCCCAGATCGGCATCGGGATCTGCGATGGAACATCGGCCATGAGTAACGGCAACCTGGGAGTAGTTGACCTGATTGAGCAGCCGGGCCCCGCCGTTGGTGATTAGATCCTTCACGGGGGGCTTTTCGGTAACACCCACTGCGGGAGGTAGCCAGCCAGGAGCGTGCCGGGGGAGGCGCGATGAGGTTGAGCGAAAGGCGGCCGAGACTCGGCACCGAGAGAGCAGATAAAAATCAGCGCGCAGATCGCAAAGAGCGGCGAACGCATACGGCATCGCGCAGAAATCCCGGTCATCGCATAAAGAGACGCGGATTAGCGCGCCGGCGTTGACGAATCTCGGGCTTCCCCTGCGCGCCGAATCCCGCCGATGGGCGGAGCAGGTCGGTTTACCGGTCCGTCAAGGGCGGTTGATATAGTGTTCTGAACGATGTGCGCCGGAGCTGAGGGCGCACGGGAGCCGAGCCATGGAGTCTTCAGAGCGGGAATTTGTCGCCCGGTATCTCGACGAGTCGCTGCGGGCTGTCGAGGAGTTTGCTGCCGACACAGCGGCGCACCGAACCATTCTGGGATTTGCGGATGCGATTACGGGCGCGCTGGCCGGGGGCCACAAATTGCTGGTGGCCGGAAACGGAGGCAGCGCGGGTGATGCGCAGCACATCGCGGGCGAGTTCGTCTCCAGGCTCTTCTTCGATCGCGCCCCGCTTCCGGCTGTCGCGCTGACCACCGACACCTCGGTGCTGACGGCCATCGGCAACGATTACGGGTACGAGAAGGTCTTCGAACGCCAGGTTCTCGGTTTGGGCGTCCCCGGCGATGTTTTCCTGGCCATCTCCACTTCGGGGAAATCACCCAACGTGCTGCGCGCGCTGGAGGCGGCCCGCTCCCGCGGGATTGTGACCCTTGGGTTCACCGGTGCGGCGGCAGGACCGATGGCAGCGCTCTGTGATCAGATTTTCTGCGCACCCTCTGCGAAGACTTCCGTGATCCAGCAGATTCATATCACTGCCGCCCATCTGGTCTGCGGCCTGGTGGAGAAGCGGGTCTTCAGCCGCAGAGCCGAACTGCAGGCCGCCGGGTGAAGATTCCCCGCCAGTGCGCGATCCTGGTCGGCGGGCTGGGCACGCGGCTGGGCTCGTTAACGGCGGACACACCCAAACCTCTTCTCGACTGCGGTGGCCGCCCCTTCCTCGCCTGGGTCCTGCGCGAGCTTTCGCGCTTCGGCATCACGGACATCGTGCTGCTGGCCGGCTACAAATCTGAACGAACCGAGAGCTTCTGCCGCGCCGCCGCATCCTGGCTTCCCAAACCCCTGTCCATCAGCGTATCCGTGGAGCCTTCGCCTGCAGGTACCGGTGGCGCCCTTTGGCATGCGCGCCACCTGCTGGAAGATACCTTCCTGGTCATCAACGGCGATTCGTGGATCGATGTGAATCTGGCGCGGTTCTTTGCCCGCGCCGCGGCCCCGCCGGAAATGGCCGGCTCGGTTCTGCTTCGCTCCATGCCGGACTGCAGCCGCTACGGACGAGTGGAACTGGAGGGCGAGCGCATTGTCGCTCTCCACGAGAAATCGCCGCTCAGCGGGCCGGGCCTGATCAACGGCGGGCTCTACATTTTCGATCGCTCCGTGCTGGCGCAGCTGTCTCCCCTCTGCTCGCTCGAGCGGGAAATTTTGCCGGCTCTGGCCAGAGAAGGCCGGCTCTCCGGGTGCGTTCTCGACGGCTACTTCATCGACATCGGCATTCCGTCGGACTACGAGCGCGCCGGCGTGGAGCTGCCCAGACGGCTCCTGCGACCGGCCATCGTTTTCGAGGCGGGCGTGCTGCTCGATCAGCCCGACAGCCTGGCCGAAGGGCAGGATCGCATTCCCTGGAAACCGGGCGCAGTGGACGCCATTCGCATGGCCAATGATTCCGGTATCCATGCATTCCTGGTGGCAGCACGGACCGGCGATTCATGCGCGGAAATCTCCGGAGAAGATCTGAAGGAGCTTTCCAGCCGGGTGAACAATGACCTGCTCGCGTACGGAGCAACCATCGACGAAATGCATATCGTCGCGGCACCGGACAGAATCCCGGAATGCTTCAGCGAAGCATCGGCTCGACCGGAGCCCACTATTGATATGCTGCTCGACCTCGCCAGGAGGTGGGGCGTTGATCCGAAATGCCGCGTGCTAATCGGGGAAAGAACCATGGCGAATGGGGCCAACCTCGGTGCTCCGGCGCATTTCTCGGAGGGAGGCAACATCCTGGATTTGGCGCGACCGCTGATTTTCGAGCTGGACAGGCAGCGCACCGATGAGCTTCGGCAAGCAGGGTCCTCCCGCTGACCTCGCTGCGTGGAGCTGAGTGAACGAACACTCTGCGCAAGGGGGTGCGCCACCCGCGATGAACGATGACGGTCTCTCCACTCGGCCCTGCCGGGCCAGCTTGTCGAAGAAGTCACATTTTCACTGAACCATCTTCCGGGGAGCAGGTCACCGTACATCCTGAAATCACGGCCCCGGGGATTTGCGCAGTTTCGAAGGTGTAGTCATGGGATGCCGCCAAATGAAATAATCTGCCCGTGTGGCTTCCCTGGCTCACTGCGATTGTCGCTGTCGCGTATGCGTTCGCCAGATCTCGGCGTCCGGGCGGCATCGAGATTAATCATGTCACGACATTTACCGCCGGTTATCTCTTCTACTGGTGGCTTCCCAGCCTTCTGGGGATAATCCCCATCCCGGATGTCGCATCAGGACTGACCAGTTACCTCAACCAGATTCCGACATCGCGAATCTTCGGCTATGGTGCCTCGATTCTCGCCTGTTATCTTGCATTCGCGTCCGGTGATCTGCTGGGTACCCACCCGATCATTCGGGCGAGGCGCTCCTCCCGGCGACCACGAACGTTTGAGTCAAAGCTCTGGCGAGCCGAATGGATCATCGTCCTCCTGATCTTTCTGGGCGCCTGTCTCAAAGACTACGATGTATTTTTTCAGGCCTACTCCGAGAACAATCTCCTTGTTGTCGGCACGCTGGTCGCCATCTCGCTCGTATTGTTCTCCGTCTCACTGAGGTTCGGGCTCGAAGATCGCTGGGGATTTATGGTGGGCTATTTTATCTGTGCCGTGGTTTTGCTCACGATTGGCGGCAGGCTCTACTTCGTAAGCAGCATCCTGACACTTCTGATTTATTTCTCACACCGCAAACCGATCCGAACCAAAGTGCTGCTGATTGGTGGAGTCGCTGCCATTTGCCTCATGGGAATCATCGGGGTGCTGCGCATGCATACCCCGGCGTCGATTCTTCTCATTTTTCTGAATGTTGCAACGGAATCGCTCTTCACTTCGTTCTCTCTTTTCTCTTATCTTCATGCCAATCCAATTGCCTGGATCAAGGCCCCTGCCTTTCTGCTTGGTGATCTGTACAATCTCATCCCATCGGCGCTGGTAAATAAACAGAACCTCCAAACCCTGGCAGACTCACACTACGAAATAAGCAGCCCGGTAGGGGCGATGAACTCATGGGTCTCCTTTAACGTCAATTTCGGCCTTGTCGGAACTGTTGTATTTCTGTTCTTGTTTGGATACCTGATGCGGCGACACGAAAAACTGACCGTACCTTACCTGATGCTGACCGGATTTATCGCTTTCACATTCTTCCGCGATCCTTTCTCGGTTTCCCTGGTAAAAAACATGCTGGAGTTCTCTCTCCTGATTCCGCTTTTTCTGGAGTCGCTGAATACCTGGGTCGGCGGGACAGTACGCCATCCGGCGAAGGCGCTCGGGAATTTGGCGGCGAAAGACCGCCCGCTATCCCCATAAGTCTGGTACAGGTATCAATTCTCTAGTTGCGCAACTTAGCTGGCCTCGGTTTCGCCCCGGCAATCGCCGTGACGGCCTCCAGGACCTCAGCCGTCGTGATTTGTTCAAGGCAAATCGGTTTGCTGTACAGGCAGACATCACAGCGGTTCTTCGAATGGCCGATGCATGGTGAGCAGCTGATTTCGCGGACAATCACCGATTGCCTGCCGGTCCATGGCCCGAACTGATGCCAGCAGCTCGAACCGAAGACTCCAACTGTGCCAATTCCAAGCGCGGAGGCAACGTGCGTGGGGCCGGCATCGTTTCCGAGAAACGCGGCGCATCTTGCCAGCAGCGCTGCCATTTCGAGGAGAGAAGTCCTGCCGATGAAATTCAGACAATTTCCCTCACATGCATCTTGAATCACAGACCCCAGCGGCGAATCTGCCGGTCCTCCAATGAGGACCACCGAAATCCCGGACGCCGTCAGACGAGAGGCGACTTCAGCAAACCTTTCCGCCCCCCACTGCTTGAGCCTGGAATGCCCGGAAGTTGGACAAATGGCAACGTAGGTCGCGTCGGCCAGGGGAAGAGAATTTTCCGCAAAACGGACGGTGGCGTCGGTCAGCGGAAGAGGGCAGGAACGGGCGATTGGGTGGACGCCAATGGCGGCCAGAAGGCTCAGGTTGGTCCTGGTTTCGTGCTGGACGGGCGGTGCGGAAAGGACGTCTGTCAGGAGGGAATCAAACGATCGGTTCGTAATGGCCTTTCGGGGGGTGCTCTTTTCGGAAAATGAAATCCGCCGCGTGGCACGTGTAAAGTATGCAAGCATTGTGGCAGCTACATCATCGGAATCCCGTCGTGGCAGCAGACAGACGTCGAATTGTTCGTTCCGGAGATACTTTCGCACAAAACGATAATGGCGAACTGGCAGGACAAATTGGCGGAGCAGCTTGCTGCACCTCACATTCACGCCGATAACCCGAATGCCGGCCATTCCCTCCGTAATTCCCAGCACAGACTGGTTGACGAGCAGCGTCAACTCAGCTTCCGGAAGGCAGGATCTGAGCGCATGAATGAGCGGCCAGGTCATTACCAGATCGCCCAGTTCGTCCAGCCTCACGACCAGAATGCGCTCGATTCGCCCAACGGCGACGCGGCGCGGGATCTTCACCAGAGCTCGCGTCAGGATCGTCTGAGTCACAGCAACAACGGACAGCGCCCACCCGATTGCGCTGAGAAATGCGCCCCGCATTGTGCCTCGAAGCTGGCGGCGGGGCGCCGAGTATTCGCTCGACGCCTTCAGTTCACCTTCACTGGCCACTCGCAAACACCCCCTCTTCAGCAGAGCCGCCATTTTTGTTACGCTCTCGTTTGGTCTGCCTCAAAATGAGAGACGCGCCGAAGCCTTCCATCTTTGTCTTCTACCATTATCTTCCGCCCGACGATGTTGTCAGCGCAGTACACTTTGGCGATCTGTGCGCCGGCCTGGCGGAACGCGGCTGGGATGTCAGCGCGTTTCCCGCGATTTGGGGCTGCCGGAACGAGCGGATCCGCTATGCACGCGCTGAGGAGTGGAAGGGGGTTCATATCCGCCGCCTGTGGCGGCCTCGCTTCCGCCAGGCTTCGGCTTCCGGAAGACTGCTAAATGCCGTATGGATGATTGCATCCTGGAGCCTCCTCGCCCTGGGCAGGAACAACACTCCCGATATCGTCATTGTCGGAACCGATCCCATCCTCAGCGTCCTGGCGGCGCGATTCTGGAAGAGGATACGACCCAGAACGAAGGTGGTGCACTGGTGCTTCGATCTTTATCCGGAAGCCGCGGTGGCCGACGGTGTTCTTCCTTCGGACGGGCTGCTCACTCGCTTTCTGTATCGCATTCTTCGCCCCGCATATCGCTGCTGCAGCGTTATTGCCGATCTTGGTCCGTGCATGCGCCGCCTCCTGGCCAGGTACAACTCCAACGCGCAGTGCGTCACGCGCGTGCCGTGGGCGCTTGAAGAACCTGACGGCCCTTTGGCGACTGCCTCAGCCGAACGGGAAGCAGTATTCGGTGAGGCGGAGTTAGCGCTCCTTTACTCCGGTAACTTCGGACGAGCCCATAGTTATCAGGAAATTCTGGATCTTATGGAGAAGCTGACCCCCCTGGGTGTGAAACTTGCATTCAGCGTGCGAGGAAATCGCGAGTCAGAGCTGCGTAAGGCCGCGTCGGAGCGCGACCTTGGAGTTCGCTTTGTTCCATTCGCAAATGCGGATAAGCTCGCTGCACGGCTTGCCTGCGCCGATGTGCACGTAGTAAGCCTGCGACCGGAGTGGACGGGGATGGTTGTTCCTTCCAAATTCTTCGGCGCGCTCTCTGCTGGCAGACCAGTCCTGTTTTCCGGCAACCGGGAGTCGTCCGTGGCGCGATGGATCGAGACTTTTCACCTGGGCTGGGTATTGAATTCCGAGAACCTTGCAGAGACTGCGGCGAATCTCTCTCGATATGCTTCTTCTCCACAGGAACAAGCCGCAATGCGCGAACGATGTTTTCGCGTGTACCAGCAACAGTTCTCGAAACACGCCCAGTTGGAAGAGTGGCATTCGTTGCTGGGCTCACTCTGAAGAGCGAATCTCAAGCTGCGGACATGGATTCAGCGTCCGATCCCGGTCTGCCATGACTCACCGCGATGAAGCCGAAGCGCCCCGAGTTCGGACAACAGGAAAAAACGCTGGTCGCCTCTGGCTGCCGCTACCAACCGCCCAGGGTTTTGGTAGCCGTGTACTCCATATTGATTTCCGTGCGGCTCCTGAGCCAGGGAAACAAACCGTCTTCACCCGGTTTAGGAATGTAGAAGGCAAACTGATTCCCCTGTTTCGGCAGCGCCTTGCCAATCAGCACAATCATTCCCCGCATCAGAGTGGACAGCCATCGCAGGCCCTGGGTGGAGCTGAACGGGATCCGCTCATCGGGTACTGAGATTCCGTAAAAAAATTCGATTCGATGCGGCGCCTCAGGGGCGTAACTGGCTATCGCTTTCATTACCTCGCGTTCGGTCCACCGATAGACGAAATTGGGCACGCAGGAGTTTCGAACCCCGCCCCAGCGAAAACTGTTGTCACGAACAGCATGGAGTTCATAACTGGGGACCCGTTTCAGGGCAATACCGAACTTCATCAACAGGCTATCCCGGGCCTCAAAAACAAGGGCGCCTTTGCGAGCCACTCGATACATTTCAAGGAGTCCGCGATGAGGCGACGCACAGTGATGCAGTCCGGCGTGCACGATGACATAGTCAAAACTGCTATCCGGGAACGACAGACTTTCTGCATCCTGGAAGCTCCAGGCAAAGGGAGCGAACTCATTGCCCTGCAATCGCTCGTCGAGATTCGAAATCGTGACATGCGTGTAGCCGCACTTAAGCAGCATTTCGCGGTCCAGATCTCCACCGCAAACGACGAGGATCGTTGCATCGTGCGGCAGTCTGACTCGGGTCAATATCCTGGAATAGAAAAATGACCTGTCCATAGCAGTAAAAGTGTTTCGCAAAAGAACCTCTGAGGTCAAGATGAATAAGCAGGGGCTGACGCATGGAAGGGGAGATAGGAGGTCTGCGCAGGAATGATCACGTGTGTGTCTTGATGGGTGCGCATGGTCCCCACATCGGCCCTCCACGAAGCAGGCAGGCCTGCCTGCTATGCAGGCTGCTACTCAGGTACGCTTACTGCGGAAACTGGCAGTTGCTGGTCTCCATCCATACCATGGTTACCGCTTTCCGGCAAGCGTTTGAAGATGAGGACACTCACCCGTCCTGCCGCGAAGGAAATCGACGATTGCGAAATAAACCCCTCGATTAACCCTGCCTCTTCCAGTCACCCACCGATAGAATGATCCGGCTGCGACGTATCGGATAGAGAAGAAGGAGAAGAAAGCAAGATTTCTGTACCACGGAAAGTTTCTGGTTCGTAGCTGCAGTACATTCCTGAACAAGTAATACACCTGTAGCCCTGACCTTGGAACCACAGACTGCGCGCTTGCGTGATAGATGACAGCATCGAGAACGGCAATATTTTTCCAGCCGTACCGGCTGGCACGCAGGGAATAGTCCACGTCGTCCATACCAAAGAACAGCTCATCATCCTGAACGCCCACCGTTTCAATGACGCCACGCCTGATGAGCATACAGCAACCGTTGATAAGGGGCTGTTCCCTCACTCCGGTCCATTCGCTTTTGTCATAACAGCCCGCTCCAATGTTGAGTGGCATCCCTCTCACGAAGGAGTAACCGCCGAGCGACCAAATTGTCCGGCGGCCTTGTTGATCAGGATCGGTATGAAAGATTTTGCACCCGACAATGCCCACTGTGGAATCAGCCTCCGCAGCGGCAACCATCTTTGTCAAAAAGCCGGGAGTAACGAGCGTATCGTTGTTGAGAAACAGGACATAGTCTGCTCCGTGCTCCAGAGCGTATTTGATGCCGACGGTGTTTGCTCCGGTAAATCCCAGGTTCCTGCCATTTTCCAGGATTTCCAGTGAAGCGATGCCGCTGCTCTGCCCCGCCGCCAGCCGGTCAGCCTTCCATCGCCTGAGCACCTCGAGCGATTCCGGCCGCGATCCGTTGTCAGAAAGGAGAACATGGCAGTTCTGGTAATCGAGCAGGAGCATGGAGTCGAGACAGGCGACCGTGTCCCGCTCTCGATTCCAGTTGATGACGATCACAAATACCTTCGGCGACATGCGTCCTCCGTCCCGTGATGCAGGCTGGCGTAATTCTCTTTGCCGACTCCCGTCCTGCGGCAGGCCTCTTTCGGACGGGGACTGCACCTTTCCGCGCACCTCAAATCATCAAAGCCAAAGCGTACATCTTCAGGGAACAGCATTATCTTTCCTGCAATCCAGCCATTGCTGCCTTTCAAAATCGAACTCCCTGATCGCCTTTGCAGGCGAGCCAACCGCTATGGTGAACGGCGGAATCGAACCAATTACAACCGCATTAGCGCCGATGACGCATCCGTCTCCGATAACAGAACCGGCAGTGACCACAACGCCGTCGCCCAGCCAGACATTCGACCCCACAACGGTGCTGAGATCCCGGCTCAGCGGTCGAAGCACCGGCGGAACGGAAGGTGGCGTCGATGGAGAGGAGTAGGAGCCGTGGTCATGGTCCGTAATGAGGACTTTGCTTCCAATGAGCACATGGTCGCCGATTTCCACTCTGTTGGTTACAGCGATGTGAACCCAGCGACTCGCACGGACATGTTCGCCTATAACGAGCCGCGGGGCAAAAGTTTCGTCATTGAATCGCGAGACAGCTTCCAGCCACAGATCCGGGCCCGCCACGAAGTCTTCTCCAATCTCCATGAATGACAAACCGCGTATCAGAGCCCCCGCTCCAATTTGAATTCGAGCGACACCCAGTTTCCGGGCCAGGAGGCGGTTGCGCAGGAATTCGGCCGGGAAGCGCAGGAGACGTGAGAGCGAGAGGTAAAGGCCATTGTCTCTCACGAGCCTTGAGATCCTCAGCACGCCCCACTCCCTCGAGAACCAGTTGCCGGCTCCTGCCTGTGGCAGGAGCCGGCCGCCGCGGGGCTCCCGGCGTTTCCCGATTCGGCTCGCCGAACGCGCCCCTTTTCAGAACTTCGTTTTCCAGTGGCCACTTGGCTATCCTTCACCCGCAGGGGCTAAAGATTTGCGGGCTGGAGCTTTATCGAAGACCGATATCCTAAGCATCGGGCGGCCCAGTAACTTATCTATCTTGTTAACAATCCTGATCATCAGGAACCAGATCGCTCCGAGTTTGAAAGGCAGTTCGATCAGCGGAAAATCGAACAGCCAATAATGCATATAGCCTCCAAATACAGGCCCCAGTACCTTGTGAGGATCATCCCTGATGAATCCGGCAGAGTCTGTCTCGCGGGTTAGCAAATAATATGGGAAGAAAGACAGAAGTGTCCCCCGAATGATTCTCCCTTTGACCTGTTCCGATGTCAGCCATTCCCCGGTAATCCTGCCGAGATTCGCGCCAAAGACCCTAAACAGCGAATATCCTCCCGTATTGTTCGTCAATGTAGCAATAACCGGGGTCTCGATAGCGATACTGCGGCGGTGGTGTTCCAGAGCAGTGTAGGTCCAGCCAAGCTGCACGAGTCCCGTACCTATCAGGTCAGTGAACGGACGATGGGGGAGCGAGGAAATTCGTTTCTTGTTCACGATGATTCCACTGATGAACGTGAAGAACACGTGGACATGACATGCCAGGACTTCTGCCCGGGTGAAGAGAATGCTCTTATCGGAGGATGGCTGCACCTGCGGTTCGTACGCACCGGTAAATCCTCTCGAGCGAAGAAAGAGGAGGTCGTATTCCTCTCCGGATGAAAGATAAGAGAGGACCTTCTTCAAACCAAAGGGCTCAATAACATCGTCATCTCCGACGATCCAGACATATCTGCCTGCAGCCTGCTCATAGCACTGGAGAAAATTCCAGTCCGGACCTGCGTTGGTGCCGTTACGGATATAGCGCAGGGGGAGCCCTTCTGCGGCAAATCGGCGGACGGTGGCCTGGGTGTCGTCTGTCGATGCGTTATCGGAGATCAGCAGCTCCACCCGTGATTCATCCTTCAATTGAGGAGCGAGGAAAGACAGGAGCACAGACAGGTACTGGCTTCGATTGAAGGTAGGAACAGCGATTGTCAGCAGGGGCCGGTCATCAGATTGCATGCCAGGCTCTCCGATATTTGAGGAAGACGAAGGTACCCAGGGGAAGGCCGATCAGAACGGCAATGGCCAGGTTGCCAAGAACGATCCCGGGAGCGCCGTAGTATCTGCCGAGAAAATAAGTGGATGCCGATATCAGAATGGCACCAAGAATGGAATTGAGCAGGAACTTCTCCTGCTTATGCGCTCGCAGATAGAGGGCCTGGCCAAAGACGACAACGTTGACAGCGGCCGCGAGAAGGAGGCCCGCGAGGCAGGCTGGGCTGAGAAGCCTCTGAGCGAAGCGAAGATGCACGGCGTTCAGGCAGAATGCGCCGATAACGACAAGGGCTGCTCCCAGGAAGAACACGGCGACGGATTGTCTGAGGGCGGGAAAGAAGACCTGGTCCATCTGCGCGTATTCTCTGCGCGCTACCATCGCGCCAAACGGCGCCGCCTTGGTATTGAGCCACGAGATCGCCACGGCCTGCAGAGCATTGGTGAGACTGAGAGACATGCCCATTTGGCCGGCGGCCACGGCTCCCCGGAACGCAAACAGGACCGGGTTAAAAAGCTGAAAAATGAAATAGCCACACAACCAGCTCACTGCGATCCGCCACTGGAAAGGCCATACCTCGCGCATCCAGTGAATCCGGTGAGAATGAGGATCATGCCGCAGCAGGCCAACGATGAGCCGGCGGTACCGGAACAGCCATGTGGATGAGACGAATGCGTTGCCGGCGATGACCATGGCGGGGGCGAAAAGGCCGTGGTGCGAAAGCAGCGCGCTCCAGGCGAAGAGACTTCCGATGGCTGCCTGGGCGAACCGGACCCTGGCGACATTGGCGACGAATCCGCACCCTTCCATAAAGGAGAGCACGGGATCGAGCTGAAACGTGACTGCAGCCGCCAGCGCGGTCGTGGCCCAGGCAATTCTCCAGTGCACGATGGCGCCGGGTTGTGGATGAGCAGCAAAGAAGCGCGATCCGGCAACGATGAGAAACGCGGCGAGCAGCGCGGCGGCAGCGGAATACCAGCGCGCAGACTTCTGAAGGACGGAGGCGAGGCGGGCATGCGCAACAGGATCGCCGTCGATCGTTTGGCGGGGCGAAATCGTCAGATGCGCCCGCTCATGGCTCGCCATCTGCAGGATCACAAAGGAAAAGCCCAGCTCAAAGACGATTTGCAGGGCGACAAGACTGCCGAAGGTATAGTAGTAGCCCTGCTCGGCGGGAGAGAGAAATCTCGCGATCAGGGCGATGGTGACCAGGCCGGCAGTGCTGGCCCAAATTCTTGCGAGCACCGTAAAGCCGATCGCCCGATCGATTCCCAGGACATGCCTGATCCAGTGACGAATACGCTGCAATCTGGATGCGCCTACCGGGAGTGAAGCCAGCTCAGACACTCGGTAACCCCCGCACCTGAGACTGCGAACCGCATAACCGAAGTTGCGCTGCGAAATCAGGCAATCAACGGCTCCGGCGTCGCTCGGACAGGGAATGAGCCCGATCCACCCCGGCCCCGGACTGCAATGAGTACATGTTCGAGATCTCCGCTGACCAGATGATGAGGCGAAGCCAGGTCGTTCCAGCTCTCAACAGCCCTTCCAAAATTATAGCGTCACGGAGCAGCCCCGAAAAGGAGTAAAGCTGCTGATTTGTCAGGCAGATGCGTAATCCCGGTTGCGGTCGGGCCAGCTACGGGATATGCTGCCTCTCAACGGGCAAATCCAGCCATTTGAAGGGCGCAGGCACGGTCCTCGCCGCGGTTGATGCGGACCGGTTCGCACTGTCGGGCAGAGCAGGCACTGTGGCAATCGACGGTCATGCTGGCCAGAATCCGATGAACAGACGGCGTTTTGTTCGGACGGCCGGCATATTGCTGGCGGGCTCGGCATTTTCCCGGCCGCTGATGGGCTGCGGCAGTTCCGGGCTGGAGATACCCTGTCTGGGACCGGCTGCAGCGCCAGAACATGTACCGGGAATGACCTACATCCGGGCATCGGAGATCGGCTGTGCTCTGGACTGCGATCTGGAAACCGGGCGCAACAAACATACGGGCGGTGCGGCTACGGACGACGGTCCGCGGATCAACGCAGCGATGGCTGGGGCGATGGCGGGTAATCCGATCACACTGATCATTGACGGAAGCGCGCTGATCTCGGGCCTGTTCCTCCCGACCGGCGGATACTGGGGCATCGCGGGGCTCGGCTGCGGCACAGGATTCTTCGTCAAGTCGGGCACGAATAACGACGGCATCCACAATGGACCGCCCGATGCTGCTCGTCCATCCGATCCCGGGCCGCCTGCTCCGCCGAGAGGCAAGAACGTCTTCCTCAGCAATTTCACGCTCAATGGAAACCAGGGGAACGGCCATGACGGAGATTCGACGAAGGGGATGACACAGGGGAGCAAGACACGCTGGTATTTCGGCATCGATCTGATGAACCTCGACAACATCGTGATCGAGAATGTGGTGGTGGTGAATACGCCCGCCTACCATATCCGGCTTTCGAACGTCGGGAATGTCACGGTATCCGGCTGCGTGATGAAGAGCCATGGCCCGAGCACGGATGGAGTGCATTTTGACGGTCCTGCCAACGACATAGCCATCTCAGATTGCCAGTTCGCCACGGGGGACGATTCCATCGCGCTGAACTGCCCCGAGGGCTATTCAGGGAATATCTCTCGCGTTGCGGTCAGCAACTGCACTTTCAACAGCTGGTCACTGATGCGGCTTTATACAACTACCGGCAATGGCGCGGCATTCACAATTGATAATGTCAGCGTGAGCAATTGTACGGGCACACTCGTCGAGGCCGCCTTCCTGATTGGCATGGCCAATGGCAGCCTCCCGCATTCCATCGCTTCGCTGACTGTCTCCGATTGCAGCCTGACAGCCCCCGTTGTGCTCGCGATGGCCGAAAATTTCGGGAGTATTACGCTCAGGAACGTAATCTTTCATCCGTCTGAGGTAAATGTTGTCTGGAGTTCCCAGCCGAATCACATCAGCGCTTTCATGCGTCCGTCCCCTCTCTACGGCAGCGATCCATGTGCCGGGTCGAACCTCTCATTCGAAAACTGCATCATCTCCCGGAACGGAAACATGGATGCGACGGCGGTCATTCTGGAAAACGGCTCAGTGATAGAGAACCTCTCGTTCAACGGGTTCGCAGTGCAGGACCCGGTTCGTTACTTCCCGGTGCAGGAACTGCTGAATCTCGGTGGAGGAACCGTGGGACAACTGGCCCTGAACTCTGTAAACCCGCAAAATATCCGGTCGCTCATGGAAGTGCAGCGGTATCGCAGGATCGCATCCGTCTCCGGGACGGGCGTACTGGCGACAGGATGGAGGTTCCCGAACCCGGTGATGGCAAACGGGGTACCCTACATCTCAGCAGAGTCTGGCTTGCCTTCGATTAAAGTCAACGGTGTGGTGGAACCTTACCCTCAGTCATGAGCAATTCCCGCTTCCTGAACGGGCGACTACATGACCGAAGAATCCCTTTCCGACAAGCCGTACTCCTCCCGCAGATATCCGCGGATATCTGCGGCCCGCCTCTGCATCGCAGAGAGGAGAAGAATTCAATGACCTCGTCTGATCAGTTCGTCGTCTTCGGCGCCGGCAATCTCGGCCGGCGGGTTGCGAGGGCGGTCCATCCGGTCTTGTTCTGTGACAACAATCGCTCCCTCTGGGGTTCCCGCGTCGAGGGAATCCCGGTGGAGTCCCCGCAGTCGGCCGTGCAGTGCTATCCGCGTGCAACTTTTGTTGTCGCGATCTGGCACCCCAGCCGCACCGAAGGCATGCTGGATCGCATTGCGCAGCTCAGGTCGTTCGGGGCTCCGCGCGTGATCCCCTTCTTTGCCCTTCTGCGTGAGCACAGAGATACCCTCTTGCCCCATCTGCTCTGGGAACAGCCCGAGTATTATGCAGGGCACCATAAAGAAATCGAGCGGGCCCGCGAACTGCTCGATCCGCAGGGGCGCGAGGAATTTGACAGGCAGGTACGGCTGCGGCAGGGCGACTTGTCCGGCCAGGTGATCGATCCCGGAGTCCAGTATTTTCCGGACGATCTGTTCCGGATCAAAGAAGATGAGGTCTTTGTGGATTGCGGGGCTTACAACGGCGATACGATCGAGGATTTCCGGCGTGCCAGCCATGATCGGTTCGCGCGGATCATCGCCTTCGAACCGGATCCGGCAAACTTCCCCTCTCTTCAGAGGGTAGTGGCCGGCGACCAGCGAATCTCATTGCGGCCCTATGCCACCGCCGCGCGACGGGAGACTCTTCGCCTGCTTATCGATGGCACGGGATCGAGAATCTCGGAGACTGGAACCTGCGTCATTGAGACCATTACGCTGGATGAGGCGCTCGGAGATATCGCACCGACCTACATCAAGCTCGACATCGAAGGGAGTGAACCGGATGCCCTCGAAGGCGGACGCAGGACGATTACCCGCCATCGTCCGAAGCTGGCAGTCTGCGTGTATCACGCTCCCAACCATCTGTGGCGCCTGCCGCTTCAGCTCCACGAAATGTTGCCTGACTCCCGCCTCACATTGCGTACCTACAACGCCGATGGCCTGGACTGCGTCTGCTATTGCCTTCCGGACTGAACCGTTCGCAGGTTCAGAGCTTCTCGTAATCGGCGATCTGCTTCCATGTGAATTCGGTCATGTTCCTGCCCTGCTTGCGCGCGCGGTACCAGGCCACGCTCCACTCGAGCGCGGTCTCGATCCTCAGCCGCGGTCGCCAGCCAAGCTCGAACCGGGCCCGGCTCGCATCCAGCCGCAGGAGATGATCCTCGTGCGGAGTGGGAGCTGAATCCCGCACCCACGATGCGCCTTCGCCCCAAAGCCCTGCCACCTCGTCGGCGATGCGTTCCACAGGCCATGTATCTTCGTCTTGCGGGCCGAAGTTAAAGGCCGATGCCAGACCGGCATTTCTGGCAAGCAGCTTCTCGGCGAGCAGGATATAGCCGCTGAGCGGCTCCAGGACATGCTGCCAGGGCCGAACCGCCCCCGGGCGCCGGATCAGAACCGGCTCGCCAGCCTCGAATCCGCGGATCAGATCTGGAATGAGCCGGTACCCCGACCAGTCTCCGCCGCCGATCACGTTTCCGGCCCGCACCGTCGCCAGCAGCACCTGGTGTTCACTCAGCCGGTCAACCGGGAAAAAGGAGCTGCGATACGCCGCAGCCACCATCTCCGCGCAGGCTTTGCTCGAGGAATACGGATCATGACCGCCCAGCGCATCCGTCTCGCGGTACGCCCAGACCCACTCCTGATTGTGATAGCACTTGTCCGTCGTGATGCAGACCACGGCGCGCACGCTGGGCGTGTTGCGGATCGCCTCCATCACGTGCGCGGTGCCCATCACATTGGTCGAATAGGTGCCCAGCGGATCGATATAGGAGTGCCGCACCAGCGGCTGGGCCGCCAGATGGAACACGACCTCAGGCGCGAATTCGACCATCGAGGCCTGCAGCTTCGGAAGGTCGCGGGTGTCTCCGCGCAAATCCTCGATGACCCGGCCAACCGAGGCCACGGTGAACATGTTCGGCTCGGTGGAGGGCTCCAGCGCATATCCGCGAATCTGCGCCCCCCGGCTGGCCAGCCACAGCGACAGCCAGCCGCCCTTAAAGCCGGTGTGCCCGGTGAGGAAGACGCGCCGCCCCTGCCACGGATTCACCATGTCTTCCATGGCGCCCTCCCGCTGGCCCACAGGTCCTCCAGCCGTTGTTTGTCGCGCAGGGTATCCATGGCCTGCCAGAATCCGCGGTGCAGATACGCCTCCACCTGACCCTGGGAGGAAAGACTCTCGAGTGGCTGCCGTTCAAACATCCATGCCTCGTGGTGGATTTCGCTCAGAACATTGGGACACAGGACGAAAAAGCCGCCATTGATCCATCCGCCCTCTCCCTGGGGTTTCTCCTGGAACGACGTGATCGACGTTCCCTCGATTTCCAGTGCGCCAAAACGCGCCGGCGGTTGTACGGCGGTCAGTGTCACCTGTTTTCCGTGCCGGCGGTGAAAGGCGATGGTTGCCGAAATGTCCACATCGCCGACCCCATCCCCATACGTCATACAGAAGGCCTCTTCGCCGTCAAGATACGAACCTACCCGCTTGAGCCGCCCGCCCGTCCCGGCGTTATCTCCGGTGTCCACCAGCGTCACGTGCCAGGGCTCGGCAACGCTCTGATGGACCTGCATTCGGTTCTCCTTCATGTCGAAAGTAACGTCGGACATGTGCAGGAAGTAGTTAGCAAAGTACTCCTTGATGAGATAGCCCTTATATCCGCAGCAAACGATGAAATCATTGATTCCATGCTGCGAATAGATCTTAAGAATGTGCCAGAGGATCGGCCGCCCGCCGATCTCCACCATCGGCTTGGGGCGAACCCCTGTCTCCTCGCTGAGGCGGGTTCCCAGACCTCCCGCCAGAATAACCGCTTTCATTCCATTCCTTTGCTGAAACCGCCAGAGGATGCTCCGGCCCCGGAGCAGCGAATCAGACCGGAACTGTCTCCAAATCAATACAGTACACTGCCGGTTTCCGATTGTGTATCCTTTGACCAGGACCCCGATGACCAGCAGAGCCGCACAGCTTCGGCAGCAAATACTGAACCTGTCTGCCGAGTACTTTGCCGAGGCCTTCCCCGCACGGGACTTTCATCCGGGTGAGTCGCCGGTTCCGGTTTCTGGCAAGGTGATCAATGACCAGGATCTCGCCTCGGTTGTCGATGCGGCTCTCGACTGTTGGTTCACGACCGGGCGCTTCGCAGGGGAGTTTGAACGCCGGCTGGCGCGCTTTGTCGGTGTGCGCTCGGCCTCGCTCGTCAACTCAGGATCGTCTGCCAACCTGGTCGCCCTCAGCGCGCTGACCTCGCCCAGGCTGGGAGATCGGCGCCTGATGCCCGGCGATGAGGTGATCACCGTCGCCGCGGGATTTCCCACAACGGTAAATCCGATTTTCCAGAACCGCCTGGTTCCCGTTTTCGTGGACGTCACCATACCGGGCTACGAGATCGACGTCAGCCAGCTCGAAGCAGCGCGCAGCGAGAAGACGAAGGCCGTGATGGTGGCCCACACGCTGGGAAACGTCTTCGATCTGGATGCCGTCATGGCATTCGTCGGAAAACATAATCTGTGGCTGATCGAAGACTGCTGCGACGCGCTCGGATCGACCTGGAAAGGACGCAGGGTCGGCACCTTCGGCGATATCGCCACCGTCAGCTTCTACCCCGCCCACCACATCACCATGGGAGAAGGCGGCGCCGTGCTGACCGACAAGCCGAACCTTCAGGTTCTGATCGAGTCCTTCCGCGACTGGGGCCGCGACTGCTGGTGCGCTCCGGGTAAGGAGAACACCTGCGGCAAGCGCTTCGACTGGCAACTGGGCAACCTGCCCTGCGGATACGACCACAAATACACGTATTCCCATGTCGGCTACAACCTGAAGGCGACCGACATGCAGGCGGCGCTCGGCCTCTCGCAGCTCGCGAAATTGCCGGACTTCATCGCTCGCCGCAAGGAGAATTTCCAGTACCTCTGCCATGCGCTGAAGCCGCTGGAGGAGTACTTCCTGCTGCCCGAGGCAACCCCGGGCTCGGATCCCTCCTGGTTCGGATTTCCCCTTGCGGTTCGCGAGGATGCGCCCTTCAGCCGTGAGGAGTTCACGCGCTGTCTCGAGGACAAAAAGATCGCCACACGCCTGCTCTTCGGCGGCAATCTGATCCGTCAGCCCGCCTACCAAGGCTGGCCGTATCGCGTGGTCGGCGATCTTCCCAACAGCGATTTCGTGATGAACCAGGTTTTGTGGCTCGGCGTCTATCCGGGGCTGACCAGGCCGATGCTCGATTATATGGCCGGCGCAGTGGCTGAATTTGCGGCTTCCGCCCGATCCCTTTCGCTGCTTCCCACGCCTCAGACCCTATGAAGCTTTCCGATTACATTTTTGGCCGGCTGCGGGATTGGGGCGCGCGCCACGTGTTCCTCATTACCGGTGGCGGCGCGATGCATCTGAACGACTCCGTCGCGACGAGCGGACTCCGTTATGTCTGCACGCACCATGAGCAGGCTGCTGCCATGGCTGCCGAAGGGTATGCCCGCATCACGCGCACCCCCGGCGTTCTCAATGTGACCACAGGACCGGGAGGCATCAACGCGCTCAATGGCGTCTTCGGCGCGTGGACGGATTCGATCCCGATGCTCATCCTTTCCGGGCAGGTCAAGCGCGAAACCTGCATGGCCACCTATGGGCTCACCGATCTTCGCCAGTTAGGCGATCAGGAAGTCGATATTATTCGCATGGTCCGGGGCATCGTAAAGTATGCCGTGTTTGTGAATGAGCCGGAGTCGATCGCGTATCACCTCGAACGCGCCTGGCATCTTGCGCAGTCGGGGCGTCCCGGCCCCTGCTGGCTCGATATTCCGGTGGACGTGCAGTCGGCACAGATCGATCCGGAAAAACTTCGCCATTACGATCCTTCCGAAGATGAGCTGGCGTTCGACCCGGCAGCCGTGAAAGCGCAGGTTGCGGATGTCCTGGCACGGATTGGCGGCGCGGAACGCCCAGTTATCTTCGCGGGCAGCGGGGTCCGGCTCTCCGGCGCTCTGCCCGAATTTGAGCAGGTGATCCGCGCCTTGCGCATTCCCGTCGTTACGGCGTGGACGCACGATCTGATCGGCAGCAATGACGAGCTGTTTTGCGGGCGGCCGGGGACCATTGGCGAGCGCGCCGGTAACTTCACCGTCCAGAACTCCGATCTTCTGCTGGTTCTTGGTTCGCGTCTCAACATTCGCCAGACCAGCTATAACTGGGATTCCTTTGCCCGGTTTGCCACGAAGATCCAGGTCGACGTGGATGCCGCAGAGCTGCGAAAGCCGCTGCACCAGCCGGATATCCCGATTCACTGCGATCTGAAGATCTTCCTGGCGGAGATGGCGCGGCAGCTTGGATCCTCGGGGACTGCCAGGTCGACCCATAAGGAATGGCTGTGTCACGCGCGCCTCTGGAGAGAGAGATATCCGGTCGTGCAGCCCCGGCAGCGGGTACCCGGACCACCCCTGAACCCCTACGACTTCATCGACCGGCTCTTTGACCTGCTTGCGGCCGATGACGCCGTGGTCTGTGGAAACGCGACGGCCTGCATCGTCCCCTACCAGGCTGCGCAATTGAAGATGGGTCAGCGGCTGATCTCCAACTCAGGGTCGGCTTCGATGGGCTATGACCTCCCCGCGGCGATCGGGGTCGCGGTCGCGAGGGGAGGACGCACGATTTGCATCGCCGGAGACGGTTCCCTGCAGATGAACGTGCAGGAGCTTCAGACGGTGGTTGGTTATAACCTGCCGGTGAAGCTCTTCGTGCTGAACAACGGCGGATACCTATCCATCCGGCAGACGCAAACCGGATTCTTCCATGGCCGCAGGATTGGCGAAGGTCCCGCAAGCGGAGTTACTTTTCCTCAGATGATCCGGGTCGGCGACGCCTACGGCATCCCGTCCTTCACGATCGAGAAGGTTGCCGATCTTGAAATTGTTCGGCGCGAACTGGACCAGCCGGGGCCTGCCCTGTTTGACGTCCATCTGGACCAGGCGCAGGAATTCGAGCCGCGCCTCCGCTCGCGGATCCTGCCCGACGGCAAAATCCTCACGCCCAGCCTTGAAGATATGTATCCGTTCCTTCCGCCCGAGGAGCTGGCCATGAACATGTTGGTTAAGGACGGGAAGTGAATGGTTCGGCTGCCCCGCTGCGTGCTGTTCGATCTGGACGGCACCATTCTGGATTCACTTCCCGGGATTGAGAGTTCGGTCCGCGCGGCCTTTGCCGGTTGTGATCTTCCGGTGCCGCAGGGCAGTCTGCGGGAGATCGTCGGTCCGCCCATCCGGACCATCCTCGCCAGAGTCGGGAGCGTTCAGGATGAATCCATTCTGGACGCTCTCGAGCTTGCTTTTCGCAGGGACTACGACAGCGAAGGCTGGCAACAGACGGCCTGCTTCCCCGGGGCTGTCCGCGTCCTCCGGGAAATGCGCGAGCGGGGATTTCGGCTCTTTGTAATCTCCAACAAGCCCAGTCAGATCTCCGTGCGAATTCTGGAGAGGGAAGAGATTCTCGATATCTTTGAGGCGATTGTCACCCGTGACTCGCGGCTTCCGGCTTATTCCGGGAAGGAAGAAATGATCAGAGATGTTCTGACCGGCCGCGGCATGGGTCCGGAGGACTGCGCGATGGTGGGCGATACAATCGATGACGCCGAAGCAGCGGCCGCAGTCGGCATTCCATTTATCCATATGGCTCATGGGTACGGGACGGTCGACGTCGCCTCTGTGCCCGTATCCTGCAGGCTGGAGGATTTCTTACAATTCATGCCATTGGCGGCAGAGGAGCTCGTGTGATTGACAAGGATATCTTCGAAGACCTTTTTGTGCTGGAGATGGCCAATAATCATCTCGGCAATCTCGAGCGTGGCCTGAAGATCGTCGCCGCGTATTCGCAGGTGGTTCGGTTCAACAACGTCAGAGCCACGATCAAGCTCCAGTTTCGCGACGTCGATTCGTTCATTCATAAACATTTCATTGACCGCAAAGACCTTCGCTATGTCAGGAAGACGCTGGATACGCGTCTGAGCCACGAAGAATATGCCGTTCTCGTAAGGGCAATCCGCCAGGCAGGATTCACTGCGACCGCTACTCCTTTTGACGAGAGTTCTGTTGACCTGTGCATGGAGCTGGGGATTCCGATCATCAAGATCGCCAGCTCCGATCTCAACGACTGGGCTCTGATCGAAAAGATTGCCAGGACCAAGAAGCCGGTCATTGTTTCCACGGGCGGCTCGTCTCTGAAGGATATGGACGACATCGTAACGTTCTTCTCGAACCGGAACATTCCCCTGGGAATCAATCACTGCGTGTCCATCTACCCATCGGAAGACGCGGAGCTGGAGTTGAACCAGATCGATTTTCTCCGCAACCGTTATCCGCGCAACACCATCGGCTTCTCCACGCACGAGTACAGAGACTGGACCAGTTCGATGCTGATCGCCTATGCCAAGGGAGCCCGAATGTTCGAACGCCACATCGACATCCAGACCGACGGCATGAAGGTTTCGTCTTACTGCAGTCTTCCCCATCAGCTCGATGAATGGTTCAAGGCCTTCCATAAAGCGAAGGAAATGTGCGGAGCCCCGGGAACACAGAAGCGCATTCCGCCCAGGAAGGAGATCGAATATCTCGATGCGCTGGTCCGCGGTGTCTATGCAAAGACCGACCTGCCCGAAGGGCATTGCCTGATGGATGACGATGTCTACCTGGCGATTCCGCTGCAGAAAGGACAGCTTTCCTGTCGGGAACTGATGCGAGGGGAGATGCTGCTGAAGCCGATTAGGAAGGATGATCCTGTCAGGATCGACGATATCGAAAGCCCCTACTCGCAGATTCCTTCCCTGCGGAAAATCATTTATCAGCGCGGCCTCGACGTCGAGAGCTGATCAGGACGGAGACAGAATGTTCTGCTGCGAAGCACCCAACTCTGTGTCGTGACGACGGACCCATCACCATGAACAAGCTTGCCCCGGATTTGGAGCTGATCGCTGCGAAGACCCGGGAGTTATGGCAGGAAATGCGCGGCGAGCGGCTCTTTATCACCGGCGGAACAGGCTTCTTTGGCTGCTGGTTACTGGAAAGCTTTTGCCACATCAATCGCGAACTAAGCCTGGGAGCAGAAGTCACGGTTTTGACGCGCAACCCCGAATCGTTTGCGAAGAAGTGCCCCCACCTTGCCTACGATCCCGCCCTGCATCTGCTCTTCGGCGATGCGCGCAGTTTCTCCTTTCCCGGCGGATCCTACGGCTTCGTAATTCACGCAGCGACCGAAGCCAGTGCCAGGCAGGCTGCGGAAGCTCCTCTCGAGATGCTCTCCACCATCATCGCGGGAACGGAGCGGACTCTCGAATTCGCCGCTGCCTGCGGGGCAAAGAAGTTCCTCCTGACCAGCTCGGGCGCAGTCTATGGAAAACAGCCCCCGGAGCTTACGCACGTCCCGGAGAGCTACGCCGGGGCGCCCGATCCTTTAGATCCCGCCAGCGTGTACGCGGAAGGGAAACGGGTGTCGGAGCTTCTCTGCAGTCTTTACCAGAAGCAAACCGGTCTCGAATGCAAGATCGCTCGCTGCTGGACCTTCTGCGGCCCCTACCTGCGTCTGGACATCCACTTCGCTATCGGCAACTTCATCGCAGACCTCCTCGCGGGCAGGCCGATTCAGATTCAGGGCGACGGAACCCCGCGGCGCTCCTATCTCTACATGGCCGATCTCGCCATCTGGCTGTGGACCATTCTGTTCCGTGCTCCGGCGCTCGCTCCCATCAATGTCGGTTCGGACCATGACGTGAGCATTCTGGAGCTCGCGCAGATTGTGGCCGCGACCCTCAACTCAGCCACCGAAATCCGTGTCGCCCGCCAGCCGCAGCCGGGCGTTGCTCCGCTGCGCTACGTTCCCTCGGTGAAGCTTGCCGCCAGCCTGCTCGGCCTGCGCGAAACCGTCGGCCTCGAAGAATGCATCCGCCGCACGGCGGACTGGTACCGGGCGCAATAGCCGCAAACAGCATCGAGAATCGGCCCGCCCTTAGTCACCATCGTCATCGTGCCGCGGCTGCTCAGGATGCAGCAGCATCGATGGGATGGGTTTGTTCCCCATGGCATCCTTCCAGAGGATGATGTTGAGCTTGCGTGTGGGAGCCCGGTCCTCGTGGCTGAAATCCATCTTGCTCGACTCTTTGGCGCCCACCGCTTTGGGAGTATTGGCGGTGTAGATCAGGCCGTTATCGCGGTTGCGGTAATCGGCAGTGAAGGGCGGCTGGTCCCCGGTTCCGCTGAACAGCGAAGCTTCCGGCGGAGCAAAAGCGTCGTTGTTATTCAGCGGCGGCACGCCCAGCAGGGTAAGAATGGTGTGCACGGTGCTGACGGTGGTGTAGAAGGTGTGGTCCACAAACGGTGTCGCATTGTGGGGCGAATATTTGCTGACCACCAGCGCGATGGACCGGTGAGCATCCACATGATCGGCCCCGTCCTGGGCATCATCCTCCAGGATGAAGAAGACAGTCGAATCCCAGTAAGGACTGTGCGAAATGGCATCGACAGCGCGGCCGACAGCCAGGTCGTTATCCGCCACCGAGGCTCGCGGCGTGGGTGAGCCGGGGCGCGTTCCCGCCGTATGGTCGTTGGGCAGGCGCAGCATGACAAAGCCAGGCATGGTGTCGTGGCCCTGCTTCAGATCGGCAACCCAGCGGTTGAAGTGGACGAGGAATTCGCTGACCCGCAGCTGGTCCGGGAACATCAGGTTGAAGTCCGGGTAAAGCGGGTCGAAATGGCCCTGAAGTTCAGGCTTAGTGGCGACGTTCTTATAGATCAGCGGAATTGCCCAGGGATACTGGCTGAGGCCGCCTCCGTAGTTCGCAGGGATCGGATCGCCTTTATGAATGTAGGGATGCGGGCAGGGATGGTGACCCTCGGGCGTACCGCCTTCCCCGGGCAGCATGGCCGGCCTCGCCTCGCCGGTTTCGTCGCAGAACTCACTGGAGATGAATTCTCCGAAATGGTAGAGCGATTTCCCATGCCGAGCCAGGTCCGTCCAGATGTAGCCGCTGCCCGGCTCGTCGATGTCGGGGATGTTCTCCAGCAGAGGATAGCCTTCTTCCACAACCCCTTCGAAGTCATAGGGGCGCTCGCGGCCGCGATAGGCGATCTGCCAGGTCCGTTCGTTATAGTCGCTGTTGATAGCCGCGGTCGACCAGACGTGGCCGTCCCCGGAGACTTCGCCGGAATCGTAGAAGTTGTCGAGCACCCCGAACTGCAGGGCCAGGGCATGCAGGTTGGGCGTAATGTCCTTGCCATACATCGTCAGCGAGGGGTCGCCGTCGCCGACACCCAGATCCCCAAAGATCTGATCGTAGGTGCGGTTCTCCTTGATGATGTAAATCACGTGCCGGATGGGGTTCCTGCCCGCCTGGAACTGGATCGTCTTCTGCGCGGCATTCATCAGGTTGCTTTCGACGACCTGCCGGGTCAGCTCATCCAGATGAGCGCGCGCATCCCCCACATCGATGGTGGCCAGGGAACCATGAAGCATCGTGGCGATATAGGTATGTGGCCGCCGAAGCCTGTGCCCCGCGTCAGGGACAGGATGCGCTGGCTGGGGCTGAGGCGCGGCGTTGGGACCGGTGCCCCGGGCTTTGGCGGTAGCAACGTAGAGCCGGCCACCGCTCACGGCCACGGCCGTCGGATACCACTCCGTAGGGATGAATCCCGCAGCGCCGACAGGCGCGCCGCCCTTCTGTGCCCCGCGAAGGTTGAAGACAGCGACAGCGTCGGAACCTGAGTTGGCCGCATAAAGCGTGGCCCCGTCGGAAGAAAGCGCGACCGCATCGGGCATGGCGCCAAAGAAGGTCTGACCGGGCAGCCGGGTGTCATAGAAACGCGCCAGGCGCATGGTGCTGCCGCTTACGCGGATGGCCGCCACTGCATCGCGGTTGGAGAGAGCCGCGTAGAGCATCTTTTCATCGGGGCTCAGCACCAGGGCCACGGGGTGGGAACTGGGCGACGTGCTGCGGGCCGGGGGCAGCAGCGGCAGCCGCTGCAGCACCTTCCCGGCGCGAAGATCCAGTTCGGCCACGGCCGAGCCATTCCAGAGAGCCACCCAGGCGCGGCGGCCGTCACGGCTGGCGGCCACAGCAATGGGGTAGGTGGAGGGAATGATGGGGCCCGAGGAGAGATCGAAGCGCGTCTCGAGCTTTCCGGTCAGCGCATCGATGAGGCAAACGCCGTCCGAGTACTCGTCGGCGACCAGGAGTTGTTCTGCGCCGCCGGGGCCTCTGAACAGAGCCAGTCCCGCGGGGGCGGGGATTGCGTCGTCTTCCGGCAGACCGAGCCCGCCGTGATGCTGAAGGCGCCCACCTGAAAGGCTGCGGAGCGGGACGGGGATCAGCCGCTCAGGGGTGAGTTGGTCGCCCGTGAATTTATAGACCGCGACGGCGTTGCCGGTCTGGTTCCGTTTTCCGCCATCGGGATCGCTGATTGAGTCGAAGCTGACGTAGAGATGGGTGCCGTCGCCGGAGAAGGCGATCCCGGAGTACAGGGTCTGCGGAGCGCCGATCAGCGTCCGCGAATCGGGGAAATCCCGCAGCCGTCCCGTCGCCGTATCCAGGACGGCGATCGACTGCTCGTAGTCGGACTCAGGTGTGCCATAGCCCGCGTTCACCAGAGCCAGATAGCGATGGTCCGGCGACCAGGCGGCAGCCATGGGAAGGCTGTTAAGCTGCTGTGGTTTGCCGGGAACCGGCTCCAGGATTTCCTTGCTGGAGGGGAGATTGATGGTCTGGGCGGCGCAAAGGCTGGCGGAAACGCAAAGCAACAGGACACAGGAGGAACGTTTCATCGGGAACTATGGTCTCCGGACTCCATTAAGGCGACGTAAAGGACACTGCGACGCAGGTAGACCCGCCGTCGGCGGAACCTCTGCTCGGGCGCTCCGAATCCCGGCCGGCGCACTGACGGTTCAGGAGAGATCCTGATGCGACCTCCTGGATTCTGCGCGTTGTCAACAACCACCATAGAAGAAACACCAGCTTACAAAAGTCTTACACCAGCGCCCCGGTCAGGACTGGTACGGTGAAACCAGGCGCAACTCTTCCGCGCCGTATTTCAATACCTCCACGGAAATAGTAATCCCCTCATGTCTACCGATCTGATGGAAAAGCCTCTTGTTTCTCCAGGCCCGGGTGCAGCACCGGCTCAGCACTTCTCCCGCAAAGACAGCCTGCCGGTCATGCCAAGACTCGGCCGCAAGGCGCAGAAGGGGACCAACTGGTTCACCGCCATGTTCATGCTGGTCTTTCATGCCGGCGCCATCGCCGCGCTCTTCATGTTCACGTGGAAGGCCCTGATCTGCGCTCTGGTGCTGTGGGTGCTGGCCACCAATGTGGGCATCGGTATGTCCTACCATCGCCTGCTCACGCATCGGGGATACCGGGTTCCGAAGTGGCTGGAATACGTGCTCGCGGTCTGCGGGACGCTGGCCATGGAGGGTGGGCCGATTTTCTGGGTTTCGCTGCACCGGGTCCATCACCAGCTTTCCGATCAGGAAGGCGATCCGCACACGCCGCATGAGGGCGGCTGGTGGGCTCACGCGGGCTGGATCCTGATCGGGGACTCGCTGAACGCCGAGACCGAGGCGCTGGCCCGCTATGTGCCGGATCTGAGAAAAGATCGCTTCTACGTCTGGCTGAGCCGGTACCACTGGGTTCCCATGGTGCTCGTCGGTCTGGCTCTGTTTGCCATCGGCGGCTGGCCCTGCGTGCTCTGGGGCATCTTCCTGCGGACGACGCTGGGGCTGCACGCCACCTGGCTGGTGAACTCGGCTACCCACATGTGGGGATCACGGCGCTTCCAGACGCGGGATGACTCCCGCAACAACTGGTGGGTGGCGCTGATTACCGGCGGCGAGGGCTGGCACAACAATCACCACGCGCATCCCGTCTCGGTGCGTCATGGCCTGAAGTGGTATGAGCTGGACCCCAATTTCTGGGGCATCTGGCTGCTCGAGAAGGTGGGCCTGGCCCGGGAGATCAAGGTCGCGCAGTACGATCCGAACAACCCGCGGCCGGCCGGAGTGGCTTAGCTGCCTGGGTTTGGTGAGACAATACAAGCGCCCGCGCGGAGAATCCGTGGCGGGCGCTTTGCATTGGGCCGATGCGGTTAAGCGGGCGAAAACGGAATATGGTGCTGTTCACGCTGCTCGGTGTCTGCCTGATCGGCGTGGCAGTGGCGCTGAACGTAAGCTGGATCCTGCTGAACTGGCGCCGGATCGTGCCTCTGGCTCTCGGCATCCCCTTTTTCCTGCTGCTGATTGCCGGCGTGGCGCTGAACACCATCTTCCTGGTCCGCGAGGTGCGCACGAATGAGCGGCAGGACGCCTTCCTGAGCGCCGTCACCCATGAGCTGAAGACCCCGGTAACCTCGATCAGGCTCTATCTCGAGACGCTGCAGCGCAGAAATCTCGACGAGGCGCAGCGCCACGAGTTCTACCGGCGCATGATGGAGGACAGTGACCGCCTGCTGGCTACCGTGGAGCAGGTGCTGAAGGCCGGCGAAGTGGGGCAGCGGGCACGCTCCCACGTTCGCGCCCCCGTGGAAATGCGGGGGCTGGCGGAAGAATGCATCCGCACCACGCTCCTGCGCCACCATCTGGAGGAGAGCGCGATTACCCTGGAGGTCGAGGAGACACCCCTGCCGATGCTGGTGCGTGGCGACCGTGAGGAACTGCAGACGGCGCTGCTCAATATTCTGAACAATGCGGTGAAGTATTCTCCCAATGGTGTGGTGATGCGGGTGGCGCTCAGCGTGGAGCACGACGCCTGGGTACGGGTCAGCGTGACCGACCAGGGGATCGGAATCCCCCCGGCACATCTGAAGCGGATTTTCCGCCGTTTCTATCGTGTGCCCACCCGGAGCGTGCTGCGCAACAAGGGTACCGGACTGGGGCTGTATCTGGTACGCACCATTGCCCGCCAGCACGGCGGCGATGCTGTGGCGGAGAGCCCCGGCGAGGGACACGGAGCGACGATTCGGCTGGAACTTCCCCGCATCCTGACTCCGGTCAGGGACCAGGACTGAAGAATGGCTCGCATCCTGATTGTGGAAGACGAAGCACACCTGGCCGAGGGGCTGCAGTTCAATCTGCAGGCCGAGGGCCACGAAGTGAGCGTGGCCGGCGACGGAGAAACGGCGCTGGAGGCGCTCGAAACGAAGCCGTTCGATGCTGTGGTTCTCGACGTGATGCTGCCCGGCAGAAATGGCTTTGAGGTTGCGGCAGAGCTCCGCGAGAAGGGCAATTACGTCCCGGTTCTGATGCTGACGGCGCGCGGGCGGACTGAGGACATCGTGAAGGGCTTTGCCGCGGGCGCCGATGATTATCTGGCCAAGCCCTTCGAGCTGTCGGTGCTGCTGGCCAGGCTGTACGCGCTGCTGCGCCGGATGAGCTGGCCGCGGGTCGCCCGGAAGAATGGGCCGGAGGAAATGGCCGAGTTCATCTTCGACGGGAGGCGCATCGACTTTGAAGCGCTGGAACTGCATGCCCCCGATCGCATCGTGCGGCTGACTCTGATGGAAGCCGACCTGCTGCGGCATCTGGTCCGCAACCGGGAGCGCATCGTATCTCGCAAGGAGCTGCTCGAACAGGTCTGGCACGTACGCGAAGACACCGATACCCGGGCCATAGACAACTTTATCGTGCGGCTGCGTCGTTATATCGAGGAGGATCCGGCCTCACCCAGGTACCTGCAGACCATACGGGGCGTGGGATACCGCTTCATGCCGAATCCGGAAGAGGGGCGGGCCCGAGGCGAATTCCGCCAGTGACCATCGTGATGGGTTTGTACCGCGCGATTCTGGTGTACTTTATCTCTCCGCGAACGCGGGGTGAGTCCACAGCAGATGAACTGCATCTAGTTTATACGGGGGAATCATGCGAGAAATCACGCTTCGGATCGAAAACATGCACTGCGACGCCTGCGTGCGCCGCGTGAAGCAGGCGTTGGAGAAGGTGGACGGCGCGCAGGTTGGCGACGTTCGGGTGGGTGCCGCGCGCCTGCAGGTTCCCGAGCATTTGCCGGACGGAGCAGTCGTCTCCGCCGTGGAGAAGGCTGGGTATCCCGCTTCCGTGGAGCGGTGATGCCGGCCACTGTCGAGAAGAAAGAGAAGGGCGCTGCGCCTGCCGCGGGAAGTGTCTGCACCATTACGCTGCCGGTGACCGGTATGAGCTGCGCGGCCTGCCAGGGCCACGTGGAACGTGCCTTGCGCTCGACTTCCGGAGTAAGCGACGCCTCGGTCAACCTGCTGACCAATTCGGCGCGGGTGAGCTTCGATCCCGCGGTGGCCAGGCTTGAGGACCTGATCGCCTCCGTCCGCGACGCAGGTTATGACGCCGAACCTCCCGTGGAAACCGGCGCGCCGGTCGCGGAAACCGCCACGGACGAAAGCGCCCTGCGCGCCAGGGCCTTCGCCACCCTCGCTGGCGGTGCCCTCGTCATGGCGCTGATGAACGCGCACAGATGGCTCGCTCCGGTCCTGACAGTATCGCCCCGGGCTCCGGAATATGCGATGCTCGCCCTATCCCTGGTGGGCATGGTCTGGGGCGGGGGCATCATCTACCGCCAGGCCTGGACGGCGGCCATGCACGCCAGCACCAACATGAATACCCTGGTGGCGCTCGGCACTGGTGCTGTCTTCGCGTATTCGCTGGCAGCCACAGTTGCGCCCGGCATCTTCCTCCGGCATGGGATGCATCCCGAGGTCTACTACGACTCGGTGCTGCTGATCCTCGGCTTCCTGCTGCTGGGGCGCTGGCTCGATGCGCGCGCCAAGCGCCGTACTCTCGATGCCCTGCACGAGTTTCTGAAGCTGCAGCCGCAGTCGGCGCGGGTGCTGCGGGATGGCCGGGAAGCCGAGATTCCGCTGGGCCAGGTCGTCGCCGGCGACATTGTGGTGCTGCGTCCCGGCGAGCGCGTGCCCGTCGATGGCATGGTGCTGGCGGGCATCAGCTCCATCGACGAGTCGCTGATCACCGGCGAATCTGTTCCGGTGACGCGCCAGGCCGGCGACCGGGTCATCGGCGGATCGCTGAATTTTGACGGGTCGCTGGAGTATCGGGCAACCTCCATCGGCGCCGACAGCGTGCTCGGGCAGATGATGCGGCTGGTTCAGGAGGCGCAGGGTTCTCGCGCGCCCATGCAGCAGCTGGCCGACCGCGTAAGCGCGGTCTTTGTTCCGGCGGTGCTGGGGCTGGCGGTTCTCACCTTCCTGATCTGGATCGCGCTGGGCGGAGGAGCGGGCCGCGCCTTTGCCATCTCCATCGCCGTCCTGGTTATTGCCTGCCCCTGCGCCATGGGCCTGGCCGTTCCCGCGGCCCTGACCGTTGCCATCGGTCGCGGAGCCCAGCTGGGGATTCTCTTCAAGGGCGGCGAAAGCCTGGAGCGCCTGGCGCGCGTGGACACCCTGGTGCTGGACAAGACCGGCACCCTGACCGAGGGCAGGCCGGAAGTGACGGCGGTGCGGCCCGCCGACGGCTTCAGCGAAGGCGACGTCCTGGCCCTGGCTGCGGCACTCGAGCAGCGCTCGGAGCATCCGCTGGCACGGGCAATTCTGAGCGCCGCCGAAAAGCATGGCGTGAACGTGCAGCCGGCGCTGGAGGTTCGGGCTGTTCCTGGCAAGGGAATCCAGGGGATCGTGGACGGCGGCGCCGCCGCGGCGGGCAATGCCGTCCTGATGCGGGAGCTGGACACTGCGGTTCCGGAGCAGGTCCCTGCCGAGCAGGGATCAACGCGCATGTATTTGGCGCGAAACGACTTACTGGTGGGCACCATCGAGGCCCGCGACACCCTCCGCTCGACGGCCACCGCCGCCATTGCGGGATTGCGGCAAATGGGTATCCGGACCGCCATGCTGACCGGGGACACCCCGGCCACCGCCGAAGCCATCGCCCGCGCCGCCGGTATCGAAGAAGTCTGGGCCGGTCTGCTGCCGGAACAAAAACTGGCCAGGATCCGCGAGCTGCAGCGGCAGGGCCGCCGCGTCGCCATGGCGGGTGACGGCATCAACGATGCGGCCGCGATTATTCAGGCGGATGCCGGCCTCGCTATGGGAACAGGCGCGGACCTGGCGCGCGAAGCCGGCGATGCGATCCTGCTCCACGGCGAACCGCAGCAGATCCTGGATGCGGTGCTGCTCGCAAGGCGCGCCCTGCGCACCATGCGCCAGAACCTGGGATGGGCCTTCGGCTATAACCTGCTGGGGATTCCCATCGCCGCCGGGGCGCTCTATCCCGGCTTCCATATCCTGCTGAGCCCGGCGATCGCCAGCGCGGCCATGGCCCTCAGCTCGGTCAGTGTGCTCTCGAACAGCCTGCGCCTGAGGGGTTTCACCCCGCGCGGGAGCGAAACCAGCGAAGGTGCTCGCCGAAGCTACAATCCCTGACACGGCTCTCCGCCAAAGAAGGCCGCACCTGGCAGGTTTGAATAGGGAAACAGGATCGCTGATTTCGCTCTAAACTGAAAACTGAGCTTTACCGTGCGGATCCTTACCCGTTACATCCTGAACGAGGTTCTGTCTCACGCGCTGATCGGGGGGGCGATCTTTACTTTTGTCCTCTTTATCCGCTATCTGCCCGGATTGCTCGATCTGGTGGTCCGCAACAGCGCCTCCCTGGGTTCAGTGCTGAAGATCGTGCTCTTCCTGCTGCCGGACATGTTCACCTTCACGATCCCCATGGCCGTGCTGGTGGGTATCCTGCTGGGGCTGAGCCGGCTGGCCGCCGACAGCGAAATCACGGCGATGCGGGCTTCGGGCGTGGGGGTCTGGAGCTTCGTCCGCGTGGTGGGGATCGTCTCGGTGGCCGCCTGGCTCGTCAGCCTGAGCAACTCCCTCTATTTCGCACCCAAAGCCACGGCGGCCATGCTTCGCGTGGAAAATTCCCTGGCCAACGCGCAGGCCTCCTATGAGGTGCAGCCGCGCGTCTTCTATGAGGATTTCAGGAATTACGTCCTCTATGTCGAGGACGTGCGGGCGGGACTGGGTGCCTCCAACTGGCGCGGTATCTTCCTCGCCGACGTAAGCAATCCCAACGCCCCCAAAATCACGACAGCGGATCGCGCCACCGTCGTGAACGGGCCGAACCAGACCATCACCATGCGGCTGCGCGACGGCACCGAACACCAGACGGTTCCCGGGCAGCCCAGCGATTACACCGTCTCCACCTTTGCCCAGACCGATCTTCCCCTGCAGACGGCCTCCCAGGAGGATGTGCGCCTCGGGCACAGCGATACGCCGATCCTGGCCATGAGCAACAGCCAGGTGCTGGCACGCACGCATGGGAGGAACGGCAGGCTCTACGAGATCGAATTTCAGAAGAGGCTGGCGTATCCGGCGGCCTGCCTGGTGCTGATGCTGGTCGGCGTGCCCCTGGGGATTTCGTCGCGACGGGGCGGCAAGAGCGCGGGGTTCGTGCTCACCATCGCGCTGGTTTTCATCTACTATTTCCTCTCCTCGACGGGGACGGCGCTGGCACGCCAGCACAAGATCCCGGCTTTCGCCGGTGTGTGGGAGGCCAACGTTCTGTTCGCAATCTGCGGCATCGCGCTGCTGCGGCAGATGGCCACCGGGGGCGCGGCGCTGGCGGCGCTGAGTTCCCTGGGAAACTGGTTCCGGCTGAAGGCCGAAGAGCCCGCGGGAGCCGCGGGAACGATCCGGCTGCCCGGGCGGCGCCGCGTATCGCGCGGGCGGTTTCCGCTCATCCTCGACGAATACGTCCTGCGCGAGTTCCTGCTGACATTTGCGATGGTGCTGGTCTCCTTTGTCATGCTGATGCTGGTCTTCACGTTTTTCGAGCTGCTGGGCGACATCATCCGCAACAAAACGCCCCTGGTCACCGTCGGCGAATACCTCATCAACCTGACGCCGAGCATGATTTACCTCATCACGCCCCTCAGCGTGCTGATCGGGGTACTCGTGGTCTTTGGCGTCATGACCCGGTCGAGCGAACTGACGGCGATGAAAGCCACAGGCATCAGCCTCTACCGGATCACGGTTCCGGTGCTGGCGATTGCGGCCATGCTCTCGGTGGCGCTCTTCCTGTTCGACAATCTGTACCTCCCGCAGGCCAATCGCAGGCAGGAAGCGCTGCGCAACGTGATCAAGGGCAAGCCGGCCGAGACCTTCGAACATCCGGGGCGAAAATGGATCTTCGGCCAGCAGCGGCCCGGCCAGTCCAGCCGCATGTTCTACTACGAATACTTCGATCCGGAGATCGACACCTTCGGCAACATCACCGTCTTCGAGTTCACGCCCGGCTCCTTCAGCCTGGAGCGCAGGATCTTCGCCTCGACCGCGCACTGGGAGCCCAAACTGAACACCTGGGTCTTCGAGGACGGCTGGGAGCGGACCTTCAGCGGCGATGAAATCTCCAGCTATCGCAAATTCGCCGTCAGCGCCTTCCCGGAGATCCAGGAGCCGCCATCCTATTTCAAGAAGGAAGTGCGGCAGTCGTCGGAAATGAGCTTCGGCGAGCTGGCCCGCTACATTCACGACCTGCGCCAGAGCGGGTTTAACACCGTGCCGCTGCGGGTGCAGCTGAACCACAAGCTGGCCTATCCGCTGATTACGCTGGTGATGGGTGTGCTCGCCATTCCTTTTGCCATCTCCATGGGCAGGCGCGGGTCGTTGTCGGGGATTGCTGTCGCCATCGGCGTGGCCATTGCCTATTTCGTTGTGTCCGGCTTCTTTGAAGCGATGGGCAATGTGAGCTGGCTGCCCGCGTTTCTGGCAGCGTGGTCTCCGGATTTTCTCTTTGGGCTGGCCGGAGCGTATCTGCTGCTGCGTACAGCCACTTAGCCACGGGCGGAGTCGACGGGGATGCTTACTAAACTCAAGCCGCTGTTCCCTTACATGCGCCGCTACTGGCGCGGCTATCTGTGGGGCTGCCTGTGCACCATCGCGGCCAACGCCATCTGGGTCCAGTTCCCTCGCGTTATCGGTGTCGCAGTCGACGGCCTGAAGGCCGGCGCTGCCTGGAACAGGATCTTCGGCTACGCCGGTTTGCTGCTTGCCGTCACGGCTGCGCACGGGGTGCTGCTCTTCCTCATGCGCTGGATCATCATCGGCATCTCGCGCGATATCGAATTCGATCTGCGCAACGATCTCTTCCGCCAGCTGGAAAAGCAGGAGGCTTCGTACTACCAGGAGCACCGCACCGGCGACATCATGGCCCGCATGACCAACGACCTCAGCGCCGTGCGCATGCTGCTGGGTCCGGCCGTGATGTACAGCGCCAACACCATCCTTTTCTCCGTGGGGGCCTTGTATTTCCTGCTGCGTATCAGTCCCTTCCTGACCCTGACCGCCCTGGCGCCGATGCCGCTCGCGAGCGTTCTCATCCAGTTCATGGGACGGAAGATTCATGAACGCTTCGAGCGCATCCAGGCGATGTTCTCCGATATCTCTGCCCAGGCCCAGGAAAATTTCTCCGGAGCGCGGCTGGTGCGGGCCTTCGCTCAGGAAGAGGCGCAGATCGAGGCTTTCGACCGCTCCAACCGCGAGTACATCCGGCGCGCCCTGCGCCTGGTCCGGCTGATGGGGATGCTGTGGCCCACGCTCGAATTCATGCTCGGTCTGGCCCTGGTCATCTCGCTGCTGGTCGGCGGCCATGAGGTGCTGACCCACCGCATCCGCCTCGGCGATTTCGTCGCCTTCACCACCTACATGATGATGCTGACCTGGCCGATCATCGCCGTGGGCTGGGTGGTCAACCTTTTCGAGCGCGGCACCGCCTCCGTCATGCGCATCCACGAACTGCTGACCGCCGAGCCGAGCATCGACGACCGCGCAGCGGCGGTCGCTCCGGGCGGTGTGGAGATTCGGGGCGAGATCGAATTCCGCAACCTGCACTTCGCGTATCCCACAACGAACGGAAATCCGGTCGAAGTGCTGCACGGCATCTCACTGAAGATTCCGGCGGGCAGCAGCCTCGCGCTGGTCGGGCCCACCGGCTCCGGGAAATCGACGCTGGTCAGCCTCATCCCGAGGCTCTACGACGCCCCTCCCGGTGCCGTGCTGCTCGACGGACGACCCCTGCAGGATTACCCCCTGGACGAACTCCGCCGCGCCGCCGGCCTCGTGCCGCAGGAAACCTTTCTCTTCAGCACCAGCATCCGGGACAACATCGCCTTCGGCGTGGAGGGCGCGGACATGCCGGAGATCCTGCGCTCGGCGGAGGCAGCGCACATCCGCCACGAGTTCGAGCGCTTCCCCCACGCCTTCGAGACGCTGGTGGGCGAGCGCGGCCTTACCCTCTCCGGCGGGCAGAAACAGCGGACCGCGCTGGCCCGCGCCGTCCTGCGCAATCCGCGCATCCTGATCCTGGATGACGCCCTGGCGAGCGTCGATACCTATACCGAGGAACGGATCCTCGGCGAGCTGCGCTCGGTGATGGCCGGCCGCACCACCATCCTGATTTCCCACCGCATTTCGACCGTCAGAAACGCCGACCGCATCGCAGTGCTGGTCCGCGGGCGCATCGCCGAGCTGGGCACCCACGAGGAGCTGCTGGAGCGCGATGGCTATTACGCCAGCCTCTTCCAGAAGCAGCAGCTCGAAGAAGAGCTGGCCGTCACCGGCTGAGGGACCGCTCCTACGCGGTCCAGCCGGAGGCCTCCAGTTCGGACGCCGGCCTGCGCTGCGCCGGAATGGCTGCCGGGTGTCCTCTGTCACCACCGGAGGCCAGCAGCCGCACGACCTCCGGGTCGCGCGCCGCCACGCTCCACGCTTCGCGCACATCGCGGATACAACCGAGCGCTTCCCGCAGGCGCGCCGTCGATTCCAGCCGCGACCCTTCGAGGCAGAGCGCAAGAATGGACGCATAGAACTCGGACAGCGCTTTGGCCGAGCTTCCGCCGACATCCATGCGCAGACGCGACTGCAGGTGCATCAGGATCTCCAGTACCCGGCCGAGAGCGATACGGCGCTCGCGCGGATTCCGACTTTCAATCGCGTCGATGGCCTGATGCAGGAAGCGGATCATGCCGTCGTAGAGAGCGACGATCAACTCCACCGGATTCATCCCGGCGATCGCCTGCTGCTGGTAATTCATGCTTCTCCGTTCGTGTGCCGCCGATCACCCGTTCGTGTTCTGGCTGTAGCCGGTGATGGCGCTGTACATCTCGTTGATCTCCTGGATCTGGGAGGGAATTTCCTGGAGAGTGTAGTTGGCCTGGTTCAGCTCGGTGGTAAGCTGCGTCTGTTCGGCGCTGATGGTCGCGTCTTCGTTGCCGATGTTGGTGTTGAGCTGGGTCTCCTCCGAGGAGTCCTGCTGCAGCGCCAGGTAGATGGCGCCATCCGGGGCGCTGTTGCCCAGGCCGTTCAGCACCGTGGTGAGATTGTCGCCGAAGGACGCGAAGCTGCCGCTCGGCTGGAAGAAGTTCACCACGTCCTGGTAGTTGCTGTTGAGCATGCTCCCCAGCGTGCTGCTGTCGAGGGTGAGCGTGCCGTCATCGCTGCTGCTGGCCGTAATTCCCAGCTGCGTCAGCGAGGTAATGGCACCCGAGGACTGCGTGAAGCCCAGGGCCTGCTGGAGCTGCTCCTGCAGCATGGCCACGTTGGGGTTGCCGTACAGCGGCTCGGGGTTGCCCGACGAGTCCTGGCCTTCCTGGGTGTTCAGGTCCTTCACCACGGCGTTGTATGCATTGACGAAACCGGAGACGGCCGATTCCACGTCGCTGTTGTTGTTGGCGATCTCGACCTGAACCGGTTCGCCGGGCGCGGCGCTCAGCAACTGAAAGCTCACGCCGGGGATGGCGCTGGTCACGGTGTTGGACCCGCTGGTCATGGGAATGCCGTCCACCGAAAAACTGGCGTCTTCCCCCGTCTGCGGCTCGCTGAACCCCACCGTGCTGCCCGTTGCCGTATCGGTGAGCCCGCCGGAATCAACGCTGAAATTCCCGCTCTGGCCGCTGGTGTCGCTGACCAGGCTGAGGCGCGACCCGCCGGAGTCGGTGATCACATTCGCCGTCACTCCGTAGCTGCCCGAGTTGATATACGCGGCCAGCGATGCCAGCGCATTGTTGGCCGGGATCGTGTTCCCGCTCGAGTCGGTCGCGGTGCCGTCGGAGAGGGTGATGGTCTGGCCGTTCACCACCAGGCTGCCGCTGAGCGTATCGCTCGCCGCGAGGTCGTCACTGTACCAGGAGGCGGTCTGCGCCAGGCTGCTGACCACAATCGTGTGGCTGCCGGCCACGGCGCTGCTGGTCGCACCGGTCAGCTCCAGCACCGAGGTGTCGGAGCTCGACCCTTCCTTCTCGCTCAGCACGCCCTCGAAATCCGTGAGCGACTGGAGCGCGGTGGAGAGACTGCTCAGATCCGTGCCGATGCTGGTCAGCGCCGTGTCCTGCGCCTGCAGCGAAGTGAGCTGATTCTTCCACGGGGTCTCGATCGCCCGCAGATTGCCGACAATCTGGCTGACGGTCGAAGAGACATCGAAGCCCTGACCGCTGGTTGGAGAGCCAAACGATATGCCGACGTTGCCCATGCTCTTGTTATCGTCACCTCGGGGAGGAACTTCACCCGGGCTTCGTCTCAGCAGCAGGAGGACCAGGTTCCGCAGCCCGGATTAGTTTCAGCTAACGAAAAAGGCGGGGAGCCGAAGCTCCCCGCGTGCAGGTGATGGAGGAATCTACTGAAGCAGCTTGGTCACCATCTGCTGTGTGCTGTTGGCCTGCGCGAGAGCCGAGATGCCGGTCTGCATCAGGATCTCGTACTTGGAGAGGTTCGAGGATGCTGCCGCGTAGTCGGTCGCCGTCACCGCGTTCTCCGCCGAAGTGACGTTCTCCTGCTCGGTGTTTTCGACATTGCTCACCGCCGTGAGGGTGTTGATCTGCGACCCGACGTAGCCGCGCTCGGCCGCCACGTCCTGGATGGCGGTATAGACATCGCTGAGGGCGGTGGTTGCGTGAGCAGCTGTATCCAGCTTGTCGGCACTGAGGTCGGTCCCGGTGCCGGGCGTGTAGGTGATGGCGCCCGCCGCATAAGCCAGCGTGCCGCCCGTGTCCCCGACTCCTGCGCTGGAGAGCTTCGCCAGGCTCAGAGTATCGGTCGACGTGCCGCTGGAGCTGCCGTCACCGGTGAAGATGACCACACTTGTGGCCGCCGTCCCGCCGAACACCTGGTTGCTGTTGTAGGTGGTGGTGCTTCCGATGTTGTTGATTTCGTCGAGAATCGACTGGAACTCCTGATCGGCCGCGGTGTTTTGCGCCGTGGTCAGCGTGCCGTTGGATGCCTCGGTTGCCAGGGTGACGGCGCGGTTGAGCAGGTTGGTTACCTGCGAAAGCGCGCCATCGGCGACCTGCAGCAGTCCCACGCCTTCCGTTGCGTTGGCCGCGGATTGTGTGAGTGCAGCGGAATTCGCCTGCAGACCATTCGCCAGCGAAAGACCGGCGGCGTCATCGGCTCCGGAATTGATGCGCGAACCCGAAGAGAGCTGGGTCAGCACTCCCTGCAGGCTGGACTGCGTCTGGTTGAGGTTGTTCTCGGCGTAGATCGCAGAGATGTTGTTCAGGACTCCCAAAGACATATTCGTATCTCCTCTGCTGAAGTTGGGTTCCTGAACGGAGCGCGTGCCGCTGGGCTTGTGCGACTCCCGGGAACCGCTTGACTCAGTGCCTTCATCGGCCTGCGCCCGGGTCGCTTTATCCGCCTGGCTGCCTTTGGCAAATGGCGTGCGCGGTCGGCGTCCTGCATGTGGAGCACAGTTCACCCGGCCGCTCCTTCTGCCGATAAGACCGCTGAGCGGAGAACACAATGATTCATCTCACCCGGCTCAACGGCAATCCGCTGGTGGTGAACAGCGATCTGATTAAATATGCCGACGCGGCGCCGGATACCGTGCTGACGCTGGTCAACGGCGAGAAGATCGTGGTGCTGGAAAGCTGCGACGAAGTCGTCCGCCGCACCATCGCGTACCGGGCGCGGGTCTTTGCCGAGGCCGCGCGCTACCCCCTGGCTCTGGCCTGGACGCCGGCTCCCGAGACCATCCGGAAACCGCAGCCGGACGAAGACGCGTGCGGGAAGCGGAGCTAGGACCATGGATGCGGGCAGCCTGGCAGGAATTCTTCTGGCGCTGGCGGGCATTCTTTCCGGCCTGCTGCTGGAGGGCGGCTACCTTGGGCAGGTGATACAGCCCACGGCGGCCATGATCGTCTTTGGCGGCACGCTGGGAGCGGTGATGCTGCAGTTCCCGCTCAAAACCGTGCTGGCCGCGGGACAGCGGCTGGCGCGCGTCTTTCTCCATCGCGGCGACGAGGGCGAGGCGCTGTTGCGGCAGATTGTCTCCTTTGCCAACAAAGCGCGACGGAGCGGGATTGTCTCCCTCGATCAGGAGCTGCCGCGGATCGCCGATCCCTTCCTGCGCCAGGCTCTGACGCTGGCCGTCGACGGCACCGAACCCCCGGAACTGCGGCGCATCATGGAAGTGCAGATGGAGAATGCCGGGGAGATGGAGGCGCGCATCCCGGCGGTCTTCGAGTCGGCCGGCGGCTTCTCGCCGACCATCGGCATCATCGGCGCGGTCATCGGGCTGATCCAGGTCATGCAGCACCTGGACCACATGGACCAGGTGGGGCGTGGGATCGCTGTGGCCTTCGTGGCGACGATTTATGGCGTGGGCTCGGCCAACCTCTTCTTTCTTCCGGCCGCCGGCAAGCTGAAACAGCGGGCGCGCGACGAGCAACGCCTGAAGGAGATGGCACTCGAGGGCGTGATCTCCATTGTGGAAGGGATGAATCCCCGCATGATCGAGGTGAAGCTGGAGAGCTTCCGGGGGGGGAAGAGTCCCGGGCCGGAGGCGCAGCGATGAGCCGGCGCGGCGGCAAAGGCGGGGACCATGCCCACCACGACCGGTGGCTGGTCTCCTACGCGGACTTCATCACCCTGCTCTTTGCTTTCTTTGTCGTTCTCTATGCCAGCTCGCGCGCCGATCAGCGCAGGCAGAGCCAGATTGCCCATTCCATCGAGGCGGCGTTTCAGACGCTGGGCCTGTTTCCCTCCACGGCTCCCTCCCGGGCCCACCAGGGAGCGCTGGCGGATGGCCGCGAGCCTGCGGCGCCAGTGAATGTCATCCTGGGAGACGACCTCTCGGCCTCGCCCGCCGTCCAGCGGGATCTGAAGGAGCTGGAAGCGCGACTGACCGGGCTGCTCTCGAACCAGATTGCCGGGCATGTGGTGGCGCTGCGGATGGGCCGGGATGGCCTGGTCATCTCGCTGCGCGAGGCTGGTTTCTACGACAGCGGTTCGGCTGTGCCCCACGCGCAGTCCCGGGTGACTCTGGACGCCATTGCGAATACCCTGGCGCGTACGCCCTGGGATCTGCGCATCGAGGGGCACACGGACAACGTGCCGATCCGCACCGCGCAGTTTGCCTCCAACTGGGAGCTTTCGACGGCGCGGGCGACGGAGATGGTCAAAAGCCTCATCGTCGAGCACGGATTCGCTCCCGGGCGGCTTTCGGCCGCAGGCTTCGCGGAGTATCACCCCGTTTCCGGCAACGATACCGCCGAAGGCCGCGCCCAGAACCGGCGCGTGGACATCGTCGTCCTGCCCCGCATCAGCGCGCCGCCACCACCGGCCCTCTAAACCGCTCCGCGGCGCAAATCCCGTCCCGGCCGCTGCTTACCGATGGATTCGGTCGGCAAAAAAGAATGTGGAGCGGCAGGGTGGGTTTGTCTATAGTGTTCTGAGGAAATCCCAATGAATCGGAACGCGAGCGAATCGGCGGTAGACAGACTCATTGCGCTGGCATCGGACGAGAAGCCCGCGTCCCCTCCTTATTCCCAACCTTCGGGGGCCGCGGCTGTGGCTTCTCCGGACCGGTCGGCGGAGCTGGAGCCGGTGTCGCCAACCTCGTTCGCGGATCTCCGGGAACTGGAACATAATCCGATGTGGAAGGCCCTGCTGCAGTTCAGGGTGCTGGTGCCCTACCTCGCGCGGCTGCTCGAGGTGAGCAACACCCATGCATCGCCACCCGCGTTCCCGCCTGAGCTGAAGCAGTCGGTGACCGACCTCCAGACCTCGCAGCGCGAACTGCAGACCTCACACCGGGACCTGCGCACGGTGGTGCAGGACCAGATGCTGCAGATGAAGCGAGTGGAGGAAGACACGGCAAAGGTGCGCGCAGCCGCGGAAAGGAATGCAACCCAGACTGCGGAGCTGGCCGAGGATGTGAAAGCGGTTCATTCGCTGATGAAGATCCTGGGCGTCACTTTGGGCTCGATGATGCTGGTGCTCATCGGGCTGGTGATCTTTCTGCTGGCCAGGGGTCACTGAGCGGGCGTCGCTCGGCTCTCAGTGGGCAATTCTGCAGGAACTGTGGCCGGGCTCCGGAGTGGACATCGACCAGAACTCGAAGATGTGGGAAATCCGCTGGCCTCGCGTTCACCGCGTACCGCCGCTGCGAGTGGCAAAAAGAGGAACCTTCCCGCAGGCACGGGCCTGTTTCCAGGATTTTCACCGCCTCCGGGGCGCTATACTGCGCGCAGAGCGCTCGCTTTGGGCGGTGTGAGGTGACCTGGATGGCAACACTCAGCGTTGTGGAAGCGGAAGTTTCGACGGCGGCAGACGATTTCAGCGCGCTCGAGCAGCGCGTTCTGCGCGCCGTGGAGCTTGTGAAGGACGAACGCGCGGCGCGCGCCGCGGCCGAGCAGCAGGCGGCCCGGCTGCAGAACCAGCTCGATGCCGAGGCGGCCCTGCTCCAGCAGGCCCAGGAGCAGGTGCAGGCCCTGGAGCGGGATCGCGAGCAGGTACGACAGCGCGTGGAGCGGCTCCTGAAACAGCTGGATGAAATTGCTTCCTGACGCCGATGACGGAGAACGAAAGTCAGGCTATCGCGGTCGAGATTTACGACCAGACCTACCGGCTGCGCGGTGGCAATCGGGAGTATCTCGAGCAGCTGGCAGCCCTGGTGGACGCCAGGATGCGGACCGTTGCCGCAGCCGGGCGCACCGTCGATTCGCTGCGCGTCGCCGTGCTGGCGGCCCTGAACATCGCCGATGAGCTTGTCCAGCTGCAGGAGCGCCTCGCCGTGTTGACGCGCTCGGGCGAGACCGCGGCCTCCCTGCGCAGCCGCACGCATTCGCTCACCGGGCTGCTGGATGAAGTGCTGGGCGAGGAACGAAAGGCCGGGTAGGCCCGCCCGCCGAATCACCCGTTCGGGGGAGCGGAGGCGACCCGGGCGCGCTTGCCAAATGAGGAACGATCCCGTTAGCATCCAGTCATGAGACCGGCCTGCAAAGCAGGTGAGGGCGGTCAACGCTGGTTGAACCTACATTCAACTGAACAGGGAGCTCGACTCGACAAATCGGCTCGGTGCGCAGTGTCCGCCAGTCCGGAATGCCTAAAGAGCCGCGGAGGGTTCCCACCGTCTTAGGACGGGTTCACCGGCGCATCGCCCCACGGCCCCGCGGGTCGGTTCCTCTGTTCCACCCCCGGCAATCCCTCAGTCGTTCGCCCGGGCTTCTTCATCTGCTCGACTGGTGTATCCCCTCCTTTTCCATTTCGGACGCATTGCGATTCCCGCCTATGGCGTCTTCACCGCCCTGGCGCTGCTGGCGGCGCTGGCCCTGGCCATCCACGAAGCGCGTCGCGTCGACATCCGCCCGGACAAGGTCTGGAACCTGGGGCTGATTGCGATTCTGACGGCGCTCTTCGGCGCTCGGCTGCTGGTGGTGGCCGCTAATCTCCGGGAGTTTCGCGCCCATCCCTTCTGGATTCTCGGGCTGACCACCCTGCCCGGGGGCTGGATTGCGCTGGGCGGCGCGGCGGCGGGCGCGGCGGCGGCCGCGCTCTACGCGCTCGCTGAAGGACTGCCGCTGCTGCGCACGGCCGATGTGGTCGCTCCGGGGGTCGCGCTCGCCTTTGCCGTCAACCGCATCGGGGCCTTCTGCGCCGGACTTTCGTGGGGGACACCGACCCGGCTGCCCTGGGGCGTGACCTACCGCAGCGTTGTTGCGTATCTGTGGTACCGGGTGCCCCTCGGTGTTCGCCTGCACCCCGTGCAACTTTATGACGCGGCGGCTTCGCTTGCCATTCTCGGGCTGCTGCTCTGGCTCGGGCGGCGGAGAGGTTCAGCCAGCCCGGATGGGGAGGTTGCCGGTGCGTGGCTGTTCCTCTATGGCCTCTGCCGCTTCTTCCTGGAGTTCTTCCGTGGCGACGCGGCGCGGGAACCGCTGCTGGGCGGCGCGCTGACCCTGGCACAGCTGCTTTCGACGGCAGCGGTTCTGCTGGGCGGCGCGCTGTGGCTGCGGCGCCAGCCACGGATGCATGACGAGGAGCAGGCGACAGTTCTGTCTTCCTAGGATGTCCTCTTCGCCTGCCACATGAATGGCGCGGCTGCGGGCGATTCGGGTCTTCATTCCCGCGGGTTGACCGCAAAATTCGGCTCGTGCCATTATCGAAACTCGATTATGCCCGTGAGCCCATTGACTCCGGAGGAAATTTGCGGCCTTACCGTCAGTTTCTGAAGGCTGTGGTTTTGCTGCTCCTGGCGGATGCTCCCAGAATCTGGGCGCAGGGGCCACCCTACCAGACCGACGATCCGGTTCCGGTCGACTACCAGCACTACGAGTTCTACATTTTCGGTTCTGCCGACGGGACGCCGGCGGAGATGGATTCCACCGGCCCGGCCTTTGAGTTCAACTGGGGCGCGGTCCCGCGCGTACAGCTCCACGCCATTCTGCCCTGGGGCTCCATCAATCCATCGAATAACCCGGTCTATCTCCCGGGCGGCGTCGGTCCCAGCGCCTTTGGCCTGATCGATATGGAGCTGGGCGCAAAGATCGCCTACATCAAAGAGTCGAAGTACTTCCCCCAGGTCGGGACCTTCACCATATTCGAAATGCCGACCGGCAGCTACGCCAAAGGACTGGGCGTGGGCAAGGCCTGGTACCGGCTGCCGCTGTGGCTGCAGAAAAATTTCGGCCCGTGGCTGCTGGACGGCGGCGCAGGCGAAACGGTGGTGCCGCAGGTCCAGTACCGCGACTTTTCTTACGGAGGGTTCCTGCTCAAGTACACTTTTCCTGGCGACCGGCTGGAGTTCGGGGGTGAGGTCTTCGCGCACGGCAAGGAGGGCTTCGCGACTCCGCAGACCGAGGCCTCGACGATGATTGACCTGGGCGGTTACTACCACTTCAGGCACAATCCCAACGAGCAATTTCTCTTCTGCTACGGACACTCGGTCGTGGGGCAGACGGAGAACTATGCATACGCGGGCATGTACTGGACATGGGGCAAGGACGACAAGAGGCCGGACGCCGGTCTTCCGTGGCCGGCAGCCGGGCAGGCGGGATTTCGATAGCTGGACCAGATTCGGATGAACCAGAAACCAGGCGCGCGCAATCAGGAACTCTATATCGGTCTCCTTCGCCTGCACGTGCTGCATCATGCCGCTGAAGAGCCCATCTTCGGCCTCGGCATGATGCAGGAACTCGGCCGCCATGGCTATCGGCTCGGACCGGGAACCATGTATCCGCTGCTGCACAGCATGGAACGGCGCGGCTGGCTGCGTTCGGAGAAGCATCTGGTGAACGGCCACAGCAGAAGGGTCTATGTGGCGACGGCTGCGGGATGCCGGGCGCTGGTCCAGGCCAGGAAACAGGTGCGCGAGCTGTTTGAGGAGATGTGCCGATAGCCGGGCGGGCGCTTCCGTTGCTGCCGGGCGAAGAGCTTCAGCGCGGCACCAGCGTGCCTGTGGCGCGGCGGCACGAACAGGGTGCATCCTAAACTGGTGCTGTGCCGGTGATGAAGATACTTCCCATACCACGAATGCGCGTGCGCTTCCAGCGCGTTTACCACCTGCTGCGCGGGCACTACTGGTTTCCTCATATTCCCCTGGCGCTGCTGCTGGTGCTGGGCGGGTCGTGGATGCTGCATGCGCACTTCGCTTCCGACTGGCGGCCGTACCTGCAGCAGCTGCTGCAGGGCGACTTTCATGTGCGCCCGTCGCTGCTGCCTCCGCTGCTGATCGGCGCGGGCATGGTGATCATGGGGGTCGCTCTGCTGTGGCGTTCGCGGCTGGCATGGGTGATCGCCGTGCTGCTGGCCCTGACCGGCTGGGTCAACACGCTGCTGACCGGACGCACGCACGTCGACCTGCTGCTGGCCTATTTCTCCTTTACGGCTGTGGCGCTGCTGCTGGCGTGGCGGTATTTCGACCGGTCGAGCCTTGCCGCCAGCACCCTGTTCGCCGTCGCCTCGGTGCTGATGCTGCTGATGTATGCCACGTTCGGCAGCTACTACCTGGGCCTGGAATTCAGGCCGCCGATTCACGACCTGATCACGGCGTTGTACTACGCCATGGTGACGATGAGCACGGTCGGCTACGGCGATATCGTGCCCAAAACCCCCGAGGCACGGTTGTTCACGGTGTCGGTGATTGTGCTGGGAGTGGCGGTGTTTGCCACATCGCTGACGGCGGTGATTGCGCCGCTGGTGGGGCAGAGTCTGCAGCGCATCATGAACAGAAAAGGTGCGGGGATGAAACGCGAGAATCACTTTGTTGTCATCGGGAATACTCCGCTGGCGGAGAACACATGGCGGGAACTGGCCAGACGGGGCCGCCCGGTCACGCGGATCCTGCGGGAAACGCCGGAGGAGGAACACCTGAAGGATGTGGATGTGGTGGTGGGCGATCCCAGCCTGACAGATGTGCTGCGCGAGGCGGGCGCGCAGCATGCGGAGGCCGTGCTGGCCATGATGGCGGACGATTCGGAGAACGCCTTTTGCGTGCTGGCGGTGCGGGAGCTGGGCGGGTCGGCGCGCACGGTGACCGTAGTCAACGATGCGCGGCACCTGAGCCGCGTGAAGCTGGTGCAGCCGGACGTGGTGATTGCTCCCCAGGTCCTGGGCGGGGAACTGACGGCGATGCTGCTCTCCGGCGAGACCGTTACTCCGGAGTTCGTGATGCAGCGGGTCTTCCAGCAGCGCAACGGAGGGGCAGTTGCTCCCTCGGGCAGGACATCGTGATGGCTGACGGCGCGGCTGCTCGCGGCGGGCGAGTGGGGCTGCATATACTAGTGCCGTGAAACGATACGTTTGGTTGCTTCTTCTGATAGGAGCCTCTGTCCTGCTCAGGGCCCAGGTCCCGGCGGGATTTCCTGCGCCCGTTTACCTCTGGCCCCACGGGGCGCCGGGCGCGCTGGGCCATGGCGAGGCGGACAAGCCGCGCATGTACGCCTTTCTGCCGAAGACGCGCTCGACCAGCACCGCGGTGCTGGTGATTCCGGGCGGCGGCTACCAGATGGTCGCCATCGGCTATGAAGGCGTGCAGATCGCGGACTGGCTGAATGCCCAGGGAATTCCGGCCTTCGTGCTGGATTACCGCGTTGCGCCGTATCACTATCCCGCGGAGATTGAGGATGGCGAGCGGGCGATGCGGCTGATCCGCGCCCACGCGGCGGGGTACGGAATCGATCCGGACCGCCTGGGCGTGTGGGGATTCTCGGCGGGCGGGCATCTGGCCTCGGCGCTGGGGACGCACTGCGATGGTGACACGGTGAAGCTGGCCTCGCCGGATGCGGCGGATTCGCTGAGCTGCCGGCCGGCCTTCGAGGTGCTCTCGTACCCGGTGATCAGCATGGAGCTGCCGGAGGCACATGCCGGTTCGCGCATGAATCTGCTGGGGCCGAAGGTAAGTCGGGAGCTGGAGCACCGCTATTCGAACCAGTTTGCCGTCACCGCGCTGACGCCTCCGACATTTCTGTTTGCGACGACCCATGACCCGGTGGTTCCGGTGGTGAACAGCCTGGATTTCTATCGCGCGCTGATACAGTTTCACATCCCGGCGGAACTGCACCTGTACGATTACGCCAACCACGGCTGCGGCCTCTGCGGATCGATCCTGCCGCTCTCCACGTGGCCGACGCTGCTCCGCAACTGGCTGGTGCAGCGGGGATGGATTCCTTCAACCGCTCCGGCTCCTCCTCCGCCCATGCCCAATGTTCCCGCGTGGATCCAGGGGCTGAGCGGGCCGGGCGAGCCCGGGGAACATCCGTAACTATGACCCGCACATTCACGGTGCCGGCGGAGGCCGCGGGGCAGCGGCTGGATGCGTGGCTGACCGGCCAGCTGACGAGCGTGAGCCGGGAACGCGTGCAACTGCTGCTCTCGCAGGACAAGGTGCGGCTTCGCGGAGCGGCGCCACGAGCTTCGTACCGGCTGCGGGAAGGCGACATGGTCGAGGTGCTGGGTAGTCCAGCGCCGCCGCCGTTGAAGGCCTTTGCCGAGGATATCCCGCTGAAGGTCGTCTATGAGGATGACGAGATCTCGGTAATCGACAAGCCCGCCGGCATGATGGTGCATGCCGGAGCGGGGGCGGTGGAGGGCGAGGGGGGAACGCTGGTCAATGCCCTGCTGCACCGCTATCGGACGCTTTCCTCCACCGGGGGCGAGCTGCGGCCGGGAATCGTGCACCGGCTGGATAAGCAGACCAGCGGGCTGATCGTGGTGGCGCGCAGCGATGCGGCGCATGCACGGCTGGCGCAGATGTTCGCGCGGCGCGAGATGCGCAAGACCTATCTGGCGCTGGTTCACGGCCATCTGAAGCAGGATCGCGGGACCATTGACGCCCCGATCGCGCGCGATCTGCTGCGGCGGACGCGGATGACGACGCGGCGGCAGACGGGAGCGCGTTCGGCGGTTTCGCACTACACCGTGCTGCGGCGGATCACGTCGCGCTTTGGGCCGTTCACACTGCTTGCGGTGCGGATCGAAACGGGACGGACGCATCAAATCCGGGTGCATATGGCCTCGCTGGGGCATCCGGTGGTGGGCGATACGCTGTACGGCGCGCCGGCGCGGCTGACGGTGACTCCTTCGCGCAAGAGAACTGATCCGGAAGCGGAGAGCCTGACCCTCAACCGGAACTTTCTCCACGCGGCGGAGCTGGAGTTTGCGCATCCGCGCACCGGCGAGAGGGTGCGGCTGACTTCGCCGCTGCCCGAGGAGCTGGAAACGCTGCTGCGGCAGATTGAGTCACCGGTGTAGCAGGGTTCCGATATCGCGCTGAGGATGGTGGGAACCTTTCCGGGGGGACGAAAGCACCGGAGAAAACCACAGCAGCCGCTCCGCCAGGGACAACAGATATCTGCTCCAGGTGCTGAATCAGTCCGCCCACGCCGCGGTCAGGAAGAAAGCCGGCCATTTTCAGACAGTGTTCCGGCGACTGTTACCCCGATCGGGCTGCCAAAGCACCATCCGGGCGATCGCTCATCGGCTCCGTCGGGTGGTCTGAAGGATATTGGACGAGGGGGCGAGATTGATCGAGCAAGGCAGCGAACCTGATCCCGTGGTACGAAAGAGACGCGCCCGGGAACCTGGAACGAGCCCTCCGTCGGCTGACTAGCTGTTCCCGCGGATATAGTCGCGCAGCGAGCGGTTAATTTCCGCGGCCTGCTGCACGCCGTTGTCGAGCATGGCGCGCCATTTGCTGGCATCCTCATCCATCGGCACTGTGCCCAGCAGATAACTTGTCTGCAGAACGATTTCCAGCGCATTACTGAGGTCGTGCGAAAGCCTGCGAATTTCCCGGGCCTGCGCCTCCGGAATAGGTTTGGGCTGAGGATCTGCGGTCATGAGGAAAGATCGTCTCCTGACAGGATAGCGCGATGCCGGGAGTGGTCGCGCGATTGACATGGGTGCAGGCCTTTGTAACACTAGCAATTGCTGCCCGTCCAGCGCGCCCGCGCTTGACTTTTTGTGCCGAAGTGGCGGAATTGGCAGACGCGCATGGTTCAGGTCCATGTACCCGCAAGGGTGTGGGGGTTCGAGTCCCTTCTTCGGCACCAGTCCTCTCAAAATCAATGACGTACCGCCATGGTGTTCATCATGGTGTCCACAAAATCACAGTCTTGGTGTCCATCGTGGTATCCACTTCGCCCCGCTTGTTTGCGCGAGCTCTGAAAAGGATCCACAATCCCGCTCATGCCGCGCCCCGTGGACAGCTCGCGCCGCGGAGCTCCAGGTCAACGTCCTCAAAAAGGTTCGGACCAGCCAGGGCTGGCGCTCTGCCCCGTCGTGCGCGAGACCAGTGGCCGGCTTCGTTTGCGTCAGCTGCGGCACGGCTGAAACTGTGCCCCTTCAAAATCAGGTGTCCTGCGCCTGCCCCTGGGAAGCAGCCTCGCGGCAGCCGGGCGGCGGATTATATGTAACCGTCACTGTGCTGTTTCGGCTGCGGAGCACGCAGCGATTCCACCCACGCCTCGGTCTCCTGTATGCCCTCGCCGGTCTTGGCGGACACCTGGAGGATCCGCATGCCGGGCCGCACGCTCAGGATGCTGCGCCGGGCCTCGTCCAGATTGAATTCGGCGGCAGCCGCCAGGTCCATCTTGGTAATCAGCGCGACATCGGCGGTGTTGAAGATGGTGGGGTACTTGAGCGGCTTATCCTCGCCCTCGGTCGCGGAGAGCAGGACGACTCGCATCTGTTCGCCAAGATCGTAGCTCGATGGGCAGACCAGATTCCCGACATTCTCGATGAAGAGGAAGTCCAGCTCTTCGAGCCTCCAGCCCTCGATCGCCGCGGCGATCATCTTCGCATCGAGATGGCAGATCGTCCCTGTGGTGATCTGGCGCACCTGCGAGCAGGCGCGGCCCAGCCGGCTCGCATCGTTTTCCGTCGCCAGATCCCCAACCAGCGCCGCGATGCGATGCCGCGCCGACAGGCCCGCCATCAGCTTTTCGAGAAAGGTCGTCTTGCCCGAGCCGGGGCTGGACACGAAGCTGACCACGCACACGCCGGCCTGCTGAAAGCGCTCGCGCAGCTGGCGCGCGAGCACATCGTTCTCCTTCAGAATGCGGGAGCGGACTTCCACGAGGCGAGGCTGCGCGGTCACGAATCGATCTCCAGAGCGGTAAGCTCCATTTCTCTGCCCTCCACGATATCCTGCTCCGGCGTCACGCAGTGCGGGCAGGCGATGGACTGAATCTCCGCTGTGCGCGTAACCCCGCAGACAGGACAGCGCACACGCAGCGGCACGCTTTCGATCTCCAGCTCCGCCTCCTCCAGCTCGCTCCCGGCGCGGGCCATCTCCCACGCAAAGCGCAGAGCCTCGGAGTCAACCCCCGACAGCACCCCGATCCGCACATGCGCCGAGCGCACCGTCCCGCTGTGCCGCACAGACTCCTCGCGGATGCGGTCCATCATGCTGAGGGCGATCGACAGCTCATGCATGGCGGCCCTCGCTCGCTTCCGAGTGCCTCATGCGCGCTGACCTCTGGCCCGAAGTTTTCATCAGCAGATGCGCGGCAGTTGTTCCCCGAAGAGCACGTCGACGACGCGCGTGCCTCCGACGGAAGTTTTCATCAGCACCATGCCCGCATGCTGCTCGACGACCTCCCCGATGATGCGGCTGTCCGCGCCCAGCGGATGCTGCCGCATCGCCGCCAGCACCCGATCGGCAATCTCCGGCGCGACGATCGCCACCAGCTTGCCTTCGTTGGCGACATACAGCGGATCCAGCCCCAGCATCTCGCACGCCCCGCGCACCGCCTCCCGCACCGGAATATCGCCCTCGCGCAGCACCATGCCGGCATGGGAGCGCGCCGCCACTTCGTTCAGCACCGTAGCCACACCGCCGCGCGTGGGATCGCGCATCACGCGCATGCCATCGAGGCCTCCGGCCGCCTGCGCAGCGTCGAGCATGGCGGCCACCAGCCCATGCAGTGCCGCGCAGTCGCTCGTCAGGGTCGTATCGAATTCCAGGCCCTCCCGCTGCGAGAGGATGGTGATGCCGTGGTCGCCGATAGTCCCGCTGAGCAGGATTCTGTCTCCGGGCCGTGCGCGATCGGCGGAGAGCTGCGTAGGCCGGTCGAGCAGACCAATCCCGGTCGTCGTGATGAAGAGCTTGTCGCCCTTCCCGCGATTCACCACCTTCGTGTCGCCGGTAACGAACTGCACTCCGGCATTGGCCGCCGCCTGGGCCATCGAATCGACAACGCGCGCGAGGTCGGCGGCGGAAAGACCCTCTTCAAGGATGAAGGCTGCGGCCAGATAAAGCGGCTTCGCTCCGCCGACGGCCAGGTCGTTCACCGTGCCGTTGACGGCGAGGGTGCCAATATCGCCCCCGGGGAAAAAGATCGGCGTGACCACAAAGGAATCCGTGGTGAAGGCGAGCCGTGCCCCGGCCACTTCGAGCACCGCCTGATCGTCCATCTTTTCCAGAGTCGCGTTGCGGAAGCGGCTGACGAAGACCTTCTCGATCAGCTCCGCAGACAACTTCCCGCCGCTGCCGTGGCCCAGCACAATCTGCGGATGATCGAAGATCGGCAGCGGGCACGCACCGAACGGGCCCGCGCCTGCCTCCACCGCCGCTCCGCGCTCCTCCTCCTTAGCCGAGCTCATGACGGCTCCCCGATGCTGACCAGGTCCGACTCCTTCAGGTGCCGCCCATAAGCGTAATAAGCCGCGCACGCCCCCTCGGCAGAAACCATCGTCGCCCCCAGCGGATGCTGCGGCGTGCACAGGGTTCCAAAGGCCGCGCAGTCGTGCGGCTTCTTGATCCCCTGCAGAATCTGCCCCGCAATGCAGATCTCCGGCTCGGAAACATCGATGGCTGCAACCCTGAAACGGTGCTCGGCATCGAACTCGCGAAATTCGTCGCGCAGCCGGAATCCGCTCTGCGCAATCGTGCCCACGCCCCGCCACTTGCGGTCGCTGATCTCGAACACCTTGCCGATCAGATCCTGCGCCGGCCGATTCCCTCCGCGCGCCAGCACGCGCGAATACTGGTTCTCGACCTCCGCGCGGCCCTCCTCCAGCTGTTCGACCACCATCAGAATGCCTTCGAGAATGTCCAGCGGCTCAAAACCTGTAACCACGATCGGCACATGAAAGCGCGCCGCCAGCGGCTCGTATTCGCGATAGCCCACAACCGCGCACACGTGCCCCGGCCCCAGAAACGCCTGCACGCGGTTCTCCGGCGAGCTGAGGATCGCCTCCATCGCCGGAGGCACCAGCACGTGCGACACCAGCAGCGAAATATTCTTCAGGCCCATTTCCCGCGCCTGCCACGCCAGCATGGCGTTGGCCGGCGCGGTCGTTTCAAATCCGATGGCGAAGAAGACGACCTGCCTGTCGGGATTCGCCCGCGCGATCTTCAGGCAGTCGATGGGCGAGTAGACAATCCGCACATCGCCGCCCTGCGACCTGATGGTGAAGAGATCGCCGTCCGAACCGGGAACGCGCAGCATGTCGCCGAAGGAGCAGAAGATCACATCCGGCCGTCGCGCAATGGCATGCGCCTTGTCGATCATCTCCAGCGGCGTAACGCACACCGGACAGCCCGGGCCATGCACCAGCTCCACGCCTTTGGGCAGCAGATGATCGATGCCGTTCTTCACGATCGAGTGCGTCTGCCCGCCGCAAACTTCCATGATGACCCAGGGCTTCGTCTGCACCCGGCGGATGCGCTCGACCAGCTTCGCCGCTATGTCGCCGTCCCGATATTCATCCAGGTATTTCATGCGCCGCTCCCCTCCTCGACCACCGGCGCTTCCAGCTCCGCCAGCTGATCCAGCTCGGCCAGAGCCTGATAGGTCCGCTGCGCTTCTTCCTCGTCGACGCGGCTGATGGCGAAGCCCACATGCACCAGGACGTATTCGCCCACCTGCGTCTCGGGCACGTAGTCAAGACAGGCCTCGCGCGTCACTCCGCCAAACTGCACCCGGGCCATGTGCATGCCTTCATGCGTGAAGGTCTCGACCACTCTGCCGGGAATCGCCAGGCACATCGCTGCACCGCCTTCCGGAGCTCGCTGCTCGGAAACCAGGAGGAACTCATCATAGTCCCGGGCGGATGCCGCCGCACAACGGCCGGCAGGCGCATTGCCCGGCCTATTTCGTAACCTCATTGGCTGTACCACCTGCATTCCAGCCATGGGCCCGCTGCACAGCGTCCTGCCACCGCGCGTAGAGCCGGTCGGTGCGCGCGCGATCCCCTGCCGGCTGAAAGACCCTGCCCTGCCGGGTTCCGGCAATCTCGCCGATGCTGCTCCAGAACCCCGTAGCCAAACCCGCCAGATAAGCTGCCCCCATGGCGGTGGTTTCGAGCACCGCAGGCCGGTGGACAGGGATGCCCAGCAGATCGGACTGAAACTGCATCAGCAGGTCGTTGGCCGCCGCTCCGCCGTCGACGCGCAGCTCGCGGCAGGGGATGCCGGTATCCGCGTCCATCGCGCGGAGCACATCCGCCACCTGGAAGGCGATGCTCTCGATCGCCGCGCGCGCGACATGGCCAATGCCGGTGTCACGGCCGATCCCGATCATCATGCCGGCCGCATAGGGATCCCAGTGCGGAGCGCCCAGACCGGTAAATGCCGGTACGAAGACAAGCCCGCCGGAATCCGGCACGCTGGCGGCGACCGCTTCCACATCCGGCGAACTCGAAAAGAATCTCATCCTGTCCCGCAGCCACTGCACCACCGCACCACCAATAAAGATGCTCCCCTCCAGCGCATATTCGAGCCTCCGCGCCGGACTGCACAGCAGCGTCGTCACCAGCCGCTGGCCCGACAGCCGGAACTGCTCGCCGATATGCTCCAGCAGAAAGCAGCCGGTGCCGTAAGTGCACTTCGCATCCCCGGGCGCGACGCACAGCTGGCCGAACATGGCCGACTGCTGGTCGCCCGCGATCCCGGCAATCTCCACATCGCGGGGACCCAGCGGCGTCGCGACCCGTCCCACCTTCTCGCTGGACCACACCACCTCGGGCATCATGCTCGGCGGAATGCCGAAGATGCGCAGCAGGTCTTCGTCCCAGCGGTCCTGGACAATGTTGTAGAGCAGCGTGCGCGAAGCATTGGTGCGATCCGTCACATGCCGTTGGCCGCTGGTCAGGTTATAGACCAGCCAGCTGTCGACCGTCCCAAAGGCGAGCCTCCCCTGCTCCGCGCGGCGCCGCGCACCTTCCACGTTGTCCAGAATCCAGGCAATCTTCGTCGCCGAAAAGTAGGGATCGAGCAGCAGGCCGGTCTTCTGCCGGATCGTCTCCTCCACCCCCTCCTCGCGCAGACGCGAGCACGTCGGCGCGGTGCGGCGGTCCTGCCAGACAATGGCGTTCGAGACCGGCTTCCCCGTTTCGCGATCCCACACGATCGTGGTCTCGCGCTGGTTGGTGATGCCCAGGGCGACGACATCGCGCGGCTCGATCTCGGCCTTGCCCAGCACCTCGACAGCCGCGCTGAGCTGCGACGTCAGGATCTCCAGCGGGTCGTGTTCCACCCAGCCGGCAGCGGGAAAGATCTGCGGAAACTCATGCTGCGCGACACCGGCAATGCCGCCATGCTGGTCAAAGAGAATGGCCCGCGAACTGGTCGTTCCCTGATCGAGCGCGAGGATGTACGACATGCCACCTCACTTCGGGTCGGATTCTACTCCGCCGCAACCACCGGCAGAGAGAGAAAGCTGGCGTCCCCCGGCGTGTGCCACACCCGCTCCGTGGCCTTCTGATAATCGCCCGGCTTGGCGTCGAAGATGTTCGGCACAAAGGTCTGCGGGTTCCGGTCGTACAGCGGGAAAAGCGTGGACTGCACCTGCACCATGATCCGGTGCCCCGGCTGAAAAACGTGATTCACCATGGGCAGGCCGAACTGATACAGCAGCGGCTGGTTCGGCGTGATCGCCTCAGGATGCGAGAAGCTCGTCCGGTACCGCCCGCGAAAAATGTCCAGCGAAATGGGCAGCTCGTACCCCCCCATCTTCGGATCCGACGGCACGGCCGGCGGCTGCACATCGATCAGCTTCACTACCCAGTCCGCATCGGTGCCGGTCGTCGAGGCGTACAGATGCGCCTCGGGCCGCCCGGCCACGCGCACCGCGCTGGTCAGCGGCGCGGTTTCCCAGGTGAGCACGTCCTGCCGCCCATCCACGAAGCGCTGGTCCCGCACCAGCCAGGTTTCCCAGGCCTGCGCGTCTCCCTCGTAGAAAGGCCGCGGCGAAAAGGGCACCGGCTTGGCCGGATCGGAGACATACTCGTCATACTGCGCCGATCCCGCCTGCGGCGCGTCGAACGAGAGCTTCCCATCGCCCTCGAGATACAGCGGCTTCGACGCGTTATCGCACCCCTTTTCGCAGCTCAGCGGCCAGTGCGACAGGCGATCCCAGTGGTTCTCCCCGGTGTTGTAGATGAAGACCGGCGGCGTATCTGCCCTCGGCGCGCCGTCCTTCAGGTACTGGTTGAAGAAGGGCAGCAGCACATCGCGGCGGAACTGCAGCGCGGTATTGCCGTCCCAGCGCAGCGGCCCCAGCGAATAGCCCGTGTAGTTCACCTGGCTGTGCCGCCACGGCCCCATCACCAGATAATTCATGTTGTTGTGGGTGTCCTTCGGCTCCACCGCCTCATAGCAGTGGATCGCCCCCCACATGTCCTCCTGGTCCCACAGCCCCTGCAGCCACATCACCGGCACCTTCAGCGGAGTTTTCGCCATGATCCTGTCCAGCGCCTGATCCTGCCAGAAGGCGTCGTAGGCCGGATTCTCCTCGGTCTTCCGCCAGAAGGGGTACTGCTCCAGACCCGCGTAGCGCGCGAAATCCCCGGCCGAGCCCATCTCCAGGAAATTGGTGTAATCGTCGTAATGGAGGCGCGGGATCGGCGATCCTCCCCCGCGCGAGCTCGTCTGCCCGGTGATGTAGTCGAGATTCACCTGGCGGTAAGCGCCGTAATGGAACCAGTCATCGCCCATCCACCCATCCACCATCGGGCTCTCCGGCGCGGCCACCTTCAGCGCCGGATGCGGGTTGATCAGCGCCATGACCACCGTGAAGCCCTCATACGACGACCCGATCATCCCCACCTTGCCATTGGACTCCGGCACGTTCTTCACCAGCCAGTCGATGGTGTCCCACGCGTCCTTCGTGTCGTTCGGACCGTCGGGATTCAGCGGCCCCGTCGGCATCGGCGTCATCACGTACTGGCCCTGCGACCCGTACTTCCCGCGCACATCCTGCCACACGCGGATATAGCCGGCCTTGACGAAAACATCATCGCCCTCCGGCAGCGTCTCCAGCAGGTAGGGGGACTCGGTCTGATGCGACCGCGCCGCCGCGTTATAGGGCGTGCGCGTCAGCAGCATGGGCGCATTGTGCGCGCCGTTGGGGATGAGGATGACGGTGTAGAGCTTTACCCCATCCCGCATGGGGATCATCACCGCCCGCCGCGTGTAGTTATAGTCCGTCTGCGGCGGAGTGACCTCCGGCGGGATATCCGGCGTCATCGGCGCCGTCTGCGCCGGCGCGGCAGCGGAAATGAGGGAAAGAAGCACAACAGTGGCAACCGCGAAACAACCACGGCGAAGCGTCATTTAGCCCTCCCGCCTTGTATCAGGGCACGACTTTCAGTCGTGCCGATCGAATGCCCCAAAACACTCGGGCTTTTAGCCCCTGCGCCGTAAAGCAGCCGGGTGCCCCTCGATATGAAGAAGGCGTGGGTGCCCCACCCTTGTCGTCCCGTGTGTGGACGACAGGGTGGGCCGGGCCCAATTCTCAGCTACCCCACCATCCCCTTCACCACCTCCGAAGCGCTCCGCAGGGCGGCATCCAGCTGGCTCGCGTCCTTGCCCCCCGCCTCCGCCATATCCGGACGCCCGCCCCCCGAGCCGCCGACCAGCTTCGCAATCTGCCCCACGACCTTCCCCGCCTGCACTTTGCCGGTCAGGTCCTTCGTAACGCCCACGATGAGCGCAACCTTCCCCTCCTCCTGCGCTCCACCCAGCACCACCACTCCCGACCCCAGCTTGTTGCGCAGATTGTCGATGAGCGTCCGCATCTGCCCGCGGTCGAGATGATCCACGCGCTGCGCCAGCACCTTAATCCCGGCAACCTCCACCGCCTGGTCGGTCGCCTTCGACACCGCCGACGCCGCCGACTTCATCCGCGCCTCATCCAGCTCGCGCCGCAGCTTCTTGAGCTCGTCTTCCTGGGACGCGATCCGCTGCCGCAGCGCCTCCGCCGGCGCCAGCTCCGCGCTGGGAGCCAGCTGCGCCGCCAGCTGCGCCACCTGATAATCGCGGCGGAACTCGTTCAGCGCCCCCAGGCCGGTCACCGCTTCCACGCGCCGCACCCCCGAGGAGACGCTGCCCTCGCCCAGCAGCTTCACCACCCCGATCTCGCCCGTCGCCCCCGTATGCGTCCCCCCGCACAGCTCCGTCGAGAAGTCGCCGATCTTCACCACCCGCACCTTCTCCCCATACTTCTCGCCGAAGAGCGCCATCGCGTGATACTCGTTGACCGCCACATCGATGGGCACGTCTTCCAGCGTCTCCACCCTGGTATTGCGCAGCGTCTGCTGATTGATGATGTCCTCGATATCCTGCAGCTCCTCATCGGCGATCCCGGCGAAGTGCGAGAAGTCGAAGCGCAGGCGATTCGGCTCCACCAGCGAGCCCGCCTGCTTCACATGCGTTCCCAGCACCTCGCGCAGGGCCGCGTGCAGCAGATGCGTTGCCGTATGATTGCGCCGCGCCGCATTGCGGAAGTTCGCGTCCACCACCGTATCCACCCGATCGCCGACGGCCAGCGGCTGGCGCAGCACCGCGCGATGCGCAAAGACGCCCTGCACGGGCTTGGTGCACCCGCTCACATCGGCCACAACGGAGTTGTGATCGTCGGACATCAGCACGCCCGTATCGCCGATCTGCCCGCCCGAATCGGCATAGAAGCTGGTCCGGTCGAGCACAACCTCCACCGCATCACCTGCACTGGCGGCAGGGACCCCCTGGCCGTCCTTCACAATCGCCAGAACCTCCGCGCCATCGACGCGCAGCAGCCGATAACCTTCAAAGGCGGTCTTCGGCAAGTCCCGGAAAACCGGGCTGGCGCTCTTCTGCGAGCCGCCCTTCCACGAAGCCCGAGCCCGCGCCTGCTCCTCCGCGCGCGCCTCCTCAAACCCCTGCAGGTCGAAATGAATACCGGCATCCCGCGCCGCATCCATCATGAAGTCGAGCGGCAACCCGTAGGTTTCGTAGAGATGGAAGGCTATGCGCCCATCAAAGTTACCTCCGTACATCTCGTCGTTTAGCCTTTTTGCCCCAATCTCCAGCACCCGAGCAAACTGCCGCTCCTCGGCCTCCACCACCTTCGCCACACGATCCGCACTGTCCTTCAGCTCCGGATACGCATCCTGCATCTCATCCCGCACGGCATAGACCATCTGGCACATGAACGGCTGATCCTGCCCCAGCAGCCGCCCATGCCGAATCCCGCGCCGCAGAATCTTCCTGAGCACATACCCGCGCCCCTCATTCGAAGGCAGCACGCCATCTGAGATCAGGAACGTCGAAGCCCGCGCATGATCGGCAATGATGCGCAACGACGCATTGCCCGTCAGTCCACCCTCGCCCTGTGCCGCTGACCCGCTGGCCGGCTGACCCGCTGACCCGCTCTTCCCTGCAACCTGCCCCGTCAGCTCCCCCGCCCGCTCAATCAGCGGCACAAACAAATCCGTCTCGAAGTTCGAGACCACTCCCTCCAGCACCGCCGCCACCCGCTCCAGCCCCATCCCCGTATCGATCGAAGGCTTGGGCAGCAGGTTCAGCTCTCCCTGCGCATTGCGGTCGAACTGCATGAAGACCAGATTCCAGATCTCCACATAGCGCGCCTCATCCTGCCCAAAGGGCTTATCGACGCCCGGCGTTTCGGCAGCCTCGATCCCCATGTCATAGAAGATCTCCGAGCAGGGACCGCAGGGGCCGGTATCGCCCATCTGCCAGAAGTTGTCCTTCATCCCAAACTCGAAGATGCGCTCCGCAGGCACACCCTGCCCGAGCCACAGGTTGTACGCCTCTTCATCGCGGGGCACGCCGTCCGCGCCCTTGAAGATCGTCACGTACAGCCGGTCCTTCGGCAGCCCAAACCACTCCGGCGACGTCACCAGCTCCCACGCGTAGGCGATCGCATCCTTCTTGAAGTAATCGCCGAACGAGAAGTTCCCCAGCATCTCGAAAAACGTATGGTGCCGCCGCGTAAAGCCCACGTTCTCGAGATCGTTGTGCTTGCCCCCGGCCCGCACGCACTTCTGCGACGTCGTCGCGCGCGAGTAGTCCCGCCGCTCCAGCCCCAGAAACACGTCCTTGAACTGGTTCATGCCCGCATTGGTAAACAGCAGCGTGGGGTCGTTGGCAGGCACCAGCGAAGAGGAGTGCACGCGGCGGTGCCCTTTGGTCTCGAAGAACTTCAGGAAGGCTTCGCGGATGGAGGACCCGGTCCAGGCCGGGGTCCGCGGGCCGGAATTCGTGCTGGATGACATATCAGCTTCAGTGTACCGAAGCAGCCGGTATGGGCAGCCGTCTGCTGGCTCACATCCGCACCCGCCCAGGACCAGGACACATGCTGGCCGTCCGGCCCGTCAGTTTTAATCCTGTAATTCCAGGCGTGGGGGTGAACTGGTAGACTCGCAGTTTCCCCGGCAAGTGCAATATCCCCGAGACCCCAACCCAAAAGGACAGCGTATGGCAACCGCAACGCAGGCGCAGGTAACCCCTGAACGCATCATGCAAATGGCATGGGGCTATGCCCCGCCTCTGATTCTGGAAGCAGCCATCAAACACCGCGTCTTCGACGCGCTCGACAGCGGCCCCAAAGACATCTGGCAGGTGGAAAAAGCCACCGGCGCCTCGGTTCGCGGCCTCACCGCCATCATGAACGCCCTCGTCGGCCTCAATTTTCTGGCCATCGATGAGGAGGGCCGTTACGCCCTGACGCCGGAAAGCTCCGCCTTCCTCGTCAGCACCAAACCCGGATTCATGGGCGGCCTCATCCGCCACACCAGCGAGCACCTCGTTCCCCGCTGGCTGCACCTCAATAAGGTGGTCGCCACCGGCCAGCCAGTGGCCGCGGTCAACCAGGAGAAGAGCGGCGGCGAATTCTTCCACGACTTCGTCACCGACATCTTCCCCATGAGCTATCCCGCCGCGCAGTACATGGCCAACGAGATGAGCTTCGGAGCATCAGGCGAGCCGGTGCGCGTCCTCGACCTCGCGGCGGGCTCCGGTGTCTGGGGCATCGCCCAGGCCCAGGCCTCCCCCCGCGTCCGGGTCACGGCCGTCGACTGGCCGGAGGTCATTCCCGTCACCCAGAAAACCGTCGCCCGCTTCGGCCTCGCCGACCGCTTTTCTTTCGTCGAAGGTGACCTGCACGACGCCGACTTCGGGTCCGGCTATCAGCTCGCCACCCTCGGCCACATCCTGCACAGCGAGGGCGAAGCGCTGAGCCGCCGCCTGCTCGGCAAGACCTTCGAGTCCCTGGCCAGCGGCGGCACCATCGCCGTCGCCGAGTTCCTCGTCAATCAGGAACGCACCGGGCCTATGACCGGGCTCCTCTTCGCCGTCAACATGCTGGTCAATACCGAGAACGGCACCACCTGGTCGGTCGAGGAGATCAGCGCATGGCTCGAGGAGGCCGGCTTCGCTAACCCGCGGACGATCCCCTCGCCGGGACACTCGCCGCTCATCCTGGCGACCCGACCGTAATCGTCGGACAAGGGCCGTGGCAGCTCAGCGTGGCGCCGCCATTGCAGGCTGCACGGCCATCCTTCCCCGCCGCGGCGAGAGCAGTTGCAAGGTCACGCCCATCGCCGGGATGAGGAACACCATCGTTCCCATCACCCACATAAACGCTCCCGCGGCCACCTGATCCGTGAGCGGATTCAGCCCGAACGGCCGCGGCACCGCCGCGTAGCTGGGATAGAGCAGCCGCCCCGAGAAGCACAGAAACGCCGACAGGCCGGTATTCACCACATCCGCCAGCAGCAGATACGGCAGCAAAACCCACCGCGACCCGCGCTGCCGGAAAGGCCACGGCGCGAAGACCGGCCACCAGAACATCAGGCTCGTGAAGAAGAAGCAGGCGTGCTCGCAGTTATGCCAGTTTTCTGAGGCCAGAGCAAATTCATAGGCCTTTGGGATGTGCCATCCCAGGTAGGCCACGTTCATGGCCAGCCACGCAACCCGCTTCCGCGTCAGAAAGTCCCCGATATGGTGGAAAAGTCCGGTCGCGAAGAGCGGCCGCAGCCAGCGAATCACCGGCCGGGGCAGGCCGCGCAGCATCGGCACCACCGGCGCTCCCAGCACGATCAGCGGCGGAGCCAGCGACATCAGGAAAAAGTGCTGCGCCATGTGCATGAAGAGCAGTGACTCGCTGAAGGTGTCCAGCGGCGACGACACGGCGACAAAGATGGCCAGAATACCGCCCAGAAACGTCGCCAGACGCCAGTCCGGGAAGAGCGCCGGGCGGGTGCGGCGAATCCGAATCCAGCCCCGGACATAGATCGCGGCGGTAAGCACGAGGGCGGCCGTGACGGCCCAGGGAATGTCCCACCTCGTGATCAGTGCGTCTGCGCTCATGAACTGCTCATCAGTAGCTGTGCCCGCCCACCGGAGGCGGCGCCCCGCCACCGGTCTCAATGGCCCGCTGCGCGGCGTCGGCCGCGGGCGGCTCGTTCGCCGGATGCAGCGTTTCGAGAAACGCGACCAGCGCCTCGATCTCCGGCGGCGAAAGGTTCTTGCCGAAGGCCGGCATATTGCCGCCGCCGGTCACCACCTTGAAGCGCATCTGGTCCGGCGTCATGCGCGTGGCAATGTCATCGAGAGCCGGCCCGCGCTCGCCGCCGTGCCCGCCGATCTGGTGGCAGTTGCGGCATTGCTTGGACTCGAAGATGACCGCTCCCTGGCGCACCAGCGGCGTGGCTTCGCGGAGATACCGCACCGGGATGGGGTCGCCGCTCCATGCATTCATGTGCGGGCTCCAGGGCGTGTACATGCCCAGATGCGTGAAGACCGCCCAGGCAACGGCGACGGTGGTGAGCGCCAGCACCGCAACCGGGCGGCGGTGCCAGCTCTTCTCGCCTTCAGAGGCGACAAACGGCACCGCCAGCAGCCCGGCAATCATCGCGATCGGAGCGATCAGGATGAACGGCGTCTCCAGCGAAGGCGGCAGGAACGATAGGACCGAGTAGATCCACAGGAAGGGAAAATCCGGCTTGGGAACCGTCTGGATGATCGACGGATCCGGCTGCCCGCCCGGGCCGGAGGGCCCCAGCACCAGCGCGCACACGAAGACAGCAGCGAGCACGGCCCCCGAAAAAACCAGGTCCTTCCAGAAAGCGCCGGGCACGAAGGGAATGCCGTCGTCGTGAGCCAGCTTGTTGTACTCGGCGATATACGTCTCGCGATGAACGACGCGTCCGGGCATCGGCCACTCGTTGACGCCCAGCTTCAGGACCATCCAGATGTGCACAGCGGCGAGAAAGAGCAGCGTGCCCGGAATGATGAAGACGTGCAGCGTGAAAAAGCGCGACAGCGTGGCTCCGGCGATGATGGGGCCGCCCAGCAGCAGGTGCACGAGCTGTCCGCCGATGAGCGGCACGCGCGCCATGATGAAGACGCCGATGCCCAGTCCCCAGTAAGCGTCCTGATCGAAGCGGAGCACCTGGCCGCTGAAGGCCATGCCCAGCGTCAGCAGCAGCAGAAAGACCCCGACCGTCCAGGTAAGCTCACGCGGAAACTTGTAGGCGCCGAAGAGGAAAACCTGCGCCATGTGGATGAACACCACCGCGACCATGAAGTTCGATCCCCAGGCATGGACGGCGCGCAGGAACCAGCCCAGCGGAATCTGATGGTTCAGGACGTTCAGGCTTTCCCACGCCTGCGCCGCGGAGGGCACATAGACCAGGGCCAGCAGAATGCCCGTGACCACCTGCAGGATCAGCAGGGTGAAGGCGGCGCTGCCGAAGACGTACCACCAGCTCGCGGTGTTGCGCGGCACCTTGTGCAGGACCGCTTCCCTGACAGGCCCTTCGATCTGGAGCCGCTGCTCGAACCAGTCGTAGATGCGCTTCATCCGCGACATGAGCATCCCTCTTCTTCCCCGGGCGTGGCGATGTTCGTCAGCTTCGCGGTATTCGAGAGCGTGGGCATCTGCCCGGCGTCGATCTCCAGGTTGCCGCCCGTGATCCGGTGCGGATAGGTGAACAGGCCGCGCTCCGGCGGGCCGGAAGCGCGCGAACCGTCGGCGTAATAGACGCCGCCGTGGCACGGGCACATAAAGAGCTGCGACTGCGGGAACCAGCGCACCGGGCATCCCAGATGGGCACAGTTGATGGCGAATACGGTGAACTGAGCGCTGCCCTCCCGGCGTACATAGCAGGGAACATGGTCCGTCTGGCCATCCCAGGGGCGGGTCCAGGGCGTTCTGAAATTGGCGAGGCGGGTTTCGCCCACCGGAAATTCGCTGGTCCTGCCCAGCGAGACCCAAGAGTTATAGGCAGCATCCTTGCGGACCGGCCAGAGCAGATAGCGAATGATGGGGATCGCCATGGCGACGCCGACCAGGCCGTTGAGCGCGATGCCGGCCTTCAGCAGCAGCCAGCGGCGCGAAACCGCCGCCGGCCCGTCGCGCTCGCTGGCCTGTTCCCTGGCCGCTCCGGCTTCCGGGCCGGTGCTGGCCTTCTCCGGATTGTCGCTCCTCTCGTCTGGGTTCACGGTTTATCTCCTCGGCGACGGCATGGGGGTGGGGGCCGCGGAAACCACATCAGGATTTCGCAGCGATCCTAAATAAGCAACGACGTCGGTTACATCCTGTGGCGCAAGCGGAGGACCTGAGGTCTGCGGCGTCTGCATCCGCCAGTCGGGCTGGCCGATGTCCGGCCGTCCGGCAAGGATAATGCTGCGCAGCGCCTGATCGCTCACCAGCGACAGGTAGACCGGGCTGGTGAGCTGCTGGCGCTTCGGTCCTGAATGGCAGCCGGCGCAGCGGGCCTGATACACCTGCCTGCCGTGGTTCGCATCTCCCCCCTTCGGCTGCTCGAAAGCCGGGGGCGTCGCGCCGCCGAAAGCATCCGGCTTTGCCCAGTTCCTGCGCATGCCGCCAATGATCGCGCTGATCTGCTGATCGGTCAGCATGCCTCCGGCCGACTGTGCCCACGCGGGCATCTGGGTGCCAGGCAGTCCATCGGAGATGATGGTCCGCAGGGTGTTGTCGTCGACGAGCGCCTGGAACTCCGGATTGGCCAGGTCCATCGCGGGTCCGTTCTGGCCGCCGGTTCCGTGGCACGCCTGGCAGTTCCTTGCGTACAGGGTGGCGAAGTCGGTAACCTGCTCCGGCGGAACCGGCGGACTGTGCGGTTCGCCGGGCATCTGCCCGCACCCCGCCAGCAGAAATGGAAGCCCCAGAGCGACCAGCGTGCTGAGCCGCATCAGTGCTTCTCCTGATGGCCCGGTCCGGGCCGTTCCGCAGCCGGCGGGCCGGCATGGGGGTTCGATTCCATCAGACCCGGCGCCTCCAGGCCGATGCGCGCGAAGAACGGCAGCCGCCCGCTGGTGCGGATGCGGTTGTCGCGGGCCACCACCAGTCCCGCGGCCACGCCGAAGGTCACCTGCGAGACCACGAACCATCCCCACGAGATGTGCGCATCCAGCGCCGGATTGATGACACCCATGCTGGAATGCAGCAGGCCGGTCCACAGCAGCGGAGCCAGCAGGCCGCCCAGCAGCACCGGGTGGCGCGGCAGAATGGGGAGCATGGCGCCGTAGAGCAGCCCCACCAGCAGACAGGTAATGCCGTGGATGACGATGGCAATCATCAGCCAGCTCCAGTGGAAGCTGGCGATCTCCGCCGTGGTGACGTGGCTCCAGTTGGCGACGCCCGCGCCGCCCAGCAGGTTCACCGGATACCAGATGCTGTGCTGGGTGATCAGTCCATAGAGAATGGCCGGCAGGATCATCGCGAAGCCCCCGGCGATACCCCCCTTGATGCCGCTGCGGATGGGATACGTCTCGACGGGCAGATGCACGCGCTGGTCGGGGCCGAACTGCAGACGCTCGACCGAGCGCCTGGAAGTCTCGATGACAACTTTGTCCGCGCGCACCGGAACATCCTCGTGCGCCTCGTGCGGCAGGACCTGGCGGAACCACCCGACGCACCCCGTAACGATGAGAACGCCGCCGAAGATGCCGATGCCGGGCGTTGTCACCAGTCCGGCCGCGAGCAGCGTGCATCCGAAGGCCAGGATGATCGGCCAGTGCGTGGGCGCGGGCAGATGAATGGTCTCGCCGTGCTCCGCTCCCGCCTTGTGATGGGCCATTTCTGTCATGCGCGTCTCCGCTTCATCGCCCGACGATGTACACCACGGTGAACACCACCACCCAGACCGCATCGACAAAATGCCAGTAGAGCGCCAGCACCTCGACGCGCTCGGCGTGAGCATGGTTCAGGCGCCCGGTCAGGGTGAAAATGAGGACGAAGGTCAGCATGATGAGACCCACCACAACGTGGGTCGCATGCAGTCCGACCAGGGAATAGAACGTAGTCCCGAAGAGATTCGTGCGGATCGTCAGCCCGTCCACGAAGATCAGCTTCTTCCACTCCAGCCACGTGCCGATGATGAACTCGATGCCCAGGCCCATGGTGAGAGCCCACAGGGCCGCGAAGGCCCTCATGTTGCCGCGCTCGATCTGCCGCTCCGAAAGCCAGATGGTCACGCTGCTCGAAAGCAGGCAGATGGTGTTGAGGATGGGGATATCCAGCACCTGCTGCGGCGTGGGGCCGCTCACGCTCCTGCCGATGTAAAAGATGTAGGCGACCACGAAGATGGTGAAGATGGCGCTCTCGCCGATGATCAGCGAAAGCATGCCGATCCGCCCTCGCGAGGGCAGTTCCCACGGCTGCTCGAAGTCGGAGACAGGGATCGCGCTCATGACTCGTATTTCCAGTCCGGATCTTCAGGATGCTTCAGATCCCACAGTGGCCGGCGGCTGTAAACGACCGGGTCGGTTGCGAAGTTATAGACCGGAGGCGGCGAGGGCGTCGACCACTCCAGCGTCCACGCGTCCCAGGGATCGTTGCCCGCCTCTTTGCCGCGGAAATACGAATGCACCAGGTTATAGACAAAAATAAGCACCGCAATCGCCTGAATGAAGCCGCCAATGGAGATAACAAGGTTCAGCGGACCCCATCCGCGGTCCGGCAGATACGTATAGATCTGCCGCGGCATTCCCATGAACCCGACGAAATGCATGGTGTCGAAGGTAATGTGAAAGCCAAGAACAAAGAGCCAGAAGTGCCACTTCGCCAGCTTCTCGTCCAGCATGCGCCCGGTGGCCTTCGGATACCAGTAGTAGATGGCCGCGAAAACGTTGAAGACAATGGCGCCGACCAGGACGTAATGGAAATGCGCAATCAGAAAGTACGAATTGTGCAGCTGCCAGTCCCAGGGCGCCACGGAGAGCATGATCCCGGTAAGACCGGCAATCAGAAACTGGAAGATAAATGCCGTCGCGAAGAGCATGGGTGAGGCAAAACGGATCCTGCCGCCCCACATCGTCGCCAGCCAGTTAAAGATTTTGATCCCCGTGGGAATGCCCACCAGCATGGTCGAGAGAACAAAGAATGTGTTGCCGACCGAGGTCAGCCCGATGGTGAACATGTGGTGCGCCCACACGCCCATGCTGACGAATCCGATGCCCACCGAAGCGGCCACCATCGCCGGATAACCGAAGATCCCCTTGCGCGAGAAGACGGGTACGATTTCGTTCTCGATGGCAAAGGCCGGCAGCACCAGGATGTACACCTCGGGATGGCCGAAGATCCAGAAGAAGTGTGCCCATGCCACCGCCGAGCCGCCTGCCTGGGTATCGAAGAAGTGCCCGCCGAGATAGCGGTCGATGACAAGCATGGCCTGCGCCGCCGTGAGAGGCGTGATGGTGACGAGGGTCATGGCGCTCACCACCAGCATCAGCCAGACAAAGAGCGGCATGCGCAGCAGCGTCATCCCCCGGCAGCGCATGGAAAGCGTGGTGGCGATGATGTTGATGGCCGTGCCCAGCGTCCCGAATCCGCTGACGATCAGCGCCAGCGCCCAGTAATCGGTCGAGTGCCCGGGAGAGAAGGCCTTCTCGGTCAGAGGCGCATAGGCAAACCAGGCCACATCCGGCGCGTTGCCCATGCCGTACAGGCCGAATCCGCCGAGGAAGCTGTAATAAAGCAGCAACCCGCCAAAGGCAGTCAGCCAGAAGCTGAAGGCATTGAGCCGCGGGAAGGCCATGTCGCGCGCCCCAATCATCAGCGGCACCAGGTAGTTGGCGAACCCGAAGAGGATGGGCATGCCCACCAGGAAAACCATGGTGGTGCCGTGCATCGTGAACAGCCGGTTGAAGACCTCGGGCGACAGAAAATGATTGTTCGGCATCGCCAGCTGAATACGGATGCAGATCGCCTCCGCTCCGGCCACCAGCAGGAAGATCAGAGAATAGCTGATGTACAGAATGCCCAGCTTCTTATGATCGACCGTGATCACCCATTCGTGCAGCCACGCGAGCAGCCGGCTGCTCCTGCTCCGCTGCGGGGTGACGCCGAGAGTTCCGGCAATTGGTAAGGTCTGGTCCGCCATTCCGCCGTCCTGGTACTAGTGAAGCGTTGAAAGATAGGCCACGAGTTGGTCGATCTGCAAGTCGCTCAGCTGCATGGCGGGCATCAGCACGCCCTCCTTGAAATGATCCGGGTCCTTGATCCACTCGCGCAGATTCTGCGGGTTGTTGATCACCGCACCCGAAGCAAGGGTTGCGCGGCTGGCAAGGTGTGTCAGGTCCGGCCCGAAGGTTCCCCGGGCTGGAGTCCCCGCGATTCTGTGGCAGTTGGTGCAGGCATTGGTCTCAAAGACGCGCCGGCCGGCCGCCACCTCGGGATCGCTGGGCGCGGGCTGCTGCTGATCGTGCACCCACGCGGCGAACTGTTCCGGCGTATCGACATACACGCGGATCAGCATCTTGGCATGCTCGACGCCGCAGAACTGCGCGCACTGCCCCACATACAGCCCCGTATGCTGCGGTTCAATCCAGGTTTCGTTGGGATGGTTGGGAACCACGTCGGTCTTCCCGGCCAGCTGGGGTACCCAGAAGCTGTGCATCACGTCGGCGGAAAGCAGGCGAAGATAGGTGGCTTTCCCCACCGGAACGTGCAGCTCGTTCGCGGTCACGATGCCGAGCTTCGGATAGCGGTACTCCCACCAGAACTGGTGCCCGACCACCGTCACGTCCAGGGCGGACTTTGGCTCCGGAGCGTCCTGAATGGCGAAAATGATGCGTGCCGTCGTCAGAAACAACACCACCACGATCAGGATCGGGATCACCGTCCAGGCGAGTTCCACCTGTACGCTACCGTAAATTTGCGGCGGCTCGCTGGCCGCGTCGGTGCTGCGCTCGCGATAACGGATGATGGCAAAGGTCAGCAGCCCCCCCACCACGACAAAGATGGCGCCCGTAATGGCCAGTGTGAAAATGGAGAGGCCCACAATACTCTGCGCCGGGGTGGAAGCCGGAGCGAAAATGTCAGGTGTCGCCTGTGGACCATCCGCCCATGCGTGCCGCGCCGCGAGCAATACCGCCAGCAGTGGACTCAGCCGAATCGCGCGCGCGCCATACTCCCGGGTCATGGATTTCATCTGTTTTTGCGTCGAAATACTTTGGATGCTGCTGCCGCGTATACGTATCGGTTTTATTGGGGCCCGTGCGTAAATCCAGCCAGGAGATGCCAGTCTCGCTCAGAACAACGCGCGCACGAGTCGGGTTTGCCGGCGGCTCACGTGCGCGGCTGAAACTGCCCGCCGTTTCCGTCCGAAAATTTATCTTAACAGCAGAAAAGCCGCCCCGGCCCCTCCGCCACACGCCCGCCAATTTCCGCGGCACGCTCACGCGGTGGATGGAAAGAGCCGCGCAAAGCGCCGAATGGCGTTGGCCAGCGCTGCGATCTTCGTTCCGTTCGCGTAGGCATTGATCACAGCTCTGCGAAACACCGGAGCGGTCAGCGCCCGGTAGCCCACTTCGAGATTGCCGTAGAACCACCGCGCTCCCGCGGCAGACAGGCGCAGATCCTGGCGCAGCTGAGCGGTGCGCTGGGCGAAGACGCGATGGGCCGCCTCCCCGTGGCGCAGTTCCCCGGCGATGGCCGCCGCTGCTGCCTGCCCGCTGGCGATGGCCCCGTGAATGCCCTCCCCGGTGAGCGGGTCGGAAAAGCCCCCGGCGTCACCGACCAGGAAAGTGCGGCCGTCCATCGCCAGCGCGTTTTCCGCGCCGAATCCCAGATACTGCCCGGTGACATGCTCCACGCCGGCATCGCCGAAGCGCTCGGCAATCCAGGCAGCCAGTCGCTGCCGGTCGAGCTTCTCCCCGGAAGATTCGGTATAGAGCCCCACATTGAGGTGGTCGCGCTTGGGGAACACCCAGCCATAGCCCTGGCGCACCGGGGCAAGATCGAAGATGAGCCTCGAATCGCACCCCCCGGACGGCCGTACCTCTGCCTCGAGGGCAAAGCCGCGCCGGAACCACGCCGGCCGCTCCCCGGCCAGCAGCTGCCGAATCCGGCTGTGTACCCCATCCGCCCCCACCAGAAACCGCCCCCGGAAACTCTGCCCCTCCGTTTGCACCGTGACGGCGTCCGGACCGGCTTCGATGCCGGCAATCCCACCGATGCGGCAGAACTGCGCACCCACCGCCAGGGTCTGCCGGAGACAGTACTCATCCAGCTCGCGGCGCACCGTCATCACGCAGACCAGATTGCGGCTGTCCAGCGTGGACGCCTGGCCGCGCTGCTTCTCGATCACGATGGAAGAAACCGACGCCCGCGCCACCGGCGCCACCGAATAGCGCAGCGCCCGCAGCGACTTTCGGGTCAGCCCCCCGGCACAGGCCTTATGGCGGGGAAAGTCAGAGCGGTCCAGCAGCAGGACCGCGTGGCCGGCGGCTGCCAGGTCCCAGGCCGCCGCGCAGCCGGCCGGACCTGCGCCCACGATGATCGCATCCCACAGCTCCATGTGAGAGATTGTATTGATCGGCTTTCCGCAGCCGGACCCCGGCCGTCCCAGCCAGCCACACGGAAGTGCACACTCCTCTTCTACGCCCCACGAAAGGGGCTCGAGCATCCGCCCGGCTCGCAGCGTGAGTCCGCAGCTGCTTCGCGGACGGTCAGCTCGACTCGCACCGGATCGGCGCCGGTGGCCTCCAGCGTCTCCCGCGTGCACTGGCACAGGGCGGCCAGCGTCCGATGCGACTGCGCGCTCAGCTCCAGACCCGCGGCGATCAGCACGCTGTACATCTCCACGCAGCCGGCGCGCACGAATTCGAATTCGATCGCTGCCGCCTCGCCGCCGTCGAAGCGCCGCGACAGCACGCACCCCCCGCAGGCCATCACCGCCCCGGTCAGAAAACGCACCGTGCGCGGCGCGTCCTCCGTACAGACACCGGTAAGGGTCAGGTCCCACGGCTTCAGCGGTTTGATTTCTCCGAAGTTTCCTCGCACATCTCCTGCATCGGAGCATTGCGGCGAAATCTTCAGCCCGAATTTTTCATGGAGGCGCTGAACAGCCCCGGATCCAGGTCCTGTTTTGAAAGGGCACGGCTTTACAGTTTGCGCAAAGACCTGATTCTTTGAAGGGGTCCGCCTTCAGCCGGGCCGTTCAGGGCGGCAAAATCAATCCGGCTTCAGCCGCTGAGGGAGATTCTGTTTCCATTGACCTCTTCTTCCGCAAGCTGCTTACCTGTGCCATAAAGGTGCAGGATCCGTGGGGCTTCAGCCCCTGAGGGAAGTTTTTCCGAACTCCGGCGGCCTGGACCGCAGGCGCTTCACTCCCCCCTGTGCTACTGTGGCCTCATGCTGGTCGGCACGGGCATTGACCTCATCGAGGTGGAGCGCATCGCCCGCTCCATCGAGCGCTTCGGCGAACGCTTTCTTCGCCGCGTCTTCACCGACGAGGAAATTGCCTGGTGCCGCGGAAAGGCCTCTGCTGCCGAAAGCTTCGCCGCCCGCTTCGCCGCCAAGGAAGCCGCAGCCAAAGCCCTCGGAACCGGCATCCAGTATGGCGTGACCTGGCGGGAGCTGGAAGTCCGCCGCCTTCCCGGCCAGCGTCCCACCCTGCACCTCTCCGGCCGCGCCCGCGCCATCGCCGGACAACTCGGCGTCACCCGCGTCTCCCTCTCCCTCACCCACACCGCCGCCCTGGCCATGGCCTCCGTCCATCTCGAGGCGTAGGCCTTCCCGAGTACCGAACACGTCCTGAGCGCGAATATGGCGAACCCTGAACACCTCGCGAAGCTGAGAGAGGGAGTCGAAGCGTGGAATGAGTGGCATCAGCAGAACGCTCAGGCCGACGCGGAGCCCTTCTTGGTCGATCTCACCGGCGCGGACCTCACCGGGGCGAACCTCACCGGGGCCGAATTCTCCTGGGCCATTCTCGCCGGTGCGAATCTCGCCAAAGCGAATCTCAGCGGGGCTGATCTCAGCCAGGCCTACCTCAGCGGGACAAAACTCAGAGGGGCTGACCTCAGTATGGCGGACCTCAGCGGGGCGACTCTTGGAGGGGCCGACCTCCATCGGACGCGCCTCGATCAGGCTCGCCTCACGCGGGCGCACCTCGATCTGGCGGACCTGAGCGAGACGATCCTCATCGGGGCGGATCTCAGCAGGACGTCGCTCGGTCAGGCGAATCTCAGCGGGGCAGACCTCAGCGGGGCCGACCTTACCCAGGCAGACCTCAGCGGCGCCAACCTCAGCGGAGCAATCCTGAGTGGAGCAATCCTCACCGAGGCGATGCTTCCTGCCGCAATCCTAAGCTGGGCGGACCTTAGCCGTGCGGACCTGAGGTGGGCGAACCTCAGCAACGCGATCCTTGAGGGTGCCGCCCTGGTCGGTACCAACCTGGAAAACGCAAATCTCACGGGTTGTAAAGTCTACGGAATCTCTGCCTGGGACGTTCGGCTGGACGGAGCCATCCAGTCGAACCTGGTGATCACTGGACAGGATCAATCCGTCATTCAGGTCGACAACCTGGAAGTCGCCCAGTTCGTTTATCTGCTCCTGAACAACCAACGAATCCGCCAGGTGATCGACACCATCACCTCCAGGGTGGTCCTGATTCTCGGCAGATTTACCGACGAGCGCAAAGCCGTTCTGGACGCCATACGGGAGGAGCTGCGCCGCCGCGATTACCTGCCCATCCTCTTCGATTTCCAGAAACCCGACAGCAAAGACCTGACCGGAACGGTGACCACACTAGCCAACCTCGCGCGCTTCATCATCGCCGATCTGACTGACCCCAGTTCCGTTCCCCATGAACTCGCAATGGTCATCCCGGGCACGGTCGTCCCCGTACAGACCATCATTCTGGAAGGCCAGCGCGAGTACGCGATGTTCCGCGACCTTCAGGCGCGATACCACTGGGTCCTGGAACCCTACAGATACCAGTCCGAAGCCAGCCTGCTCGATCACCTCGCGGCCAGGGTCATTGGCCCCGCCGAAGCCAGGGCTCAACAACTACGCCTCCGGTAGCGCGCATGGGGTTCCCGGCACCCCTGGCGATTTCCGGACCGCCCACCCTTGGCCATCGCGGAAAACCTCAGCGCCCCGAATTGCCTTTAACCGGCGAAGGTGGAACCATGCTCTTCCTCTGCTCGAGCAACTTCAGAACCCCCGCATCCACCAGGTACCGAATAGTTGCGCCGCAGGCAAGGCACTCCACGTCGCGTACTTCGCCCGGCGCGGTGTCATCGGAAATGGAAGAGGAGCGCAGGCACTCGGGGCAGGTGACCACGATGTATTCCGCATCTCTCCTGGGAATCCACAGCGGCGCTTTGTCTGCTTTGCCCAGGGGCGGGCGGATCGGCGAATTCGAGATGAGCTCCTTCATCTTCTCCCGCAGCTGTTCCGGGGTGTGGTCGCCCTTCTGGAAAAAATGGTCCACCAACAGTCCAACAGGCATCGTGGCGGCAATGTATTCCCCGCTGACGGCAATGGTGGGGATGTGCGGGAACCTGCGACGAATAATCGACAGAAGCTCGAATCCGGACATGCTGGGCATGCTCAGATCGGAAATGATCAGGTCCGGCAGGGCTTCTCTGAGGATGTGGAGAGCGACGAAACCGTCTTCGGCCGTGCGCACGGAATATCCAAAACTGCGCACCACCGCCGCCGTGGTCTCCAGCACCGCCGGATCGTCCTCGACAATGAGCACGCGACACCGAAATGGACGCCCGGTTTCCATGAGCAGCTCGGGGTTTTGGTCCTCCGCCCCAATCCGGCAAATTATAGCCCGCTGAGGCAGCCTCTGCTTCCCGGTTGGGGCTGGGTTGCTCGCAAGCCCACCCGTTTCCCATGACACTCAATGGCGCGCAGAGCCCCTGGACTCGCCGGCGCCTCCGGCATCTCTCTCGCACTACGGATTCACAGGGTCCTCGTCAGTTCGCGCCGGTCGGCCTCTCCGATAAGCTGGGGTGGGCCCGGCCCCTCGCGCGCCAGCTCCCTGAACGCCGAGTGCACAAACGACCCGATCCACCACCCATCGAGAAACTTATAGGGAAACTCCCCCGTCGTGTAATGCCCGCAGGGCAGCACCTTCGAGACGAAATCAATCCCGTGCGCCGCAAAGCTCCGCAGCACCTGCTCCGAGTACTCCGGCAAAAAGCTCAGATCGTAGCGGGCGTGGATCACCAGCACCCGCTTCGCGTTCTCCGCAAAACGCCGCATGTACGAAACCGGGCTGACGCCGCTCCACAGCCGATAAAGCTGCTCCTGCGTCATCCCCGCGTCGGCAAAGGCGGCGCGAATATGCCGCGTGCTCTGCCCCGTCCACACCACATCGCCGAAGGCCATCGAGGCGTGATTGAAGGCGTTCACCCGAATCCGCGCATCGTGCGCGCTGGCGATGAAGGCGTAGCACGATCCAAGACTCGTGCCCAGAATCCCGAACTGCTCGTACCCCTGCGACTCCAGCCAGTCCAGGCAGCAGCGCACATCCGCCACCGCCTGGCGGCAGGCGGCAATCGTCCGCCCGAGGTTGGAGCTGACCGCATAATCGGACCGCTCAATCTCCGCCGGCCGCCGAATATCGTGATACGGCTTGCTGAGCCGCAGCGCCGCAATCCCAAACCGGTTGAAGAGCCCACACAGCGCATTGTGGCTGAAGGCATCCGCGTTCCACTGCGGCATCACGATCATCGCCTGCCGCGGCTTTCCCTGTGCTCTGCGCCCTGACCCCTCGGCCCTGTCTTGCGCCGGTGCGCCCGGCTCTGGCGTGGCGGGGTCGTCCGCGGGGTACCACCGCGCATTCACCAGGTCGTTTTCCGGATAAGGCGTGCGCACCGGCGAGGTGAAGCGCAGAAACTGTGCCCTCTTCAGACTGCCATTCTCAGCCTGCTCCTTCAGCATGGCATCGCGGCGCAGCGTTTCCGGGCGCACATTGGTGGGGAACAACTGCGGTGCCCGCACCTCCAGCCGGAAATCCACCGGTTGCTCATAACCGAAGAAAGCCTCGCTGTTTGCGACGATGGCTTCATTCAGGGCCTCCATCGCCCCTTCGGCCACGCGCGGGTCGCGCTGCGCCCGCGCAATCTCGCCGCCCAGGCCGGCCGCCCGGGCAAAGTCCTCGAGCCACTCGAACCCCCACTCCATGGGCCGCACCACGCGGTTCTCGTCACGCGTCGTCAGCGCCGTCTCCCAGGCATGCATCCAGCGGCCGTACAGCTTTCCCAGCATCAGTCCACCATCACCCGCGGCACGCGCGCCCCAATGGCGCACAGCACCTCATAGGAAATCGTACCCGTCTGCTGCGCCAGGTCCGCCGCGCTGATGCTTTCCCCGCCCTGCTCGCCGATCAGCACCACCTCATCGCCAATCGCCACGCCGGGAATCTCCGTCACATCCAGCATCGTCTGATCCATGGAGATGCGTCCGGCAATGGCCGCGCGTTGCCCCCGCACCAGCATGCATCCGCAATTCGACAGCCGCCGGCTCAGGCCATCGGCATAGCCCACCGGCACCAGCGCCAGCCGTGTGCGCCGCTCCGCGCGGAACGTGGCATCGTAGCCCGCGACCGCTCCCGCCTCGATCTCCCGCAGCGAGGTGACGCGGCTCTTCCACGCCAGCACCGGCAACAGCCCCGCCCCGCCCTGCCGCGCCGGAGACGGAGCATACCCATACAGCCCCAGCCCCACGCGCACCATCCGCCGTGCCCCGATCCGCCGCGCCAGATTGGTAACATCCTCTGTATCCTGTTGCAGCACGCTCGCCGAACTGCCCGCGCTCAGGAACTCCGGCCGCAGCCCGCGCCCCACGATCCCCTCCACGGCCGCCGCGAAGACCCGCATCTGCGCCTGCGTCGCCTCCCGATCTTCGGCAGAATGAAAATGCGTCATCACTGCTTCCAGCCGCAGCGGCGATCCCGCCCCAAACGCCTCCAGCCGCCGCTCCAGTTCCCCGGGCGGCACGCCCTGCCGCGACATGCCCGTGTCAATTTCCAGATGCACCGGAACCGTGCCCGCGCCTGAGCCCCGTCGCTGCGCCGCCTCCACCAGCAGTTCCAGGTGCAGCGGCTCCCAAACCGCCGGCGTAATGCCGCGCGCCAGAACCGCCTCCGCTTCGCCGTGCCACAGCCCCGACATCGCGAGGATCCGCGCCCCCGGGCAAACCTGCCGCAGGCTGACCGCTTCCTCCACGCTGGTCACGCCGAACCAGCCCGCGCCCTCCCCGGCCAGCACCGACGCGCATCCCGCGCGCCCGTGCCCGTAGGCATTGGCCTTGACCACAGCGACCAGCTCATCACTCGGGGTCCCCGGCGAGCCTGCTCGCTGGGGTGAGTCGCGCAGCCCGGCCAGCTCGCGCAGCCATCGGTAGTTGTGAAGAAGCCGGCCGCGGGACACCTCGGCCCAGTCAGGTCGCGTGAAGGTCATCGTCTCCGAGCCGATCGCGCACCAGGGCCGGCCGGCGCCCCAGGCTACTGCGGGCTGGTCGCCTGCGCCGTGTCCGCCGGCTCCGCGCCCTTGTGGAAGAACGGAATGTGGAAGGGCATCGCCGCATCGCTGCGCTCCTGAACCTTCTGCGGTTTGCCCGGCGCCGTGTCCACCACCGCCGTGCGCTGCGCGTTCACGCAGGCCCAGTGGTTGTGCGCGCGCTCATAGATGTGCGTGAAGACGCCCCGCTGCTCGCGATCCTTGCCGTTCAGGCGGAACTTGATGATGTACGTCCCGCTCACGATCGCCGTATCGCCGAACTCGCGCACGCTCACCACGCGCTGCTCCATGCTCACCGGCTCCGCGCCCTTGTCGAACAGCAGCGCGATCTGCTGGTTGCGCGTTGTCACATCGCCCGTCGCGGAGATGTCCACGTAGAGCGGCGACAGCAGGTACTCCATCGTGTACTGGTCGGCCTTCACCACTGCCGTGCTCCACTGGTCTTCGTATCCCTGGAATTCCTTCACGGCCGGAGGCTGGGGCTGACCGGGTTTCACCGACTCAGCCTGCTGAGCCCGGAGCGTCCCCGCTCCGCACAATCCAACTGCGAACACGCCAATCCATAACGACTTTTGCAACATAAGACACAATTCTCTTTCCGGGGTGTCTCTATCATAATATGACGCTCCCCGCTGAATCCATCCCCTGCATCGATCTGCGCGCCTTCTGCACACATCCCCCCGGTTATCCGCAGCCGCGAAAATCCCCGCGCCTCTCGCTTTTCCTCCTACACTTTCCTGAGAATGGCCACCACACCCGACATCGAATTCGAACGCGGCCTCCCTGCCTCCCTCGACGCTGAACGCACCATCCTCGGCGCCATCTTCCTCGATAACCACGCCTACAGCGAAGCCGCCAGCATCCTGCGCGCCGAGGACTTCGCCCTCACCGCGCATCAGCGCGTCTTCGCGCGCATGGGCGAGCTCATCGACCGCAACCACGTCGTCGACATCGTCACCCTCAGCGAAGAGCTGGCCCGCCGCAAGGAGATCGAATCCGTCGGCGGCGTCGCCTGGCTCGCCTCCCTCACCGAAGGCCTGCCCCGCCGCCTCTCCATCGAGGAATACGTCCGCATCGTCAAGGACAAATCCCTCCTCCGCCAGCTCATCCAGGTCTGCTCCGGCGCCATCACCCGCGCCGCCGATCAGAGCGAGGATGCCCTCGAGGTCCTCAACGCCGCCGAGACTTCCCTCCTCGAAGTCACCGAGCGCGGCATCACCCGCGCCTTCTCCAGCATTCACGATGTCGTCGCCGGCTCCTTCAAGACCATCGATAACCTCTACAAGGAAGGCAAAGAGGTCACCGGCCTCGCCACGCACTTCGACGAGCTGGACCGCATGACCAGCGGCCTCCAGAATTCCGAGCTGGTCATCATCGCCGCCCGCCCCTCCATGGGCAAAACCGCCTTCGCCATCAACATCGCGCAGAACGCCGCCATTCAGGGCCAGAAAACCGTCGCTGTCTTCTCCCTCGAAATGTCCAAGGAATCCCTGCTGCGCCGCATGCTCGCCTCCGAAGCCCTCGTCGATTCGCAGAAGATCCAGAAAGGCTTCCTCCTCCGCGAAGACCGCGACAAGCTCACCAACGCCCTCGAGCGCCTCGTCGAAGCCCACATCTACATCGACGACACCCCCGGCATCTCCCTCACCGAAATGCGCGCCAAAGCCCGCCGCCTGCGCCAGACTATGGGCTCGCTCGACCTCATCGTCATCGACTACCTGCAGTTGATGAGCGCCGGCAGCACCGGACCCAACGCGAAGCGTTACGAGAACCGCACCCAGGAAGTGTCGGCGATTTCCCGCGGCCTGAAAGCCCTCGCCAAAGAACTCAACATCCCCGTCATCGCGCTGTCGCAGCTCTCCCGCGCCTCCGAGCAGCGCGGAGGCGACAAGAAGCCCATGCTCTCCGACCTGCGCGAATCCGGCTCCATCGAGCAGGACGCCGACGTCGTCGCCTTCATCCACCGCGAGAGCTACTACAACCGCGACAAGAACGGCGAATCCGACCCCGACACCGACAACAAAGCAGAAATCATCGTAGCCAAACAACGCAACGGCCCCACTGGCTCCATCGAACTAGCCTGGATCGCCCGCTGCACCCGCTTCGACAACCTCGCGTATGGAGGAGAAGGCGGCTATTGAGGAGGAGAAGGAAGAGGACCGGATCCCCAGCCTGCGCCAGTCTTGCGGCACATGGCGCAGAGTTCAATGGGTTTCAGCCCCTGTGTCCCAAACGCCTGTGCCCGCACTCGCCAGCCTGTCATCCACAGGTCGGCTCCTGTTCCCGAACCCTGGCCCTGCCTGCAGCAGTACCAGTCTTTGCCTCGCAGGAGCCGTTGCTTTCGGCCACTTTCTGATATATGAACGGTTGTGCGCGGAGTGTAGCCCGCGCGCAATCTGGTTTGCTGCCGCTGCATGTTCGATTGCCGGTCCATCCCGCGCGTCGTCGCCACGACCATCTGGTCGTATTTCATCTCGCATCTCTCCACCGCTTCTGTGAGGCTCGTTTCGCATGCGCCTGACCCTTGCTGCTGTCTGCCTGTTCGCCTTTGCCGCCCACGCGGTTGACTCCGGGCATGTCCTTCGCGGGTATACGCCCGGAGACTCGGCTACGGAAATCACCTGGGAACAGAAGTTTCGCGCCCTGCCGGACCGCGACCGGATCCGCGAGGACATGCGCCGGCTCTCCGCCTACCCCCACAACATTGGCTCGCCCTATGACAGGAACAACGCCGAGTGGCTGCTGGCCCAGCTGAAGTCCTACGGGCTCGACGCAAAGATCGAGCAGTTCACCGCCCTCTTTCCCACCCCGAAGTCGCGCCTGCTCGAGCTTCTGGGGCCTGAGCCCTTCAGGGCGAAGCTGCAGGAGCCTCCGGTCAGCGTCGATCCCACCTCCGGCCAGACCAGCGAACAGCTTCCCACCTACAACGCCTATTCGCGCGACGGCGATGTGACCGCGCCCATTGTGTATGTGAACTACGGCCGGCCCGAAGACTACGAGGTTCTGGACCGCATGGGCATTTCGGTGAAAGGGAAGATCGTGATCGCGCGTTATGGAATGAGCTGGCGCGGCATCAAGCCCAAAGTCGCCGCCGAGCACGGAGCCATCGGCTGCATCCTCTACTCCGACCCGCGCGATGACGGCTACTTCGATGGCGATCCCTACCCTGCCGGCCCGATGCGGCCTTCCGAAGGTGTGCAGCGCGGCAGCGTCATGGATATGCCCGTCTATCCCGGCGATCCGCAGACGCCCGGAGTGGGTGCCGTCCCCGGCGTGAAGCTGATTCCTCTCGACAAGGTCGAGACCCTCACCAAAATTCCGGTGCTGCCCATCTCCTGGGCCGATGCCACCCCGCTGCTCAAATCTCTGGGAGGCGAGACCGTTCCGGAAGCCTGGCGCGGCGGGCTTCCGTTCACCTACCATGTGGGGCCGAGTACCGCGAAAGTCCATCTGGCCGTCGCCTTCAACTGGGACCGCAAGCCGCTCTACGACGTGATTGCACGCATTCCCGGCTCCAGGTATCCGGATCAGTGGGTGATCCGCGGCAACCATCATGACGCCTGGGTGAATGGCGCGGGCGATCCCCTTTCCGGCACCAGCCCGGAGCTGGAGGAAGCGCGCGCCCTGGGCCAGCTGCTGCAGCAGGGCTGGAAACCGGAACGCACCATCATCTACTGCTTCTGGGACGGGGAAGAACCCGCGCTGCTCGGCTCGACGGAGTGGGCCGAGTATCACGCCGACGAACTGAAGCAGCACGCCGTGGCCTATTTCAACTCCGATGGCAACGGCCGCGGCTACTTCCAGGCCGAGGGTTCGCAGTCCCTCGAAAATTTCGTCAATGATGTGGCCAGGGACATCCAGGATCCCGAGACAAAGATGTCCGTGTGGAAGCGGGTGCGGCTGGTCGATATCTCGCGTGCAACGCCCGAGGAGCGCGAAAAGATCCGCTCGCGCGCCGATCTGCGCATGCCCGCCCTCGGCTCCGGTTCCGACTATACCGTCTTCATCGACCATCTCGGCATTGCCAGTGTGGACCTCGGGTATGGCGGCGAGGATGAGGAGGACGGGCAGTACCACTCCGTCTACGACGACTTCTACTGGTACACGCACTTTGAGGACACCACCTTCGACTACGGGCGCGCCCTGGCCCAGACAGCAGGCACCATGGTGATGCGCATGGCCGATGCCGACATCCTCCCCTTCCAGTTCTCCGATCTGGCCGATACCGTGCACCTGTATGTTGGGCAGCTGAAGTCCCTGGACGCCGCCATGCGCAGCAAGGCGAAGGAAAACAACCTGGAAATCTCCGAGGGCGACTACAAGGCCCTCTACGATCCCAAAAAGCCCATGGTGCCGCCGCCAGTCGAGCCGATTCCGCCCTACCTGAATTTTGCTCCGCTCGATCAGGCCTCCGACGACTTAACGGAAGCCGCGCAGAGCTTCGACAGCGCGTATGCCGCCGCCGGCGGAATCGCCCCCGTGGGCGTCAACCTCGACCTGATTCGCAGCGAACGTCTGCTGACCGATCCGCGCGGCCTGCCCAACCGCCCGTGGTTTCAGCACCTGCTCTATGCACCGGGCTTCTATACAGGCTACGGTGTCAAAACCATCCCGGGAGTGCGGGAGGCGATCGAGCAGAAGAAGTGGACCGAAGCCGACGAGCAGATCGCGCGCGTCGCCGCGGCGCTGGAACACGAGGCCGAACTGCTGAAGCAGGCGCAGCAGTTGCTGCCGAAATCGGATGAGGAAATCGCCCGCGCACCCGCGCCCACAGGAGTGGCCTCCCGCCGCAGCAGCCCGGGGCAGAGCAACTGAAACCGCGCACCGAGGCCGGGTTCACTTGCCGGCCACGATCACTTCGAAGCTGCCGGGAATGATGGACGGCCAGCGATGCGGATTCGCCCCCGTCGCCGCGGGCCGGGGACCGAACTCGGCGGAGACCGTATACACGCGCTGGCCGTCGGGATCCATCGCCATCGTGCGCGCTCCCCGTTTGGTGGGCAGCGTCTGCGCGATGCTGTAGCGATCCGGGCTGTCTTCGCGCACCACCGTGAGCGTGCCGCTCTCGCCATTCGGGCTGAAGATGTACTGATCGTTCGCCGAGAACCGCGCAGCATCGGGTCCCTCGCCGATGGCCGGCGTCGCCACCACTTTGCCGGTCTCGGAGTTCATTACCACCATCTTCTGGTTGTCGCAGACAGAGAACAACCGGTGGTGCGCCCGGTCGATGGCCAGCCCCGACGGGCTCTCGCCTGGCGCCACCGGCCAGGTCGCGACGAGCTTGCGCGTTCTGGCATCGAGGCGGACGATTTCGCTCTTGTCCTCGATGTTGTCGTAGACAAAACCATGGCCGTCGGCCACCGGAAACTCCGGCTTGCCCGGCAGTTCGATGGTCGCCACCACCTGATTCGTAGTGGTAGCAATCACAGTTACATTATGGCTGCGCCCGTTGAACGCCCAGACCGTCCTGGTGACCGGTTCGAAGACCGCTCCGTCGGGATTGGTCCCGGCCGAAATCGTCTTCTCGATGGTGTTGGTCCTGCGGTTGAACTCCGCCACCTGATTGCCGCCGCCGTCGGTAATGTACCCGTGCACGCCGTCGGAGGAGAAGACTACGCAGTGCGTCCCGTGCAGGCCGGTAATGTCGGCGACCTGCTTGCCCTGAGCGGTATCGACCACGATCACGTGATTGCCCCGCGTGATGTAGAGCAGCTTCGAACTCGGGTCCACCGTCAGGTAATCCCAGCCGCCCTCCCCGCCGATCTTCCATTCGCGCTGGATGTGGAAGGGACCCTGCGCGTGCAGCAGGGACGGGCCGCCGATCAGGCCGGCAAGGGCAACAACGCTGGGCGCCCAACCTGGGATTCTCATGGTGTGGTTCTGCTCCTCTCAGGGAACCAAGGCTACACCGGAAATCTGAAGTTTCTCTGAAGAGATTCGGCGGTTCAGATCCCGGCTCGCCGGAAAGAGGGGCGGAGCGGCACTGCCGCTGACAGCCTGTGATGAAAGTCCTGTTCTGAAGGGCCACGGCTTCAGCCGTGCCATAAGCTCCGCATAATCAGTGCGGCTTTAGCCCCTGAAGGTATTTTTTCGATGGGCCCTTTTCCCCGCAAGCTGTTCAGCCCTGAGGAAGCCTTCTCCGAGCTTCCGATTTCTGCCACAGGCCGCTAACCTAACGGTCGGTGCTTTCTGATTCCTCCGACAGAAAGGTGCGCAGGCTTCCAGGCAGATCGGGCGAGTTGCGCGGAAAGATCGCATCGCCGGCCAGGCCGCTGGCGGTCAGGGTAGCGTCTGCCACGTAGCCGACGAGTTGTCCGGCGCGGGCGCGCTTGATGCGGAGGGCCGCTTCCACGGCCGCCTCCACGGCGTGTTCGCCGGTCACCTCCAGCAGGACCATGTCAAAAGCTCCGGAATCCGGATGCGAATCCAGCTCGGAATAGTGTCCGGCATACTGAACCTGAAAACCTTCGCCCTGCAGCATGCGATGCATCGAGTTGCCCAGAGCTTCCGAGTCGCTCGCGAGCAGAATGGATGCACAGGCAAGGGGCTCATCAAGGGGTACCTTCGACCAGGACATCATAGCGGGCACGCGTTCTCCTCCTGCGTAGATGAACCGCCTGAGTTGTCTGTTCCCGATGCCTCCAGTTCGGATCTGGAATGCGGAAGCAGTCTGAAATGCCGGCCGCCTCGCTTTCGGAAGATGCCGAAAGCCGCTGCCCGCAACTGCACGCCTCAGCAATCTCCTGAGGTGCGGAATCGAGATCGGCAAGACTCGTGCCATACCCTCCACCTGCTCTTATCATGCTGTAACAAAACGGTTTACTATCTCAGATTCCTGCAGGCAACCATTCTCCGGGGAGAAGTCCTTACGGCAGAGCCGGTAAGATTTACCCAGGCTACCCAGCGGGTCTGGGATAATGCGGGGGAGCCCGCATGGCAGCCAACTTCCCTGTGTTCGCCCTGGTTTCGCCGGCGAAAGCCGCCGAGCACGCGCTGAGCTCGACCTATGTGCGGTTTTCGCTGCTCGCGCTCAGCTCGATTTTCTTTCTGGTCGATCCCTTTGCCGCCATCCCTTCCTTCATTGCCATTACCGCGGGGGTGGACGCTGCGCGGCGTCGGCGGATGGCCCGGAAGGCCGCCGTGACCTGCTGGATTGTGCTCACCGCCTTTGCCCTGGCAGGACAGTTCATCTTTCGCCTCTTCGGCATCCGGTTGCCCGCCTTTGAGATCGCCGGAGGCCTGATTCTGTTGCTCATTGGCATCGATATGCTGGAGGCGAGGCGCTCCCCGACCCAGGAGTCTTCCGACGAGACCCAGGAAGCCGCAGCCCGCGAAGATGCCGGGATCGTTCCGCTGGGAATTCCCATGCTGGCTGGGCCGGGGGCCATTTCGAGCGTGATGGTGCTGGTGGGAGAGGCGCCGAATCGCTGGCAGATGCTCGCCATTCTGGTTTCGATCGCCATCACAGCCCTGGCCAGCTTTGGCGTGCTCAGCGGAGCCGACCGCCTGCGCCGGCTGCTCGGCGAGACCGGCATTCGCATTCTGGTGCGTATCATGGGGCTGCTGCTCGTCGCCCTGGCCATGCAGTTCTTCGTCAACGGCCTGACCGATCTGGGCGTGATTGCTCGGCCGGAATAGGCGCTTTTCAACAGTTTCCGGCCGTTTTCAACAGTTGCGTGGATGGGGCCAGGCAGGTAGTATCAGGAAGTCGCTTCTGAATAGCAGCGCGCCTTGCAGAAGAGCGGCCCGCGTGCTAGAGTAAGAATCGATCAAAGGCAGTGGGATAGGCCTCGCGGGCGGATCATAGCCGCCCCGGTTGAGATGAGCGAGGCGGGACTGTTCGGCAGGCGCGAGGCGCCAGGAAAACAGAACAATCCATTGCAGGTATGGGGCGAGACGGGAGTTGGTCTCGGTAATTTCCCCACGGGCGGTCAGCCGCCCTCCGGCCAGCGCTGCTCGCCGGAGATGATCTTTCAGAGTTTGGCGCTGGTGCACGCATCGCCCCGGATAATCCGGAAGGCGATGAGCGAATGGGTTGAGCGGGCAGGGGAAAGTGGACGCTTGACAGGTCTCGAAGAGATTCGATATTCTTAAAAAGTTCGCGCAAAAACACAGCGCAACAAGTTCGAGGACGCGCAAAAGGCCCTCCGGGCACTATGCGCGCTCGATCCAAAACGGCCCGCTCAGGCGGTCATCCGTATGGATCTTTGACAATCAGGTTGAACATGCCAGTCGTGAGAGATCGGAAAGATTTGGTTCGATCATTCTCACAATGTTAGTGCTTCGCGGTCTTTTTCGAGCACCGCGAGGCCGATTCCTCCCGAAGACCTCCGTCGTCGGGCGGGAATCATCAGGTTTCAAACGAGAGTTTGATCCTGGCTCAGAATCAACGCTGGCGGCGTGCCTAACACATGCAAGTCGAGCGAGAAAGTGGAGCAATCCATGAGTACAGCGGCGCACGGGTGAGTAACACGTGACTAACCTGCCCTCGAGTGGGGAATAACCTGGGGAAACCCGGGCTAATACCGCATAACACCTACGGGTCAAAGGAGCAATTCGCTTGAGGAGGGGGTCGCGGCAGATTAGTTAGTTGGCGGGGTAATGGCCCACCAAGACGATGATCTGTATCCGGCCTGAGAGGGCGCACGGACACACTGGAACTGAAACACGGTCCAGACTCCTACGGGAGGCAGCAGTGGGGAATTTTGCGCAATGGGGGAAACCCTGACGCAGCAACGCCGCGTGGAGGAT
>JAJYVF010000055.1 GCA_021792135.1 Acidobacteriota bacterium | reverse complement strand
ATTCAAAGTACATAGGCTTCCATGGGGGCGGCTTCCTTCAAGTCGCTGTATCAGAAGCGCCCCGTCTGGAAGTATGCAGCTGTGCAACGTGCGTCGTGGGGCGCTCCAGATACAGCACTAAGACTTCGCGGTACTGACCTTTAGAGTCTGGTCATGGTTCCAAATTCAGTTGATTGCCCGAGAAAATCCTTGATCGTCAGATCCCAGATCTCGGTGCCACCGCCGAGTACGACAAGGAAGTCCTGGTGCTGGCCAACCGGTACGCCTTGGGACGTTACGTTCAACGTAACTATCGCCGTGCAATTTGGACTCACGACCACGGGCGCTGTTGGAGCCGCCGCCAACGGGAGAACCTGTCCTCCGATGGACGTCGTTGCCGTGAGCGAGTCGGTCCCTCCCAAGCCGAACGTTGCGATGCCAAGACTTGTCACCGGCACCGGCCCCGGCGGCTCTGCGAGCACGACTGTCGCTGAGGACCGGTAGGCATAATTGCCGATGGGGATTTCCGGAGCACACCAAACTGGGTTCGTGGCAGACCGGAAGTCGTCTTCTCGCCTGGGCCCTTCGCCTTCCATGTTGCTACCACATTGCCGACAATCGGCGCTGTGCTCATCGCGGGGAGAAATTCTCTTCCACTCACCCTGCGTAACGGGGATCCCGGACGCGCCGTCGGTGAGCGTTAAGGACTTCAATACCGCGCCGGCGTCCTGAACCACCAGATTCTCCGTAATGTCGCCGCCAAAATTCGCGCTCGCCGTGCAGTTCGATTGAACCGTGATCGTGCCAGTTAGCTGGAACTGCGAAACCTCGCCCCCGATGCTCTGATAGCCGCTGATCGAAGCTGCGCCTGTGAGATCGATCGTGGCCGTTCCGAGGCTCGCCATCGGAGCGGGAATCGGGCCAGGCAGGATCAAAGTTCCCTGGACAGATACAGCATAGGTCCCGGCAACCATGGCCTGACTGCATGGGCCCCGCTGCGCCAAGCATGCTTTAGCACACAACGCCAATAGAAAAACAGTCACCGTTCTCATAGCTATCTCCTTAGGGAAGGCAAAAGAGTAGCACGCGTCAGCACGGGGAGCAACGGCTCTCTCTCGAGCCTTTGTCTCAATGCTGGCCGAAAAGCGGGTTTAGAAGCCTGTGGGCAAGCAATCGCGAGCCAAGAGGACAAGTGCGCTTTGAATTGCGGTCGAGTAACCGGCTATGGCCGCGTGACGAAGTAAGCAATATCCGCAGAAAGCATAAAGGAGCAGGATTCCCCGTTCCACTTTGTCGTAGAGTCGCCCATGGTGACCTGAGGCTGTCCGGATCAATCCCGGTTCATCGCGCATGTGAGCGATCGCAAATCGCCAAATCGCTCATCGACCGGAAAAAGGAAGGATAAGTCGGCCAGCCTCCATCGACCCTCAGCACTGGTTGCCGTAACACTGGCTTTCCCCAGGGTTTGGGGCGGACCCGGCAGAAAGCCCGTCGCAGGTCCTTCCACCGGGCGTCAGGAACAGCCCTGGATGGGGCGTTGTCGCCGCAATCCGGACCTTCCCGCCGGCAACGGACCTTCGCCCCGCTACGGTGCGGGCTGCGCCAGGGCCTTCGCGACCGCCTGCTCGGCCAGCGGTTCCATGATCGCGTAGCCGGCGTCGTTGGGGTGTACGGTGCCATCGGTGGTCAGCTCCGGTTTCATCCCTCCCTCATCGTTCACCAGCGCAGGATAGTAGTTCAGATAGACAAGCTGCTGCCCGGCGGCATAAGCCTCGAGCCACCGGTTCAGTTCCCGAATCTTCTCCGCGGGCGCAATCCCCGGCCGCCAGTTGTATCGCGACGCGGGCAGCACCGACGACAGCACCACCCGCACGTGATTCGCCTTGGCCAGCGTGACCATCGACCGGAAGTTGTCCTCGATGGCCGACATCGGCTCAGGCCCGGTATTTTCCGCAATGTCGTTGGTCCCGGCCAGAATCACAACCGCGGCCGGATGCAGCGCCAGCACGTCCTGCTGAAAGCGCACCAGCATCTGCGGCGTTGTCTGCCCGCTGATGCCGCGATTGATCCACGGCTTGCCGGGAAAAAACTTCCCATGGGTCCGTCCCCAGGCATCGGTAATCGAGTCGCCCAGAAACACCACCCGGTTTTCCCCCGGAGCGGGCGGGGGCAGTTGCGCGTCGGCCGCGCGGTAGCGCGCCAGATCCGGCCAGTCCGCGAGCCTCGCCTGCATGCTCGCGATCTCCGCCGGAGTCAGTGGTTCCGCCCCCGGCGCGCCCGCCTGCCCGGCGCTTGCCGGCTGAACGGGCGCCTGCTGCGCCACCATGCTTCCCGCGTACATCAATCCAGCCACCAGCAACAAAACCCTCCAGCGCATGTGCTCCTCGCTTTCTCCTGATTACAGCATGTTGTTCCCGCCCTTGCTTCCACCAGCGCCGAAACCGCGGCGCGAAGGGCTGCCACCCCCAGGGCGGCTCCATCGCCGGAAATCCCGCGGCTTCCGGCTGCGCGCTGCTCGACAGGGAACGGCTGGCTCCCGATCCCATGCCCCATCTCCCCGGCGGCTGAACCGCCTGCGAAAAACCCGAACCCCACCCCCGCCCTCATGACTTCCGTACTGTCCCGGCCCGCGATTTCTCTTGCCGCGCTTTCCGCATCTCTCCTATCCTGAAACGAAGGCGTGCCCTGTTCTTCGGAGCAGGGCTTTTCCTTGGCTGCCGTTCCGGCCCAGGCCGATCCGCTTCGCTCCTTGAAAACCCCTCCGGCACGCCGGGCTCGCAGCCGCCTCGGCCCCCGGAAAGGCGGTCCCGCCAGGGTAATACCCGCAGGGTATTACCCTCCTCGAGCCACAGAATCAAAGCCTTGCGGCCATACCCTTTAAAAAAATCCCGCGAGCCTAGCGAATCGCCTTCAGCGCCCCACGGAAGAGCGCATCGAAATCCTCCCCTGCCGCCTTGTCCTTCCCCACCGCCGTCTCGATGGCCTTCTGGGCGGCGGGCCGCTGATACCCCAGGTTCACCAGCGCCGACAGCACATCCTCCGCCGCCGGAGCCTTCACCCCCACCACCGGTGCCACGGCCATGTCCTCGAGCTTGTCCTTCAGCTCCACCACCAGCCGCTCCGCCAGCTTCTTCCCCACCCCCGGAATCCGCGTCAGCGTCGCATGGTCCTGGGCCCGGATCGCCGCCACCGTTCGCTCCGGATTGAGCCCGCTCAGAATCGTCACCGCCAGCTTCGGCCCCACCCCCGAAACGGTGATCAGCCGCTCAAAGAGCCGCTTCTCGGCACGCTCCAGAAACCCGAAGAGCGCCAGCGTGTCCTCGCGCACCTGCGTGTAGATGTAGAGCGACACCTCCCCCCCCTCCGCCGGCAGCGCCGTAAAGGTAGGCACGCTGATGGTTACGTCGTAGCCCACACCGCCGGCCTCGACAATCGCCTGGCCCGGCGCCTTCGAAAACAGCCGCCCCCGCAAATGCGCAATCATGTCAGGCCCCGTGCCCCTGCTGCCTCTGCCGCAGGCGCTTTAGCTCCGGTCGTCACTTCCTGGTCCACTCGTCCACCCAGCCGTTCACCGTCTTATACCAGAGCTGCGAGTTCTGCGGCTTCAGCACCCAGTGCCCTTCATCGGGGAAGTACAGCATCTTCGACGGCACCTTCATCCGCTGCAGCGTGTCGAACAGCTGATAGCCCTCCGACACATCCAGCCGGTAATCCAGCTGGCTGTGCACCACCAGCGTCGGCGTCCTGAAGTGCGTCTCCGCCAGCATCGGCGACCACTGCCGGTACAGCGCCCGGTTGGTCCACGGAGTCCCTCGAAACTCCCACTCGTTGAACCACAGCTCGTCCGTCGTGCCATAGGCCGACTCGGTGTTGAACATCCCGTCGTGCGTCACGATGCACCGGAAACGGTCTGTGTGGCCCAGGATCCAGTCCGCCATATAGCCGCCATAGCTCGCTCCCAGCGCGCACTCCCGCGACTTGTCGATGAACGGATACCGCTGCTCCGCGTAATCCAGCCCGCGCATCAGGTCGATGTAGGGCTTTCCGCCCCAGTCGCCGTTCACCCCATCCACAAAGGTCTGCCCATACCCCGTCGACCCCCGCGGATTGATCATCACCACCACATAGCCAGCGGCCGCGAACAGCTCCGCATTCCAGCGATAGCTCCACTCGTCGCCCCACGCGCCCTGCGGCCCGCCGTGAATGAGAAACTTCACCGGATACTTCTTCTCCCTATCGAACCCCGGCGGCCGGATGATGAAGCCCTGCACCCGTGCCTTGCCAATCGAGGTGAACCAGAACGACTCCATCTTCGGCATTTCGAGCTGACTGAGAATGCCGTCGTTCAGGTGCGACAGCGCACTCTGCCGCGCATCTCCGTGCAACGTCATCTCCGCCGAACCCGGAATGGTTCCTCTGACCTTCGTCGGTTCAGATTCCGGCGCATCGTTCAGGTGCAGCGCAACCACTTCCGCGGGTGCGCGAACAGTCATCTTCGACGCAATCAGGAGCTTCCCGTCCTGCGTCGCGTGCAGATCCCCATAGGCGCCATGCGCGGCAAGCTTCACAAGACCGGATCCGTCCAGCTTTACCGAATCGATGGGCTCCTCGCCTCTTTCCCCGGTGGTGAAGTAGATCGTCCCGGAGTCCGGCGCCCACGCCTCCTCATCGACCCAAAGGTCAAGTTTCGGCAGCACCTCCCGAATCGCGTGCGCCCGGCAGTCGTACACGACGAGCCGGAAGCGGTCGCTCTCATAGCCCGCCCGCTCCTGCATCCGCCACGCCATCCACTTTCCATCGGGCGAATACCGCGGTGTGAAGTTCCCGCCGGCACTGGTCGAAATCTTCACCGGCTGCGCGTTCGTGTCTGCATTTCCCGCCGCATCAAACAGCCGCAGCGCAAAAATCGAAACGTTCGTGCTCAGCGCCGGGTCATCGACCTTCTTCTCTTCAAAGGCAATCTCTTTCCCGTCCGGCGAAAAATCCCATCCATCCGGCTCTCCCAGCGAAAACGGCGGAACATCGTGCTCATCGCCCGGATTCAGATCGCGAAAGCTCCCATCCTCGGCAGAGGCCAGGAACAGATGGCTGCGCTTATCGTCGGTGAACGCATTCCAGTGCCGGTACAGGAGGTGCGTGAAGATCCTGGCCTTCACCTTCGACTGCGCCTGCTCCTCATCGCGCCGCCGGTCGCACGCATCCTCGTCCGTCCCCGAAGGAGACGCGCCCGCAGCTTCCGGCTGGCCTGCCGCTGGCCTGCCGGGGTGATCACTGCACTCCGGATAGACCGACGACGTAAACAGCAGGTGCTTCCCATCCGGCGACCACGTCGCGTTATCCGCCTGGGTGCTGATGTGCGTCAGCTGGTGCTCGCCGGAGATTGTGCCCGTGGCTGTGTCAAAATCGGCCAGCCAGATCTGCTGTCCTCCGTCCCGCGTGCTCTCGAACAGAATCTGCTTTCCATCCGGCGAAAACCGCCCCCGGCTCTCGCCCGCCATGGAAGCGGTCAGGGGTCTTTCCGCACCCCCCGCTGTGGACACAATCCACAGATGCGGCGTTCGCGTATTCCTCGCCAGATCCACGTCCGTGGCCGAAAACAGAACCCACCGCCCGTCCGGCGACAGCGCGATGTCGCCGAGCCGCCGCATCCTCATCATGTCCTGAAACGTCATCGGCTGCCGCGCAGCCGCTTCGGCGGTACTCCCGGGCATCCCCACCTGCGGCGTTCCCGGCGTCTGCGCGCCGGCCGTCGTTGCCACAGCCAGCGCCGCTACCCACACGTGTCCCTTCATTCTGTCCCCTGTTCCTGTTACAGCGAATCGGCAAGCCTCATCCTAAATTGGGCTGTGCCGCTTCATCGCCCGTGAGGACGCCGCTTTCTTTCACGGCCTCGGTCAGAAGGTCCTGTGGTGCCGCGCCTGCCTCTTCGGCCGGCAGCTCGATCACTACGGCAGCTCCGTGCGGATGCAGGTTCACTGCGGAAATCTCTCCCCTGTGCTCGCGAATAATCGCGTAGCAGATGCTCAGTCCCAGTCCAACGCCCTCTCCCGGGTGCCGCGTCGTGTAGAAGGGATCGAAAGCGCGCGCCGTGTCCGCGAATCCCGGTCCGGTATCCGAGAACATCACCTGCAGATTCCGTCCCACCGCCACAACCTGTACCGTCAGCCGCCGCACCGCGTCTTCGGGGGTCTCCTCGAGAGAGCTGATTGCGTTCCTGATCACCTGCAGAAAGACCTGCCGGATCTGGTCCCCGTCCGCCCGTACCCGCGGCAGGTCCCCGGCGATATTCAGCCTCAGCTCCACGTGCGTCCTGTCCAGTTCCGGCCGTACCAGCTTCTCGATGTCCTCCAGCACCAGTCCCAGGGAAACCAGCTCCCGCCCTGCCGGCGACGCACTGCGGAATCGCAGCATGCTTTCGATAATCTGCTTCATCCGGCGCGATTCGTTCAGAATCACCTCCGCCGCCTCGCGTTCTGCGCCGCTGTCGCTCTCGGCCAGCAGCTGGGCATAACCGGTGACCACCGTCAGCGGATTGTTCAGCTCATGGGCCACGCCGCCGGCCAGCTGGCCCAGTCCGCCCAGCCGTTCCGACTGGATCAGCCTCCGCACCAGAGCCTGATGCTCCCGCGCCGCGGCAATGCGCGACACCAGCATTTCCAGAGGCAGCACATCTTCGGTCAGCAGCGGCTCCTCCGGCTTCTTCAGACCCGCCAGCAACAAGGCGCCCTGCAGCCGCCCATCGCGGCTCCGGATTCCCATCACATGCGCCTTGCGGAAATTCATCAGCTTCAACTCATCGCCCGGTTCCATCAGCGGGCTGAGGTCCATCAGCGTGAGGCTGCCGATTTCCGACACAAAATAACTGCCCCGCGCCACCTCCCGCGTCTTTGCCTCGGTCGTCCGCCGCGCCAGCGCGTCCAGAGCTCCTTCCAGAGCCCCATCCATTCCCGCGCGCCCCGCCATGCGGAAGGCGCCATCGGCGTTGCGCACGAAGATTGCCGCCTGTCCAAAGCGGCTCACCGCCGCGATCGTCGCGCAGATGCGGTCATACTCGGCGTCGTTCTCCTCAAAAGGCATCGGCGCCAGGTGGATCTCCGTATATTTCTCGATTTCCGCCCGCGCCCGCCGGTCTCGTTGCTGCGCCGCCAGATTGGAGGCGATCTCATCCTCCAGCACCAGCACCACCATCCCCATCGCCGTGATCACTTTCACCAGGCTGATCGAGCGTGCCAGGATCTCCGGAACCACCGCCGGTCCCGCTGCAGTGGAAACCATGGCGGGCAGCGCCCACAGCGTCAGTCCGCCTGCGGTAAAGACCACCCCGGCCGTCACCCGCCGGAATTCCAGCGCGAACAGAAAAGCCGACATCAGCAGCACACCGCTCTCGGCCAGCATCAGCGCCCGGCCATAATCCTGCTGCACCGTCAGCCAGATGCATCCGCTGCCTACCAGCCCGACAATCGCCAGGCTAAGCCATATCGGGAGGATCCGCCGGCGTACGCTCCAGAGCGCCGCCACACTCAGGGAGAGACCTGCGAAGATCAGCAGCAGCGTCCGCACCACCAGCCCCGAAGCCGGGATCAGCGACACCAGCACGGTATACAGCAGCAGCGGTGTCCCAAAGGCTACGACGAACAGAATGCGCGGCTTTCGGGTCAGATACTGCGGCGCCAGCGAGGCCAGAAACATCAGCGGCGCCATCTCCACGCTGCCCCGCATGACCGCCAGCCCCACACCCGACTGGCCGCGCCCCGAAACAGCCATGCCCAGCCGGATCACCTCAAAAGCCCATCCCGTCAGCCACAGCAGCTTGCGCCGCCGCACCGTCGGTGCCTCTTCGTCACCCCGGTGCCCACACTGCGACCGCGGCCCCTGCAGCCACAAAGTCCCAAATACCGCCACCAGTGCGATCAGCAGCACCAGAGCCGGTGTTCGGTAAGGGTCAACCTCGATTGGCATAGAAAGTTGGCCGGGAAAGACCTCGCCAGTGTAATGTGCTGGCCCGCCGCCGGGAAATGTATTTTTTACCCGATTCTCTCTTTTTCTTAATGAAACCCACCACCGCCGTGTCTGCCAGCGGCCTGGTGACCCAATCTAATTGCAGCCAATCAGCCCGGGACCGGTTCGGGATCGTGCCCGAGGGCTTGCAGCGCTTATCGGTTCTCTGCCGGCACGCATATCCCAGCCGCGCTCTGGTGCGTCTATCCTTACAGCACAGGAGAACCCGTCGTGTTCCGAGCCGCCTGCCGCCTCTTCCGCGGCGCCTTCCCGGCGCTGCCCTCGATTGTCCTCCTGGCCCTGCTCCTTCCCGCCCCGGGACTGCCCGCCCAGGTTTCTTACACCTCGATGCCTCTCGATGCGGGATTCGGCCCTCTGGACCCGTCGCAGCCCTCCATCCCCGTCGCGCAGATCATCAGCGAATTCACCGCGAAGGAAACCATCTTCAAGCAAGCTCTCGATAACTACACCTGGACCCGCAGCGTGCGGGTCCAGACCCTCGACGACGATAACAAGCCCGACGGCCAGTATTACCAGGTCACCGACATCATGTTCGATCCCACGGGCCGGCGCATGGAGCACGTCATCGACGCCCCCGAAACCACCCTGACCCGGGTCATGATGTCCCCGGCCGACTTTCAGGACATCGAAGAGCGGCTGCCCTTCGTCCTCACCACGGAGGACGCATCCCAGTACAACATCGCCTACCTCGGCAAGCAGCAGATCGACCAGATCCACACCTGGGTTTTCGATATCAGGCCCAAAGTCATCGAGAAGAAGCACCGCTATTTCCAGGGCCGCATCTGGGTCGACCAGGTCTATCACCAGATCGTGGTGACCGACGGCAAAAACGTCCCCGACGACCTCCGCTCTGGCCACGAAGACCTCTCGCTCCCCTTCATTACCTACCGACAGCAGATCGATGGCAAGTACTGGTTCCCCGTCTACACCCACGGTGACGGCGTCCTGCACTTCTCCGGCGGCAACGGCTATCTCAGCGAAGACGTCCACATGCGCGAAACGGTGAAGTACACGGATTACCGGCAGTACCACACCAACATCCGCATTCTGTACAACGGGCAGGACATCACCCAGCAGGCCAACCAGACCAGCGGTCAGAAACAACCGCAAACGGGACAAGCCCCGTCCCAGCAGCCCTCCAAGCCGCAATAGCGGCCGTTGTTGCTTTGCTGCCCCGCTGCACCTCGCCATCGGCGGCCCAGGCTCGCCTTCCTCTGAGCCCTGAGAGCGAGCCCCGTGCTCTCACGCCTGAGCGGTGAGCCCTGAGTCCTGCCCTCGGTCCCCTCCACCCTCCCGTTTTCCCCGCTCAGAACTCCCTTCAGCCCTTCCGCTGCAACCCTTTGCCGCTGTCCCTGCCCTCCCTGTACCATGGCAACAGCAACTCGCAGGGATTCCGCCGCCTTTCCGCGAGGAATTCCGCGCATTCTCTGGAGGAAATCCTTGCCTGCATCCGAACGATTTCTTTTTACCTCGGAATCCGTCACCGAGGGCCATCCTGACAAGATCGCCGATCAGATTTCCGATGCCATCCTCGACGCCTGCCTCGAGCAGGACCCCTACAGCCGCGTTGCCTGCGAAACCCTCACTGCCACCGGCCTGGTCGTCATCGCCGGTGAGATCACCACCAGCGCGTGGGTTGACTTTCAGGCTCTGGTTCGCGGCGTCGTCAGCGCCATCGGCTACGACAATGCGCTCTACGGTTTCGACGCCAACACCTGCGCCGTCATCTCCACCATCAACAAGCAGTCCAGCGACATCGCTCTCGGTGTGGATACCGGCGGGGCCGGCGATCAGGGCATGATGTTCGGCTATGCCACCAACGAGACGCCTGAGCTGATGCCCACCCCCATCTCTCTGGCGCACAAGCTCACCCGCCGCCTTGCCGAGGTCCGCAAGACCGGCAAGCTGCCGTATCTTCGCCCGGATGGCAAGAGCCAGGTCACCGTCGAGTACGATGCGCACCACAAACCGGTTCGCATCGATGCTGTCGTGATCTCCACCCAGCACGCCGAGACCATCTCCACGGAGGATCTCCGCGCTGACATCCTGAAGCACGTCATCCAGGCCGTCCTTCCGGCTAACCTGCTCGATGAGAACACCAAGTACCACATCAATCCCACCGGCCGCTTCGTCATCGGCGGGCCCATGGGCGACACCGGCCTTACCGGCCGCAAGATCATCGTCGACACCTACGGCGGCATGGGGCGTCACGGCGGCGGCGCCTTCTCCGGCAAGGACCCGACGAAGGTCGACCGCTCCGCAGCCTACATGGCTCGTTACATCGCCAAGAACATCGTGGCCGCCGGTCTCGCCGAGCGCTGCGAAGTCCAGCTCGCCTACGCCATCGGCGTCGCCGAACCGGTCAGCGTCCTCGTTGACACCTTCGGTACCAGCAAGCTCCACGAGAGTGAGCTGGTCCGGCTCGTCCGCAGGAACTTCCAGCTCACGCCGAAGGGCATCATGGAAAGCCTTCAGCTCCGCCGTCCCATCTACCGCAAGACGGCAGCCTATGGCCACTTCGGCCGTGTCAGCGAGCCGGACTTCACCTGGGAAGCCACCGACAAGGCGGAAATCCTGCGCGAGCAGGCTGCGGAGAAATCCGAAGCGGTCCTCGCGAAGTAGGCGGCCGCATCACACAACGAAGAGGGCAGGTCTCCGGACCTGCCTTTTCTTTTCACCTCATTTCCGAGGGGACGCAGTGCCCGAACAGCTCCGGCAATCTGTCCTGGCTTACAGGACCGGACTGCTATCCCACAGGCTCCAGCTTCGCCGTGAAGTGCCGCAGAAACGGCGCCTCACAGGTAATCCGCATGCCTCGCAACCGCTCCCGCTTCTGCCAAACCTCGAGGATTACCTCCACCAGATAATCCACGTGGCTCTGCGTATAGACGCGCCGCGGCATCGCCAGCCGCACCAGATCCATCTTGGCGGCCCCCGCAAACATCAGCGTGCCGATCTCCACGGACCGCACGCCGCCCTCGAGATACAGCTCGCAGGCCAGAGCCACCCCCGGTAACTGCTCCGGCGGAATTTGCGGGAGGAACGCCCGCGCATCCAGATAAATCGCGTGGCCGCCCGGAGGCTGCACGATGGGCACTCCCGCCGCCGCAATGTGATCTCCCAGGTAGGCCGTCGACGCGATCCGGTACCGCAGATAATCCTCCTCGAGCGCTTCCTGCAAGCCCACCGCAATCGCCTCCAGGTCCCGCCCCGCCAGCCCTCCATAGGTCGGGTACCCCTCCGTCAGGATCAGCAGATCCTTCTCCTGCTGCGCCAGCCGGTCGTTGTTCGTACACAGGAAGCCGCCGATGTTCGCCATTCCGTCCTTTTTGGCGGACATCGTGCACCCATCCCCGTACCGGAACATCTCCTGGGCGATCTCCTTCGGCGACTTTTCCGCATAGCCCGGCTCCCGCAGCCGGATGAACCACGCATTCTCAGCGAACCGGCACGCGTCGAAGTACAGCGGGATCCCATGCTTCCGGCAGACCGCGCTGACCGCCCGCACATTCTCCATCGAAACCGGCTGCCCTCCGCCCGAATTATTGGTCACCGTCAGCATGACTAAGGGCACACGCTCCCGGCCTGCCCGCGCAATCAGCGCCTCCAGCGCCTCCACATCCATATTTCCCTTGAATGGGTGCCGCAGGGCCGGCTGCCGTCCTTCGGCAATGGGCAGATCGACGGCCTCCGCCCCGGCAAACTCCACATTCGCTCGCGTGGTATCGAAGTGCGTGTTATTCGGCACCACATGACCCCTCTTACAGGCCACGCCAAACAGGATCCGCTCCGCCGCCCTTCCCTGGTGGGTCGGGATCACGTGCTTATACCCGAAAATGTCCTGCACCGAATTCCGGAAGCGGTCGAAACTGCGGCTCCCCGCGTAGCTCTCATCTCCCTCCATAATCGCCGCCCACTGGTGCGTGGACATCGCCCCGGTCCCCGAGTCCGTCAGCAGATCGATCAGCACATCGTCGGCTGGCAGCAGAAACACGTTGTAATGGGCGGCCTTCAGCTGCTCTTCCCGCTCGGCTCGTGTCGTCCACCGGATCGGCTCCACGCTTTTAATGCGGAACGGCTCGATGATGGTTCTGATCGGCATAACGCCTCCAAAGCTCCCTATCCTACGCGTGCCGCGCGCCTTCTGGCCGCCCTTCAGAAATTGTCAAGCGTTTGGCCGAGGTTACGTTCGTGTGTCCACTCATTCCATGGGACTTCCACACCATGAAATCTGGCAGCGTATTGAGTGCCGTCTGGTATTCTGGACTTAGATGGGAAAAGGGGCTCAGTCCTTGCCGGGCTGGGCCCCTTCCATTTCGGGCCGACGAAGCCCACGCAGGATCAGAAGTCGGGAACACAGGTTAACCGCAGAAACAAGCTGTCAGGTAAATGGATTTGTTTCTATCACTTGCGGCGATGATTATGCACTTGACACAGAAGGCGGTTTGAGCCATACTTCTTTCAGGTCGGAGCAAGTCCATGAACCTGATAGACGTAACGAAGCAGTTCCCCACTGACGAAGAGTGCCTGAAGTACATCGAACAGATGCGCTGGCCCGATGGCGTGGTCCGCTGCCCCGTCTGCGGCAATGACCGCATCAGCCGGATCACCCGCAAGAGCCAGACGAAGAACGTTCGCAAGAGCCTTTATCAGTGCCTGGAGCCGACCTGTAAACAGCAGTTCTCCGCCACGTCCGGCACGATCTTTAATGACTCGCACCTGCCCCTGCACAAGTGGTTCATGGCCCTTGCCATCGTGGTAGACGCGAAGAAAAGCATCAGCGCGAACCAGCTTAAAGAACACCTGGGCATCGGCTCCTATCGCACGGCGTGGTACATGGCCCATCGCATCCGCAAGGCGATGGAAGAAGAAGGTGGACTGCTCCACGGCACCGTGGAAATTGACGAAACGTACATCGGGGGAAAGAGCAAGCGGCGCGGCGGTGGATCGAAGAACCAGAAGCCCCGCTCGGAGAAGTTCGACATGGTTCTCGGGATGCGTGAGCGCAAAGGCCGCGTGAAGTTCGTTCACATTCCTGATGGCAAAGCGCAGTCGATCCGAAAGGCCGTCAGTGCCCACGTTCACCCGAACACCGCGAAGGTCTATACGGATTCAGCGGCGGTCTATGACTTCGCCTTCCATCCAAACCTGAAGCTGCGCCACAAGGCCGTGAATCACTCGATGCAGTGGATTGTGCCCGGAACAGACATCCACACGAACACCGTGGAATCCGCGTTCTCCCTGCTCAAGCGCGGCCTGATAGGGAGCTTCCATCGCGTCTCGATAAAGCACCTGCACCGCTACCTGTCGGAGTTCGAGTTCCGCTGGAATATCCGCAAGGATGAGGATCGCTTCAGCCGCACGCTGCGGCGCATGGCCGGGATCGCACCCATGCCCTACGTCGAACTCATCGCGGTTCCGAAGACTGAGGCTTAGGGATTATCGGGCGGGGACGCTGCTTCTCCGCCCCCTTTATGGCCTGAGTCTTCCCCGGCTTCTGTAGGAGCAACCGACTTAGAAGAACGTCGAATTTGGCTTTATCGACCTTCATGCGCTTCAGTTTACATCTTTCACGCCTATGGCTTTCCCTATTAGGGGATGTAGAAATTGCACTGTTTTGGGTGCAATCTTTGGTACCGCGAAACTTTCAAAGCAACCGTTTACCGCTGATTCGCTACCCTTTAGTGTTAACTTATTGTCGAAAAGACAGCGATTTGCGTGGAATGGCTCTGGAGACTATAATCGCGAATTCCCGCGAGGAATCAAGATGAGAAACATTCTGCTCTTGACATCATGCATGGCGATTGCGGCGTCGTTTGCGGTTGCACAGGACACCGCTTCGAAAATTGATGCGCCCTCAAAAGACAAAGTCGTCATGAGTGGGCAGACAACAATGCTGCGTATTATGGACCCGGCGGAAAAGGTTGCTGTTAATGGACGGGTGGTGCGGGTTGCGGATTTGATGCCCCTGCTTTCCTTAGATAACGCATGGGCACTGCATCTCCGTATCCCGGAGATGCGTACTCATGGACTGACTCTGCCAACTCTCCCAGCAGAGTCCCGAAATCAACTTGGTAGGTCGGGGAGGGAGGCGGAGGGGGCTGCTGTTCACGCGAATGCTCCCAGTTCAACAACAAGTCCAAATCCGAAGACCATTCCCCCGCAGAGTCGATAATCCCGATAGCTCTATTTCGATCATCGATCAACGGGGCTCCCGATAACCCACCAGAAATTGGCATTTGCACGCGAATGAAGTCTACCTTCGACGTGTACGCGTGACCCTCTATACTCCTTCCCATTGGGAGAGCAGAGTGCAATCGTCCGCTGACTATTCCGCTGTACAGCAACAAAGAGCCGAAAGCGAGACCAGGAAAACCCATTGTAATTACGTGCTGGCCCGTTCTCACATTGCTATCTTCCGCTGTGGCCAACCAGCACGGGGGTTTCCGATGAGTTCTTAGCAGAGCCACATCCGCGTGACCTGACCCCCAGAATCGGTCCAGAACGGAATACGATCTGGACGAAGGAAAGGGGAAGGGCTGATGAGCAGGAGCAGACACACGGAGGCGCAGATCATCGCTGCGCTGAAGCAGGTTGAGGC
>JAJYVF010000054.1 GCA_021792135.1 Acidobacteriota bacterium | reverse complement strand
GGTTCCCCTGCGCATCCCGCGTTCCCTCCCACGTGTCGTCGATGTTCACGTAGATGTAGCCGGCATCGCGCATCCCGCTCGACACCATGGTGTCCGCGATTCCACGCACCACCGTGTCGTCGACTTTACCCGCAAATAGATTCCAGCTGTTCCACCCCATCGGAGGCTTCCTGGCCAGCTTGTTGTAGGGAACGGGCTGGATCGCCGGAGGAGTGATGTAGGCCGGCTCGGAAATCTTGTCCGCGTTCGTAGCCGGATGCAGGACCGTTTCCTGTCCCCTTCCTGTATTGAGATCGTCGTCTCCGTCCCACCTCATATGGAGATCGTGTCCTACCAGGTTTCCTACGGCAAAGGGCTTCTCCTGGTCCCATGGAGCCATCAGCTGGAAATGATTGCCGCTGACGGTGCCCTTCATTTCCGTCGTGAAAGCAGGGGTCTGGACCAGCGCGGTCAACTGATTGCCGGACTGGGTCATCTGGACGACGGCATCGTTCGTTTCGCCGTTCAGGAGTCTCTTCTCAGGTCCCGTCCACCTGCCGTTCAGCGATGGCTCCCTCGCACAGGACATAACCGCCATCGTGGACGCGATCGCAGCTCCTGCCAGGAATGCGGTGCAACAGGTCCGCAATCCTCCATTCAATCCAAACATTCCCCTGCTTCTGCTCCGCATGCAACGAGGATATTCTTGCTTTGGCGAGTACCACAAGCCAGCCACCTAGCTTCACCATCGGGGGGTGGGAGCCTGCGATTCCAGATCCTGACCCAGCGCTGGCATTTGAAGCGGCGATAAACTCAACTTAGCATCCAGGGCCTGTAGCGCAAGGGTCAGAGCAGGGGACTCATAGCTCAGAGTCCCTTGGTTGGGGGTTCAAATCCCTCCGGGCCCGCCAAAGTCGGGTATCCCTGACCACCGGACGGTGTTCCATTGCGCTGTCAGCCCGGCCATATCTCTGTGCAATCGCTGAAGCCGCCGCGAAACGGTCCTGCGCACGGCTTGCCCGCTGGCTCAATCAGCTTTGCGAATCCCGTAGTCGCGGCAGGCGGGAGGATATGGCGGGGGGCGGGAACTGCCGGCTCCGGGTATACTCAGGCTTCCCTGCGATGCTGACACGGCGCTCCTTTCTGCGATCCACGATAGTGCTCTCGGGTGGAGCGGGTCTGCGCGGTCTGGCGCGGGGCGAGCGGCACGCGACTCTGCGACTGGTGCACGGAGGCGCAGCGGTGCAGGTGCCGGCAAATTTCATCGGTCTCGGTTACGAGATGCTGTCGGCGGCGCAGCCTGAGCTGCTGTGCGCGCGGGACGCGGTCTATGTGCGGCTGGTGCGGAACCTGGGGAGCGAGGGCGTGCTGCGGTTCGGCGGGATCGTGGCCGATTTCACGCGCTACGCGCCAGTGGGGCCGGTGCGCACCGAACCGAAGAACACTGTAGTGAGCGAGGCCAGCCTGCAGCAGCTACGCGGGTTTCTGAACGCGACGGGCTGGACGGCAATCTGGAGCGTGAACTTCGGGCGGGGCACGCTGGCGGAAGCCGTGGCCGAGGCAAGGGCAGTGCACCGTATTCTGGGGCCGAAGCTGACGGCGCTGGAGCTGGGCAACGAGGTGGAGAATTATGGGCGCGGGAGCCATCCGGCGCGGTCGGCTGGATGGGGTTTCACGCGTTATCTGGCGGAGTACCGGGAGTGGCGGCGGGCGATTCTGTCGGCGGTTCCGGGAGTGTGCTTTGCCGCACCGGACACGGCCGCATCGGTGGCGTGGGTGGAGCAGATGGCGGAGCAGGCGCGGGGAGAGGTGCAGCTGCTGACCACGCACTTCTACCTGGGCGACCAGAGAAAAGCGACCCTGGCGCAGATGGTGCAGCCCAGCGCGGATCTGGCCAGCCGGATCGCCAGGCTGGGGGAGATTTCGCGCAGCAGCGGCACTCCGTGGCGGATGTGCGAGACGAATTCCTTCTTCGGCGGCGGCCATGCGGGGCTGAGCGACACCTTTGCGGGCGCGCTGTGGACGCTCAACTACATGCTGCTGCTGGCCCAGGCGGGATGCGCGGGCGTGAACCTGGAGACGGGGGTGAATCAGCTGGGATTTCTCAGCTGGTATTCGCCGATCCGCAGCGACGCGATGGGAGCTGTAACTGTGGGTGCGCCATATTACGGGATGCTGGCGTTTGCGGCGGCGGGTGCGGACGGGGCGGAGATGCTTCCGGTGGAGTCCGCAGACGCGGAGATGACGGCGTATGCCATGGGAAGGCAGGGGCGGGCGCGGGCCGCGGTGATTCTGAACTGGAGTGATGTGGATCCGGTGCGGGTATCGCTGGCGGGACTGGAGCTGCATGCGGCGGAGGTGCTGCGGCTGGCGGCTCCGACGCTGCTCAGCAAATACGGCGTGACCCTGGGTGGGGCGGCGGTGGATGGGCAGGGGAGGTGGTCGCCTGCGCGCGTGGAGCGGATGCACGGGGATGAGCTGAAGGTGGATCCGGTGAGCGCGGTGGTGGTGCGGCAGATGCGTCCGGCCGGCGTGCAGGGGCGTTCATAGAACTGGCCTTACTCCGGTCGGCCCTTGCGATCGCCGCGAGCGACAGATCCGGCGGATTTCTGTCGCCCGCGGCTCCTATCCGATCGCTCAGAACTGGATCCGAGCCGACACCTGACCGGTGCGGGCTCCGCCGAAATCCGATGTTCGCGCACTGGTGATCTGCCCAAACTGCGGGTTCGCAATGTTCGTGATTGGGTCAGCCAGATTTGTATGGTTCAGAGCGTTGGTAAACGTCCCTTCCAGCTGAAACGTTGCCTCGTGCGTGATTGGAAAATTCTTGCGAAGGCCGGAGGAGAGGTTCACTGTCCCCGGACCCACAAGGGACCCCACGGTGGCGTCGCCGAAGCGACCGATCGGTGGAAGAGCGCCCGCTGTACCGGGATTGGAGCCGATCACGCACGGAGAGCCCACGGCGTAGTTGGGGGTTCCGGGGCAGGCAAAGGCGCCGGGACTGATCCAGTTGCCGGCGCTCCGACCCCGGGGAACCGGGTTTCCGATCCTGTCCGGATGCTGCGATCGTCCGAAGAGCGAACCAGACCCCGTCCCGGATGGATCGCCGCCATTAAAGTAGGGGGTAATAAACGGTCCGCTTTGCCAGAGGAAGATATTGCTCAGTTCCCAGTTGCCGAAGACCTCATTCATGATTCGGCTGGAGGAACTGCCGAAACGCTGGCCATGCCCATAGGGCAGGTCATACACCACGGTCGTCAGCCAGCGATTACGCCTCGTTCCATAGACATTTCCGAAGTCCAGATGGCGATCATAGAGCCACGTAGAACGCGCGCCGCCGGCTTCTCCCGCAAAGCTCCCCGTCACGGGTCCCTGGTTATCCGCAAGGCTCTTCGACCAGTTGTAGGCGGAATCAAAGCTGTAACCGGAGGAGAAACGGCGGGTCACTTCAACCTGAAGCGTATTGTAGGTGGACTGTGCTCCGGTGGCGCGGGTCTGAATCGTACCCCAGTTCGGAAAGGGGCGGTCGCTCAGGGGTCGGTCGACTGCGTATTGCGTGGACAGCGACATATCGTTGTCGTTGGGAGCCCATACAAGGTTGTCCGTCTTCATCCCGATATAGGAAACATCAAACGCGATATTGCTTCCCATATTGTGATCGACCGCCAGCACCCATTGCATGGAATAGGGATCTTTCCAGTTCACGGCGTTTGCCGTTCCGAAATAGCCGGATCCCAGGGGCCCGACGATCAGTCCGTTCGATCCTCCCGGATGAATCTGCGGCCACCGGTAGGCAGGACCCGCTGGAGTCTGCTGGTTCGTAAACTGCAGGGTATTGGACTGAGCGGTTCCGGTAAGAGAGTAATAGATGCTGCCCAGCGTGGTGATCTCGTAGAGTCCAAATCCGGAGCGCACGACCGTGTCATCGTTGTGAAAGGGCCGCCATGCCATGCCAAATCTCGGCAGAACCATCTGCGGGGCGTTGCGCAGGTAGTTCGGCAGGTGCGCCTGGCTGTTCGACAACACCGGAGTGCACGGCGCTCCATTGGCGCTGGGTCCGGGGCAGGCATTGACGGTCTGCAGATACCCGGCAGACAATATCGAGCGATAACCATCAGGGTAAACGATCGCTCCGGTCCGTGGAATATTCGGATCGAAGTTGGCTATATCGCCGTGGGAATCCGTGTAGCCCGGATGAAACTCGTACCGCAGCCCGTAGGTCAGGGTCAGGCTGTCCAGGACCCTGTATTGGTCCTCTGCGTAGCCGGCCCAGTACTTCGCCTGGCCGTCGTTGTTGAACTGAACGTTATCAATATAGGTTGTGGCCGGGATTCCCAGCAGAAAGTCCGAGAAGGATTTTCCGGAGAAGGCGCCGTTGAAGTAGAAAGTACCGTAATTGTCAGCACCGAAGAAACTCAGTGGCGTGATGGCCTCGATTGTCTGAAGATCGAATCCCGCCTGAACGTTGTGATTGCCGTGATTCCAGCTAATGTTGTCATTAATCTCGAAGAGCCGGGACTGACTGATGGAATTCAGGCGATCGACTCCAAGAGAAGAGATGTTGTTGAAATCCAGCTCCGGCAGGCCGTCAAATGGGAAGGATGGCCCAACGCCGTTCAGGCCGAGACCCGCCGTAAACTGGGCCCCGTTGGTCGAATTCCCGGTGGAGCGATCGTTCAGCGTGAACCCAAAGCGGAACTCGTTGATGAAATTGGGCGTGAAAGAGTAATTGTGCGAAAGCACCAGCATGCGGTAATTGTCGGTGTCCGTGCTGCTGGGAACGAGCAGGCCCTGCGGAACATTCTCCGAGATATTCTTGAAAGTGAAGCGTCCGAACATCTGCTGTTTTTGACCAATGTATTGGTCAATGCGGACGTCAAACTGATTGGAGTTATAGTTATTGTTGCTGTTGAAGATATAGTTGGCTGCGTGCGATACATTCAGATTCCCGGTATTCGGAAGCGGGTAAAGGTTCAGAAATTTCTGAGAAACAGGAGAGATCCGATTCGTCGGTATCTTGTCTTCGGGAAAGGGTAATCCTGTAGACGGATCAACGATGGTTACTCCTTCCTGTGAGAAGTCGCCGCTTCTCTCCAACTGGGTCGGAACGAATTCCTGCAGGGTTTCACCGCGCGGGAACTGAAATCCCTCGAAGTCCGCAAAGTAAAAGGTCCTGTCGTGCCCGTTGTAGATGTGCGGCAGGATGACCGGCCCGCCGGAGGAGACACCATAGTCGTTGCCGATGATCTCCGGGAGCACCTGTGTTCCGAACGGAGTTGCATCAAAGACGCGATTCTGGTGGTACCAGAACGCTGAGCCGTGCAGCTGATTGGTCCCCGCCTTGGTCACTGTCGTGATTTCGCCCGGTTGATCGTACGAAGCCGGGTTCAGGACACCGTCTACCCGCATTTCAGCGATGGCTTCCGCTGAGGGAAACGCGTCGCCGAGCGGGCTGTTTCCCGTTACGTTCTGGGTTGAAATTCCATCAACCGTGGTGACGGATTGAAAGGGCAGCCCACCCTCCACTGAAAGTCCGGAGGGGTGACCATTGGAACTGGTCGAAGTATCCGGCTGAACCCCGGGGAGCGCCTGAAGGAGGGAAATCGGGCTTGTACTGCCATCCGTCCGGAAGTTGCTCGGGAGTGCCTGAATGCTGGCAGAATCCAGCTGAGTGCTGATCTGCGCGGTATCGGTGTTGAGAACCCCCGTGCTTTCGGAAACGACAACGCTCTGCATGACCGATCCGATCCGCATCGTGACATCCACCCGCAGAGCCTGGCGCGCGGTTAGAGTCAACTTCTGTATGGTCTGATGCTGGAATCCGTTCCTGTCTGCCTCGACGATGTAATGCCCCGGAGTTACGAACTGAAACAGATAATTCCCCGAGGCATTCGTCGTTGTTGAGCGAACCGTTCCCTCGTCGGCATTGCGCAACGTAATGGATGCCCCGGCCAGGACCGATCCCGTTCGGTCACTTACCGTCCCAAGTACCGTAGCGTAAGTAGACTGGGCGTGAAGATGAAGCGCGCACGTGAGAAGGACAGCAATTACGACCCCGCGGAAACGACATTGCAGATCGGCTGGACGAGCGGCTCTTATAACTGCGAAACTGAGCATCATGGCGATTAACATTACCTCCTGTTGAACACAACAATACGAAACCCATGCCCGGGTGGGCATGGCCAGGAATAACTTCAGAACAGGCGGTGCGGGTCGCCTGTCGGATGTTGAATGTGGGTTATTCGATCAGAAAGAAAGGGAAATACAGAGAGTCGGGAAAAAGCTCTGGCGGCCTTTTGTCGATTCGGAAGAAGACTAAAGCGCAAGTGTTACAGCAGCGTGAACGCCGGATAAGAACCGGGTGAACCAGCAGGAAACACGCGAGTGCGCTTCATTGATGAGGCCGGAACCCGGCACAGCTGACGGCGCCGCCTCGCGACCTCCGGCGCTCGAGGACCTACAGCAATGGCGACAGGGGGATGGTGTGCCCCCCACGGCTTCTGCAGCGGGACAACCCCGCACAGGCCTTAACCTCTCTTTCGTCGAGTTGCGGGAACGCAGGGTGCGAGATCGGGATCTCTTTGCTGTCGCTGAAAATCGCGTTTGCCAGCATTTCGCCTTGTTCAGAATCCGCAGCGGATGACGAGAATCCAATCCGGCGCACTCGGCTCGCATAGATTGCTGCTCGCCAGAAGTCGCGGGAGCGAATCCGGTTGAGAAGGAAGTGACGCCGGCGCAAGCGGGGCATTTCGACGGCAGCTTCCAAAATAGTGCTAAACTCCTGCTAGTCAGTGGCTTAAATCATCCAGGGCCTGTAGCTCAATGGTTAGAGCAGGGGACTCATAATCCCTTGGTTGGGGGTTCAAATCCCTCCGGGCCCACCATAAAATCAATAACTTACAGAAGGTTTGCAAGACCGCGATAGACGCTGGGGATACTTCTGGGGATACTTTTGTACAATGGCATCCAGGAGGCAGTTTCCCCATGCCACGCAGGTCATCGGCCAGAGTCACAGGCGTCTGGGAGAAGGAACCCGGCTCTGGGATCTGGTGGATTCGCTACCGCGAAAATGGTTCTCTTCACCGAGAGAGAGTGGGGCGGAAGTCCGACGCTCTGGCCCTCTATCAGAAGCGCAAGAATGAAATCCGCATGGGGGCAAAGCTGCCGGAGAACATGCGGCGAGCATCGCTCCGGTTTGGTCAGTTGGCGGAGGATATCCGGCGCTACAGTGAGAAGCATCACCGCGACCGGGGCCACATTGAATCCCGCCTCAAACGTATCCGTCCTGATTTTGAGAATCGGCTCGCCGACCAGATCAAACCAGAGGACATCGATGGGTGGATTGCGCGGAACACGGAGACCGCGGCCTCTGCGAACCGTTACCGAGCATTGTTCTCGCTCATCTTCCGAGAGGCCCTGCGCAACGGAAAGGTGACTGGCAATCCTGCCCGACTGGTGCGATTACGGCATGAGAACAACGGGCGCATTCGCTTCCTCACCGATGACGAAGAGCGGCGCCTCCGCAAGGCGATCACTAGGCAGTTTCCCGAGCACTTGCCGGAACTGACCGTCTCTCTCGGAACGGGGATGAGACTGTCGGAGCAGTACTCGCTGACCTGGGAGCAGATCGATTTCGCGCGAAAGGAAATCAATCTGGAACAAACCAAGAACGGGTCCGCAAGAACGATTCCAATGAATAGCGACGTTCGGCAGGCATTTGAGATTCTCCATGAGATGGATAAACCTTCGTCGCCGAGCAGCCGGATTTTTCCGCTCCACAGTCCGCGCTACTGGTTTGCAACGGCGCTGGTCGATGCGAAAATAGCGCGCTATCGCTGGCACGACAACCGGCATACGTTCTGTTCCCGGCTGGCCATGCGCGGCGAAAACCTGAAGGTGATCCAGCAGCTCGCCGGACACAAGACAATCCAGATGAGCGCACGGTATGCACATCTCGGTGAAAAGAACCTGCGCACAGCGGTCGAGGGTCTCGCTACCGGCGCCCGGCTGCATGGCCCTGCACGGAAGCGCACCAATCCAGAATGACCCGTACATCATCACGCTTGCGTTCTATGGTCCTAAGAGCTATACTCATTCGTAATGGCAGATCGCGCCAGCAAACTGAGGGTCTTCGCATCCAGGCCGTTCATGCGTTTTGCGCGTCGGTTTGACATCAGCGATGCCGAACTGTGGCGGGCGGTCAATGGCGCGTACGACGCCGATCTGGGTGGTGGAGTCTTCAAGTTCCGGCTCGCCAGACGCGGCGAAGGAGCCAGCGGCGGAGCCCGCGCTATTGTGGCGATGAAAGCGGGCTTGCGCATTGTGTTGATGTACGGCTTCGAGAAGAAGGATCAGGCCAATATCAAAATCGACGAGCTGCGAGCGTTTCGCAAAGCAGCCCGCGTCTACCTCGGCTATAGCGAAGCGGAGATGAGCGTCATCGTACGGGAAGGCTCTCTTTTGGAAATCGTTGAACCAAGTCACAGGAAAGGAGAAAGATATGGCAAAAGCGTATAAGAGCGAGGCCCTCGCCGCAGTGCATGAGAGCATGGCAGATCTGCACAAAATCGGCATGCTCGACGGCAAGACAATGAGGGAATTCGACCGGGCCTGTTTGACTCCTGTGTTGAACCTTTCGCCGGCTGCCATCCGCCGCATCCGTGCGAAGGCGGCAGTGAGTCAAGCGGTTTTTGCCGCACACCTGAATGTGACCACCGGCGTGGTCAGCAAATGGGAGCGTGGGGAGAAACAGCCGCGCGGGCCAGCAGCAAAGTTGCTCACGCTTGCGGCCAGGCATGGGCTGGAGGCCATTGCCTGAGTTTCAAGATTGCTTGTCCGATCGTCAAGGCGATGAACAGAGGAGACGGTTCTTATGACAATTCAAGTGGAAGTCAGCCCCGAAATAGAAGCCCGGCTCCTCGCTGTTGCTCAGGCGCGCGGCGTTGCACCTGAGAAGTACGCCGAGATCCTTCTCCATGATGCCCTGGCGTCCGCTGCAGGTGGATCTGGCAAATTGACGCTGGAACAGTTCCGTGCGATGTTACGCGAGATTGCGGAAGGGTCGGAGAATCTGCCGCAGCTGCCAACGTCCGCCTTTTCTCGGCAGAGCTTATATGAGGGTCGGCGCTGAGCGCGGCCGATTCTCTCGATCCTGTCGATAGCAACATCCTCATTCATCCCCGTTCAACCAACTGATCCTGACTACCGGTTGCGGAATCCGCGCCGGCGTCGCTTGTCAAGTCCGGTGCCGTACTCTGCTGCCCGTTGCGAGTGCTGTGCTTTGCCTCTCCGATAGAGTCCGCTTGCACAGCAGCGCACCGCGATGCAATTAAAAGCGGGAATTCGCGGGGCACCGATTGATCAGGAAGCAATGCGTTCCGGATGATGCATCCGAGCGAAAGCATGAAGCGCCGACAAAGGGATCATCGTGCGCGTCCCGATCTTGCGGAAGGGCAGTTCTTTGCTCGCGAGCAGATAGTCGATCGACCTGATGCTGAGGGAGAGGATCTCGGCAGCTTCTTCCCGGCCCACCAGGAGTTTTGCATCCGGCGGCACGGTCGCTATGGTGGGCCGCTTGCGCTTTCCGCTGTGATGCTTTCGCATTCGCGGCCCAGGAGTTGCGGACGGCAATGGCACTGCGGGCATCGGAGCGGAGGAATTGGCAGGCCGAGCCGGTGATGCAGACGCTTGGTCGGATTCGATCCGGTCGACCGTTTCTACGAGGTCGAACAGGGACAGCTGTCCGGCCAATGCAGCTCGCTGGATACGGTGTGAAGGAGGAGAAGGGCGCAAGAGACACCTCGCCGATCTTGCATGGGTTGACAGTAGCCCCGGTGTAGACGTAGTGTCAAGTCGTAAATCCACAGCGACCGCATGCCGCCGCGAGAACCGATCACCGAACAGCGCACACCGGAGCAGGAATCCGGGCCGCCCCCGCAACAACAGGTCGTTTCGATTCGTGTCTCCGAAGATCTGCGCCTGCGCCTGGAAATCCTGCGCCAGCTCGTCTCGCACCACAGCGGGCAGACGATCACCACGTCGGAGGCAGCGAGGCAGCTTCTGGAATCCGCCCAGGGCAAACGGCTTGAGCTGGCCAACCTGCTCACCGCCCCGACCGAACACCTGCGCATCTGTCAGTTCAAGGCCGATGCCGGGGAACTGCTGAACTCGGCCGAATGGACGCTGATCGCCTGTTACTGCTGGATGGGCGCGGAGACCTACGCGGATACCGCGCGGACCAAAATATCCAATGAATCGATCATCGGGATTCTGAAGGCGTTTCTCGCTGTGTACAACCTGCGCGAGGAGAAACAAACGCGGGAGGATGCCTGGTACCTCAGCAACCTTCCCGCCAGGGATCGGGAGGAGGCAGGAAACATCCAGGAGGCGGGCAGGGACGAGGTCAGGCGCGCTGTCAAAGAAACGATCAGGTCCCTCGAACATCCCCGGTCCGGACAGCCGCGGCCGACTCAGGCGGTAAAGAATCTTTACCACCTTCTGGACGAGCTGGAGTTTCCCCACGTCCCGAAACTGAACCGGGCGCTCTCGCCGTACTGGCCGATCCTGTGGCGCGTGGCGGCGCGCGGTCACTACTTCCGGCACGGCCGGCCGCTCCTCTTTGGACGGATCACCGATGCCCGGGTACCGCCTCCGCCCCTGCCGCGATTTCAGGAGGGCGAATGCGCAGTCTCGCTTGACCGCTTGGTGCATGACACCTTCTCTCTGTGCCTGCACCTGCCGGGCCGGCTGGCCCCCTTGGTTCCGATTGGCGAATACCCTGCGATTGCGGAATTCCGCACACTGCTTGAAGAGTTCAGCCCCGAACACGAGGATTCCTCGTGGCGCGGTCACTACTTCTCCGCATTTACAGCGAAGGCCGAGTCCGGCGATTTGATGGTGTGTCTCCGCTCGGAAGCCACGGGCATTACGTTCACGCTGAGCCAGGAAGACTGGACCGCGATTCGCAGTATGATCCGGCGGGCCTGGCAGCAATCCGAGGTGCGCCGGATGTGGGCCCAGTGGGCGCATGATTACGGCGAGATGTAAGAACGGCGCTGCTGTCGCAGCGGAAGTAAGGGGACACGACACCCCCAACTTGGGAACTGCATGATACCGGAAAACGCGATGCCGTCTACAAATGTCAACATCCGCTGCGACAGCAAGATAGTGCAATCGCGTTTACGCGCGTAGACGCGCGTCTACGCTTGTAAACAAAAATGCGCCGAAGAGTGGCGCAGCGTAAACAGATTGAAGAGAAAGAGCTTCGCGCAAATTGCAAGAATAGGCGCTCGAATCTCAAAAATGCAAGTCAGAAGGGAAGGTCCCCCATGAACGCCTCCCGAACGACGACCGTACAAGCAAAGCATCTTCCCGAAGCTGACGAAAGCAAGCCCGGCTTCCGCACCAAAACCATCTCTACGCGACTGCCTCCCGACGAGCTTGCCGAGGTCGAAGCTGCCGCGGAGCGCGCGGGTCAGCCTCTCGCGGAGTGGCTGCGCGAGACGGCCTTACGCGCCGCGCGCGAGCGGCCCACCGATCCCATGGAACTATTACTCGCCGAGGTTTGGGCTGTGCGGTATACGGTCCTGGGCCTGTTCCACGCAGGGGCTCAAGCGACGGTTGAAGGAATGCCGATGCTGCCTGAATCGATTCCGATGATCCGGGACCGAACCGACTCCAGGAAGTTCGAGGAGGCGCGCCGAATGCTCGCCGATTTCGCGGCTCAGCGGGCCGAACACGGAGAGGGCAAGCGATGAATTGGAGGCCGATTCTTACTCACCTGGCTTGGCTGCTCGCGCTCGCGATCATTGTCGAAGCAAGCGCCGTCTGGGTATGTTCCCGCTGGTTCTGGACGGCGATTCAGCGGCATTACCTGCCCGCATACATCTGGTGTTCGCTGCCGGTCATCACGCCGGCGTCCGCAGAGGTCCGCTTCCTCTGGAAGGCCGCCCGGCACCGGGAGCGGGAATTGGCCACGGAGGACGATGTCGATTCTCCAGATGGCACCGGCTTGAAGTTGTCTCAGCCGGCCCTCGATGCAGGCTGGACTCGCCTGATCGAGGACCCGCCACGGGAAGTTCCTGCGGCGATCCTGCGGCGCGGTTTGTCCGAACTGGCATTTGAGAACGAGAGCCTTTGGAGCTTTCTTCTCCTGCCGGAAGCGTGCGGGCTTGTTGCGTTTGGCTATGGGCTATATGGATTCGTCCGGTTGACAAATCGGTTCGCGGACTGGGCCCTCGAACGCTCCTTGCAGCGCCAGAAATCGTGGTGGGAGGAGCCATCTTGGAGCTTGTTGGACTGGTGTGCGGAGACGGCGCAAAGGCTCTGCACCGGCGTCGTCGTGTTGCACAGGCGCGCACGGAACTGCATCGAGCGGCGGCGTGCTGAAACGAATCACAGCGTTGCGTCAAGCGAGCCGGAAGCCAAGCCGTCATCGTTTGCGATTCCGATCTTTGGCGTCTGTAACGGGACCGGCGATGGCTACCTCTGGAACGAAAGGGACGAGATCGAATGAACGAAAACCACGCCCGGTGATAGCCGGGTCGTTTAGGAGCAATTCCCATGCTCACCATATCCAAACCGTTATCAGCCAGCCAGGCGCGAACCTACCACAAGGAGGAATTCGCCTCACGGCAACAGAACTACTGGAGCCGCGACCAACAAGGTCATAGTGAATGGCAAGGCAAGCTCGCCCGCCAATGGAATCTCGCCGGTCCCGTCGTTGAAGAACATTTCGCCCGACTGGCCGAAGGCCAGCATCCCCGTACGGGCGAACAACTCGTCCGGCACCAGGTATCGCGAACCTACGAAGGCAAGAACGGCAAAGAAGTCACCAGCGTGGAGCACCGCGCCGGATGGGACGCTACGTTCTCCGCGCCGAAGTCGGTGTCGATTACCGCACTTGTGGGCGGCGACGACCGTGTGCGAGTTGCGCACAGGGAAAGCGTGCAGGCGGCGCTGGGCGAACTGGAGCTGTACACGCAGGCCCGCATCGGCAACGTCCATGCCCCGGAGACGACAGGCAAGTTCGTTGCCGCGGCCTTCGAGCACGACACCGCCCGCCCTGTGAATGGATATGCCGCTCCGCAGCTGCACACCCACGCCGTTATCTTCAATGTGACAGAGCGGGACAACGGCCAGACCCGCGCCCTGCAGCCGCATGAAATTTTCGTGTCGCAGCGGTACATCACGGCGGTGTACCGCTCGGAGTTGGCGTTGCGGCTCGAAAAGCTGGGCTACGAATTGGAGCGCGGCAAGCACGGCCAGCCGGAGATCAAGGGCTATACCAAGGAGTATCTGGAGGCGTCCAGCCCGCGCCGGGAGCAGATCAGAGACCATCTCCGCGAACAAGGCATCGATGGAGCGAAAGCCGCACAGATCGCCGCGCATCACACGCGCGACCGCAAGGAACTGCTGTCGCAGGAGGAAGTATTACGGCGGCACCGGGAATTGGCCGCGCAGTATGGTCACCAGGCGGATCGAGTCGTGGCGCAGGCGCGGGCACACGGACTATACCAGACACGGGAACCGGAGATCAACGCGCAGCGGGCGGTGACTTGGGCTCGCGAGCATCTCTTCGAGAGATCGGCAGTGCAGGATCGTCGTGCGATCCTGGAGTCGGCGCTTGCGCGCGGCATGGGCGAGACGACCTATGCCGCAGTTCAACGCGAGTTCGACCGCCGAGTGCATGCTGGCGAATTCCGCGAAATCGCCCAGAACGGCTCGGAACGCCATTTCACAACCACGACTATGATTCGGATGGAGCGCGAGATCATTGCACAGATGCAGCAGGGCAACCGGTGCGGCTACGACGATCCCCTGCTGGTTTCGCCGCAGGTGCGGAACAGTGTCGGAGACCGGCACCCGGAACTGAGCGCCGCGCAACGCAGCGCCGTGGAGGACCTGTTCCTTTCTCGTGAAAAGATCCTTGGCTTCGATGGGGTGGCCGGTGCGGGTAAGACGACCGTGCTTTCCGTCATCCGCGAAGGTGCGCAGGCCGATGGATACCGAGTAGAAGGTTTCGCGCCCACGTCACGCGCGGCGCAGAAACTCTCCGAGGCAGGCATGGAAACATCCACGTTGCAAAAGCATCTGGCACGCGGCCAGCAGTCCGACACCGGCGAGAAACGCCTTTACGTGCTCGATGAATCCTCCCTCGCATCGACGCGGCAAATGCATGACCTTGTGCATCGACTCCATCCCAATGATCGTGTCCTTTTGGTCGGCGACCGGCGGCAGCATGAGGCAGTGGAGGCCGGACGGCCGTTTGCGCAACTCCAGGATGCAGGCATGGTGACGGCCAGGCTGGAAGAGATCGTGCGGCAGAGAGACCCGGCACTGAAACGAGTGGTCGAGCAGCTTGCGCGCGGCCATGTTCACGAGGCTGTCCAGAACCTCGACATGCAGGGCCGCGTCCATGAGATTCCAGAGCGTGAGCAGCGCATAACCGCTATCGCGCGGGAGTACGCCAAAACGCCAGAGAATATATTGGTCGTTTCTCCCGACAATCGCTCCCGCATGGAGATTAACGAGCGCATCCACGCGGAGTTGCAGGGGCGCCGTGTTGTGAACAGCCAAGAGCATCGGGTCCGAACGCTGATACCGCGTCAAGACCTCACCGGCGCGGATCGCACCTGGGCGGAACGATACGAGGTGGGTGATGTACTTCGGTACTCACGTGCATCAAAAGAGACCGGCATCGGCAAGGGCGAGTACGCACAGGTAAGAAGCATCGATGCTCTGTCCAATCGGCTAGGAACTTGTTGAAATAGGTTCCTGTGTGCGGCATTACACAGGTGCTGAACGTCTCAGGATGATGCGTGGAGACGAACGGGTACAGGACGGGATGTTCAGCTACGTTTCACTGGAGCAGCGAGTGCCGATGGATCATCCGTTGCGCGAGGTGCGGAAGCTGACC
>JAJYVF010000053.1 GCA_021792135.1 Acidobacteriota bacterium | reverse complement strand
GCCTCAACCTGCTTCAGCGCAGCGATGATCTGCGCCTCCGTGTGTCTGCTCCTGCTCATCAGCCCTTCCCCTTTCCTTCGTCCAGATCGTATTCCGTTCTGGACCGATTCTGGGGGTCAGGTCAGCGGGACTTGCACGCTGGCAGAATCGGCCGGTGCGAGCTGGGCTGAACAGCGGGGCGGCCCCTGAAAGGCCGCCCCGTTGACAGTATCAGAACGAGAAGCGGGCGCCGACCTGAACGGTGCGCGGCCCGATCTGGGTACCGGAGATCTGGCCTGCACCTGCGGTTCCGATCTGCGCATCGGGGTTATTGAAGACGGTATGGTTGAAAACATTCTGTGCATCGACACGGAGCATCAGGTTCATCGATTCTCCGAATTCGCTGAAGGGAATGTTCTTCGCCGCCGACATATCCACACCGGTCAGCCCAGGTCCGCGCAGGCTGTTGCGGCGGGAATTGCCGAAAGTATAGGGAGCGGGAATCGCAAAAGCGGCGGGATTGAACCATTCCTGAATGGTGGGATGGCCTAGATGCGGGTTGCCCACCACATTGGGGTACCAGCTGCCACCTTCCGCGCCCGTTTCATTGGCGCTCCCGATGGTGACGGTGTACGGCATTCCCGACTGCATGACGACGATGGTTGAAGCCTGCCAGCCGCCGATCACACCGTTAAGCACACCCTGGCGGTTGATCCAGCGATGGCCGACGCCCACCGGAAGCTGGTAAACCACGCTGGTCTTGAAAACATTGGTCAGATCGTAGTTTGAGGGGCCATAGTTGAGGCCCGGATGGTAGGCATGCTGATATGGCTGATTGCCTGCATTGCCACCGCCACCAGCCATATCTTGCTCATCGAGCATGCGCGACCATGTGTAATTGACGTTGTAAGTCAGGTCATTGCGATACTGCCGCTGGACGGACATCTGCAGGGAGTTATAATTGGAGCTCGCATTGAACTTATCGCCGCCGATCCCAAGATATTGCGGATAGGGCGGCGTGCCATTCGGTCCGAGCTGGCTGGCGGGAATCTGGTTGTAATCCACCGGGAAGGAGGTGTGGTGGACGACATTACCGACGTAGGCCATTTCCGCCACGGTGATGGGATTCAGCTGTCGCTGGATACTGACGGTGTACTGTTCCTGAATAGGCACGGGCGTATTCACGGGTGCATAGGGAACATTTTGCCCGTTATACCCGGCGGCGGCGCGGCTTCCCTGCACCACGTTGAGCGGAGGCCGGGAACTGTCGAGCGTGAAGACGGGATGGATCTGGGCGAAGTCGGTGAGAGCGCCGCTGCTCGATGCGCCTAATCCCACACCGTAGAAGTAGCGGTCACCGGTCCAGAGATAGGTGAACAAACCGTAGCCTGCCCGCACCGCCCAGCTGGGCGTCGGCGACCAGGAAAAGCCCACACGGGGCAGAAAGTTGTTGACCGGGTTCTCCAGACCCTTGCGGCCGAGGCCAGGTGCGAACCACATCGCGCCGGCGGTACCGGTAGCGGGATTGGTGAGCGTAGGATCGAAGGATCCGACGCGGTTCAGTACCTCGGACCAGGATCCCTGGTGCTCGAATCGCACACCAAGGTTCACGGTCAGGTTAGGCCGCAGCTTGATATCGTCTTGCACGAAGGCCTGCGGGAGCTTGCTGCGCATGCCGGTCATCAGACCGTTATTCACGCTCCAGGACTGCACCTGACCGAGCAGGAAATCCGCGTAGCTCTCGCCGCTGGTGGAGGAAAACGGCTGCTTCTGGGTGTAGTAGCCGGTGAAGGAGAAGTTTCCCGACTGAATGTATCCCCACGGTGTGGTATTCGCCTGGAAATCCAGCAGCTCGCCGCCGAACTTGATGATGTGTTTGCCGCGGACGAGGGTGACCACGTCGGAGGGTTCGAAGGTGTTCTGCACATAGAGAGCTTCAGTCTGCCCGCCGCCCAGGTCGGTGCCGCCGAAGCCCTGCGATCCCGGGATATTGATGTTGGGGAAGATATTGGCCTGAGCGTACTGCAGGCCAAGCTTCTGCGGAAATCCCTGGTTATAGGTATTGGAGGAGTATCCGGCTTGCTGGCGATTGAAGAACATGCGGAGTTCATTGTCGGCGCTGGGATTGAAGGTCCAGTTGTCCTGGATGAGTCCCTGCCAGATGATCCCGGTGCCAATGAGGCTGTCGATGACGTCGGGATTGCCGTTGAAACTGGGGTTGGTCTGCTGGGTGACCGTCGCCATCAGCCGGTCGTTCTGTGTGATGTCGTAGTCGGCGCGGCCGAAGTAGCGCGTCCAGGGATTGGTATTGATGACCTTTCCCTGCCAGTTATTGTAAGTGCCGGGACGATTGGGCTGTGGGAAGTACTGCTGGATTCTGAGTGCGACAGGGTCCATGGATCCCGCGGGGATGATGTTCCCCGCGAAGGGCTGGCGAGTGCCGTTTGCGGCGACAGTGGCCGGGTTATAGACCTGCGCAAACGTCGAGGTATCGGAAAAGTTGCCGGCCCTCATGGCCGCGGTTGGAAACGTGGCAAAAGGGAACGCCTCGTTGCTGTTGTGAACCCGGTCGTAGTTGAAGTAGAAGAAGAGCTTGTCCCTGATGACTGGGCCGCCGATCGCTCCGCCCCAGTTGTCAAAGCGTTCGAAGGGAACGGTGCTGTTCGGGCTAAAGTAGCCGGCCGCATTGAACATGTCGTTTTGCAGGTACTCATAGGCGGCTCCGTGAAAGGTGTTGGTGCCTCCTTTGCTGATCTGGTTGATGATGACCCCGCCGACGCCGTATTCGGCGGAGAAGTTGGATGTATCGACCTTGACCTCAGCGACGTTCTCCAGAACCCCCTCGTCGTAGTTGGCGCTCTGCTGCTGGGTGATCAGACCGCCGTCCGCCAGTACCCCCTGCTCCTCGGGCATTGTGCCGTTAATCGCCGCCACGACCTGATCGGGACCGGGATTGAAGAACCCGTTCACGCCTGGCAGCGTCTGGAGCAGTCCGGTCCATGAGGGGCCGTTGCTGTTCATATTGGTGAGATCGTTCATCGTGTGGGCGCTCAGAGTGGCCGTCTGCTCGGCGGTATCCGTCTGCAGGAGCGTGCCCTCGCCGCTGACGACGACCTTCTGAGTCACGGCTCCGACGCTCAACCTGGCATTGACGGTAGTGGCGCCCACATCGAGCAGAATGCCAGAGCGAACCAGCGTCTGAAACCCAGGCTCCTCGAAAGTGACGGTATAGTTCCCAGGCAGGATGGAAACTGCGTCGTACACGCCCGCGGCATCAGTCGTAAGCACCTTGGTAATGCCACGCGTGGTTTCACGCAGTGTGACGGTGGCCCCCGGTAGCACAGCGCCCGATGTGTCGGTGACGGTGCCGCGAATGTCGCCGGCGTTGCCGTTCTGCGCCTGTACCGTGCCGCAAAGCGCCACTGCCAGCAGCGGCAGAATGAACCATTGCAGCCAAAAAGACGTTTGCGTTCTGAAACTGTGCATCCTGAGACCTCTTTGAAAGCTTCCTTTCGTTGTGCACGGCCAGCGTGGCCCCGTTCAGCCCGCCGGCGTCCCGTTGTCTGGTTTTCAAAAGCCCTGCGCAACCATGAACAGCCGAGGCCCCTGGCTGTTCCGCGGCAAACCAAACGCTGGCAACCGCCTGCATTGCCTGAACCTGGGGCTGTTCCTTACGGAGAACCAGCCTCATCCTCCATGTATGGAAATGAGAAGTTCAAATTGCGTTAAATGGGACATCCCCTTTAGATTGCGTGAGGTTAACGGCAAATGTTAAACTTGGGTTTCTTCGGAAAAGGCGCGCAGACGCTCCCGCAGATGGCAAGAATAGGCGGGTCTGGCTGAGAATCTCGCGTCTCCGCGCATTCCCTATGGGATTTGCCCCGATGCTACGATTGAGCTAACCTCATGGTTCCCCTCCCGCACACGATCTGCAAAGAGGATCAGGCACTGGAGCGTGAGGAACTGGGAACGGTCCTCGCGTCGCAGCTGTTTTCCCGCGCTCCGGGTCTCTGCCGCATCCTCACGTTTATCTGCGAACAGTATTTTGAAGGTCAGGTACCGGTCCGGGAGTACGACATCGGCGTTCAGGCGCTGGGGCGTCGCCCCGATTTCACCCCCATCGAGGACGCAAGCGTCCGGGTGAATGTCCACAATCTGCGCAAGAAGCTCGCGCTGTATTACAGGACAGAGGGTGCGCGGCACGAGATCCACATTGAACTGCCGAGTGGGACCTATAGCCCACATTTCCGAAAAATGCGATCCACCGCCGCGCCGCACCGCGAATTTGTGGAAGATATAAGCGCCGCACCCGTGGTACAGGTCCCGCCGGCGACCCCGCCTCTGCCCGTTGCAGTGCCGGAGATCGCGCCCCTGCCGGCTCCGCCTAAGCGCCGTCTGGCGGCAATTTGGACCCTTGGCCCTGCCGGCATTGCAGCGCTGGCCATACTGATGGTGTTTCTTCATTTGTGGACCGGGCGCCACCCCGCCCCGGCACCGCCGATCGCGCTGGAGCAGATGATCGACGCTCCCGGACCGGCGATCCGCATCGCAGCCGGCGCCAGCCAGCCGCTGGTCGACAGCCGAGGGCGTACCTGGTCGGAAGACAAATGGTTCAGTGGTGGCACTATTTTCTCCCGCCCGAACCATGTGATAGCGCGGACAAAGAACCAGCTGCTCTTTCAGCGAGGCCGGGAAGGCAACTTCTCCTACGAAATCCCTCTAAAGCCAGGGCCGCACGAATTGCACCTGTATTTTGCCGAAACGCTCATGCGGGAGGAGTCCCTGCGGAGCTTCTATATCGGTATCAACGGCGTGTACCGGCCCGTTCTCGATGTGGTCTCCGATGCCGGATCCCCCGATACCGTGACCGCAAAGGTATTCTGCGACGTGCAGCCGGAGCACGATGGCAGATTGCACCTGACCTTCCGCCCCTATCTCGGCAAGCCGTTCATCAACGCCATCGAGATCCTCCCCGGGCTGCCCGCTCGCATGCGCACAGTACGGCTAACGGCACGCGACAGCCTCTATATAGATGTCAACGGCCACATTTGGCAGCCGGATCACTGGTTCCAGGGAGGTCGAGTCGCGACCCGGACGCAGCCCATTGCGAACACCCCGGATGCCGGGCTTTACAACGCAGAGCGCTACGGTCGCTTCACCTACGCGATTCCGGTGGTAGACAAGCACCGGTACCGCCTCACGCTCTATTTTTCGGAGTTATGGTTTCTGAATCACGATGCGCCCGGGGTGGGTCATCGGATCTTCAGCGTCTATTGCAACGGACTCGCGCTGCTGCAGAACCTCGACCTCGTCCGCGCCGACGGAGATCGGAATCAACCCGTGATCCGTGTCTTCGACAACATCGCCCCGAATCCTCAGGGGAAGATTTATCTGGAATTCGTGCCGCGAGTCAATTACGCGGAGATCAACGCCATCCAGATCGAGGATGAGACGCCCTTGACGCCGCCCCAGTCTTCCAGACCACAGCCACGGCAAGGGGGAGCGAAGAATCTTTAGAGTGGCGAAGCATTTTTGACCGCTCTGGCCAAGGCGTCGGGGCTGGAAACGCCCAACGGGAACAGTTGGTGCGGCTGGACCGCAAGCGGAAGAAGCGCACTTCGAATCAGGATTGGAAGAATCCGCCACCTGCGGTGTCGGCTTTCGGCAGGAACGGGAAAAGCTGAAGTAGGCGGATCGGCGCAAGCTCCCAGGCTTGTCTGCCGGACTGCTCGTCACGGCAGGTCGCAGTGTCTTATCTCAGGCGCACCCTGTTTGCGGCACAGTAAACGCGTATAGAATATCGCCGGCACCGACTACCAGATACTGCCTCCCATTCAGTTCATAGGTCATGGGACCATTGCTTGCGGATGAAGTGAGAACCGTATGCCAGAGAATTCGGCCGCTCTCCGGATCGAAAGCAATGAAGTTGCCCGACGGATCACCTGTGAACAACAGTTTTCCGGCCGTGGTCAGGATGCCCGAAAAAGATTCGCCTTCACCGGGGTAGACGTGACGCCACCGGATCTTGCCAGTTTTATAGTCCATTGCAACCAGAGCCGACTCAGCCCAGACAATGCTGTCGCGGCCCCCGTATCCTTCCGGGTGTGCGCTGGTATCAGTCAGATAATAGACGCTGTAGGAAGGAGTGCTGCTGAGGTAGAAGAGGCCGCTCTCCGGATCGAAGCTGGGTGGCGGCCAGTTTGTCGCGCCTCCTGAGGCGGGATTCACCAGCGCACCATCCGTCTTCGGCTGCTTTTCGGGATTCGGTATCGGCTGTCCTTTCTGATTCACGCCCTCCGACCAGTTCAGATCCGGGTCGAAGCGGCTCGTCACCAGATTCTTGCCATTCGTTCGGTCAAGAACGAAAAAGTACCCGTTTCGCGCTGCCTGCGCGATCAGCTTTCTGGGCTTTCCATTTACGTCGGCATCGAACACAACCGGCGTTTCCACGTCGTCCCAGTCGTGGGTGTCGTGCGGCGAAGCCTGGAAATACCACACGAGTTTGCCGGTGTCCGGGTTGAGCGCCACAATCGAACAGGTGTAAAGGTTATCGCCCTTGCGGCTCTGGGGAGCATGAACCGGATTCGGATTCCCTGTTCCCCAGAAGAGCAGATTCAGTTCCGGATCGTAGGTGCCGGTCAGCCACGTCATTCCGCCACCGTGCTCCATAGCCTGTGCGTTGGGCCAGGTATTGCTGCCGGGCTCGCCTGGACGGGGCTCCGTGTTGAATCGCCACTGCACCGCACCGGTTGCCGGATCGCGGGCTTCCAGATATCCGGGAACGTCCAGAGAATCACCGCCCACGCCCACGATGATGTGGCTGTTGATCACCAGCGGCGCCGGGGTGGAGAAATATTCAAGGTCCAGATCCGCGATCACGACAGCCCAGCGGAACTTACCCGTGTTCTTATCCAGGCAAACCAGGTGGTCATCCGGGGTTTCGAAGTAGAGCCAGTCGTGATAGATGGCCACGCCGCGATTTCCAATATGAATGCCGCCCTGGCTTTGCCACTTGTACTGCCAGATCTCGCGGCCTGTCCGCGCATCAATAGCCCACGCATGGTCGGGAACGGTGAAGTAGAGGATGCCATCGACCTCAAGCGGGGTGGATTTGATCTCCGGGCCGAATGGCGATCCACCCTGACCGGTATGAATCTGATAAAGCCATGCCAGGCGAAGATCCTTCACGTCTGTTTGATTAATCTGTTTGAGCGAACTAAATCGCCGCCCTGAGTAATCGCCATTGTAAGTGGGCCAGCTTCCCGGAACTGGGTGGAGAATCGCGGATGGGTCGAGCCCCTGTGCTGCCAGGGAAACGGGAAGCACGAAGATCATCAGGATCGCAGCTTGTAGCTTCACTTCAGCGTCTCCAGATATGCAAGAAGGTTGTGCATATCAGCGTTGGAATACTGGTGCAGCAGCACCAGATGCTGTGCCAGAGGATCATGGACCTCGACGAGAATCCCCTTGACATCGTTGTAGATCCACGAACGATATGCGCCCGAACTGTCGCGCAGCGCGACGCTGAAATCGTCAATATGGACAAGCACTCCGGAGTAGACTCCGCCGGAAGGCAGGGTAACGGTCACGTGCTTCTCCGCTCGCGGGTCGGGCGGCGGGCCCATGCCAGGTCGATTAGAGTTGCCAGGGTACAGGAACCGCCCTTCCAGCGACACCGGATCGTATTTCTTTGCGATGCGGGCCAGATCGCCGGCAGGCGAGTGACAGGATGAGCAGTGGGCCTGGAAGTAGGTCTGCCCCGCCCGCGGATCTCCGGTGACAATGTTCTGAATGGTATAGTCCATACGATTGGCGGCCGCCTGCGTTCTTCCGAGAAGGAATTGCGCAATGTCGTGGATCTGATCGTCCGTGAAATTCGGGAAGGAAGGCATGCCCTTGCCGGGCCGCCCATTATGAACCACGGGGCCGATGTCTTTTCCTGTGCCCTGATCGTGCAGCACGACTGTGGAGCGTACCAGGTTCGGTCCCTGTGCACCGCCTGTGGCATTCGGACCATGGCAGAAGCCACAGGTGGAGACAAAGATCGCCTGACCTCGCTTTGCGGCCTGAGGGTTCGGAGGTGCGCCGATGGCCAGAAACTTGCGGATGGCCTCCCGTACCTCCTCCGAACTCCGTGCCTGGCTTTGCTGCGCGCTCTGCTCCGGCGAAGATTTGTTCGGCGGTGTGCCGCCCTTTTCCCCGCTGGTCGCTGACTGCGTGGTCTGCTGATCAGCCGTCGGAGAATTTTGTTGCTGAGCCTGGACTGCGGAGATTCCGGCGGCCAGCAGAAAGCACATTGCCCAGATGCGAATGGCCATCTCAATGTTCTACCATCACGAAACGCGACGTGCCTGTTGTTATCCTCGCAAGGCCAGATTGTTGCGGAGATCCTTGATGGTTCAATGAGGCGATCTCAAATTCCTGCCGCCGGGAATAACTCGGCAGCGGGATAACTGTTTCCACTCGGGACAAATCGGCCAGGTTGCCCGGCGATGTCTTACTCGTGCGGGAATCTGGCCTGTGGGCAACAAATCATCGGTTACGAAATTTAAGTGTGGCCTGTTTGCCGGGCAGGGAGCCCGTGAAAGCCGTTGCGGCGTCGAGAAGACGCTGTCGGCTGCTGTCGACGATGCAGGCTTCCGGCATCGCGCGGACGTAACCATGCATGCGGCGCCCGCGCATCATGACGGGGATTACACCAGGAGTCCTGAGCGCCCATTCTTCATTGTCGCGGCCGATGCGGAGCATGAGACTGCCGCGGCGGATCCCGCAGAGTAGATTGCCATGGAGGAGAAACCCCATCCGCCGAACATTGCCCTTTCGGTCAGTCCGCTGTGATCGATCAGAGCGAGGTACCCGGCGCGGGCCGAGGGGGAAGCGGCTCAGGCCCGGTTCCTGCTTCAGCTCCTGATAATCGCGCTCGATGATCCAGCGCTGTATGGCAGGAGCCACCAGTCTGCGCAGCGGAATGGAAACAGGCAGATTCGACAACCAGTATTGCGAGGCGCACCTTCGTCGCGGGGCCACTCGGTGAGCAGCCATTCTTCCTGCCAGGGCTGGCGCAGCCTGTGAATCGCGATAGGCGGCGCGAACCCTGATCGCAGCGCAGCCGACGCTGCCCTCCTTCTCGCCACGTGACAGTTCTCCAGGCCTTCGCGCAGGCAGGCAGAGGGCCAGTTGCTCCGCGGCAGGGCATCGCGCCGCAGCCGTTGCGCAGGCCGGTGTCGGGTCTGCCGCTCTCAGGAAGCACCGTTATTGCTGATGCAGAGAACTCCGGGCGGCCTCGATGACCTGGTAGTTATGAGCATCAATGATGCTGAGCAGGGTGAAGCTGGTTGCTGAGATGCCAAGGCCCATCCAGCGGTGCTCCTTGCCCAGACGGTGTGAAACATAGATGACCGCGCCGGTCATACCCACCTCGAAGACCGCGAATGCTATCCGGTTTGCGGTAATGCCTGGCAATTCGGCTTCATGGCACAGATGGCTCGGGAGGCGCAGACACTCTTCGGTCGAAGCCCAGTCGGCAGCGCGGGCAGCAGCATAACCAGCCCACAGGCTATACGTGGCGAGCCGTGTGCCCGTCGCGTGGACGGGCCGAAAATGATACCGCGTGCCTGTCGTGGAGAACGGCGGCGTCCCGCTGAAGGCTGCGGGAGGCGCCTCGGGCAGGACCTGACCGCGCAGCCCAACTCCCCCCATCAGCAGCACGGCCGTGAGGAGTACACAAAGAGGTTTCACGGAGAGGCCCCCGGCTGAACCGCCGGGAGACGGAGGCACGCGTAGAACAGTCATGCAGCGATCGGCTCCGGCGCGCGAAGCGCGTCAGATCCAATGCTCAGCGTACTGAACGGCGCGGGGAAGGTGCCTTTCGGAACCTTCGCGGTACTAATGGGGGACGCGAGGTCTATCTCATCCGGCTGTGAACTCCTGTGGAAGCTGAATCGGCACAGACGAGGCAATCATCAGCTCATGTGGCGGCCCCGCCCCGAATCGTCCAGTTCCGCCCGCCCGCTCCCGCGCCTCCAGCGCGGTGCACCACCAGCCCGCCTTGCCCAGTTCATAGGCTGAGACCAGACCCGCAATGCCGGCGCCCAGGATCACCACGCGCGTGCCTTTGCCATCCACCAGCCGCAGTGTGCCGTCCTCCGCGTCCGCATCGGGAATCGCCAGCAGCCCCAGCGACTGCATCATCGCGAAAGCCGCGCTGTTACCGCCCGCCTGCCCAACCCGCATCAGAAACTCGCGCCCGCTCAACCCCATAACTTCCCCTCCGCTGAATGATCGCTGCGAATGACGATCCCTCTCCGCATCCCCTCAAAAAAAAGCCCGTGACCTGGAGACGGGGCCACGGGCCGCAGGGAGATTAACCAGAATCTTCACAGCCGGCCGCACCTTCGACAGCTCGCAGCCCGCAGTGCCCGCCGCCCCATCCTTCCCTCCGATCCCCCCCAGGTCACACGTGCCCTCGCCGCTGCAGCAGCCGTCGCGGCCTGCGGATAAAAGCGGGCTCACCTGCCGCGGCAATGCCCGCGTACCAGCGCGACGCTGTGACCCATCGTCATTCGGCTTGCTTCAGTTGGGGATCTTCGACAGGGAAGGATGCCGCGCGCAATCAGCCCTTCTGACTCGGAAGGCGAACAAGCGGCCCTTCCTCTCACATGAGAGGAAGATTGTTATCTATTGATGTCACACCTCAGCGAAAATAGCAAGCCGCCCTTCCGCTCCGCGGTCCCTGCGGGAAAGACCACGCCGGCAGCCATGCGGACCGCATCCGGCCCGAACCGCGCATCCTGCACCCATGAATCGCGATTTACTCGGACGAGAATTGCATGCCGGCCATGCTGACCGCAGGCGCCGCCACTCGCCCCTGCGCCCGCTTCTCTGGATGCAGGAATCTTGCCTTGATCCAGCGCTGCGATGGCCGCTCGATAAACTTCATCGCCAGCACCGCCGCCGCCACCAGCAGCGCATAGCTCAGCCACGGGTCAAACCGCGCCAGCCCCGTCCGGTTCAGAATATGCGAATCGTGAATCAGGTTCCACAGATTGAAATGCAGAATGTACAGACAGTAACTCGCCTGCCCCACCGCCGCGAACGGGAGGAACCCGAAGAACCGCGCAATCACGTTGCGCCCCGCCAGCCCCAGCACCGCCAGCGCATACAGCGGCATCAGCAGCCCATCGTGCATCATCGGATACGGGAAAAAATCCCCGTAATACAGCACCGCATAAATCCCCGACATTCCGATCGCGCCCAGCAGCAGCCGCTGCCACGCCGCCCTCGGAATCAGGTTGTCCAGATCCGCCAGCACGATCCCGAACAGGAACGACGGAATGTGCGGCGGCGGCGAAAACTTCAGCGCCCGCATCCAGAAGCCATCGGTATATCGGCCAGGGTGCAGGTCCCCGTCCGGATGCAGCCACATATACAAACTCGGCAGCACCATCCCCAGGCACCACAGCCCCAGCAGAATCAGCACCAGCGCCCCAATCCGCTTCGGCCGCTTCCACAGCACCACCACCGGAAAAATCACGTAGAAGAACGCCTCCGTGCACATCGTCCACGCCGGCGTATTCCAGAAGGTCGACAGCGAAGGGCTCCACCCCTGCAGCAGCACCGGCGTCAGCAGCACGCCCCAGGTAAACTGCGCATGCGACCGCGCGTGCCACTCATCCATCAGCATGCCCGTCGAGATCACCAGCGCAAACAGATACACCGGATACAGCCGCGACAGCCGTGCTACCCAGAAGTTCCGTACGTTCAGTTGCCCCTGCTGCGCCCGGTCCGAGTAGTTGTAGGCCAGCACAAACCCCGACAGCAGCAGAAAAAAGCTGACCGAAGTGAATCCGTTTTCGACAATCGGCGCAAACGGCCCAAACCACTTCGGATTGGAAAAGTGGAAGAAGACGATATTCAGGGCCGCAAAGGCGCGCAGCCCCGTCAGAGCCGGCAGTTTCTCCTTGCTCCTTCGTGCCGGTCTTACTGCCTCTGCCTCGCGCGCCGCACCCGCATCGTAGCAGCCTCCCGGCGCCGGAACGATTTGAAGCTGTGCGCTCAGGCGGTCACCAGTGAGCCGACCTTCTCCCCGGAAATGACGCGGCGGATATTGCCCGGCTGATTCAGATTAAAGATGATCATGGGCAGATTATTGTCCTTACAGAGACTCACCGCTGTGGTATCCATCACCTTTAACCCAAGCCTGAGAATTTCCATGTAGGTAATCTGCTCAAATTTCACTGCGTCCTGTGTGATGACCGGATCGGCGTCGTAGATGCCCTCGACCTTCGTGGCCTTCAGCAGCACGTCTGCCCTGATCTCCATCGCCCGCAGCGACGCAGCCGTATCCGTAGAAAAATAAGGGTTTCCCGTCCCTGCCGCAAAAATCACCACCCGCCCCTTTTCGAGGTGCCGAATCGCCCGCCGCCGGATATACGGCTCGCAGACCTGGTTCATTTCAATCGCCGACATCACCCGGCAGTGCACGTCCCGCTTCTCAAGCGCGTCCTGGATCGCCAGCGCGTTGATCACTGTCGCCAGCATGCCCATATTGTCGGCCGATACCCGGTCCATCTCCCGCGCCTGTTCCGCCACACCCCGGAAAAAATTCCCCCCGCCCACCACGATGGCTACCTCCACCCCCATCTGGTGCACTTCCGCCACCTCGCCGGCAATCTCATGAATGCGAACGGGATCGACCCCGAACCCGCGGCCCGCGGCCAGCGCTTCGCCGGAAAGCTTAAGAACGACGCGTTTGTACATGTTCATCTGAAGTATCGCATGGCCTCTGCTGCCGGCAAACCGATACCTTCGAGGATCCCCATCCCCCATCCCGGGCGCCGCCGCCCCCTGGCGCGGCTTAGCACCCAACGCCTTCCTCCCGGCCGGCACCTTATTTTCAGGAGGTGGAATTGTCATGGCTGCTCACGCCGGAGAAACGGCCCGGGAAACGGGTGACTTTCACTGCCAAAGCTGCGACGCCGTCGTCCACGTCACCAAAGGACACAAAATCCCGTGAGTGCCCCAACGGCCACAAAACCTACCAGACCCGAACCGGCGAGCCCGGAAACAAAAGCAGCAGATGAACAATTGCCCATCAGCCGCTCCGAGGCCGGTGCAATATCTCGATCACCGCTCGCCTTACCACATCGTCAGAGTCACCTCATCGACCCATTCGTGAAGTGGAGTACCGGTGGGATCGTGGTCCAGTTGGAACTGGAGGCCGACCTGATCTTGCCACGGAGTACTGTTGGTGTTCCAGGTCTGATTGAGGCCGTAGGGCATATCATCGAAGACCAGCGTATCGTAGCGATACTGCCTGGAATTGATGACCTCATCGTACTCCTGAACGTGGTGCCAGCCCGGCGTCCAGTGCGGACAGGGGATCCCATTGAGGATCCATCGTTCGCCGTTGCTATCCCAGGTCGCCCAGTAGCCGTCTCCAAAGTCGCACTGACTGCCGGCCATAAACTCGTTGCCTGACAGAACCACGAAGAAATCGAGCTCCGAGGACCAGAAGTGGTCTTCGACAGCGGGGTCGTGGTAAACCCAGAAGTCCCATAAAAAATGGGTATGGGGAGTGGTGCCCATGATGATGTCCTTGAACAGCACGTTGCTCCACGAGGGGCCCCCGGCGTACATCTCAAGGCTGCTGCCGCTCAGGGAGGGCTGGCTCTGGTCAAAGCTCATCGTATAGTTGCTGGTGACGTTCGTCCCCGCCGCGCACGTGCTGCAGATGCTCCAGTTGGACTGATCATTCTGCATTTCCCTCAGCACCTGCGCGTTGGCGGGCGGAGTGGGCAGCACCGTACTGCTCGCCGGCGGCGGTCCAACCTGGATCAGTCTGATTTCAGATCTGTCGGAATCGTTTTTGGAGTCCGCCACGCTTGCCCACAGGAGATGCTGGCCAGTGGGAATGGTAATGGTCCGGGAGATGGAAGTTGCAGGGTTATTTGCCTGGTATACGGATTGACCGTCGAGGCAAACCGTCCACTGGGTAATGGCAACGGTGGCGTATGCGGTTGCATTCACCGTGACATTGCTCTGATTCTCACCTGGTGCGGGACTTTGCAACCAGACCCCGGTTACTGAGCTATTTTGGTTGTTATATCCCGATTTCGCTCCCCCGCAACCCGGACTGGCGTTGCTGGGCGATCCGCCAAAGACCGGACTGCCGCCGCCGGAGCCTGGGTTCGTGCCGGCTGAGGCCATGTTTGTCGTTGAACTGCCACACCCGACGATAACCAACAGTTGGAGTGCAATTGCGAATGAACAGAGAAAGGAAAGAAAAAACCGAAACACGCGGTACTCCCGACACCACGATGGATGCGGTCTGCCCAGCTTTTTCTGTCCGGGCAGACACAGACTCCTGCAGTAGGATGCTCCCACGGGAACCAGCATCAGCCTTGATGGGGATGCTGATTGTTTATGCTTCGACGTATTCCAAAGGTCGGGCTATCGCCCTCGGAGAGGCGCTCGGCGAGCTTTCGGCTGGAACAGATGGCACCATTCCTCTGTTCCCAGCGCCCGAGAAAGCGCCGCAGCCTGAGGCACCATCGGCCATTTACCCAAAGGGATGCCGTGCCTGCCTGGAGTCGGAATACCCCGGGAATAAGGAAGATCCGGAAAATCGAGGGTGGAATCGATTGAGAGCCGTTATCCCAGCTGAAGAGAAGCCAATGAGCAGCTTTCAGCCGCGTGGGTATGCAGACTGTCCGGATCCACCTCGGCTATTGTGGCGTTCCTCAGGTTCTCAAGCCAATTGCGCGTGTCATTCGAGCGTACAGCGCCCCAAACTTCTTCAGCGTTGGGGTGACCTGACCCCCAGAATCGGTCCAGAACGGAATACGATCTGGACGAAGGAAAGGGGAAGGGCTGATGAGCAGGAGCAGACACACGGAGGCGCAGATCATCGCTGCGCTGAAGCAGGTTGAGGCC
>JAJYVF010000032.1 GCA_021792135.1 Acidobacteriota bacterium | reverse complement strand
GTGGTGGAAAAGACGCGGGCTGCGCCCGCTTGGAAAACGCCGTTGGCGTTTCCCACTTTCCCGCCGCCCCGACGGCGACTATGAATCTCGTATAGTCAATTGGACGAAGAACGGGGTCAGATCAGGGGTGGTAAGCGAAGAATCTCCGTTTGCTCTTGTACTCCGTCAATCACAAATTCCGGGTAGTGGGTCAGTTTGAAAATTTGGGCCTCAGAGAAAGGACTTGAACTCGTTCCTGTATCCCTTAGTCGTCTTCGCGACGCCCACGATTTTCTCCAGAATGTCTTGACGCAACGGAGCTTGCATCGTGACGAGTTTCCCCACCAGAGAGTCGAGGTTTAAATCAGGGGTGATTTCTCTGGCATCGCGGAACGATACATAAGACAGTTCCGTTATCCAATGATGGTCGCCGACATCCAGGATGCAGTCTTTTCCTGCCCGTATATAGTCTGTCGTGATGTTGACGATGTGATAGATTCCTCCAGATTTGGAGGGATCGGAGATCACGAAAAAGAGATGAGGCGTGTCATAACGAGGCGGGACCGCCATCGTAAAAGCATCCCCGAGTTTCATTTCGAGTTCCTAGAGATGACTAAACACTTTCTCTATCTGTTTGAACTCCTCGCTGGATTGCTCAATCATTCGAATTTCCTGGTCGGTGCGACCAGCTTTCCGCAGGATCACCGCAGGATCAATCGCGCGACTACTGCCGTGCGGGTCCTCCCATTCGGGGCAGCTTTCGTGTAGCCACTCAGCTACCTCATAGGGGGCCACGCTATGTATCTCCGTGCGTGCATCCTCTAGAACCTCCTTCTCCTCATCAGAAAGGGGGCCTAGATCGGGACTCTTCAGCAGGCGAATAGTGTTGCCGACTGTTGCACTGAAGTTCCCTTTCCACTCGCGCAGATCATCAACGGTTCCTTGGCCCTTAAAGAGATTGTAGATTCTACTCAGGGCCGGACCCTGCGGCATTGAAACCATTCTGTCGCCGGTTACTGTTTTTCCCCACCGTTCTAGCGCCTTCTTGTCGGCCAGATAGAGCATCTTGATGGACAAAAACATATCCAGCTTTCCAGCTTCTCGCTCCGCTAGAAAAGCAGTGGCGGCGATGGCCTTGCGAATGTCGAATACAAACGAAATCGCCACGGTTCGCTTTTGATTCGCCTCCATGGCTCGATTCTACCCGTTTCGGTATGGTTTTTCCACAAGAAACGCCCATTTCTGTGGAAAAGGCGTCCCAAACTGGTATATTATGCGTGGTTCCTACGCTGCGCGTTTCTTATAAGGTCCGCGCTTCTTCGCCTTCGGCTCTGGCAGCAGTTCGACCAATTCCTCCACGCTCCAGATGTGATCGGCCAGCCCTGCCTCCATTGCTGGCGTCACGCGCAGTGTGGAATGAACTCGGCAGAAGTTGTAGTACGCGAAGTAGAGCGCGACCATGTGACCGTGGTTTTCGACTTTCTTTGAGAACGCATTGGTCAGCCGCGTAAACCGCCGCATCGACATCCGCATCGTCAGGTTTTGGCGTTCAACGTAGGACGTGCTGACGTGTTTGGGGTCAGGTACCCCGCTCACAGTTTTCATTTCGCAGCCGATGCAGGTTGCGGGGCTGTACCGCGCTTCATTGGCTTCGCTGGCACCGTAAATTTTGTGGAGTTGCGCGTAGTCGGCATCTCCCCCGAAAGCCTTCTCCACGGCTGCCAGATACGGTTTGTGCGCGTCCGTGGTGATCTGGAGGCGTCCGTTTATCCGAGAGGCGCAATCCTCCATAAACGCGAACGCTGAATGCTTCCCACGGTCCCCAACGAAGTAGGTCACGCAGAACTTGGTGTCGGCGTCAATCGCCGTCCACGTCCAAACGTCGCCCCATCCCTCCGCTTCTTGTTCGGGCGTGACATTCTTTTTCTTGGCGCCGACGATGCTCCAGATTTCATCGCACTGAAGGCGCTGGACGGTTAGGTTCCACACGGTCCTATGGTGGTAGTCGGCACAAGCGCAGCCCATATCGCAGAGCAGCTTCACGACGGTGTTCTTCGCTATGCCAGTGATCCGCACCGTGCTGCGAATGCTCATGCCTTCGCAGAGGCACTTGATAACTTGGACCCGCTCGGTTGCGCTCAGCCTATTCATACTGACCATTATGCTTACCTCTGGCGCCATTGTAAATACTGGCATGGCCTTTCTTTTTGCCAGCATTTTGCGTTATGCTAGCACAAGTGAGGTGGCGGGATGGCTGACAATGATCCCAATGGCGCCAGCGGGAAGAAGCGATCTGGCGAAGCGCGCATGGCGAAGTTGACACCTGCGCAACGGAAAGAACTTGCGCAAGCCGCAGCCGAGGAACGATGGGCTGCGCTCAGAGGCAACCCCATATACGAGCCGGAAGCGGTGGGCGATCTACCCATCATCGGCCAAACGATCCCTTGCGCGGTGATCGTCGTTGAAGGCGAGGTTATACGGCTAGTGTCTGAGAGAGAACTGGTGAAATCTCTCGGCGGCAAGCGTGGCGGATCACACTGGCGCCGCGCCAAACAAGATGCGGCTGTTGCCAACCTCCCGCCAATCCTGTCTGCGTCAAACCTGCGACCCTTCATCAGCGATGAACTCTGGGAAGGGCTGAATACCCGGTATCACTACAAAGTGGGTAGTGGCGCGATTGCGTATGGCCTACGCGGTGAACTCTACCCGATGATTTGCGATGTTTTTCTGAAGGCGAGAGACGCGAGAGCGTTGCTGGATAGCCAGGATGAAATTGCGAAGTCAGCCGACATTCTCATGCGGGCATTGGCCCACACCGGGATTATCGCGCTGATCGATGAAGCGACCGGCTATCAGAAGAAAAGAGCCGTTGATGGCCTTGCGCGCATTCTGGAGGCGTTCATTGCGAAGGAACTCCAGCCCTATGTCCGAGGGACGTTCAAGCCTGAATTCTATGAACACCTGTTTAGGCTTCGCGGTCTGGATTACCGGGCGGATACGGTAAAGCGCCCACAGTACTTCGGATGCCTGACGAATGACATTGTGTATAGGCGGTTGGCACCGGGAGTACTAGAAGAATTGAAAAAGGTGACGGCACGTAACGCAGCGGGGCGACCAACGCACAAGTACTTCCAGCGCCTTACCTCAAACATCGGCTATATGAAGCTTGTTGAACACTTGGGCGCAGTCGTGGCCCTTATGAAGCTCAGCAAAGACTATCCAGATTTCATTTCAAAACTGGATGTCGTCGCACAAAGATATGGCCAAAACATGCTGCTTGCATTCCCCGATCCAGAGGACACTGGAAAGGGTCTATGACTGTTCCCAGCGAGCCGCCGCAGCTTTCTTAGCGATGGCCTTGCGCTTCGTGGGCGAGAGTTTGGCTGCTCTCGCCTTGCCGCCTTTTTGGCCGCCCAACTTCCCCAGTGCCACGGCTGCCGGGTTCTTGCCTTCGTGGGGGTCCGGTAGGGCTGTGCCGTCAATGTGCTCACCAATGGCTTGCTCTACGACGCGTAGGGCGTTTACTGCAAAATCGTGATCCTTGCTTGAGCGTTTAGGCATGACTCAAGTGTGACCGTTTTCCACACATCGTGCAACCCTCCCAAATTCAAACTGACCCACTACCAAATTCCGCGGTAGCAAGACCTACCCCAGTCCCCCCGCCCGCTGGAGCGTCTCAATATCCAGCTTCTTCATCTGCAGCATCGCCTGCATCGCCCGTTTGCCGCCCTCGGCATCCCTGCCCTGCAGCAGTTCCGCGATATTGGCCGGCACCACCTGCCAGGAGAGCCCGAATCTGTCCGTCAGCCAGCCGCACTCCATTTCCTTGCCCCCATCCGCGGTCAGTTTCGCCCAAACTTCGTCGATCTCCGCCTGGCTCTCGCAGGGAATGGCGAACGACACCGCCGGTGTGAACGGAAACTGCGGTCCCCCGTTCAGCGCCACGAATTCCAGCCCGTTGATCTCAAACGTCACCGTCATCGCCGATCCCGCCTGGCCCGGGCCGCCTTCGCCATAGGGAATCACCTTGCCCATCCTGGCATTCGGAAAGACCGAGACGTAGAACCTCGCCGCCTCCTCCGCGTTGCCGTTAAACCACAAAAACGGCTTGATCCCCTGCATGCTTTCCCTCCCTGAGTTGATAGCAGCCGAGCGGCGCGGAACGACTCTCCCGCGCCCGTTCTTATTTGAAGGCGCCTTCCCTGCCCACCAGCCGCCTCAGCAGTCCAGTCTGTCCACTGTGGTACGCCTGATGGAAAAGCAGAATGCTCAGCAGCGACCCGACGGTCTCCTCCGGATTTTTCCGCGGAGAAAAAGGCGCAGGCTGCTCCAGTCTCTCCAGCGGCAGGGCCGCCAGCCCCGCATCCAGCCGTGAACATTGCTCGTCCCACGCCCCAAGCAACTCGCTCAGCGGCATCGCCGCCGCCGGATCCTTCAGTGCCTGCGATCCCCGCTCATATTGCTTCAGGGCATCCGCGCCATTCACCGGCTGCTGTCCTGTCAGCGGCAGGATCTGGTTGTTCACCCACACCAGATGCCCGACGACCCAGTTCATGCAGTTCCCGCCCGGCTGCGGCTGCACCAGGCTGTCTTCCTGTGTCAGCCCCTCCGTATTCATCCGCAGCGCTCTCTGAATCGCCTGCGCCTGCAATCGCAGAACCTCAATCGCCCCCGTGCCCGCGGGCGAAACCACAGCGCTCGACATAACTCCCTCCTTCTCTCCAGCTTGCAGAGCTCCCCGCACCCGCCCGCAATCGCCCCCACAATCAGCAGCGGCTCCCTCCCCGTCGCCACCGCCTCCGGCAGTGGAGCGTCCACCGGCTCATGCGACCAGTCCTCCTCGCACAGAAAGAACCGCAGAAACGCCCGCCGCTGCTGCGTCTCCTGGTCCCGAACCGTCCCCCGCAGCACCGGATACCGCGCCTCCAGGGCATCCAGCACCCGGCGCAGCGTCACCGGCTCCTCCACCTCCAGCCGAACCTCGCCGTTCACCTGTGCCAGGTTCCGAAGATGATGCGGCAGCTCCACGCGAATGGTCGCGCTGCTCACGGAAGCGTCTGCGCCTCCACCGACAGCACCGCCGGCAAATCGTGGACGATCGCCTTCCAGTGCTCGCCCCCATCCGGCGAAACATACACCTGCCCGCCCGTCGTGCCGAAATATACGCCACACTCATCCAGCGAATCCACTGACATGGCATCCCGCAGCACGTTCACATAGCAGTCCTTCTGCGGAAGCCCGTTGGTCATCGCCTCCCACTCATTGCCTCCCGTCCGGCTCCGCCACACCTGCAGCTTGCCGTCCATCGGATAGTGCAGCGAGTCGCTGGTGATCGGCGCCACGTAGATCGTCTCCGGCTCGTGCGCGTGCACGTCAATCGCAAACCCGAAATCCGTCGGCAGATTCCCGCTGACTTCGCGCCACTGATCGCCGGCATCGTCGCTGCGCATCACATCCCAGTGTTTCTGCATGAACAGCACGCCCGGCCGCCGTGGATTCATCGCGATGTGGTGCACGCAGTGCCCCACCTCCGCATCCTGATCCGGGATGTACTGCGACCGCAGCCCCTTGTTGATGGGCTTCCAGCTCTCGCCCCCGTCGTCCGTCCGAAACGCCCCCGCCGCCGAAATCGCGATGTACATCCGCTGCGGATCCCCGGGATCGAGCAGGATCGTGTGCAGGCACATCCCGCCCGCGCCCGGCTGCCACTTCGGCCCCGTCCCGTGCCCCCGCAGCCCCGACAGCTCCTGCCACGAATGCGCCCCGTCCGTCGACCGGAAAAGCGCCGCATCCTCCACCCCCGCATACACCGTCTCCGCATCCCTGAGGCACGGCTCCAGATGCCATACCCGCTTGAACTCCCACGGATGCTGCTTCCCGTCGTAGAACTGGTGCGTCGTCAGCGGCTTCCCTGTCGCCTCCGACGTGTCATAGACAAACCGGTTGCTCTCCCCCATCGGCCAGCCCTGCGGCGATTTCTGCTGGCCCCCGCCGGGCGCGTACCATGTCTTGCCCCCGTCATCCGAGCATTGAATGATCTGCCCAAACCACCCGCTCGTCTGCGAGGCATAAATCCGGTCCGGGTTCACCGGCGACCCCTTCATGTGGTAAACCTCCCACCCCGCGAAGAACGGTCCGCTCACCTCCCAGTTCTCCCGCTTCCCATCGGCCGTCAGTATGAACGCGCCCTTCTTCGTCCCCGCCAACACCCGCACTTTGCTCATCCATCGCTCCTTTCTCAGTTCCGCCCCCACTCCGCCACAGCTCACATTGGCTTCGGCACGTCGACCATCCACGGCGTGCCGTACCGGTCCACAAACATCCCAAACCGCCTCGCCCAGAATGTCTCTGCAATCGGCATGTGTACCTGGCCGCCCTCCGACAACGCCGCAAATACCCGCTCCGCTTCGGCCTCGTTGTCGAAGTCGAGACAGACCGCGAAACCATGCATGCCATGGAAGCGGTCCGGCGGCGCATCGCTGCCGAGGATCGTCTGCTTCCCCACCTGCAGTCCGGTGTGCATCACCTTATCCGCCCATTCCGGCGGAACGTGTCCCTCCATGGGACTGCCGCGGAACCGGTGGAAGCCCAGGCTTTTCCCGCCCAGCACCCGCTCATAAAACCGAAACGCCTCTTCGCACTGCCCGTTGAAATTCAGATATGGCCGAATATCCATGGCTGCATCTCTCCTGTGTGAGATTTGTGATCGGAGCCCCCAGCCCTGGCCCGGCAGGTATTCAACCCCGAGGTCGAATGGATCCCGCCCACACCCTCTGTCCACGAATCAGCTCAGTGTCCCGCCTGCCATCCATCCGTCTGCGGAAATCCCCCTGGCTTACCGGCTCTCCCGCAGCGGAATCATCTCCCGCAGTTGTGGATCCCGCAGCCACACCCCCAGCCACACCAGCACTCCGAAATACACCGGGAACAGCGTGTTCGTGAACAGCGGGTTCTCGAGCCGCAAATTCGTCGCCACCGCCCCGCCCAGATACCCGGTCAGCAAAATCGCCCCCAGCACCACCGTCCGCGGAATGACGTACAGAATCGTGCTCCCCAGCAGAATCGCGCCCAGCGTAACCGACAACTCCAGCGGCCACCCGGTGCGCACAAACGCCTCCGCCACCTGCGTCGGTTTCGCCAGCTTCATCGCCGCATCCAGCAGCATGAAGGCCGCCGCCAGTCCGCTGATCGCGCGCCCCGCCCAGAGCCGCCCTTTCGGAACCTCCAGCGCGCCCTGCGCCGCCGCCGCGCTCATCGTCTCCATCGCCTTCTCCTCTGCCTGCCCATGGAACGGCAGGCGAATCCCTGCCTACTTGCCCTTCTTCCCTCTCGCCGGGGCCCTCCGCCTCCCCCGCGAACGGCCTCCGCCCGGACGATCCGGCCCTCCCAGCCACGGCAGCAGCGGCGTTGGATCCCGCTCCGCCCACCGCCGTCGTGTCTCCGTCAGAACGCCCTCCCGGTTCCTGGCCATCTCCGCAATCACCCCCGGCGGCGCACCCGTCTCCTCGTGGCGCGACCCCCAGATCAGCAACTCCAGCAGCACCGGAGCCAGATCGATTCCCTTCTCCGTCAGCCGGTAATGCAGCTTCCGCCGATCCTCAGCATCCGGCTCCGTCATCACGATCCCCGCTTGCCGCAGCCGCCGCAGCCGATCCGCCAGAATATTGGTCGCAATCCCCTCGCCCGACTCCTCAAAATCCCCAAACGTGCGAAACCCGCGCACCATCAGGTCCCGCACGATCAGCAGCGACCATCGGTCTCCGAAAATCTCCAGCGATATGCTTACCGGGCAGCCGGAACGTTGCTTCTTCCTGGGGTCTCCAGCCACGCCCGCCAGGCTAGCAAACTTCGCTTGTGAATTGCAAGCCTTTTCCGATAATCAGATCTCCGCTCCGGTTCCCGGCACGAGTTCCCCCGCGCCACCAGGCTTCAGAACAGGGTCTCGGCCTTCGCCCCTGACGCCTGCCACCTCGCGCATGTCCGCCGCTCCCCATCGCATCCCCTTCGCCTTGGCGGCGGCATTGCCGATGGCGATTCCGGGGGATGGAACCCGCCTCTGCCGGCGATATAATCCTTCTCAAGTTCCCCATTTTTCCCGGCGACCAGGGCGGAAAGCTGCCTATGCACACCAAGCGTCTTTGTGGCCAGAATCCTGCTCCTTTCGAGGCGCTCCTTCCTCGACAGCGTCGGGCGCTCAACACACCCGCCGCTGTGGACCACGCCCGATTCTTCGCCGCCGTCGAATGCAGCCTCGACGACTTCTACATCTTCGACGGCATCCCCGACGCCTCCGGCGCCATCGCTGACTTCGCCTTCAGCTACATCAATCCCAACGCCGAACGCCGCCTCGGCATGCCCCGCGAATCCCTCTACGGCAGGATCCTCACCGAAGTCCGGCCCTTCATGATCAAATCCGGCCTCATCCACAAGTACCGTGAGGTCGTCCGCACCGGCATTCCCTACGCCTGTGAAGTCTTCATCGACGACGAGATGATCCAGGGCACCTGGCTCAACATTCAGGTCGTCCGCGTCGGCACCGGCCTCGCCGTCACCAGCCGCGACGTCACCGAGCACCGCCGCCGCTCCGATCGCGTCAACTACCTCGCGCATCACGATCACCTGACCGGCCTCGCCAACCGCATGCTGCTCCACGAGCGTCTCCGTCAGGCAATCTTCCACGCGCAGGACCACGGCCAGAAGGTTGCGGTCTTCCTCCTCGACATCGACCGCTTCAAGCAGATCAACGACTCGGTCGGCCACGCCGACGGCGACGTCCTCCTCGCCACGGTGGGGCAGCGCCTGCTCTCCTCCGTCCGCGAGTCCGACACCGTGGCGCGCATGGGCGGAGACGAATTCGTCATCGTCATGCCCGAATTTCGTACCTTCGAGGACGTCGAACGCTGCGGCCAGCAGATCATTCGCAACGCCTCGCAGCCCATCGCGATCGGCGGCTGCGAAATCAGCCTGACCCTCAGCGTCGGCGTATCCATCTTTCCCGAGGGCGGCCGCACCGTCGGGGAACTCCTCCGCAACGCCGACACCGCCATGTACACCGTCAAAGACACAGGCCGCAACAGCCTCCGCGTCTTCCATGAGAGTCAGTTGACCGCCCGCGGCACCCTGCCTGCCCTGCATCCTTCATTCGGCGGCCACTGACGGCCCGTCCCGCGCCCCGCCGCGATCCAGCGGGCGGTACTGGTGCCGTTTGTTTTCCACAGGCTATCGCTTGGCGTTCTTCTTGCTACTCTGCGGTTCTGCGGTTTCCGGCGCATACGGGTTCGGAGGGATGAAGGGGACGTGGCGTCCGACTGCGACTATTACGCAGTTGTCTGGGAGAGAAGGATACTCGCCCATCATCACTACGAACCCAAGCCGACCCATTGACCTTTCCAGCGCCCACACAAAGGCTCCCACTGCCGTTTTTCCTTGCAAGTCGGGCAAGTGCTTCGAGCCGATTGCTAACCCATTCATTGTCGCATCTAGTCGCATTTCATCAAGCACGGTCATAGGAGGCTTTGGAGTCCATTTCCTATCTGCCGGCATCGGGTCAGGTCCAGAGACTATCCATCCGGCATCTTTGAGGTCCTTAGCGATTCCTCCCGCGAAAGCAAATGCCTCATCATCCGGCTCAAACCAAATTTCTGCGGTCCCTGTTGGCTTACCAGCCATAAGTTCGTGGAATCTCTTACCATCTAAAATCCGCCAGCTGATCTTGAATGCTATGAGATCAGCATATTTGTCCACTGCTTTCGCCTGTGTTAATGCATTGGATGCCACGGCGTTGGCTGCTTTGGATTTGCTCTCAGCATCTCCGGCTGCAGTAGATGCATCTTGGGCTTTACCTTTAGCTTCGCCAGCATCTGCCTTGGCGTGCGCCGCGTCCGTAGCTGCATTACGTGCAGACGTAGCAGCATCGCCGGTTTCCCCTATGAGCGCCGCCATTTCGGCCTGCCCCATGATGATTCCCAGCACGTCGCCACTCAGCCCTACGACCAAAAGCGCCATAGAGATACCTTTAATGACCTTCTTTAGCCGTGCCTTTTTCTCAATCGCTTTTAGTTCAATGACGTATTCGCCAACCACTCCAACGAGCACGAAAAACGCCGCTACCAATGCCACCCTTTCCGAGGAGGAAAACGTAGCGAACCAGAGCCAGAACCTCGTGCACATCCACACTATGCTGAAAATCCAACTAGCCATAACTTCGTTGCTCACATCTCTGCCGGCAGGCATGCGAGCGGAGCCTGCGATCGTGCCTGCCATGCCCGTCGCGGCGATGAGATCCGCCAGGGTCGTTACCTCCCCGTATTCATACGGATCAGTACCTTGATCCGTTCGAGCATTTTATTCAGTTCGGGCTGCAGCTTCTGCCAGTCTGTCTCGCCCTTCCCCGTGCTCGTTTCCGTCACCGTCTTTTCCAGAAATAACTGAAAGTGCCTCAGCTCCACCGGTGTCATGCCCACATTGTCCTTAAAGTCCGCCGGCCCCAGCGCCAGCAGCTTCCAGTCGGCGGAGTTATGTTTCATCCACTCCGTCAGGGCATGCAGCTCCTCATAGAACTTCCTGATCATGTACAGCTTGTCATCCGCCAGATTGACTTCTCCGGCCTTGGCTACGAAACCCGTCACCTGAGTCGGAGGGCTCTGTGCATCAGGAATCTCAAGACTTCCGGCCTTTGCAGCCAGCTGGAAGGCGCTGCGAATCGCCTGTCTCGACAGATTCGGAGACCGCCCCTCCAGTTTCTCCAGTCTCGCCTGATCCTCGGGGGACCAGCTCTTCTGGCCCTGCAGCTGCTTGCGCTCGTCGCGGTTCTGACGATAAGCCGCCATCGAGTAGGTAAAGTCTCTCAGCTGCCCCTGCATGCGGTTGATGCGGCTGACCGCGTCCTGGTTCGCCGCCTCTCCCATCAGGTGCGGGTCCGGCTCGCCGTATCGTTTATTCCAGTACACCAGATAGGCACGCATGCGAATCTCGTAAAGCGCCCGCGGTACCTGGGAAATCGCAATCATTTTCTTGTTGCCGCTCGGGGTGAACAGCGCCAGCTCCTTGTCCAGCCCCTGCGTAAATCCATAATTCTGCGCTTCGGCCCCATGCCAGAACACCGGACTCCGCGTTCGCCCGCACGCCGCATTCAGCCTGGTCAGCAGACCCCGGATGTACTCCGTCGCCGCCGACTCGCCATGCCGCTCCGCGTTGCCTGTCGTGGCCATAACCAGATGCTGCCAGCCATGCTTGCTGATCTTTGGCGCCACCAGCCACAGATCGTAATCCCCCGTGACCGGTTTCTTCTCTCCCTCGATCTCGTAGGCAAAAACATACAGTGCGGCGACCTGGCGCTCGTCTCTGATTTTCGGTTTCCCGCTCTCGTACCACACCAGCCACCGTCCGCCCTCCTGTTTCGTCAGGAAGAAATTCATTTCCCGCGCCCGCGCGTGGTCCGCCGTCGCCTTGTACCACCGTGCCTCCGGCAACGCCCCTGACACCCCGGAACCTGTGGTCACCACCGCCTTCTTTCGGATTACTTTTCGCTTCGGGTCCGGACTGTTGTGCGGCCCGGTGAACGCCCCGCCTTCCTTCTCCCATCGGATCTTCCCGTCCGCGGAGAGCTTCGCCAGCAGCGCCTCGGTCAGAAACAGTTGCGTCACCTTCACGTTATGGGTCGGGTCCGTCGCCCGGCTCTCGTGCGCCGACGGATCGATATTCGGGTCAGGCTCCTTCAGCTCAGGACTCGCCGGGTTCTTCCCCAGGTTCTTGTCGAACGCCGGATCCACCGGCACGAACCCCGCCATCGGTCCCCAGTCCGAGGACTTGTTGTGCACATCCGAACTCTTCGTCGGATACCCGAGAGCGATCAGGGTCCTGGCATCGTTGCTCGTCGGCCGGATAAAGATGAACACATCATCGTCGCGCGCAACCTGGCCGACCGCATCCACGTGCTCCGGCACAATACCGGAGCCATTCAGCTCCATAGCAGGACCTCGTGCAGGAAGCCGGCGCGCTCGCCGGCTCCGGGACTGATTTATCCGGACCCCGGGGAATTCTGCCGATTCTACTCCACACTGGCGGAGAGGGAGCGCCTGAAAGGTCTCAGCCGCGAATTTCCGAACTCCGGCACGGGCAGAGACAGCAGCGTCCCGCAGCACCTCCGGGAACCGTCCCCGTGGAACCCACCGTCCTGACACGAAATCGATCCCGCCGGCGCCCGTTCACGCCCCGCCGTCACGTTCTCCCCAAAAGCTGTCAAGCTTTTTGCCCAGGTTACAAAAGTGTCTCCGCTGATTTCGCAGCCCTTCCACGCCAGGAAAGTTGGCAGCTTATATCTCTCCATCTGATATTCTGAACTTATAAGGTAGAGATAGACAGAAAGCCTCGCCCATCCCGGTGCGAGGCTTTCCTGCATCAGGAGCCCACTCATGATTGCAGCCTGCTGGCTCCGGCCGCTCGCCGTCAGCCCTGCCGCAAGCCCGGTCGAGCCTGCCGCACTCTCGGCCGAGACCCCTGCAAACTCGGCCCTGATTGCGCCACCCTCAGCCGAGTTGCAACGGACGTCCGCTCAGTTACATAGCCTCATCACGGCCGAGTCTGCCGCAAACCTGGCCGAGCCTGCCTCAATCCCGGCTCTCCCGGAACTGACTTATCCTCTGACAGATAACTTGCTGCCCAGTTCGCTGCCCGGCTAAGTTCCTGATTCTAAGTCACCGCCCCTGGCGACCCCGGAATTTTTTTCGGAAAATTCGGAGCCTTCTCTCTCCGCTCCGGCCCGGACCGCGGACCACACCGGTCACCGGGCTCCCTGGTGCTGGCCAACGTACAGGCCAATCTCCTCCACCGTGCCCAGCCAGATCCCGTTGGTGGGATCCTTGAGATATCGGCACAGTTGTTCCAGCGCATGCGTATCGGTCACCTGAAACCCGCGCTGGCCGATCTCGTGCCCCACAAAGATGACCCACCGCCCCTGCTGGATGGCCTCATCGACGGCCTGCTTCATCGCGGCAAAGCCCGTATCGTCGAACGACGTCCCCATCGCCTGCGCCAGGTCCACGATGCGCGGGTCATTCGAGGACTCAGACAGGTAGCTGCGCCCGACGATGAACCGCTCCGCCACCAGCGGAACATAGCTCTCGACGTCCAGCCCGCGCCCCACGAACTTCTGCCCGCACGGATAGGCAAAGGTCCTGGGACGCACGCCCAGCAGCCTCTGGATCTGCTCGCTGGCCTCATCGATCTGTTGGGCCATGCGCGTCAGGTCGTAGTTCTCCAGCGCATTGTCGAGCGAGAATGCATAATTGCCCGTACAGGGATGCGAGATTGTATGGTTGCCGATCTCGTCGCCATCGGCGACTGCCTGCTTCCATCCCGCGAGCCGTCGCTCCACCCCCGGCGGCTGCACAAAAAAGGTGACCTTCACACCCAGCCTTTGCAGGAGCGCAAGCCCGGTATCGATCTGGCTCGTCCGGGCATCGTCGAAGCTCAGGCTGACCGCGGCCTTGTACCCGTGGGGCCAGTGAAACGCGGGCAGCGAACCAGCCTGGGCCGCCCGGTCGGCCGCCTGCGCGCCCGCCGGCAGCGAGCAGCACCAGATTGCAACCACCGCCAGCACATATGTCCTCATGCTTCGCCTCCGGAACCTGCCGCGCCCCGGCACGGCCCGCGCCGGCCGGGGCTCGTCGAGAGTCTACCGCGCGAGGTCCGGCGTTGTGCTCAGTCCCCGGTCCAGCACCGTATTCGGGTACTTCACATCGAACGAGGTCTTCAGCACGATGTCTTCCGCCGAATTCCCGATCATCACGTCGAAGGTTCCCGGCGCCACCCGCCAGAGCATGTCGCGATCGAGCAGCATCATGTCCGCGGGCCGGATCGTCATGGTGACGGTCTTCGTCTCGCCGGGATTCAGTGTGACGCGCTCGAAGCCGCGCATCCGCTCCACCGGCAGCGACACCGGCGCGTAGTGCTCATGCAGATACATCTCGACGACCTGCGTCCCCGCGCGCCTGCCGGTGTTCTCGACATCGATTGATGCTCTAACCTTGCCTCCCACGGAGATCTGGTTCGTATCCAGCCGCAGATTGCTGTACCTGAACTGCGTGTAGCTCAGGCCAAATCCGAAGGGATAAAGCGGCGTCCCGGGCATATCCACATAGCCGCCGTCACGCGACCATGCCCGATGCACCCAGTACTCCTTCGACGGTTTGTAGTCGTAGTAGACCGGCAGTTGCCCTGAGTCGCGCGGCACCGTAATCGGCAGCCGGCCGCTCGGGTTGTAATCGCCGAAGAGCACGTCGGCCACGGCTTCTCCGCCGCGCTCCCCGGGCTCCCATGCTTCCACGATGCCCGGAACATGCTCCGCTTCCCACGGAATCGCCAGCGGCCGCCCGTTGACCAGCACCAGGACCACCGGCGTTCCCGTGGCCTGAATCGCCTTGACCAGGTCCTCCTGGTGCCCGGTCAGGTTCAGCCTGGCCACGTCGTAACCTTCTCCGTCGGTGGGATGCGGAGTGTCCTCGCCATTGCGCGGCGCTTCGCCGACCACCACCACGGCCACCTGAGCTCTCTTCGCATCCTGAACGGCCTCGGCGAAGCCGTCTTCGCTGCCGCCGATCACATCGCAGCCCTTTGCATAGAGCACCTGCGTATGCGCCGACACCTTCTGTTTGATCCCTTCGAGGATGGTGCTGATCGGCTGCGGCACCGCCTGCGGCGAATAGTCGCCCAGTTCGCTCCAGCCATCGTTGGCATCGGGACCGATCACGGCGATGGCATTCAGGTCCTTCTTCAGAGGAAGGACGCTATGGTCGTTCTTCAGCAGCACGATGCTTTCCCGCGCCACCTGCAGGGCCAGCTGCTGATGCTCCTGCGAATGCACCACCTGCTGCGCATGGGCCAGATCGACATAAGGATGCTCGAAGAGGCCGAGCCGAAACTTCAGCTCCAGCACGCGGCGTACGGCGCGGTCGACCAGCGCCTCCGGAACTTCGCCGTCTTCGACGGCCTGGACCAGCGGGCCCATGTAAGCCGGCTCATACGTAATATCCAGATCGACTCCGGCGCGGAGGGCCATCTCCCCGGCCTGCTTCTGGTCGGGAGCGACATCTTCATAGACGATCGAGTCAAAGCCGCCGCCCTCGCTCTCGACCACGCCCTTAAAGCCGAGTTCGTGGCGCAGGATATCGGTGTTCCATTTCTCCGAGGAGTGCTCCGGGATGTCGTCGATCTCGGGATAACCAGCCATCACGCCCAGCGCCCCGGCGTTGAACGCCGAGACCCAGGGAGCCAGAAAGGTCTCCCGCAGAGCGCGCTCAGAGATTTCGATGGCGCCCCGCTCCATGCCGCTCGCCGGAACGCTCTGCGTCGGGAAATCGGTCATCAGCGCAACGACCTTATCCGGAGCGTCGATATTCCATCCCTGCGCGCCGCGCACGATGTTCTTCGCGATGTTCGCGTAGAGGTAGGGATCTTCCGTGTAGGCTTCCATGTTGCGGCCCATGCGCGGATCGCGGTCCAGCTCCAGCACCAGCGTGGAAAGGACGTGAATGCCGACGGCGCGCGCTTCCTGGGCGGCGACGGAGTAGATCCGGTTCACCAGCGGCATATCGAAGGTGCTGCCGATGGACAACCCTTCGGGGAAAATCGTCGCCCCGGGGTACATCGCTCCGTGGGTTCCCTCTTCGTCTTCAAGAAGGGGGATCCTCAGGCGAGTCTGCGTCAGCGCAGTCTTCTGCAGTTCGTTGAACAGATTGACTTCTTTGGCAAGATCCGTCTGCTTCAGAGTGTCGTTGAGCGTGAAGAAGCCTGCGCCGGGACCAATCTCTTCGGTGTAGGTCCCGGCAGCGAACTTTCTCGCAGCCGCAATCTTTTCCTCCGGCGTTTTGCCCAGCTCGTCGACGTAAGCACATGGAAGGTTGAGCTGTCCGATCTTCTCTTTCAGGGTCATGCGCTTCATCAGATCGTCGACGCGCACATCGGTCGGCTGGCCGGGATCGAGATAGAGCGGCTTCGATCCCTGGTTCTGGGCCAGCACTGGAGTCCCGGTGAACCACGCCGGTATCAGCAGCACTGCCGCGCCAGCCGCAAGACCGGCTGCGCCCGCCCTCCTGGCAGACCCAGCCAGAGCGCCGGCCCGCCTCAGGAAATTCGACCGAAGACCCGTCCTCGCGGAAAATACCCATGTAAATCGCAGCAAAATTCGAGAAACCATCTTGCCAGCCCCTCCTTCCCCACGTTCGTGATCTAGACCTGCTCCCAGCGCACTCCTGTGTACCGTTCGACTGCATCCATGTTGAGAGCGATTCCCAGACCCGGAGCGTCCGGGATGTGCAGCATCCCTTCCGCGTCCAGGGTCCACGGCTCGCTGCTCAGCTCATCGATAAACGGCGAGCCGGTCAGGTATTCCACCAGATCCGTTGTCCGATTTGCCGACGCCAGCTGAAGATCGGCCGCCACGCCCACAGCTGTGTTCCATCCATGCGGAATGACGCGCAGTCCCCGGTCCTCCGCCATCCAGCCGATCCTGCGAAATTCGCTGATGCCGCCGACCTTCGTGCAATCCGGCTGAACGATATCCAGAGCGCCCTCGCGAATCCAGGGCTCGAAAGACTGCCGCCGGGTCAGCACTTCGCCCCCGGAAATCGGAACCGGGGAATGCTGCCGCAGCAGGATGAAGTCCTGCAGATTGTCCGGAGGCAATGGCTCCTCAAACCAGTGAACGCCCCAGGCGCCGAGCATGTGAGCCGTTCGCAGCGCCCATTTGTATTCGCGCGGCCAGAACGCATCGGAGGCACCGGCGTCGACCATCAGCAGAGCATGCGGGCCGATGGCCTCGCGCGCCGCCCTGACGATGCGTTCGTCGAGGGCATCATTGTCGCGGCCAAAGCGGCCCCATCCGATCTTGAAGGCGTGAAAGCCCTTCTCCTGAAGGGCAACGAGCTTCTCGGCAAGGGGCTCGGGATCCTCCATCAGGAGCGACGCATACGGCCGCACGCGGTCGCGATAGCGCCCACCCAGCAGTCGGCCGACCGGCTGGCCCGTGGTCTTGCCGAGGATGTCCCACATCGCAATGTCGATGCCGCTGATCGTGTGGGTCAGGCTGCCGCCGCGGCCCAGCCAGAATGTATGGGCGTTGAGCCTTTCAGTCACGCGCTCTGCTTCAAGCGGGTTCTGGCCGGTATACAAGGGCTCCAGCACCCGCAACGCGCCCTCGACCAGAAGGTCGTTGGCGGACACCGAACCAAAGCCGGTGATTCCCTCGTCGGTGCGCACCGCCAGCAGCGTATGTACGCAGTCAGCCGGTTTCAGTTCGTTGGCCCATCCTCCGGGCGGCGTACGGCCGCGCAAGCCGGCGGCCACAATCCTGGTGATCTTCATTGTGTTCCGCCGGTCCTTGCCTGAGCTTTCCGCCCTTTCGGGGCTGATTAGGATTCGCTGAAATCAATCATCTTCGGCGCCCTGCGAAAACCGCTGGTCGTGGCAGCCAAATACGACGCGCCTGCAAGGAACCAGATACCGCCCACAATCTTTGCCAGGATGTTCAGGTTCCACCAGATGGAGGCACAGAAGGCAAACCCAATCAGCGGCAGAACGATATCCGCGAAAATCCTCCGCCGCTCTCCCCGCTTCAACAGCGCGAAGTGCCAAAACGACGAGAGATTCACGCCCATGAATGCCAGGAACGCTCCGAAGTTGAGAAGCTCGCCGGCGTGCTCATAGGCGTTCCCGACATAGTTGAGGCCGATGGCGCCGCAGTAAGCGACCGCGCCGATCAGCAGGATGTTGTAGGTGGGCGTATTAGTTTCGGCATGGATATGCGCGAAGAAGCCGCGCGGCAGCACGCCGTCGCGGCCCATGCCAAACAGCAGACGCGCGGCGCCCAGTCCGCCGGTCAGCGCGCTGCCCAGGGCGGCGAGCATCAGGACCGCCCCCATCGCCTCGAAGAGGAACGGCCCTCCGACGCGGTGGCAAACATCCATGAACGCTGTTTCGAGGTTCGGGAAGGTGTGCCAGTTGGGCCAGATCCGCTGTCCGAGATAGACCTCGGCGCCGCTCAGCAAGCCAGTCAGGACGCAGACCAGCACGGTGGCCAGCAGGACATTCCGCCGGGGATTATGCACATCCTCAGAGAGCGTGGTGATGCCGTCGAAGCCAATGTAGGTGAGCGCCGCAAAGGAAGTCGCCTGCCAGATGAGCTTTGTATGGAACGTCGCCGGGTCGTAGAAAGGAGCGAAAGAGAACAACCCGGCCCAGTGCTGCTGATGTAAGAGGAAGTGGACGGCAAGAACAAAGAAGACGCCGATGACCGCGCACATGGCAAAGAGCAGCAGCTTGTTCGTGCGCGCCGATGACCGGATGCCGATGAGGTTCAGTATGGTGATAAAGGCCGTCACAGCCAGCGCCGTGATGGGAAAGGGTATGGCCGTGATGTACCGGCTGTGGAGCGCGACCGAGATCCAGACCACATTGATGAGGGGCTGCAGAACGTAATCGAGCAGCATCGCCCAGCCGATCAGGAAACCCAGGTGTGGATTGATGGTTCTGCCCACATAGGTGTACGCCGATCCGGCGGAGGGGTACACGGCGGCCATGCGCCCGTAGCTCACCGCCGTGATGACCATCGCGAACATCGCGACGAAGATGGTGGTGACCGTATGGCCGTTGGAGAGTTTCTGAGCAACGCCGAACAGCGGGATGGGTGCTGTTGGCTGGATGAGCACCATTCCGTAGAAGATCAGGTCCCAGAGAGTCAGAACCTTTCTCAGCCGGATTTCGGAACCTTGTTGAATCGCTTCTGGCATTTGGGTGATCTCGACCTATTGCATGAGTATCTCATCGCCGGTGCGCGGAAGCCTCTCGGCCTGCGCCCTGCGAATGAGCCAGCTTTCAGGAGCCGATCACAGAGAGCACCTTATCAAAGGCCGCGATGATGTCGTCCTCGTCCCGCCTGGTCAGACAGGAGGGGATCGCGAGCAGGCAGCTTCGCTCGAAGAGGCTGTCGGCATACGGGCAGGTTCCCTTGCCGTATTCCGTCCGCGATTCCCTGTTCTCCGCGAGCGACCACGGCGAATTTGCCCGGTCGATGCCTGTCTTGTGAACGAGGCTGGGAATATTGAAGTAGATGTGAAGCCCCCACTCGGTCATAACGATGTCGTTCACGCCCTGGGCGGAGGTCACGATTCCCTCGGCGCGGAGGGCACGGTTGACCTCCTGCGCAACGCGGGCCGTGGGGAACGTGGTAAGCAGGAAGCAGCCGGTGTCGCCGGCCTCATCGACGATTTTGCGGAGGGTAATTTGCGGAAACCGTTTCAGGGCCTCGCGCAGGCGGTATTTGCTGGCATGCATGTGGCCCGTCACCCGAGGCAGCTTGCGCAGCTGCACGCGCAGGATTGCCGCCCGCATCTCATCGATGCGGTAACCGCGGCCCCACAGGCACAGCTCTGGGCGGTCGAACATGGCCCGGCCGCTCGCGTCCCGCGCGTATCCGGTATCGTGGCAGGCCACCGCGCGATTGAAGAGCATCTCATCGCTGGTAACGATGCAGCCGCCCTCTCCGCTGGTCATGTTCTTGTTCATCTGGAAGCTGAAGATGGCCATGTCGCCGAAGGTGCCCACCTTCCTGCCGCGAATGCTTCCGCCGGCGCACTGGGCGCAGTCTTCCAGAAGGAAAAGCTTGTGCTTGCGGGCGACGGCGGCAACCGCTTCCACCTCGGCCGGAGCGCCGCTCATGTGGACGCAGATGATTCCGGTCGTGCGAGGCGTAATCTTTGCCTCCAGAGCCGCGGGATCCATGCAAAAGGTGTCATTGATGTCGGCCAGCACGGGGATTGCGCCCAGATTCACCACTGCCGCCACCACCGAGACCCACATGTAGGCGGGAACGATGACTTCCTGCCCGGGGCCGACGCCCAGCGCCGACAGGGCTGTATGCAGCGCCCCGGTTCCGCTGTTGAGGGCAAGGCAGTACGAAATGCCGAGGAAAGCGGCAAATTCGGACTCGAACGCGTCGACCTCACCCTGCAGATCGATGCCGTAATACCGGAAGGGCGAGCGGCTCCGCAGCACGCGCACGGCCGCTTCGACCTCCTCCTCATCCATGTGATGGATACCCGGAAATTCGAGCGGCAACGGTTCTGTGCGCACCGGCGCACCGCCATGAATGGCCAGGGTTGCGGATTCGGCTTTCGCGGAATTGGGATCGGTTTCAACCTTCATGGTTCAACTCCTTCCGACCAGCGGCATCCAGGACCGGTGTGACGGCGGGCGCCGTCCGCACGGGCGATCCTGCCGCACAGCGCCGGTCGCCAGAACTAAATGCAGATCTGCTTGCACAAAAGGCTCGGACTGCATATTGACAAACGATTTGTTTTCCTGTCAAGGGCAATCAGCTCACGCGTCGGCTCGTTTTGCAACTTCTGCTTTACTATTAAAGCAATTGGTCGGGCGACAGAGGGAGAGGCAGGATCGGGAGAGTGAAGTCAGCCCGTCGACAAGCTGCTGCCGACCACAGCCGGCAGATTTCCCGGATGATCCACCCGAACAGCAGTCAGGCCGGCCGATGTGGCGCTTTCGAGGCCGGCGTCAGAATCCTCAAATGCGAGGCCCGTCTCGAAACCAATCCGTTCGCGAATCAGAAGATAAGGCGCGGGGTCGGGTTTATGGCGAAGGGTATCGTCGCCGTAGACAAGGGCGGCGAAGCAGGCATGAATGCCGGCTGCGCGAAGCAGCGGCTCGACCTCATCCCGATCCGAACTCGTCACCAGGCCGAGGCGGTATGCACGAAGGCCTTTCAGCATCTTGACGGTAGCCGGGCTTACAGGAGACCGTTGCGCGCACCAGCTCCGGACCAGCTGCCTGCGCTCGGCCGCGCGGTCACGGAGGACGCTCCGGAGAGCAGGCTCGGAGGCAAGCTGCGGAAGAATCTCGAGCATGTGAAGATCGCTGATGCCCCGGCCGAACCTGCAGTAGTCGTCCCAGGTAAAGGAAATGCCATGGGATGCAAAGAGAAGGGACCATGACCTCCAGTGCAGAGACTCGGTGTCGGCCACTACGCCGTCGAAATCGAAGATCAGAACGTTGTCAGCTGCCCGCATAGCGAGGTTCGAGGGGATGGCCGATGGTTCCGAGGACGGCGACCACAAGGCAGTTTCGCGTCCGATCAGCGTTCCAGTGCATGGTCATAAAGATCTTCCAGGGCACGGCCGGCAATCATTCTGGATGCTCCCAAGGCGCCGGCTTCGGCGCCCAGAGGCGAGACCTTCAGCTCCGCATCCAGAGCCGACTTTTCCAGCGAGCGTTGCTTGATGATCCGCTTCAGCGGGTCGGAGAGGAGCTGGGGCGCTGCCCGAAACAGCGCGCCGCCAAAGATGATAAGCCGCGGATTGAGAAGATTGACCAGGTCGGCAAGACCGATGGCGATCGAAGAGGCGGCATCCTGCAGGACCCGAAAGGCGAGACTGTCATTCTCTGCGGCTGCCTGGTTAATGAGCTCGATACCGATCTTCTCGAGGTTGGCGCCGGCGAGGTCGCGAATCTTCGAATCCACGCCGCGATCCAGAGCGACCCGAACCGCATCGATGATCGCCGCGCAGGAAGCAAGAGTCTCCAGGCAGCCGTTGTTTCCGCAGGAGCAGAGCGGTCCGTTCTCATCGACGGTGATATGTCCGAATTCGCCGGCTTTGCCCCCCGCGCCACGATACAGCTTTCCATCGAAGAAGAAGGCCGCGCCAATGCCGACTCCGACTTCGATGTAGAGAAAATCGTCCTGATCCGCGCCGAGGCCAAAGCACCGTTCGGCTATGGCTCCGGTACGCACACTGTCTTCCAGCAGACACGGGACCCGAAACTCCTGCTCGAAGAGCGCGCGCAGCGGAACGTTCTTCCACTCGGACATCTGCCCTGGCCGGGGGAAGGAAAGGACAACGCCTGTTTCGGTATCGATGACTCCGGAATGGGCGATCCCCATGCCCAGGACGGAGTCTCGGGTCACCGCGGCTTCGCGAATCGCCTGGTGCACGCATTCGAAAACCCGGCGGAGGACACGAACACGGCCCTCGGGGATACCGGTTTCGATCTGATGTTTGTGGGCGATCCTGCCGTTGATGTCCGTAATAACGATGCGCGTATAGAAGGAGCCAATGTCGACACCGATCAGATATCCGGCATCGGCCCGAATCTCCAAAGGGATGGGTTTCCTTCCCACGAGGGAGGAAACACCTTCATTTTCCGTAACGAGATTGCGGGCTATCAGGCTGCGCACAATGGCGGTGATAGAGGCGGGGCTGAGCCCCGTCCTGCGTGCCAGATCGAGCCGGGAGTAATGGGACCCGGAGTGGATCAGCCGAAGGATGGCCAGTTCCCTGGGTTCCGGTTTGCCTGCTGCGCGGGAGCTATTCGACTGAGGAACTTTCGTCGGCATGGTCGTCGGTTCCCGGCTATTCCTCACAGACTGATCCGCGAATGACCGCAGATCGCCGCGATCCCCCTCTCCCGGCGGAATACGCTCTGGCGAATGCGAATGGGGCAATCTCCTCACTATGAATGTATACCGTCGAGGCAGAGAGCCGTCCAATGCCGCCGGGCTCGGATCCGGAGAAGCCGGCTGCCGGTCTCAGAAATGGATCTTTGCCGCAACCTGGCCGATGCGGGGATCGCCGGCGTTCGTCACGACGCCGAAGACGGAGCTGTTGATCAGGCCTGACGGGGTGAGGAACTGGGCATGATTGAACAGGTTGAAGAACTCCGCGCGAAGTTCCAGGGACTTTGTCTCAGTAAAGTGCATTTGTTTCGCCAGGGCCATATCCCAGTTATTGATGCCCGGTCCGCTGAAGAATCGCCGTTTCGCATTGCCAAACTGGCCGAGGTTCTCTGTGGTAAACAACGAGGTGTTGAAATACGTTCCGCCGTTTCGGGGATTGGTCCGCATCAGCAGCTTGCCCGGCGTGTAGTTGGGCTCATCGGCATCACCGGTGGGGCCAACGGAGGTATTGCCGATAAGGGACTGATCGTCGTTTTCCTGAATTGTGATGGGGAATCCGGTTGCAAATCGCGTATCGCCGGAAAGGACCCAGTCTTTGGTCAGGATGCCGGCATGGCTGGAGAGCTTGTCGAAGGGCATCTGATAGGAATAGCTGGCCACGAAGTTCTGGGTCACATTGAAAGCCGAGAGAGCCCACTCGAGACCGGGGTTCAAGGGCATAACCTGCTCGGTTGCGGCGGATGAGTCATCCATTGCTTTGCTGAAGGTGTAGCCAACGAGGAAAGAGGTGCGCCCGCCGGTATATTGCAGGCTGGCCTCCAGGGCGTTATACGAAGAACTTCCCATGGTCCGGAACCAGCCGGTGCTGCCGAAGTCCACGCCGCCGTTGGGACCCAGCTGCTGACGAGCCTCGATGACCTGACCGGAAGCTGTGGTGAAGAGGCCGGTTTCCGCATAGGGTCCGCAGATATTGCTCCCCGGAGCCACTTCCGATGGCTGGCTGACACTGAGACAGACCGAGGGCGTTGCCGGGTTGGCTTCATCGATGACCATAAGATGCCGCCCGACGTTTCCCACATAGCTCACGTTCAGGATGGTGCTCCTCAGAAGCTGCCGCTCCACGGACATCATCCAGCTTTCGCTGTAGGGGGTCACATTGCCGAAGTAGTAGGTGGGAGAGCTGCTGATCGGCTCATACTGAGCCCAGTTCACATCGGCATACGGATGAGACCGAGACGCATTGATTGCACCGGAGGGGAGAGGAAAACGCTGCCCTTCCGAATTTCCCGTATAGAGGTCAACGAAGGGAGTGGCGAAGTTGGTCGGAGCGGGATTGACCCAATAGAGGCCGTAGGGCGCATCGCCGTTGCCATTCGCATTGGTATAGTCTTCGAGGTCGTTATAAAAGATTCCGAAGGAAGCCCGGATGCTTGAGCTTCCAGCACCGCCGAAGAGCTTGTGCAGGAGCCCACTCTGCGCGTCGGGCGAGTATGCAAACCCGATCCTGGGCGCCACATTGCCGTATTGCGTTTTCGCGACGGTCCGGGGGATCTGCGGATCTCCTTCCACCAGCCAGCCCCGCGGAGCGGTCGGGAAGACCACGGACTGCGCACCGGGGACCAGCGCCTCCATGCGGTTGTACTTTTCCCACCAGGGGGTGGTGACGTCCCAGCGCAGGCCGTAGTTGACGGTCAGGTTGCGAAACACGCGCCAGCTGTCCTGGCCAAAGATCCCGTAATAACGGGCACGGCTGTACAAAGGCAACTGAACGCCCTGATTAAAGGAGTCCGCCGCGCCCAGCAGGAAATCGGCAAAATCGAGGCCCGTCTCCGAGCTGCCATTGAAGCCGAAGAGCCCGTTGTTCGCATAATAGGTTTGCATGTTGATCTGGCTGAACGAAAGAATGCCGCCAAATTTAATGTTGTGGGTCCCAACGCTCCAGGAGTAGTTATCCTGGCCCTGCCAGGTGTTTTCCCAAAGACCTTCTGAACCGGCGGGGCCGCCGACGGAGAAGTTATTCAGGCTGATCGAGGGGAGAGTCTTGTAGCTGGAGTTCTGGGGGCAGATGCCCAGCGTGTTGCAGCCAACGGCGAATCCGAGGCCTCCGAGATCGACGGTAGGGCCGGTCGGACTATTGGCAAAGGAGGCGTTCCGCGTGTAGCTCAGCCAGAGCTGGTTCACCTTTGAGCTTCCGATGGATTTGGTATCGCTGAGCGTGAACAACTGGGCCATCCCGTTGGTTGCGCCGCCGAAATTTCCGAAGGAGCCTCCCGCCAGGGGGTTCACGAGCGAGTACTTGTCGATGAAGTAGTAGCCCGAGAGCATACCCAGACGTGAATTGGCATCGAGATGGAAGCCAGCCTTGTCGTCCTGGAGGGGAGAATTGACGACAGCGGAGTAGGCCCCGGTGGGAAATGCGGAGGAAGCCGGAACATTGGGCTTCGGGACGAACTGCAGCACATTGGCGCTGGGCGCGGACCAGACGCTGGTGGGAATGACGGCGTTGGGGAAAACGCAGGTCGCCGAAGTACAACCTGGCATATAGAACGGCTCGCCAACGCTCACCGGATGGCCAAGTTTCTGCGACAAAGATGCTGCAAAGGCAGGGCCAACCAGCGACGGTGAGCAGATTCCCGCAGAGCACTGCGCGGTCAGCTGGCCTGCCTGGTCGGCGAGATTTCCCTGCCGGTCGGCAAGGGACGGGACAGCGATCAGGCCTGTGCTTTCGCCAATGGTGAGGCGGGTACCCTGGTAATCCGCAAAGAAGAACATCTTGTCGCGAAGAAGCGGACCGCCGAAGGTTCCGCCGAACTGGTTCTGGTGATAGCCGCCTCGCGTGAGGGAGTAATAGTTGCGTGCATCCAGATTCGTGTTGCGCAGGAAATCGAAGGCATCGCCGTGGAACTGATTGGTTCCGGACTTGGTGATCACGTTCACCAGGCCACCGCTGTAATGGCCGTACTCTGCGTCGAAGTTATTGGTGATGATGCGAAATTCGGCGATGGAATCGACGTTGGGAATAATGGCCGTGCCGTTGGCCATCTGCTCCATCACGTTGCCGCCATTCACCATGAAGCCGTTGGAACTGCCGCGGGCGCCGCTGATGGAGAGTGTTCCGTCGTTGAGATTGCCCGACGGGGGCGCATTGCTGTAGCTGTTAACACCGGTCTGGCTTTCGTTCGAGGTCGGGACAACGCCCGGCTGCAGCGCGAGGAGGTCGGTATAGGAGCGGCCGTTGAGGGGCAGGCTGGTCATCATGGTGCTGCCGATGACGTCTCCGAGCTGAGTGGTGACTGTATCGATCTGAACGGCATTGGCAGTCACGTTCACATGCTCATTGACGGTGCCGATTTCCAGAATCGCGTCCACACGCAGCGCGGTGTTCACGTCCAGAACGAGACCGGTCTCTTCGAAATTCGAGAAGCCTGTCGCCCTGATCTGGATTTTGTAGTGGCCGACAGGGAGGTCCGGGAAGGAGTAGGAGCCCGCCGCATTGGTCCTGGTTGAACTGGTGACACCGGTCTCAATGCTGACGGCTACAACGGTCGCTCCGGGGATAACGCTGCCCGTCTTGTCTGTCACGGTTCCGGAAATGCTTCCGGTGACGCTCGCAGAAGCACCTGCCGCGAAGATGATACCGATCAGGATCAGAAGGAAAGTTCGCTTCATTGTGTACCCTCCCGTTCGTGTCTGAGAGCGACACCGAAACCCGGACGCCGCCCTCAGGACTGCCCCTATTCCCTTTGGGGTCAGCGTGTCGAAAGCATCAAACCACCCTCATTCGGGGTCTGTTATTTTATTTCAGAAACAACGATACGAGGCGATGGCAGACTGTAGCCCACATTGCTTCATTGTGTCAAGAGTTTCGAACGGGAAGTCTCGAACGAGAGGCGGGCTGGAAAGGGACGGGCAGGGATGGACGGGTGCAGGCCCCCGATTCCGGCAGTTGACGGAAGGAGACGGAGGGAGGTGCGGCGACTCGATCGCGAAGGGCTGAAGAGAGAGCCGCTTCCAGCTCCCTCCCCCCGGGAGTTTCAGGCTCGCAGAAGGCTTCGTCGCCGGTCAGATCACGCCTGGCCGCATCGCGGTCAATGGTGAGTTCCGCCTCGTCACCAACCATCGCTGCAGGCATTCCTGAAGCGATACCGAAATCGAGGCGCTCGAGGGTACCGAAGCGGCCATGAGCATTCGAGATGCCCATGTGTTTTCACGGTGAAATCGACTCCGCTCGGGCTGGGGGCATGCACGGTCCTTTCGGTTGGGGGTGTCGCTGAGGATTTTCTCAGGAGACTAGAGTTGGCGTAATCCGAGGTGAAAACCGGCGCGGCCAGCAATAAGGTTCGGCCGGACCGGGAGATCAGAAGCTGAAGGTCATCTGGAGGTCGATGCTGCGGTTAGCCGCAGGTGACGAGAAGAAGCCTCCGGACAGGGCATTGGATCTGCCGAAGAGCGGCGAAGCAAGCACACCAACCGGCTGCGCCAGGCTGACGTTGTTGAAGACATTTCTTCCCATCGCGGCGAAGGTGAGCGAGTAGCGTCGCGGCAACTCCTGATCGAGGCGCGGCGGACCGCCGGAACTGCTCAGGCCGCCCGGTCCGAGTCCACCACCAGGACCGCCGCCGGGGCGCGGGCCACCTCCGGGCGGCGGACCTCCTCCCGGCCCGCCGGAGAACGCACCCGAGCCATTCTGCACCCTTGGCCCGACGCCGATGGACTTGCTGACACGCAGGTTCATGCTGAGCTGGGAGGGACCGTTGCCGTAGTTATACGGGATGGGCGCCTGATCCCATGCGGGATCAAGGTCAAAGGTACCGTAGCTGGTTGCCACCGTATCGCTGCTGCTCTGTGTGGCGAAGGCTGGGCGGTCGTTGAACTGATTGTCTCCATTGAGATCCCGGCCGAGGGTGATGTTGAACGGCTGACCCGAATTCAGTACGAGGAAGGGGCTGAACGAAACGCCATAAGGCGCCTGAAAGTTACCGCCGAGCAAAAAGCGATTCCGCACATCGAAGTCGGCGCGGCCGTAATCGGCGCGCGGATTGAACTGGTTCGACGGAAAGTAAGTGGCCCCAGACGTATCGGCTCTGGCAAAGTTCATCATGTAGAAACCGAACAGCGAGATTCGCCGTGCGCGCACCGAGTAGTTGAAGATCAGCTGATTCTGGCTGTAAATGCCGCTGGACTGGAATTGATAAATGTTCTCATTGATGCCGTTGGGCCGCGTTCCGGTTGCGGTAGCAGCATTATAGGTTCCGGGAAGGTACGCATTGATGTTATCGCTCAGATATTGGTGTTCGCCACGGGAATTGATGTAAGTAACGGAAGCCGTGGCGACCCTGCCGAACTGGTGCTCCACTCCGATGGCTGCCTGCATGTTCACAGAGGCTTTCAGCCCGGGCGCGACCTGATAGACCGTAGGAGCGACACTGCTGGCGGCTGCCAGAGCAGAGGGCGGCGGCGCCTCCTGGTGGAACGAGGGGTTCTTGACCACGTACTGCTGCTGATTGATCCCGTTCTCACGGATTGCCTGAAGCACATAGGTGGAGCCAAAGCGATCGAAGAACCATCCATAACCGCCGCGGATCACGGTCCGGGCGGGGTGCCCATTGTTACGGCCGGGGGCCCAGGCGAAGGAGAAACGCGGCGCCCAGTCGGCGTGATCGCTGATCCGGTTCTGCGACTCGAAACGCAGGCCGTAGCTGAGCGTCAGGTTCTGGCGTGCTTTGTAATCGTCCTGGAAGAACAGGCCGGCGTCGAAGAGATTCACGCGGGCTCCCGCGTTCCCCGCCGTGACGTCATACTCCGACGGAGCACCGGCAGCCCAGGCAGCGAGCGAGGAGTAGATATAGCTACCGTTGAAACCCGAAGTGGAGTAGCTCGATTCGCGGGTGAGGCGCAGGCGAGCACCAAGGTTCAGCGAATGCCGGCCTTCCGAGGCTGTTGTGTAGTTCTGTAACTCGTAATGGTCCTGATTATCGCGAACGGTGCCCTCGTTATTCCCGCCGCCGGTGAAAGCTCCCTGAACCGTGATGGTGGCGGCATCGTTCTGCGCAATCTGGTTGTCGCGATCCCGGATGTACTCGAAGCGCGTTTCATTCACCACAGTGTCGCTCAGAACCTGGGTATCGCTGATCTGAATCGAATTCTCGTGGTTGAGGACGTTGTAACCCTGGCTCTCGAGGGCAAACTGCGAGACGCCACTGTTGGTCTGCGACTGGCGATCGAACATGTAGCGAACGCTCAGGGTGTTGTTGCTGCCGAGCTGGAAATCCAAGCGCGGGCTCACATCCAGCCTCGACTGGGGATTGGCCACCGCCGCGGTGTAGTTGTAAGCATTGCCGGCAGGGTTGAGCACCTCCGCATTGACGATGGAGTTGGACGCATTATCGCGGCGGAAGACGCTGCCGAACCACGAAGCATTGCGACCCAGGGCGCCGCTGGCATTGGCCACCATGAAAGTCATGTAGTACGGCGGCTCGTTCTTCACAAAAGGGTTCAGCGAATTGAAGGCCGAATCGTTGCCGTCGACCATGAACATGCCGTGGAATTTGTCGGTTCCCGGTTTGGTGAAGATCTCGATGCGGCCATAGCCCAGCTTGTCGTATTGCGCGGAGAACGGGTTCTGATTGATCCGGATTTCGCGGATGGAAGACTTCGGAGGGAGCTGGCCGCCGGTGAAGCCGTCGATATAGACCTCTCCGCCGCTCGGGCCCGCGGAGGGTCCGGCGAGCGCGTTCAGTTCGTCCTGCAGTTCGTCCGGATCATCGGAGAGAGCATCCAGGTCCTTTCCCTTAATGACAATGGAATTTGCATTATTGTCGGCGCTTGTATCCAGATTCTGATCCTGCTCGTTCACCTGAACCTGCTGCTGCTGGACAGCCAATTGCAGGGTGATGTCCTTCGCGGTTGTGCCGCCACTGAAGACCAGGATATCCCCGACCGTGGTCTCTGCGAAGCCCTGCGCGGAGACCGAGAGGGAGTAGCGGCCGGGAACCAGGCGATCGATTGCAAATGTCCCGTCGGCAGCGCTGGTGACAGACTTCGCGAGGCCGGCGCTGGTAGAGAGGGAGAGATTCGCCGACGGAACGACCGCGCCGGAAGGATCGGTCACGGTCCCGTGAATCGCCCCCGTCGGGGTCTGCGCCCAGGCGTGAAGGGTCAAGGCAAGGCTGCAGATGATCACTACTGCCCGGAGTGTCTCGAAACCGATTCGTCTTGTCATTGCGTTGTGGCAGCGCTCAGGATGGCTGCCACATTCAGAAGACCCGACCTGCGGAAGCAGTGCGGTCATAAATGGTGATGTTGTGTAATGAAATGTCACCGAAGCCGTGACGATTCGTTACATTTCCCTTGTGCCCGACAGCGCTGGGCGGCGTAGTCTTTTGAGAAGAGGCAGCTATGGAAGAGGTCCTGCTCATCGATGACGATGTCGAGCTCTGCTCGATGCTCACGGAGTACCTGGGGCGCTACGGCTACCGAGTTACTGCTGTACACCGCGGCGATGCGGGTCTCCGGGCCGCCCGCGAGCGGCCGTGGGCGCTGGTCCTGCTCGACGTGATGCTGCCTGGGATGGATGGCTTCGAGGTTCTGAAACAGCTGCGCACAGCGTCGCCGGTCAGCGTGCTGCTGCTGACCGCGCGCGGAGAGGACGTGGACCGCATTGTCGGGCTGGAGATTGGCGCGGACGATTACCTGCCGAAGCCCTTCAACCCGCGAGAACTGCTCGCCCGCATGCGAGCCATCCTGCGCAGAAGCGTGGCTCCTGAGCCGACAGGAGGCGGGCCGGAACTGCGCGTGGACGATCTCGAACTTGATTCCGCTGCCCGGAGCGTTCTCAAAGCCGGGCAATATGTTGTGCTCACGGATGTGGAATTCGCTCTGCTGGAGTCGCTGATGCGCTCTCCGGGACAGGTGGTCTCGCGCGAGGAGCTGGCGGAACGGGTTCTGGGACGCAAGTTCAGCCCGTTCGATCGCAGTCTGGACATGCACGTGAGCCGTCTTCGCCGCAAGCTCGACGAGATCGGCGGCGGCGACGAACTGATCAAGACGATTCGGGGCGCCGGGTATCAGCTGCTCGTGCGCCGCGCCCACGCGGAACCCCGGTAATCGCCATGCGCGGCCTCTTCCTCAAAATATTCGCGATTTTCTGGATCGCGCAGACTCTGATCTTCCTGATTTCGACGGCACTGATCCTGCGCCACCGCCGGCCGAGCCCCGGTATTATCTTCGATACGCTTTTCAGCAGCCTGCGAAGCCAGGCGAGGGAAACCGCGAGCGCATTTGAATCCGGAGGGTGCGCGACTCTCGATACCTGGGCCGCAGCCCACCACCAGAACATCGCGCTTGAGGATGCCGAAGGGCGAGAGCTGTGCGGAGCAACAGCGCCGGCGTCCCCGGGCACTCAGGTTGTTAACTCGTATCCGGAACAGATCACCGGCACACAGGCAGCGCGGCAGTATATCTGGAAAGTACCGGTTGTCTCCGCCAGCGGCCAGCGCTATTTCTTTCTGCTGATCCGTCCGCACATACCCGAGAAACACCACTGGTATCAGGACCTGTTACATTTCGCCTTTCCGCAGCTGCTGGTGGCGATTGCGGTAGGCGGCGCCACGACCTATGCGCTCGTGCTGCTCTTTACGCGTCCCCTGGTCCGGCTGAGGACGGCGGCTCGGGAACTGGCCGGGGGCAGACTGGATGCGCGGGTGCCGCAAGCCGCCCAGGCACCGCACGTATTCGAGGAAGATGAATTCAAGGCGCTGGTGCATGACTTCAATCACATGGCCGACAGGCTCGAATCGCTGGTCAGCGCGCAGCGCCTGCTGCTCCGCGACGTTTCTCATGAGCTGCGATCGCCCCTGGCCCGACTCAGCGTTGCACTGGAACTGGCGCGCGAGGACGCAGCGCCGGAAATGGCGGCACACCTGAACCGCATCGGGCGCGAGGCGGAAAGGCTGAACCAGCTGATCGGGCAACTGCTCACGCTGTCTTCCATGGAGGCTCTGGAGAAGGCGGACAATATCGAGACGATTTCGCTCAGGCATCTGGTCGACGAGATCATTCCGGATGCCGAATATGAGGCTCGCCAGCAGCAAACTCCGGTGACCTTCTCCGCTGCAGAGGAATGCGTAATTGCCGGGAACCGGGAGTTGCTGTATCGGGCAATCGAGAATGTCGTGCGCAATGCGATTCGCTACACAACGCCCGGTTCAGGCGTGGAGATCCGGCTGACTTCTTCTCAGGACAATGGACGGCGGACAGCGGTCCTGGAAGTGAGCGATCACGGCCCGGGTATTCCGGAATCGGAGACTGACGCGATTTTCCGCCCGTTCTACCGGGTCGACCGGGCGCGGAGTTCCGACACCGGCGGCTTCGGTGTGGGGCTGGCCATCGCCGAACGCGCGGTGCGGCTGCATCATGGCGAGCTTCACGCCTTCAATCGGGAGGGCGGGGGCGCCACTATCCGAATGTCCTTCCCGGCGGCACAGCAGAAGGCAGGTTAGCGCCGAAGTTTTCCCATCTGGTCGTTGCCGCCTGCTGCCAGTGTGTGCTTCGTCCGGGGGATGCCTTTCGTATGGCAATCGACGCAGCGCACCCAGTGGATGTCGTGCTGGCTGGTGGCGCCGGCGTAGGTGGTGTCCATCTTCTCCACGTCGAGACCGCATTCCGAAATCCTGAGATGGCATGCTTTGCAGGAGGCGCGGGCATTCTCGCCGTGGCCATTGTGACAGGCAAAGCAACTGAGTCCTTCATGGACCCCCATGGGCGTGCGGTCATCGCCCGATCCGGCCTGCGTTCCCCAGCCCCGAAGCGCAGCCGGCGAGCCCGCGTCGGGCGAGCGCGGAGCGTGACACTGGTAGCAGATGGCCTGTCTCTGATCGGGACTCATGCTGAGCGGCTTCGGGCCGTCGTAAAGTTGCGGGATGGCAAGCGCCGCCGCTGCAAAGTGCATCTGTTCACGGCGGTCGAAGAACGCCAGCGACTCGTGGAGGACGGGACCGGCGACCGAGATGCGTGCGGCGGGTTTGGCTTCCGGCGAACCTCGGCTGTGGATGGCGTGACAGGCGGCGCAGGGGATCGTTGGCTGATCGGCAAAGCCTGCGCGGATAATGCGCCAATGGCCAGGCGGATTTTGTTCCCGGACAAGGTCCCGGATTCCGCCGTCATAGTGCATCCCGTGACAGCGGAAGCAGTCTTCCATAAGGGGCCGCTTCTCATTCTCGGCGGAGTTGGTGAAGATCTGCCGATAGGTGGTGCTGTGCGGACCCGCGCGCCAGGCTGCGTATTCCTGCTGGTGACAGCGCCGGCAGCTGGAGGTCATCTGGAGAACATCAACGTCCCGCAGGCGGATCGCTCCGGGAACCTCATCAGCAAAATGCGCTCGGATGTGGCGCAGCCTGGTTCTCGGATTTTCCTGGTGACAGTCCAGGCAGCTGAGATTGCGGTGTGCTGAGTCGTGAGCTTCATCGACAAACTGCGCCATTTCATGGCAGCCTGCGCATCGTGAACCGCGTTCCGAGGCATACCACGCCGAAGCTGCCCCGGCTGCTCCGAGGACCAGCAGGGCCGCCGAGCCTAGAACGAGCGCGGCCACGCGCAGCAGACGTCTCATGACCGAAAGCCTGTCCCCCGCCAGTTGCGGACAAGCGCATCGGAGGCGAAGTACGCGACGGCCATGATGGTCAGCACGGGGTTGAAGCCTCCGTTGGTAACGTGAACGCTGCCGTCGATGACGAAGACATTGTCCACGTCGTGGAGCTGGCAGTTGCGATTGACAACCGAACTTCGCGGGTCGTTGCCCATGCGGCAGGTCCCCGCCTGGTGCTGTCCGGCCTCCACCACATCGGGATGGCCGGCCATCAGTGACGCATGGACCGCGCCCGCTTCTTGGAGCCATGCCTCGGCGCGCCGGGCCTGGACCGCGCCGACTTCGAAAGTATGGGGGTGAACGTTGCCCTGGATCCGGGCCACGGGCATTCCCCATTTGTCTTTCACCACAGGATCGAGCACAACGCGCGCTTCGGCCGTGGGAATCTGCTGGGTCGGCCCCATCACGACGATCGAGCGCCGGTGATACTGGCGCATCGCGTGTTTGTGCGCGAGCCCCCAGCTCGGCGTTCCGGGCGGGAGACGGTCGATCATGTGAATGGGGAGGCGAATGAATTCGTTCGCCAGCAGGCCGCCGCCGCAAAGGCCAGGCGTGCCGTGGTTATAGTCGGAAACGCCGACGCTGGCGCCCGGGCCGAGGTCGTCGTAGGTTTCCTGATCGAAAAAGCCGACCGCGCCTGTGTAGTGATGGCCCTGGAGATTGCGGCCGACCTGGTCATAGCGGTTGCCAAGCCCCTGCGGAAAAAGGCGGCTTCGGGAGTGAAGCAGAAGCCGCGCCGATTCGATGGCGCAGGCGGAGACGACGACGATGTCGGCAGGCTGCTCCTGGAGGCGACCCTGTTCGTCGAAGTACGAGACGCCGCGCGCGCGGCCGCGGGAGTCGGTAAGAATCTCGCGGGCCATGCACCGGGTGCGCAGTTCGCAGTTGCCGGTTGCGAGAGCCGCGGGGATGACGGTGTTCTGCGTGCCGTTCTTCGCGTCGACTTCGCAGGCGAACCCGACGCACCAGCGGCAACGCAGGCAGGGGCCGCGGCCGTTGTAAGGAACACTGTTTCGCAGCATGGGCAGATGAAAGGGATGAAGGCCCAGGCGCCTGGCGGCGGGTTCGAGGATTTCGAATTCGCGATTGGGCGGGAGGGGCGGCATGGGCAGAGGCCGGTGGCGTGGGCCATGAAACGGCGTTCCGGAGTAATCGCCGGAGACGCCGATTTCGTATTCCGCCTTCTCGTAGAAAGGCTCGAGGTCGTCGTATGAAATGGGCCAGTCTTCCAGCGAGGAACCGGGCAGCACGCCGTAGGTCGAGCGCATGCGAAAGTCCTGAGGCAGGAATCGCCATGCCATCGCCCCATAGGAAAGGGTGCCGCCGCCGACGCAGGCCGCATTGTTCTGCCACCGGCCGTCGCTGGGCAGCACGGATTCGGCGGTGCCCTGGGCGCTGACCCAGACGCGCGGATTGCCCTCGTCTTCGGGGCCGAAGGCATTGCCGAGCACGGTCGTGCGCTGATTACGCAGATCATCCTTGCGGCAGTCGCTGGCGGTGTACCATCGGCCACGTTCGAGCAGCACCACGCTCAGGCCCGCGGCAGCCAGTTCTTTGGCAACGATGCCCCCACCCGCCCCGGCCCCGACAATGACGGCATTGACGCGCTTCATGAGGAAGGCTTTTCCGCCGAGCGGTACTGAGCACGTCCAAGCACGGGAGGCTCGGTGAGGCCCAGCATGTGCCAGCTCACGGCATCGCGATTGCCGCCGTGCCGAGGGGAGCCATAGTAGCCCTCCATGGTGTGCTCACGCAGCAGGTCGAAGAACAGGGGGCTCTGCTCTTCGAGCGCACGCGCCGTCGTCAGTTGTTGTTTTGGTGAACCTGCAGCCAGAGCGATGCCGAAGTGGCCGATGCTGAGCCGTTCGGCTTCTGCAAGACCTGTTCGGTAGATGGGCAGATGCGGCCGGTAATGGCGCGCAAGCTGCAGATCGATGTAGTTGACGACTCCCGCCTGCGAAGCGGAGGGATAGTCATCGCCGGGGATGATCTGATCGCAAAGCACGGCGAGAGTTTTTGCTTCTTCCGGGCTCAGGGATTCAGAGCCGCCGCCGTGGGAAACGCAACCGGCCGCAACAGCGGCACCGGCAAGAGCGCCGACAGCGATGAACCGGCGGCGTGTGACGCTGCCTGGGTCTTCGTCGAATCCCACCTGCACCTCTCCGGCGGCTGATCCCTCCGCGGGCTGGTCTGATGAGGTTGCGCTGCTGCGAGGTGAAGAGCCGAAAACAGGCTGTACCTGCGGAGACAGGGATGTCTGTGACCGGGGTCACCTGAGCGGTGACGGAGGACAAGACATTTGTGGCAGGGAGGGATGGAGCCCATTTCGACTGGCCGGATATCGGCGCAGGGCCACGGATGACTCCCCGTATCCGCTCACTCGCTCGCCTTTGAGTCAGAGAGCACGGACGCGAGGTCGCGTCATGGAGTAAGGGCACCGACAATCTCTGAGGTTTCCACGCGACGGTCGGCGGCCGCACTGGCGTAGGCCGCCTCGACTACGGCAAAGGTCTTCTCAAGATATTCGCGTGCTTCTGTTTCGAATGCCTCGCCGGATTCGAGGCAGCTGATGAAATGGTTCAGGGTGGCATAGACACTGTCGCCTCGATATCCCTTTGAGAAATCGTCGGTCCAGATCTTTTTGTGGCCCGACCAGATCTCGCCGGCGGCAGATACGCGAATCGAACCAGCGTCGCCGTCGAAGACGGCCTCGTCCAACGACGGACCGGCGTCTTCGTGGGCCAGGAAACTATGCCCGTCCACCCACCCCATCACTTCGTTTGCATGCCGCAGCGTGAGGATTGCCTGGTCCTCGCCCTGGATGCGAGGATTAACCCGCCGGGCCTGGGCATAGACGGACACGACGTCACCGAAAAGGAAGCGAGCGGTGTCGATGTGGTGCACCAGGGTTTCATCGATGATCAGACGCCGAATATCCCGGAAATAGGCCTGCTTCGGATAGGGCTCCTCGCCGCCGCCGTCCTTCCACCGGCATCGGAAGCCATAAGCCAGCGGCATTCCAATATCGCCGCGGGAAATGATGCTGTGCGCTGCGCGATACCAGGGCTGCCACCGCCAGTTGTCGTGGATCATGAGCCGGACCTGATGAGCGGCAGTGGCATCGATAATCCGGCAGGCGCTTTCCCAGTCAGCCGCCAGCGGCTTCTGGCATACGACAGCCAGACCTCGAGATGCGGCACCCTCGACCAGTTCCAGGTGAGTATACGAGCGAGTGACAATGTCGACGAAATCGAGATCTTCGGTGGCGAACATCTCTTCTGCCGAAGTGTAAGCACGCGGAGCTGCCGCCTGGGCCCTTTCAGGAATCCTGTCACATGCGGCCACGATCCGGACGTTCGGCATCCGGCGCCAGGCCTCCTGATGGTTTTTGGAAAAAAAGCCACACCCGATCAGTGCACCATTGAGAATTCTCAAGTCCCTGCTCCCCTCTTGGGCGGCACGCGTGCTGGTTCATCCAGATCGTTACCGCCAAGCGAGCGGTATCACTCAGGTACGGAGCGCCAAAGGCGAATCGTTTGCTAAAACTCAACGCGGAATGTCGCCTGCCCTTGTCGATTGCTGATCTGAGAGCTGAGGTTTGTAATCTGCCCAAAGGTCGAATCGAGTGAATTGGTATCCGGGGCCTGGAACTGCGTGCGGTTGAACGCGTTGAAGTAATCAACACGAAGGCTGGCCTGCACCCGCTCGGAAAGATGGAATGTCTTGATGGCGTCGAAGTTCTCAATCCTGAGCGGAGGGGTGCGCAAAGAGGGATAGGCGCGCATCGCGTCGCCCAGCTGGAATGCTCCTGTGTTGACAAATGCATCGGTCGTAAACTGAATTGGCTGGGAGGAAAGCCTGCCGGTGAAGAACTGCCTGGAACGCCCATAATTGTAAGTCTTCATCTGCACCCCGGGAACAACGTTGGGACGGTCGAAGCCATTCACCACCAGGGGATTGTAGCTGTTCGCGGCGCCCATCGGGAAGCCGCCGGCATACGTCAGGAGCGTGCTGAACTGCCAGCCGCCCAGCACCTGCGCGAGAGGTCCCCGGGAGTTGAGGTATCTTTGCCCCGGGCCTACCGGGAGTTCATACGTGACGATGAAGTTGGTGATGTATCCCTGATCGTTCGAAGCCACTGCATATTCGGGCTTTTCGTTGACCGAATTTTCCCCGTTCGGCGAAAAGATAGGCGATCCGGTCGCAGTGTTTGCCATATTTCTTGCCAGGGTCAGATCGGCCATATAGCTCAGCCCGTTCGAGAATCGTTTCTCGCCCTGCACCTGAAGCGCGTTGTAGAAGGCGGTTCCGTCGTGTTCATAGTTGTTGCCGAAGGACGCAAACTGGGGATACGGTTCCAATGCCTGGATTACGGTCGCAGAAGCTCCAAACTGCTGCACAAAATCCGGATACGGGATCCTGATACCGGCCGCCGCGGCATCCGGAGAAGTAACAAGTTCACCCAGGAGGTTGCCATATTTGAGTACCGAAAGCGGAGCCTGGTCGGGCTGAACCAGAGTGACAGGCAGGTGAATGGCGCGATTGCCGACATAGGCGATGGTTATGAACTGATTCCAGGGAAGCTGCCTCTGGACATTGAAATTCCAGGCCTGATCGTAGGGTGACAGGCCGTCGTACTGCGGATCTCCTCTGTGGGGATGAAAATTGACAACAAATCCGTTCCCATTTCCGATCTCAGGAGTAAAGGGGGTCGGTCCCGGAAGAGGCATCGGCAGCGCGTCCCAGTTACCGTACCCGGGAGCGCTGGTATTGGTCGTGTTGCGGTAGAACTCGCCCTGCAGCAGCGTCGTCATATACAGGGCAGCCTGGGAAGTTCCGAATTCGTAGGCGCCGCCGTCCATGAAGACTTTGTAGAAACCAGCCTGAAGGACGGTCTTCGAATTCAGCTGGTACGACAACCCCAGCCGAGGCCCAAAATTCTTCCAGTCGATATCGGCACGAGTGAGGCCCGCGCAACCCGAGCAGTTGCCGAACTTAGTCATCGCGCCGGGCAGTCCGCCCGCGCCGGGATTGGGCTCGGTTTCGTCGACGTAGAGAATTGAATTGTTGTTTTCGGTAAAGGGAACCATGATGTCCCAGCGCAGACCGGCATTCAGTGTGAGTCTGTCGTTCAGCTTGATGTCGTCCTGAATGTAGGAAGAGAAGGCTTTGTTTCTGAGCCGGATCTCTTTGGACATAATGCGCGTGCCGGAATCCACCTCGCCCAGAAGGAAGCTCGCGAACGAACTGCCATAGCTCCCGAAGTTCGGATCACTGGCGTTGGGGATGGAGGTGGACCGCTGGCTGAAGGCAAAGGCGCCTCCGCATCCCGCGCAGTCGAACAGGTCCTGCATGGCGCGGCGAAATTCTCCGCCGATGTTGAAGGTATTCCGGCCTTTGGTCCAGAGCCAGTTGTTGTCGAGGACGATCCCGAGGCGGCGGTTGGTGTTGTCGGTGAATCCGGAAATGAAACCGCCGCCGTAAGCACCCCAGTTCGTGATGGCGTTCTGCCCGTCAAAGCCGACGTCGGGAAATGTGGTGCTGCCGACAACACCGGGGAAGTTGACTCCGGTCAGGCCGTCATGCTGGCCCAGGATGTTTCCAATCCAGTCGGCCCCTGCGGTGACGACCAGATTCTGGCTGACGGTTTTCACGTAGTTCAGCAGGAATCCGCTGCCGAGGTCTGCGTTATTGACGAGGCTCTGCAGTTCGTTGGTCTGGGGCACGATGGCCGACTGGCTGAAAAACGGCGAGGTCATCTTATCGCGCCACTGACTGAAGTGAATGCTCTGCGACGGGCTGATGTTGTGGTCGATCGTGTAGCCCCAGAGCAGCTGCGAAATGGGGAGTGAGTGAACGGCCGGTGACTTGTTGTCCTGCAGTCCGTAGACAATGCCGGGACGATCCGGAGCAGGAATGGAGGGAATCACGGTTTTTGCAATCGCACTGATGCGGGACGCGGGGATTATGTTCCCGGGAAAGGGCTTGCCGGTCAGCGGATCATAGATGGGGATCTGATGGCCGTTGGCATCGACAAAATTGCTGAAGTCTCCATGGGTCATGGCCGGCGTCGGCACGGTCCCGATAGCGTTCTGCGCCTGATTCTGCTTAAACCAGTCAGCGCTGAAGTGAAAGAACGTGCGGTTGCGGCCATCATAGACTTCCGGGAGCATGACTGGGCCGCCAAGCGTGAATCCATAGTTGTTCTGCTGATCGACCGGAGGAATCGGATTGCCGTTTTTGCCGAAGTTGGTTGGGAAGAACCCGTCGGAGTCGAACAGCTGGTTGCGCAGGATTTCGAAGGCATCGCCATGGAGCTGGTTTGTGCCCGACGCCATATTGTAAGTCACCGCTCCCATCCCTATCCCATACCGCGCATCGAAGGTAGAGCTGTTCACGCGAAATTCGTTCACCATTTCATAGGGCGGATTGATGTTGGTCTGGTTGCCGGCGTAGTCTGCGAACGCCACCGGGACGCCGTTGAACAGGACCTCATTCTCGAAATTGACGCCGCCGTCGATATTGTGGGAGCCGGCATTGCCCTGCACGCCGGGCGCGGTATACATGAACGCGTCAATCTGGCGAGCCATGCTGTTGATTTCGATGGGGGCCGTCTGCACCAACTCAGGCTCCAGGGTCGTGCCGATTCCCGGCGACTCGGTATTCAGAGAGATGACATTATTCTCCGAGACGTGGACGGTTTCCGAGCTGCTGCCGGGGACCATCGTCAGATTCAGAGAGGCCATTCTTGCGACTTCCACCGACACCTGGGTCGTGACTCGCTGGAATCCGCGCGCATCCACGACGGCGGTGTAGCTGCCCGCAGTGAGGCCAACAACCGTAAAGGTGCCGGCCGATGAGGTTACCGCATGCGCGACGACACCGGTGGCATTGTTGGTGACAGTCACGGTCGCGCCGACGATCACGGCACCCGTGGAATCGACGACCGTTCCGTTGACTCCGTTCTCCACCTGAGCCTGCAGCCGGAGACACGAGAACAGGAGGCACACCAAACACAGGATCGGAGCCAGGACGGCAACAGTACCGCAACTCGGGAACCGGCCGCAGAAACGGGCTGACTGAGTCATGTAGACCTCCTCCTGGATGCACCGCGGTGATCGACGGACGATCGGCAGTGGCAAATATGGGGACCTGAATTGGCTGACAGATGTCTGGGGAAGCAGACACTTACTGTAATGGCAGTAGACTCTACAGAGGATCATTTCGGCTTGTCAACAGAAAAGTTGCGGAGGGCTTCTGCCTTTATGTTATGGGGCATTTATCCGCTCACTTCGTCTTCCTGATACTGACTGCCAGTGCTGCAGCCATCCGTTACACTTGCCGCGCAGAAGAAAGGCACGGATTCCCGCGGGAGGCGGCGCTGCCTGGCGAGACGGGCCTGACAACGGCTGGCCGGCAGATATCTGGAGGAAGAGCCATGCAGGGGGATACAGATCCGTTGCCGTAAATCTGTATACTTTCAGCGACTGCGCATTCAGTGGACGCGACAGGGTTATCAGCAGGGCAGTACCAGAGCCGGGCATGAAAGACGGGCGAATCGGTCAAAGGGATGGCACGGATCCGGGAAACCGGGCTGGTGCGATGCCCCAGGGTCTCTCGGAACAGGCCTATCGAGCTATCCGCGAACAGATCCTTCAGGGGAGCTTCACTCTGGGCTCCCCCATATCGCGCCGGCAGCTGGCGGCTGGGATGAAGATGAGTATTCTTCCCGTTTCAGAGGCGATCCAGCGGCTCACCCAGGAGGGGATTCTCGAAAGCAAACCGCAGGTGGGAACACGCATCCGCATTCCGACGGAAACCGACATTCGCGACCGGTATGTTGTCCGCGAGGCTCTGGAGAGCCAGGCAGCGCGCTTGTTTGCCGAACGGGCCAGCATGGCGGAGCGCCGCGAACTGCGGAAACTGGCTGAAGAACTGGACGAGCTTTATGAGCAACGGTACGCCAATCCGGAGAATGCAACTCTCGTCTGGAAAATGAATACCGCCCACGTTCGTCTGCATATGCGAATCTCGGAGGCTTCCGGATCGGCCGCGCTTTGCCGGCTCATCGAGAGCAACGACGTGCTGTTCTATAACTGGATGTTCGATCTGGTCGGCGAGCAGCCAGCGGTACCAGCCCATTTTCATTCAGATCTGATTGCCGCGGTTTCTTCCACGGACGTCGCCGGGGCGGATGAGGCGATGCGGGCCCACATCCGATACAACCTCGAAGCGACGATTCGAAGTGTACGGCGAATCAGTGCCCAGGCAGAAGATCTGTGGAGGCTGGGGCGCGGAGGATCTCAGAAGCCAGATAAGAGGACGCATTCCCGTGCCGGCCGGAAGGCGCTGTCGTCGCCGTAACTCCGGTGAAATGGGGCTGCTCTCGATATTCCTGAGGAACCCTTTGCGCTTTCCGATGCCCGCGCGCCGCTGTTGCCCACCTCAACACGGGTCCTGGAAATGGCTGCTCCGGCGCGTCCGCAATTTGATGGCTGGTGCAGTCCATCAGGCTATCAGTGGGTCGGTAAAGCTCTCCCGCCCGGTTTCGACGTGTCCTGCATAACGCTGTTCATAATCGGGGCTGCCAGCGACGCAAATCCGCAGATCGTACCAGCCATGGCTGCGATTCAGGTTCAGCCGGACAACCGACACCGCGCCGGGGCTGACGTGCAGGGCACGTGGACTGGCGCCATACGACTGATCCTCCACTGTGACATTCAGCGGTCGTGCGGGATCGTGATTGATGAGTTTCAGCACGGCTCCATCAGCTGCGCTGGTAAGGCTCACCGCCAGCCCTGGATCGTCTCTGTGTCCGCGGAAGTCCCGGAAGAATCCGTTGGGACCGCAGACACAGAGGTGGTACATCCCTGAGTCGAAGAGGTCGAGCGGAAAGCGATCTGTGATGCGATCGCCGGCCGCTACGGCGTAATCCCAGGTCCGGCCCTCGTCCAATGCGGCTGCCTCTGCCGATCGCACTCGGGCCGGTGTGTAAACGCGGAAGGGTGCACCGGCCGCGCGATCACCGATCCTGGCCATCTATCAGAATGAAATCAGCCTGCCTTCCGGATGCCAGTCAGGAAAAGCAGATTGCCGATCTGACTCGGCAACTCGTCCAATGTGATCGCACGCGGATCGTTGTAACCGCGGACGCCGCGCAGAGTGCCATAGGTGTGGTCGAAAGAGCGGCTCTCCTGCATGAGAATCACGACGTGTTCCGCATCGAGATACGTCGAGCCTGGCTCCGGATCGGTCGCATAAGCGCGCTCGATTGCGGGGGTATCAGACCGCTCATGCCGCCAGCCGCCAGCAGCGCCGCCAATTTCAGAAAATCGCGTCGTGATTCCATCCTTCCCTGCTCCCAGACTGCGGTACCAACCCGGCCCGCACCACCCGCACCCCAGTCGATTTTCAACAGACATGCAACCGAAACTGCCCCATCAGGGATCGTAGCCGCGGCTGCTCATTGGCCCGCCTGCTGCAGCTCGGAGAACGAAGCGTCAAGGATTTCAACCGCTGTATTCAGATGCTCCTCCTCGATGTTCAGGGGCGGGGTGAGCACGATGGTATTCCCCATTGCCGTTTTGAAGCTGAGGCCGCGGCTGAGCGCCGCATACATGATCTTCTCCGCTTCGGCCCCAGCCGGGGAACCATCCGGCCGGCGCAGCGGCAGGGCAGTCAGCAGGCCCAGCCCGCGCACATCCCCGATCAGAGAATGGCGATGCTGCAGCTCCAGCAACTGCCCCAGGAATCGCGTGCCCAATCTTGCGGCTCGTGCCGGAAGCTCTTCTGTCTCGATCACCTCGATCGTGGCCAGCGCGGCTGCGCACAGGACAGGGTTCTTTTCGTGTGTGAAGTGCCCGAGCGCGTGCTGACCTCCCATATCGAGGTCTTCCCGCGCGAGCAGAGCCGCGAGGGGCAGCGATCCCCCGCCCAGCCCTTTGCCGATCACCAGCATGTCCGGCACGACGCCGTAGTGTTCGCAGGTGAACATCGATCCGGTGCGTCCCAGACCGTGCGGGATCTCGTCCAGGATCAGCAGAGCGCCGTAACGGTCGCAGATCGATCGAATGCGCCGCCAGTAATCCTGCGGCGGAATCGTTCCCGTGCTCCTGACCGTCTCCGCAACCACCGCCGCAACATCGCCTTCGCGCTGCAGGACATATTCCACGTAATCCGCGCATTGGAGTGTGCAGCTCTGACCGCAGTGAAACGGACAGCGCTGCGGCTCCGGCGGAGGAACATGTTCGGCGCCGGGCAGCAGAGGCCCCATTCCGCCGCGAAAAAGCAATTCGCCGCCCAGCGAGATCGTGTCCAGCGTCGCTCCATGAAACGAATCCCAAAGGGAAATGGTCTTAAAGCGGCCCGTCGCGAGGCGCGCCAGCTTTATCGCCATGGAAATCGCCTCCGCGCCCCCGGGGGCAAAGAGGCACTTGTTCAGATTTCCCGGAGAAATCCCAGCAAGCTTTCGCGCCAGAGCAATCGCGTAGCGATTTGTATACCGCCGCGTGCAGAAGGGCAGCTGCCCCATCGCCTCCGCCGCTGCTTCCTTTACCCGGGGATGACCGAAGCCCACCTGATGAACATTATTTCCGTGAAAATCAAGATAGCGGCGTCCCTGCGTGTCGATCAGAAAGCTGCCTTCGCATCCGCTGAGCACGTTGAGGCATGGCGATGAGAGGGACTGGTGCAGAAACCAGCGTGCATCTTCCTCCAGCAGCTGCCGCGTCTCCTCGTTCAGGTGTTCTCGCTGCCACACCGCGCGGGCAGACGACAGGTTAACGTCGCCTTCGGATTGAGGGACCGCGCTGCCTTCATGATTCTTCATACGATTCAACGAATTCCCCGCGCTGCGCCGCAGTTCTCGGCTGGCCCCCCTGCGTTTCATCCGAGGGCTTCCAGTTCCACAGCGGAATCAGTACCGCAGCCGCGGCAACGCCGGCAGCCGCGAATACCACAAAGAGCCGGTCCCAACCGTAACGCCCGCTGACATAGATCACCAGGTAGGGTGAGAACAGCGACCCCAGATGTCCGATCCCGTCGATCAGGCCGGAAGCGGTCCCGGCCGCCTGCGCCTGCCCGATATCCTGTGCTGCCGCGCCGGAAAGCAACGTGTCCGGTCCATAGGAGAGCATACCAGCCAGGGAAATGGTCACTGCGGTCGCGATCAGGCCGTCGCCGGCAGTCATCATCTGCGCCAGAATCACCGCACTGAAGCCACAGAGCATCATCGCCGAGACGGGGGCGCGCCGCGACTGCATGAAACGATCCGAGATATAGCCGGCAAGCAGCGCACCGGCAACCCCCACCAGCTCGTACAGAGAAGACAGATACCCCGAGGCTTCCAGGGTGTAATGCAGCCGGTTCACCATGTAATAGGGCAGCCAGAACATCAACGCGTAGCGGCACATCTCCAGAAAGAAATACGACGTGCCAAGAATCCAGATCGACCGGCTGCGCAACAACGCTCCCAGGTCGCGCCAGGTCGAGCGGTCCGGATGAGCCACCTCGGCCGCCTGCCTGCTGTCCGACGCCTCAGGGCTCTCCGGTGTATCGTGCACCAGCAGGAAGAAGACAGCAGTAATCACGGCCAGCACGACCGCCGGCAGAATAAAGCCGCGCCTCCACCCCAGACCGGGAAACAACACATGCTGCGACACAGCCCAGGTTGCGAAGGTAGTCGCCAGAAAGCCTCCGAGCACGTAGTTGGTGCCCCACCAGGCCATCACGATGCCGCGCTGACGGCTACTGAACCAGCTCGCCATGATCTTCACCAGACCGGACCAGCCCGTCGACTGTCCGATTCCGTTCACGCAGGCGAAGATCAGGAGCCATAACGCAGTCCCGTGCAGGCCCATCAGCAGATTGCTGCCGACAATCAACACCAGGCCCGTGCCGACCACCCTGCCTGGACCGTACCTGTCCGACAGGAAGCCGCAGCCGAACTGCCCGAGCGCATAGAGAAGGCTGTAGCCGAAGACGATGTTCGCCAGCTCCAGACTATCCAGCCCGGAAGCGGTGTGCAGCGCCGGCAAAGCGATGCCGAGGTTCTTGCGGCAGAAGTAGAAACCGGCATAGGTAAGCCATGTGACGGCGAAGATCGTGCCCCGCCCTCGAACGGCCGGAACTGCGCCTTGCTGCCGAACCGATCTGTCCACGGTTCTCTCCTGCGGACTCCGCCCGCTTTGCAGGAACGATCCTGATGCGATTTCTTCCAGACTCAGATGAACCCGCCGAGAAGAGAACCTTCGGACGGTTAAGCCTCGGACGGCTGCGCGTTAAGAATACCCGAGGCGTATACCGAATGAAGTGAAGATCGACGGATGTTGCGGCCGCGCTTCTGCCTGTCTGCCTTTCACCAGCCTGTAACACACCGGGCGTATGATCCGGCTGCAGTTACCTGTTTGCTTTTGCGGTGGTTTCGGAAGCATCTGCACGCACGAGTGCGTTCCCCAAAGATCATGCCGGCGATCCTGCCATTCACTTTGAGTTGTCGGATTTCCCGTTATAAGCTGCCTTCGTGAGTTCACAACATGCAGACGTAGTCGTTGTCGGCGCAGGCATCGTAGGTCTGGCGCATGCCTGGATGGCCGCCCGGTCAGGCCGATCGGTGACGGTCCTGGAACGCCGTCCGGCAGCGCTGGGTGCTTCCATCGCCAACTTTGGCCTGCTTTGGCCAATTGGCCAGCCACCCGGCCGCATGCATCGTCTTGCGCTCGAAAGCCGCGCGCTCTGGGTTGAAGTGCTGCGCGAGTCCGGAATTTCGAATCGGCAAACCGGGTCGCTTCACGTTGCGACGCGCGAAGACGAAGAACAGGTCGGCCGGGAATTCGCAGCGCTCGCACCCGATCTCGGCTATAGCTGCTCCTGGCTCGATCGTGCGACAGCGCTGGAATGCAGTCCCGCTCTCCGCTCCGACGCGGTGGTCGGCGCGCTCTGGAGCGATGCAGAAATCATGGTTGATCCCCGCGAAGTGTTGCGCCGGCTCCCGGAATTCCTTGCTCGCCGTTGTAACATCGCATTCGAGTGGAACTGCCCGGTCCTGAGCATCGAGCATCCGTGCATCCGCACGACGCGCGGCACCTGGCAGGCGGAGCAGATCATCGTCTGCAATGGTTCCGACTTCGACCTTCTTTACCCGGAGCGCTTCGCGCAAAGCGGCCTCGTCTGCTGCAAGCTGCAGATGCTGCGGACCCCGCCTCAGCCTCCGGGATGGAATCTCGGACCGGCGCTGGCCGGCGGCCTCACCTTCCGTTTTTATTCTTCCTTCGGTGTCTGCCCCTCGCTGCCGGCTCTGCGCAGCCGCATCGCCGCCGAGACGCCGGAGTACGATCGCTTCGGCATTCACACCATGGTTTCGCAGAACTCCGCCGGCGAACTGACGCTCGGCGACTCGCATGAATATGGCTCGCCTGCCGTGCCTTTCAATTCCGAAGAGATTGATGCTCTCATTCTGCGGCACCTGCGCAGCTTCGTCCGCATTCCGGATTTCTCTGTGGCGCAGCGCTGGTACGGCGTGTACGCAAAGCATCCGCAGCAGCCGTATGTGCGTCTCCAGCCAGAGCCGGGGGTTGAGGTCATCACCGGTCTGAGCGGCGCCGGCATGACCCTGAGCTTCGGCGTCGCACAGGAAACCTTCACCTCCGGCCCAAAGGAGTCCTCATGACTTCGCCCCTGCGTCTTCGCGCCATTATGCTGGACTGGGCCGGCACGACGATCGACCACGGATCGATCGCTCCCGTGGCTGCGCTTCAGGAGCTTTTTGCTCAGCACCGGATCGACCTCTCCGCTGTCGACGCGCGCCACGATATGGGACTGCTCAAGCGCGATCATATCCGCGCGATCCTCGCCCTGCCCATTGTGAGCGAGCAGTGGCACGCAGCACGTGGTCTTGCCCCTGCCGCCGAGGACGTCGATTCTCTCTTCACGGAATTCCGCTCTCTGCAGGCGGCTGTCCTGCCACGCTACTCCCGGGTCATTGACGGCGTCGCTGAGGCCACCTCCGCATGGCAGGCGCGCGGTCTGCGCATCGGCAGCAGTACTGGTTATACGCGCGAGATGCTGGCGCCCATCGCGGCACAGGCCGCCGCGGACGGATACTACCCGGACGCCTCTGTCTGTCCGGACGAAGTGGGCGCCGGCCGGCCGGCGCCCTGGATGCTCGCGCGCAACGCCCAGCTGCTCGACGTCTATCCCCCTTCGGCCTGCGTGAAGATCGGCGACACGGTCAGCGATATCGAAGAGGGCCGGAACGCCGGCATGTGGACCATTGGCATCACCCGCACGGGCAATCTCATCGGGCTCGACGCTGCTGACTGGGCGCAGTTGCCGACATACGAGAAGCAGCTGAGGCTGCAGGATGCCGCCGAAACTCTCCTGAACGCAGGAGCCCATTTTGTCGCCGAAGACCTTCCTGCATGCAATGACATCCTCCTGCAAATCGAGGAACGCCTCCAAAACAGGATGCATCCTGGAATCTGAGCGAGGGCACTTCAGCCCTGGTCGGCTCGCCCGCTAGAATCAAGTCTTCGGAACTCCACTCCCCGAACCCATGAGCGACATCGCCACCCCTGCTGTTTCGCTGCTGGAAAGAAATGCGCTGCGCAAGGTCGCCTGGCGGCTCGTTCCCTTCCTGGTGCTGCTCTACTTCATCGCCTTCCTTGATCGCATCAATGTCGGTTTCGCCGCTCTCACGATGAACAGGGATCTCGGCCTCTCTCCCGAGGTCTTCGGCATCGGTTCCGGCATCTTCTTCCTCGGTTATTTCCTCTTCGAAGTGCCCTCGACCATCATCCTCCACAAGGTGGGGGCCCGTTTCTGGATCGGCCGCATCATGATCAGCTGGGGCATCATCTCGATCGCCATGGTCTGGACGCGAGGCCCCCTCAGCTTCTACGTGCTCCGTTTCCTGCTGGGCCTCGCTGAGGCCGGGTTCTTCCCGGGCATCATTCTCTATCTCAGCTACTGGTTCCCCTCGAGTTACCGCTCGGCCGCCACTGCCGTCTTTATGGCAGCCGCTCCGGCCTCCGGATTCTTCGGCTCTCCTCTGTCCGGCGCTCTGCTGCAGCTGCACGGCCTGCTTGGCCTGCGCGGGTGGCAGTGGCTGTTTCTCGCTGAAGGCTTTCCCGCGGTGGTGGTTGGCATCGTCGCCTTCCGGTTTCTGACCGACCGCCCGGACGCTGCTTCATGGCTGACGGCCGACGAGCGCCAGTGGATTTCGGATTCCATTCGCCGCGAAGAACTCGCGGTCACCGCCCCCCACAGTCACAGTGCCTGGCGCGCTCTCGCCGACTGGAAGGTTCTGGCGCTCTCCCTCGCATACTTCGGAACTTCCGCCGGTCTCTATACCATCGGCTTCTGGGCTCCGCTCATCATCAAGAGCCTGGGCTTCTCGCCCTTCAGGGTCGGCCTGCTTGTCGCCATTCCCAATTTTGTTGCTGTGATCGGCATGGTCCTGTGGTCGCGCAGTTCCGACCGCACCGGCGAGCGATACTGGCATGCTGCCATTGCCTGTCTGGTCGCCGCTCTGGGCATGGCACTGGCCGGCCGAGCCGGCTCCTCCGCCATCGTTGCCATTGCCGGACTGTCGCTCACCGCCTTCGGCGTCAGCGCTGCCAAGCCGCCTCTCTGGTGCCTGCCCACGACATTCTTCGCGGATACCGGTGCCGCTGCATCCATCGGCCTCATCAATTCTCTCGGCACACTTGGTGGATTCGCAGGACCCTGGATGATCGGCTCTGCCGATCGGGCCAGCGGCCAATTCACTCGCGGTCTATACCTGGTCGGAGGCATGCTCGTGTTATCCGCCGTTACAATCCTTGCCATGCGCCTTGCTCGCAGGGCGATCTCTCCGAAAATTTCCTGAAAGGGTTGCCCATGTCCCAGGCCAGCGACACACAGCATACGACTCGAAACAGCCGCAGTTACAACATTGCCGTCATTCCCGGCGACGGAATCGGCCGGGAAGTCGTTCCCGAAGGCCTCCGGGTGCTTGACGTCGCCGCCCGCAGATACGGCTTCCGGCTGGAGATCGATGAATTCGACTTCGCCTCCTGCGACTATTACCTGAAGCACGGCAGGATGCTTCCCGAGAACTGGAAGCAGCAGATCGGCCACCACGACGCCATCTTTTTCGGGGCCGTCGGCTGGCCTGCCAGGGTCCCCGACCACATCTCCCTGTGGGGATCGCTGATCCTCTTCCGCCGGGAGTTTGATCAGTACGTCAATCTGCGCCCTGTGCGCCTGATGCCGGGCGTACCGTGCCCGCTGGCCGGCCGCAAACCCGGCGACATCGATTTCTACGTCGTCCGCGAAAATACCGAGGGCGAATACTCCTCGATCGGCGGCCGGATCTTCGCCGGTACGGACCGCGAAGTGGTTATTCAGGAAACAGTGATGACCCGCGCCGGCGTCGATCGCATTCTCCGCTTCGCGTTTGAACTCGCCAGCCGCCGGCCTCGCCGCCGCCTCACCTCGGCCACCAAATCCAACGGCATCTCCATCACCATGCCATTCTGGGACGAGCGGGTCGAGGAGATAAGCAAAGGCTATTCCGACATCACCTGGGACAAGTACCACATCGACATCCTCACCGCGCACTTCGTCCTCAACCCCGACCGCTTCGACGTCGTTGTTGCCTCCAACCTCTTTGGCGACATCCTCTCGGACCTCGGTCCCGCCTGTGCCGGCACCATCGGCATTGCACCGTCGGCGAACATCAATCCCGAGCGGCGCTTCCCGTCGCTCTTCGAGCCCGTCCACGGCTCCGCGCCCGATATCGCCGGCCAGGGCATTGCCAATCCCATCGCGCAGGTCTGGTCCGCCGCCATGATGCTCGATCACCTCGGCGAAAACGAAGCAGCGGCGGCAGTCCTTCGCGCCATTGAAACGACGCTGATCGATAAGTCCCTCTGCACGCGGGATGTAGGCGGCAGCGCTGACACTGCTACCGCCGGAAAAGCCATTGCCGAAGCGCTGGCACACCAGCCCTCCTGAGCGATCTGCGGGCATTGGGAGTTTCGTTGCCAGGGCACCCCTTCCATGCCGGCAACAGCCGATTTTCCGGTCGCTTTACGGGGAAGCGAAGGGCAGGAATGCCAAAGACCGCCGAGCAACCGACGCGTGCCCGTAAATCGATCAACGAACTCACCGGCACCATCGAGCGCTCCGGGGAGAAGGTCCGCCCAGTCCCCGGCACTCGATGGAAGCATGCCCATTCCAACTGCAAAGCCATAGCTCTCGGATAGTTTCCCAGAGTTCCCAGCCAACTACTCATGCGGAGATGTTTGTGCCGCTCCGAACAACGCGAAGTTATATAAGATCATGGCGGCATCCTCACGTGTCACCGGCTCGTCATCTCTTGCCCTGATCCCTGCACGCAGCTGGTTCTCTGTCGGAACCGGAGCTTCAGCTTCCCTTTTGCTCATCACGAGGGCAGAGTGCAGGAAATCACCGATGCTCATCGAGTAAGCGGGGCAGAACTCGTGCGGCGGGACGGGACAAGCCGGAGCGGCTCCGGCTGCACGCAGCGCAGCAACCGCGTTAAAGGCCGGATCATAGAGAGGCACATCCGTGTACGCCTGTTCCAGGGTACGTCACCGGTATTCTCCACTCCGGGCCGGTTCCATCCATGCGCCCCGAAGGCAGTCGCAACGATCGTTGCGCTCTCCGCACGCGTCAGGACATCCTGAGGTCTGAACCCGCCCTCATCCTCCATCGCGATCCACCGATGCACGACGGCAAACTGAGCGGCCTGCCACGGCTGGCTCCCTATGGTCAGATCTGGCATGTTTGGCCGGGCCAGAATATCTCCTTCCTGCAGGAGGGTAATCTGCACTCTTTCCGGAGATACCCGGCGCGGCTGCGCATGTTCGGCCACGGCGAGTGCGGCCAGAGCGCCCACCGCCTGGCCGGTCAGCATGGTAATCGGCTGCAACCGCGTCGCGCCGTTCGCCAGGCGTGACTGGGAAATGTTCTTTTCGGCGGCAAGCAGCCCATCCACCTTCTCCGGAATGAGCGAACGGAGCGGAACCTGGAAAGCGCCAAATCGGAAGCCGGGGGGGAAATCGGTGATGTGTTCCAGATCTCTCACCTGTCTCTCACTGCGCGCGCAGATCTCCGCAGAGAGATGAAAGTGGATCTCTGTCGGCCGTCTTCACAGACCATCTCTGACAACATGTCGTCCGCGCGGCACCCGATGGCGACCTCCGGAGAAGGGACCTTCGTCAGCGGGCGATACCGAAGCAGCAGGAGCCGGGAGAGATTTCCCTGGCCAGGATCCGCGGATTGCTGCCAGTGCGGACGATGCGTCTCCCCGGAGTCCCGGATGGTTGTAACCTAAGGGATCATGTCGCGAATGGCACAACTGATCCTCGGCCTGTTGATCGGCCTTGCCCTTCTCACATGGGCGGCATCAGGCATTGTTCAGACCACAGCTCGCGAGTGGTTCGAGCGAGATGTCAGGTCACGCGCCCATCTGGTGCTTGCCGGCGCGAGCCGTTCCCTGAGCCAGACCTGGGACAACCCGCAGGAACTGCAGGGTGAATTGCTGACGATTGCGCGCGACGAGCGGGTGATCGCGGTCGAGGCATGCGGTGTCGACTTCAGCATACGATCCAGCACTCCTGGATTTCCCGAAGAGTTCAGCTGCACACAAGTGGGCCCACGAGTCCGTACCTCCGCTTCGACGGCGTTCAATGCGGCGGAATCACTCCGCGACTGGAACACCGTCGCGATGTTGCCGACGGGCCGGGTGCAGGTGACGGCGATGCCGGTCTCTGCAGGTGAACACGAACTGGGATTCGTGATCATGGTGCAGGACCTGAGCTATATCGAGGCTCGTGAGGGCAAGGCACGTACTTTTCTGATCGTGATCTTTGTTATTTTGGCCATCACGGCTTTTGGTGTTCCTCTCCTGGCAGCAAGGAGCGCACGGCACGAATGGAGCCTGGAGCTGCGCAGGCTGCTGCGTGGGGGTGGCAAGCATTCCGGGGAATTTCAGCCGATTCTCAGCGACCTGCGAGAGCTCGTAGGGCGCATGTCCAGCGAACAGCAGGAGATTCCCGGGCAGTGGACAGCTGCCAGTCTGAAGCAGGCGCTGAATCGCCATCTGCACGGGGAAAAGATCGTGATTCTCGCGAATCGCGAACCCTATGTCCACCAGCGCGCCGCCGACGGGCAGATCGAAGTCCAGCATCCTGCCAGCGGTCTGGTGACGGCTTTGGAACCGGTGATGCGTGCCTGCTCGGGGGTATGGGTGGCCCACGGAAGCGGCAGTGCCGATCGGGAGACGGTCGATCTGGAGGACCACATCAGCGTTCCTCCGGGTGAAGAGTCCTACCGTATCCGCCGCGTGTGGCTGACCGAGGAGGAGCAGCAGGGTTACTATTGCGGCTTCTCCAATGAAGGTCTGTGGCCGCTTTGCCATGTCGCCCACGCACGGCCCGTCTTTCGCGCGGAGGACTGGCGGCAGTATCGCGCGGTGAACCAGAGATTCGCCGACGCCGTCTGCAGCGAGGTGGATTCACGGGATCCAATCATTCTTGTCCAGGACTATCATTTCGCGCTGGCGCCCGCCATGATTCGCCGACGCTTGCCGGCGGCGACCATCATCGCCTTCTGGCACATCCCCTGGCCCAACGCCGAGCGGATGGGAATCTGCCCCTGGCGTGACGAACTGTTGCAGGGATTGCTGGGCAGCAGCATTCTGGGCTTCCACACACAGCTGCACTGCAATAACTTTCTCGACTCCGTCGATCGGTATCTGGAAACCCGCATCGACCGGGAGAATAATGCCGTGGTCATGCGCGGGCACAGTACGCTGATCCGTCCTTACCCCATCGCGCTGGAGTGGCCCAATCACTGGGTCGAGACGGCGCCCAGCCCTGAAGAGTGCCGCGCCCAGGTGTGGCGCGACTGGGGGCTGAAACCGAATGCGCTTCTGGGTGTTGGAGTGGATCGACTCGACTATACCAAGGGGGTGGAGGAGCGTCTGCTCGCGGTCGAGCGCCTGCTGGAACGGTATCCGGAATTCCGGGGGCGATTCAGCTTTGCGCAGCTCGCTGCCCCGAGCCGCACCACGATCGAGCGCTACAGCGAACTCAATGAAGCGGTGGAGGCGCTGGCGGCTCGCATCAACCAGCGTTTCGGAAAAGATGGCTATCAGCCGATCATTCTGCTGCGTTCCCATCACGAGCCGCCCGAAGTGTTTCGCTTCTATCGGGCGGCTGATCTCTGCTATGTGAGCAGCCTGCACGATGGCATGAATCTGGTGGCCAAGGAGTTTGTGGCCGCGCGAACGGACCTAAAAGGAGTGCTGGTACTGAGCGAATTCACCGGGGCGGCCCGGGAGCTGACGGAAGCTCTCATTGTGAATCCGTACGACCTGGAAGCCAGCAGCGAAGCCCTGGCCACGGCTCTCCGAATGCCGATCGAGGAGCAGCAGGACCGCATGCGCTCCATGCGGTCTCTTCTGGCCCAGTTCAATGTGTACCGGTGGGCAGGAAAGATGCTGGTCGATGCCGCCCGCCTTCGCAACCAGGAGCGGGTGGCCGAACGCCTCGCCGAACGCACCCATGCGGATATCCAGGCGACTCGTTAACGGGATCAGCAGGGGCGACGAGTTCAGTCGTTCACCTCCGCAGATGCTGCTGCGGACACAGGGCCTGCGCGCAGAATCCCTTCCAGGACGTGGGCGGATCGGGCGGGCAGCCCGCCCCAGCGCCGCATCCGTCCAGGCCTTTGGACACGATTTGACAGCCCTGCCAGATCGAACGCGTTTTCCGCGCCGCCTTTGGGCCCAGACTTCCTGCAGAAACCCGGAACCGATGGAAACCTCGCAGGCTGGGACAATGATCCCCGGTCCGCTCGACGCTTGTCAGGCCTTCACTGAAGGTGCGCAGCAACTCAGGATCCGCATATCCTGATTTCCGTGCTGTCTCTGCCAATGCCGATCATTTGTTCCACCGGCTGACGCAAGGTTCACGGTTCGGGGAGACTACAGTTCGCCGGAGGAATTGCAAAAGCGCGACTTTATCTGCGATCTATCCATTGCGGCATGCGCCGAATCGATTCGATTGCGCCGTCGAGCCGGTTAAAAGGCAGGCGAACAGCGCCTTTCTGTCTCAGGGAAAGCGGAACACAAGCCCGGTGCTCACCGTGGTCAACGCAAACGGCGGGCCGGCGCTGGTCACCTTGCCCCAGGAGATTTCGGCCAGACGCCAGTCAACGCGTGGCGAGACGTTCCTGTCGACGCCGAGCACCAACTCGAATTCAAAGGAGTTGTTCTCGATATCGGATTCTCTTTCGACCAGTGTCACATGGCTCCCGCCGATGAGGCCCTCCCCGTAGGGCTTCAAACCCGCGACAAACCGGTCCAAGACGATGCGAGGACCGATCAGACCGCCTTGCAGCTTTTCGGTTCCCGAACCCAGCAGCTGTGCCCGCAGATCAACCCCAGCATGAATTCGATGCATTCTCCAGTGATCGTAATAGAAACCCGGGGTGGCTCCGTATTCCCAGTCGGTCAGCACGCTAAATCGCGAGGCGCTAAACGAAGCATAAAGCCCGCTCTCCGCCTCAACCGTGCAGCACATGAACAGAAGCAAAAAGGTGACGGCAGAAGACCACTTCATCACGCCTCCTCTGACAACAACGTGGCAGACTTCACATCGCTGGTGCCGTGAATTCTCGCACTCGCCGGCAAATCATGCTGTGATGCCGGTCACGCGGGGTCCTGCGGCGGGCCACGTTTGTTGCCGGGAGAAATGCACCGGGGCGACGTGAGGTCGAATCCGCACCCACCCGCCTATGCTTCCGGCCGAGCGAAGGCGCTCCGCAGCGGCACCGCGGAGCAGCTTCATATCAGACGACCAGCTTCCGAGCAGTTGCGGCAGGATTTCATGCAGGGTTGTGCTGAATACCTTGCCATGGCATCGCGGGCAATCCTGAACCGCGGAAGCGGTGGCGTGACCGCATTGCACGCACAGGTGCAGCGCCGGGTTGAAATCTTCAGCCACAAGCAGAGACGATACGCGGCCTCGCTGCAGTTCTGTCAGGGTATCCTCGACGCCGGTGACGATACCATGCTTTCGGTTCAGGAATTCATCAACCTCCTGCTCTCTTCGCGCAGATTCCCAGGTCCGGAGTTGATCTTCAAAGTGCGCCAGCAAATCTGCGATGACCAGATCCCGCCGCATGTGGCGAAGCCGGATGGCCCGGTCCTGAAGGTTCAGTGGAAGCCGATGTTCAACAGGAATGGTGAGACGGTCTGCACCAAACAGGAGAATGCGGGTCAGAGAATAAACCTCACAGGCATGGGCGATCTTCTTTGCAGTTTCCCAAAACAGGTGCATGTACTGGCTCTTGCGCCGCCGCTCGAAGATATCCTGCTGCGCACCATGGGGCAGGCCCATCCCTCTTTCGGCAGCATGCGAGGACTGCATTTCCTTCCACTGTGACACGTCGATGTGAAAGTCGATCGTCTCAAGGGGTATCAGAGTTCCGTACTGGGTATAAAAAAGCCTCGCACCGGACAGGTCGATCATTGCGATGCAGGTGCGCGGACAGCGATCTGCGATTGCCCAGAGCTGCCATAGTCGCGGCTCGCCCCAGTCAATTTGATTTTGCGGCTCGCGATCAAGGGGAATCGCGATCCATGTGCCAGGACCGGCAAACAACGCCATTCCCCGATGTCCCCAGGTGTCCTGCATAAGGAATTCCGTTACGCGCTCCAGTTCCGCACTGAGCGCCACACGATCGGAATCGGACACGTGTGTGAGCAGATGTTTGGCCTCATTTCGAAACCAGGACAAATGACCATGATCGAAGTGCTGATTGATGTACTGAGCCTGGTTGGTATCCAGATAGACGGTTAGTACTGGTGCCGGTATCTGAGAGAGAGAAAGTAATGACACAGAACTCGGCATAAGTCCTCCTTAAACAGCCCCGCACTCTTTAGACGATGGTGCGACAATGACGCCCCCGGATGGTGAAAGGATGAACTCGAAGCGACAAGGACCTGACAAATCCTTTGACAATTCCCTGAGCCGACAGTCCGAAAAGCCGCATATTGCAAGCTCGTTCTCTAATCACAGACTTTCCATATAACACCCAATCAAGGCAGAGACGAGGCGAGGTTTCATATCATGGAAATGGGAGCGGCAGACTCGGCGAGGAATTCGGTCTTTGTCATCTTCCATGTTGACCAGCACGCGACAACTCGAGGAGGCAGGACCTTCCACCGCATGGCGAGTTGATCCAGCATTACCGGCTGCGGGTTTGGGAGCAGCGCCGGAAGGGGGAAAGGAGGTCTCACCGGACATCTTTATGTTTCCCCAACGATTCGGAGGGACTTCAGCCGCGACAAAGCAGGCTTTCAGCTCTGCGCTGAATCGCTTCCATGCGAGCAGCCGAACGAGAATCGCCAGGATCAAACAGTCGCTAAACAGCCACCAACTCCTGCCATTCCCGATGCACGTCTCACTGCCAAACGAACGACCACGAAACGAAAATGGCCATCTCGAATCCGGTTGGCCGTCTGCGCCCAACTCTTTTATTTTCTGGTGCCCGGAGGGGGACTTGAACCCCCACGCCTCTTACGAGGCTGCGGATTTTAAGTCCGCTGCGTCTGCCGATTTCGCCATCCGGGCCCTTCGCTGCTTCCTCTATTAATCTCCTCCTTTTCAGTTATTTGGGTCAATTGTCTTCTCTTGATTTCTGCGTTTTGTCGGTGCGGTTCTGCTCAAAGGGCGCAGGCCCCGACTCCAGCTTCGTCAAAGAACTTAGGGTTGATTTTCCAAAAGTGAAAGCTATTGACGAGACCGGATCGGCGCCTTTGCGCCTATGGCGGGATTCGCTCAGGCCCGATACGGAGATTCCCTTTTCCGAGAAGCGCATCTGGCAGTTCCGGGGGACGGAGCCTGGCGCGGACGGAGACGAGCATACCCCATCCGTCGACGAGCGCGAAGAGGAGGAAGGCTGATGGCCCCGGGGACTCCGGACGCTACTCGAGGCGCAGGTCCTCATAGCTCTGGCCGAACTCGGCGCAGAGGGCCTGGACGACCAGTTCATGGTCGGCGCGCTGGGGTAGACCGGAAACGGTAACGGCTCCGATGACACCGGTATTGCGGACACGGATGGGAAAGCTGCCGCCGTGGCTGGCGTAGTCGGATATGGGGAGGCCGTACCGCTCCTGGATCGAGGACTGCTTTTGTTCCATCTCGAGGCCGACAGCGTAGGAACTGCGGTGGAATCGCAGGGCGACGTTGCTCTTGCGGCGGATCCATTCCGGGTGATCCGGGGTGGTACCGTGCAGAGCAGCATAGAAGAGTGGCTGCGTGGGACGACGAATGTCGATCACAACGCCGAGGCCGCGCTCGACAGCCAGCGCGCGCAGCCGATAGCCAAGATGCCAGGCAGCTTCCTCATCGAAGGCGGTGAACTGGAGCTGCTTTTCCTGCAGTGCGATGCGGGCGAGGTCGTCGGGAATCGGCATGAGGGTGCAGAAATCGGAGATGCTCATGCAAGTCTCTCCGAAGAATTCGAGAGTTGTAAAGATTCCCTCGGTGTCGATGCAGCGGGCACTCTCTGCTCTCTGAACGGTATAATCAGAGGACAGGGAAAGGCTTTTTCCACTTTCGATTCGAAGGGAACACCGCCCCCATGGCGACCACCAACGCCGGCGCACCATCCACAGAGGGCGCGCCAGCAGCAGCAGAGTTCAAAGCTCCCCTTAAGCCGGTTAGTAACGACTTCAGCATCCAGATAGCAACCGTAAACGGGTCCGGCTCGCAGTCGGCCAACAGCGTCCTGCTGCGCAGCATTTTCGCGATGGGCGTACCGGTCAGCGGAAAGAACCTGTTTCCGTCGAACATCGCGGGACTGCCGACCTGGTACACGATCCGGGCCAGCAAATACGGCTATGTCGCGCGCAGGAAGGACATCGACATCCTGATTGCGCTGAACGCCGAGACGGCGAAGGACGACATCCTGTCGCTGCGCCCGGGCTCGGTGGCGATCTACGAAGAAAACCTGAACCTGAAGCAGTATCGCGAGGACGTGACCTGCTATCCGGTGCCGTTCGAAAAGCTGGCGGCGACGGTGTGCCCCGAGGCCAAGCTGCGCAAGCTGGTGAGGAACATGATCTATGTGGGAGTGGCGGCGCAGCTGCTCTCCATGGACATGAAGGCCGTGGAAACTTCGCTGCGAAAGCAGTTTGCGAAGAAGCAGAAGGCCGCGGACCTGAACTGGGCAGCGGTGGAGGCGGGTTTCAACTTTGCGGCGCAGTCGCTGACCAAGCAGGATCCGTTTGTGCTGGAGCGGATGCACGCGACCGAAGGCAAGATCATCATCGACGGCAACGCCGCCATTGCGCTGGGCGCGATGTTCGCGGGCGTGACGGTGGTGACGTGGTATCCGATTACGCCGTCGTCCTCGGTGGTGGAACAGCTGATCGACTACCTGAAGAAGTACCGGATCGAGCAGGACGGCAAGGCGAACTTCGCGGTGGTGCAGGCCGAGGACGAATTGGCCGCGATCGGCATGGTGCTGGGAGCCGGATGGGCTGGCGCGCGGTCGATGACGGCGACTTCCGGACCGGGCATTTCGCTGATGGCGGAGTTCGCGGGGCTGGGGTACTTTTCCGAGCTGCCGGGAGTGATCTTCGACGTCCAGCGTGTGGGACCCTCGACGGGGCTGCCGACGCGTACCTCGCAGGCGGACCTGCTGCCGGTGGCGTTCCTCTCGCATGGCGACACGAAGCATGTCATTTTGCTGCCGGGCAGCGTGAAGGAATGCTTCGAGTTTGCCGGGGCGGCGTTCGACCTGGCGGAACAACTGCAGACGCCGATCTTCGTGCTCTCGGATCTCGATCTGGGCATGAACAACTGGATGTCGGATCCCTTTGAGTATCCGGAAAAGCCGCTGAACCGGGGCAAGGTGCTCACGGCCGAGGATCTGAAGCGGCTGGGCAGCTTCGCGCGCTATCAGGACGTCGATGGGGATGGTATTCCCTATCGCACGCTGCCGGGCACCGACCATCCGAAGGCGGCGTACTTCACCCGCGGCAGCGGACACAACGAGAAGGCGCTGTACTCGGAGCGGCCGGAAGACTACCAGAACCTGATGGAGCGGCTGGCGCGGAAGTTTGAGACGGCCAGAACGCTGGTTCCCGCGCCCGTGGTGGTGCAGACAGGCAAGTCGAAGATCGGTCTGATCGCCTATGGCACCTCGGATTTCGCTGTGGCGGAGAGCCGCGACCAGATGAAAAAGGAATACGGGCTGGAGGTCGATTATCTGCGCATTCGGGCGTATCCCTTCACGCGCGAGGTGCGGGAATTTGTGGCCTCGCACGAGCGGGTGTACGTGGTGGAGCAGAACCGCGACGCGCAGATGCTGAGCCTTCTGAAGCTGGATCTGGCGGTGGAGCAGACGCCGAAGCTGCGCAGCGTGCGCCACTTCAACGGGCTGCCGATCGATGCGCGCTCGGTAACCGATGAGATCGTCCTGCAGGAAGGCGTGTAGGACTCGGGGGCTGCGGCCCCTCTGGATCTTGCGCGCTTCCCGGCACGGCTGAAGCCGTGCCCCTTCAAGGCAGAGACTGAATCAGAGATTCCCTCGGGGAATCGGGAGAATGGAATTCATGGCGGCAACAGTTACAGGCCCGGGTCCGAAAGTCAATCGCATCGGTCTCCCCGTAATCGAATATCGCGGCGGGAAGACGACGCTTTGCGCGGGCTGCGGGCACAATGCGATTTCAGAGCGCGTGATTGATGCGATGTACGAGATGGGCGTGCAACCGGAGCGGGTGATGAAGCTGTCCGGGATCGGCTGCTCGTCGAAGAGCCCGGCGTATTTCCTGTCGCGGGCGCACAGCTTCAACAGCGTGCACGGACGCATGCCCTCGGTGGCGACGGGCGCGCTGCTGGCGAACAAGACGATGATGGGGCTGGGCGTATCCGGCGATGGCGACTCGGCCTCCATCGGAATCGGGCAGTTCGTGCACCTGATGCGGCGGAACCTGCCGATGATCTACATCATCGAGGACAACGGCGTGTACGGGCTGACCAAGGGGCAGTTCTCGGCGACTGCGGATATCGGCTCAAAGCTCAAGACCGGCGTGATCAATGATCTGCCGGCCATCGACACCTGCTCGCTGGCGATTCAGCTGGGGGCGACCTTTGTGGGACGCTCGTTCTCGGGCGACAAGAAACAGCTGCTGACCATGCTGAAGGCGGCGATCGCGCACAAAGGCACGGTGATGCTGGACGTGATCTCGCCGTGCGTCACCTTCAACGACCATGAAGGCTCGACGCGCAGCTACAAATACATGCAGGAGCACGAAGACGCTATTGCCGAAATCGGATTTGTGCCGCACTTCGAGGAAATCGACGTGGAGTACGATGCGGGCACGACCCTCGATGTGACGATGCATGACGGTTCCAGTCTGCGCCTGAAGAAGCTGCATGAGCATTACGATCCGACGGATCGGGCCGCTGCGGTAAAGGCCCTGATCGAAGCGCACGAGAAGGGCGAAGTGCTGACCGGCGTCTTCTACATCGATACGAATAAGCCGGCTTTCACCGATCTGCTGAACCTGGTCGATGAACCCCTGGCCACGCTGCCGCAGGAGCGGGTGCGTCCGGCGAAGCAGGTCCTCGACGACATTATGGCGCGGCTGAAGTAAAACAGGGCCGGAGACGCATCTAACAGAAGCGGGCTGACCTTCAGCCCGCTTTTATTTTGCTTTGCCGGAAGGTGGATGCTTTGAAGAAGCTGCTCGTTTTGCTCGCAGTGATGGCTTTTGCCCCGTTGTGCGCCGGGGCTCAAACCGGTATCTATGCCGCCTTCAGTACCTCCGATTTTCACAAGCCGAATGTGGGGTGGCAGTACGGTCCGATGTTCGGACTGTACTACGACCACTGGGGAGTGCCGTTCGTAAGGATGGGTCTGGATGCGCGCGCTTCATTCGTCGGGTCGGGATCGACGGTGGAGGACATCGGGCTGATTGGGCCGCGGGTGCAACTGCACCCGCATATTGTTCCCCTGATGCCCTATGTGGAAGGCCTGGTGGGAGCGGGGCATGTGGAGTTCGGTCAGGGTATCGCCCGGACCAGTGGGACAGATCTCGCCTATCAGGCAGCCGTGGGGCTGGATATGACGATCTTTCCGCACCTCGACTGGCGGGTGGCGGAGTATTCCTGGGGCGGCGTGCAGGGGCTCGGGCAAGGTTTCAATCCGACGACGATCACGACCGGGCTCGTCCTGCGGCTGCCGTGATGCCCTCTGGTCCACCAACCTGGTATCAACAAACCTGGTTGCGGTTTTGCTGTGGCCCATGTTAAAAACAAACCACGGCATGAACCGCGTTTCCCCATTCGCGTTCCGTTTGGTGCCCGCCAGCCTCTCCGGCTGTTGTTGTCGCTAGTCTTCCGCTTTCCTGCGCCTTAGCGAGGCGATTCCCGCGTTCAGGCAATTTATCTCCGCCGCATCCTCAGGAGCATTTGTTATGTCGTTACCATCGTCCTCTTCACGCCGCATTTCTCTGGATGGCTGGGCTGTTCTGCTTGGGCTGGCAGCGTCTCTGATCGTTCGCTTCGGAATCGTCAAGACCATACCCTGGTGAGCCGAGCGGTTATGGCTGATTCCGTTGTTCTGGCCCAGCCCCGCAGGACTTCCCTGCCCTGGCAAGTCCTGGGCATGGTTCCCGGGGTCCTGCTGCTGCTGGGCGTTGGCTATGCCGGGAAGCTGACCGAACGGGCGACCACGCGCATTGCAGAGACGTATCACCTGCCGCTGCCCGAGATCGAATATGTACTCTGGGCCATTCTGCTCGGGCTGGCAATCTCGAACACGGTGGGAGTTCCGGCGATCTTCCGCGCAGGGGCGGCAACCTATGAGTTCTGGCTGAAGGCCGGCATCGTGCTGCTGGGGGCGCGCTTTCTGATGGGCGACCTGCTGCACCTGGGCGGCATCTCGCTGGGGCTCGTCTTCATCGAGGTCATCTTCTCGCTTGTCTTCATGACGCTGCTGGGCCGCGGCTTCAGGCTGCGCCCTAAGCTGGTATCGCTGCTGGCCATCGGTTCGTCGATCTGCGGTGTCTCTGCCATCCTGGCCACGCAGAGCGCGATCGACGCCGATGAGGAGGATGTCTCCTGCGCGGTTGCCGCGATCCTGGCGCTGGGCGCAATTTCTCTGGTCCTGTTTCCGCTGATCGGGCACGCCCTCCACCTGAGCGACCGCGCTTATGGACTCTGGGCGGGGTTGGCCGTGGACAACACCGCGGAATCGACCGCGGCGGGGGCGATCTACTCCGATGCGGCTGGCAAGATGGCGGTGCTGGCAAAAACCTGCCGGAATTCGCTGATTGGATTTGCGGTACTGGGCTATGCTGCCTGGTGGGCGTCGAGGGGCCAGGCGGAGCGGGTGACGAACAAGGCAGCGTTCCTGTGGCGGAAATTTCCGAAGTTCATCCTGGGCTTTCTCCTGATTTCTCTGCTGGCTTCGGTCGGCTTCTTTACGCGGGCGCAAGCGGTTTCGATCGGCAATCTTTCCCGCTGGGCCTTCCTGCTGGCCTTTGCCGGTGTGGGGCTGCGCAGTAATCTGCGGGAGTTGGGGAAGCAGGGGGCGCGGCCGTTCATCGTGGGACTGATTGGGGAAATCGCGATCGCCACGATCACGCTGGCGATGGTGTACGGGACGGCGCAGCTCTTCCATCTGTAGGTCGCGACACAGGGCGCTTCTCACCTAATGACCCTGCAATGCCTTACGGAGATGCCTGAACCAATTAAATTTATGTACCACCTTGACGTACTGATGCACATATTCGCGGCGAATTTCCGCTTTCGTACGAGAAATCATTGATTTCCAATCGGGGCCCCAGAGGACGTATGTGGCATTTCCCCGAATCGGGCATTCCAAGACAACACGATCCGAGTCCTCGAATTCGAAGACGCAATACCAATACCAAGCCTCCTTCCCGACCCAACACTGTTTGACTCTCCCGAGTGACTGAATCCCTTTCAGTCGAGACTCGTCCAAAATGTCTTCAGAAGCACTCGCGTGGTGCAGCAATCGTGAGCGCTGCGTGAACCGCATCTTGAGGGAGTAGGACGTGGGCGGCATTCTACTTTCATGGGTCATGACAGAGAAGAAGCTTCTCAGCGCTGGCGTGAACTGATATCTGCGCAGCAGGCCAGCG
>JAJYVF010000077.1 GCA_021792135.1 Acidobacteriota bacterium | reverse complement strand
CGCAAGGGGCGTAGTGTCTCTGCGGGCCGGAAAGCGGCCTGCATGGGCGCGAAGCAAGGCCCAAACAGCGGGTTTTCCGAACAAGTAAGGCCAGAAAATCGGCGCTCAACTGCGGGTGCGCTTCGTCACTGTCAAATCAGGAACCTGCGCAGAGGTTCCCTAACGGAACTGCAATCCAAATCCGAACAATGGAAGACGAGGCCGAAACGTACCGACTCTGCATCCTCGCGGAGGGGGAAATAGGCGTAGTTGCAGATTGCGGATTTACGCGGTTGAATGCAAGAGAACTGGCAGACAAACTGGCGAAGGAAGCGTTTGAGCGGCTGGAGACGGCACCGTTCACCCTCTGATGAGTCTCCGATATTGCTGCCGGATTACTTTGGTGCGGAGCCGCGCCTCTTGACGGTTTTTGGGCGCCGGCTCAGCGGTGGAGTTCGAGGAGGCGGTCAAGGAGGGCTTCCTGGCCGCGGAAGATCTTCTCGCGGGCGGCGTCGATGGAGAACCAGGCTCCGCGGTCAGCTTCGGGGATCTCGATGAGACGGCCGGAGCGGGGCGGCCACTCGACCTGGCAGGTGTTGCTGACCAGGGTGGCGGGATCGAAGTCGCGCTCGACGGCCCAGGCCATGACCTGTTTGCCGCCAGGCTGGCGGATGGCGCCGAGGGGCAGGAAATTGCCGCTGACCGGGGAGCCGGTTTCCTCCTGGAATTCGCGGCGCGCGGCTTCGAGGGGGGATTCGCTCGCTTCGTATTCGCCTTTGGGGATCGACCAGGCGTCCTTTTTAACCCAGTACGGGCCACCGGGATGGATGAGGAAGACTTCCAGGCCGGCGGAGGAGCGGCGGTAGAGGAGGATTCCGGCGGAGTTTTTCAGCAGCATGGCTCTCAGACCGATTATGCGGCAGAGGCGCGGATACCGCCTGGGATGATCCCTTTGGGCGGAACAGCGCCTGTCCCGGGAGTGGGGCGCCGGGGGAGATATCATCGGTTGGCGAGGGGAGAGCGCGATGAAGGTGTTGGGCAATGCGAGGAGGGGGTTCGCCATCCTGATACTGGCAGCCCTGGCGCTGGCGCCGGCGAGCTTTGCGAAGAAGAACAAGACGGCCAACCAGCAGCCGGTGGTCTGGGGGATGCGGTCGGGCAATGCAGGCTGCGTGATCTTCCGGGAGACGGAGACGACGGTGAGCCGGAACGTGGGCGCGTCGTTCACCATGCTGGCGGTGAACCAGCTGGAGGTCGTGGAATCGCAGCATGTGACGCTTCCGAAGAAGGCTTACACGGAAACGACGCCGGATATCGATGCTCTCACGAGGCTGGCGATCGCGGATCACCTGAAGTACGTGAAGCTCCCGAAGAAGTACACGCCTGAGCAGTTGGAGAAGGCGCGGGCGATGTGCGGAACGGCGCATTAGGGAAGGCGGCAGGTCTGCTGCCGGGCGGTTCTTTCGTACCCATCCCGGCTAGACGGTGGGTAGGCAAAGCCTTGCCGGGCGAATGAGCGGAAGCCTATACTCGGTCCGTTTGGCCCTTTGATGACTTTTGGGGGATGCGAGCCATCTTAGCTCCGGGGCCAGATAAGGAGAGGCGGCGGAGAGTCGAGTATGGCAACGATCACACTTGAGCAGGAAATCAACCCCTGGGAAGCCCAGGCGGCCCGGTTCGATTTTGCAGCGCGCAAGCTGAATCTGGATGAGGGACTTTGGCGGGTGCTGCGGTACCCGTCGCGGGAGATCATCGTTCATTTTCCGGTGGCGATGGACGATGGGCGGATTGAGATGTTCACCGGGTATCGGGTGCACCACTCGATCGCGCGGGGACCGGGCAAGGGCGGGATCCGGTATGCGCCGGATGTGACGCTGGACGAGGTGCGGGCGCTGGCCAGCTGGATGACGTGGAAGTGCGCGGTGGTGAATATTCCCTTCGGTGGTGCGAAGGGCGGCGTGATCTGCGATCCGAAGAAGATGTCGCAGGGCGAGCTGGAGCGGATGACGCGGCGATACACGGCGGAGATTATCGAGTTCCTGGGGCCGGAGAAGGATGTGCCCGCGCCGGATGTGAACACCAACGAGCAGACCATGGCCTGGATCATGGATACCTACTCGATGCACATGCGGCAGACGGTGACGGCGGTGGTGACGGGCAAGCCGCTGAACATCGGCGGATCGCGCGGGCGGCGGGAGGCGACAGGGCGCGGGATCGCGGTGGTCTGCGATGAGGCGCTGAAGTATCTGCATACGCCGAGGGACGGCTGCCGGGTGGTGATTCAGGGTTTCGGGAATGTGGGGTCGAATGCCGCGCGGCTGATGCAGGAGCGGGGCTACAAGATCATCGGCATCGCGGAGTACGACGGCGGGCTGATGAACCCCAACGGCATCGACATTGGGGGGCTGCTGGAGCACCAGCTGCGCAATGGAACGATCCTGGGATTCCGGGGAGCGGAGGGCGTGCCTTCGGAAGAGCTGATGACCGCGGACTGCGAGATTCTGATTCCGGCGGCGACCGAGAACGTGATTACGAGCCGGAATGCGGAGCGGATTCGGGCGCGGATTGTGTGCGAGGGAGCGAACGGGCCGACGACCGCGGTGGCGGATGAGATCCTGGCCGAGAAAAAGGTCTTCGTGATTCCGGATATTCTGGCGAACGCGGGCGGGGTGACGGCGTCGTATTTCGAGTGGGTGCAGGACCGGCAGGGGTATTTCTGGAAGGAAGCGGATGTGAACGAGCGGCTGCACACGATTCTGGCAGAGAGCTTCGACGACGTGACGCGGTACTCGGAGGCGCATGCGGTGAATAACCGGATTGCCGCGTATATGCTGGCCATCGACCGCGTGGCGTTCACGATCCGGCAGCGGGGAATCTACGCCTAGTGGCTTGTCGCAGAGTAAACATTAGTAGATCTGTTCACGTCTAAAGAGGTGTGGCCAGCGACTCTATAGTTCTCACCGACAGCCAGCAGGTCGAACTCGGCCGTATTGCCCAGTCCCGTTCTC
>JAJYVF010000031.1 GCA_021792135.1 Acidobacteriota bacterium | reverse complement strand
CGGCCTCAACCTGCTTCAGCGCAGCGATGATCTGCGCCTCCGTGTGTCTGCTCCTGCTCATCAGCCCTTCCCCTTTCCTTCGTCCAGATCGTATTCCGTTCTGGACCGATTCTGGGGGTCAGGTCAAGCCCTCGGCGTAATCCACCCACCATAGAAAGGCCGCCCCTTCTTTCCTCCGGGGCGGCCCGTCGAGACTCGCTCACTCTAGTACATCAGCTTGAGCGCGAATTCCATGATTCGTGGATCTCCCGCGCTCGTCACCTGCCCGTAGCTTCCGTCGCCCAGCCCCGTGTCCACGGCCTGGAAATTCGAATGGTTGGCAATGTTGAATGCTTCGGCCCTGAACTGCGTGCTGAACCGATGCTCCATGGTCCACGTTTTGTAGAGGGACACATTGAAAGACGTGTATCCGGGCCCCCGGATCGTGCCGTTACTGGCATCGCCGAAGAATCCATACGCCGGGGCCGCAAAATCCGCCGTATTGAACCACTCGCCCAGCTTACCCACCCTGGAATAGGGCCGTATCGCGTCGGGACGGATCGCCAGGCCTCTGGTGCTGGTCGTCAGGCCCGGGCTCATGGCGAATCCGCTTTGCTGCAGTGCCAGACCGGCAAAACTCCAGTTCCCGAGACCTTCGCGTAACAATTCCCTGGAATGATCGAAAAGCGGAATGTTGTAGACCCAGGTCGCCGCGACATCGTTGGTAAAGTCGTAGGACGGTGGACCATACTCCGCATGGAAGTCCCGCATGTTCTGCGCCGGCGTAGCCTGCGACCCCGGCGAAACCGCGCTGTGGTTCCCGATCGTGCCCAGTGCCTTCTGATAGGTATATGCGAGCGTGAATTGCAGACGGCTGGTTCGGTAGCCCAGCGACGACTGGAGAGAGTTGTAATTCGACATCCCTTCGTCGTACTCGTTGTTCATTGTGCTGTAGCCCTTGTACGGCCGGGTGTAATCCTCTGACGCAATACCCGCATTAATACAAGGATCGAAATTGTAGGAAGACAACGGGGCTTGCCCCGGCGTCAGACAGCCCGTCGTGCTGGGAGCCGAAACGGGCAGCGGGAAGTTGGCGTCATATCCGCCCTGAAATGTCTCCAGATGGCGTCCCTGGCTGCCCACGTAGGCTATCGAGGCCACCATGTTGGGGATGACCTGCTGCTCCACGGTCAGACTGTAGCTCTGTATCTGCGCGGGCACGAAGCTGAGGGGAACGTTATCCAGCGTCTGCGTGGTGGGCGCCGCCGTCGTGCCCGCCGTACCGTTATCCAGCAGGCTGTTGAGGATGTTGGCGCTCAGATTGAAGGGGGGATTCTGCCCGAAGGCGTTATAGACCTGCTCCAGCGGGATCCGGGAGTAGCCGATACCGTACCCGCCCCGGAGAGACGTCTTGCCATTCCCGAACACATCGTAGGCAAATCCCACGCGCGGAGCAAAGTTAGTCTTGCTGGGCACGAAGAAGCCGCTGAGCACCCCCTTGCGGCCGGCGAACTCCAGGCCATTCAGAGTATTCGCAATCGCTCCCGTTGCCGTGACGGGCTGGTTCGCACTGTTCACCACCAGTGAGCCGTTAACATTCACCATGGGCGCGTCGGCAGCGTTATAAAGAGCCGGGTTAAAGCTCGTCACCTGATCGCCGCTTACGGTGTCGTTCGAGAAATACACCCACCGCAGCCCCAGATTCAGCGTCAGACGCGGCCTGACCCTCCAGTCATCCTGCACATACCAGTCACCTTCCCGGTAGTGATAACTGCCCAGCTTCTGCGAACTGGCCTGGGAATAGGTGCTGTCGAGTCCGAGAAGGAAATCCGCGGCCGGGTCGCCGGTGTGCACGCCTGTAAAAGTGAAGGAGCCCTGTGGGTTTGTAAAGACATTCTGGCGCTTGATACCAAACATATAGAGCACGCCACCCTGCAGAACGTGGTTACCGTGAACCCAGCTGACATCATCCTGAAGGATGCCTTCCCCGTCGGACGCCGTAATCGGCTCGGCTCCCACACCAAAACCGGACCATCCGTCGGAAAGGCTCACATTTGGCATGCGGTTCAGCGTGGGGGCCGCCGGGAACTCCTGCACGATGTGCAGACCGGCCGGCAGCGTTCCTCCCGTCAGAGTATTGATGCGCGGCTTGTCGTAGGTCTCGCCGACGCTGATCGTGTTCAGAAGGTCGGGTGTGATGTTGGAAGCCAGCCGGACCAGCGCATTCAGCGCGGGTGTATAGAAGGAATCCGTTGTCGTGTTGTAGGGCAAGCCGCCCCACGTGTCATAGGGGAACCGGTTCGTCACCTGCTCGTACATCAGCCGGCCCGTCAGGATATTGTTCTGGTTGATGTTGTGATCGATGCGGTCCACATAATCAATCTGCTGGGTGATCAGCGGCCCCTGATTGAGATAGTTAAGAAAGCCACCCCCCGGATTGTTGGGCAGCGGGCTGTACGTATTGATCAGGGCCAGGGCTATCGGATCCAGACACGATGAATTCAGGGTCCTCGGGCCGGTGATGCAGCCTGTCCTCCCCTCCGAGGCAAGCAATGCCTGGCTGTGCGCATCCAGGGTCAGTGGAGTTGTCAGGGTCGGATCAGAGCTGAGATTTCCGGTCCGCATCGCCGCGTTGAAAACCGAGCCGCGGGCCACCTGGCCTGCCGTAATCGCATACCACTGGTTCGATGCGAAGAAGAATGTCTTGCGGTTGCGATGCGTGTTATAAACCCCGGGAATAATCAACGGACCGCCGAGCGTAAACCCATAGATGTTCTGGTGCAGTGCCTGCGTCGTGGTGGTGAAGTAGTTGTTGGCATCGAATGCGTTGTTGCGCAGGTAGTCCCAGGCCTCGCCATGGTATGTATTGGTGCCGCTCTTCGTCTCCACCACCACCTGTCCCGACCCCGCAAAGCCATACTTGGCGCTGTAATTGTCCTTCAGTACGCTGAATTCCGAGATGGCATCGACAACCGGAAGAATATTGATGTTGCTGAGGTTCCCTGAATTCATGTCGTACAGGCCGTCGATGGTGTAGGTCGTGTATTCGGTCGACTGCCCATTGACGATGAGAGTGGTTCCACCTTCCAGGCCGCCGCCGTTCAGCGCATCCGCCCCGGAGGTGCTCGCCACTCCGGGAATGGCAATTCCGAGCGTCTGGAAATTTCTCCCGTTCAGCATCAGATTCGTGATCTGCTTGCTGCTGATCGTGCCGCCGCTCTCCGAAGTCTCCGTATTCACCTGCTCCGCGTTCGCCGTCACCAGCACCTGCGAGGACACGCTGCCGACCTGCAGTACAACGTTGTTCGCCCGGCGCTGACCGGGATTCAGCTGAATGTCCCGCACCACACTGATCTTGAAGCCCGGGTCAGCTACTTCGACCCTGTAGGACCCCACGCCCAGGCCCTCAGCCGAGTAGAAGCCGTCGGTGTCTGTCTTGATGGTGCGCGCAACCCCGGTTGCCTCATTGGTAATTATGACCGTAGCGTTTGCCACGGCGGCCCCCGAAGTGTCCGTTACCGTTCCACTAATAGCTCCCAGGTTAAATTGACCGTAAAGAGCCGGGCTGCTGAGACCCAAAACGATCAGAAGTCCCAGAGCTGCTGACCTCATTCTTCTGAGGGACATGGCTGCCCTCCTCCTCAGATCCACTATTCGGTATTGAAAAGCTTTACCAGTGGGACACAATAGAGGCCCGAGAGAGCTATTGTCAAGTCGGCTAATATCCAGGTATAGATACCGGGGCTGCCCCGCTGCGGTGCGGGCTGCTGAGCCGCAGCCTCTCGAATCCGCCAGGGGCGGCGAATCAGCGGCCCGCCGCTCTTCCGCCGGGGATCGCCCGACGGATCCGGCACCGTATCCGCCCGGTCGCACCCGCCTCTATTGCGTGGAGGTCATCGTGAACCGCACTGGACCGATCAGGCCGGACGGCAACAGCGGTGAGTCTGCACGGTACGGTTTCACGTCCGCATAGGTATACTTCGTCGCTCCCGGCTGCTGATCGCCGATCAGCCGGTTCACCCAGGCATTGGTCACGGCAATCGTCACCTCATTGGTTCCTGGTTTGAGAGCCGAGGTGACATCGACCCTGTAGGGAGCGTGCCAGACGACGCCGAGGTCCTTGCCATTGACCGTCACATCGGCCAGGTTCTTCACCTCCCCGAGGTCGATCCAGATATGGCTGCCGTTGCTGAACCAGTCTGACGGCGCCTGGACAGTCTTCTGATAGGTCCCCGTTCCCGAGAAATACTTCACGCCGGCATCGGAGCTGTCCGGCCACGAAATCAGGTGATCGAAGGTGATCGAGGCAGGTGCGCCCCGGTCTGGCTGGAAGCTGACCTCCCAGGGTCCCTCAACCGTCTTCAGATCGCGTTCCGTCACCTTCGGCAGCTCGCGCGACTGCCCCGATGCCGGCTTGCGGAACACCACAAATACAGTCCCCCACGCTTCGAGGTGGATCGGCACCGTGGTTCTGCCGCTGGAAATTGTGTACGAAGCGGGCTCGGATTTCCCCGTCTCCGCATGCCAGAATTCCGGAGCTTTTCCGGTTACCCGGAAGCTGGCATCGACAGATACCCCCTGATCGCTCCGGTTATCGAGGAAATAGAGGCCGCCATCCGGCAGGATCCGGTGGACAAACTGAATCCCCTGGCCCTGCCTCGGTCCGGGATAGTCGAAGTCCGGAGGAATCTGCAGCTGCTGGAAGACGCTGTTCAGATCCTCTCCCGCATACACCGTGCCCTTCCCCACTTTATGTACGCCGGTCCCCTGACCGAAGAGTTCATTGTCCAGCCTGTGAAACTCCGCCTGGTCGTCGGCAAGACTCGGGTCATCGATCGGCTTCGGCCCTGCGACCACCGCCCCGTCCTCCACAAGCTGGCGGATCGCCCGCAGCACGGGCAGCGACATATGTTCGCTGTACGGATCGAGCCCCAGTACGCGATAACTCATGCCGCTCTTTGTGGTAATGCGGCCGTCCCGCACCGATAACTCGTGGATCAGAGCATCGGCGTTGATGTAATCGAACCCATAGGTCGCCGGAACATTGGGCGCCTTCTCATGAAAAATGGCCGTCAGATTGGAATCCTCGCCATAGAAGTAGACCAGGTCCGCGGCAAACCGCCCCTCCTGCAGGAGATAGCTGGTACGAGCCAGATAATCGACCCACGGCCTGGCTTCATCCGCCCAGGTCTCATTGCGATTGAACCACTGCCCGAAAGGCCCCAGCGTCAGCCCCGGCGCGGTGTGCGGCCCGACAAGCGGCTGATGCGCCGACTCGTGGATCACGAAGCGATTGATGCCGTTGATGAACTCCTGATCGGCAGTCGGCTTCAGCGTCGCCGGCGACCACATCCAGGCACCGCCCGCCGCGGTCATCGACTCCGCCGCGGCCAGGTTCTGCCCATAAATATGGGCCACTGCGGCAGATTCGCGATCGTCTGCGTTGTAATCGTACTGGACGTGATTGACACCAGGCATCTGGGTCCACATGGCCCCCATCGGCACATCGTCCATCTTCTTCACTTCCATGCCGTCCCCGACGAAGGCCCGCCCGCTTTCATGCGACTCGCCGTAGTGGCCCATTCCGCGCTCTTTCAGCGAAGCTTCCAACTGACCGTAGTGTTCATCGGCGATCAGATCGGCAATCGTCTTCCGGAAATCCCACAGGAAGCGGTCGCTGGCAGCTGCGCTCTGCACGATTTCGCCGGTCAGCACGGGCATCCACGGCACAGGATCGTAACCGCGTCTCCTGCGGAACTGCGCGATCATATCGTCGGTCCAGTTCTGCGAGCCCGCCTCCCAGCTGTCGGTGATGACATACTCGATTCCATGCGCGCCCATCATGTTGGCCCCGACGGTGTTCTTATAGCTGTCGAGGTAGTTATTCATGTAGTTCCTGACATAGGTCCGGTTCAGCTTATCCACTTCCAGACCGGTCGCCTCCGCCGTGGCCGGATGATTGGTGATCCCCAGCAGCGAATAGCCGAAACGCAGCACCACCCAGTGGCCGGGCGGCGGCGTCCAGTCGAGGCTTCCGTCGGGGCGCATCCTGCTGGTGAGATTGATAACGTCCTGCTTCCGTATGGCCTCCGATGCCGGCACTTCCGGAGTCGCGAACTCGTAAAGATCGGGCACCGGCACGAAGGCTGCCTTCTCCTCAAAGCGGTTCACGCGCGCGCCCGGATGCAGCACCATCTCCGCGATCTTGTAGCTCTTCGGAGTGGGCGGAACGGGAATGCCGAGAGAATGCGGATTGATGTTGCGCGCCCATGCCGGCAGCGGGGGAGGCGGCGTGGGCGTAAACACCACTCGAAAGTATTTTGCTGTCACCGGCGCGAAAGATAGCGTGTACTCGGGATCTCCTCCCTCGGGTACCGTGACAACCTTTCGAAAATTCTGCCCGTCGTCGCTGGCTTCGAGCGACTCCTCCGGATTCGTCACGCCGGTAATAGCGGTGATCAGAGTGCTCAGCCGGGTCGTCACGATCGTGAAGGCGCGGATCGTCTCTGGCTTCGCAAACTCATATTGAATCCACGAGCTCTGCCCCTTCGGCGGGATCGGTAACTCCGTCGTCTTCTCCAGATCGCCATCCGCCAGCATGGCAAAATCCGGCGAGCCGCCGCTGGCTGTCATCGTCGGATGAAGAGACTCAGTCGAAACATCGTCTGCCGGTCTCCGATAGGCGACGACCACCGAATCGGCAAAGTACTGCGGAACGGGCTTCGCGCCTCTGGGCGCGGAGAGAGCATCGTGTATGCCCAGGTCCTGAAAGGCGCCGGTATTCGATGGAGGATGCGCGAGCGTACCCGTAAACGGCTTCCCGCCCTCAACGTAGGTTTCGCTCCACACATACTTCTTCATTCCCTGCGAAGGAGGCACCCAGGGCCCGCCGGTTTCGCTCCATCCCGGCGAGCCCGCAATTGCCTCTTCGAAGCCGTACTGCTGGGCCAGATTGGTCGCATACCGGAAGGCATCCTGCCAGGCGGGAGTCATGTAGACGAGCCGCTTCTTCACCACCTGCGGCGTAGCCAGCGCCGCGTCGAAATTCTGGAATCCCCCCAGACCGGCGTTGTGCATCCATTGGAGATCGAGCTTGATACCCTCCTCGGTAATGTTCCCGTTCATCCAGTGCCACCACACCCGCGGCCGCGCGCTGTTAGGAGGGTTCTCGAACCCTCTCAGCAGTGGATCGGGCGAGGTTTGTGCCGTCGCCACGCAGGCTCCCATTAGCAGCACAGTAAGTGCCGAAACAAGCGCTCGGCCCTGAATGACTGCCGCGATACGCCCCTGCTCTTTCATCGTGCTCCCTCCCGTTCCGGACTGCTGGCCTCTGAATTGTTGCCCGATGTCTGAACTGGACATGAACTGGCTAGAGATTGCGCTGGTCGGCCCTGCGCGGGCGCCAGCGGTATGCTGCGATGGAGTTTTTCCAGAAGACCTTCTCCGTGGCGGCCTTTCCTTTCTCCTCTGCATAACCGCGAGCGATTCTCAGCGTCGCCGCATAGCTCAGCAGGTGGTCGCTGTTCGGCCAGTCGCTTCCGTACAGAATGTGGTCTTCTCCGAAGATGTCCCAGAGCACATCGAGCTTATGCTGATAAAAACCCACATCCGCAGGCACCCGGCTGCCGTGCCTCTCCGGAATCTCCGATAACTTCATATAAATTGCGGAATTCTGTGCTAACTTCTGCAGATTCGCCCGGTATTCCTTCAGAACCCCCGCGTCGTTCGGCAACGTTGCATTCGGCAGATGGTCGATGACGATCCGCAATTCCGGCACGCTCTGCGAAACCTCGAGGATTGCTCGGATCAGCGCCGGATCGGGGTTGGCGCTGTCCATCGTCAGCCCCTCGGCCGCAAGCCTCCGCACATCCTCGAGAAAGCCCGGTTTCTTCAGATCGGTCAGCAAATCCCGGTTCCACAAATTCCCGTACCGAATTCCCAGAAAGATCGGATTCTGCCTCAGCCGGTCCAGGTCTCGCGGGAAGGACGGCGTGCCCGGAATCAGATCCCCGATAAAGCCCACAAGAATGGGGTGATCCGCCGCCTGGCGCAGCACCCAGTCGTTGTCGCTCTTCAGCGGCGATGCCTCGATTGCAATCGCCCCCACCACCCCGAGCGGCTCGGCAATGCGCGCGTAGCGGTCCGGAAGCGCCGGCTTGTAAATGGCAACATCGGTCTTTTCAGGCCAGGGAACCCCGCCCGGACGGGACGTGTCAAACAGGTGAATATGGCTGTCGATGATCGGCATCGAGTCGCGGTTCATCGCCAGACCGTCCATCGCACAGCCCAGGGCGGCTCCCACTCCGAACTTCAGCGCCTCGCGTCGATTCATTGGCCCTCCGGCGGCGGGGTCGGTTTTCCCGAAACATCATGTTTCTATTGGGGAATAATTTAATCCCCGCAAGCCTACTTAACGGCTTCCTTCGCTGTCAAGACGTTCTCCCCGCAAAATGGCTGCCCCGGTTCGAATGTCCGTCGCTGCCCGGGTTCGCACATTCGCGCCTGTCGCCCTCCCTCGCCCAGCCGCTGTCCCCGGGTGATACAGTTTGCCTGTTGCCTGAAAACCCGGCCGTGGCTGATCCCGAGGGGCGCGTGCCGCCGAAAATCGAAACGAATGCAATCCAGAAAGGGCGAGCCCTTGCAGTTTTCCGATGAGACGCCCCAGCCATCCACGCTGGACCAGGCGCTGGTGCGCGCCCGCCGGCGGCTGATGCCCTTCCTCCTGCTGATGTACATCATCGCCTTCCTCGATCGCTCCAACATTGCGTTCGCGAGAAATGCGCTTGAGGCGAATCTCGGCATCTCCGCGCACACCTACGCGCTGGCGGCGGGCCTGTTCTTCATCAGCTACGGCGTGCTCGAAATCCCCAGTAATCTCATGCTCCACAAAGTCGGCGCAAAGCGATGGCTGGCACGCATCATGGTCACCTGGGGGCTGATCTCCACCGCCACTCTCTTCGTCCATGGCAGCCGGTCCTTTTACTTCGCGCGGCTTATGCTCGGCGCCGCTGAGGCGGGTTTCTTCCCAGGCGTCATCCTCTATCTGACCTACTGGTTTCCCCACCGTGTTCGCGGACAGGTGCTCGGAATCTTCTACTTCGGCGCTCCGCTGGCCCTGAGCATCGGCGGCCCTGTTTCCACCTGGCTGCTCCACATGCGTTTCAGCGGCGGTCTCCGGAACTGGCAATGGATGTTCCTCCTCGAAGGCCTGGTGGCGGTTGGTGTCGGCGTCTGGTCCTTCTGGTATCTGGATAACGGCCCCTCTGAGGCCTCGTGGCTCAGCGCGGACGAAAAGCAGGCTCTCCTCCACGCCCTCGCCAGGGAGAAGGACAGCGATTCGTTTCACCGGCCCTCGGAGATCATGCCCATGCTGCGCGATTGGCGGGTTCTCCACTACACGCTCCTCTATTTCCTCATCCAGATCGGCGTCTACGGCGTAGTCTTTTATCTGCCCAGCGAAATCTCCTCCATGTTTCCCCATTCCGGCGTCTGGACCATCGGCATCGCAGCCGCCATCCCCTGGGTGTGTGCCTTTTTCGCCGCCCTCGCGATTCCCCGCCTCGCCGACCGCCGCCGCACCCATCGCGCTCTCGCGGCCATCACGCTGCTGCTCGCCGGGCTTGCCGGATTCCTGCTCGCCAGCGCCGGTCCTTACATTGGCTTCATCGCCCTGTGCATCGCGGCCTCCGGCTTCTTTGCCGCGCAGCCCATCTTCTGGACCTTTCCCTCGAATTACCTGACAGACCGCGCCGCGGCCGCAGGGCTTGCCCTCATCAATGCGGTCGGCAATCTGGGCGGCTTCTTCGCCCCCAATCTGCGGGCATGGGCCGACTCGGCCTTCGCATCGCAGCGCGCAGGATTATTTCTCCTCGCCGCAATCAGCGTGCTGGCTGCGCTGGTCACCGTGGCTATCAGAAAACCCAGGGCCACCTTAGCCCCGGTCTCCCCTGTTCAAAGCTGAAAGGTTCATGCATGAAGAGCACAAAGATTCGCGAGGTGCGCGCCTGCTTCGTACAGGGTGGCGGAGCCGACTATCACGACCAGGCTCCGGATCACTGGATTGATGACCATATCGCCACGCCTATGGCAAAGTATCCGCGCTACCGCGCCAGCCGCCAGTCTTTCGGCCTGAATGTGCTCGGCACTCTGGTCGTTGAGCTGGAAGCCGACAACGGCGTCGTCGGCTTTGCGGTCAGCACCGGAGGAGAGCCCGCAGCCTGGATTGTCGAACGGCATCTTTCCCGCTTTCTCGTCGGCGCCGATCCCGCGAATGTGGAACTGCTCTGGGACCAGATGTACCTGTCTTCGCTTTTCTACGGCCGCAAGGGGCTGGTGCTCAACGCCATCAGCTGCGTCGATCTCGCCCTCTGGGATCTCCTCGGTAAGCTGCGCCAGGAGCCTGTCTATCATCTGCTGGGCGGAGCCGTCCGCGATCAGATCGTCTTCTACGCGACCGGTGCCCGACCCGACCTGGCCCGCGAACTGGGCTTCATCGGCGGCAAGCTGCCCCTCCATCACGCGCCCGCCGAAGGCGACGAGGGACTCAGGAAAAACCTCTCCCTGCTCGGGCAGATGCGCTCCCGCACCACCCCCGATTTCTGGCTCATGTACGACTGCTGGATGAGCCTGACACCGGAGTACGCCCGGCGCCTGGCCCGCGCTGCGGCCCAGTTCGACCTGAAGTGGATCGAGGAGCCTCTGCCCCCGGACGACTACTGGGGCTATGCGGAATTACGCCGCGGTCTGCCTCCCGGCATGCTGCTCACCACCGGAGAACACGAAGCCACGCGCTGGGGCTTTCGCATGCTTCTCGATATGCATTGCGCCGATATCCTGCAGCCCGATGTGGGCTGGTGCGGCGGCCTCACCGAACTTATCAAAATCTCTGCCCTGGCCGACGCTCAGGGTGTCATGGTCGTGCCGCATGGCTCCAGCGTTTACAGCTACCATTTCTCCATCACCCGCCACAACAGCCCATTCGCGGAATTCCTCATGATGGCGCCGCAGGCCGACCGCGTCATTCCCATGTTTTCGCCTCTGCTGCTCGACGAACCCATCCCGCAGAACGGCGCCATGAAGCTGCCGGATGCACCCGGCTTTGGAGTCACCCTGAATCCGGACTGTATCCTGCGCCGGGTGAGCTGAACCCCTCGGCCGCATCCCGCAACGAAGCTGATTACTGCTCGGGCACCGTCCCCCGGGTGATCACCTTGTGCTGAACATAGTTATAGGGAGGCACCGTATGTCCGCGCAGCAGCGTCACGCCTAACTGGATCAGCCGCGGCCCATAAGTCTCCGCCTGGTGGGAAACCGATCCGATCAGCGGCCCCTTCCCCTGGCGCAGTTCCTCCAGCACCTCCGGTATGCAGTCCTGCCCGACAATCGCCACGTACTTCTCCCGATTCGCTTCACGAATGCTCTGCAGGGCTCCCAGTGCGCTCGTGTCGGTGGCCGCCGCAATCAGGATGCGATCCGTCCGGGCATGCCGCTGCAGAAAATCGCCAATGACCTGTGCGCTCGTCTGCCGCATTCCTCGGCCGTCCAGACGCAGATAGGCGCTCTGGCTAAGCTCCGGCAGCAGCGAGCGCACGCCCTCAAAGGCGCCGGAGATCCGGCTCTGCACAAAGGTGCCCGCTTCGGCCACATCCAGCCCAAGCACCCAGTCGGCTCTTCCCTTCCAGTTATGGATCGCATGCCGCGCGAGCAGCTCTCCGGCTTCAAAACCCACCTGGAAGTTATCCACCCCGAAATACACCGAGCTGGGATGCGGAATATCCACCGCAATCAGCGGAATCCCGGCCGTCGCGATCGTGTGCGCGATCAGCGGCGCGACCCGCTCCTCAATCTGGAATTCAATCACCAGATCCACACCCTCGGAGACGAACTCCTTCGCGTTCCTGAGCGCCGTCTCGGCATCGTAGCGGTTGTCGCGAATCAGCAGTTCGACGCCCGACGACGCCGCCGCGGCTTTCAGGCTGCTGGTCACCTCCTCGGAGAAGGGCATCTCCGCGCTCTCTGCCGCAAACCCAAATCGTATCTTCCGCGGCCGCGAGACAAGCCGGTACGACCCATCCGAAGTCTGCGCGACATAGCCGCGATGAACAAAAGTCTTCAGGATCCGGTAAATGCTCGTCTTCGATATCTGCGACCGCTGGAAGATAGCTTCCAGCGTAAAGGGTTTGTTCTCCGATTCCAGTAACTCGAAAATATCGAGGGCCTTGGAAAGGATAGGGATCAGGTACAAACGCTTGATTCGCTGCTGCGGCAACGCGCCACCTCGCTGAGGATGCACCAGTATAGCAACGCATTTCCCCTATTGGAATGACCGCTCAGCACGCATGCGGCTCGGTGAGCACGCGCGCCCAGTGCGCAATCCTTGTGCGGGAATTCCGGCACCCTTCGAGGGTCGCAAGCTGAATGGCAAAGTTCCCGATCGTGGAGCTCTCCGCCACCCCACGGTAAACCTCCAGCCCCGTCGCCTCCGCCGTCAGCCGGTTCAGAAACCTGTTCCGGCTGCCTCCTCCGACGATGGCTACCTTCGCGAAAGTCTTGCCGGTCAGCCGCTGCGCATTCCCCAGCACCTCGGCATAGCGCGCAGCGAGGCTGTGAAAGATAAGGTTGGCAAACTGCGGCATCGCCGAGCCATGCTCCGGGATCGGCGGTAATCCATGCGCGGCTCTCTGCGCGTTGATGCGCGATGCCATCCCTCCGGCCAGCAGCAGTTCTGGATCATCCACGTCGAGCGGATGGTCCGAAGCCGGCAGCGTTTCCGCGGCAGCCACCAGATCCGGCACCGTCCACGCATCCTCGTTCGGGCAAAGCTGCTCCAGCGTCTGCTTCAGCAGCCACATGCCGTTGACGTTCTTGTGAAAGCAGACCCGGTTCCCGGCCGCTCCCTGATTGGTGAACCCGGCCGCGCAGGCCTCAGCCGTTGTCACCGGAGCATCGAGCAGCGTGCCCACCAGCGACCAGGTGCCGGAGCTGATGTAGGCCCAGTTATCCCCATCGAGCGGAATACCGGCCACCGCCGACGCCGTATCGTGGCAGGCTGTCGCAATCAGACGCGTATCTCGGAAGCAGGTACGCTCGCTCAGCGATCCCTGCAGCATCCCGATATCCGTCCCGGTGGACACCAGCTCCGGCGCTGCCGCTATATCCAGCCCGCAGCGCTCGAAGAGCCGTTGACTCCAGACCCGTTCCCTGATGTCGACCAGCCCCGTATGGGTTGCGTTGGTGAACTCGGCGACGAATCGTCCCCCCATCCTCCCCAGCACATATTCCGGCAGATTGACCCATCGCGTCGCATCCGGAATGCCTGCCTTCTTGTCCGCCAGCAGCTGGTAAACGGTATTGATCCGCAGCGGCCAGGCTCCACTCTCCGCATACAGTTCCTGCGCGGAGCAGCGCTGGTGCAACTCCTCGAGCGTAGCTTCCGTCCGCGGATCCCGATAGCAGTACGGCGCACCCAGCGGCATGCCCTGCCCGTCGATGCGAACATAGTCCACCGCCCATCCATCCACGCCGATCGACGCAATCGGCCCGCCGCACAGGTCGGCGCATCGCAGCATCCCCTTCTCCAGCTCGGCGAGAATGCGATCCAGATCCCATGCCAGCGATCCATTTCTCTCCAGCGGAGCATTGCTGAAGCGGTGGATCAGATCGATCCGCGCCGTCCCCTGTTCCCGGCGCAGCAGCGAAACACGGCAGCTTTCCGCTCCCAGATCGATGGCGATGATGTTGGGCAGAGAGCTGGCGGCCATGACCGTATCCTTCGTCTACCGCAGGAATGCCTCGGTCAGCCCGCCATCCACAGGAATCAAATGTCCCGTCGTGCATGGCGCCTTCGGTCCGGCAAGGAAGAGGATCGCCTCCGCGCAGGTCCGCGGGTCGATCGGCTGATGCGTCAGCGTGCGCTCCGCGTAGAACGCCGCAAGCCGCGACCGCAGATCTTCATCGCTCATCGTCTCCTCGGAAGCGATGCCGTACTTGCGCAGCGAAGCCATCACCCGGTCCCGCGGAAACATCGTCGAACCCTTCACCACCGTCGCCGGACTGATCCCGTTCACCCGCACCTTGGGCGCCTGGGAAACAGCCAGCTCGCGGATCAGGTGACTCAGGGCCGCTTTGCTCACGTCATAGGCTTCCGATCCGCGCTTCGGCACCACCGCGTTGGCCGAACTGGTCAGCACGATGCTGCCCGTCAGCCCCTGTTCGCGAAGAAGCTTCCCAATCTCCTCCACCAGCAGGAAATTCGCCGTGACGTTCACCTCCAGCGTCAGCGCCCACTGCGCATCGGAGATCACACCGGTCGGCGAAGAAGGAAACAGCGCGGCCGTATTGATCAGCATATCCAGTCCGCCAAACTGTTCCACTGTCAGCCGCACCGCCTCGCGAATGGAGTCCCGGCTGCGGATATCCACCGGCAGGGCGACGGCTCCTTCTTTGCCCGCCAGCGGCTTCAGCTCCTCCGCGACCTTCACCGCGCTCGCATGATCGCGGTCCGCCACCACCACATGCGCCCCGCGTTCTGCGGCCAGCAGCGCCACCTCGCGGCCAATCCCGCTGCCTCCGCCGACCACCAGCGCAATCTGTCGGCTCAGCTCCTTCTCCGCCGGCTGGCGGCGCAGCTTGGCTTCCTCCAGCGCCCAGTACTCGATGCGAAATGCCTCGGCCGCGGGCAGCGCCACATAGTTGCTGTACACCTCAAAAGCCTGCGCCAGCGCGTCCGACCCGCACTGCGGCACGCGCGATGCAACGGCTCCATTCTCCAGCGCGCCCGCTCCCTTCATCACGTGGATAGCATTGACGTAGAACTCGCCCGTCACCCGTGATTCCGGCTTGTTCCTGCCGAAGCTGAACATTCCGATCCCCGGAATCAGAACCACCGTCGGATTCGGATCGCGCATCGCCGGCGAACCCGGCTCCACAAATTTCCTGTAATACTCCGCATACTCTTCGCGGTAGGTGGCAATCCGTTCCGCGATCTGCTTTCGCAGCCCGCTCGTGCCGCTCGCCGGATCCCACGGCACATACATCGGCCGAATCTTGGTCCGCACAAAGTGGTCCGGGCAGCTCGTGCCCAGATACGCGAGCTTCTCCGCCTGCGCCGAGCAGACCAGCTCCAGCACATCCTCCGCGTCGGTGTATGTCCCGATCAGCCGCTTCTGCTCCGCCACCCGCCCCCGCAGATACGGCATGATCTCCAGCGCAATATCTCTCCTGTTGGCCAGCGGCTCGCACTTCCGCCCCCCAAAGACGCGCCCGCCCTTCTTCCCCAGGTGCTCCTCAATGAAGCTGGTCAGGTGATCGATGATGGTGATGGTGTTCAGGTAGCAGTCCCGCTGCGTCTGCCCCCACGTGAACAATCCGTGCCCGCCCAGCACAACGCCGTCGCAGTCCGGAGCCGCCGCGACCGCCTTCCGCAGCATCATGGCCAGTTCGAAGCCCGGCCGCTGCCACGGCAGCCATACCAGCTTATGACCCCAGGCCCGGTTGAACTCCTCCATTTTGTCGCGCCCGTTCGCCGCCGCGGCCAGCGCGATTCCGCAGTCCGGGTGCAGGTGGTCGACATGCGCGAAGGGCAGAAACCCATGCAGCGGCGTATCAATGGAGGCCGCCACGGGGTTCAGCCCAAACGTGCACAGCGGATAGTAGCCCACCATCTCATCCTCGCGCTCCGCGCCGCCGTAGAGCGATTCGAGCGCGCGCAGCTTATCCAGGTAGAGCGTGGCAAATCCCGAACGCCTGATACTCCCCAGATCGCCGCCGCTTCCTTTCACCCACAGCACTTCCACCCTGCCGCGCGTCAGCGGATCGGTCATCTCGATCTTCGAACTCGTGTTCCCGCCGCCGAAGTTCGTAATGCGCAGATCCGAACCCAGCAGATTGGAGCGATAGCGCAGCAGTTCCGGCTCGTCCATGCCCCGGGCCACGTTATCGTCCCAGCGATCTTCCAGATGAGACAGCTTTCCTGAATGAACGACCGTTGCAGACATAACTCCTCATTTCTGGCCGGCCGGCGCCGGCCCGTGGCAATCCCGATCATCCCCGAAGGAGCCGCCTCCCCGCATTCCCAACCGCGCGCGGGCCGGCTCACGACGGGATCTCCAGCAGCCTGTGGTAAAGGTCGTGTTTTGAAAGGGCACGACTTTAGTCGTGCCACGAACGCCGCAAAATCAATGGGGCTTCAGCCCTCGGGGACGTATTTTACGAACTTTCGACCTCTGCCACAGGCTCCTATGCATAGGTGCTGGTGCGAACCGCGTTCCGCTCGGCCCGCTCCCTTTCGATACGTTCCACATATCCGCTCTCGTGCAGCGCGGTCAGCGGATTCGGCGGCAGACCCCGCCTCACCCTCCATTCTTCCAGAGCGGGGCGCACATCGGTCCAGAAGGCGTCCCGGAGGCATTCTTCCGCCTCCACCGTCCTGCCGGCTGCCTGCAATTCCGCCAGCCGTTCCCGATCGACCAGTCCGGCTTTGAAAAACAGCTCCTGCGCGGTCACCACCGTCTGCACCATCGCTTCCACCTTGCCCTTGATGTTGTGGCTCTGGTCGATCATGTAGGCGATGCCGGCTACCAGGGATTCGTCCTCTTCGTTGAAGATCTCATGGAAGATCCGGAAGACCTGGTACGGATCGATCGATCCAATGGTGAGATCGTCATCGGCGTAGCGCCGGTCGTTGAAATGGAAACCGCCCAGCAGCCGCAGGTGCAGCAGCCACGCCACAATCTGCTCGATGTTCTGCGCCTGATAATGATGGCCCGTATCCACCAGCACCCGCGCCTGCGGCCCCGCGCTTTGGGCCAGATGCCCGGCCATCCCCCAGTCGGCAATATCCGTGTGATAGAACGCCGGTTCGAAGGGCTTGTACTCCACCAGCAGTCTCTGCCCCGCGCTCAGCCGGTCGTGCGTCGCGCCCAGCGCCTCCTCCAGCCACACGATCCGTTTGCGAATGCTCTGCGTTCCCGGATAATTCGATCCGTCCGCCAGCCACAGCGAAACATCCGCCGAACTCAGATCTTTCGCGATATCCGCGCACCCCAGCAGGTGGTCGAGCGCCATCCGCCGAATACCGGCATCCGGATTGCACAGCGAACCAAACTTGTACTCCTGGTTCTGAAACAGATTGGGATTGATCGAGCCCGCCTGGATCCCGTAGCGCTCCGTCAGCTGTTTCACCCCCGCCACATCCGCGCGTCCACCCGGCAGATCCCACAGCACATGCAGCGCCAGTTGCGGCGTCACGCCCGTCAGAGCATGCACCTCCGCCGCATCGGCAAACTTCTCCTCCAGACTCGTTGCCGCTCCCGGCTGCGCGAATTTCCCGAAGCGCGTTCCGGTGTTGGCGAAGCCCCACGAGGGAATTTCCACGCGAAACTCATCCAGCTTGCTCTCACATCTCGCATACATGGTGCTCATGGGGGTCTCCTGCCGGGCCAAAACCCGAGTCTAGCCGCATTCCCGCCCGATTTTCAATAGAAATTGCATTTCCTTTTAGCAACAACCTGCGCTTATGATCCTCTGGACCCGGCTCTTTCCCGCGGATCCTCTTCATCCTATGGAAGCCTGCAGGGATGCCGGGAGGAGAACGATATGCAGAGAGTTGCTTTCCTGTTGCGGCTCAGCCCCGGCGCCGCCCCGGCCTATGACCAAGCCCACCGGCATGTCTGGCCGGAAATGCTCGAACTGCTCAAAAGCGCCGGAGTTTCCGAATATTCGATCTTCCGCCGCGACGAACTTCTCGTCCTCGTCATGCGCGTCGAAGACGATTTCGATTCCACATGGAGCAGGATCGAAAGGGATCCCGTGAACTCCCGATGGCAGCAGGCCATGAGCGCTTATTTCGCGCCTGCCGAAACAACACGGCCCGGCGAACGGTTTCCCATGCTCCAGGAGGTCTTTTACCTTCCCTGACCGGACCGATCCTCCACCGAGTCAGCAGACCTGCGCCACCGGAATCTCCAGCAGCGCCGCCAGCTTGCGAATCCATCCTGCGCTGTGTCCCACCCCCACCGCACAGTGGTGCGCCGGTCCCTGCTCGTTCCACCGCTCCACGAACTGCCGCGCTCCAATAGAGAATCGGTACCGCGTATTGGTATTTCCGATCGCCAGCATCGGCCCCGCCTCCGAGGCTCCTTCTGCCACCAGCAGCCGGAACCCGCGCTCCCGGTCCTCCACCACAGAGAGCAGCGTCACCGGCCCATGCTTCACGGACATCTCCACCGAAAGCCCCCGCCCCACCTTGCCGTGGTAAACATCCAGCGGCCGGACGCGCGGCCGGCCCTCGGCAATGGCGATGTGTCCCGGGCCATCGTGCCCCATCAGGACGATATCCTCGTTCAGATCGAGCGCGTAATACTCCGTGAACGAGCCGCCGGCGCCAAACAGATCCATGATCTTCATCGCCAGCGCGTTCTTCACCTCGTACTCTCCGGCCACCGGGATGTGCCGGGCCGTCAGCAGCGACGTGCCGAGGATGATCGAGCTCATCGTGTCCTCGTTCGCATCCACGCCCGACCCCTTGTAGTAGTACGCGAGCGACTGCAGATCGTGCCGGCCAACCAGCCGGTCCAGCGCCACCGACGTCCGTGCCGCCCGTTCCAGTTCGCTCCGCGGGCAATCCGGCTGAATCTCGAAGTGCCGCTCGAAATCCCGGACGCGCCCCGCGATTTCCCCCTCGCCGGCCTCCGAACGCAGCGCGCTCAGTTCGTCCGCCTCCAGCATTTCGATGTGGCTTCCGAAGGTGATCGAAACCTGCGTGATATCCGTCGCCACATCCAGCATTCCGCCGTAGTAGTGCCCCAGCAGCCCCAGGCGATTGGCCGCCAGCGCAGCTTTCACCCTGGCCGCGGCCATCCACTCCTCGATCTCCTGCCATGTCGCCGCATCGTTCAGCGCGCCCGTCACCGGATGAAACGGGATCCCCGCCCTCCGCAGCACATTGGCAATTTCCGGAACCGGACACGCCGAACACCAGGCCAGCCAGGCTCCCGTCATCGCCGTGCGATCCGGAAGCCGGTTGAACGCCTCATAATCGATGGCTGCGCCTGGCTGCAGGTTCAGCACCATCACCGGAACCCGCGCACGCTGCACCAGCGGCAGCACCGTGCTCGAAAGCGCATAGGTCATCACATAAAGAAGGAGCAGGTCGACATCCGCGCGCCGGCACGCATGGCCGGCTTCCACCCCGCGTTGCGGAGTATCCACCAGGCCCAGCGCCGCAACCTCCACGCCCATACCTTCCAGCCGTTCGGCGGCTTCGCGCAAATACCCTTCCAGTTGCTCGCGCAGACCGGCGAACTGCGGCCAGTATGCATCCAGTCCAATTCCGCACAGTCCCACCCGCAGCCCGCCGCCTGTCATCCGCGCCTCGCTACTCCGCCCTGAGAACCGTTACCGCAAAGGGCGCCAGTGTCAGCTGCGTACCCCTGAGCGTCGCCTCGCGCGGAGGATTATCTCCGGTCGCCTCATCCACCGTCAGCGACTGCGCATGAGCAAAATCCTCCGGCAGCGTGACTGTCCTCTCCCTGTCGGTCTTGTTCACCAGCAGGATCCTGCGCCCTCGCGGCGTAACGAATCCCTGGATCACCAGGTCCTGATCGCCCCCGAAATCGCTCTGCGAGGGAGCGACCAGCCGGTCTCCCGGATGACAGTTATCGTGGATCAGCTTCAGCACCCAGTAGCGCGCATTCGGCTTGCCGTTGTGGTAGTCGATCATCGAAACACTGGGGAACTGCGAGGGGTAGCCCACTAACTGCGACTCACCGATAACATCAACCCCTGACTTTGACAACTCAACGAACAGGTACCCGTACAGAGCGCCCGCGGCATTCCAGTAAATATGCGGAATATGATCCGGCAGCGGCTTATTATCCGTAGGCAGGATCACACCCAGCTCATCTGTATCGATCTTCGTTTCCGGAGACAGCCGGTCCCGGATCGCCAGAATGAACCGCGTCGTGTTCAGAAACCCATTGGCCTGATCGAAGAACGTGTGCTGCCAGTTATCCGGACCTTCATCCATCGCTGGCGTGGCATAGAAGTGAAACGAGATATAGTCGAGCGGAGTCCCCGGCTTGTGATTCCCTGGATTCAGAAAATACTCGTAATACTGCGGATTGCCCCCGGCTTCAGCGAGCGCCAGCCCCACAAACTTAGTCTCCGGGCTAACCTTGTGAATCGCCGAGACAATGGCGTCGTAGCGCCGCGTGTATTGCTCCGGCGTGGTGTGATGTTCGAAGTCCACCTCGTTCAGCACTTCCCAGTAAGGAAAATGATAGTGGTACCCGGAGTGGTGATACTTCCCATCCTCATCCGTAAATCCCCCTTTCGTGAACCAGCTCACCAGCCGCGCATAGTAATCGGCGACCTCCTTACCGCTGGGATCGCGCAGCTCCGTCCCCTGGGTGTAGTTCCAGAACACCTGGTCAGGATCTGCCGGATAGGTGACCGGCTTCTTCGTCTTAAACATCCACGCGGGAATCGTGCTGAAGTTAATGATGGTCGAATGCCCCTCGGTCGCCGCGAGAAAGTCCGTCGTGACCGGATCGATGTAAGTGAAGTCCCACGAGGTATGATCCGGCGTCGGCGGCTGCAGCTCGGCAACGGCAATCTTCGGATAAGGCAGCCACGGCACATACCGCACATAGTCCGCGCCCAGCCCCTTCAGCGCGGCGAAGGCCCCGTCGTGGATCGGCGAGCCCGGGTTCAGCATCGGATTCGTCACCACCTGCAGCGTCGGCGTCGATTTCGAAATCAGAATCGTCTTGTTCCAGTCAATCGAGATCGCCTCGGGCGTCTGCCCGAAAGCAGCCCCCGCCGCAAGCAGGCCGATCGTGATAATCCCTGCCGAAATCAGCGTACGAATCCTCACAGCTCCTCCCGTTCCGGCTCTTACCACCGAATCGATCCCAGAGCCTGGCATCGGCATCCAGCTTCTGCGGGGTGATCGCATCCGCCTCATGCGGGTTCCTCAGCGTGACGGGAATCCTGAATCGCCGCGTCCCGCCGTCACCCGCAATCTCCATGACCCGGAGCACATTAAGCGCGACTACCGCCCGAACGAATATGAGTTGTACGCTCAGGACACCTGGGAGCCTTCAGCAGATGAGGCGCCGGCGTTAGACCGTCGTCTGGTTGAATCGCCGCGCGGCTTTGGCTCCGCAGCGTTTTGCCGGGCGCAGCTCCAGCTGGCGAACGTCGGCGCCCCGATGCGGCTCGGACGCGCCCGCGGCCGGCGCGGGCAGGAATCGATTCACGGCGCTCATTGCGCTGGCCACCAGGCCCGGTGCGACATGCGCCAGCCGCGATGCCAGCAAGGCCTGCGGCGTGATGGCAATCTCCGTTTCTCCCCCAATCGCCGCGCGCACAATCTTCCGCGCGGCATGCCTGGCGGTCGCTGCAACTCCCGGCAGGCTGGCCGAAAGGCTGAACCACCGATACTCGCGGGCGGCGTCCCCCGTAAACTGCGCGTTCAGGTGCGATCCGGTGCGCATCAGCCCTGGCGTCACCGTCAGTACGTGCACTCCCTTCGTACGCAGCTCCGCGTGCAGCCCTTCCGAGAATCCCACCGCTGCAAACTTACTGGCCGTATACGGCAGCATGTGCGGGACTGCAACCTTGCCCCCGACGGACGTGATATTCACAATCGTCCCGCTGCCCCGCTGCAGCATCTGCGGGAGCACCGCCATCGTGCAGTGAACGCCGGTGAAGAAGTTCGAATCCATCGCATCGTGGAAATCCTCGATCCTCTGGTTTTCGACCGGCCCCACCGTAATCGCTCCCGCGCTGTTCACCAGCACATCCACGCGGCCGAAGTGCTGCGTGGCGCGCTCGATCAGCTGCTCCGCCTCCTCCCGCCTGCGCAGATCGGCGGGGATAAGCAAAACGCGGTCGCCGTCTTCAACGTGTCCTCCCCGCAGCAATTGCGCGCGGGCGCGTTCCAGTTCCCCGGGATCGCGCGCCGTCAGTACCAGATGCGCTCCCAGACGGCCGAATTCCTCAGCCATCGCCAGGCCCAGGCCCCGCGAGGAGCCCGCGATGAGGACCACTTTGCCGCGCAGATGCTGCGGCGCCCTGCGTCCCGCGCTCTGCCATCTGCGGCTCACACCCCAGTAAACGAGCGCAGCGGTGGCGCTGGCCCCCACGATGCCAGCTCCGGCCAGAGCCGCGCCCGACAGAAGTATTGCCTTCGTTGCCTTCATGGATTTCTCCGCGGAAGGATAAGGACCGCTCGCATCCGCCGGGCCTGGATGAGTCCACCAGGCCGATGCTCCGCGCCGCCGCTCCGCCATGGATTCCGCTTCACTCATAGGAATCGCAACACCGCAGGTGATGACGCCCTCGAACGGTCTCATCAGCCCAACCCACTCGCCCGGACCGCCGATGATACCCGCCCCCGGGATCCCGGCGAGCCCGCTCTGCCCGCTGGGGTGGTCGAAGCGGAGCTCAGACCCGTTCTAAAACATCCTCACCTCGCCCTCGATTCGCGGCCCATGCACCAGCAGGCCCAGCTCCCCGGCCAGCCTTTCGAGATAGGCATGCGTCCCCGCGCTCACCGGCACCATCGGCAGCCGGTAATTCTCCCCCATCTTTCCCATCATCGCGAGAACAGCCTTGACCGGACCCGGGCTCGTCTCCCTGAACAGCCCCTGCATGAGCCGAAAATACTTCCGATTGATGCGGCGCGCCGTCGGCCAGTCATTCCTGAGGGCCGAGCGAATCATATGCGCCATTTCCCCCGGAATAATATTCGAAATCACCGAAATCAGTCCTGAGCCACCGACTCCCAGCACCCCCAGCGCCATCATGTCATCGCCGGAATAGATCCGGAAGCTGCGCGGAGCCTCGGTAATCAACTCCGTGACCTGCACCAGGTTTCCGCTGGATTCCTTGATGCCCGCGATATTCGGCGCAGCCTCGATCAGCCGAAGAACGGTGGCCGGTTCCAGGTTGGCGGCCGAACGCCCCGGGATGTTGTACAGCACCACCGGCAGCTTCACTGCCTGGGCCACAGCCCTGAAGTGCTGGAACTGGCCTTCCTGCGTGGGCTTGTTGTACCAGGGATTCGCTGTAAGCAGCGCCTTGACGCCCGGTATTTGCGCGGCGGCCCTGGCCCGCGCCACGGCCACGCGCGTCGCGTTGTGCGAACATCCCGCCCACACCGGCACGCGTCCGGCGGCAGCTTCGGCCACAATGCGAATCACCTGCAGCCACTCGCCGTCGTCCAGCGTTGGGGTTTCGGCGGTCGTGCCGCACGCCAGCAGCCAGTCGATCCCGCTCTCCACCTGCCAGCGGGCAAAGTCATACAATGCCCGCTCATCGATGCTTCCGTCTGCGCGGAAGGGCGTCACCAGCGCCGTTCCGCAGCCTTGCAGGTCCATAACAAGTTGAGTCTACACCTGGACACCCGCGATTTCCGGTACACCGGATGAATCGTTTGCCTCCGCCGGCGCAGTCCATAGTAACGAGAGCCGTATACACTACCCGAAAGGATGACCCCACGCGTCCAGGATCTGAAGAGCTTCGTGCTCCCCCCGAATTTTCGCGGCCGTCCCGCGTGGTTCGTCCAGCTCTGGTGGATCGTGCAGGCAACGCTCTTCCGCTGGTCTCCACAGTTCGTGTACGGCTGGCGCAACTTCCTGCTGCGCCTCTTCGGCGCAAAGATCGGGCGAGGCGTCATCATTCGCCCCACCGCCGAAATCACCTATCCCTGGAAGCTCACCATCGGCGACTACTGCTGGATCGGCGACTACGCCAGCCTCTACACCCTGGGTGAGATCGAAATCCGCGACAACGCCTGCGTCTCGCAGCATTGCTACCTCGCGGCCGCCGCACACGACTACACCCGCCCCACCTTCGACATGGAAGCGAAGAAAATTACCATTGAGCCCGAGGTCTGGCTCGCCACCCGGGTCTTTGTTGCGCCGGGCGTCACCGTCGGACGAGGAGCCGTCGTCGGCGCATGCAGCGTTGTGCTCAGGGATGTGCCGCCGATGATGATCTGCGCCGGCAATCCCGCCCGCGTCCTGCGCGAGCGGCCGGTTGCGTGGAGCGCGTCTGCAGGCGCAGCCGAAACGCCGGCGTTATAGCTGCGCAACGATATCCTGGAAATCCCAGCAGCCCGCGCGGCCCGCAATCCATTCCGCCGCGCGCACCGCGCCCTCCGCGAATCCGCGCCGCGAATAAGCCTCGTGCATCAGTTCGATGCGGTCGTTCGCGGAGCGCGCCTCGATGACGTGGATCCCCGCGACTTCCCCTTCCCGCTTCGACTCGATTTCCGCGCTCACCCCAGGCTGCACCGACTCGATGATCCGCTTCAGCGACAGCGCTGTGCCCGAAGGCGCATCCTTCTTGCCCGTGTGGTGCGTCTCGCTGATCCGGAACTGATAGTTCTGAGCCGCGACCGCCAGTTCACGCGCCAGGCGGAAGAGCGCCTGCACACCCACGGAAAAATTTGTGCTGTAGAGCAGCGCCGCGCCTTTGCGCTCACACAGCTCGCGCAGATCCGGCAGGTGTTGGTACCAGCCTGTGGTGCCCACCACCACCCGCGCCCCATTGGCCAGGCACGCGCGAATATTCTGCACCGCCGCCTCGGGCGTGGTGAAGTCGATCACGGCATCGAAGCCCGCCAGAAATGGCCCCGTCAGCGCCGCGGCCTGGCGGTTTTCCTCTTCGCCCACCACTCGCACCCCGTGGCCGCGTTCGTGCGCCACTTCGGCCACCACGCTGCCCGTCCTGCCGCGTCCCAGCACCAGCAACAGCATCCTCTACCTCCCCGCTCTTCCCTGTTCTTGCACAGTCTGCCGGGCCGCTTCCACATCGAAGATCGCCGGGTCCGGATCACTGAAAAACTCCGCGTGCAGCGACCGCACCGCCTCGTCGGCGTCATCTTCTTCGATCATGAAGCTCATATTGATCTCCGACGCCCCCTGCGAGATCATGCGCACGTTGATGTGGCGGATGGTCTGAAACACCCGCGCCGCAATGCCGTTCTGGCCGCGGATATTCTCCCCTACCATGCAGACCAGCGCCTTCCGCCCTTCGTACTTCACATCGGCCAGCTTGCTGAGGTCGGCTGCTACGGCTGGCAGCTTCTCGTTGGAATCGAGGCTCAGCGACACGCTCACCTCTGAGGTGGAAACCATATCCACCGGGCACTTGTGCCGGTCGAAAACGTCGAAGATCGCCTTCAGATAGCCATGCGACATCAGCATCCGGCTCGCCACCACGTCCATGATGGTCAGCCGCTTCTTCACCGCAATCGATTTGAACGGGCTCCGGCAATGCGGGGCCAGCGCGGTGATGCGCGTCCCGCCGTTCTCCGGGTTGCGCGAATTCAGCACGAAGACCGGAATGTTCTTCCTCACCGCCGGCAGGATCGTTGCCGGATGCAGCACCTTCGCGCCGAAATAAGCCAGCTCCGCCGCCTCCTCGAAGCTGATCGTCTTTACCCGCAGCGCATCCGGGCACACCCGCGGATCGGCCGTCATGATGCCGTTCACATCGGTCCAGATTTCAATCGCTCCCGCATCGATGCCGCCGCCCACCAGTGCCGCCGTGAAATCCGACCCTCCGCGGCCCAGCGTCGTCGTCACCCCCTGCTCGGTGGCGCCGATAAATCCCCCCATAACGGGCAACCGCCCCTCCGCCAGATGCGGAAGGACCTGCTTCCGCAGCTGCAGTTCGATCGCCGCATCCTGCGGGACCGCCTTTCCGTGCTGCGCGTCCGTCACCACGCATTGCCGCGCATCGACATGCACGGCGTTCAGCCCCGTTTGCGCAAACGCCTCGGCGATCATGCGGCTGGAGATCCGCTCCCCGTACGACGCCACCATGTCGGAGATGCGCGGCGTCAGCTCGCCCACCGCCGCCAGCCCGCGCAGAATCTCATCCAGGCTGTCGAACTGGGCATCCATCCAGGCATGCGTCGCCGCCACCGCGGCGCCGTCTCCCTGCGCTCCGGACGCGGCCGCCAGTTGCGCTGCCGTGTCGCGATGCCGGATGCGCAGCCGCTCCGTTATGGCCAGTGCCCCGGCGCGATCCCCGGCCGCGGCCGTCGTCGCCGCCGAGATCAGCAGGTCCGTGACTTTGGCCATCGCGCTGACCACAACCACCGGCTGCAGTCCCTTACTCAGGCGTCCCGCGACGATTTTCCCGGTGCGCAGAATCGCCGTCGCGTCCTCGACCGACGTCCCGCCGAACTTCATCACCACGAGCCGGTTCATGCGGGCACAGCCACCGGATCGAGTCTGCCCAGCGAAACCAGCATCTCCGCATTGAGCAGCGCCGCGCCCGCCGCCCCGCGAATCGTGTTGTGCGAAAGCACGGTGAACTTCCAGTCCAGCAGCCCGCACGGGCGCAGCCGTCCCACCGTGGCCGCCATGCCCGCGCCCCGCATCCGGTCGAGGCGCGGCTGTGGCCGGTCTTCCGCCGTCGTGAACTCCACAGGCTGCGCCGGAGCCGTTGGCAGATCCTTGCCCCGCAGCGGCGCAAACTCCGCCCACGCCGCGATCAGCTCTTCGCGCCTCGCCTTCTTCCCCAGCTTGATGCTCACGCTTTCTGTGTGCCCGTCCTCGACAGGCACGCGGTTGCAATGCGCCGTCATCTTCGCCGCCAGCGGCTCAACCGCGCGCCCGTTCAGCCGCCCCAGCAGCTTGAGTGTCTCTTCCTGCATCTTCTCTTCTTCGTTCTTGATATACGGCACCACGTTGCCGAGAATATCCAGCGACGGCACGCCGGGATATCCCGCTCCGCTCACCGCCTGCATCGTGCTCACAAAGATACCCTCGATCCCGAACCGCTCCTCCAGCGGCTTCAGCGCCAGCACCAGCCCGATCGCCGAGCAGTTCGGATTCGTCACAATGTACCCGCCCGATTCCCTCCGCCAGCTCTGGCTCTCCACCAGCGCCAGGTGATCCGCATTCACCTCCGGGATCACCAGCGGAACATCCTGCTGCATGCGAAAGGCGCTCGAATTCGATATCACGGCACAGCCGGCCGCGGCAAACTTCGGCTCCAGATCCCTGGCAATATCGGCATCCAGCGCCGCGAAGATCACCCGCGGCGCGCCTTCCGGCGTCGCTGGAGAAACGGGCATCGCCGCCACCCGTGCCGGCAGCGGAGTATCCAGCTTCCAGCGCGCCGCCTCCCCATAGGTCTTGCCGCTGGAGCGGTCGCTGGCCGCCAGCCACGTCACCTCGAACCACGGATGGTTCTCCAGAAGCTGAATGAAACGCTGCCCGACCATTCCGGTCGCGCCAAGAATGCCAACTTTCTGCCGCATGTTCTCGCCTTTTTGGGTACACCGCAGGCAGGGCGTTCCTGAACCTCCGGCCTGCTGATCGTTATGACCGTAGTGTAAATGTTCCCGCTTCGCCATTTGCATCCCCCGCGCAGCCCGTATCATCCTGCACGAAAAGAGGAATCGCTTTGGCTCAGTATCTCCCGCTCTCCATCGTGCGCCCCGAAGATTTCGATCCCGGCACGGCGCAAACTCCCGGCTCGCTCCGCCTCGCCGCCATTTCGCGCGGCCACAACATTTCATCCGGCCTGTGGGGCGGAACCTTCCAGGTCGAGCCCGGTGCCCGCACCGGCATCCACCATCACGGCGAACAGGAGACCATCGTCTACGTTCTCGAAGGCGAGTCGCTGGTTCGCTGGGGCCAACATGGGAAGTCCGAAGCCCTCGTCCGCGCCGGAGACTTCCTGCACGTCCCCGCCTGGACGCCGCACATGGAGATCAATCCATCCGCGGACCGCCCCTTTCGCTGGATCGTCGTCCGCAGCACTCCCGAGCCCATCGTCGTCAACCTTCCCGACGGCTGTTGGGGCTAGCCCGGCCTTACTCCCAGCGGAGAAGTAGTTCTCCTCTTGAAAGGGCACGGCTTTAGCCGTGCCAAAAGGTCCGCAAGATCGATGGGGCTTCAGCCCCCGAGACACGCATTTTACGAACTTTCGATTTCTGCCACAGGCTCTTATGCGCCGTCCCGCACAGCTACTGCTGCGCCGTTCCTGAGTACGTGAAGTCCAGCGTCGCCGTCTGTTTCGCGCCCACCTTCACCGTAGACGTCTTCTGCCCCATCTGCTCCTGGTCGGCCACCACCGTATACGTCCCCGGCGGAAGCCCGCGAATCACGTAGTGCCCATCGGCATCGCTCACCGCATAGAAGGGATTCGACACCACATTGATGAAGGCCTGCATCCACGGATGATTGTTGCAGCGCACCGGCATCATCAGCTCCGGCGCCCGGAAGACGCGCTCATCCCCGCCCTGGTGCGGACCCTGCGAAATATCCACCGTCTGGTTCCCCGCCACCGTCGGCATCATATGCACGTTGTGCATCGTGGGATCGCTGTTGGTGAAGCGCACCGGCTGGCCCACCATCACCCCCAGAACGTGCGGGATGTAGCGGCAGCCCTTCTGGTCCATGGCCACCGGCTCGGAGGGCGCGGCGTAGAGACGGTTCCCCAGCCCACTCCTCACATAGACAAATACATTGGCGAATCCGCCGTCCTTGTTCACCCCATACTGTTCCGTGTACAGCGGCGGACCCTGCGTGCAGGCAGGATCCTGCGCCATGTCGATCCGGATCGGCCTGGGCGGGGTCCCCGCGTAATGAATCGTCCCCTCGATCGTCCCTGCGGTGTTCCAGTCGATCGTGGTGTACGTACCCTGCGGTCCCGTGCCCTGCTTTTTGCAGCCCGCAACCAGCAGCAGAACGCAGGCCGCGGCGGCAAAGATCCTCGCCTTCTTCATTGCGGTGTTTTCCCCCTGATTCTTTGCCTCGCCACGGCCTGACGGATCTTCTACTTCGCCTCCGCGAGCACCTGAATCACCGCATCGGCGAAGGCCTGCGTGCCTGCGCTTCCGCCCACGTCCCGCGTCAGGCTCTTCTTTTCCGTATAGGTCTTCTCCAGCGCCGCCTGCACCCGGTCCGCCGCCGCCTCCTCCCCAATGTGCCGCAGCATCAGGATCGACGACTGCAGCAGCGCCGTGGGATTCGCCATGTCCTTGCCCGCGATATCCGGCGCCGAGCCATGCACCGCCTCGAAGATCGCCGCTTCCGCGCCCAGATTGGCGCCCGGCACCAGCCCCAGACCTCCGACAAACGCCGCGCACAGATCGCTGACGATATCCCCGTACAGGTTTTCGAGCAGCAGCGTGTCGTACTGATACGGATTCATCACCAGCTGCATGCAGGTGTTGTCGATGATGTGCTCGCCGTAGGCGATGTCCGGGTAGTGCTTCGCCACCTCGCGTGCGCACCTCAGAAACAGCCCGTCCGACATCTTCATGATGTTCGCTTTGTGGATCGCGTGGATCTTCTTCCGCCCGTGCTTCTCGGCGTAAGCGAAGGCCCACTTTGAAATCCGCGTGCAGGCCTTCTCCGTCATGATCTTCAGCGACTCGATCACCCCCGGCACCACTTCGTGCTCCAGCCCCACATACAGCCCTTCCGTGTTCTCGCGGATGATCAGCAGGTCCACGTTCGGATAGCGCGTCTCGATCCCCGGCAGGTTCTTGATCGGCCGGAAATTCGCATAGAGCTCAAACTTCTTGCGCAGCGTGACATTGATGGACGGAAAGCCCCCGCCCACCGGCGTCGTCACCGGCCCCTTCAGCGCAACCCGGTTCCGCTCGATCGAGTGGTACAGCTCTTTGGGGATATATTCGCGATGCTTCTCGTATGCCCCGGCTCCGGCAGCAAAGCGCTCCCAGTTGAACTGCACCCCGGTGGACTCCAGAATCCGCACCACCGCGTCCGTGACTTCAGGGCCGATTCCGTCTCCCGGAATCAGCGTAATCGTATGGGTTTTGGCCACGTTTCTCCTTCGGGGACCGCCTGATTCAGGCCTTGTTCTTCTTTTGCTGCTTGTCGCTGTGATTGCTCAGCAGCTGTTCCAGCTCTTCCTTGAACTCGCGTACGTCCTTGAAATCCCGGTACACGCTGGCAAAGCGGATATAGGCCACCGTATCCAGCGCCTTCAGCCGATCCATGATCAGCTCGCCGATCTCCGCCGTCGTGCGCTCACGCTCCGTGGCCTCGGTAACGAACGCCTCCGTCTCGTCCACCAGCTGTTCCAGTTTGGCCGCCGAAATGGGCCGCTTCTCGCAGGCATGCAGCAGCCCGCTCAGCACCTTCTGCCGCTCGAACTTCTCCCGCCGCCCATCCTTCTTCACCACCATGTACGGGATTTCGTCGATGCGCTCGTACGTCGTGAAGCGGCGGTTGCACCGTTCGCACTCGCGCCGTCTGCGGATGGAGTCGGCTTCCCTGCTCTCGCGCGAATCGATCACGCGGTCCTGGGCAAAGCCGCAGTAAGGACATTTCATCGGGCTCCCTCGATTTTAGCAGTCCGCAGTCGACCCCCCTCGGCCGCTTCGACCGCATCACCCGGCCTGATTGTCAGCGCGTCGCATTCGAGCTAACGTAGGGGCGGCACTTCTTACATCCCATCATGACGGATACAAATTCCCATCGCAGTCTTTCGAAAGGCGCCCTCGCCGGACTCATCGGCGGCCTCGCTGGCTCCGGCGCCAAAATCCTTGCCGAATATTTTCTGCCACCCCGCCGCCCGGGTCAGCTTCCCCCTCCGGTGGTGCTCGTCGAACAGATCGCCGGCCACGATTTACCGCCGGCCCAGCGCCGCATCGCCGCCCAGACCCTGCACTGGGTCTTCGGAGCCCTCGCTGGCGCGGTCTACGGAGCCATCGTGGAGTACGAGCCATCCCTTGCCGCCTGGCGCGGCGCCGCCTTCGGCATCACCCTCAACCGCATAACCCACGAGTCCATCCTGCCGCGCATGGGCCTGGCAGCATCGCCCCGGGATCAGCCCGCTCAGGAGCGCATCAGCGAATGGGTGACCCACGCCGCGTACGGCGTAGCCACCGACCTGGTCAGGAGAAAAGTCCGCAAAGACCGCTAATACCACAGCGTTACAAAACCGGAACTGGCGCAGGCTCAGCCGCTGGCCCCGCTGAATCCTCCGCTTCCCCTCTGAAATAATCCGCTTATGCTGGTACTTGCCTCCGCTTCCCCGCGGCGCCGCGATCTCCTCGTGCAGGCGGGCTACGAGTTCGAAGTCCTTCCCGCCGAAGTGCCGGAAGATCTCCGCCCCGGCGAATCGCCCATCCCTTACGTGCTGCGTCTCGCCCGCGAGAAGGCCCAGGCCGTCGCCGCTTCCCGCGAACTGGCCTCCCTCGCGCACCACCGCCGGCCGCCCCTCATTCTCGGCGCCGACACCACCGTCCTCGCGCCCACCGGCGAGCTCCTGGCCAAGCCCGGAGACGATGCCGACGCCGCCCGCATGCTGCGCCTGCTCTCCGGCGCCACCCACCAGGTCATCACCGGGGTCGCCCTGCTCGCCGGCCAGACCCTCGACATGGCCGCGGAAGTCACCCACGTCACCGTGCAGACCCTTTCCGATGCCGATATCGCCGCCTACCTCGCCAGCGGCGAGCACCGCGGTAAGGCCGGCGCCTACGCCATCCAGGGCCGCGCCGCCCGCTGGATACCCCGTATCCACGGCTGCTATTTCAATGTGGTGGGACTGCCGCTGGCGCTGGTCGCCGGCATGATCGAGGCCATGGAGCAGCGCCGCAGTCTTCGCAGCACAACGCCCGCCTCTCTGTCTTCGCTATAAGTGCCGGGTTCTGTCCCCCGGTTTAACTCGAAGAGCAGCGCATCTCGCATCCGATTGGCCGTCAGCTCGCTCCCGGATGCTCCTCAGGCGTCTCTCGCGCTCCGATCGGGTGCTCCTCGACCGGCGGAGCCTCGGGCGGGCCCGCCGCCACCAGTCCGAGAATGATGATCAGCGTCACCGCCAGAAGCCCAAACTCCACCAGTTTCAGCATCCGATCATCCCTTCCCCGCGGTTCAGGCGGATTCGGTCCTGCTCATCATCCCGGCCAGCAACGCCGTCCTGGGTACCAGATCTCTGACCACTACCGATTCATTCGATGCATGAGCCCCCTCGCCGACTCCACCCATTCCGTCCAGCGTCGGAATTCCCAGCGCCGCCGTGAAATTCCCGTCCGAACCGCCGCCGGTGGATGCCTCTGTCAGCCCAAAACCCATCTCCGCAGCCAGAGTCGCGGCCCTGCGGTAAAGTGCTGCCGTCGCCCGTGTCCGCTCCATCGGCGGACGGTTCATGCCGCCTTCGATCGTAAGGACGCAGCCGCGGTCCCGAACGCGCAGCGATCGGAACCGCCGCTCGATCCGCGCCGCGTCCCCCGCCCGCGCAATCCGCACATCGATCTCCGCCACAGCCTCGGCCGCCACCACATTGGTCCGCGTCCCTCCGCGGATGACACCCGCATTCACCGTCAGTCCCCGATCCAGCTCCGTGAAGCCGCGCACCTTCTCCACTTGATACGCCAGCTCGTGGACCGCGCTGTGCCCCCCCTCGAAATCGACCCCGGCATGCGCCGCCCGCCCCTTCACCCGCAGCGTGTAATCGCCCACTCCTTTGCGGGCCGTCTTATAGGCGCCCTCCAGACCCTGCGCCGGCTCCAGCACGAAAACCGCCGCGCACTCCCGCGCCAGCCGTTCCGTTATGGGACGCGACACCGCGCTGCCCACTTCCTCATCGCCGTTCAGCAGCAGCACCACCGGCCGGTTCAGCGCATCCTCCTCCCGGAGAAATTCGAGCGCCGTCAGCGCCATCGCCACTCCCGCCTTCATGTCCAGCACGCCCGGCCCCCACACCCGCCCATCCGCCATCCGGAACGGCATCTGCGCCAGTGTCCCCAGAGGCCACACCGTGTCCAGGTGTCCCAACAGCATCAGCGGAGGGGATTTCCGCCCCTTCCCGAAGCGCACCTCCAGCACATCGCCGAACTCCCGCTGCCGGTGCCGCCTCACCCGTCCACCCAGTGCAACCCCCATTTCCGCCACTGCATCCACGCAGAGGTCCACGGCCCGTTTCTCGTCGCTGGGGGACTCGATCTCCACCAGCCGACGCAGGCGCTCATGCAGTTTTGTCTCCAGAGTGGCAACTGAGCTTATCACCGGATGCGCGCCGTAAGCTGCGGATTTCAGAGCTTTTGCCATAAAAGTAACCCGTCCCGGTACTGTGACTTTTGGTATCGCTGTGTGGCAAATATGCAACACACCAACGTTCCCCGCCCCGCGTTAGTCTATCTCTTCAGCGAGGCGAGACTGTTGAGCGACCCAGCGCATCTCGAGCACACCATTTGTTCCCCCATTGAGTTCTCCGGCATCGGCCTCCACAGCGGCGTTCCCGTGCGCATGCGGCTCCTGCCCGCCACCGGCGGTTCCGGCGTTGTCTTCCGGCGCAGCGATCTGGACGGCTTTGAAATCTCCGCCACCAGCCGCAACGTCGCCCGCGTCAGCTATGCCACCAGCCTGATGCGCCAGGGCGTCCTCATCTCCACCACCGAACACCTGCTCTCTGCCCTGCTCGGCATGGGTGTCGACAACGTCGTCGTGGAGCTGGACAACCTCGAACTGCCCATCCTCGACGGCAGTTCGCTGCCCTACATCGAGGCCTTCCGCCGGGTTGGACTCAAAACGCAGCGCCGCCGCCGCGAATACCTCCGCATCCTCCGCAACGTCGAGGTCCGCGAGGGCGACAAGTTCATCGGCGTCTATCCCGGTGAGGGATACTCGGTTTCCTACCAGATCCACTTTCCCACGCCGATCGGTTGTCAGGACTTTACCGTCGACCTCGCCACCAGCGCTTACGAACGCGAAATCGCCCCCGCCCGCACCTTCGGCTTCCGCGAAGACGAGCAGAAACTGCGCGACATGGGCCTCATCCGGGGTGCCAGCGAGGAGAGCGTCATCGTCCTCACCCGTCAGGGTGTGCAGAATGGCTCCCTGCGTTTCCACGACGAGTTCGTCCGCCACAAGGTCCTCGATCTCATCGGCGACCTGGCCCTGGCTGGCCACCACATCCTCGGCCATGTCGTCGCCGAACGCGCCGGCCACGCCATGCACACCGCCCTGGTTTCGCGCCTGCTGCGCGACCGCGCCGCCTGGGAACTCGTCACCCTCGCCCCCGAAAAACCCAAAACCAAAACCGCGCCCGCACGCACGCCACGCCTCGTACCCGCCTGATCCGCTTTCCTCCCGTGGCCTCTGCACCCCCCGCGCCCGCCTTGTCGCTCTGTGCAGCGCCAACGCACCATCCGCCGTCCAATTTATAATCCGAGGCAGTAAATCTGTCTTCATCCCGTCTCGAAACGATCCCATGACGGGATCTCCGACGGAGAAGTCCAGGCGAGGTGATTCATGGCAGCATCCAATCCCACCCTTGAAATCCTGAAGCCCCGAGCCAGCTGGATTGCCGACCGCAAAGCCGAGGCCGCCCGCACCGGCAGCACCAATATGTCGCAGATGCACTTCGCCCGCAAAGGTCTCATCACCGAAGAGATGGCCTTCGTCGCCCGACGCGAGAGCCTCGCGCCCGAGCTGATCCGCGACGAGGTGGCCGCCGGCCGCCTCATCATTCCAGCCAACATCAATCACCCCGAGCTGGAGCCGATGGGCATCGGCATCGCCACCCGCTGTAAGGTCAACGCCAACATCGGCAACTCCGCCATCACCTCCAACATCGATGAAGAACTGCGCAAGCTCCACATGGCCGTGCAGCACGGCGCCGACACCGTGATGGATCTCTCCACCGGCGGCGACATCCCCGAAATCCGCGACGCCATCCTGCGCCACTCGCCCGTGCCCATCGGCACCGTTCCCATCTACGAAGCCCTCGCCCGCGTGAAGCGCCTCGAAGACCTCAACATCGACGTTTACCTCGAGGTCATCGAAGAGCAGGCCCAGCAGGGCGTCGACTATTTCACCGTCCACGCCGGCCTCCTCATCCAGTACGTCCCCATGGTGGCAAAACGCATCACCGGCATCGTCAGCCGCGGCGGCTCCATCCTCGCCCAGTGGATGACCCATCACCACAAACAGAACTTTCTCTACGAGAACTTCGACCGCATCGTCAGGATCATGGCAAAGTATGACGTCAGCTTCTCGCTGGGCGACGGGCTCCGCCCCGGCTGCCTCGCCGATGCCTCCGACCAGGCGCAGTTCGCCGAGCTGAAGACCCTCGGCGAGCTGACCGCCAAAGCCTGGGAGAGCGATGTCCAGGTCATGATCGAAGGCCCCGGCCACGTCCCGCTCGACAAAATCAGGGAGCAGGTCGACAAGGAAGTCGAGTACTGCTTCGGCGCGCCCTTCTACACCCTGGGCCCGCTCGTGACCGACATCGCCCCCGGCTACGACCACATCACCTCGGCCATCGGTGCAGCCCTCATCGGCTGGCATGGCGCATCGATGCTCTGCTACGTCACCCCCAAGGAGCACCTCGGCCTGCCCAACGAGAAGGACGTCCACGACGGCATGATCGCCTACAAGATCGCCGCCCACGCCGCGGACATCGCCCGTCACCGCCCCGGAGCCCGCGATCGTGACGACGCCATCAGTTACGCCCGCTATACCTTCGACTGGGAGAAACAGTTTGCCCTGTCGCTCGACCCGGAAACCGCCCGCTCCATGCACGACGAAACCCTTCCCGACGACTACTACAAGGAAGCAGCGTTCTGCTCCATGTGCGGGCCGAAGTTCTGCTCCATGAACTGGTCGAGCAAGGTGGATGAATTCAACAGGAGCGTTCACGGCCTCGAAAAGCAGGACCTCAGCGAACTGGTCACCCTCCAGGCCCGCCAGCTCAGCGAAAAACGCTGACCCCCGCCGTTGCGCCGCGAAGCCGCTCAGTCCGGGCGGCTTCTTTGTTTTCTCCTGGTCAAAACGCCGGATTACGCAACCCTCCCCGCCGCCGTCGTATCAGACAATAGAGTGCAGCCACTACCAACAGGAGCAGGATTATGAGCACCTGGAAATTTTGGGCAGCCTTTGGCGTAGGACTTGCCGCGGGAGCAGCCCTCGCCCTCATTTATGCGCCGCAATCCGGCGAACGCACCCGCCGTCAACTCCGCCGCAACTGGGAAGATGCGGGCGACTACATCCGCGACCAGGCCAGCACCATCGGCGAACAGGCTGGCAAATGCTTCCAGCGCAGTAAGGAAGCCGTGGGCGATGCCGTCGAGTCCGCCCAGAACGTCGTCGACAAAGCGAAGAAGGTCGTCGCCTTCACATAGAGCTTTCCCGAAACCAGCATCTCCGCACCGGCCCCTGCCATGCGTCTTCCGCACGTGCGCCGGGGCCTCTGCGCGTAGAACCCATGTGCAGGGAGATGCTGCCCATGTTCGAGTCCTGTTCCTGTCCCGGCGCCTAAACTGCACGCTGCTTACGCGGTACGCATTCAAGGCCGGGTCCACTTCCAGGCCGGCTCCCCGCTGTTCATCGCGCCGCAAATTAGCTAATCTATTCCTGGCAGGTTCGAGGAGGAGCAGGATGGCCGAGGCCACCATGTTCGAGGCGAAAACACAGCTTTCCGCACTGGTAAAGCGGGCTCAACGGGGAGAAAAGGTCGTTCTGACCAAAGGGCGGAAAAGAACACCTGTAGCGATGCTTGTTGCCCTGAAGCCGGTGAAGGAGCGCGTCTTCGACCTGTTTCATCACGGCGATTTCGATGTGCCCGCCGATTTCGATGAACTTCCCGAATCCGAACAGAAAGGCTGGAGCGGGCAAGGCCATTGAGAATCCTCATCGACACGCATTATGTGCTTTGGGCGGCGATCAATTCGAAACGGATGGAAAGCTGGGCCAGGAAATTAATCGCCAACCTGGACAACGAGATCCTGGTATCCGCCGCGTCGGTGTACGAGATCAGTTTGAAGGTGAGGTGCGGCAAGCTCCCCGAAGCGGTTGAGTTTGAGAGTGACCTGATTACCAACATAGAGAGCCGCCTTGGATACACGCTTCTCCCCCTGGAACCGGAATCGATGATGCGCGCCGCGCGTTTCGGGGACTCTCATGCCGATCCTTTTGATCGCATGATTGCAGCGCAGGCGATCCAGAACAACCTGCCCCTTCTCAGCACAGATCCCAGGCTCGATGTCTTTGGCGTCCGGCGCCTGAAGAAATCGAGGCGCTAGCGGAACCCTCGGCTCGGCGGTTCCGTCCTCCACGAGATTCGCTGGCAGGAGCGCCGCCTGGCCCGCATTCCTCTGATCGGCGATGCTCTTGATCTGGACAGCAGCGGAGAAAAGAAGCGTTACCGCATGCTCGACGTGATCTGGCACCTATCGGAGCGCTTCGCGGCGCTCTTCCACGATGGCGACGTTGTGCTCCAGGTCCGGCCCGAGCGGCCGTCCTCGCCCGCCAGAGCTAATTCTTTTCCGCCCTCGCCAAAAATCTGAAAAAATATCAGCATGACCACGACCGCTGCTGCGCTTTTCTCCGATCGCATTGGCCGCATTGAGATTTCCGCCACCATGGCCGTCACCGCCGAGGCCGCCAAACTGCGCGCGCAGGGCGCAAAGCTCGTGGACTTCGGGGCCGGCGAGCCCCACTTCGCCACCCCCCAGCACATCAAGGATGCGGCCATCGCCGCCATCCAGTCCAACTTCACCCGCTACACCGTGGTCTCCGGTATCCCCGAATTGCGCAAGGCCATCGTGCAGCGCCATGCCGAAGACTTCGGCTCCAGCTACACGCCCGAAGAGGCGATCTTCACCACAGGCGGCAAGCTGGCGCTCTTCAACGCGATCCAGGTCCTCATCGATCACGGCGACGAAGTCATCCTGCCCGTCCCCTACTGGGTCTCCTTCAAGGACATCGTCCAGTACGCCGGCGGCAAGGTCGTCTGCCTCGAGACCAGCGAGGCCGAGAACTTCCGCGTCACCGCCGACGCCATCGAAGACGCCATCACGCCGAAGACGAAAGCCATCATCCTGAACTCGCCTTCGAACCCCTCCGGCGCTGTCGTCTCGCCCGCCGATCTCGAGCGCATCGTCCGCCTCGCCCATGAGCGCGGCATCTGGCTCCTCCTCGACGAGTGCTACGTCTACCTGCAGTACACCGGGGCGCTGGTCAGCGGAGGCTCCTTCACCGAGTGCAGGGACCACCTGGTCGTCCTCGGCTCGCTTTCCAAGACCTACGCCATGACCGGCTGGCGCGCCGGCTTTGCCCTCGCCCCGAAACCCGTTATCGCCGCCATGACCAAGCTCCAGAGCCAGTCCACATCGTCAACGGCCTCCTTTGTGCAGAAGGCCGCCATCGCCGCCCTGAGCAGCTCCCAGGACTGTGTCGCCGAAATGCGCGCCGACTTCCTGCGCCTGCGCGACCGCATCCTCGGCCGCCTGGCGGAAATCCCCGGCGTCACCTGCACCCAACCCGAAGGCGCCTTCTACGTCTACCCCAACATCTCCGCCTACCTCGGCAAAGACGGCGTGCCCACGGCCATGGAATTGTCGAAGCGCCTCCTCCACGAAGCCCATCTCGTCACCGTCCCCGGAGAAGCCTTCGGCACCAGCCAGCACATCCGCCTCTCCTACGCCACCTCCCACGAGGACGTCGAAGAAGGCTTCACCCGCATGAAGAATTTCTTCGCGAAGCTCTGAGTCTGGATCGGGGTGCCGCTTCTTCTGCGGCACCCTTCTTGCGTCCGGGGACATCTCTCGCCGATGTCTGACCTGCCGGCCTGCGGACCCGCTACCAGCTCCCCCCCTCCATCTTCAGCACCAGCAGCGTCATGTCATCATGCTGCGGAGCCCCCGCCGTAAACGCGTCCGCCGCCGCCATGATCGCCCCCAGCACCTCTTCGGCACACCGATGCTGCACCGCCCGCGCTGCTGCGATCATCCGCTCCTCGCCCCACTCCTCCTCATCCCGCGTCATCGCCTCGCTGATCCCGTCCGTGTACAGAATCAGCAGATCCCCCGGCTCCAGCGTCAGCGTTTGCTCCGTGTAGGGAGCCGACGGCAGCAGCCCTACCACCGGGCCGTCCGCCTCCAGCCGGATCACTTCGCTCCCCCGCAGCAGCACCGGCGGATTATGCCCCGCGTTCACGCACTCCAGCCGCCTCGTCTGCGCATCGAAGGCCGCAAAGAAGAACGTCGCATACCGGTTCGAAGCCGACGCCTCGTACACCAGCCGGTTCACCTTGTGCATCAGCCGCGCAAAATCCCGAGGATTATCCAGAGCCACGCCCCGCAGCGAAGCGCGCAGGCTCGCCATCAGCAGCGCCGCCGAGATCCCTTTCCCCGAGACATCCCCGACCGCCAGCCCCACCCGCCCCTCGTCCAGCTCGATCACGTCGTAATAATCGCCGCCCACCCCCTGCGCCGGACGGCATGCCCCCGCCAGCGATGCCCGCTCCAGCTTCGGCATCTGCTGCGGAAACAGCCGCTCCTGCACCTCCCGCGCAATTTCCAGCTCCCGGTTCACCCGCTCCCGCTGCGCCGCTTCCGCCGCCAGCGAATGCGCCAGCTCGCTCACCTCCAGCGCCAGTCCCGTCTGCCGCGCCACCGTCTGCAGCACCTGCAGATCCGTCCGCGACCACGCCGCCTCTGAAAGCTTCGGACCCAGCGCCATCACCCCCATCAGCCGGTTGCGCCCGGGCAGCGGCAGCAGCAGTTCTGCATTCAGCTGTTCCAGCGCGCGCCGCTCCGCCGTCCCCGCCATCAGATACCACGCATCCGGATCATCCCGATACAGCCGCGCCGGCTCATTCGAATTTGCCAGGTACCGGATCAGAGAAGCGTGCGCCGGCAGCGCCACCGCGCCATCGGCGGGAATCCCCACCGCCTGCTCTGTCCAGAACACGTCCCCTCTCCGCAGCAGCAGCGCAATCTGGGAAACGTGCAGCGTCTCGCAGATCCGCCGCGCCACCGTCTCCAGCAGCGGCCGGGTCTCCGTGAACCGCCGCACCTCGTCGGACAGCTCGCTCAGCATCACCTCCGCGTTGTAGGCCTCGCGGAAGAACCGCCGGTCCAGCCAGCGCTGCATGCGCGTCCCGATCCCCAACTGGAGGGCGATCATCACCGCCAGCAGCACAAACGCCCCCGCGATATCCGAGGCCTGCGGCTCGCGGTTGCGCAGAGCTGGCAGGAGCAGGCGCAGTGCGATCACGATCAGCAGTAGTCCCTGAAGAACCCACAGCGACGCCTTCGCCAGCGCATACCGCGTGCCCATCCGCAGCAGCACCCGCACATCCAGCGCCCGCTGCACCATCACCACATAGGCCAGCGTCAGCGGCGCCACCATGAACAGCAGGGCACCCAGGTAGCGGATCCAGTAGGTTCGCGGCTCCTGCCCCCGAATCCCCAGGTGCGGCAGCAGCACGAAGACGATCACCAGGGAGCCCGTCCCCACCACCATCCCTGCCGTCAGCACCCGCAGCCGCCGCCGCGCGTCTTCCCTGGATGCCGAACGCAGCTTGTCCAGGGTCAGCACCAGGTACAGGGCCACAAACAGCAGGTTCAGCGCGTTCACCGTGTGCCCCGCCGCGTCGCTGGCCTGCTTCAGCAGCGGCCCGTTCCCGCCGCCGTAGGACTTGATGAAGATCGAGGGATAAAGCACGCACAGGCACGCCCCCAGAATCCCCAGCAGCACCCACTTCACCCATTGCGCCCGCGCATCCAGCCGCGACCGCTCCGGAAAATACACCCCGAAGAGCAGCAGCGCCGGTGCGCCCGCAATCTGCAGCGTCTGGAACCACACCGTTCGCAGCAGCCGCCCCGCCCCGGTCGCCAGCCCCGCATCGATGAACACCACGCTGGGGAAGGTCAGCAGCACCAGCAGCAGCCACGCATTCCGGTCCGCGGGCCGCGCAAACACCACCCAGTAGCCAATCACCAGACAGAACAGCGGCAGCAATCCTCCAACAAAAAATCCCTGCCAGAACGACGCCAGCGGCGACCGGCGTCCCGTGGACACCGGCGGCACCAGCGTCAGCATTGCTGTCGAACGCCTGCCTTTCGGATCGGTGTACCCCACTTCCAGAACATCGCCCGGATGGCTCTCCGCCAGGATCGACGACCACTGCGCCGTCCCCGAATACGATTCCCCGTTCAGCTCCTCCACGTGGTCCCCGGCCCTGAGCCCCGCCGTTCTTGCCTCTGCCTCCAGCCCCCCCGCGTGAATCTCCCGCGTGTCGGAATCGAACCGGAACGGCGTATTCACCCGCTGGTCGCGGTGCACCGTTTCCTGCCACAGATCGGCCGTGCCCGCGATCCAGTATCCCAGGCTCGCCAGCACCCACACCGCCGCCAGCGTCCGCAGCAGATTCAGAGAAGCCGTCTTCTTCCGCTGTTTCATCCGTGGGGACATACTATCCCGCGCCGCTGCCCTCCGCAGCCCGGCGTTCTCCCCGGAAAATGCTGTATCCTCGTTACGCAAACTGGAGGGCTCCGGCTCAATGCGTGTTTCCATTCTGGCTCTGCTTCTCACGGCGCTTTCCTGCACTGCGCAAAATCGCCCCCGGATCCTCGGCGTCTCCCACATGGCCGTCTACACCGGCAACGCGGCCCAGACCGAGCGCTTCTACGTCCATCAGCTCGGCCTCAAAAGAGCCTCCGATCCCGAAAACTCCCAGGGCGCCCGCTACTACGTCAATCAGGAACAGTTCATCGAGGTCCTGCCCCTGCCCGCCGATGCCGGCGTGAACCGCCTCGACCACATCGGCTACATCACCGCCAATGCCGACCAGCTCCGCCGGTATCTCGGCGCCCACCACGTTTCGGTTCCCTCATCCGTCGAGCACGCCTCCGACGGCAGCCAGTGGTTCGAGGTCAGGGACCCCGAGGGCAACAAGGTCCAGTTCGTCCAGCCGCCGGCAAAGCTCCTCAGCGTCAGCGACCTGAACACCCTCTATGACCTTCCCGGAGCCGACCCCATCGGCCGCCGCATCATCCACGTCGGCATGCTCATCCGCAGCCGCGAAAAGGAGGACACCTTCTACCGCGGCCTCCTCAACTTCCGGCCCTACTGGTACGGAGGCATGCAGCCCGGCAAGCTTGACTGGGTTTCGCAGCAGGTCCCTGACGGCCACGACTGGCTCGAATACATGCTCACCAGCGGACCCTCCGGCAGCGGCATCCCCGCGCACATCTTGCAGAAATCCCTGGGCGTCCTCGACCATTTCTCCCTCGGCGTGGTCAACATGGAGAAAGCCGTCACCACCCTCTCCGCCCAGGACCGTCTCGGCGACACCCCCGCCCGCCCCCAGATGGGCAAGGACGGCAAATGGCAGTTCAATCTCTTTGACCCCGACGACGTCCGCGTCGAGCTGATGGAGTTCTCCGCCGTCGAGAAGCCCTGCTGCTCCAGCTTCACCGCCGCCAACCCCTCCCCCGACAGTCAGCCCTGATCGGGAGCCGTCATTCGGAGCAGGCGAAAGCGCGCAGAGCCCCGGCGAGCTGTCGTTCACCGCCGCCGCCTCAGGTCCCCCCCGAAAAACTGTCAAGCTTTTCGCCCCCGTTACTTTCGTGTCCTCGCTCATTCCACGGCACTTCTCTGCCATCAAATCTGGCCGCCCTGCTGCCCCAGCCTGCTATACTGAACTTAAGAGATGAAAAAGGCCGCTCTCCATCCGAGCGGCCTTTTTCTTTGCCCCCGGGAGGGGATCCCATGCTGCCCACCGACCACCGCTGCCGCTTCGTCAAAACCAACGGCGCCCGCTGCACCATGCCCGCGCTCCACGAACGCGAACTCTGTTTCAGCCACCACTACCGCGCCCTGATCCACCGCAAACGCATCCGCCACGCCCTCCCCGGCACCGCCGCCACCGTCCCCCTGGTCAGCTTCGCCTGGGTCAGCGATTATTCCGACATCCTCTTCAACCTCAACAACATCGCCGACGCCCTCGCCAACTCCGTCATCGATTCCCGCCAGGCCGGCGCCATGAACTCCGTCATGCGCACCTGCCTGAAAGCCCTCTACCAGATGCACGCCCTCGACCGCCCCCGCGGCCAGGCCCGATCCGCCGCCGCCACCGAACAGCCTCCCTCCGGAGAAACCCAGGCCGCCTGCAGCCGGGGCGAGGATGAGCCCGTCCGCGATTTCATCTTCGACGAAGAGGCCCAGCAGGCTCTCGCCGTTCCCGACAACCCCGCCCCCGCCCACTCCCCCAACCTGCCGCTCGGCCCCGAAGCCTTCTCCGCCGTCCCACCCCCGCCACAAACCAGCAGCTGGGAAGACAAACTCCGCGACTACTTCAAAAACGACCCCGAGGGTCTCCGCCGCTACGGCCTCGAACCGGCCCCCTCCGGCGCAGTTCCCCCACCCGACCCGCAATCCCTCTCCCTCAACGCCGCCGCCGAATCCCGCCCCGTCCGTCATCCTGAGCGAGCAAGCCTCGCGCAGAATCCCGGCCTCGCGTCCCCCAGCCTTCCCGCCTCAGCCTCTCCCCACCCAACCTCTCGTCCCTCTCCGCGAACGCAGTGCGCTCATCGGGAACGAAGCGCATGCCGCGAAGTCGAACCGGCTCGCCATCCTGCGCCCCGCGCCGCGGCGCGCAAAACCCCGGCGTCGCGTCCTTCACCACTCCCGCCGCAGCTCTTCCCCACCCAACCCCGGGACTGCCCTCGCCCACAACCTCTTTCGTCACCAATACTTGCGCCCTCAACCTCGCTAACTCCCCTGTCTCCCACACTTCCCCCCTTGCCCCCAACACAAACTCTTTGCTTTCAACACTTGTGCAATCGGAAGGAAAAAATCCCGCTCAGCAAACGACGCCCAGCTCCCGCAGCAGGAACGTGTAGTCCATGGCAATCTCCTTCAGGTAGTCGTACCGCCCCGAGGCCCCGCCATGCCCAGCCGTCAGGTTCGTATGCAGCACCAGCACCCGCCCGCCAGCATGGAGAGCCCTCAGCTTCGCCACATACTTTGCCGGTTCCCAGTACATCACCTGGCTGTCGTGCAGCGAAGTCTTCACCAGCATTGCGGGATACTGCTTCGCCGCGAGATTGTCGTACGGCGAGTAGCTCAGCATGTACTCGAACGCGGCCTTCTCGTTCGGATCACCCCACTCCTCGTATTCCGGAACCGTCAGCGGCAGGGTCGGATCGAGCATGGTATTCATTACGTCCACGAACGGCACATGCGACACAATCGCCCGGTACAGCTCCGGCCGCATGTTGGCAACCGCGCCCATCAGCAGACCGCCGGCGCTCCCGCCTTCCGCCGCCACTCGCGCCGGATCGCCGTACCCCCGCGCCACCAGAGCCTCCGTTACGGCAACAAAATCGGTGAACGTGTTCCGCTTCTCCATCAGCCGCCCGGCATCGTGCCACGGCTTACCCATCTCGCCGCCACCACGAACATGCGCGTACGCCAGCACCAGCCCGCGATCCAGCAGCGTCAGCCGCGGGCTGCTGAACCCCAGCGGCAGCGAATATCCATAGGCCCCATACCCATACACCCACAGCGGGTTCTTCCCCGGCTCGCGCTTATCTTTGCGCCACACCAGCGAGACCGGCACCTCCACCCCATCCGGAGCCGTCACAAAAATCCGCTCCGATGCATACTGCGTCCGGTCGAATCCCCCCGGAATCTCCACCTGCTTCAGCAGCGCCGACGCGTCCGTCTCCACGTCGTATTCGAAGACCGAACTCGGCGTCACCAGCGACTGGTACGCGTACCGGTACTTCCTCGTCTCGAACATCCGGTTCGCGTGCGGATGCACGCTGTATACCGGCTCCGGAAACGCAATCTCCCTCTCCCTGCCCAGCTCCGGTCCTGTGCCGCTGAAGTCCGCGGCCCGTACATGCTGCAGCCCCTGCCGCCGCTCCCAGATCGTGCAGAACCCGGCAAACAGGTCGACCCCCTCCAGCATCACCTCCGGCCGGTGCGGGATCAGCTCCACCCAGTTCTCCCGCCCCGGAGCCTCGACCGGCGTCGTCACCACCCGGAAATTCCGCCCCGTGTCGTTCACCCGGATGTACAGCCGGCCGTTGCGATGATCTGCGGAATATTCGATCTCCTCGCGCCGCGGCTCGATCAGCGTCCACGCGCCGCGCGGCTGGTCCGCCGGCAGAAATCGCTCCTCCGTCGTCGTATGGCTCGAGCACTCCAGAATGATGTAGCGGTCATCGCGCGTCCGCCCCGCGCCGATGTTGAACCGCTCGTCCTCCTCCTCGAAGACCAGCTCATCGTCGGTCACCGGAGCGCCCAGCACATGCCGGTAGAGTTGAAACTGCCGCTTCTGCGCCTCGTCTTCCACCGTGTAGAAGAGCGTCCGGTGATCCTTCGCCCACACCACCGAGCCCACCCGCTCCATGCGCTCCGGCAGCAGCTCTCCCGTCCGCAGATCCTTCACCCGCAGCGTGTACTGCCGGAATCCCCGGTTGTCGAAGGTGTACGCCAGCAGGTTGGCGTCGTCGGAAACCGTCATCGCGCCCACCGCCATGAAGCTCTCGCCCTCGGCCAGCGCATTCACGTCCAGCAGGATCTCTTCCTCGCCCTGCGGCCCCTGCTCATTGCCCCGCTTGCGGCAGAAGTACTCGTACTGCTTCCCCTTCTCCGTCCGCGAGTAATACCAGTAATCCCCATCGCGGAACGGCACCGACACATCCGTCTCCTGGATGTGGCTCAGCATCTCGTCGTAGAGCTGCTCCTGCAGCTCTTCGGTCCCGGAAAATACCGCGTCGCAATACGCGTTCTCCGCCTCCAGGTACTGGAGCACCTCGAGATTTTCCTTCTCCCGCAGCCACGCATAATCGTCCACCAGCGTGTGCCCGTGAACCGCTCGTTCCGTAAGCTTCCGCGCAGCCACCGGCGGCTGCGTCTGGACGGTGCTTTCAGTCATCGTTCTCTCTCTTCGTCGATTTGGGAGGCAGCGGCCCGCGACCCGGCGGGCTCTGCACTCATGGCTCCGGGAAATGTAAATCGCAGGGCCTGGCGGCCGTGCGCCGCAAGGCGGAAGCGAACAACGCCGCATCCGCCAGGATTCCGAAGACTCAAGTCTTTCCGGAAGGTTCGCAGCCGTCTACGACTTCGTCTGCGCTTGCGCTTCGTCCAGCATCTGGTACAGCTTGTTGAAGTCCAGCACCTGCTTGTATCCGTGATCCGTCACCACCCAGGCCGTGGGCGTCGCGTTCACCCCGATCCGGTTTCCGAGCGCCACATCGGCTTTCACTTCGGCCGCCAGCTTGCCCTGCGGATCCATCACGAACGGCAGGGCCACGCCATGCTGCTCCGCGAATTTCTGCGTAAAGTTCTGCAGGTCGGCGCGCGTCTCAATGCTCGGCTGATTGGCAAAGACCGCGTTCCGGTACTCGTCGCCCAGATTCTTCGATTTGGTATCGAACCAGCGCCCATTTACCGCCGCCTGGAAGCTCCAGTTGTGCATCGGCAGCGGGAAGTCGTAACGGAGCCACGGCACATGATATTGATTCACGGCCTGCTGGATCACCGGGTTCTCCCGCGCGCACATCGGGCACTCCATGTCGGCAAACTCCACGATGGCCACCTTCGTTCCCGGCGGGGGCCTGAGGGCCGACGTATCTTTTGGGTGGATCGCCGGTTCCTGCGCCGGCGCAGCCAGGGCGATCAGAGCGGCAGCGGCAAAGACAAACAACCTGTGAATTGCCATATTTGCTACTCTATCGTCTCCGCGCTGGATGGCAAAAGCCCCGCTTTGGGTCTGGCCCGGGAAATCGAACTGGCGGTGCCTCGGAATTCGGGGGAAAGCCCCAGGGGCCTCAGCCCTGCTTCACGCCCCGTCCGGAGAGCCGATAGCGAACCGCGACATAGGTCACATAGATCAGATGGATCCCGATGGTCGCCGCGTATGCCAGCACCAGATGCCGATGTTCCATACCTACCTCCCTGCCTCGATGACATGTTCCATGTCCAGCGCCTTCAGCGCCTCCTGCTGTTCGGCCCGCTGCGTCCGGTATTCGGCCACATAGCGCAGGCTCGCCACAAAGATGCCCCACATCAGCCATCCGGCCAGGTTCCACCAGATCGCCGGCATCATGCTCGGAGCCACACCGTTCCCGGGAGCGCCCCCGAAGACCGGCGCCGGGTGCTGGGTCCGCCACCAGCGCGTCGACATGTAGACCAGTGGGACATCCAGATAGCCGAAGATGGCCATCACCGCGGCCAGCGTCCGCATCTGCGGCCCCGCCGCAAACCGCCGCAGCAGCAGATACGCCACGTAAATCAGCCACAGAACCAGCGTCGAGGTCAGCCGCGCATCCCAGGTCCACCAGATCCCCCACACCGCCCGGCCCCACAGCGAACCGGTCACCAGTCCGATCAGGCAGAAGACCACGCCCATCTCCGCCGAGGTCACCGCCAGCGAGTCGGCTTTCATCGCCAGCTCGTGGTTGCGGTTGCGCACGCCCAGGTAAACCAGCGAGCAGACCAGGTTGATCGCGAAGAACAGCCCCATTCCCGCCCAGGAGGGGACGTGGTAGTAGAAGATCCGCCCGACATCGCCCTGCTGCGCATCGGGCGGCACCACGAACATCGCCACCCGGAACCCGTTGGCCAGCACGCCCAGCGTGACCAGCAGCCAAATCCATCGCCAAAGCTTCATAACCTCTGCCTCTGCCGAAATCTCGGCCCCAACCGGTGCCCCGCGCCAACCCGCACCACTGCCCAACCCAACTCGCAACCCCGCTCAAACAAAGGAGATAAGTCGTCTCCGTCCTGCTGCCCGGCATTGACCCGCGACCTGACTCCCCCGTACGCCTCGCTGCCACTTCCCGCATCTACCACAAATAGGGTACAAAGGATAGCCATGGCATGGTTCACCCTTATTTTCGGCGCTCTCCTGATGGCCATCGGTATCGGCGGCCAGATCTTCGGCACCCGTAAATTCAACGCCCTCGCCGCCCACGACCGCCCCGTCCGCAAATACATCATCACCGTGGGGAGCCTCGTGGTCGGCCTCTGGATCGTGGCTTTCTCCGCCGCCCACGTCCTCCATCTCCACCACTCCGGCCACTGGTAGAGATCAGCCTCCCGGCCCCGGCCTGGCAATCATCGGCAGTACCCGAGGTCAGGCACCCGCGATGGCTTCACGTCGAAGCACCAGAAATGACTCGGGCCGCAGCGCCGCCGTCGCATACGTACGCCCGGCGTTGTCGCTGAATTCGATCTCGAAGGCTCCTCCACTCAGCTCTTCCACAATTGTGCCACCTGTCCCCGGACCAGGTGCAGATTCCGTGCTTCCTCAATCAACGCGCTCCGGGTTCCGCGTCCATTCCCCCTGCCGCATCCAGCAAGGCTCGATGCAGCACGCTCGCGTCTTTCTCCGTGACACCCAGAACAGAACCAGGACCCGTGCCTTGTGCCTCCCTCGCGGATGCGTCGGGCTCAGGCGGGAGTCCCGCAGTTTACGAATATCCACGAATGCGCTGTTCCCATTCGCAAGCTTCATGACCCGAGATTGCCGCTACTCTGCGTGCAGAATCACCTCGAACATCATCATGCACGCCGTCGTAAAAATCACATCGTAGGCCGCCAGCATCTTGATCCACAGAACCGGGTCCGACTCGCCCGTCAGGATCGCCGAGGCCGACATCACCATGCCCAGCAGCGCCGGGATAAAGATGGGGAACAGGATCAGCGGCAGCAGCAGTTCCCGGTTCCGGGTCCGCATCGAGAGCGCCGCAAAGAAGACTCCGTTGACGATCAGCGCCCAGGTTCCCAGCGGCAGAACCAACAGCAGCAGCCATCCGTTGCCAATGACCTGCAGGTTGTAAAACACGACAAACACCGGCGCCAGCACCAGCTCGACAACCGTAACGAACAGGAAATTCGCCAGCGCCTTGCCGAGGAACAGCGAGGCTCCCGGAGCCGGCGTCATCCGCAGCGCGTCCAGCACCTGATTCCGCAGTTCCCGCGCCCAGGCCTGATTCAGCGCGCTGACCGCCGCGAACATCGTCGCCACGCACAGGATCCCGCCGGCGATCTGCCGCGAAACCGCCCGCGTCGGATCGAAGGCCAGGCTGAACAGCACCACCACCAGGAGCGCAAAGAACAGCATGGAATTGATGGCATCCTTCGAACGCCACTCCAGCCGCAGGTCCTTGGCGAGATGGGTCAGAAAATACGCCGCTTTCACAGCGTCCTCCTCGCAGCCGCCGACAACTCCGCCGTCTGCGGGACCTTCATGCGATCCTCTCCCTGCCGCCCGCAGAGACTGCTGGCCGCAGCTCTTTGGTCAGGTCCGCCACCGTCGCCTTCGCGGCCCGCAGATAATCCTGCGGAGCCAGCACCACCTGCACACCGCGCAATCCGGCCGAGACCGAAATGACATCGAACAGCTCCAGCGTCTCGTCCACAAAGACCGGAAAGTCCTTCTTTGCCCCGAAAACCGTCACGCCGCCGCGCACATATCCGGTCAGCGGCTGCACGTCCCTGAGCGAAACCATCTCCGCCCGCCGTACGCCCGCCGCCGCGGCCAGCTTCCTGAAATCCAGCTCGGCATCGCCGGGCACAACGGCAAAGACATGTTCCTTATCGGAGGTCACGCACAGCAGCGTTTTGAAAACCTGTTCTGCCGGCAGCCCGATCTTCTCGGCCACCAGAATCGCCGAAAACTCCTCCGGATCGACGGAGTATTCGCGGATTTCGTAATGAATGCCGAGCGAATCCAGGAAACGTGCCGCATTGGTCTTCGTGTGCGTCCTCATCGCTCCGGATCTCCGCCCGCAAAGGTCAGCACGCCTGTCCTGGCATATGGTCCCTCGACCAGCGACTCGACCGCGCCCGCCTGCAGCGTCAGCACAAAATCGGCCAGCGGCTCGGCCAGCTCGCGCTGATGGGTGGTCAGCAGAATCGTCCGGTGCTCGGTCCGGAAGGTGTCCAGCAGGCGCAGCATCTGGTGCGCGCTCTGGATATCCATATTGGAGAAAGGCTCGTCGAGCAGCAGCAGTTCCGGCCGCGAAATCAGCACCCGCGCCAGCGAGGCCCGCTGCTTCATCCCCTGGGAATACTGCCCCACGGGACGCGCCAGCGCCGGATCGAGGCCCACGCTCCCGAGCGCTTCTTCCGGAGCCACACAGTCCCGGCCCCGGTACAGGCTGGCAAAGTAGCGCAGATTCTCGACGCCCGAATATTCGTCGTAAAGCATGGTCGCGTGGCTCATGTAGCCGATCCGCTCCCGGGCCTGCATCGGCTCCTCGGCCACGCCCTCGGCGGTGAAGATCCGCACGGTTCCGTAGCTTGGCTTCAGCAGCCCCGCCAGGGTTCGCAGCAGCGTCGATTTTCCTGCGCCGTTCGGCCCCAGCACCAGGTAGCACCGCCCGCGCTCGAACTTGGCCGAGACTTTACGGAGAGCCGCAAAGGCCCCATAGAGCTTGGAAACCTGGTCGACCTCGGCGATGATCTTGCTGGCCATGATGGGTTCCCGGGCAGTCCGCCGCCCTGCGCGGACCAACTCCATCCGCGGCTTCCTCTGTCCTGCCTGGATCCTGCGTTATTGCCCGCCGCCGGTGGTTGCGGGCGTGGCCATCGCGGTGGTCTGCGCGGCCCCCGCTTTCTGCTGAGCCGGCGCGTATTTCGAGGCGCACTTGGCCTGCAGCTGGGTGGCGTGGAAGACCCCGTCGCGCCCGAAGGTCCCGATGGCCAGTGCCTGGCTGTTGTCCTTAAAGGTGTCCGGCGGCGGCTCGTCGCCCGTATAGTTCACGGTGAGCCTGCGTTTGTTTTCCACCAGCACGAAATGGGCGTGACTGCCGCTGCGCTCGATGGTTCCGGGCGCCACGCTCCCCGCTACCCGCAGGTGGCGCGTGTAGGCCTTGTTGCCCATCGCCTGCAGTTCCTGGATGGTGACGTAGTAGCTCTTGTTGGACTCCACGCCGGTCACCGCGAGGTACGCGATCGCGCCCACAATCACCAGGACCGCCAGGACGATCCGTACCGACTGGCTGTTGCCGCTCTTCATGATGGCTCTATTGTAAGCAGTCCGCGCTGCAATGCGCATGTGACAAATATCACCCGGCCCAAAAACCTCCCCCGGGACTCAGGCGCCGATCAGCGCCAGAATCTGATCCGCTGCCTCGCCGGCCTCGCCCCGGACGCCCGCCCAGCACCGCGCTCCGGCCGCCGCCCGCGTGAAAAGGGCGGGCAATTGCGGGTTTTCGGCCCAGATGTGCGGCGTGTTTCGCAGCAGCACCATCGCCGCTTCGCTCTGCTGGATCGGAGCCACATCCAGGCGGGCCCCGGCGCGATACTCCAGGGCCAGCACCCATCCGAGGGGTGCTGGAGCAGTTGCGGCCGAAACACCAAAGTCCTGCGGCAGGACCGGAACCTGCTCCTCCCCGCCGTTCCGCAGGAGAAGAGGCCGCGGATACGGGTGCACCAGTCCCTCGACATCGACCAGGGCGTACTCGTCGGAGAAACAACTCGGCCCGCGCCGCAACAACTCCGCCACCAGGGAGGATTTGCCCGCATGGCTGCCCCCCGGAAGCAGCAGCACGCGCCCCTGCCAGAGAACGCAGCCGGCGTGGACGGCGCACACGCCTTTCACTCGTGGAATGACCGCCTCATCCAGCCGCCGGATGAGGTCCAGCACGGGATTGAGCGGAGTGGCGACCGCGGCCACTTCTTTCCCATGGACAGAGAGGCGGACTCGATCGCCGGACGGCTCGACCTGGGCAAGAATCTCCGGCTCCTCAGCGAAATCTGCCAGCCTGGGCAGCGCGGGGAAAACCCAGGGCTCGACGGCGGCCAGCGCTTCGGCGGACGAAGAGCCCACCTGAACGGAACAGCCGAAAAGCCGGATTCCAAAGGTGTGACGAGGAGAAATGAGCATTGGGGGCTTGCGATCTGCCTTCAGCAGGAGCCGGAGCAGACGCCCACTCAGGGCGCTGGCCAGGCGGCCGCCTGGCCGGTAGCTCCGCAGTCAAACCGCTCTCTCAGCGGTTTGGATCCTGGAAATCCCAGGGATGTTCACGGTGGGGCGGGGGGGCATCGTGGTGACGGTCACGTTGATGGCCGTTGTCCCGATCCCTGTCCCAGTCGAATCCGCTGTCGTTCCCCTGGGGATTGGCACCCGATTTCGCCCATTGTGCATAGGCGCGCTGATCCGACATAGACAGGACAGCCACCAGCGGCAGGGCCGCCATACCGACTTTGGCCACGAAGCTGCGCCGCGAAAGTTGGCTGGGCATTCCCGCAGTGTTTACCAGGTTCCGCTCCTGCAGTTCCAGAATGGTCTGCTCGGCAAGCTCCTCCGGTACCTCGGCCTGGAGCGAAATCTGCATCTTCTTCGCGACCTCGGGCAGCGTGGTTGGACTGCTGCACGCATCCCAGGCCGCTCCGGCCGTCGCATTCAAAGCAAAAACCGTCTCCCTGCCGGAATCCACAACGAGTCTGGAACCATCCGGCAATTCCTTCACGACCAGGGCATCAGAATGACTGCGTACAATTGGCATGCGACCTCTTTTCTCAACGAACTCAGCAGGGCAGTGATGTCGCAACTGCTCGATTGGCCCAGTGTACAAAGGCCGTTACCAAGGCCGCATCACTAGTTCGTAACCGTGGGCGTAATTTTTTAGTAACGCGGTCCGGCGGGTGATTGCAGCGGGCAGCCCGGGCCCCGGTAATAGCCCATCAGGGCTAAGCCTTCTGGTGTCGTTCGTCAGGCAGACGACCCGTGGTAACGCGGTCCCACCCATCGCGGTCAGGAACGCTCGGCGTGCGCTCCGGGTGCCGGTTCGAAGATCCTCACCAGGGGCGCCGGTGCTGCGACACGATGCGCGGCATGCCACACCGGACCGATCCGGCCCGCGGGCCTGACCCCACCTCGGTGGCCTATACGACGATGCTCAGCCAGGGGCACAATGAAAATGAGATTCCGGGGCGTGCAGGGATCGGGAGTTTCAAACCGCGGCAGGGAGGCAGTCCGCATTTTCGCGGCCACATGACCGGGATCCACAGGATGGCATCCGTCGAGCCTGGGGCGGCAGCACTTCTGTTCGCCAGCGCCCGGCGCAATCCCGATCCGCGGAACCTGGCGCGCCTGGCGGCGGGGATCCGCGACTGGGATTCGCTGTGCGGTCTTGCCCGCGAGCACCGCATGGCCGCGGCGCTCTCCGCGGCGCTCAACGCTGCCGCCGTTTCTCTGCCGGCAGAGGCCGAGCAGGCGCTGGGAACGGAATACCAGAGCAACGCACTGCTGAGCCTGGCCAATGCGGATAATTTCGGCTCCGATTCCTCACGCCATTGCCGAAGGCGGGCGCGGCGGCCCCCGGCTGCGGACGCGTTTCAGTGTCCTTCCGAACGGAGGTCCGGCGCAGCGCCGGTGAGATCGACCGGAGTCGTGGTACGCAGGAGGACCTCAGGCACGCGATTGTCCGGAGCACGCTCCGGCCCGGCGTGGCAGCCGACGCAGACACGCTGCTCACCGCGCCGTATCCAGAACCAGCCATGCTCTTCGCGCACCGTTCTGCCGGAGGCATCGAGGAGAATCACGCGCACGGGCTGATCAGCGGCCGTTTTGACGAAGAAGGATCCGTCCTTCTCGACGGGAGCTGTTCCCAGCGCGATCGGATTGCCGGCTGCATCGATGGTTTCCACGCGCACGGCGGCGGGCGCCGTGGCCAGATCGTGATTGCGCGAGAGGCGCGCATCGAGCGCGAGCAGATTGCCGGTCATCCAGTCGTGGAGCGCGGAGGGGTGGCGGTTGGGAACCGCTCGCGGCGCGACCACAGCGGGCTCCACCAGGTCGTGCCCGCTGTCCATGGCCAGCGGCACGGTGATCGAGGCACCAGGTTTCCAGGCGGAGAGGGAATAATGCTTTTGCCAGCGCATCCGCAGAGAGAGAATCCAGCGGCCGTCGGGCATCTCGGCCACATCGCCGGCGTATTCGCCGGCGGGAGCGGCGATTCGGCCTTCGTCTGCCCGCGCGGAGGTGAAGCGCGCCAGGCGGCGCGCATGCGTGAAGACGATGTCGCCGGAACGCATCTGGCGTCCATGCTCGCGCGCCGAGCCGTGGTCGCAGCGCACCGACTCCACGCCGCTGCCATCCGCGTAAACCAGGTACATTTCGGGAGTCTCTCCGGAGCCGAGCGGAAAGCCCGACTCGAAGAGGATGCGGCCGTCATGGAGAACGTCGTCGGGAATGTAGCTTCCCGGGGCATAGCTCAGCTGCAGACGACCCGACCCGTCCAGCGCCGCCGTTTCCAGCACGAAGCGGCCTGTATCCCTGCGCGCGTAAACCAGGCGGCCGTCCGGCATCCACAGAGGCCGGATCAAATCCGTTTCCGCGGCAAGAACAGGCTGCGGCACGCCTCCGCCGAGAGGCACTTTCCAGATCTGCCACGGCTCGCCCGACTCCCTCTTCCCGGCGAACAGGACCGTTTGGGCGTCGAACGAAACACTGGCGTCGGCGCTGGCAGCGAATCCCGGCACGAGGGGTTTGGTTTGCCCATCGCGCATCAGCATCAGCCGGGCGCCGCCGGGGAAGCGTTCGTCGCCACGCAGGGCGGCGAGGGATTCATAGACCGGGGCAGCGGTATAGATCAGCGCAACACCGGGAGGCAGCGGGTACGCGGCGGGAGAGGCCCCACGATTTCCGGCGTTGGCGCGGACCGGGGGAAATGCCCAGGTGAGCAGCAGCGGCAACGTGGTGAGAATTGCGATGGCCGCCGCGGCGCGAGCTCTCACGCCACAGTCTCCAGCGCACAGCCACAACAGGCCCGCAGCTCACACCAGGGCGCCAGATCGGCCATCATCGTATCGAACTCGGCAAAGGAGAGGGATTGTTCGCCATCGCTCCATGCCTGGTCCGGGTGGGGATGCACCTCGACGATGAGGCCATCGGCTCCGGCGGCGACGGCGGTGCGCGCCAGTGCCGGAACGAACTGACGCCGACCCGCCGCGTGGCTGGGATCGGCGATCACGGGGAGGCGCGCAATCTGCTGGAGGACGACGATGGCGGCGACATCGAAGGTATTCCGTGTGGCCGTGTCGAAGGTGCGGATGCCGCGCTCGCAGAGGATGACGTTGGGATTACCGTGGCTGACGATGCACTGCGCGGAGCGCAGCAGATCGGCGACGGTCGCCACCATGCCTCGCTTGAGCAGGATGGGACGGCCCGTGTGCGCGGCGGCTTCGAGCAGAGCATAGTTCTCCATGCTGCGCGAGCCGATCTGCAGGATGTCGGCGTATTCGGCGACCACGGGTGCATCGGCCGCCGCCATGACCTCGGTGACAACCGCCAGGCCGGTGGCCGCCCGCGCGCGGGCCAGGAGGCGAAGACCATCGAGGCCCAGCCCCTGAAAGGCGTAGGGTGAGCTTCGAGGTTTGAATGCGCCGCCGCGGAGGATCCTTGCTCCCGCTGCGGCCACGCATTCGGCGGTTTCCATCAGCTGCCGCTCGGTCTCGACCGAGCAGGGTCCGGCCATGGTGACGAATCCGCCGTTGCCGATGACGACAGGGCCTGCCTGCACCACGGTCTTCTGGTCAGGCGCGCTTTTCAGAATGTCCGGTGCGTCCGCGAACTGGGCCTCCCAGTTTCCGCTCACCTCCGCTCCACTTCTCTGGGGAACAAGCGAGCCTAATTCACAGGAACCGAGGATGCCTCCATCGAAAGTTGGAATTTCGCGTTACAGGTGGCGCGCCATCCTGCGCACCGCCCATCGCTGTTCACGCAGCCGGCAGATCCAGCGGAAAACTGAATTCGGCAGGATCAGGCAAGGCGCTGGGTCGCGTCACAAATCGAGCACGCACAGGGCACGCCCGGCGAGGCCGCTGCGACAGGCTGCGCCTGCTAGTGATTCGGTGCTGCCTGCGGTCCGCTGATCTGCCGCACCAGGCTCTCGTCCTGCTTCTGATGCAGCGCGCTGGCGCGGGCAAACTCGGCCTGGGCTTCGGCTCTCTTCCCTTCGGCCTGATAAAGACGCGCGAGCCGCCAGTGGGCATCCACTTCCGTCGGATCCATGGCGATGGCGTGCTGAAATTCAGTAGCCGCCTGGTCGTTCTTTCCCTGCGCGGCGAGCAGAATGCCGAGGTCGACCCACGCCAGGCGCGGCGCTCCGGGCAGACGCAGGGCCTGTTGCAGATGAGTCTGCGCCTGGCTCTGCTGCTCGAGTTTCATCTCCGTGTCCCCCAGATAAGCGAGCGCCTGGGGCTGATTGGGCACATTCTTCAGCTCCAGCTCAAATTCACGCTCCGCCTCCCGATAGCGGCTCTGCTTCCAGAGCAGATAACCGAGGCCGAAGTGGACATCAGGCTCGGAGGGAGCCACCTTCTCCGCTGCCTGAAATTCCGCAATGGCATCGGCGCTGCGATTGAGGCCGTCCAGAGCCTCGCCAGCCAGCATGTGCGCCTGCGCCGAGTTGGGATTGGCCGCCAGGATCTGCCGGTACTGCTCCAGCGTGCAGTTGTACTGCTTCGCATAGAGACAGCTCTGGGCCAGTACGCCGCGCAATTCCAGGTTATCGGGCGATTTCGAGAGCGCGAAGCGCAGGTCGGGAATCGCTTCAGCATATCTGGCTGTGCCGTAGTAGCTCATGGCCAGCAGAAGGCGGGGCTGCAGTTCACCGGGAGAAGCCACGGCAGCAGCCCTGAGCGGAGCGACGGCTTCGTCCAGTTTGCCCTGCTTGAACAGCGCCAGTCCAAGATCCAGCTGCAGACCCGGGATATGGGGATCGAGCTTCAGCGCGGCGCGATAGGCATCGACGGCGCCGGGATACTGGCCTTCGCGTGCGAGCACCAGGCCGAGATGCGCGCTGGCCGCGGCATCGCGCGGGTTCTGCTCGAGAACCTGCCGCCAGGCTGATTCCGCCTCATGCCAGAGCCCCTGGCGTTCGAAAGAGAGCGCCTGCTGCGCAGCCGCCGACTGCGCAGCCATGCTGAGGGGCTGCGCGCAGAGCACCGCCGCCGCCAGCACCATCGCCCATCGCGAAAACCCCGACATCGAACCCTCGGTTACAACTCACGTTTATTAGACCATTCCGCCCCGGGGGCGGGCGAAAATCGCCGTACAACAAAAAGCGCAGTGGAGCCGAAGCTCCACTGCGCCGCGAGGGCACTGCAACCCGGTTAGAAGAGGAATTTTCCTCCAAACTGCAGTTCACGTTCACTGTAAGCGTAGGTGCTCGTGACCTGCCCGAAGTTCCCATCGGTGAAGCCGGTGTCGATGCCCTGGAATTCGGTGTGGTTGAAGGTGTTGAACGACTCGACGCGCAGCTCGAAGCGCGGTCCTTCATGCGCGGTCAGGTTGAACGTCTTGAACATGCTGAGGTTCCAGTTGAAGAGGCCAGGACCGACCACAGCATCCCGGCCCGCGGTGCCGAAGCCCTGGTTGGTGCCGCCGTTCCATGGAGCAAGCGGAGCGGCGAAGGCGGCCTTGCCGTTGAACCACTGGGCGCGGGTTTTGGTCAGCTGCAGCGCGGCTACCTTGTCCGGACGGTTGTTGGTGCCACCGCCCAGCCCCAGCGTGTCAGTCGAATAGGTGACGTTGTTCGGATACCCGCTCTCGGCCGTGGTCACACCGGAGATGGTCCAGCCGCCTACCGTGCTGCGCTCGAGCGCGTTGCTGGAATGCAGGAAGAAGGGGAGGTTGTAGACGTAGTTGGCGTTGAAGATGTTGCGCCGGTCGAGCGTGCCCGAGGCGCGGTCGTACTTCAGGTTGAAGGGATCACTGACGTCGCCCGCGAGATCGTCGCTTTCGATGTCGATCTCGTGCGCCCAGGTGTAGGCCAGCTGCAGGGTCAGTCCATGCTTGTTTTCCATACGCAGGGCCGTCTGCAGCGAGTTGTAGTTGAAGTTGCTGGCATTCTCGTCCTGGGTCATGGTGCTGTAACCCGGGAAGATCCTGTAGGGGTTCGCGTTGGCTCCTTTGCTGACCGCTTCACGATTGGCAACAGCGCCGAGCGGCAGGGTGTTGATCATGCGCTGATCGTTCTGATTCCATCCATTCGATCCAACGTACTGGACGGCCGCCACGATGGCGGGCGCGATCTGGTGCTGAACGCCAAAGCTGAACTGCGCCGTGGCGGGATTGGGATAGTAGTAGGAGAGAACGCCCACGTTGGCCGGGAAAACCGGTGTCGAAGCAGTTTGCCCGGTCAGAGCACTCACGCTGGGCCTGGAAAAATAGATCTGCTGCGCCCGGGGCTGGTAGGCGAAGGGCGGGTTGGTATCCGTCCCGTAAACGTCGTTGCCCTGGACGCGCTCGTAGAAGATTCCCAGGCCGCCGCGGAGCACCGTTCTGCCGTTGCCAAACAGGTCATAGGCAAAGCCGAGACGCGGCTGCCAGGTAAAGTAGTCGTTCTTGACCAGCCCGCGCGGGAAGCCATTCACTCCCGGGCGCTGGATGCCGTTGAGATAGAAAGAAGCAGGCCCATTCAGGGGGTTGGCAAAACCCGGCCCGGAGGAGTTGAGGCTGCCATCCGAGTTGAAGGCCGCAGCCAGTGCGGGATTGTAATCGGCGGCTACAAAATTCGCGGTCCGGTTGAACTTCTCATAGACGTGCGGTAACCCGTCATAGCGCAGTCCCAGATTGAGGGTCAGCCGCGGCAACAGGTGCCAGTTGTCCATCCCGTAGAACGAGTAGGTATTGTTCAGCCAGTGGAACATGTCCATGCTCTGGAGCTGCTGGAAGCTGTCGGCAAAGCCCAGGAGGAAGTTCAGGTAGGAATCTCCGGAGAAGTCGGTGCCGAAGGTGTAATCGCCCTGCGTGTCGGCCTGCTGCTGCTGGTTCTTGTCGGCGCGCATGTACGAAAAGCCGAACTTGAGCACGTGGTTGCCCTTCGTCCACGAAATGTCGTCGCGCGGCTCGTAGTCGAGGAAAGCGTTGCGCCACGGCCAGTAGTTGATGGTCCAGTTGGTGCCGTAGGGCGCGCCCAGGTCGACGGACGGCATGCGGCTGAGGAGGTTGTTGGCAGCCGGGAAGTACCCGGTCTGGCTCCATCCGGAGGGCTGAGCATAGATGCCGACCGGCGTGATGCTGATAGTGTTGCCGTTGACGTTGAACGAGGTTTCGTTGAGCAGCGTCGGGGAGATGGTCTGGGTCAGCTTGATCACCGAGCCCCAGGTCGGATTGCCGAAGACGTCGCCGGTGGTCGGATAGCTGTCGTTGCTCCACATATCCGGGTAGTAGGTCTGCGACATCTGATCGTGGATCCAGTGGCCCATCAGGTGCAGGCGGTCGGTGATGTCGTGATCGATGCGCACCACATCTTCCCGCACGTAGGTCGGCTGCCGAGGCGAGGACGTAAACTGCGGTGCCCCGTTGGCGGCTGTGGTATTCGCCGCCGGGATCGCGCCCGTCTTCATGAACAGGATTGCGTTGGGATCGATGAGGTTGGCCGGAATCACGCCGCCTGGAAAAGGCTGGCCGGCGGTCAGACCATCCTGGGCGTAGAGCTCGAGTTTCGCCGGATCGCTGGTGGCCGGCACGCACGGAGCCACATTCCCTGCGCACACGCCCGGGTTCGGGCTTTCCGTGAAGCCGGGCGGCACGATGTATTTCAGAGCGGCTCCGGCGGTGGGAATGTCATAGGAGGGAACGGCATTCACGAAGCTGGGATTGGCGCCCTGGATGTACTTGCGCCATTCCTCGGTCCAGAAGAAGAAGGTCCTGCTCTTGTCCTTGGGGTAGATTCCGGGAATGAACAGCGGACCCCCTATATCACCGCCGTAGATGTTCAGGCGCAGTTCCGGCTTGGCCTGATTGGCGAGCTTCGCGAAGTAGGTGTTGGCGTCGAAAGCGTCGTTGCGATTGAACTCCCACAGGCCGCCATGGAACTGCCTGGTGCCGGACTTGAGCACCATGACGATCGTGCCGCCCGAGCTGATGCCGTAGTCGGGAGCGTAGTTGCTGTCGAGCGTCTGGAACTCGGCCAGGGCGTCGGGCGAAACCATGACGTCTGCCTTGCCGCCGCTGCCGCGGTCGTAGACTTCGCCGCCGTCGATGAGCCAGTTGTTATGGCCGGGACGCATGCCGTTGAAGCTGATGGTGAAGTTGCTGCCCTGTGCCGTGACTCCCTCAAAGGCGGGAATGTTGGCGGAAACGCCCGTGCCGAGTGTGGTGAGAGAAACCATGTTGCGCCCGTTGGTGGCGATCTGGTTGAGCTGTCGTCCGGAGATCAGATTGCTGACTTCGTTGGTTTCCGTCTGCAGGTGCAGCGCATTGGCCTGGACGGTCACCGTCTGGTTGGCGCCGCCGACCACCAGGGAAACATCCTCCCTGACCGTGGCGGCCACGTTCATGACGATGCCGGTTTTCTGGTAGATGCTGAAGCCGGGGGCATCCACCTTCAGCGAATAGGTTCCGTTGCTCAGGGCCGGCAAATCGTACAGCCCTGCGCCGTTGGTGGCGGTGGTTCGAACTTCACCGGTCGCGTTGTTGGTAACGGTTACCTTTGCATTGGGTACAACAGCGCCGCTTGGGTCCGTCACAGCGCCGGTCAGCTCTGCATTCTCCTGAGCGGCGGCAAAAAACACCGCGAACAGGAGGAATGTGAGCAGGCAAACTGCTCGCTTCCATTGGGTCACTGAACAACCTCCCTGCGATCCTGTGCCATTGCCGTGCGAGCGGCCGGAGGGAGTCATTCTTTATTTAAACGGCCAGTAAATAGTTTTATCTGACGCCTCGCTGCCCGCACCAGGACGCGGAAGATATGTAGCACCCGGAAACGCGGGTGTCAAGAAAGTTCCGCTCCGGATTACACGGATTCAAGCCCGCCGGTGTAATGTCTGCATCGATTTGTTATTAACTATTTATCAACTTTCAGGATGCAACATGCACGAATCCCGAGGCTTTTCCGGCTTTGCCGGAAAGGGGCTTACTCACCGGAAAATGTGACTTTGGTAAGGTGATGACTGATCCAGGCCAGGTGATTGCCGGTACTTAGAATATGTGGCCGTGCTCGTCGCTGTCGTGGAGCAGAGAACCGCCGGCTTCCGCCTCGGCGCGGACGCGGGCGACGGAGAGCCAGTTGTCCTTCTTTGGGTGCTCGAGAAAGAAGGGCGGCAGGGGCATGGCGAGGTACCGGCTGAGCGCCTGGGCGTAACCTTCGTATAACCCCCGCATTTCGGCGAGGCGCGCGCCCGACTGCTCGTCGCGGCAGACGCGCACACCGGCCTGGCAAAGCCGATCGCAGACGGTGCGGAGGGCTTCCGGCGGGAGGCGGTCGGCGGAGCCGCCGGCTGGCTGAAGGGACCAGATCTGGGACAGATCGACCAGAGCATGGCGGGCCATGGAAAAGGTCAGCTGCGCCTGGCGCGCGCTGTTTTCCTGCACGCCGGCGATGAGCAGAGCGCAGGTATCCAGGATGGCGGTGAGGGCGCTGAGCCAGCTCTGGCTGGTGTGCTGGGAGCGAAAGAGGCAGAGCAGCGGATAAGAGATATGGCTCTCCAGCAGCTCGGCGGACCAGCGTTCCCACTCTTCGAGCAGGACGATGAGCGCCGCACCGCCGCCTTCGAAGGAGTGGCGGCGGATGAGTTCGAAGGCCGTTGGCGGCGATCCGGCGCGGGCATCGAGGAGCGAGATGCTGACCTCGCGGCGCGAGAACGCGCCATAGAGGACGGGGAAATATCCGATGACCAGCGCGACAAACCCCAGCCCGATACCGGCTTCCGCCACAACCAGAACGCGGATCCACACGCCGTGCGGGATGACATCGCCGAGGCCGAGGGTGAAGATGGTGGTGCCGCTGACATAGAGGTCGGAGAGGGCCGGATGCCCTGCCCCGTGCTGGTCGAGGAAGGCCGAGGGAAAGGCGAAGTAGACGAGCCCGAACCCGAAGATCAGCGCGATGGCCCAGGCTCCGATAAGAAAGACGAGCGACAGCGGTCCGTAGAAGCTGAGCAGGGTCTCGCGCTTGCGCGCATTGCGGACATGCCTGGCGGCCAAGGCCCAGGGACTCCACGTCGCGCGGTAAAAGAGGCGCGTGAGCTGAAAGCGCCCCGTTGCCCGGCGCGGGAGGATGACGGTTTCGAAAGCATCGAGCAGCGCGTAGACCAGGCAGGCGATACCGGCAATGAGGCGCAGAGGATGCACAGGGCCAGCAGAGCAGGAAAGCGCGCCGGCGTCAACGCCGGACGCGGCCGGGATGCGAGGCTGCAACCTGCGCTTTGAAACCGGGCAGGGCGGGGCGGCCCAAATCCCCCGGAGCAGCATCCTACCCAGACGCAGGTACATCCATCTCCGACGCCGGGGGGGCCCCTCATCCTAATGGGAAATTCAGCGAGCCGTCCTCTTACCCAGGTAACCGGTGGCCCGGCGGGGCGCACCTGCGCATCCCGTACCAGCGGCATCACAGAGTACATGGGTATCCCCGAGGACCGCTCCCTGGACAGCACCCTGGCTCTGCTGCGCGCGGAGGGCTACTGCTTCATCTCCAACCGCTGCCGGCGGCTGGGTACCGACGTTTTCGCAACCCGGCTGATGCTGAAAAGAGTCATCTGCATGATGGGCGGTGAGGCCGCCGCGCAGTTCTGTTTTCCGGGCCGCTTTACCCGGCGGGACGCTATGCCGCAGGCGATCCTGTCTTTCATCCGGGGCGGCGCCGGGAGCGTGTTGACCAGCGACGATGAAGACCATCGGCGGAGGAAAGAGATGTTCCTGGCGATGATGTCGCCGGAGGCGCTGGAGCGGATGTCGGAACTCACGACGCGCCACTGGAGGGCGGCGGTACGACGGTGGGAGCGCATGGACCGAGTATCGCTCTTCAGTGAAGCCCATATTCCGCTGAGCGCCGCCATCTGCGAGTGGTCCGGCCTGCACCTGAGCGAGGCCGAGGTCCGGGAGAGAGCCGAGGAATTCGAGGCGATGGTGGAGGGCATCGGCTCTCTGGGCGTTCGCAGTCTGCGCGGGCACCGGATGCGATTGAGGTCCGAACTGTGGATGCGGCAACTAATCCGCGCTATCCGAAGCGGCCGGCGGGCGGTCCCGGCAGGCAGCCCCGCCGATCGCATTCTTTCCTTCCGCGACCGGAAGGGGCGGCTGATGGACCTGCAATCCGCCGCGGTCGAGCTGCTCAACGTGCTGCGGCCCGCGGCGGCCATTGCCCGGTACGTGGCATTTGCGGGGCTGGCCCTGCTCGGGTACCCTCCGTGGCGCGCCAGAGTGGAGGCGAGCGATGAAGACCTGGAAGCCTTTGTAAACGAGGTCCGGCGGTTTTACCCCTTCATCCCCGCCCTTGGCGGCCGCGTGCTGACGGAGTTCACCTGGCGCAACCACCATTTTCGCCAGGGAGAGTGGGTGCTGTTCGATCTCTATGGGACCAATCATGACCCTCGGCTGTGGGAGAAGCCGGATGAGTTTCGCCCGGAACGATTCCTCAACCGGCAAATCGCGCCCCTGGATCCTGTTTCCCACGGCGCGGGGAATCGGCGCTTCACCCACCGCTGCCCCGGCGAGTGGATGACGGTGGACGTGATGCGGACCATCGTGCGGCTGATGGTGAACGAGATGAGCTTCAGCCTGCCGGCGCAGGACCTGCGGATCGATCTGTCGCGCATCCCGACCCTGCCCAACAGCGGGTTCGTCATCACCCGGGTGCGGCAAAGGGTCGAACCACTGCGTCTGGCTTCCTGACCGGGGCGGCGCTCGCCGCCGCGCTTTGCGGGCCTGGAAAGGAAACAGCCATGCCGCCCCCATCGGCATCCGCGCAACTCCGCCGTCTGGCGGACCTCTCCACTTTTCGATTGCACACCGGCGGCGGGTTTGCTGCATTGCCTGAACCCACGCCCCGCGAACTGTCCCCGGAAACCGCAGTGGCTGTTCCTGCCGATGCTGCCTCAGCCTTCACAGACGGTAAGCGCGGCGCGCCGTCCGATGGCAGATCTCTTCCTGGTCGTCCTGCGAAAGCTCAGCGATGAAGCTCCGGAAGGTACCGACCCAGCGCGGATAGCTGGCGGCCAGCGTCAGCACCGGCCAGTCGGATCCGAACATGAGACGCTTCGGCCCGAACGCCGCCAGCACCGCATCGAAATACGGCCTGAGCTGCTCCGGGGTCCAGCGGTGCCAGTCCGCTTCGGTTGCCATGCCGGAAACCTTGCAATACACGTTGCGCCGCTTCGCCAGCTCAGAGATGTTTTCTTTCCAGGGCGACAGGACGCCTTGCCGGATGCGCGGCTTGGCGATGTGATCGACGACGAAGAGCTGTTCCGGGTGCCGGTCCACGAACTGGAGGGTCTGGGGCAGGTGACGCTCGAAAATCAGAATGTCGTACGCCAGCCCAAAGCCCCGGAGCAGGCTCACGCCGCGGTTGAAATCCTCGCGGAGCATGTAGAAGTCATCCGCTTCGTCATGCAGGACATGCCGCACGCCCTTCAGCTTCGGACTGTTGACGAGTCGCTCCAGATCGCGCGCCACCTGGGGATCGATGAGCGGAACCCAGCCCACCACGCCGAGCAGGAAGTCGTTCTGCGACACGAGGTCCAGCAGCACTTCAGTCTCCTCGATCGTCTGCCGGGCCTGTACTGCGACGGTTCCCTCCACATCGGATTCGCGCATCACCTGAGCGAGATCCGCCACGAGGAAGTTGCGGCGGAGCGCGGTCATTTCCCCGCTCATCCAGCCGTAATCGCGATCGTTGTATTCCCAGAGGTGGTGATGCGCATCGATCAGCACGTCAGCCGCTCCATTCCTTACGGATTCCGCGAAGCTCGCTCGGCGCCATGTGGCTTCGCTGCTCGGCCATGCTCCGCTGCTGTTGCCCGGCACAGGACGCAGAGCTGTCCGACGATGCCTTTGCCTTCCTCGATCGTGAAGATGCGGTCGACGGCCGGCAGTCTGAGCTTCTCCACATTACCGCTCGGCCAGTGAATCTCGACCGAGCTGACCGTGGTGGCATCGCCCAGGCCGAAGTGCACGCGCGGGTCGTTCGACGAAATATAACTGCCGCCGCTGAGCACATCGCCGCGCTGGCGCATGCCATCGGCGGTCAGGTAGACAGTGGCGCCTACGGCATCCCGCGGGCTCTTCGGTCCGCCGATCAGCTTGAGCTCTACCCAGTGGTGATGGTCGTTGCTGACGTTGCGCAGCAATACCGGATGGCCGTCGAGCACATTGATGACCACATCGATCCTGCCGTCGTTGAACAGATCGCCAAAGGCCGCGCCCCGTCCGGGGAAAGTCTCGGCCAGGCCTGTGCCTTCGACGGGCGGAACAAGGACAAACCGCTTCCCGTGCAGGTTATGGTAAAGAAGAGGACGCTGCGCGAAGGTGGTTCCCCAGTCGTAGTTGTCCACCTGGGGATAGACATGCCCGTTGATCATCATGATGTCTTTCCAGCCATCATTGTCGTAATCGAGGAAGGCGGTGCCCCATCCGAGGAAGGGGACGCCATCCTGGGCAATGCCGGTTTGATAACTGACTTGAACGAAGCCGCTGCGGCGGCGGACGCTTCCGCGTGCGGCTGAGCCGGCTTTTGCGGCTGCCGGGGTAGTTTGGTTCGCAGAGAAGGAGGATTCTCTGTGAACCAACTACGTCAGCTCATGC